>JAPOVV010000025.1 GCA_026707945.1 Gammaproteobacteria bacterium | reverse complement strand
TGCCGTCGTCGAATCGTCACCCGTTGGATCACGACCAATAAGAACGAGTTCCAAGACGACGATAGCCCAATCATTCGACAAAGCGTCGCAAGCGTATATGAAGTGGTCACGAGTTTCAGCTCCCGATCGGCGGGAAATACTTGAGCACTATGCGGGGTTGCTTGAACGTCAACGAGCGCAACTAATCCGCTTGCTTCGCGACGAAGCGGGTAAGACCTTGATGGACGCCATCGCTGAAGTACGCGAAGCCGTTGACTTTTGTCGCTACTACGGCGCTGAATGCGAGCGTCAATTTAGTCCTGAAACCCTCAAAGGTCCGACAGGCGAGATAAACGTATTAAGTTATCGTGGCCGAGGCGTTGTCGTGTGCATCGCACCATGGAACTTCCCTTTAGCGATATTTGTTGGTCAGGTTGCGGCAGCGCTCGGGGCTGGAAATGCTGTTATCGCGAAACCTGCTGAGCAGACTCCGATGGTGGGGCGATACGCAGTTAAGTTGTTTGAAGAGGCCGGGTTGCCGGAAGGTACCCTTCAAATAGCCTATGGCGGCGGAAAGGTTGGCGAGCAATTGGTAAAGCATGAAAAATGTGCTGGAGTTGCCTTCACCGGATCTTTTGCCGCCGCGAAAGCCATTCAAAGAACGTTAGCGAATCGAGATGGACCCATCGTACCTCTGATCGCGGAAACGGGCGGCGTGAATGCGATGCTGGTCGATTCGTCTGTGTTGTTGGAGCAAACCGTCAATGACATCATTTCGTCGGCGTTTCGTTCGGCTGGACAACGATGCTCTGCATTGCGTTTGTTGTGTATCCAAGATGATGTCGCAGACGCATTGTTAAAAATGTTGATCGACGCGACTCGCCTGCTTGAGGTAGGCGACCCTGGTGATGAAGCGACGGACGTCGGTCCCATCATTGATGTGGAGGCGCTAAGTAGGCTGAACGCGTACATTGAGCGCGTTCACGAGAACATTCTTTATCAGGTTGAGCTTGAAACGCCACTTCAGTCAACGCATTGTCCACCCACGATAGTTAAAGTCGATTCGATCGACGCCGTTCAAGAGGAGATATTCGGCCCAGTACTCCATGTATACACGTACGCAACAGCAAATTGGAAAGAAACGCTTGAGGCGGTGCGAGATTCGGGGTTTGGACTGACGTTTGGCGTCCAGACGCGGATCCAGAAACGAGCTCAGATTGCTGCGGACGCCATCGGAGCGGGCAACTCCTACATTAATCGGGACATGATCGGTGCGACGGTTGGCGTTCAACCGTTCGGTGGTCACGGTCTCTCAGGCACGGGACCAAAAGCGGGAGGGCCGAACTACCTGATGCGACTTGCAGAAGAGTTTGTCGTTACGGATAACGTAGTCGCAACGGGAGGAGATAAGGACTTATTGCGGCTTGAGGACTAGCAACGATCTCGATTTAAAGTCGTTAATCGGCGTTGTTGCCCCCAAAGCCATTCAAACGTGCGGGGGATTAGTAGAGACTTTAACGTCTATTCTTGGAATGTTAGAGTGGAAAGCCCGGATAGCGCATGACCTAAACCTAGTAGAACTTCCGTTAGAAGCGCGTCAAAACACCCTAACCTGTTGCAACTAGGTTCTTAACGAGTTGATGAGAACGTTTGCGTTCGTATTTTTTGGCTGGCGTATTGGTAATCGCGACTAGGTCTGAAGCGTCGAGCCCCCGTTGGGACATGACGGGATCTACCTCACCATAGATCGTCGTGCGTTGCTTCGGAATACGTCCAGCCGATTCGATCAATGAAATCATCCGCGAAGGCGATGTCTCTTGACCATGTTCTGCCCCCGCAGCGCGAGTGATACTCTCGTTCATTAAAGTTCCACCGAGATCATTGCATCCGGCGTTCAGTGCTGCAAGTAGGCCATCATGCCCAAGCTTCACCCAGCTGGCTTGTATGTTCGTGATGTAGGGATTTAGAGCAATACGGGCGATAGCGTGTACCAGAATGGCTTCTCGGAACGTGGGCCCACGTCGCGCGCGACCTTTTAGGTAGAGCGGCGCTTCCATGTGTACGAATGGAAGCGGAACGAATTCTGTGAAACCGCCTGTTCGCTTCTGCAGGTCTCGAATCCGAATCAAATGTCGTGCCCAATGCTTCGGTTGGTCGACGTGGCCGTACATGATCGTCGCCGTGGTTCGAAATCCCACTTGGTGAGCGGTTTCCATGACCTCGAGCCACTGGTCTGTGTTGATTTTGTCGGGACAGATGACCGCCCGGACTTCGTCATCAAGGATTTCTGCTGCTGTTCCTGGCAACGTATTGAGACCCGCCTCTTTCAGACGAACGAGGTACTCGTCAAGTGGAAGGTTCGAAGTAGCAGCTCCTTGCCACACTTCCAATGGCGAGAAAGCATGGATGTGCATCTCAGGTACTGCTTCTTTGACCGCCTTTAAGATGTCGATGTAGGTTGCGCCGGTGTACTCAGGATGAATTCCGCCTTGCATGCACACTTCTGTGCCACCACGCTCCCATGCCTCTAGGGTACGACGTTGGATTTCCTCGTGACTTAGGTCATAAGGGCGTCCGCGCAGATTTTCCGCAAGTTTCCCTTTCGAGAAAGCGCAGAACTGACACTTGAAATAGCAAATGTTGGTGTAGTTGATGTTGCGGTTAACGACAAATGAGACGACGTCTCCGTTGTGTTTCTGCCGAAGCTGGTCCGCTGTCTGGATGACTGCGTTAAAGTCGTCTCCCCGAGCGCGAATTAAGCGGACGATTTCCGTTTCGGTAAGGTCCTCCGCTACGACGGCGCGAGACAGGATGGCTGAGATATCGCTTGAGACCGATGTCGGCGTGGAGTGGGTTTGCTCTATCACGGAAGCTGGTGGCGACGTTTCATCGCCGGGACACCAGTCATCCGTCCGCGGTAGCCCCTCACCATCGACTCTATCTAGTACACTGCTAAATATCTTCGAATCAACCCAATGCTCGACGTCATGGACATATTGAGGGTAAATTGTCAGCCGTTCATGGAGTTCCTTGCCTGCGGCCGAGGTTTCTCGGGTTAATTCATCCAGGTGAGGCCATGGCGCTTCCGGGTTCACAAAGTCCGGTGTTAACGGCGACACGCCTCCCCAGTCGTTAATCCCCGCGGCCACAATCTGTTGAAGGACGCCTGGACTGAGATTCGGAGGTGCCTGGATACTCATTTCAGAGCCGAAAATGATTCGTGCTACCGCGATGGTCCAAAGCAGCTCGTTCAGATCGGGTTCTGGTGCGCTACGCATTTTCGTGCCAGGCTTCGCACGGAAGTTCTGCACGATGACTTCTTGTATGTGACCGTGGCGTTCGTGTGTTTGACGTATTGCCAGGAGAGACTCGACTCGCTCTCGGCGTGTTTCCCCGATACCAATGAGAATGCCGGTGGTGAACGGGATTTTCGCCGCACCGGCATCGTCGAGTGTTTGCAGACGAACGGCGGGATCTTTATCTGGCGAGCCGTAGTGCGGCATCCCTTTTTCGGTCAAGCGTTCCGAAGCCGATTCCAACATGATCCCCATCGAAAACGATGCTTGTCGCAACACGGCCATCTCGTCAGGGGTCATGTTGCCGGGATTCAAGTGTGGTAGCAGTCCTGTTTGCTCAAAAACCGCTTCCGCCGCCTCGCGGAGATACTCAAGAGTGCTGGCGTAGCCACGATCAGCCAACCATTCCCGTGCGGCTCGATAGCGCAGTTCCGGTTTTTCTCCCAACGTAAATAGGGCTTCCTTGCAGCCAACATCGGCGCCGCGTTGGGCAACTTCCAGAACAGCATCGAGATCCATATAAGGGTTGTCGAGCTTGGAAGGCGTTTGTGCAAATGTGCAGTAATGGCAGACGTCTCGACACAAGTGCGTGAGCGGGATGAAAACCTTCTTCGAATAGGTGACGAGATTCAGAAAGCCTTGATCACGGAGTTGGGAGGCTATATCCGCAAGCGCATCGGTTTCCTCGAAATTCGCTAGTGCGAGCGCGTCCGTCTCCGATGGGCGTTCGCCGTTTAGAGCTCGCTGCAGAATGGTGTCCACAGGTGCGGCCTGCGAAGCCGTGGTCATGGCGGTGCCTAGTCTCGAGAAGCGCGCATTATGCGTGGCGCAAAAATTGAAGCGGTCGACTCTGAATCGCCGATCGGTTGCGGCGGGTCAGAAGTAAGTTTAGTGCTCATTATCCTTCTCAACCCCAATAAATACATGAACCCACTATATTCGATGAGAAACAAATCAGGATGAAGTTACTGGTAGCGAATCGAGGCGAGATTGCGATCCGCGTGATGCGTGCGGCGGCGGAGTTAGGCATCGAGACGGTGGGGGTGGCGCCGGCGGACGATGCCGGGGCACTGCACACGGGCAAGGCGGACGCGGTGGTCCCGCTGGACGGCGTGGGCGCGGCGGCCTACCTGGACATCGAGCAGCTGATCAAGGCGGCGCAGACCATGGGCTGCGACGCGGTGCATCCGGGCTACGGGTTTCTGTCGGAGAACGCGGCGTTCGCGGAACGGTGCGAGGCGGCGGGCCTGACGTTCGTGGGGCCGCGGGTCGAGACACTGCGGTTGTGCGGCGACAAGGCGCAAGCGCGTGCGACCGCGGAAGCCGCGGGCGTTCCGATCATTCGCGGCATCGACCATGCGGTGTCGGTGGACGAAGCCCGGTCGTTTTTCGAGGAACTGGGCGACGGTCGTGCCATGATGATCAAGGCGATCGGTGGCGGCGGTGGTCGTGGTTCCCGCATGGTGTCAGACGCGGCCGAGGTGGCCGCGACGTTTGAGCGCTGTAGCGCGGAAGCGACGGCGGCATTCGGTAACGGCGAACTCTATGTCGAGGAGTTCATCCAGCAGGCACGGCACGTTGAGGTCCAGATTCTGGGGGACGCGACCGGCGCGATCACGCATTTAGGCGAACGAGAATGCAGCGTACAGCGGCACTTTCAGAAGATCATTGAGGTCGCCCCGGCCCCGGCGCTGGACAGTGAGGTTCGCGACGCGATCCTTGAGGCGGCGGTGCGCCTGGCGCGTCATATCGGGTACTGCAACGCAGGTACGTTCGAGTTTCTTGTCGATGTATCCGGTGCGGCCGAGGCACAGCCATTCGCATTCATCGAGACCAACGCGCGGCTGCAGGTGGAACACACGGTGACCGAGGAGGTCACGGGCGTGGACATCGTGAAGGCACAGTTGCAGCTGGCGGCAGGTGCGACGCTGGCGGAACTGAATCTGGATCAGCCGCATGAACCGCGCGGATACGCGATCCAGGCACGGGTGTGCATGGAAGCGGTGGGCGAGGACGGCACGATCCGCCCGGCAAGTGGAACACTGACGGCGTATGAGGCGCCGAGTGGTCCGGGGATTCGGACGGACGGGTTTGGTTACAGCGGTTACGAGACGAGTCTGAATTTCGACTCGCTGTTGGCGAAGGTGATCGGCTATGCGCCGACGGGGGGTCTGGCGGCGGCGGTGGCGCGGACGACGCGGGCGTTGAGCGAGTTCCGGATCGAGGGTGTGGACACGAACGTTGGGTTCTTGCAGAACATTTTGGCTCACCCTGATTTTGAGAGCGGTGCGTTGCATACGCGGTTCGTGGACGAACACATGCAGACCCTCGCTACCACCACTACCCCGCGCCGCTACGTGTTGCCGGAGGGTCACGAAGTTGCGTCACAAGCTGACGGCTATGCAGGCGCTCGTGTCGAAGATGCTCGGGATCCCTTGGCACTATTCACGCACGATAGTCAGGTAAAGTCGCAAGAGAGTGAATCGGACGACGAGGAACCGACCGGACCGTTTGCGGTAAGCGCACCTGTACCAGGGTTGATTCTGAGCATTGAAGCGGCAGAAGGCGACGACGTACTAACAGGTCAACCAGTCGCAACGATTGAGCTGCTTGAACTGGAACACGTCGTTCGTGCGGAAACAAGCGGGAAGATCGATGGCGTCTTCGTGGCAAGCGGCGATTCCGTTGCCGCTGGTGATACGCTTCTGGAGATCGACGTATCGGATGAGGAAAGCGATTGGGTGGATGAGTCAGAGGCGCCTGATCTCGCTACTCCGCGAAGCGATCTTGAGCTACTAGATCATCGTCGAACCTTTATTCATGATGACTTTCGTGCTGAAAAGATTGCGCGGCGCCACGGCAAAGAACAACGGAGCCCGCAAGAGAACATCGCGCATCTCATGGATGGCTCGTTTCGCGAATACGGTCCGCTAGTAACTGCAGCGAGTTGGCAGGACCAGCAGTGGTTACGTGAAACGACACAAGCCGACGGTTTGGTGATGGGTATTGGTTACATAAACGGTGACCGATTTCCTCCAGAACAGTCGCGAGCCGTGGCTGTGCATTACGACTACATGGTCGTTGCAGGCACTCAGGGCGGTCGTGGGCACTACAAACAAGATCGCATGTACGAGCTGGCAGGTCGTTATCGCATGCCTTTAGTGTTGTTTGCGGAAGGAGGCGGTGGACGACCGGGCATCAGCGGTGGGGAACGCGCGCAGGTGCAAGATTTGGCGATCGAGACGGGTCTTCGGAAACCCGGTGAAGAGCCTCCGCGCTCCCGTCGATCAAACGTCGATGTCGCCGGTCGTGGCGGTGGCGGTGTACCAACTGACTCTTATACCTTTACGAAACTCTGCGATCTGAGCGGTCTCGTACCGCTTGTAGGCGTGAATTCCGGTCGTTGTTTCGCCGGGAACACGGTCATGCTTGCGTCTTGCGATGTGATCATCGCAGCGAAAAACTCCACGATTGGCCTCGGGGGACCCGCGATGATCGAAGGCGGTGGCTTAGGCATCTACACGCCGGAGGAAGTTGGCCCAATGTCCTTTCAGGTACCGAATGGTGTCGTGGACATCCTTGTTGAGGACGATGAAGACGCCATCGAGACCACAAAACAATATCTGTCCTACTTCCAAGGTGCGTTCACTGACTGGGAATCGAAGGATCAGCTGCCATTGAGACACGCCGTGCCGGAAAAACGAAGTGCGGCGTACGACATGCGCGACATCATCGAGACGATCGCAGACGAAGGGTCGATTCTTGAGATTCGGAGGGAATTTGGCGTCGGGATCATCACGGCGTTTTTGCGGGTTGAGGGTATGCCGCTGGGTCTGATTGCCAATAACCCCAGTCATCTTTCGGGCGCGATCGATAGCGATGCAGCGGACAAAGGCGCTCGCTTCCTACAACTCTGCGATACATTCGACATCCCCGTTTTGTCACTGATGGACTGTCCAGGGATTGCGTTAGGACCAGATTACGAACGAAATGCGCTTCTCAGGAAAGTAGGTCGTCTGTTTGTGACTGGGGCGAACATGACAACACCTTTCTTCGGTGTCGTGATCCGAAAAGCGTACGGTATGGGCGTCCGTGCGATGGTTGGTGGCAGCTCACTCGAACCGTTTTTCACGGTTGCTTGGCCAACGGCAGAGTTCTCCGAGATGTCAATCGATGGGCGCGTGAACTTAACCTACGGCGAAGAACTAGATCGCATCGATTCCGCTAGTGAACGTGAGGCAGTTTTTGGTCGCCTTTTGGACGCGCACGTGGATCGAGTTCGGGCGGTGAACGCGGGCGGTACTAATTACGGAATTGACGACGTCATCGATCCGGCCGATACACGAGCTTGGATCGCACAAGGACTCAGGAGCGTTCCGCCAGTCGGTCCTCGTAAGGAAAAGAAACGACCTAACGTGGATACGTGGTAGTGATAGGTCGAGTGAATACGGATATAGCGATATGAAGTTACTGGTAGCGAATCGAGGCGAGATTGCGATCCGCGTGATGCGTGCGGCGGCGGAGTTAGGCATCGAGACGGTGGGGGTGGCGCCGGCGGACGATGCCGGGGCACTGCACACGGGCAAGGCGGACGCGGTGGTCCCGCTGGACGGCGTGGGCGCGGCGGCCTACCTGGACATCGAGCAGCTGATCAAGGCGGCGCAGACCATGGGCTGCGACGCGGTGCATCCGGGCTACGGGTTTCTGTCGGAGAACGCGGCGTTCGCGGAACGGTGCGAGGCGGCGGGCCTGACGTTCGTGGGGCCGCGGGTCGAGACACTGCGGTTGTGCGGCGACAAGGCGCAAGCGCGTGCGACCGCGGAAGCCGCGGGCGTTCCGATCATTCGCGGCATCGACCATGCGGTGTCGGTGGACGAAGCCCGGTCGTTTTTCGAGGAACTGGGCGACGGTCGTGCCATGATGATCAAGGCGATCGGTGGCGGCGGTGGTCGTGGTTCCCGCATGGTGTCAGACGCGGCCGAGGTGGCCGCGACGTTTGAGCGCTGTAGCGCGGAAGCGACGGCGGCATTCGGTAACGGCGAACTCTATGTCGAGGAGTTCATCCAGCAGGCACGGCACGTTGAGGTCCAGATTCTGGGGGACGCGACCGGCGCGATCACGCATTTAGGCGAACGAGAATGCAGCGTACAGCGGCACTTTCAGAAGATCATTGAGGTCGCCCCGGCCCCGGCGCTGGACAGTGAGGTTCGCGACGCGATCCTTGAGGCGGCGGTGCGCCTGGCGCGTCATATCGGGTACTGCAACGCAGGTACGTTCGAGTTTCTTGTCGATGTATCCGGTGCGGCCGAGGCACAGCCATTCGCATTCATCGAGACCAACGCGCGGCTGCAGGTGGAACACACGGTGACCGAGGAGGTCACGGGCGTGGACATCGTGAAGGCACAGTTGCAGCTGGCGGCAGGTGCGACGCTGGCGGAACTGAATCTGGATCAGCCGCATGAACCGCGCGGATACGCGATCCAGGCACGGGTGTGCATGGAAGCGGTGGGCGAGGACGGCACGATCCGCCCGGCAAGTGGAACACTGACGGCGTATGAGGCGCCGAGTGGTCCGGGGATTCGGACGGACGGGTTTGGTTACAGCGGTTACGAGACGAGTCTGAATTTCGACTCGCTGTTGGCGAAGGTGATCGGCTATGCGCCGACGGGGGGTCTGGCGGCGGCGGTGGCGCGGACGACGCGGGCGTTGAGCGAGTTCCGGATCGAGGGTGTGGACACGAACGTTGGGTTCTTGCAGAACATTTTGGCTCACCCTGATTTTGAGAGCGGTGCGTTGCATACGCGGTTCGTGGACGAACACATGCAGACCCTCGCTACCACCACTACCCCGCGCCGCTACGTGTTGCCGGAAGGCTATGAGGAGATGGCCGTTGCGGAGGAGACTGTGCAACACGCGATCGGCCCGCCAGGTTCCGTCGGATTAGTCGCGCCGATGCAAGGAACGATCGTCGGTATCGACGTCGCGCTTGGGCAAGATGTCCGAATTGGTCAGACCGTGGCCGTGGTTGAAGCAATGAAACTGCAACACGATATCCGTGCAGATCGGAATGGAGTTGTTTGTGCTGTTTCTATGTCGGAAGGCGACGTGGTTCGAGAAGGGTTTCCTATCGTCTTTATCGATCCAATCGACAGCGGCGATGGTGCGCTTGAAGTCGACGAGGGCATGGATCTCGACGTGTCCCGCGGCGATCTTGATGAACTGAATGAAATGATCCTGGATCGGCTTGATCCTGCGCAATCTGAAGCAGTCGCTGCACTGCGCGAACGGGACCGTCGCACGCCACGCGAAAACATCGATGATCTTATCGACGACGATACGTTTAGAGAGTTCGGCCCCGGCGTAGCAGGGTCGGCAGCGGGCGGAACCATCATTGGGTTTGGCAGCGTAAACACGGGTCTTGTCGGAGAAGATCAGAGCCGTGTCGCGCTTGTATACAGCAACAATGAGTTCGCGTCGTACACACACGGTCACTATCGCCAAGAACAGATTCACGAAATGGCTCACGATTGGCGAGTTCCTGTCGTGCTCTTTTCAGAAGGCGAGGGTCAGCCCGTTGGCGGATACGGCGGCGTAGGCATGGATGCGAGCGTCTTCACTGAATTCGCGCGACTATCCGGTCTAGTGCCCCTCGTTGGCGTCAACTTAGGCGATTGTTTTGCGGGCAATGCGGCGCTTCTAGCGTGTTGCGACGTCATCATCGCAACCAAAAACTCAACCATCGGCATGACCGGACCGGGAGTGGTTGAAGCGAGTGGCATCGGTAATCACTCCGCATCAGATCTTGGGTCGATGTCATTCCAAGAATTGAACGGCAATGTTGATATTGTCGTAGAAGACGATAGCGCCGCGATCGAGACAGTTAAGAGATATCTGTCGTACTTCCAAGGTCCTGTGTCAGAATGGGAAGCTCCTGATCAACGGCGGATGCGCCACATCATTCCAGAGGATCGCGTACGGGCGTACGTAATGCGCGACATCATCGAGACGCTTGCGGACGAAGGTTCGGTGCTTGAGATTCGAAAAGACTTCGGTATCGGCGTCATTACTTCGTTCATTCGCGTCGAAGGTCGACCGATGGGCGTCGTTGCGAACAATCCTGCGCATCTTGCGGGAGCTGTTGATAGTCCCGGTGCAGACAAAGGCGCTCGGTTCTTCCAGCTATGCGATGCTTTTGACATCCCAGTAGTCGTTTTCATGGATTGTCCCGGCATCATGGTGGGCCCGGACCATGAACGGACGGCACTGGTGAGACATGCGGTACGGCTTTTCAACATCGGGGCGAACTGCACCGCACCGATGTTTGGCATCATGGTCAGAAAAGCGTACGGGCTGGGCGTTCAAGCAATGATCGGCGGCGCATCATCAGTGCCGTTTCTCAATGTTGCTTGGCCAACTGCGGAATTTGCAGGAATGAATATTGATGGCGCGGTGAAGCTATCGGCTCGCCGGGAGTTAGCAGCGATCGAGGATCCGGAGGAGCGGAAGGTTGCTTACGATCAGCGAGTTGCGCAAGGTTATGAGTCTGCTCGTGCTGTGAACTCTGGCGCACGCTACGTCATCGACCCAGCGGACACTCGTGCATTTATTGTTCAAGGAATGAAGAGTCTACCCCCGACTCCACCTCGAACGACGAAAAAACGCCCTTATGTCGATACTTGGTAAACGGTTCTTATCCTGGTTAGTTTCTAAGACGCTTGATACAGTAATTCTGGTATAAGCCTTTAGAGTGAAGACTTAAATTGCTCAAATCGCATCGCAAGTCGTTCGCGATCAGGCCAGTCGACCTGTCGCTGGGGCAAGTGGATGGAGGTTCCTTTTAGCTGCTTTAGCGTCTCAAGCAGCGGTCCGTCTTTTCTATCTAACAATCGATCCGACACGTGTAAGCGATAGTCGGGATCGATTCCAATCAAATGTGCATCAAACGCGGCGTGGTGGATTTTTGACAAGGGAATCCCATTTGGGACTATCGGTTGACCGAATTGCTCATTACCGTCAGGCGCGATGTGAGCAGCGTCGAGCAGCAACGGCTCAGGGATGCCGGAAACTGCGCAACGACCCCGATACGCGTGAATCAGTGCTTCGCGAAATGACGACTGATGCAATCGCTGTTTGACGGTTCGAAGTGCATAGCGGCGTTCTTCCATATGCTGGGGATATTCGCTAATCGCTGTCTGTCCTGATAGGTCGATGTCGGTTAGCGCTTCTTGAAGAGGCAACCCGAATACGAGACGCGCCTTAAGCGCATTCAAGTCCCAATCAGCGACAAAGGTGGGCATCATCGCTTCGTATCGAGCAGGTGCGACCCCAAGAAAGTAGATGATCGGGGTCTGGTTTTGGAAAGCTTCGTGAAGCCACTTATTCTCGGCAGCTTCGGGATTTGTTCCCATAAAGTCATATTCGACAGAATCATCACCACGGTAGAGACGTTCGTGAACATGGAGTTGGTCGTCATACCATGCCTCGCGACCCGGTCTAGGAATGACGGTTTTCAAGGAGAGGAGAAATCTCATTTGTCTCGGCTTGAATATCCCGCGTTGTGGGTTCACAAGTGGGATTCGGTTGTCATTGAACTGGAAACCGAATCGGATGTCACGTGCTGAGATGAATCGGTTATTCTGCTGAAGGAATTGCACACGACGAAAGGCCTCTAAACGCATTCGGGTGTCCTCGTTGTCTTCAAGCATCTCCCTCTCCCAATGCGAAACGCGCGACATCGATCATCGAGCGTGTGACTCCTATCAATGTACTATGCAGGAGTCTTTAAAGAAAATCCATATGTGGGGATACTAACCTCGTCATAGTTTGAACTAAATCTGAATTCTCTATCGACAGTCATCTTAGAAATAAGGAGCCGCGGACAGCCATGGAACACGACAAATACTTCACTGGAACGATCAATCGAACATCCGCTGAATCAACGGCTGCTTGGTCGCCGGAACCTTCGATGTTGAATCAGCAACCGAATATCGTGATCGTCATTCTTGATGATGTCGGTTACGCGGAATTTGGATGCTATGGGTCGGACATCGAAACACGAGCTCTAAATAGTCTTGCGGAAGACGGACTGCGCTATGCGAATTTCCACGTAACCCCTCTCTGTTCGCCAACAAGAACTTGCTTACTTACAGGGCGCAATCATCACAGTGTAGGTATGAGTCGGGTAGCCGAAATAACGAACGGGTTTCCCAACACGCGTGGGTTTGTATCACGCGAGGCGGCGAATTTAGCGGAGATGCTTCGGCCGCATGGCTACCAAGCGTTGGCAGCGGGTAAGTGGCATCTAGGATCCATCCACGAAACCAGTCCTGCGGGACCTTACGACCACTGGCCTCTGCAACGCGGTTTCGACCGTTTTCATGGCTTCTTGGCCGGCGAGACTAACCAATGGAATCCAGAACTGATCACCGGAAACGAGCGAATTGAAGGATCTCACAGCGAGAACTACCACTTATCGGAAGACATCGTCGACCAATCCTGCAAATGGCTTCGCCAGCTGGTATCTGCGAATCCAGAACAGCCGTTCTTTCTATACGTAGCGTTCGCCGCTGCCCATTCACCTCACCACGTACCGGTTGAGTATGTGCAAAAGTACAAGGGACGGTTTGATGAAGGTTGGGATGTCGCACGAGCGAAGATTCTTGAGAGACAGGTCGCCTCTGGTCTTCTCCCTGAAGGCCAACGGTTAGCACCCAAAAATCCTGGCGTACAGGACTGGGACGATCTCGATGCTGACGAAAAGCGCTTGGCTGCCAGATTGATGGAAGTTTATGCTGGGTTTTTAGACCACGCTGACGATCAGATCGCAAGACTCCTAGAGCAGATCGATGAACTTGGAAAGAGCGACGACACGATTGTGATTGCGATGTCTGACAATGGCGCGAGCCCACTCGGTGGCCTTCATGGCACGTACGATCACCAGCTCCCTCGCAACGGAATTCTTACTAGCGTTGAAGATAACCTGGCTCGTCTCGACGATATGGGAGGACCTCTAACATACAACCATTACCCGTTTGGCTGGGCGACGGCTGGAAACACGCCTTTTAAACGATTTAAGGGTCACACGTACGGTGGCGGCGTTCGAGCTCCGTTGCTAATCCGATGGCCGAACGGCATACGAGCCAAAGGAGAAACACGACGCCAGTTCTACCATGTCGTGGATATCACGCCGACCTTAGTTGAGTTGCTTGGTGTCCCGTTACCGGACCATGTAAATGGGATAGAGCAGATCCCGTTACATGGCGTATCGATGGCGCATACCTTCAACGACAACGAAGCGCCGACGCGGAAGACCCACCAGTACTTCGAGATAGTGGGCCAGAGAGGGATTTGGCAGGAAGGCTGGAAGGCCGTCACGTTCCATCAACGAGGAGACGATTACGACTCAGATGTCTGGGAACTCTATCACTTGGACAACGACATAGCGGAGATCGACGACTTAGCGGCCGAGTATCCCGAAAAGCTTGAAGCGCTTAAGGAACTCTGGTGGCGGGAAGCTGAGCGCTTCGGTGTGCTTCCGCTCGATGACCTGAGTCATCGACCGAGTACCGGATGGTGGCCGGAGCCCAAAGATCGGTGGGTTCTTTATCAGGATGCTGTGCTTCCGCATCATTTCAAGTCCGGTCCGCGAGTACGCGGGGTTTCGCATCGGATCGTGGCACGTATCGCACGTCGATCGACCGATCAAGACGGTGCCATCATCACGGACGGCGGTAGATTTGGCGGGTGGAGCATCTTCATTCACCGCAATCGGCTGCATTACACCACGAATAACTTTGGTGAACGCTGTCGAACGATATCGAGCGCTGCGATTCCGCCTGGAGTTGCGACGCTACGTATTGACGTCGTACGTACCGGTGAAGATGAGGGACACGTTAGGTTTTACATCGATGATGAATCTGGTGGTGAAGGTATCCTCTCGCCATTTGGCTATCACAACTTCGTTAATGAACCGTTAGAGGTCGGTCGAGATAGTCAAACTCCTGTCGATGATCTATACGCTTCGCCTTTCGAATTTCAAGGGAAAATCGCTGATGTCGTGATCGAAGCGTTCGGTACGGAGGTGCTAGATCATGAGGCATTATTGGAAGAATTGATGACGAGTCAGTAGTCCGTCAGCACGTAACTAGCCGACACTATAGCTAAACTAGCTATTAGGCGCTAGTTTATTGCGAGACGAGTGGAAGTCCTCACAATCCAGAACTTGACCGCGAAGTACGCAGTGGGGGGCGAAGGGACGAACAGCATCTAAAATTCGCTAAAATTAATAATTTACTGTACAGCAAATAACGGATTCGGTAGTTATTATTTTGTAAAATACCATTATTTACTGAACAGTGAATTAACATGCTGGAAGATCGAGCGTCTAGTGAGCGTCATTTGGTAAATCAATTTCTGGAGGACATTCGTGCATTGCCGAACGTAAATATAAAACGAATTGAAACGGAGCTGCTGAGTAGCGACAATGGGCGGATTGACGCACTAGCTGAGTTACACGCAGGTGGAAGATCTACCACCTTGTTAATTGAAGTTAAGAAATCGCTGTTCCCACGGGATGTACGAGAAGCACTATGGCGAGTCCAGAACCTTACTAGTAGCGTCAAAGAACAGCTAAATCTCAAACGAGCGGTGACTTGCTTGGTTGCAGATGCAATTTCGCCTGGTGCAAAAGCACTTTTGCATCGGGAGCAGGTCGGGTATTACGATGGTGGCGGCAGCATGTTTATTCCTACGGCTGGCTTGTACGTATATGTGGATAAACCGCCACCAAAGCGTATGAAGAGATCTATTCGTTCTGTATTCTCAGGACGTCGCGCACAAATAGTGCACGCGGTCCTAGTACTTGATCAAGATTGGTTCAGCGTGACGGAAATTGCACGGATGGCGCAGGTTTCACAGGCTACCGCTTCTCATGTCTTAAGTTCACTTGAGAAGTTCGACTGGTTGGTATCAAGAGGGCGTGGTCCAAACAAAGAACGCCGTTTAGAGAAGCCAAGCGAACTGTTGGACGCTTGGTCGAACCAACTCGGGGAGGATCGACCCTTATATATGCAACGTTACTTCGTTCCTTATTCGCATACGGAAAAGCTAGTTGAGAAATTTACCGAGTTATGCGGAGCGAACAATGCGGAGTATGCGATCACACATGAGGCAGCAGCACAACGATATACGCCGTATCTATCGAGCGTATCACAGTTGCGATGTCGTATGTTGGCGAACAGTGCCGCGAAAGGCGTAATTGACCAGCTGAGCGCTCGCTTGGTGGATCAAGGCGCAAACCTGGAGGTAATTGAAGTTTCTTCTTTCGGTGAATTACTGTTTCGTGAAATGATAAACGGCATCTGGCTAGCGAGTCCTATTCAGGTTTACTTGGATTTAAAGCGGAGTGCAGGTCGAGCCGAGGAAATGGCAGAACACTTGCGAAAAGAACGAATTGGCTTCTAGTGGCTAAACCCACAACATTAGCTGGATATCACGACCAGTACACGCTTGACTGCGAGCGCGTATTGATAACACTCTTGCGCGGACTCGGTCCGTGGAAGGAGTCAGTATTTCTAATTGGTGGATTGACGCCTAGGTACTTGGTAGAGCCGAAGCCACCTGCCGTACCGGAACATGCTGGAACGATGGATGTAGACATCGTCATCGATCTTCAGATATTGTCGGACACAGCGGGATACCGCACACTTGAAGAGAACCTAAAGGAAATGAACTTCGAGCGTTCGAGCAACAACGAAGGTAAGCCGCTTTCTTGGCGTTGGCAAACTCGGACCGAGACTGGCGCTGTGATGATCGTTGAGCTACTTGCAGATGACCCGGAGGTATCGGGTGGCAGAGTTGAAGCCCTTCCGACGAAAGGAAACATCTCTGCATTGAATATCCCGTATTCCTCGCTCGTGTTCGACATGTACCAAAGAAAGGAAATCCGTGCAGAGCTCATTGGCGGAAAAGGTATTGCAGTTGAAACGGTCAAGTACGCAGATTTGGTAAGTTTCACTTGCCTTAAAACGCTAGCTTTCGATCAACGGTTTGAACGAAAAGATGCTCACGATCTTATCTATTGCCTCGAATACTCCGAAGGAACATTAGAGGATACTGCAAGATTGTTTCGCGAAGCGTTAGCTGGCGCTCATCGTCAAGTAATTCAACAATGCTTACGAATCCTTCAAACTCGATTTGCGGGAGACAATGTCGTAGAAGGCTATCGGAAGGACGGCCCTGTTGCGGCAGCACTGTTTGAACACGATGAAGGTGAAGACGATTACCTGATCGAAGCTCGCACACTAAGACAGCGAGAAGTGAGCAGTCTAATTGACCAACTATTGACATTGGTCGGCAAGTAACACTTCACGTGTTGACCATGAGGAAGTCCCAGGACAGATTTAATTGACGAACATAGCTCGATAGGTATGGATTGAAATGCTTGGAACCCAACCTGAATTTGATCACGAGAAGGCTCAACGTTTTGCCGCAAGAACGGGGCAGCAGTTAGCTGCGGCGATTAACTGCTATTTATCCTATATTGGAGACGACCTGGGGTTGTACAAAACGATCCTCGATCTTGGTTGGACTACAAGCGATGAATTAGCAGAAGCGACCGGCCTTCACGAGCGCTGGATTCGAGAGTGGTTGAGGCACCAAGCGTGCAATCAGCACCTTGACTACGACGTCGATAAGGATGCGTTCTCAATAAATCCTGAAGTTGGCTCCGTGTTATGCGATGAGGACAGTCCTTATTACTTCGCCTCAGGCTTTCAAGCATTTGCCGCATTACGTTCGTCCGTGGACCGACTACCGGAAGCGTTCGTCACCGGTCTAGGCATGCGTTTTGATGAACACGGCCCTGGTTGTGCGTGTGGTATCGAAAAACTGAATAACTACATCCCAAGGTTCGAACTCGTCCAGTCCATACTGCCACAGCTTGATGGCGTTTGCGAACGTCTGGAGAAAGGAGCTAAAGTCGCGGATGTTGGTTGTGGCGCAGGTATAGCGCTCTTGAACATGGCGAAAGCGTTTCCAAAATCAGAGTTCACGGGTGTTGAGATCTCGACTCATGCCATCGAGCGAGCGCGATCGAATATTGAGGAATGGGGTTTATCGAACGTGTCGATTCAGGATGCGCGAGAGCAGCCACTACCGAACAGTCATTCTTTCGACTTCATTACAACGTTTGATGTTGTTCACGATACGCCGTTTCCAGATCGTCTGATCGCAGAGATTTACGCAGCACTTCGTCCTGACGGGACGTGGTTGTGTTCGGATATCCGGTCGTTTCCGAACTTCGCGAAAAACTTGGCAGAGAATCCAAGCGCGCCATTGATGTACGGATTTTCTGTCATGGTCTGCATGTCGTCGGCCATGTCCGAGCCGGGAGGCGCGGGACTTGGGACCTTGGGTTTCAATTCCGAGGTTGCACAAGACATGACTGCTGCGGCCGGATTTACGCGCTTTCGCAAACTTGAATACGAAAACGCCATCAACAGTTACTACGAAATTCGCCCCTAGATTTGATCAGAGCGTGCTATCGGGGTGAAGAAACGAGCGAAGCGAGCACGGACACCATGTCTTTGAACGTCGCGAAGTCCTGGCGAGCTTGGTTTTCGTTATATCCTGCCACGCGGGGTACGTGAATATGCCCCATAGGGATAGTCGTTCCGAGCTTTGACTGGAGGTTAAGCGCACGATAGCTGATCTCATTCGACAGGAAATTACCGCCAGATCCCAAAACAGCACGCTTGCCATTGAGAAAGGACAAGTCAGACGCTTCAATTGCGCCGTCTTCAACGGTCGTAATGTGCCGGTTGTCTGATATCCGAGATAAGGAAGAGGAACTCATCCTTGAGAACATTTCTTCAATAGGAAGCGAAAACTCCAAAAACGATGGTCCGTCAAGTGGCGGATCGAACGAATCAGTTGTTTGATTTGCGGAGACATCTTGGTTATCAGGTCGTTTCGCGCCTCGGCATTTCGCGGGGAATCGTTCAAGGTCAAAGCTTTCCCGACCCATACTGACGGTCAGCACCAAAGCAGTGGAATCTGACGAAATAATCGGTTCTAAAGCATTTTCAACGCAAAATCCATCGAAATCGGCATATCTGACAGGAAAAATCATGGATTTGACCCGTAAATTACCAATTTTCAAGCCATTAAGTGCAAGAACGAAGGCTCCTGACGGATTGCATTGTTGAAGATTTGTGTTTAACCCAAACGGATCAAACCCAGTGACAATGGCTTGTGGCTCGGAACCGAAGCGATGTGGTCCAAAATTCCTGCTCAGCTGCTCAACGGTCGGAATGAAATCTTCCAAATGGTGCGTAAATAAAGCCATTTGGAGTGAGAGGCGACCCCAATACAACGATCGATCATCGAAGGTCTTCGTTTGAACGTCGATGCAAGCCGCTTCCCACAGTGAAGAGGCCGCGGCGCTAACCGATTGGTGAGGAGTAGCCGATTGTTTGAGATCTTGTTCGAGACGAAGTGCAATATCTGCATACCGATCAACGACGTTCGGCATCTGTTCGCGAGCTGACGGCAGTCGTGATAGCTCGACGCTTAAATCCAGTTCAACCAATAGTCTTTATTTGTATTAAGACGTTGAATCGACGCGCTACGGCCACTTTATACCAAGGTTATGCTCGTCACTTACACCGTTAAACCAGTCAACGACTTCGTTGTGATAAGGGATGCCATTGATACGACGCTGGATGGTCTCCTCGTGTTCTATGAGTCCAGCATAGTAGACTCGGTCGTGACCAGGTGCAGGCTTCATCTCGACGAGGTGCCGTAGTATCTTGTCCATATCTTGCTTGAAACTCTCGAGCTCAAGAAATGCGTCGATCTTGAACGCCATCACGAACTGAGATGTCGCGACGCCACCCGTAAATACGCCTGGACCGTTCCCGGAAAGGATGCCGGACATGATTTCGGCGATCATGGCGAATCCATAGCCTTTGTGGCTACCGTTTTCGCGAGTACCGCCGAACGGGAGCATGTGGAATTTTCCGTAATCAGGCGTATCCACCGCATCCATAATGGGGCTGCCTTCAAGATCACAAATCCATCCCGGTTCAAGTTTTGAACCAATCCGACGTGTAAGACCGAGTTTGTTGGCGGCGACTTGAGTTGTCGCGACATCGAACACAAAAGGCGGCATCTCGTTTGCTGGTGCTGCCCACGCAATAGGATGTGTGCCGAAAGCGGGTTCTGAACCGAAGGTTGGAACCATGATGCCGCCGCCAGCAGACACCATGCAGACCCCGATCATGTCCTTTTCAATGGCTTGCATGGGATAGTAAGCCAACATGCCAACGTGGCCGCATCGTTGTACACCGACGGCGCCCATACCGTAACGCTCGGCTCTCTCGATGGCCATATCCATCGCCTTAGGTCCGACATGAAGACCGATTCCCAAGTCGGCGTCTAGGGTTGCGCTAACAGGTGACTCATGAACAACGCGGACGTTGGGGGTTGGATTGAGACGACCATCTGCATACATCTCGACATAGCGTCGAACCATGTTTGACACGCCATGGCTTTCACATCCGCGCAAATCTGCAACGATGAGTACGTCTGCCGCGAGTTCTGCATCGCTTGGGGAGACACCCATCGCTGTAAACAGCGCGACCATCCCTGCTCGTGCGGCGGATTCTGAAACGAGAACTTGCTCTTCTTCAGGAACTAGGAAATGTTTAAGCAACGGTCTTCCTTAATTGATCAAGAATCGCATTCAAACGGGTGCGAAGCACCAGATAATCGGGCGATGACGAGAGTGTGGATGGGAATTGTCCGCATCAATACAACATCGTTATGGTCGTAACAGCAGAGTTAGGTATATAGCGCTAAATCGAACGAACGTCAGCTACGCGTCGTGCTCTATTCGCTTGAACTTCTGAAGCGAATGGCAATCAAGTGGTACAAGCCCACGATTCGCACCGCCACTGTACACCACTTCCGCAACGTAGAGATCGCCTTTAGAGTCGGCCCATATGCCGTGCGGCGCGAAAAAATTGCCAGGTTGCACTGGGTCACTTTCGCCAAAGCGATGGATTAGGCTGCCGTCAAGTTCCATGATGCAGACACTTGCGTGTGGCGTGTGTGGCAGTATCTCTGTATTGGGAGGTTTACCTGCGATTTCGCCAAGCTCAGCGACATGAAGGATGCCACTTTTGTCGATGAATAAGTCATCGGGTCGGGTCACGTGATCCCACGTTTCCAAGTGCCCGCCATGGTGGTCGAAAACTTGAATGCGTGAATTCTCCCGGTCGGCGACGTAGATTCGATCATCTGCGTCGATAGCGATGGCGTGCGGCAGATTGAATTCACCGGGTCCAGTGCCGGGCTCGCCCCAGGAAAACAGGTACTCACCGGAATTTGAGAATTTGTGCACACGTGCATTACCGTATCCATCTGCGACAAACAGGTCCCCCATCTTGTCTAAAGCGACATTGGTCACTCTGTTGAAAGGTCCGCCACCGTATTGAACAGGCGACTTACCAGGAATGAAGCCAGTATCGCTCGCCTTGTTCTTCTCGCCCAGAGTTTGTTTTAGATGGCCATCTGTGTTGAAGATTCGGACGGTATGGTCAAAGTTGTCTGCCGCAAAGATCGTGTCATCCGGGCCGATATACAAGCCATGGGGGTTGGTAAACATACCTTCACCCCACGCATCAAGGAAATTCCCGTCTGAATCGAAGACGATCATGGGATGTTCGCCGCGATTGAACGCATATACACGATCTTTTGAATCGGTTGCTACGCCTGCGACTTCTACGAAACTCCACCCCTCGGGTAGTTTTTCCCAGTTACGAATAACCTCAAATTCAATTCTTGCCATTTGGGTCGCCTTCTCCTAACGTAGCAGTGCTCGCTTTATCCTGCGAGTTCGTCGATTTTCTCAGAAGTACGCGCGATGCACGCCTTACCTTTCTCTACGATGATAGGACGCCGCACTAGTTTTGGGTGCTCTTGAAGCAACTCAATCACTGCTCCTTTCGTGACACAGTCGTTCGCGTTCAAGCCGAGCTCCCGGATGTTTTGGTCTTTACGCACTTAAATGCGTATTAGCGTCTTGTCGTTTCTCGCTATATGGTAACGACTGCCGTATAGCTACATCAGTGCGACAGGCTAATCGTCGTGTTATCCTAGAAGAAGCGTGGAGCCTAAAGATGTAAAGAAATCGTGGTCCTTCCCTCGAGTATTTCCGAGTGCGGCACGAGAGTAGGTGAAAGCAGATCGTTTTAATGTAGCTTCAATGCTCGGCATCGATAGCTAAGCGAAACGCAATGACGTAATCGCCGCGACCGCTTCCGTCGGCTAGCTCGCCTCCCGCGGCTATTACAACGTAGTCCGCGTCACCGAATCGGTATCCCATGGGAGTCGCATGCGCGCCTGCTGGAAGATCGCGAGCCCACAATTCAGTCCCGTCGGTTCCGTCGAATGCATAGAGTTTTTTATCATTTGGTGTAGCGAAAAACACCACGCCGCCCTGCGTGACCATAGGACCTCCAAACACATAGAAGCCCCATTGCTCGGCTTCCGTTCCAACATCTCGCCAAGTAATCGAACCGATAGCACTTTCCCACTTCACTTCGCCTCGTTCGAGATCGACCGCGACGAGTGTTGTCCACGGACCTTGAAGACAAGGAAGATCGTCAAAAAATAGATCGAATCTCGCCATTCCATATGGTGTACCGTCTTGCTCCGTGTGTTGTGCACGCGCACCGTTCAGAGTTCCTATGCGATCCGCTTGAGTAAATTCTCTGCGCGGGATCAACTTCACTACCGTCGGCAACCGATTGACGATCAGATAGCCAATTCGTTTAACTTCGTCATATGCTATCGAACCCCAATTCGTGCCGCCTGGATTGCCTGGAAAAAGAAGCGTGCCTTCAAGACTCGGTGGTGTGAATATCCCTTCGTATCGGATGCCTTCGAGCAACCTTTCACAGCCTTTAAGGTGCTCTGGCGTGAAGTCCCAAATTGGTAAAGGTTGAGCGTCAGTAGTGTGGAGTCTCAACTTTGGAAATGGCTGTGTCTTCGAGGTCTGTTCGCCAGGAACATCGGTTTGTGGGACGATTCTTTCTTCCACTGGGTGTAACGGTTCCCCGGTCTCACGGTCAAGTACGAAAACAAAACCCGTTTTTGAAGCCTGCGCAACTGCGGGACGTTCCGTTCCATCCGATGCGACATGTTCAAACAAAAGGGGTTGGGACGCGAGATCGTAGTCCCACAAATCATGATGGATGGTTTGATAGCCCCAGACGAACCTCCCGGTTGACGCTTGTAGCGCGACAACCGAATTTGCGAATGCGTTGTCTCCTAAACGTACACCGCCATAGAAATCAGGCGACGGCGAAGTGGTCGGGAGAAAAATCAGGTCGCGCTCTGTATCGGCGGACATCACACTCCACACGTTTGCGCCACCCGTGTGATTTTGAAGAACGTTCGTCCATGAAGTACTGCCAGGATGCCTCTCAGCACGGGGAATCGGGTCCCATAGCCAAGCGAGCGATCCGTTTCGAACGTTGAATGCTCGGATCAATCCAGGTTCGAGATGCGCTGCGCCGTTATCGCCGATTGCGGAACCAACGATGACTAGATCACCGACGACGGTTGGTGGTGACGTTAGAGAGTAGTCCCACTTCCTATAACGTCGTATTCCGACTGACAGGTCAATTTGTCCTTCCTTACCAAAGCTTGGACAGAACTCGCCGGTGAAGGCATCTAGGGCTATCAATCGAGCATCGAGTGTTCCGGCGAACACACGCACGCGGCACTCAACTGAATCCTCGTTCGAATCGACCCAAACGGCAACGCCTCGAGAAGTAAACATCTCGCTATAGGATTTGGAGAAATCTACATTTGGATCAAATGCCCAGAGTTCCTTTCCTGTGGCGGGGTTTAACGCAATTACTCGATTGAAACCAGTCGAGAAAATCAGTTTGCCTTGGATAAATATCGGGGTAGCCTTGAAGTTTGAAGGATTCCCTTCAAATCCATAACCGTCAGAAACATCGCCCGTTCTGTAGATCCAAGCATTGACGAGATGTTTAGCATTTTTTGCCGTAATCGACGAACGCGAGACGTAACGATCCCCTTTTAGCGAACCACCGTAATGTGACCACCCGTTTCCCCCTTCCGCTGATAAAACGAACATGATCGCACTAGAGGAGAGAACAATCCACATTCGTCTATTTATTCGTGCCAAATGCAATCTCTACTTGTAACGAACATTAACTACGTTCGTGGATTAGACGACATAGGATATTTTGCACGATGGGGAGGATTCGAATAGCGTCACTTCAAGATCTATCCGACATTGTGACGCTTGAGCAAAATTGGACTCAGGAAGAACTATTTGTTGATTTTAAAATCAGTGGCGTCGAAGGTTTTACAAACTAAATAGTACAGTCAGAGAAATCTATTTGGCTCGAGCGGCTTCGTAAAAACTAAAATTGGACTAAATGAATTTGAGGTTCTAAGTTCCAATCGACGAATCAGACATTAAGAATCGACGAGACCAACCTTCAGCAGGGGAATTGTTAGCCGAAATTAGTCAATTCACGACCACGATTCCCCTCGACCCAATACCTCCAAGCAGCGATCCAAAAGAGAATGAACTTTGGATTCGGCGGAGGGCTGTATTGACTAAAACCTTATCCGACACACATCCCGCGCACGAAGCGGCGTTAGCTTGTATTCACGAATATTGGATGTTGATGGAGATGCAGCCTCATTTATTTCTTTCCGTCAATGACAACTTTCGTGACCAGCCTATGGAAGTAACTGGTCAATATCGAAGTTACAACCTAAGGGATCCAGCCGAGAGAGAATCCTGGATCGAAGCGAGGGAATTGATATCACGTCGGAAGAAATTGACGATTGAGAAACTTCTAGCAGAGTCTTCGCACTTAGTGATTGCAGAGTGGGCTCACCATACCATAATCGAAGAACTGAGAAATGAGGTCTTAGACTTTGAACCGAGCGAGCGGTTGCCGGAGGAACTACTGAGCAGCGCAAATCGGTTATTTTCTTCGGTTAAGCGCTTTCTGGAGTATCGTAATTTAATTGAAGCGCCTCTAAAAAGTGAGCTATATCCAGACTATTGGCAGATTGATCTAAACTTGGCTGAAGAAGGTCTACTTGACGCCGTGGAGGCGTTGTCGTATGTTAATGTGAAGGAGCAACTACGATTCCTGTTGAGAACCAAAAATCTGTTCCCCCAAAATACGAGAATAAACTTTATAAAGCGGAAACTCGAATCAGTAGAAATGAAGTTTGCATTGTCATTCACGGATCTAGTTTCGGGGAAGCAGGTAGCTATTAGCGACTATCTTGGTAATGTTGTGTTAATCGACTTCTGGGCGACATGGTGTCAGCCTTGCTTGAATCAGGTCCCGCAGTTCAAGCGTCTGATTCGACAGTATCACGAAAGTGGGTTAAGAATATTAGGAGTCTCTTGTGACGAGCCAGAATTGGTCAAGTACGGAAAGCAATATATCCGTTCGAAGAAGCCTAACCTGGACCTAGTGGAACTGGAGAAACACGTTCTCACATGCGCAGAGACACACGGTATGGAATGGCCTATTTGCGTGGACAAAAACCTCGCGGATCGATGGGCAGTAAAGAGTATACCGACGGTTTTCGCTATAGACCGAAAGGGAGTATTAAGATCTACAAACGTTGCAGGAATGCTTAGTTCGATTGTTCCTGAGTTGCTTCAGGAGTGATTTAATTGGGAAGTAACTTATCTATTGGCTTTCAGTGAAATTAGAAAAGCATTTCCCAATGTATACAGAAACATTTAGTACTTATCTAGTTTTGTCGTGCTCCTAAAACGTTCGTAGTTTGGATTGTTTTAAAATCAAGTAAGAGGATTCGTATCTAAGCTGTAAGAATAAAATAAGCCTCACAAATGTTGATTCGGTTTACGTGATGATAGATTTATATACATGGGGAACACCAAACGGTCGGAAAGCGTCTATAGCTCTTGAGGAAATGGAACTGGACTATAGCGTAATTCCCATAAATATCGGTAAAGATGAGCAGTTTGCATCAGATTTCTTAAAGATCAGTCCCAATAACAAAATTCCTGCGATCGTAGATCGAGAGACGGGACGTTCAATGATGGAATCCGGAGCTATCTTATGGTACCTAGCCCATAAGACGGGTAAATTCCTCGGACAAGATTCGTACGTCACACTTGAGTGGCTCATGCTACAAATGGGGGGTGTTGGTCCAATGCTCGGTCAGGTGCATCATTTCTTGCGTTTTAATCAAGGTGTTGCACCGTACGCTGAAGATCGATATAGAAGCGAAGGACATCGGTTGTATGGTGTACTCGATAAGAGACTGCAGGAAAGCGAATTTCTCGCAGGTGACTACTCAATAGCGGACATGGCAACGTGGCCTTGGATCTCGAGGTGGGAATGGCATGAAATCTCGTGGGAAAACTACCCTTCGTTAAAGCGCTGGTATATCAACATTGCGGGAAGAGCGCCTGTACAACGCGGGTACGAAGTACCGGTAGCGACGACGAGTGGGATACCAATCCCGACTTAGCGGGTCTAACTTCACTCGAAACACGTTGAAACAGTCGAAAAAAAGTCGTAGGACTAAACTACCGAACTCATGCGATTAGAAGTCATCGTGCTTGCAGCGGGTCAAGGTACCCGTATGAAGTCGCGAACTCCAAAAGTCCTTCATACGGTCGGGGGTAAGCCGATGCTTACTCGCGTATTGGAAACGGTTAATGCCCTTACGCCTGCTCGGGCACACGTAGTAGTGGGTGAAAACGGCGATGATTTTCAGTCCGTTTTCGATGAATTTGACGTCAATTGGGTTCGTCAATCGGAACAGTTGGGCACCGGTCATGCAGTGCTTCAAGCATTGCCCGACTTGGATGCAGAAGCGCAAGCGCTTGTCGTATATGGTGACTGTCCGCTAGTTAAGCCTTCTACGGTTAAGCGGTGTGTTGCAGCAGGCCAGGATGGTGTGGGATTGATAACTGCGGTTGTCCCCGATCCTTTCGGCTTAGGTCGCATTGTCCGGAACACGGCGGGTCAAGTTGAATCTATTGTCGAGCAAGCAGATATTGCTCCTGAACAGTGCGATATCGACGAGATAAATAGCGGAATCCTGAGTACGTCAGTCGGAGTATTAAGAGAGCAACTTCCACGTCTGATCGCGAACAACGCACAAGGCGAGATTTATCTCACAGATTTAATCGCGGAAGCTGTGTCCGACGGCGTGGCAATCAATGCCGTTAAAGCTCTTGACTATAGGGAAGTTCTTGGTGTCAATGACCGTGTGCAACTCGCCAAGGTTGAACGTATTTTTCAGCGGTGGCAAGCTGAAGATCTAATGAAACGCGGTGTGAGCATTGCCGATCCTAGTCGATTCGATTGCCGTGGAACTGTGACAACCGGATTAGATTGTTCAATGGATATCAATGTTCTCTTGGAAGGGGACGTTGAACTAGGAGACAACGTCCAGATCGGCTCCAACTGCATTTTGCGAAATGTACAGATCGCCTCTAACACGATAGTCAAAGAGAATACAGTCATTGAAGATGCAACGGTCGGTCGGGATTGTTCGATAGGACCTTTCGCACGCATCCGACCTGGAACTACGCTGGACGACAACGTAGGTATCGGCAATTTCGTGGAAATTAAGAACTCGCAACTAGCCAGTGGTGTGAAAGCTGCCCATTTAGCCTACCTTGGCGATGCGGAGATCGGCGCCGACACAAACATTGGTGCGGGTGCGATTACATGTAATTACGATGGCAGAAACAAACACCGGACCATCATTGGTGACAATGTCTTTATCGGCTCTAATAGCTCGCTCATTGCGCCACTTACGATCGAAGCCGGCGCGGCCGTCGCAGCCGGTTCGTCGATTAGCCGGAACGTGAGCACGGACGAGCTGGTGATTGAACGCGCGGATCAGCGTACGGTCAAAGGCGGGGGAACCCGATTCAGAAGGCGCTAACCGACGATGTGTGGCATTGTCGGCGCTACCACTCAGCGCGAAGTCCTAGCTATCTTGATGGAGGGATTGCGACGGCTCGAATACCGCGGCTATGACTCGGCGGGTGTGGCCGTTCAAGTTACGAATCAGTGTGACATCGAACGCGTGCGTCGTGTCGGTAAGGTAAACGACCTTCAAGAAGCACTAGCTGGTCAGCCCGTATCAGGTCGTACAGGTATTGCTCATACACGGTGGGCGACTCACGGCGAACCGAGTGAGGCGAATGCTCATCCTCACATGTCCAAAGGCGCGATTTGCGTTGTACACAATGGGATCATCGAGAACTACGAAACGTTACGTGAAGAACTCGATGCGCTGGGTTACGAGTTCGAATCCGATACGGACTCGGAAACCATCGCCCATCTACTCCACCACCACTATCGGGAGTCGGGCGATTTAACGACCGCAATGGTGTCTACACGCCGCCGTCTCGAAGGTGCGTACGCCATCGCAGCGATCGCTAATGACGCGCCAAACGAAATTGTCGCGGTTCGTGGCGGCTGTCCACTGGTCGTTGGGTTAGGACTCGGCGAGCACTTTGTCGCGTCGGATGTCGTTGCGTTACGACCCGTAACGGATCGATTCATCTTCCTGCAGGAAGGCGACATCGTGCGGATTTCGTCGGACTCGTTGATGATTCTGGATGTGAATGACGAACCGGTCGAACGCGAGCCGGAAACTGTTCGCGCTCACGCCGATGCGATGGAAAAAGGCACGTACCGGCATTTCATGGCGAAAGAAATCCACGAACAACCTCGCGTCATACGCAACACGCTCGAAGGTCGGATCGGGAGTGATCGTATTCTCGAAGACGCATTCGGAATTCGGGCGCGATCGATGCTGGATGACACCAAGTCCGTTACGATCGTTGGCTGCGGTACGAGCTACTACGCAGCGTGCGTTGCGAAGTATTGGATTGAAGACATTGCGCAGATACCTTGTAACGCCGAAATTGCATCCGAATTTCGCTATCGAAATTTGGTTGTGGCACCGAACAGCTTGTTTGTGTCGTTATCACAGTCGGGGGAAACAGCAGATACGATTGCTGCGTTGCGCGAGGCCAAGGAGCGTGGTTTCAAGCACACGGTGGTCATTTCGAATGTGCTCAACAGCACCCTTACACGCGAAAGTGACCTGCCCATCATGATGAACGCTGGCGCCGAGGTGAGCGTTGCATCAACGAAGGCGTTTACCGCCATGTTGACAGATTTACTGTTGCTAGCGGTTTTGTTAGCCCGTAGAAATGGGATTCCTGAGGAGCGCGAAGCTGAAATTGTTCGAGAGCTCCATATGTTGGATCGCGTGATCTACCGCACATTGGGATTAGATCACCAACTGCGTCGGCTGTCGGAAGAGTTCATGCACAAGCACCATGCGCTCTTTTTGGGTCGAGGTCCACAATACCCCATTGCATGCGAAGGCGCACTAAAACTAAAGGAAATCTCGTATATTCACGCAGAAGGTTACCCGACTGGTGAGTTAAAACACGGCCCGTTGGCGCTAGTTGACGCAGATATGCCCGTTGTCGCAGTGGCTCCCAGTAACGAATTGCTCGAGAAAGTGCAGTCAAACGTGGAGGAGGTCAAAGCACGTGGCGGCATGCTCTATGTCTTTGCCGATGCGGAAGCGGGGTTTCGTACGAGCGACAACATGAAGGTTATCGAAGTACCTAGAGTTGATCCGCTATTAGCGCCTATCGTGTATGTCGTACCTCTGCAATTGCTTGCATATCACGTTGCGGTTCAGAAAGGCACGGATGTTGATCAACCACGCAATCTTGCGAAATCGGTTACGGTGGAATAGGCGTTCTTATCTCACTGATATATATTTAGTGTCGGTCAAAAGAACGCGAAATTTCGACTAGTTAGAAGGACTCGAACTTATTTTTATCCAAATAGAGGTCGATTAGGCCAGACCAGAGCGGCATGTCGATAACAGATACTCACGATGATTCATCGCTTACTAAGGGATTGAACGAACGGCAGCTGGCTGCGGTAACGGCTGAACCAGGGAATCAGCTGGTTATTGCTGGCGCTGGGTCCGGCAAAACACGAGTGCTAGTTCACCGGTTGGCATACCTAATTCAGCACTACGGTTACAGTCCCTATGAACTGATGGCGGTCACCTTCACGAATAAGGCGGCTCGCGTGATGGCCGGACGCGTTGCTGAATTGCTGGGTATCGAGACGCGACATCTTTGGATCGGGACGTTTCATGGTCTCGCGAATCGCATGTTGCGCCGGGATTACGACTTAGCGCGGCTTCCTCGAGATTTTCAGATTCTGCCATCCGATGATCAGCGAAGAGTTATTCGTGAACTCATGAAGACGCATCACATGGATCCCAAGCAGAATTCGCCGACAGAACTTGCGAATTGGATCAGCCGCGTCAAGGATGAAGGGAAGCGACCGGAGCATCTACAGCTTGGCAGAAGCCCAGATATGCGTCGACGAATTGACTTCTACCGAATCTATGACGAGTTTTGTCAAAGAAACGGACTAGTCGACTTCGGGGAGATCCTGTTGCGTTGCCATGAAATGCTCTTGGAACATGACGACTTGCTCAAGGACTACCACGATCGCTTCGGTGCCCTGTTGGTAGACGAATTCCAGGATACGAACGTCATTCAATACCACTGGATTCGACTGTTAACGGGTAAGGACGCGCATGTCATGGTTGTTGGTGACGATGATCAATCTATTTATGGTTGGCGCGGCGCAGTGGTGCAGAACATCCGCAACTTTTCGCAAGACTTCCCTAACACGAACGTCGTGCGCTTGGAGCAGAACTATCGCTCGACCGCGAATATCCTGAACGCAGCGAACAAAGTCATCGAGAACAACGATGACCGGTTAGGCAAGACGCTGTGGACAAACGCGGCGGATGGTGAGCCGATTCATGTATTCTCGTGCCACTATGGCGAGGATGAAGCGAACTATGTTGTCGATCGCTTGCAGGATTGGCTGCGTGAGGACAGTACTCGTACGTATGAAGACGTAGCGGTCCTGTATCGAAGTCATTTCCAATCACGAGCACTAGAGACTGCTTTACAGGCTGAAGCAATCGCCTACACGATTAGGGGAGGCGCTCGTTTCTATGAGCGTACCGAGGTGCGAGACGCCATCGGCTACATGCAGCTCGCGAACAATCGAGAAGCAGACGTCGCGTTTGATCGCGTGATAAACATCAAACCACGTGGCATCGGAACCGCTTCGCAAGAACGGATTCGAGACTATGCGATTCGACACGACCTGAGTCTGTGGCGAGCGTCGCTGGAGGGCATCGAGCAAGGGGTATTCCCTGACAGACTAGTCTCGCGATTGACTGAATTCCTCGACGAAATCGATCGTGTGGCATCTCGGTGTAAAGGAAAACATCTCCTAGAGATCGCAGATACCTGCGTTTACGAATCCGGCTTGATGGACTACCACATGGAGTCAGAACGTAACGAGCAGCTACGAGAGACTCGCCGTGAAAACCTTCAGGAGTTCATTCGCAGCTGCGGGATATTCGAGGCGAAGTTCCTCCAGGAGGAACTAAGTGAAGGCGAGAAAACGGTGTTGCAGTCGTTTCTTGATTCCGTAAGTCTTGATGCAGGGGACGTCGAAGAGGAATTGGGACCCGCGGTGAGCCTTATGACATTGCATGCGGCTAAAGGGCTTGAATTCCCCTTAGTGTTTATCGTCGGGATGATGGAAGGACGCTTCCCACATCATTTGAATCTCGACGACCCAATAAAGCTCTATGAAGAACGGCGCCTCGCGTATGTTGGGTTTACACGTGCAATGGAGGAGCTGCACCTAACCTATGCAACTCGGGACCAAGGATTCAGTGATCGTGTCGATACGTCGAGAGTGTCGCGCTTTGTCAAGGAAATTCCATCGGAATTTCTGAACTACGAGCGTCCTCGTCGCATCCTTGATCGGCGTCGCTTCAGGCGATACGCACGAGGTCTTTAACGATCTAGGATCCTTTCTACTTAACGCGAACATAAATCCTGTTTAGTTTGAGTAGAGGTCCGTAATCGAAAACGTGGGATGGCGCACGACGTATCGACACCGCGAGATAAGCGAACGCAATCATTGAAACATTCAGGAATTGCCCGAATCGCCATTTGCGTTAATCCGATGGCGGGAAGGGATGTGCGACGTTTAGCGGCGCGTGCTTCGACGGTCACCCATGAATCGAAGATGGATTGTGTCGCCCGAATTGCCGCTGGTGCGGACGCCATGGGCGTCGACGAGATCTTGATCGTCCGCGAACCATTTCGGATTGCTGAACGTGCTTTAGAGTGGATGTCACTTAGCGCCAAAGTAACCGTTCTTGATATCGAACTGACGCATGACATGTCAGATACGGCGCGAGCAATTAGCGCGTTCTGTGAACATGGCGTGGACCACGTAGTGGCGTTGGGCGGAGATGGAACGCACAGAATCATCGTGAAGACCGCGCCCAATATCTTTCTCGTTCCGTTGTCTACTGGTACTAACAATGTCTTTCCACTTACCGTTGAAGCTACCATTGCGGGTGAGGTCGCGGCGATGGGCGCGAAGGGGCTTCTTCCTCAAGAACGGTTGACTCGTCGCGTCAAAGTGGCTCGACTGACAATTGACTCCCGCGTGCAAGATATCGGACTGATTGACGTAGTTCGCATAGAAAACGATTTTGTCGGAAACTATCGCCCTTTTGACCCATTGAAATTGCGTGAAATGGTGTTAACGCGGGCTGAACCGGACGCCATTGGCATGTCGCCCATCGGAGGTCTGGTGGATCCTGTTGGAGCCGACGACGATTGTGGTCTATACGTTAAGTTTGGCGAAGGGTATAGCCGACAGGTACCGGTTTCTCCTGGTTACTTCAGTGACGTGCACATTTCTAAGACTAGTAGATTGCCGCTCGGGCATAGTTGCGAGTTGAAATCCACGGGACTGATTGCCATCGATGGCGACCGACTTCATCGAATTGAAGCGGGGGAACGGGTTAATGTCGAAATCAACCGAGACGGTCCACATGTGTACGATGTGTCGGCATCAATGCGTTATGCGGCCAAGCATGGTTTATGTTCGCGAACTGAGTAAGAAATCCGTCGCGATTCCATCGACATAACCGAATCGCACGTTGATAATGAAACGCTTCTCGCATCCTGCTTAGGCGATAGCGTGCACAGAAAACTACTGTTTGGCTTCATTCTCACGGCACTTCTTGCCGCGTGTGCAGAGACTGAGCAATCCCCTCCTGCCGACGACTCGAACTCCAGTCAGACAAGTGCGCAGACATTCGAGTGGAAGCTCGTCATGTCTTGGCCTAAAAACCTGCCGGGTCTTGCGACTTCTGCGGAGCGACTCGCCCAGAACATCGCGGAGATGTCCAACAACCGCTTGACCATCAAGGTGTTCGGTGCAGGCGAGTATGTTCCGGCCTTTCAAGTGTTCGACGCCGTCTCTAGCGGTACGGCCGAGATGGGTCATAGTGCGGCGTATTACTGGCGAGGCAAGGCACCGATCCTTGCCGTATTCGGCACTGTGCCGTTCGGCATGACCGCGCAAGAAACCAACAGTTGGCTCCACTACGGTGGTGGCTTAGAACTATGGCGCGAGGTCTATGCGCCATTCAATTTGATTCCGTTCCCGGCTGGAAATTCCGGCGTTCAAATGGCGGGTTGGTTCAACAAGGAAATTAACAGTCTAGCGGACATTCAAGGCTTAAAGATGCGCATCCCAGGATTAGGCGGAGATGTATTCCAACGAGCCGGAGGTGTGGCAGTGCAACTGCCAGGAAACGAACTATTTACTTCTCTACAGACGGGCGTCATTGATGCAACTGAGTGGGTAGGTCCTTACAACGACCTAGCATTCGGTCTACATGACATTGCGACGTACTACTACTATCCTGGTTGGCAAGAGCCGAACGCAGTACTTGAGCTGATGGTCAACAAATCGGCATACGAATCGTTACCGGAAGACCTGCAGAAAATCGTGGAAGTCGCCGCTCGCGCTTCTAATCAAAGCACCCTGGATGAGTACACCGCGCGTAACATGGCGAGTTTGAACACCATGATGGAGGAACATGGCGTCCAATTACGCAAGTTGCCTGACGACGTGGTATCGGCATTTCGAATGTACGCCAATGAAGTGTTTGACGAACTTGCCAATGAGGACGAACTGTCAGCACGTGTCGTTGCTTCGTACAAGGATTTCCAAGGGACTGTGAGTCAGTGGCATGCGATCGCAGAGGAAAGCTATTTTGAAATTAGAGAAGGAAATGACGGCTCTTAGCCGCTTGCCAGTTCACCCTAATAACATCTGATCAAACCATGTTCAACCGCGTTCTAATCGCCAATCGAGGCGAAATCGCCATCCGTATCGCACGCGCCGCACAGAGTCTTGGTATAGAAAGCGTTGCGGTATACCCTCACGCAGACCGGGCGTCGCTTCACACCCAGTTCACTACTCACAGCCAAGTCTTGACAACGCCTGTTGGAGCATCCTCCGTCGCTGGATACTTGGATGTTGAACAGCTCATCAGTGTGGCCAAGAAATCAGCTTGCGATTGCGTTCATCCCGGTTACGGGTTTCTGGCGGAACATGCAAGATTTGCCGAGCGGATGTCCAATGAAGGAATCACGTTTGTCGGTCCATCTGCAAATGTACTGCAAACGTTCGGGGACAAAGTTGCTTCCCGAGACTTGGCAGCGAAGTTAGGTATTCCGGTCGTACCAGGCAGCGATCGTGCAACGGACCGTGAAGACGATGCGGCCAAGTTTGCTTCGGATGTGGGTTATCCGGTGATGCTGAAAGCGGCAGCTGGCGGCGGCGGTAGAGGTATGCGGGTCGTCGAGTCAGAAGATCATCTGCGCCAGGAGTTCGACAGATGCAGCGGTGAAGCGGAATCAGCATTCGGTGATGGCTCGATCTTCATTGAAAAACTGATCACCAATCCGCGTCATATTGAAGTGCAAATCCTTGCGGATACCCATGGTGAAGTCGTTCACTTGTTTGAACGCGATTGTTCCATTCAGTTGCGTCATCAGAAAGTGATGGAGTTTGCTCCCGCACCGAACTTGGAACCAACGTTGCGCGAAACGATATTGAATCACGCAACGAAGCTCTGTAGGGAAGCGGGATACGCGAACGCTGGCACGGTCGAGTTTCTAGTTGATGTTGAAAAAGGCGAATGCTTCTTTATCGAATGCAATCCGCGTATTCAAGTCGAGCACACCATTACGGAGCAAATCACGGGAATCGACCTCGTAGAAGCGCAATTCCGGATTGCAGCCGGCGAATCGCTGACTTCAATCGGAATTAAAGATCAAGCGTCCGTTCAAGCGACCAAAGGCTTCAGCATTCAGGCTCGTGTTACCGCGACCGCCGCTGGCACGATCACGGGATATAGGGAGCCGACGGGACCTGGGGTCCGCGTTGACAGTTACGGTTACAACGGGTATGAAGTTAGTGCGCAGTTCGATCCGTTGCTAGCGAAGGTCGTTGTTACTACGAATCGGGATTTCAAAGCCACGCTTGCTCGTATGAGGCAAGCATTGGGGGAGTTCCAGATTAGTGGTATTAGTACGAACCTGGATTCGCTTACGGCAATCTGTCATAACGCACTCGTCGAAAACGGCGATGCGCGGACCACGCTTCTGCACGAGCAGCCGGAATTGATCCAAGCGGATGGTCGACGTGATAACGGTTTCGTTGGATTCCTTGAACAGTCCAATACATCATCGGCGCAAGAGTCAACTGGGCTAAAAGAAACGGTTCAATCTGATGCTCCCCTTCGGTCGCCGTTACGCATCCCTGATGGGGATATGGCGATCACCGTCCCGTTGGAAAGCACGCTGGTAGAGTGGTCAATTACCGAAGGTGACCTAGTCAATGCTGGTGACCCAATCATTGTGGTCAACGCGATGAAGATGGAAACGGTCATATCGGCTCCGAAATCGGGTCGCGTCAATGCAATTCAGGCGTTGAATGCAGGCGATCTTCTAAAGGCAAATGAAACCGTGGCGGCACTGACGCCACTTGATGTCACGAAATCTGCTGATTCAGAAGCCCGTCCCGAGTCGAGTGATTGGCAATCAACGTTGGATCAAGTTGCCACCCTGCAGGCGTTGGCGAAGGAACGCCTTGCCATCGGATCGGAAGATCCTGGTGTCGTTCGGCAACGGGACCGCAACAAGCTGACATGCCGAGAACGCATTGAGCTCTTACTTGATGCGGATTCGTTTCACGAAGTGGGTTCTGTCACTGGCTTCGCCTCCTATGATGACGAAGGCAATATCGTTGCGTTCACGCCCGCAAATCATGTCGGCGGATGGGGCGCAATTGAACAACGAACAGCTATTGTTTGCGCGGATGATTTCACGTCACGTGGTGGACATGCTGACGGGGCCATTGGCGCAAAGAGTTCCCATCTCGATCGACTTTCGATCGAGATGCGTGTGCCCTCGGTGCGTTTGCTTGATGGATCGTCCGGCGGCGGAAGCGTCGCTGCGATGGTACCTCAGCAAAAGCAGGAAGGCGAGAGTTCAGCAAAGGAGAGTACAGGAGCTATCAAGTCTGGCAGACCTCGCGTAGCGGGTGGCGGCGGTTCGTTCTTGCCAGGACACTTAGGTAGCGCTATGTATACCCAGCAGTTAGCTACCGTACCAGTCGTCAATATGCTCCTTGGTAGTGTCGTGGGTATCGGTGCGGCGAAAGCGGTGCTTGGTCACTTCTCGGTGATGGTAAGAGATATCGCGCAGCTCTTCGTCGCTGGTCCGCCGGTGGTCAAACACGCGATGGGCTACGACATTACCAAAGAAGAACTGGGAGATTGGCGCGTCCACTGCAAGAACGGGTCGGTAGATAACCTGGCTGAAACTGAAGAAGACGCCGCCGCGACGGTGCGAAGGTTCTTGTCTTATCTACCTTCAAGTGTCTATGAAGCGCCGCCGATCGTGTCGTGTGCTGACCCGGATGACCGTCGAGAGGATGAGTTGTTTTCAATCATCCCGCGGAAGCGTACAACGACGTTCGATGTTCGTCACACGATTGATTTGATCGTTGACAAGGATTCCTTCTTTGAGATTGGTGGCTTGTGGGGAACTGATCAAGTAACGGGCTTGGCACGATTTGCCGGCCATCCGGTGGGGGTCATTGCGTCCGATAGCCAACACGTGAACGGCGGTGCTTTAACCGCAGATGGCTGCCGCAAACTGACGCGTCACTTGGACTTGTGCGATCTATTCCATCTACCCGTATTGAATCTCGTCGATAACCCTGGGTTTGCTGTTGGCTTAGAGCACGAGATTGCCGGAACGATTCGAGCGGGCGGCGAATGGATGGTGGCATTTTCACAAGTGCGCATACCGATTTTCACCGTCGTCATGCGACGCAGTTTTGGCGTGGCGGGTAACAACTACGCGACACCGCGTTCGGCCCCTTCGATGCGAGTCGCATGGCCAGCAGCCGATACTGGAGGTATTCCACCCGAAGGGGGCATTGAGGCAGCGTACAGGCGTCAGCTAGCCGAAGCTGAGGACCCCGAAGCACTACGTGCTGAGTTAAACGCACGGATTGAGAGTGCGCGCGGTCCTCTAGGACCGTTATCCAAGTTCCAAATAGAGGAAATGATTGACCCGCGCGATACCCGTCGCTATGTATGTGAATGGGTCAAGTTGGCGTACCGATTAGTCTCGCTCCCTGATCAGTTACATTCCAGAGAGCTGCAATTCAGACCGTAGCGCTGCGCGAGCGCTCGGTGATTTAGGAAACTAAGATGGATTTTGACACCTATAAGCGGTATGGTTTGCATGAACCGCCACCGCGTGAGGTCAACGGACGCTCTTCCGACGAGATCGCAAAGTCGACCGTCGTGCCGGAGGATAGTCAGTACAACCCATGCGCCGAAGCTTATCCGGGCAGCCAAATCCCGGTTGGCGAGTTCACTCGTATCCGCGATTGGGCTGAATCAAAGATCTATCCAGATACGACTCGGACGATTTCGATATACGAGTCCGCAGGTGTTGCGGATTCGACGGAGCCGCCTCTATTTGTGTATTTCAATGATGGCGATTTTTATCTATGGCGTGAGGGTGCGGTACGAGCGACGCGCGTGTTAGACTCGATGAGCGCGAATGACGAATTACCTCCACTCATTGCCGTGTTCGTTACTGCGGGTATTTCGGAGAGCGAACCAGCGCAACGCAGTATCGAATATGACACCGTTTCGGATCGGCATGTGACGTTTATCGATAACGAGATCGTACCCTTGGTCGAATCCACCACTGGCAAAACGCTAGCAAGTGATCCTTCAAAAAGACTGATTTGCGGAATTTCGAGCGGGGGAATTTGTGCATTTACCGCGGCTTGGCATTCACCGACGAGCTTTGGTCGCGTATTAAGTCATTGTGGTTCGTTTGTAAACCTGCGCGGCGGTCACAACTATCCATCCATGATTCGACGAACGCCACGGAAACCCGTTCGAGTCTTTTTACAAAGCGGCAGTCGCGACGCAAATATCGTGCCAGGAAATTGGCCGATTGCGAACCAAGATGTAGCAGCCGCGCTTGACTACGCCGGATATGACTATCGCTTTGAGTTTGGTGAAGGAGGTCATAGCTTGCGCCACGGTGGCGCAATCTTTGCGGAGTCCTTAAGGTGGCTTTTCCGTACTTAGTGGATAAAGCAGGATTCTTTCAAACTGCACGCTTAGCACATTAGATGATGGTGTTTAAGTTGGAAGTAGCTTATTGCGCTCGTTTTGCGATCTGATCGACAATTGCTTCGAGATTAATAGAGCCGTCACGGTTGGTTTGGACGGCGATTGTTAATTGATCGTCTAAATAGTGTCGTACATGAGAGCGATACCCCATCCAGAGTCCTCCGTGCTCGACCACGTTGCCATGGTGGGTCACGAATAGCCCGAATCCGTAGTGCCAATCAGGGGAAGTTGGGTCTTGCCATCCAGAATTCTTCATTGATTCGAACGTTTCCGGTTTTACGATCGCGCCTCCCGCTAGAGCACTGAAGAACCGAACCAACATGGTGGGATTAGTTACTAGACCGCCCCCAGTCCACTCTGAAATAGGGTCAACCTTCATGGTTCCGTCTTTACGAAGATTCCGAGCGCCACGGGTGTAGCCAGGCGCAATATTAGGTAGAGCAGACACGTTTTGCGGCCGAACTTGATGTAGATTCTGAGGCTTTAGAACGCGATCCTGAATTAGTTCGTAGTAATCTCGTCCAGTAGCCGCTTCAATAACCTTGCCTAGAACAAGGTATCCTGAATCAGAGTAAGCAAATCCCTCGCCGACGGGAAATAGTGGCTTCTTATTCGCCGCCATTTCGATCAACTCATCGCGTGTGAACCGTATTCCTCCGTGTCGAAGCGCACGCCATATTGAGAGCACCATATAGCGCGTTGTACTTGGATAGTCGCTTAAGCCTGAACTATGTGAGAGGAGATGGTGGACACGAATGTCTTCGTGATTTGGGAGGTCTTTGAACCAACTTTCGTCGCTAACCCAGTCCGATGCTAAATCATCGAGCGTCAAAGTTCCATCTTCAGCGAGGAGCATGACGAGTGTTGCGGCGAAGCTCTTTCCCGTACTACCTCCCGGCATGCCGATGTCGTGATCCAAAGGAATGTTGTTTTCCACATCGGCGAGTCCAACTGCAGACTGAATGAGAGCTCCGTCGGAATACAGAACCGCCGCACGAAGACCAGGCATTTCCTGTTCGATTTGAATCGGCGTGAGAAGCTCCGTAAGCAAATCTTCATCCAACTTGGCTGCTTTACCTTGACTGAGTAAAAGTGCTACGAAAATCAGAGAGAGTCTGGTTCGAACCATAGTGTCTCTGTTGTGAAGAGGGCTGTCGAGCACGCTTGGTACGAGCCTTACACCTGACCATGCGACTTCCCGAGAGTTTATACGGATTGATAGACGCACGAAGTCGCGTAAAAACACGAAATCCATCACTCTTCAAAGCGTCAATCGTAATTACTGTCGGCGGTTTGGTTTCCGCCGTTGATCGGTTCTAATACCTTGAGACCTCCTATCCAACGATCGTGTTGGCGAACAATTGAACGAAACTGTACTGATATTCCGAGGCACCGTCTTCACGGTCGTATTGATTGCCTTGTCACTGAACGGCTTAGGCGTAAATGCGGCGTGCCCAGAACCCATGCTGGAACCAAATCAAACCCTAAGCGCCTCAAAAGTTATCCAGTCGGTTGAAGAAGATGAGCTCCCAGTCCTCGAATCGGGACCAACCTACAAGATCTATGACGCTGGGCTGAAACAGTACGGCAAATTAACGGCTCTCGTCCAGTCAAGCAATACCCCGATTTCACTTGGCGCAGAGATGCGCCCTTATATGGATACGCAACGCTTATGGGAATTTTTCAGAAATAACGACATAAGTCTTCAAGATGATCCGCCAGAAGAGATTTACGTCTACAACTGGGTGGAAAAAGCGCAGGGTGAGATGATTTTCGATGTAGGGATCGCGATACGCGATCAGGGGAGCGACAAACCCCTACCGGATTGGCTTCAGATTAAGACATACGAAGCAATGAAGTTCGCCAGTCTGGTGTATGTCGGTCCTTTTCCGCATCAAGAAGGGAGCGGATGGGAGAAGATCCGATGGGAGGATCGTGCACGAGAAAAGGGGTGTGTGTATGACGAGCGCATGTATCGCGAGCTTTACCACAGGTACGACTTTCAAACGAACCAGCACATTACCGAAATCCAAATAAGTATTGAATGATCGATAGAGTCGTTAGTGCCGCGCTCATTCGCTAATTAAGTCCATAGATTTGAGCTAGATAGAATCGCACGCGCGTGTCATGTCGATACGGTGTTGAATAAGTGGTATCTGGAAACTGGAACGAACGATGAAAGTAACGAGTGGGGTTGGTGGTTGGCCGGGTTCCGTCGGTGAGCAGGCAAAAAGAGCTGAGGCGGCGGGCTACGACATCATTGGCTGCGGTGAACTGTCGCACGATTCGATCGTCACGATGACATTAGCTGCCGCGGCGACAGAAAAGATCGGTATCCAAACTTCAGTCACGATTGCGTTTCCGCGGAGTCCGTTCGTGTTAGCAATGCAAAGCTGGGATATTCAGCAACTGTCGAATGGACGCTTCACGATCGGACTAGGCAGCCAAGTCAAGGGTCATAACGTTCGTCGGTTCGGTGGTACTTGGTCGCCTCCAGGGCCACGAATGCGCGAGTACATCCAAATGATGCGGGCTGTTTGGGATTCCTGGCAAAACGGTACGCAACCCGAGTTCCTCGGCAAGCACTATATCTACACGTTAATGACGCCCAATTTCAATCCGGGTCCGTTGGATTGCGGACTACCCAAGATCGGTCTTGCGATGGTTGGTCCGGTTATGGCGCGAGTAGCTGGTGAAGTCGCGGACGTGATCATGCCTCACGGCGGCATCATGTCGGATCGCTACATGAGAGAAGTATTACTGCCTTCCGTACGCGCCGGTTTGGTAAAGTCCAACCGAACTTGGGACGACATTGAGATTAATTCAAGCGGCTACCTGATTATGGGTGAGAACGACAGTGAGATCGAGCAAAGTATTGAAGCGATGCGTCGTCCGTTGTCGTTCTATGGATCTACGCGAACCTATCACAAGGTTTTGGCGATTCATGGGCTGGAAGAACTAGGTCTGAAGTTGCATGCGTTGTCGCTGAACGGGAAATGGGAGGAAATGCGTGAGACGGTACAACCCGATGACATCCTAAAACTCGCGCAGACATGTACGTACGAGGGTTATCCGGATTTCCTGCGAGAAAACCGGGAATACGCTTCTATTACTGGATTTTCTATGCCTCAGCGCACCGCAGATGAGCGCGAGCGATACGGTGAGATTTTGAAGGAAGTCCAGACGATCGAATCGCTACGTGTGCCGCGAGGTCTCGAAATCTAGTTGAGTTAAAGTGATGGCAACCACGTGGCGAGGGTTGGGAACAGCACGAGAACACCGATCAAGATAAGTTGAAGCACGATGAATGGTGCTACGCCTTTGTAGATCGCGACGGTTTCGACCGTCGGAGGGGTGACGCCGCGCAGATAAAACAATGCAAACCCAAATGGTGGCGTTAAAAACGAGGTCTGTAAGTTGATCGCGATCAAGACTCCCAACCATACTGGATCGATACCCATGGCAAGTAACACAGGTCCAACGATCGGTACAACAATGTAGGTGATTTCGACGAAGTCCAACACGAATCCAAGCAGAAAAATGACCAGCATGACGATGCCTACTGCGAGCAGCGGAGCGTGTTCAATGTGGGCAAACCATCCCGATACTAACTCATCGCCGCCGTAGCCTCGAAACACCAACGAAAACACGGACGCACCGATCAGGATGAAGAACACCATCGCGGTCGTCGTTAGAGTCGACCTGCATATCTCCTTCAATGTTTCGATGGACAACGCTCGTTGCAATAGAGCCATGAGCAGCGCCCCACACGCACCAACACCGGCGGCTTCCGTCGGCGTCGCATAACCCGCCAAAATGGAACCGAGCACTACAACGATTAACAGTATCGGTGGCACCAAACTGGTCAGCAATTCACCGAGTTTCAGCTCTTCTTCGCTTCGAACGGCGGGAGGCGCTGCCGTCTTATCAATCTGACTGCGAACGAAGATGTAGCTTGCGTAGAGCGCTACTAGTACCAATCCTGGTAGCAACGACCCAATGAATAGATCTTCCACGGATACGGTCTTAGGGTTGAAGACGCCGATCGACAGTTGCGCTTGTTGATATGCATTTGACAGGACATCACCGAGGAGCACGAGTGCGATTGAAGGTGGGATGATCTGACCGAGGGTGCCAGTGGCTGCGATTGTTCCAGTTGCGAAACTTGGTCGATAGTTTTGTTTCAGCATGACGGGCAGTGCGAGTAATCCCAGCGTCACTACCGTCGCACCAACAATACCCGTACTAGCGGCCATTAGCGCCCCTACCAGTACCACCGCAATCGCCAGTCCACCGGGCGTTCGTGCCATCAAGATGGAAAGGGACTGCAATAGCTTGTTGGCGATATTGGTGCGTTCGAGAGTCACGCCCATCAGGATGAACAGGGGTAAGGCAATGAGCACTGTATTGCTCATGACCCCAAAGATGCGGATAGGCATGAAACCGAGATCCGCTAGCTGGAAAACTCCGGTCGCAGCGCCAACGAGCGCGAAGATGAGCGCGACTCCGGCGAGCGTCGGTGCGACGGCGTAACCGGAAAGGATCATCAGGAATACCACTGCGAACATTAGCAGTGGCAGCCACTCAATCAATGGCTTGTCGTGGTTCGAGTAGCAGCCGAGTAATTTCGCACAGTGACTGCAGTATCAATAACGTCGCAGATAGAGGAATAAGCGACTTGAGTAAGTAAATACCCGGAATGCCACCGACTTCGGGTGAACTTTCTTGTACGCGCCACGATGCAAGGACGTAATCCCAGCTATATATGATCAAGAGAATCGCGAAAGGGATCAGAAAAAGCGCATGTCCACACAGATTGATCAGGCGTTTGAATTTAGGTCGCAATCGCGTATAGACGATGTCGACACGGACGTGACTGTCCGTTTGCAGGGCATACGCCAAGCCAAGCATGATGAGGGTGGCATGCATGTAAAGGACGGATTCCTGAAGAGCGATCGAGCCAATATCAAAGACGTACCGCAACACGACGATAACGAGCGTGAGTATGGCCATGAAGAGCACGAGTATCGCAACAGATCTACCCAACAATCCGTTGATTCGCTCTATGAACCGCACGATATGATGAATCAAGACGCCAATCCCAAAGCGGTACCGATCATGAGGGCTGTGCCTACCCAAATATTGCTTTTGAACGCGACAAACCAACCTTTCCGATTGTCCGGTGTCCGCAGCTCGCGCCATTGATACCCAAACAATCCGATGATGATCAGCAACGCGATGTAAAAGCTCAACGTGAGATCCAGAACGATCCCCATTAACAGCCAAAGCCCAGTCGTCATGAGCATGAGTACGGCAACCACAGTGACGACCTGACTACCAGCCAATATTGCGGTTGAACCTAAGTTGAGCTTGATGTCGTCGTCGCGATCAACCATGGCGTAGATTGTGTCGTACGCCACTATCCAGCAGAAATTAGCTACAAAAAGCAGATAAAGCGCGGGATGGAAATCCCAAGAATCGAGCGCTGCAGTTGAAGCCAATGGAATCCCCCACGAGAACGCGAGTCCAAGCACTAGTTGTGGCAACATCGTAACTCGTTTCATGAAGGGGTAAAGGACGGCGATCCCGAAACCCACGATGGCTAGCAGCTGCGTCTTGACGTTTAGTTGTAGTACGACCAGTAGCGCAAGTGCAGCGAGTACTGCAAAAACGATCAATGCCATCCAGACTGATAGACGTCCTTCAGCGAGTGGGCGCTTAAACGTTCGTTTGACATGGGCGTCGAAATTTCGATCGGCGATGTCATTGATGACGCAACCTGCCGAACGCATAAGCACGGTACCCACGATAAAGAGCAGGAGCAGGTCGTACGGGGGAATCCCTTCACTTACAATCCAAAGAGCCGTTATAGTGGGCCACATCAGCAGTAAGGAACCGACAGGAAGGTCGAGTCTCGTCAGTTGCAGAATAGCAACGAGCTTGTCGATCAAGACCGACTTAACACCAAAATAAGATTACCCACTTAAGTTTTTACCCTTCTTATCTCCATGCGCAAGTGGCAGTGCATTGTCTGTGGCTACATCTACGATGAAGCGGAAGGTTGCGAGGAGGAAGATGTCCCGCCTGGAACTCTCTGGGAGGACGTGCCAGAGGATTTTATGTGCCCAGAGTGCGGGGTCGGTAAAGAAGATTTCGAAATGATCGAGATTGGTTAGGCAAACTAAGTTGCCGCATATCCCTGCCCTTCTGGGGTCCAGGTTGCGATGATTTCATCTGCGAGTGATGGATGGTCTCTTAACAGGTTTTCCGAGACCGAACCTAATTCCTCGTAACGCTCGACGAAAGACGAAAGACTGGCAACTCGGAACGGATCAACGCCCGATTGGCGATTGCCGAACATCTGTCCCATGCCTCTTGTCTTTAGGTCAACCTCAGCGAGCTCGAACCCATCGGTCGAACGTCGCATCGCCTCAAGTCGTTCTCTTGAGGATCCGGTAAGAGGAGTTTGATAGAGTAGAAGGCAGTAACTTTGTTCACCGCCGCGTCCAACCCGACCGCGCAACTGATGCAACTGCGCCAAGCCTAGTCGTTCGGCGTTCTCAATCACCATAACGGTGGCGTTTGCGACGTCTATGCCGACTTCAATCACAGTTGTAGCAACTAACAGTCTAATTTCCCCTTCGCGAAAAGCAGTCATGACTTGATTCTTTTCATCGACCCTCATGCGGCCATTGACGTGTCCGACGCCAATATTGGTGAATCGTTCCTTGAGTTGTTCGAATGTCGTCGTGCTTGCGGATAGAGTGGTTTCTTCGTTCTCGTCGATCGCGACGCATACCCAGTAAACCTGCTGCCCGTTTCTAAGTTGCTGCTCGACTGCTTCAACGACATCTTCCCGGCGTTCGTTGGCATGGATAGTTGTTCTGATCGGGGTTCGACCCGGGGGTAGCTCGTCAATAGTCGAGACCGCCAGATCACCAAACATAGTCAGTGCGAGGGTTCTCGGTATAGGCGTAGCAGTAAGCACGAGCTGATGAGCATTCTCACCCTTCCCAGTCATTTGCATACGTTGATGCACACCGAACCGATGTTGCTCATCAATGATTGACAAGGCTAGACGCTTGAAGATCGTCTTTTCCTGAAATAACGCGTGAGTTCCGACGACCACCTGGGCATGACCGTTTGTGATTGCGTCTTGTTGGCTTCGGCGCTGTCGTGTTGCCATGCGACTGGTGAGTAAGCCAACTTCGATTCCAAGTGGCGTGAGCCATTCGGTAAATACCTGGAAGTGTTGCTCGGCGAGCAATTCGGTAGGTGCCATGATCGCGGTTTGGGTCTCGTTCTCCGCAGCTCGAATAGCGGCAAGAGCCGCCACGACGGTCTTACCAGAGCCCACGTCTCCCTGGATCAAACGTCGCATAGCAATGGGTTTCGAAAGATCGTCTAGAACTTCCCCGGCAACGCGCTCTTGTGCGGAGGTCAGTGCAAACCCCAGATCGTGAAGCAACTTTTGTTCCAGTCCCGCGATAGAAGGTAAAGGGTCGGTTTCATGGTTCTTATGCTGACGTTGACGGCGTTGGACGAGTGTAAACGCGAGCATTTCGTCGAAGACTACGCGTCGGAATGCCCCGTGCATTGAATCGGGATAGCTGGTTGGGGTAGGTTGATGGACCTCTCGAACCGCTTCCTCTAATGTCAGTTCGTCATACTTGAACTTCGGAAAAAACGCCGTTTCGGGTATCGCCTGGACAATCCACGCGCCGAGTCTGGCGCTACTGATACTCGCCGTCGCCGGGTAAACAGGTCGAAACTCGGAAGCTGGTTCGCCTGGGTCCTCATGAAACACTCGATATTGAGGGTGAATAAACGTCTTGCCATATGCAGGCTTGCCGTAAACGTACAGCCACGAACCAATTCGAAATAAGTTCCGTTGATAGGAACCGTAGTGCAGTAGACGCAAGGTTCCCCGACCGGTTTCGTCCTCAAAGAACACCTGCATACCACGTTGATTCTTGTAAGACTCTGCGACCTCAACGATGGTGCCTTGAACAACGCACTCTTCGTCGCTGAGATCTCTTAGGAAAGTTCGTCGCGTGCGATCTTGATAGTCGCGCGGCATATGGAGGAGAAGGTCCGCGACCGTCCTGATGTTAAGGTGATGAAGACGTTCGGCGGCTTGCGGTCCAACGCCGGAGATCGACGTGACTAAATTGGACGGCACAGATTCGCGTTATTTTGCGACGGCGATGGCCTCGACTTCGACAGTCGCATTTCGAGGTAATGCCGCCACTTGGACAGTAGAACGGGCGGGATACGGAGGCGACAACAGTTCGCTCATGACAACGTTCACACTGTTGAAACGATCTAGGTCCGTGATAAAGACGGTAAGTTTGACGATGTTGTTGAGGTCGGCGCCTCCTGCCTTTAAGACCGCTTCGATGTTCTTAAAAACTTGCCTTACTTCCGTCTCAGTGCTGGCGGCATTGAGTTCCATCGTGTCAGGATTAAGTGCAATCTGACCAGAGAGGTATAGCATATCGCCGACGCGAACCATATGTGAGTAAGGTCCAATCGGCTCTGGCGCATGCTTCGAGTCGATGGCGTAAGACTGCATGGTCTACTCCTCAGTTTCGGCGCGGTCGCCGACGCGCTGCACTTTCGCAACAAAGTGTGAACGCCTTAGATTGCTTGAAACGCGTTTTAGATGGTCGGAGTTACGGACTTTGATCTCGACGCGAACGGCGTTGGTGATCCCTTGTTCCGGGGGCGTGTCGAGGCGCATCAAACTCGCATCTGCGAGCCTCAGCGCACTTGCGAGTTTGTAGATCGAATCTTTTTCGCCCGTCACCCAGATCATCAACCCGGTCGAGAATTCCTCATTGTTGGTGTCGCCCCACGTTAGAGGCACACGATCGGCCTTTTTGTCACTTTTCGCTGTCGCACACGCACGACGATGTACAACGAAGCCTTTCTGGCTGGTTCCATGCCCGACGATCTGGTCTCCGGGGACAGGTCCACAGCAATTCGCAAATGTGGCGTTTAGTTTTTGATTAACAATATTGACCGTTGAATGACCATCTTCGAGGTAAATACTCGGGGTCTCGTCTTTAACGGACGAGAGTAGTTTCATTGCAGCAAATCGAGGTTGTAACTGACCGCGACCTACGGCCAGTAGCAATTCGTTGCGATGCTTGACATTTAAATCCTTGTAGACCTTTCGATGGCTTCGGAAGTCGAGGTCTTCAAGCGTTATTCCTGCTTGTGCTAGCGCGGCGTCAAGCAAGCGCTGTCCGGTCTTCAGCGCGAGTGAGTGACTGCTGCGGTCGAGTTGCCTTTTGATGGCATTTCGTGCGCGCGGCGTAACAGCGTAGTCAAGCCAAGCTGGACTTGGCATCGAGCTGTTTTCGGTCTGCACGTCGACCGTTTGTCCAGTTTCGAGCAGGGTGGACAGCGGAGCTGGCTGATTGTCGACAAAACTGCCAGTGCATTGAGCGCCTAGCGTCGTACTAATCGCGTATGCGAAATCTATGACTGTTGCGCCAATTGGCAGATGGATGACATCACCATCTGGCGTGTACACCAAGATGCGATCGCGTACTAGATCGTGTTTGAATTTTGCGACAAAGTCGATCGCATTGTCGGCATGGTCTTGAATGTCTTCGATGGTGTCGGCGAACGACTTCATTAGCGCTTCGTTCAAACCCTCAACACTTGTGTCCATCGCGTTGGGATGGATGGTTGTGATGCCGCGGTTCGCGAACTCCTCCATCTGAAGCGTGCGAATTTGAATCTTCGTCAGTTTGCCACGAGGACCAATCACCTGCGTGTGAAGGGACTGGTATCCGTTGTGTTTCCGAGCGGCGATATAGTCGTGAAATCCTCGTGTATTTGGTTTGAAGACCTGGTGGACTGCGCCGAGCGCTCGATAACAGTCTTCCGTGCTGTGCGTGAGCACACGGAAATTCAGGAATGTCATCGCTTCGTCAAACGTCATCGGTCCGTGCTTCATCTTGTGATAGATCGCATAAAGATGAGGCGAGTGGTAGTTAATCGAAGCATCCAAGCCAATCTCATTGAAATGGGCTTGAATGCGGCTCTGAACGACGCGGATGTTGTCTTCGTTAGCTTTTTCGAATCTCTCTACCGCATAAGTGATGTGATCTGAACGAAATGAGTTTTTCGCTGCGAATGCAAGGTCTTCAAGTTCGTTCTTGATGACATAGATACCGAGGCGTTGTGCGATCGGGGCATAAATTTCAAGTGTTTCAGTGGCAATGGCAAGCCGCTTGTCCTTATCGACGACGGCGAGCGTACGCATGTTGTGGAGTCGGTCGGCAAGTTTGACCACGATCACACGAGGATCCTTAACGGTCGCAAGCGCGATACTCTGAATATTCGTTGCGTGAAACTCTTGAGTAGACGAAAACTCCGCCAACTTAGTCACACCATCAACAATATTCGCGACCTTTATGCCGAATCGTGTCTCGAGCGTCTCTTTCGTGACGTTACAGTCTTCAATGACATCGTGAAGGACGCCTGCCATAACAGTTTCGTGGTCGGCTTCCAGCTCGGCGAGGATGCCAGCGACCGCGAGAGGATGGGTTATGTAGGAGTGACCAGTCTTTCGTGTTTGCCCTTCGTGCGCGCGTTCAGCGTACTTACATGCTTCACGGACTTCGGCAATTTGTTGCGGCGTAAGGTACCGCAGTTTGGAGATTAGGTCCGAGAGCTCAAACGGGGCGGCTTGTGTATCCGAACGGGCTTGTTCGGCAAGAACACCGACAAAGTACGAACTACTCGTCGGTCGATTCGTTGCCATCCGGAGAATCTATATCAGCCTCGCTCTCGGTATCCGTCTCGGCGAGATCATCCAAAATGCCGCCTACGGTCATCCCTGAGGCTATTTCGCGCAGTGCGATCACCGTCGGCTTGTCATTCTCGGGATCTACTTGTGGCCTAGCGTTATAAAGATAGAATTGATGGGCGCGCTCGGCTGCCAGTGTAACCAGCTGAAACCGGTTTTCAACGTGTTCAAGGCAGTCTTCGACAGTAATCCGTGCCATGTTGGTGTGGGCGCGAAAAGGGCTCGGAATTTTAACGATTTCCTGCGACTGTTGAGACGTCGATTTTCGTGTAACTAGGGATAGTTACGTCTTTTTAGATCCACCCACGATGGTCTTGGACTCAATCCGCAACGAATTTGGAGTCGCTCTTTTCATGAAAAGGTCATTAGCTTGTCTCTTAACGATCTTAGGGTGTAGTGCGTTTGCCGTCGACTTGGAACAAGCGTATAGAGACGCATTAGAGAACGATCCAGTTCTTGCAGGTGCGATCGCTGCGAACAAAGTCTCCGGGGAGAATCTCTGGTCGGGCATAAGTCTTCTACTGCCTTCGGTAAGTGCGAGTATGAATCGGGGTGAAAGCGATTTCGAAAGAAAGCGCGGATCAGAAGATGAAGAAGTACCAATCTTCATTCAGGAAGGTAAATCTCAGAACGCTGGTTGGAGTGTCAGCATCAACCAAGCACTTTTTAATGCGCAGGCAATATTCCAGTTCTTTGCGGTTCGTGATCAGATCAAAGCTGCCGATTGGGAGCTTATAGCAACAGAACAAACATTGGTGCTTCGCGTCGCGCAGGCTTACCTCGATGTTCTGCAAGCTCAAGATAGTTTAGAGTCAAGCGTAGCAGCCGAAGAAGCTGTGCAACGCCAGCTTGAGCAGGTACAGCAACGTTTCGATGTCGGTTTGGTAGCGATAACCGACGTGCTCGATGCGACTGCTAGCTACGACTTAGCTGTCGTTGAGACGCTTTCTGCAAGGAGCAACCATGGTATCTTCTTTGAATCATTACGTACCGTCACAGGTGTGGATTACAGTGAATTAGGTAAGTTGACGGACGAACTGCCAATCGAGAATCCGCAACCGATCGATGAAGAGGAGTGGGTGCGAGCTGCGATGGCGGGTAATCCGCAAATCCAAGCTGCAAAAGCGAACTGGGATGCCGCCAAGAAGTCGAGACAAGCGTCTATGAGTTATTTGTTACCAACGGTACGCATATCGGGCTCACAGAGTTATCGTGAGGATCCTTTGTCGGTCTTCACAGATCAGTCGACGACTACGAGTGTGAGTCTAAGTGCGAGTATGCCTTTGTTTAACGGTGGTCGTAATCTCTCACAAGCGCGATCGTCAGCTTGGCAGCAGGAACGCGCGAAGCAACTCTACATTCAGTCGCAGCTTACGGTTGCACGTGATACACGGAATCTATTCCGTCTGGTGCAACGAGACGTAGATCGGGTGAGCGCTCGTTACAAATCGATTCAATCGAGCCAAGCAGCTTTGGAAGCGACCCAAACTGGGTACGAGGTAGGGACACGTAATATCGTAGAAGTTCTGCAAGCGCAACAGCGTCTCTATTCGAACGTTCTAGCGTATGCGACCTCCCGCTATACATACGTATTGAACGGCTTGCGATTGAAGCAAACCGTCGGATCGTTATCGGCAGAAGATCTTCAACAGCTCAATCAATACATCGACGCGACCGACACGGTTACAAAGATTACGAGCGCAAGCGGGAAACCCTCTAACTAGTAGCACTCAACCAGTCGCGCACGAAACTGAATTGTTGCTGCGCAGAACCGCGATTCTCGTTAACGACTTGGCGTGCGGCATCCCCCTGCCGTTGACGTTCGTCTGGATCGTTCAGTAAAGCAAGTAACTCTGTAGCGAGTTCATCTGAGTTCTGGACCGTTGTCAAACATCCAGCATCCGTAAACCGCTTGCAAACTTCTTCGAAATTCATGCGATCCGGCCCCATGAGCATTGGGACACCGAATACCGCGGGCTCAACTGGGTTGTGGCCGCCCGTTCCTTGCAAGCTTCCTCCGATGAACGCGACGTCCACCATTCCGCACATTTCAAGCAGTACTCCCATCTGATCGACGAGCAAAACGTCGGCCGATTGAGATGGGTCGGAGAGCTTTACAGAGGTTAGGGACCTTGCGTCCGCCATTGCTTGGATGTCGTCGGCTCGGCGAGGGTGGCGTGGTGCTAGGACGGTCAATAGATCGGGGATACGAGCGCGGGCACGGAGATGGGCATCGAGCACGATTTCATCCTCTCCAGGATGAGTACTCGCTGCGAGCCAACAAGGACGTTCAAGTCTCCATCTCTCTCGCAATCGCGCGCTAGAGCGTAGCGTTTCTTCAGACACTACAAGATCGAACTTGATGTTCCCTGAGACGTGTATGCGTTCACTTGGATAGCCTAGATTGCGCAACCGTTCTGCAGTGTCTTCATACTGCGAAACGATCATGGTGATGCTGTCTAGCATGCTAGCGGTCAATGAACGCACTAGGCCGTAGCGTTTTGCCGAACGTGCGCTTAAACGCGCATTAACTAAACACACGTTGGTGCCATTTCGTTGTGCGATGCTTAGCAAATTTGGCCACAGTTCTGTTTCCATGAGGATCAACGCTCGCGGATGTGTGTGTTTTAGAAATCGCTCGATACAGCGCTTTGCGTCATATGGCATGTAGCAGTGATCGACTCGATTTCCGAATCGCCTAGAGATTTCAGCAGAACCGGATGGCGTGGTCGTTGTCATCAAGATGTGAACCGTGTTAGAACTCTCAAGTAGCTGATTGACCAGCATTTCCGCGGCAATTACTTCACCCGCAGATACTGCATGTACCCAGATTGAGCCTTTTTGAATTGTTGAGGGAACAAATCCAAATCGCTCTTTGATGCGCAATCGGTAGTCGGGTTCACGCAAAGATCTTCTTAGTAGATTCAGGGTTGCGATAAACGGCAACAGCGAGGAGATCATTCGGTAGAAGGTGTAGACCATGGTCAAATGAATCTTTTGTTCATTAGCTTGAAAACTGGAAATACGACCCTATCTAAAGGGTATGAGGTGGTTAATCCCACTAAGACAACGACAAAAAGGAAAGTAAACATGTCTATCGTACATCTAAACGCTTGGAGACCGCTTGACGGGCTTCCTGAGCAGATGAACAATTGGTTGAATGACTCGTTTTGGGGCAAACAGAATAGCGTACGCTGGCGACCGGCCCTCGACATCAAGGAAAACGCAGAAAGCTATGTGATTCACATGGATGTTCCTGGTGTAAAGAATGAAGACATCGAAGTAACTCTCGATGACGGCTACCTGAGGATTTCCGGTTCTCGGAACCTGGAACGGAACTCGGATGACGAAGATGGTTCATACCGAAGTTTTGAGCGCGTTTCGGGATCGTTTCAGCGCGCTGTCCGGTTACCATCCCATTCGACCAGTGATCATGTCAGCGCTGCTGTCAAGGACGGTGTGCTCACGATCACAATCGCTAAGCCGGAAGAGGTACTCCCAAAGCGCATCGAGGTCATGGCCTAAAGTCAGTTGCTCACGAGTGCTTAAACATATGGATCAGATCAAGCGCTCAGCAATAACCTCAATCGCCGATGCGTCGCAGATATTCAATGCGACGCATCGGTTTTTTATTACGGGTATCCACGGGGTCTACTAGAACGACTCAAACGGTTAAAAAGTTACCCATACTAGGACCGATACGCTACACTAACGGCTGTTGATTGATCTTTCAATAGCTCTTGCTCAACGACGAATTACGTCGATTTCACTTCGAACGAGCCCCTGTACGGGGTATGTGGGTTCGGTTGAATCGAGTTTGGTTGGATGCAATCCATGACCGACCATACCCTGACGCTGCCAGGCGTTTACTCGGGGAAATGATGGCGATGATTGTGCTAATCGCCAACAACATCAAGCACGATGGCGGGGTAACGCTTCATGCTGTTGGGAATGGACCGATTAAAACAGCATTCGCCGAATGTCAGGCGCAAGAAGCCTTGCGTGGGATTGTGCGTTTAAACGAAGACGAGCCGCAGCCAGTCCACGACGACATGAATTTCAAGGAATTGCTTGGTACGAGCCGAATGGCGCTGACCATGCAGTTTAAGACCGGTGAGTCATATCAGGGGTTAGTCAGCACTGATCATGAGCTGCTCGAACAGAACATGGAACACTACTTTGAGAATAGCGAGCAACTCAATACCACCTTTGCTCTGAATACCGAAGACGAATCGGTGACTGGTTGTTTTTTACAACGCTTACCAAGCGCAGATCTCGCGTCCGACATGACGTTAGCGCATGATGAAGCGGAATGGATGAGACTTGTTAGTCTGTTCCGAACAATACTTCCGGGTGAGCTCGGCTCAAAAAGCGCCGAAGGAATGCTTCGTGATCTGTTCCCAAACGACTCAATCCGCCTAGATCATCCTAAGGCACTACGTTTTGAGTGTTCGTGCGATCGAGATCGGTGTTCGAAAGCATTGGAGACGATTTCGTCAGAGGAGCTGCTCGAATTGGCAGACGAAGATGGTGGCATCCAAGTAACTTGCGAATTCTGCGGCACCCGCTACGATTATTTGGCCGAAGAGATTAGTACAGGATTCAGCAGCTAGCAGCTAAATGACTGTAGACTGAACTTGGATTAGTTGACGGACAAGAATCGAATCAACGCGTCCAATACCTCGTTCGGAGATTCAGACAACATAGAGTGGCCACTTCCTGGAAGCGTGACTACCGAAGCGTTTGTAAGTTGATCCGCGACTGTTCTGCCTGCACGATAAGGCGTCATCTGATCGGACTCTCCGAGGATGAGTAGTGCGGGACATTGGATCTGAGCAGGATCCAAGTTCGCGTCATTACATGCCGCTAAATCTGCATAGAAGACGTCGTCGGTTGATCGATGCATCAAGCGTTGACCGTGTCCAAACATCCATACCCCGGGATTCGGGTTGAAACCTAATTTTCCGCGGCTGGAATGGCTCCAGGTGTTTGCCATTTCGAACGAAGCGACCTCGTTTTGTTTCGCCGCGTCTAAGAGTTGGTCTGTTACTGGCATGGGCATGGAAGTGCCGAGAAGTACGAGTTTCTTACACTGATTTGAATGCTTCGCTGCCCAATCCCAAGCGATAAGCGAGCCCATGCTGTGTCCAACAAGGACGTGCTCTTGCTCGCCGACGCTAGCGAGCATTTCACTTAACCAGTCTGAGATAGCCTCAACGCTCTCAAGTGCTGGACCGGTTGACCGACCATGCCCAGGTAAGTCAACCGCTACGACGTTGTAATCATGGCGTGCGAAATAGCGCGCAGGCAATGTCCAGACAGTGTGATCCATTGCTGCGCCGTGGATAAAAACGATAGAAGGTTGGTTCCTAACGTGTGAAGCCGAACCCGTACCGAAAAACACCTTCTTTCCGGCGATGTCTCGATACATCGTCAGGTCCGCTGCGAACGGCGCAGCGCTGCATTTAAGTCAGCAATTAAGTCACTCGACGCTTCAAGGCCGATAGATAGGCGGACAAGACCTTCATCTATACCCGCCTTGGCTAGATCCTCTGACGTCATGCGGTGATGCGTCGTAGACGCAGGATGGATGACCAGGGTTTTGGCGTCGCCAATATTTGCCAGATGTGAGATCAGCGAGAGTGATTCGATGAATTTCTGTCCAGCCGCACGACCGCCGAGCACGATTACAGCAAGCACAGCCCCGGCTCCTTTCGGAAGCAGTTCTTTTGCTAAAGCGTGATCGGGATGGGATGAAACTTCAGGATATATGACTTCTTCAACAGCCGGATGCTGACTTAGAAAATCGGCAATCGCACGAGTATTCTCAACATGACGCGCCATGCGTAAGGGCAGCGTCTCTACACCTTGTAAGGCATAAAACGCAGTTGTCGGTGCCATGCAAGCGCCAAAGTCGCGCATGCCCTCTTTCCGCGCACGCATCAAGAACGCGAGTGGACCGAACTCCTCGGCAAAGACAAGGTCATGGAAACCGTCGTACGGTTCGGTAAGCGTTGGAAATCGATCGGAGGATTCCCAATCGAATGTACCACCATCAACTAACAAGCCGCCAATAATCGCCCCGTGACCTGATAGGAATTTCGTCGCCGAGTGAACAATCAAATCTGCACCGTGATCAAATGGCTTGCATAAATAGGGAGTAGCAAAGGTTGAATCAACAAGCAGTGGTAAACCCTGGTTATGTGCTACCGAAGCGATCGACGGAATATCAAGCACCTCCAAGCCCGGATTTCCAAGAATCTCGCCAAAGAGTAATTTCGTATTTGATTGGATTGCGTTTTTAAAGGCGTCAGGCGAGCGTGGATCGACGAATGTGGTCGTGATGCCGAATCTTGGTAGCGTGTAATCAAGAAGATTGTGCGTGCCGCCATAAAGTGAACGCGAGGCAACGACATGATCCCCGGTGGAGCAGAGGGTGGTGATCGCCAAATGCATCGCTGCTTGACCGCTCGAAGTTGCAATTGCTCCCACACCACCTTCTAGAGCGGCAATTCGTTCCTCAAGGACTGCGTTTGTCGGATTAGAAAGACGGGAATAAACATGTCCTGCACGCTCGATGTTGAACAGTCCAGCTGCGAAGTCAGTATCGGGAAATACGAAGGACGCGGACTGGTAAATTGGAGTTGCACGAGCGCCCGTCTGTGGGTCTGGTTGTTGACCAGCGTGCAGCGCTAATGTATCAAAGCCGGTACGTGGTATGTTGTAAGGGTTGTCGTCGGGCATATTGGCAGACTAAAAAGGAATAGCGGCATTGGTATTTTTACCAATGCCGCTAACGGTAATCTGCCCTAGAGCCCGTCAGGTCCGCAATCGTTTTTCAAGTAATCGATCAATTCCGTATAGAAGAGTTTTAGGTGCGACTTTTTCATCGTATCGCTGAAGTGGTCAATACCTTTGATTTCAAGATATTTGTGGTCGATATCAAGATCCTCAAGTTTTTTAATCAGCTTGCGGCTATGGTCGACCGGAACGCGCTGGTCATTGTCGCCGTGGATGACGAACAGTGGAATGTTCACTTTTGCGACTTCCCGGAACGGTGAAAAAGCTCCAGTCCATGCATTCAACTGTTCGATTTTTTGCACGCCGTCTACTCGATAGCGGTAATAGTTGACTTGCATGATTGGGTCAGAGACAGCTGCACCCGCGACTGCACACTGATAGATTTGAGGGGTCCGCATTGAGGCGGTCAGCGCGGCATAACCACCGTAGGACCAGCCGAACATGGCCATACGATTAGGATCGACGAGGCCTTGTTCTATCAGATACAGGGCTCCATCATCTTTGTCGTCTTGCATCGCGTAACCGGCTTCGCTCTTTTCGATGAATGCCGTCTTGTAGAAATCCAATCCGTAGTTGTGTGATCCACGATATTGGGGCTGGAGGACCATGAATCCGTTATTCGCGAGCAGTTGAGCCCAGGGGTCAAATCCAACTCCTTCCGTCACGAAGGGTCCGCCGTGCGGCATTACTATCAAAGGAAACGGTGGCTCGCCGTGTACAGGGGTTGTCACATAACCAGGAATCGTCAGTCCATCGCGTGCGGGATATTCGACATAGGTTGTTTCAGATAGGTGTTCACTGTTGATTTTTGGTAGAACCGTACCGAGATAACTGAATCTGCCCTTGCGAAACAGGTAGAAACTCGGCGCGGATTTGGGTCCACTATTCCTCACTACCATCGTTTGACCGTCACGACTAACGCTTACCACTCTCGGTGTAAATTCGTTTTCGATCAATTGCGCAAACTGAGAGTGAATAGCCCCTTCCATTTCATGCTCAGGGAAAAACTCGTACTCCACTCGATCTTTGAGAGTAACGACTCCTGCGACTTGACCGTAGTGCTCAAGCCGATTCGAATGGTTGATCGTACCGAGGACGTCTATATCTTTGCGACCGTACACGAGTTCGCTGAATTTTCGATTCCGCTTGTCATAGGACCAAAGTGCTTGTTTGTCCTGCCCGTTGTGCGCGATCACATATTCGTGGTGCGGTTTGTTGTGATCGATCCCGACAGGAGCGAAGGTCTCGAAATCTTCGATGTGTGATCGTCCGAACTCGACCCAATTCGAATCGTTGGGGTCTGGTCGATATTGGTACACAGACTCTAACGAGTCTAAATCGAAACCGGCTGCTAGTTCGGGATTGCCGTCGATATCAAAACGAACATTCTGCAGCATGAATTTCGCCCGTAGCAACAGCTTTTTGCGCATGGTTGAAAGGTCGAACTCGTAGTAGCTGTGCCAGAATGAGCCTTCACCGATCGTCCGCCTACCGCTACGGCTCCCATTGGTATCTTCGGAAACGATGAGTTTGGTAGGTTTGTTCGGCAATGGATGCTCAATTCCGGCATTTTGAATCGGTAGCGGAACAAATTCACCCTTGGCCAGATCAACGATCTGACTCTTCCCTCGGTATACCCCTTGATTAAAACCGTCTATTCGATTACGGACTTGCTGTCGCAGTCCCATAATGAAATGGGTGTCACTTAACCAGTTGAATGCGCCGATACGCATCGTAGTTGAGTTGACACGGCGATGAAGTACTAAACTGCCTTCCTCGTCAAACGTATACACCCAGATCACTCTGTGACCTTCGCGCTCTTTGTCTTCGCGAAGCACACCAAGATATGTGCCATCATGAGAGAGGCTTGCGGCGATCACATCCGTCTCAAGCCATGCATCGACTGGAAGAGGATCTTTCGCCATGACCGTCGACACCATAGTGAGTGCGACGACTGCTAATACGGTACGGATTGGATCAAACATGATGTTAACCGTTAAAAAATCGACGCGCCGACATGCGGCGCGTCGATGAACAATTAAGAAGGGACGAGTTTAACTACCTCCGAAGCGGAACCCAGCGCTCAGGAAGAAAGTTCTACCTAGCAGGTCGTATCCCACACCAAGGGGTCGATTACTCCGAGAGAAGACCTCACTAGCATCGACCAATGGAGGCTCTTCGTTGGTTAGGTTTTGCACGCTGAGTACGACTTCCCAGTTGTATTTCTCGTATCGCATCCCGATCGTGTGATTGAGATATGAATCGGCATTTCCGATGTCGCGACACAGCACATCATCTGGTGGACCATAGCATGTGTCGGAGAAACCGACGATACCGTCGTCAAAATCGTCGACGCTCTCTGGGTCAGTATCCTGCTGACCGATGTACCTAGGTCGATAGGTGAACCGAAAGTCTGAGAATTCGAGGGAAAAAGTAGCCGTGTGACGCCATTGCGTGAATCCCCATTCGGAGAAGAACTCTTGTTCGTCATCCGTTCCGAGAGGGTTGATAAAGAGGGTTGAACGCTCAATGAGTCGGTGTGATATCCAGTTTACCTCAAATTCAAAAGGTCGATCGAACAACGTAAACGTATCTTGGAAGTTGATGTTGTAGTCAACTCCCCTTACCGTGTCGTTATCACGATTGATAAAGCCTCGGTCGATGTACTCGATTGAAGGATCTTCGGGATCGCCTGATCGGTGAATGCGGCCGCAAAATGGACTTGAGCTAGTCGGTGAGTTGTAGCAATCAGAAACGATGTATCCAGCCGAAGGTTCGATGATGGTGTTATCAACGTCAATCTCGTAATAGCTCATCCCCACCGTCAAGTCAAAAGCGGTAGTCCAGGGTTGTTCAACAACAATTCCGCCGGAGAACGAATTCGAAGTCTCAGGTTCTAGATCTAGTGATCCCCCTGCCGCTACTTCGGTGTTATATACGGCGAATCCGTTGTTGTCCCAGCTTCTTGGGTCAACACCGTTCAACTCGCAATTGGTCAACACGATTGCTTCCCTTCGATCTTCTGAAGGTATGTACTCGCCAGTAACTTCGTCAAGTGCATCTTCGGGTGTCACACACGGGTCAAAGATGTTCAGGAAGCCTGTCTGTTGCAACAGGAACGAATCACGAAGGTTAGGCGAACGATAAGAAGTACCTCTCGTTGCGCGGAGCAGCATCCAATTTACAGGACGATAGCCTAACTTTGCTGAATAAGTCGGATGAGTCCCGTAGTACTCGTCTGTTGTTGATCGTCCTGAGATATTGAGGGTGAGTTCTTCCACCAATGTAAAGTTTGCTAATAGAGGGAGCTCGAACTCTAAGAAAGCTTCTCGAGTCGTCTTCTCACCGATCGCCCCCTGGTCAGCAGAATAACCGTATAGCAACCCTTCTGCAGAGACCGCATTCGGGATGGAGTCAATCGTGTCAACACGATGATCAAAACCAATTCCTGCCACCACAGGGCCGTAGGGAAGATTGAAGGTCTCGCCTGTAAGGTAAACGTTCATGAGCCGCTGTGATACACGCGTATCAAACTCCCTGACGTCATAGAGATAGTTCCATTCTGCTTCTGTTGCGAACTTGCCACCCCTAAGTGACTCATCCCACAAACTAGGTGCGAACACATTGACCGGCACGCAACCTGGTGCCGTGTCAGGTTGAAGGACTGAAGCAGGTACGCCGTCCGCAGAGCAGGGAATCCCAGCCCGCGAATACGAACCTATCGCAAGGCTCAAACGGTCGTCTCGTATCCCTCCTAGAGTGGAAATCCCGATCGTACTCGTATATGTCACGCTAAATTCCCCGGACCAATTACTCAGCCCCCACGCATCATCTAGAAACGGAAGATCGGCGTTGACGCCAGCCACCCACCGGGATTGAGTGACCTCAGTATCGGTGATATGGCGGTCTCCGTCGACGCGGATGACGATACCTACTGGTACCGGACCGATCGGGCCACTGGTTTGGTCACACGTACCACCAGTATTAACCGTACAACCGAAAACGTTCTCAATTGCCGCGACAACGGCTGGATTGTTCAAGAGCGCATCACGAGCCAGTCCGCAATCGACACCGTGACCTAGCGGGTTACAAGGGTTAAAGGGATAGAGGGGATGTACTCTCGGAAAGACTTGGGGAACCATAGTTTCTGAATGAGTGGTACGCCTAACATGAAGCGACTCGAAGAACGGCGTAACGTTCATTTCGCCTTCAAACGTATATTCACCGTACGCCATAAAACTGTCTTGATTGAATTCGTTATATAGCGTTCGATATTGGTTGGTCGCGTTCGCCCAGTTTTCCTTGAAATCAACGTCGTTTAAACCATCACCATCGCCATCCCACCAAATGAGCCGACCGCCTAAGAAAAGGTGCGATTCGGAGAAGTTAGGCCAACCACCATTCGTTCTGCCACGCGTCCAATAAAGTGTTCCGATACCCTGCGGTAGACCCCAAATAACATTCGTCGTACCTCCGGAGCGACACGGCGTTGCGTCGACGCCGAATCTTTCGAGGTAATACACATCGTCCGTGCGAATCATCCCGTTTTCATCAATCTCATAGTGCTTTTCACACTCGCGCGTGAAAGGTGCATCTTCAAAGCGGATGAGAGGGTCTCTACGCACGGTCGCAGCAGCGCCGACAAAGCCTCGACCAAAGTTCTGTCCCCACGTGAACGAAAGATCGGAACTTGAAGGACCGAATGCATCCGTATTGTCCGTCGAACCACGAATTTCGAACCCGTTAAAGTCCTTACGAAGTATGACGTTGACGACCCCGGCAATAGCATCTGAACCGTAGACGGATGAAGCACCATCCAGCAAGAAGTCATATTGAGCGACCAAGGATGCTGGAATCAAATTAAGGTCAGGATTGCTAGGCGCGCCTTCGACGCCACCTGGTGCCATCCGTCGACCATTCAAAAGAATCAGCGTTCGGTCTGAACTCAGGCCACGAAGGTTTGCCGTGGAAGCGCCAGGACCATTGTCCAAGACGAATCCAGAGAAGGTAAGATCGATCTGCACGTCGGCAGAAGACGTCGAGGTCTGGATGATCTCTGCGGCATCAACTAGTCCCGCTTCCCGTGAAATTTCCGCGTTCACGATTTGAAGCGGCGAGATACTCTCGAAGGTGGTCCGTTTTAAACGGGAACCAGTAACAACGACCTCCTCCATAGGTTCTGCGGCTGGTTCTGCAGTCGCATCCCCTTCGATTTCGGCCGTTTCTACGACGGTCTCAGCCTCTTCTTCGGTACTTGCTTCAGTACCGTCATCGTCTTGTGCTAGAGCCCACGGAGCGCTAACGACGAATGCTAGTGAGAAGACGCACAACCATAAGGTTCGCAGTGGGTTCATTTATTTCCCCTTCCCATAAATGCGACACGGAGGAGACGATAAATCCGTTCTCCGGCCGTTCACCAAATGTCGTATATATTAAGGAAAAAATGAGCATTCATCACTGCAAATTCAATATGTAGGATAGTTTTGCTCACAGAGGAAAGAATCTTGCTCGTAGGAAGTGTGTATTAGTCTGAGACGCTTTGTGTTAGATTGATATGATCAGCGCGTTGATAAAAGTTACTTGTGTGGTAGCGTGGCGGTCGAAATTACTGCGTTGGTAAATTAGGTTAATTTAATCTCGAAAATTTCAAAATTAGGCGAACTAGCTTAAAAGACAGTTATCTAGGGTGTGCGCTTCGGCAGCGGATAGTAGTGTGTTAAGAGAAAATCACGTGTCGTCAAGGGTCTACCATCTTTTATAGCAGGACGAAAACGCGCTTCACGCGCCGCTACACGTGTTCGGAATTCGATGTCTGTGTTCGGCGGCTCGACAACTTGGCTAATTCGTCCAGTGACGGCACCTCGATAAGAAACCGTCAGCAGCAACTCGACGACACCAAACTGAGTTGTGTCAGACGACGCACTAAATTCAGGTAGTCGAATATAGAGAATTTTTGGCTCACTAAAAAAGGACTTGCGAAGTTCCGGTAAAGAATCAAGCTCCACCCAGATGTCGCGGTACATCCTCGTTGCTTTGGATTCCCTCCCAAATAATTGATGCCAGTCTGCCAAGTTGAGTTTCGCCAACGCGATGGTTTCACGATCACTTGGCGCATGAGTTTCAACGAAATTAACGACGTCTATTAGAGCCCGTTGACCTAAAGAATAAGAGCTCGGTGGTGACTTGCCTGGTGGTGGTGGCTCGTAACCAGGCACCTCAACGTCGAATCCTCGATACCTACTATCACCATCCATTGGCGGGAAAACCGTGTTGCGCATTCCCGCAGCGAAGGCGCGTGCTAGTTCAACCTGTCGTACGTCATCTTTTGGGATAGCTCGATTCGCAATCTGGATTGCTTCAATGTACAAGATTTTGGCTGCGGAAAATCTTCGATTGGACTCGTACCAGTCGATGAGATTCAACATGCTTGGCAGCAACTGAGGGTTCTTCGAACCTAGCTGATTGAGCATGATGGCGTAAGCGCGCTCATGAGCTTCATTGGCGTTTTGATATTCCCCTAGTTCAGCCTGCGCGGCCGCGATGCGATACAGCGACGACATTTGGTCTGTCGAGTTCAATCCTTTATTCATTCGTGTGACCTTGAGCGCGGTCGTAAAGGAATCAACTGCATCTTCCACTTCGCCGAGACCTAATTGCGCATCACCGAGAACGATATAAGGTTCCGCCAAACGAGCCGAAAAGTTCCCACTCTCTTTGCGTATTTCATTGATTTGAATGGATACTTCATCGACCGCTAACTGGAATTCTCCCAATTCAACATGTTCGCGCAGAACATCTAGGGAGTTTGTCTCTTCGAGTTCGGGCTCGTCGAATGCCGCGTAGTTTGCTGTAAGTAACAACAGATTTACAGAGAACCATGCTAAGGAGCAACTTCGCATACAGACTGCGAAGCGATTTAATCGAGTTTTCACAGCACTCAGTAGCGCCAATACGCTAGGACGCAAAGGTTAGCGACTAACAACGCGCAAGTCTAGTTTGTTCGTTGGTAGATCGTGATTGAAACGTTTTGAACCAAATGAACTTTTCGTTCGTCGACAGCGAAAACTTGCCTATCAGGTCGGTAGGGGTGAGGAGCATGCCTTTTTTATTTCAATCGTATACGACACGAAATCCGATAGAACTAGAACGATGTGTTAGCGGTACAGTTCGGCCAAATAGTGATTTGGCGGTCTCTTTGCCAGGCAACAACCAATTACCCCCCTGTACCCACATTGATAGACGTGAATTCCGGGCGCTGAGTGAACGTGTCCATTCGGACAGGTTTCCGCCAAGATCAGCCACGCCTGCCGCAGTTGTGTCGTTTTGAGTCGACCCACAGGCGCGCAATCGCGAAGACGCATCGTCGCCAGTCTGAGCCGCATTGTCTTCATAAGACATTCCCCACGGATAGGTAAAACCAGATGATCCAGCAGCAATTTGGCGCCACTCCTCCACCGTGGGAAGGCGCCCACCAGACCAGCGTGCATAGGCATCTGCCGCCCACCAGTTCACGCCATAAACCGGCAAGGATTCGTCCTCAAGTTGGTCAAGCCAGTCAAGCGGTGTAAAGTCGATTTCAGATGGTTGGTTCTCATTGCTAAACATACCAAGTTGAACGAGAGGGTCGCTAAGAAACTTTGCGTATGCGGATCGACGAACTTCACATCGATCAATAGTTAGTTCCTCAACTTCTGACGCTTCGCTTTGTATCAGGTCACGAAGTTTGATACCTCGTACCTGTGGCATGTTGGCGAGAAACAACGGTATGCGCGACTCGTCAGGGAGACCGATTTCATACGCATCGGCGGGTATTTGCTCGACATCCTGTAGACGTCGACGCCACGGCAATACGAGTGGGTGCTTACCGTATACACAGCGAAATCCCAAATGATGTGATTTCAACGAGGGCTCGGCTTGCAACCATGCGGCGTTCAAGGCATAGAGCTCACGATGCGAGCGTCGTGCTGCTGGAGCGCCATGAATACTCGGACGAAATTCGAGAGTTAGGGCATACATTGGACCTTGCCCCCACTCCATTACATTACTAGCCAAGTCGTGGATGCCCGATGGTGTTGCAGCAGATTCGTGCGAGCCACAAGCTTGAGACGAATTGCGTTCTGCGCTGTTAAAAGGCCAAGCATCGGGTTTGAAAATGTCTCCCCATGGGTACAAATTCGAGGACTCCCCACTAGCCATCACCTCGAACTCCTCGGCAAACGGCAGACGACCGCCCGCAGCACTACAGTAAGCGCTTGCGCCTTTGAAATTAATACCACTCGCGGGTGAAGTCAATCGACCCGCGATGCGATGACCCGATGAAGAAGATTGCAGCCAGTCGTTTTCTTCAGATTCGTCGAAGCCGGGTTGACGACTGGTCCACTCTACAAATTGTTCCCACTGAAGCTGACTTACCTCACAGGTGTCCACGAGGAATGCGCTTAAATCAATCGTTCGACGTGGTTTATTAAGACGCTGCTTTAGCTCTTTACTAAACTGATTGCGCTCATACGCCGTTACGGCGGCTAGATCGAGCTGTTTGGCGCTCGGCGAGGTGGCGTGTTGCACTCCGAGTTGCACTATAAGAGTTTCGGTGTCGGCACGATTGACATTGAGCAATGTCGTCGTCAAACCAATGACGAGAAGAACGATCAGTATCCCTAGTGGAACGTGCCATTTCATCGTCTAAATCGCGTCCCTGGACGCCAGAAGAACAACAACGCAATTAGGGAGAGACCGGCGAAGACATAGAGCATTGTCATCCAAGTCTGGATGCTAAAAGGACTTCGGTCCCATTGTGGCATTAGTCGCATCGTGTCGATGAATCCTTGATTGGGTTCCGCGACGATTTCGAGATGGCCATCTTCGTCATAAGCGCCAAACACAAACCCAACGACGAAATCATCTAGATGTGGGGAGAGATATGCGATTGCACGCCATTTCGCGACGTCAGGTTCAGACTGAATGGGCGACATAAGCAGTACGGCATTACGTTCTGCAGAAATTTGCATACCTCGCCATATGTCCGGATAGGCTTGTAGATTGAATCGAAGCTTTGCGGTCTCCGGAACGGAATCTAACAGCACGACGTTATTCGATTGAATTTCAGCCTCGATTAGTGTGCGATTAACGGCTAAACGAATCAACGCCTCGGGATGTGCCGATCTAGGTATGGGATGTGTAATCAGCGGTTCGGCTTGATCGTGTACGTAACCTTGATTGTGGAGCAATTCGAGGGATAGTGCGAGATCCTCAACCACTTCCAATTGGATGTCGTCAAGTGTGGGAGGTTGGGTCAGAAAAGTCTGTAGGATGGGAATAAACTGTTGAAGCAGCTCGGTAGGCGGGTTGTCGTTGTCATAGAAATGCTGAATTTCACTCAGAAAGGCCATTAAAGAGATTAAAAAGCCCTTAAGGTCTTGTTGAATCGTCGCGAGATTAATTGATCCCAGGCTTGCCAGTTCGGCGGTAGGGTCTGCTAGCCGGATAGAGAATCCAGGTACGTTTCCCGCACCGCCCGGACCTTGCCCTGTCTGTCGATTACGGGAAGCGCGCACATCGGGAAAGCTTTCTCCATCGAGATCCCCACTCCCTCCTGGACCAAGTTGCGCGCCCTGCGGCAAGGAATCGGCACTGGCGCGACCTTCCTGTCCGATGTCATCCCACTCGGACTCACTTGGTGGCCATTCGCCGTCACCTTGGTTTTCACCATTGCCACTTCCATTTGTGAGTGACTCGTATACATCAGCGATTGTCGACGTCTGGTCACTCACACCTAGACCTACACAATCCTTTGCACTCATGCCTGCGGGACAAGAAGCCACGCTCGCTTCCTGACCTATGCCCATTGCACCGACGAAATGCCAATGAGTGATCAAGATCGAATGATCCTTAAGGATCGACATTAACAAATAAAAGGTACCGATATCGTAAAAATCGCCGCGAACTGACTCGCGCTGAAACGCATCGAATTCACTGAGAAAAGCATCGAGGCTGTTCGGTTCTTGCAGAAGCTCAGATCGGTGCCAGACGCGCCCGGAATAAGGATCACGCACGACGTCCTTATGAATTTCCAAGACTGGCATGATTGCGGGATCCCAAACCTGATCGAGTGCTGAGTTCTCGTAATCGTGGAGAGTTGCCGGCGGACCTGCCGCGAGTCGATTTAATACCAATGAGGTACTGAATTCACGCGTCATCACTGCAGAGACTTCTTGAATCCGTTCGCTGTACTCCTTTTCTTGCTCAAATCGACTCGCGATGCTCAACACGATAACGATGATCAATACGGCGACGCCGTTTGCAAGGATGTCGACTAACGCGACACCAGCGAAATTAGGGATGCGTCGAGCTGCTGAAATCATGGTGTTGTAGTTTCGGTATAGTCCCGAATATACGAAGGTATGTCATCGAGCATCACTGATTTCAAGAACTCGTTGTCTGCAATGACCCAGCCAATCCTGATCTCGCGATCCGGCCAGATTGCCGCAAGGCAATTTCGAGCTTCTGCCATGATCGGAATGCTGCCTTCGAGGACAAAGAACAACAGTTGCTGCTCGCCATCTAGATAGACTCGTTCGGCATAGTTACGGTAGGGACTGCCCGGTGTGCAAATCTCCTCCCTCGCAACTCCCTCGCCCGTTTCAACAATTCGGAGCGTGCTCGGAAACACGATTACGACGTAACCAAAACCGCCTGTTTCGCTCTGAATTCGATAAAGACCGTCGTCGGCAGTGTCTTGCAGGCGTTCGCGAACCGCCGATTCCGAAAAGATGTTGACGATAAGTAGGAATACCAGCATGAGCGCAAACATCCCGCCAAAAACCGCCATCATGGGCGCGTTACTTTCGTCGTCTGGCTGACGTTCCTTAGAAGGCACGAACGCTTTCGCGCAGTTGTCGCTCTAGCGTGTTGAGCGCACGCTCTTCACTACGCTGGACCAGAGTTAGAGACAGCATTAACAGGACGCTAAGCGAGAGCGCGATCAGAGTAGTATCGAACGCAATGCCAAGCGGCGCAATAGCGGCGCCAAGTTCCGTGGATAGTCCACTCAATCCTGATTCGGAAGCGATCAGCTTACGAATACCGTCAGCGGCTAGGGAAATTCCGAGCACCGTGCCAATGAAGCCAAGTACTGGAACAACCCACCCGATGTACCGGGGTACGGTGAATGATTCCTCGTGGCGTCGCCAGAGGAACTCTAGTCGATCATCGAGTCTGCCGGAATCGTCGGACAACACGCGGATGCGATCAATATGCGTGATGATGTTCGACTCTTGCCCGATCTGCCATCGTTGGAGACTAGCACGAAGATAGAGTGTATTCCACCATTTTCCAACGAGAATGAGCATGCCCCAATAAAAGAACAGTACGGTCGCGGGTGGGATCATGCCGCGCTCTAGAAAGCGGCGAGTGATGGCTTGCGAGCTGGACCATGTTTCGCCCAACCACTCAAGTGCGAGTAACGTCGTTGCACTTAACACGAGTGCCGTCAAAAGTGATAGCAGAAGCCCAGGTCCACTTAGAAAGTTTGCGAGCCAGTCAAGTGCGTCTGCTTGACTTGCACTTGCAGCCCTGAGCCAAAGTCCAACCCCGTATAGCCCGATAGCCGAAACGAATAGAGGTATCAAGCTACTTGTCCACTGCAAGCCGCTCCCGTTGTCGATTACAGCGAACGCGGGTAGTGATGCGGTGAAGCTAACAACTAATAAACTAATCACGCTGATAGTGCTTAGTGTCATATAGAGCACATTTGACGAGCCCACTGCAAAATGGGCAATCGCTATGACGCCGATGACTACTAGCACTACGGGTGCAGCAATCCAGGCAGGGAGTTCAAACACCTGTGTGACGTTGAATGCGACCAACGCGACTAGCAATATATAAACGACGATGGCGACGCGCACGTTGATCCTTGGAAGAGAAGAAGGCGGATTTTAGAAGCCACTTCGAGGAGCGGCATGTGATTTGTCAGTTTAGAGTAGTTCGTAGGACATTAGTTCAGTTCGAAACTCGCCTCATCGATGTGGACGCTTTAGTCGATGACAGCACGTGACAACGCATTTCGCACTCGGATTCACGATGAGGTAATAGTCGAGTCTGTCGCAAACACGGGCATACTGGCTACCAAGCGCACGCTGCAGCTCTTGCCGACTTGCTTGGTCGAGCGCGAATGATCGTTCGGCTGCGCCGGCGGGAGACGAATTTCCAAACAAGAGCATGATCACGATCTGTAGTTCGGAAATACCGCGCTGACGCACCCGCATCTCAGTATGCTGACTAAGACTGACACGGTCGAACTGGGCAAGTCTTTGCCGTGCGCGGCGTGAAAGCTGTATTCGTTCGCTAAATTCTTCTTGTAGTAGAGTAGAAGGTGATATCGCAGCCGTCAATCCACTTGCCAGTACGAAAGCAAAAACCCAAGTTTAGAAACGCTTACCGTGAAGAACCGATGGAAAATCGTGGAAGATAATGGAAGTTAGTTTGGCAAGTACTGCGTCATTTGTCCTCCTTGTCAGGTGTAGCATTCAGCACCAAATATCTGGTACAAGCTTAAATGTCTCGGTATCCAACCCGTGAAACTGCTTATCCACGGGTCACATTAGAAGACACAGATCATCTCTTGTCGAAGCATCCCGATTCACGGATGCGATACGCCTACTTCAAGACGATCGCAAAAGGCGGAACGTGCATCATAAGTTCGTGCAAGGATCTTCATCTTATGCGCACGATCTGCTATAAGGAGTTGCGGTCTGAACTAGCCGATGATCCTATGCAGCAGCGTCGTTTCGTGCGAGAAGCTCGCGTCACTGCGATGCTGCAGCACCCTAACACGATACCTACGTATGAGTTAGGTCGAAGTTCGGACGGGCACCCTTATTTCACCATGAAGTTGGTATATGGCGCGACCATGCGCGAGATTTTGGATTCGTGTGCCGAAGCAGGGTCGCATAACGTAGGCGGTCATTCATTGATGAAACTGATCAACGTGCTATCCCAAGTGGGGCACGCGCTGCACTACGCTCACCAACACGGTGTCGTCCATCGCGATGTCAAGCCAGAGAACATCCTGATCGGCGCATTTGACGAAGTACTGTTGCTCGATTGGGGCTTGGCAAAAGTTTGGGGAAAGGGCGAGGAACCCAAATTCGAAATGCACAAACCACGAATCGTGGTACCCAAAGACGAAGCCGTTACGTTAACGGCGCAGTCGCCCCTTGACGCGACCCCCGCCTACATGTCTCCAGAGCAGCTAGTCAATCACAACGATGTAGATCATCGATCTGATATCTATAGTCTTGGGGCGATTTTGTACGAGCTACTTACGCTACGCAGGATGGTGCAGGGTGACACGGTTAGTCGCGTATTGGATTTTGTGCGACGCGGCCGTATTCCTGCTCCTGCGGCTCGTATGGGAGGTGTACCAGTCTCCGCGCACTTGTCGGAGATTTGTATGAGTTGCGTCGCACATGAACCGGGTTTACGCTACCAGACGATGGATCACGTGATCGACCATCTTGAGGAATGGATGATTGATCCAAGTTACGACTAAATCGAACTACCCCCAATGGCTCGTCTTCAAAATGTCAAACCTTGCGCGTTACATTCATCTCCAATGTAGTTGTCGTGCGATTAATGTCTCGGAGTAGCAGCATGATTCAGACCGTGAATAGACCGAATGTTCTTTCACTGAGCGACGTCGATTTTTATCGCAAGCACGGTTTTCTTCATATCCCGGCCGTTTATTCCGATAGGGAAATCGATACGATGGCGGAGGAGCTTGATTGGCAGATCGAGACGTGGGCGAACGCCAGTCCTGGTTGGAGCGGCGGTTGGCGACGTGTGTATATGAGCGAAGCTGTAGAGAAACAGTCCAAGCTCGTCGCGTTACACGACTTACACAGGTATTCAAAAGCGTGGTGCGATGCCGTTACCCATCCAAAGCTTGCGGGCGCAATCGCGGATCTGATTGGACCGAATATCGAACTGCATCACACGACGCTGCATGCCAAGCCGCCCGCGACCGGGCATCCATTTCCAATGCATCAAGACTGGGCTTTCTACAAGCATCACGATGGCAGATATGTAGATTGCTTGATTCATTTAGACGACACAGACGACACTAATGGATGCATCCGTTTCTTAGATGGCTCTCACAAAGAAGGGCCACTCGAGCACGTCGTCGAATTCCCTGACGGTCGATCTTGTACACCTCATCTGCCAACAGGGGAGTGGGATCTCGAGGACACAGTTCCAGTACCAGCTAAACGAGGGGATGTGGTCGTATTTAGCATCCACATGATCCATGGCTCACGGATCAACACCTCGAGGACGATACGTCGGCTGGTTCGAGTTGGCTATCGCAATCCAGAAAACGTGCAATTCGCAGGTCAGTCGCATGGGCGACCTGGATTGATGGTGTGGGGTAGACGACCAAGGTGTGAAGGGCAAATACCCTTCGCGACGAACATCTAATGCGTCTTTATCCAACCGAAGCGCGCGATCACAACGCTCGAACTACTCCTGTTCCGCTCTCCAATGAGCAGTTGCGTCAGTTCATTGCGGCTGGATTTCTCCCACTTCAGTCGAGTTTGCCGGCGTCCTACCATCGATTGATTTTTGAGCGCTTTGATCAGATAAGTCAATCGCACGGTCACTTTGGTAATAACCTGCTACCGCTGGTACCCGAAATCGGCGAACTCTTTGAAGATCCGATCGTAAAGGGTGCTCTTCAAACGGTGTTAGGGAAGGAATACAGCATGCACCCCCATCGAGCGCTGCATTCGAACCCACCAGGCAGTCCAGAACAGGGCTTCCACAAAGACAGCTACTGGGGTTATGTTCGACGTGTTAGAAACCACCGTCCATGGTGGGTCATGATCATGTACTTTCCGCAAAGTACGCCGGTTAGGAAAGGTCCAACTGCGGTCATGAGCGGGAGTCAGCATCTAAATCAGCAACCTGCGGACTATTGCATTCCTGCGTCGATTAGTGGCAAGGCTGGTAGCTTGGTGCTGATTCACTACGACATTTGGCATCGAAAGATGCTGAACCAGACTGAAATGAATCGGTATATGTTCAAGTTTGAGTTCACCCGCTTGCGTCAGCCGGAGCCTGCGGATCGAGGCGTATGGATTGCGCCAAAACGAGTCGTTAAGCCTGACCTTTCCCCTGTATGGGAGAGTATTTGGGATTGGTTAGTCGGGTCGGATTCAAGCGTTGATTTTGGTAAGAATCGCGCTAAGGCGACGACAATCAACGGTCTTGGAAAATCGGATGAGTGGCAGGGTATTCGAGCTTCGTACGAATTGGCAAAGTGCGGCGAATTTGCGGTACCGCCCCTTCTCGATGCGTTGCAATCCAATCCAAATGGTTACAACGAAAAACGTCGGTATTCGGATAACGGCTCGTTGTGGCGCGACGATGCGGTTGCAAGAAACGCTGCGCATGCTTTGGTGCATATCGGTCGACCTGCGGTTCACGGCTTGCTTGCGACACTTAAAAACGGAGTCGACCGTGCTCGAAAACATGCGGCATTTGCGCTGGGGGAGATAGGAGACAAATCGGCGACCTCAGGTTTAGTACAGGCATTGCATGACGAGGAAGTCCATGTGCGAGTAGCTGCCATTGAAGCGCTTGGATTACTACAACCAACTGGATTAGGCGTAGATGGTATGTTGGGAGCTTTGAAAGATCCGGCATCCGAAGTGAGGTTTGATGCGGCTTTGTCGCTCATGCGTGCGACGACGCGTACGAGTACCACTCTGAAGGCAAAGAGCGTGCCAGCACTTGGAGCGGCGCTCTACGACACCAATCGCTACGTTAGCGGCTACGCAGCAGAAGCGCTTGAGCGGATAGGTACTAAAACGGCCTTAGCTGAACTCCTGCCGTTTCTGCGAACCTCGCGCTGGTGTGCCCATACAGACAATCAGCGACCATTCTGAGGACATTCCTGGAGGCAATGAGCCTATTCAATGTCGCAAAGCAACATGCGGACAAAGACTATTCGCATCAGATCGTCGGCTTCGTTCAGAACGTTCGTCGTTAAGAGCAATTGCTCCAAAAGGATCGCCAAGAATTTGGTTTCGCGTTTATTTAGAAGTTTGTTTAGGATTGACTGTGCAGAAATTACCATGTAAATATGTATAGAGTAGAAGATCCATGGCAAGCATTACGATTCGAAATCTCGACGACAAAAGCAAAGCGCGTCTAAAGATGCGTGCAGCAAAACATAATCGTTCAATAGAGGAGGAAGCGCTGGCCATCTTGCGTGAAGCTGTGACGGAAGAAGAACCGATCACCGGCGACCTAGTAGCGTTTACGAGAGAGTGCTTCGCAGGCGTCGAACCTTTCAAGATTGAACTCCCCCGACGCCGATTGGAGGAACCACCGATTTTCACTTTCCACTAAGTAGATGTTTATTCTCGATACCAATGTAGTATCTGAACTGGTTCGCACCGACAGAGATTTCGAGGATACTGGTATTGAAGTCGTGAACCCTTGGGATGAGTTTTAACGTCTCTGATGAATCGAGCATCGATCGCACATCACAGGGTTATTGGACCCAAAACTGTGCTAACGGAGATGAAGTAATTACGAACAAAAGTCCCCACGTGGAAGAAAAAACGAATTTTTTTCGATTTGAATGGGTCAAATGGGATCAATTTGCATTATTTTGGGTTAATGGGAATGAAAGAATATCTGATCATTGTGCTGGTCGCTGTCGGGTTAGTTTTTACATCAAGCGGCGTGTCAGGGGAAGAGCTAGATTCGAACACGTTGAACCTATTAAAGAACAAAGATTGGTTCCTGTCGATCGAGTATGGTCGCTTCAGTGATAACGTAGCTATTGGGTTCGATGACATTCCCGAGCAAAACGATTTCTACGAACTCAAACATACTTTGCTTTCTGGAAAAATCGGAATAGGTGTCCGAGTTTCGCCTCGAACATCCTTAGCGCTACAGTATGCGATAGGTCCAGACGATCATCTTCAGCTTTTCTCTTACGACGAGTCTCCAGACACGTTCAACTCCGTAAGAAGTCACTTCCTGTCATTAGTTATGAGTCGTGAGTTCAACGTAAACGTAACGGATAGCGTTGACGCAAAGTTCGGAATTACCCGAGCATCAATTGAAAATCAGCGTCGACTAGGACAGACACGCTACACGATCTCAAGAAATAACGAAGTGAAACCAATGGTCGCACTCGCGTACCGTCGCGCACTCTCTCAGCGCTGGTCGGGTGTCATTGAAGTTTCAAATTACTTTTTGTCCGAGCCTGATATCGTCACGAGTGTGACGGCAGGATTTCGTTTCGACTTTTAAAAAGCCATCCGTAAGACAGAGTAGGTGAAATTACTCACTAGCGAGATGTGCTCAAGTCCTTAAATCAAGGGAAGTGCTCGGCTAGCGTATGTTCGTTACCAGGGTCGGGGACGATCCGCTCGTCTTACAGTCGGGATGTTGTTTAACCGAGTGGTTAAACTGATCGATGGTTCCGACGCGCGACGAGTAAAGCGACTTCTTGGGTCAGGACGGCTTGGCCATGTTGATTGGCTAAGGTGTCCTTTAACGTAATGACGCCACGATCGGGTCGTGAAGAAGAGGGTTTTTTCTGGACGCACTCCGTGGTATAGGTTAGTACGTCACCCGGACGCGCGGGATTTGGAATGCGGATAGCTTCCTTGCCGAGCATAGCGAGAATCTGAATGCGATCCTCATGATCGAAGAACAATCGGGTGCAGATCGCAAAAAGATGTAGGGACGATGCGGTTAACCCGCCGAAAATCGATGCGGACGCGGCGTCTTTATCAATATGGAAGGGTTGAGGATCCCACGTAGAGGCGAACTCGACGACTTCTGATTCGGTAAGTGTGTAGGAACCTACCCTGCTGTGATACCCGACTTCGATGTCATCAAAGTACAGCACGGAACGGTGCTTCCTCGTTCGCGATATCCAGAGGCTTGATTCCGAGCTGGTCGAATAGAAGCTTGTCTTCTTCGTTTTCGGGATTCGGTGTGGTAAGTAATCGTTCACCGCAGAAAATCGAATTTGCCCCCGCAAGGTAACAAAGCGCTTGTGCTTCGTCGTTCATATCGGTTCTACCAGCGGATAGTCGCACGAACGATCGGGGCATGAGAATCCTTGCAACGCAAACTGTGCGTACGAATTCAATACTTGAAATAGATTCTGTATCGTTGAGCGGCGTACCCTCTACCCGAACTAACATATTGATTGGTACGGACTCGGGGTGCTGAGGAAGATTAGCGAGTTGCTGGAGCAATCCAGCACGGTCTTCTCGAGACTCACCCATACCCACGATACCACCGCAACATACGTTGATACCGGCCTCTCGAACGGCTGAGAGCGTGTCGAGGCGATCCTGGTACGTACGGGTCGTGATGATGTCACCGTAATACTCGGGAGACGTATCGAGATTGTGGTTGTAGTACGCCAATCCCGCATCAGCAAGACATTGAGCCTTGTCGTCACTCAACATACCTAGCGTTACACAGGTCTCAAGTCCTTCGTCGTTGACCGCGCGAATGAGTGTAGCAACCTGCTCTACTTGTCGGGTCGTAGGGCTACGCCAGGCGGCTCCCATACAGAATCGCGAAGCGCCATCCGCTTTGGCGTTTCGTGCGGCTTGAACAACATCCTCGATTGGCAATAGACCATGGACGTCTAATCCGGTATCAAAATGTACGCTCTGGGGACAATATTTACAGTCCTCTGGACAGCCACCGGTCTTGATACTGAGTAAGGTGCTAAGTTGGACTTTGTTGGGGTCAAAGTTCTCGCGGTGGATGGAATGCGCCTCGAACATCAAGTCATTGAACGGCCTCTCGAACAAGGCGAGAATTTCGTCTTTTTGCCAGTTGTGGCGCAATGAGGTAGTCACTTGATTCATCCGAAACAGGAAACGCCGTCACTCGTACTTACTAAGCAAAGTAGCGACTTGGCATACGTTTAATTCGGCAATTCTAGCTGTCATCGCGAGTGGATTCGATATGAACAAAACGGCAATTCGTTGGCTCACGTGTATTGGGTTGATCTACGCGAGTTTCACTTTCTTCGCTCAACCTGCGGACAACGGAGAGGGGACCTCTGCAGAACCGACCTGGCATGGCAAGACCAGTATCGCTATCGATAAGGAGGCATTGTCCGCCGTCGATGAAATGATGTCGGAATACGTTGAGGAAGGACGTGTCGCCGGCGTCGTAGTGTCTGTTGCATATCGAAACGATGTCGTTTACACGAAAGCAGTTGGAAATCGAGGCACCGAAGACGAGCGACCGGTTAAGGAAGACGATTTGTTTCGAATTTACTCGATGACAAAACCGATCACGGGCGTTGCATTGATGCAACTACACGAGCAAGGGAAGTTTGAACTAGACGACCGCCTCGACAAATACATTCCAGAACTTGCAAATTTGAAAGTTCACAATGACGAAGGCGACGCAACGACCCCTGAACGTCCTATTACGATTCGAAATTTGCTGACTCATACAGCGGGTTTTGGATATGTGTTCACTGGGCATTCCGTTGATCAGCTCACCCGCGAGGCGATGCAAGCCAAGGATTTAGAAGAGTTTGTGCAGAAAGTTGCGGAGATCCCGCTCCGATATGAGCCTGGAACGCGGTGGCACTATAGCATTGCGGTCGATCTTCAAGGTTTGTTGATCGAGCGTCTGAGCGGCAAAACATTTGACGTGTATCTAGAAGAGAGCATCTTCGATCCGTTGGGGATGGAAGACACGTTCTTCGGCGTTCCGGAAGAGAAATTTGAACGGTTTCTACCGAACCACAATTGGAGTCGGTCGATGAACCATCTCATTCAGTCTGGTCAAGGGGCATTTGATTCATATCGAAACCCAACGTTCTTTTCTGGCGGTGGCGGTCTCGTATCTACCGCGCACGACTACATGACGTTTGCTAGAGCTGTGGCTAACGGAGGGGAACTCAATGGCGTACGCATCCTTAAATCTGAAACGGTAGAAGAGATGCGGCGCAATCATCTGGATGAAGCGATTGATGCAGAAGCCAGAACTGGCCAGGACCCGGGTGCTATGTTGGGACCCGCTGCTCGCAGTTTTGGATTTGGCTTGGGATTCGGTGTGAATACCGGCGAATCAACGGCACAGCGTTCAAAAGGCGAGTACAACTGGGGCGGCGCTGCAGGGACCGTGTTTTGGATCGACCCAGTTGAAGACCTCATTGTGGTCGGCATGATCCAACGCATGGGAGGTGGCGTACCCTTATCTCGAGATCTGCATCGCACCGTTCGAAGTGCGCTTGTCTATGAATAGATCAATCCTGCTTTAACAATGTCGACACGAGGTCTATTGTGGTTGCAGGTGGCTGATCTTTAAAGTCGGAAAGGCGCTCGTAGATCTGTGCGGCGCCTTCATGGAAGCCACTAGGTAGTCCTTTTGCAGCGAACGTACTTGAGATCTCCCTCATCTCGGCAGCGAATCGCCACGCTTTGCGACTTACGGAGGGTCCCGTTCGCTCGCTTCGCGCGTGCAAATCAGGTTGTGATATCGCCCATTCGGCTAACAAGGCGTCAGTGACTGCGTTAGCCTCGGCAAGAGCACGTATGTTGACCAATAGCGCGGACGTTCCTTTGGTGTAGGCTGCGTAGCACATCTTCAGCGCGGATGCTGCAGACACACTGGGACCGAGATCCGTTGGCGCAGCAAACGTACCGTCAAAGAGATCTCGAACAAACGAAGCCTTCGAACCGGACAGGTACATGCGCGTTGCACCATCGCGTCGTGCGGGAGGTCCGATGATGCTCCCGTCCACATAGTTCTCACCAACCAACGCCGCGACACGTTCTGCTGTCATGGGAGATGTAGCGTTCGCATCGATGTAGATGCCGTGAAAATTCAATGCGACTACAGAATTTGCGATCGCCTCTGCGTATTCAGGAGGACAGATGGATAGAACGACATCAACGATCGGTAGCGCACGATCGAGGCTGGGATATTCGTAAAAATCGTCCGCTTCCGCTCGTTCACGCGTAGCCGCTGAACGGGAGTGAGAAACCCAACCGACCTGATGTTCATTACAGCGAAGACAAGCACCGAGGGACGAACCCATTTCGCCCGGGTGCAGAATCAAGATGCTAGTCATGGTGGAATCTTTTTCTAGCGACTAGCTGGCAACGATACGCCTCAAGAATGTGGCAGATTTCGTGCGCACCTCGTGCGATTAACATAAAAGAGTTCAAATCAGGAGTTAAGGATGTCGGAATTTGAAGGCAAAGTCGCGGTTGTTACTGGTGCGGGCGGCGGGATTGGTCGTTGTCATGCCATTGAATTTGCAAAACGCGGCGCTAAGGTCGTTGTCAACGATCTCGGAGGTAGCGTGTCGGGTGATGGCCAAGGCGATATGGCCGATCAAGTGGTCGCTGAGATTGAAGAACTAGGCGGCGAAGCCGTTGCGAATAAAGCGTCTGTCGCCGATCGGGATGGCGCGAAGAGCATCATCGACGATGCCATCTCTCACTTCGGTCGCATCGATATCTTGGTGAACAACGCCGGAATTCTTCGTGACAAGACCTTTAAGAAGGTAACGCTTGATGACTTTGATTTGGTCATGCAAGTGCACTTGACGGGTACGGCATACGTAACGCACGCGGCGTGGCCTCATATGTATGACCAGCGGTACGGCCGGATCGTATTCACAAGCTCTGGTTCCGGTATTTTCGGTAACTATGGCCAGTCGAACTACGGTGCAGCGAAGATGGGCATGTTGGGGCTAGCTAACGTACTCGCTCTAGAAGGCGGTCCGCGAAACGTCCATGTGAACTGCTTGGGACCAGGCGCTGCAACGCGTATGACAAATACCGTACCGGGCCGAGACGAAGACATCTCGGATCCTGACCCTAATCGTCATCCGGCTCTCGTCAGTCCGGCCGTCCTATTTATGTGCAGCGAAGCGGCACCGAACGGTTGCGTGATTCACGCAAGCGCTGGCAACTATTCACGAAGCGAGATCGTCGTGAATCCGGGGGTCTCTTTGGGAGCAGGAGCGACGTACGAGGACTTAGTACCGCACATCGATCAGCTCATGGACATGACCGGTGCGAAACCTCGGGAACGACGGCCGCCGAGACCAAGAACCTAGTACGACCTATGTGAGTGCGCTCTCACTGCCGTGAATATGGTTGAGTTGAAGACTTGAGCGACGAAGAAAACAGTTCAAAAACGAAGTTGCCCGACCGTAATTGGTTGCTCGGTTTGGGGGTTGTTCTAACAACCGTGTGGCTGGTTGGCGGCATTGTGTACATCGTTTTCCTTGACGGATGGATGTCTTTCGTTGATGAAGGCGCGGATGCAATTGGCGGTTTCTTAGAAGGTTTTTTCGCGCCGCTTGCGTTTCTCTGGTTGGTGATTGGGCTATTCATCCAGCAGCGGGAACTCGCGTCCAACACAGAGGCGCTGAAGCAAACGAATCTCAATTCCGAGAAACAGACCGAAGTCCTTGCTGCTACGGAGCTACGTGCACGCCAAAACGCGTTCTTTCAAATTGCGGAAAACGTTCGGAGACAAACGGGTAATTTGGCAGGGCTCCTCGTTCGATCACTGAAAACGGATCAAGGCGAACACATTGTCAGCGACGATGAGATGGTCGAATACTGGATGAACCACCAGCACGGTCAATACGAGATATTCCCAGGCCTATTGACGGATCAAGGCGAAGGCTTCGCAGCGGCAGGGCTCACTCAATCCGACATTTTTTATGGGACCGCGGAACGCATGCAGACGTCTTCAGAGTACGTTAAGAGCTTCCGCGGCTTGATTCAGCAAGCTAGAGATTGTGACGACGACGGTACGATCGTGCGAACGATTACGCAAACGCCACACGGCGAGATTTACGCGGCAATGCTCGAGCATATCGTGCCACCGGCGTGTTGGGTTCTTTTGGACGACTACTCGCCATTTACTACGGTAGCAGAAGATGGCGATGTCTTCGGGACATGGCATATCCGCGCTCGGACGATGTATGGAGAACAGGAGTGGTTTACGACATTTCGTGAATCAGAAAGTGCAATCGAAGGTGAAGTCCACCTTGATGAAACGCGTATGCCAATACAAGACTTCATCAAAGACGGCTCGGCAGTGTTTGGCCGGGTCATGATCGCGGGAAACTTCTTCATCATGACCGGGATGGTCGAAGGGTCTTTACTCAGAGGTCAGCTAGATATTCGAGAAGGCGTGTATGCGACATTCGATGGTGTACGTGCCTAACCGCTCCGTCGATGCACGTTATATGTTCCGATTTAGTTTTGAGGCGACAGGTTACTTGGAGTGAGCGGTGCTCGTCGACTGCGACGCTGACTTGTAGCAGGTGCCGGACCGAAGTAAGTCGCCAAGTACACAACGATCTTTGTTTCGTCGTCGCCTAGATCCCATAGTCCTTCCTCTTCTTGCATGCGCTTGATGACGTCTTGCCACGCGGCGCTTGACAAACGAAGATTCTTAAGAATCTGACTGGAGTGGCACGACGTGCAATGCGCTCGGACCAACTTCCAACTGCCGTCCGAATCTTCGATAAGTACAGGGTCGATCGATTTGATTTGATCAGCTTGATCACCTGACGCGACTAGCGCGATACAGATCAAGACGATGAAAGGCGTTCTAGACCACATGCACGGCGATGCGGTGACAAGCGTTGTTACCGTAGCCCTTAGGGTTCCAGCCAGGCAAGAGCATGGGTTGCGATTCACCATTTGAGTCAATTGCGCGAGCCCAGACTTCAAAGTAACCGCGCGTTGGGAACGTGAGTGAATAGTCGAAGTGTTGCCATGCGAACCGATTCACCGGCGACTGCAATTCTGCAGGAGACCAAGTTGCGCCGTAATCGATAGATAGTTGCACTGACTTTACGTGATCTGCGTTGGTCCAAGCATGGCCATGTATGGGTAGTCGCTGGTTCGATTGATGCACAACTCCGGATGCAGGGCTCGTAATCAGAGATTTGACGGGCATCGAATCAAGCATGCACATGTCATTGTTGGAAACCTGACTACCTCGTACGACAGGTTCACAAGGTATGTGGTACGCGGGGGGAGCCATTTTGGCGCCGTCGTGGATTCGATCGCGTATTGATAGTCCGACCAACCACTTCCCCGATGTAGAACCGGGTTGTCCACCGAAAATCAACCTTAGCGGGTGGCCGTTCATTGGATGCAGGTCGGTTCCATTCATGCCCCACACCAACATTGAATCAGGGTCCATAGCCGTAGAGACATTTACACCACGCGAAATCGCTTCGCGGGTTGGATCACCACTCGCGTGTCGATCTTTGCCGTGATATGCGACGAAGACGGCATTGTCTTCTATGCCGATGTCCAACAGAAGGTCTCGCAAATGCATGCCATTCCAAACTGGACATCCGACGGCGCCAAGCGTCCATTGATTGCCGCTAACAGGCGGATCAAATTCAGCTCGACCGTTGCCGCCACACTCAAGCGTCACTTGCCGAGAGATGTGCTCAAATTTCTGCTTCAGTTCGGGCAACGTGTATTGTCGAGGCGTGCTAGCCGATTCGCCGCTAATACTCAGTGTCCAGCTCGACGCGTCCGCTGCGTCGGGAGGGATACCGTTATTTCGAATGAACAGTCTGTTCGTCGGCGTGACGTCGTCGTTCAACAGGTGTGGTGCCGTCTCGGCGTTCAATGGGCGATCATTTAGCAAAATCAGACCATCTTTACCTTCGATTACGAACGGTTCATTTGTATTCGCGTAAACCGCTGGGATCAAACCTCGCGGCATGAACTCCGAAAACGCAATTTGTGCGCCCAGCGCACTCGCCATCGCGCCTAAACCATAAAGAAAACCGCGCCGAGATTTGTGATTGGAAACGCGATGCCAAGTTTCCCAATCAGCACGCTCAGGGTCGCTCCCGAACAACTCATGAATACCGCGCTCGCGACGTGTCAACGTAGACCTCTACACGACGTTTTTGTGGCAGAAAGTTTATTGCTCAGGAACTGAACAAAAGCGATTGGCGCGCCTGGACATAACCTCATATTAGGAGATCGCTTGTTGATGGTCCTCAGGATTTATGTCTCGTGTGAGTGACCGAAAGCCGAGCCAGGACCAAACGCTGATGACAGCGGCTACCAGAAACACATGTGAACCGATTCCGGCAAAGTCGGGTAACCAGCTCACCGACCATCCGACATAGAGCGCGATCCCCATGAACGGCGCGAACGCGCCGCGCAAGCCTGTCAAGGTAACGTGAATGCCCATGTAAGTAACTAGATCTCGTTCGTTGGCGAAGTCGTTGTGACCAAGCTGCCAAGCCAACGTACCAGCGCTGCGGGCAAATCCCATGGTGACTCGCCCAACTGCTAACAACCAGAGCCCATGCAACATTGCGCCTACCCACATGATCAGTTGCGAAACCACCCAGAAAACGCTCATCCGCGAGCGGAACTCGGCAACGTGCACCTTATCGAGGTAGCGAGCCCACATCGGTAACGTGATCGTGCCGATGGCATGTGGAATGATTACGCTCAGCGCAATGCTGACGGTGTAACTCGCGTTCATTTCGCGCGACACGAGGTAGATGAGAGGTGCTTCGAGCATCATGTTGGACACGCCGCCTAGGAACTGATAGAACTCATAACGAGCAAAATGACGGTCACTTCGCAGGATCCGCCAAAAACTCGCAAGTGGGACGCGCGATGCCCGTGAAACGACCCGACGAACGCGTCGCTCTGCGACTCGATGGCGCATTTCGCCAATTACTTCAATCCGCGAAAACGAGAAAATGCCCAGCATCGCTATCATGGTGGCGACGACGTACATGATTCGAAAACTGGTGGGGTTCCCATCCAGGATGGGCGCGCCTACCATCGTTGTGATCACCATGACAAGGCTGGTGATCAGTTGAAGACGCCCCGTCGTACGCGCACGCACCTCTCGGACGTAATTAAGGCTCCATACGACGCTACGGATGGTGATCGTACCAGCGGTAAAGACGCGGGCGAGTACTACACCCGCACAGAGAAAAACGATGCCGGTAGTAGTGGGTGGGGAGAACGCAACTAAAAGCAAACACACCATCGTGAGGGTTTGTAACAACACGACGATCGGCACTTTCGAACGTGCGCTTGCAATGCCATTCCAGAGATAGCTCGACAGATTGCCGAACATGGGGGCGGCGGTAAGTAGCGCGATGACCGACGGCGGGACGTTGTAGATTTTGTCCGCAATCACCCCAATAAATCCGCCTTCGAGCATCGCCAACGCGACAGGAACCGTAAGTTCGGTTATCTGTTCTCGATTCAGGCTGCGACGGGCCGCAGGCGTAAGCTGGACGGAACCAAATACGCGGCTGAAAAGACCCACCGCTAGTTGGGCATGTTCACGCCCGCATTAGCTGGAGGCAGTTTGGTTAGGTCGAGGCTCTTACTTTTGGCGTAGTCGTGTGCGACTGTCACAGTCTCGCGATTGCACCTTGCAAGGGAGGACAGGGCTGCGAATACGATCCACGACGAGGAGACTTCGAAATACTCGCGAAGCGCTTCACGCGATTCAGACAGGCCGAATCCATCGGTTCCTAATGCGACGAAATCGTTTTCTATCCACCGCGCAATCGATAACGGGAGACTTTTTTGATAGTCGGTCGCCGCAATGACACTGCCTTCTTCCTTTTCAAATATTTCTTCTACAAAAGGACGAACGGCGGTGTCATCAACCGCGAGCATTCGCTCGCGTTCTGCATCGATTCCCTGGCGTGACAGTTCGACGTAACTCGTAACGCTCCAGACTGTGACGCGCTTGCCAAGTTCCTCAAGTTGCTCGGCCGCGTCCAACACTTCCATCATGATCGCGCCACTTCCGAGCAGGTGGATGTCGGCGTTCTCTGTATATCGATACGCATACATGCCCCGGATGATGTCTTCCTCAACCCCATGCGGAATAGTGGGCATCGGGTAGTTTTGGTTCGTCACTGTAATGTAGTAGAAGATTGACTCGTTTTCTTGATACATCCGCCGGATACCTTCACGAACGATCACTGCGATCTCGTAAGCGAAAGCCGGGTCATAGCTGATTAAGTTCGGTACCGTGGAAGCCATGACATGAGAGTGGCCGTCTTGATGTTGTACTCCCTCGCCATTTAGCGTCGTGCGACCTGAAGTACCTCCTAAAAGGAAACCACGACACATCATGTCGCCACAGGCCCAAATCATGTCGCCTACCCGCTGGAAACCGAACATCGAATAGAAGATGTAGAACGGAATCATCGGTAGTGCGTGATTAGCGTAGGCGGTTCCGGCAGCTAAAAACGAAGCCATAGCTCCGGTTTCGCAGATTCCTTCTTGCAGGATCTGACCGTCTTCCTTCTCGCGATACGGCGCGATCGTCCCAAAATCAACGGGTCGGTAATGCTGCCCTTCAGGGGCATAGATTCCCGCTTGTGGAAATAAGCCATCCATTCCAAATGTGCGCGCCTCATCAGGCACGATTGGGACGATGTACTTGCCGAGATCGTTATGACGTAATAAGCGCTGCAGCATTCGTACAACGCTCATCGTCGTGGACACTGCGCGACCATTTGATCCTTCGAGCATATCGCTAAAGAAATCCAATGACGGTGGGGCTAGCGTACGGCAATTCACTTGGCGGGCAGGTACATAGCCGCTTAGTTGCTCTCGTCTGTTTTTGAGGTACTTAATCTCCTCACTGTCATCTGCAGGCTTATAGAACGCCGCCGCTTGTATGTCCTCGTCGCTTAACGGAATCTCAAATCGCTTCGCTAAATCCGCTCGCTCGTCTGGGGAAAGGAACTTCTTTTGGTGAACTGTGTTGTGCCCAGCCGCATCAGGACCCAACCCGTCACCCTTCACGGTTTTGACCAGAATCACGCAAGGCTTACCTTCAACTTGCCGTGCTTGGTCATAAGCCGCATAAATCTTGCGGTGATCGTGGCCGCCGCGCTTGATCGTCGTGATCTCTTCATCGCTCAACGTCTTCATCAAGTCGATGAGCTGTGGGGTGTTCTCGACCCAATGTTCTCGCACCACATCGCCCGGTGAGACGGTGTACATCTGATAGTCACCATCTACGGCTTGCTCCATGCGTTGCTGCAATATTCCCTCGACATCACGCTGGAGTAGAGCGTCCCAGCCGCCGCCCCAGATGACCTTCAAGACATGCCAATCCGCACCCCGAAAACGGCGTTCTAGCTCTTGAATGATCTTGCCGTTTCCTCGTACGGGACCATCAAGGCGCTGCAAATTGCAGTTGATCACCAGGACAAGGTTGTCGAGATGTTCGCGCGACGCAATATTGACGGTGCCGAGAACTTCGGGTTCATCTGATTCGCCGTCGCCGATAAAAACCCAGACTTTGCCATTGTCTTTGCGTTTAAGACCGCGAGACTCTAGATACTTGATAAATCGCGCTTGATATATGCCGCTAGGGGTAGACAGTCCCATGCTTGCGCTTGGCATCGTCCAAAAATGACTTAGCCTGCGTGGATGGGGGTAGGAAGGTAATCCACCCTCATGAGCGAGCTCGCGTCGGAAGTTCTCTAGATGCACTTGGGTCAAGCGACCTTCAAGCCATGCACGAGCGTAGACGCCTGGTGACGTATGCGCCTGGAAGTGCACGTGGTCGCTACCGTCTGGATGACCATGTGCCCTAAAGAAGTGGTTAAACCCTACCTCCATCATGGTCGATGCGGACAGATACGTGGCAATATGACCGCCAACACCCGAGCCACTGTCGTAAGCCTGGAGCACCATGGCGACCGCATTCCAGCGCAAGATGCTTTCGATGCGGGACTCTAGCTCGATGTCTCCTGGATAGGCAGGTTCGTCTGCCACAGGGATTGTGTTGATGTAGGGTGTGTTCATGGCAGCGTCCGTAAGCACGACACCCTGACCGGAAAGTTGATGCTGGAGTCGCGCCAGCATGTGCTTTGCCGCGTCGCCGCCGCGTTCACGCATCAGCACGTTGAGTGCGTCGAGCCACTCTTGTTGCTCAAGCTCCCAATCGTCATCGGGAACGAACTGTTCAGGGGTCGCCATCGAGAAATTTGCGTGTTGGTAACGTTCCGTACATCGACATCGGATTTTAGTATCGGATAGCTAAGTACTAGAGAGGAGCAATTGAGTTCCGGAACTACAAATACGTGTGAATAGCATTCACCGTCACCTAGTTGATCCACGAAACGAAAGGAATTAGGTTATGCGCAAGATGTGGGTACACGCAATATTGGTTGTAACTTTTGCCCTCATCCTTGTTGGGTGCGCGCAGGAAGCACCGCCGGAACAGGTCGACGAAGCAAGAGAAGAATCTCAACTATCCGCGCTTGCACAGAAAGCTCGGGAGGTGACCGCAACAGTCGACACAACTCGGATTACCAACGCGAATTCAGAACCAGGCAACTGGTTAGCTCACGGCCGAACATATGACGAGCAACGCTATTCGCCGCTGAATCAGATCAATGCGGAGAACGTGAATGAGCTGAGTGTGGCATGGCATTTTGATACGAATTCGAAACGCGGGTTAGAGGCTTCACCAATCGTGGTGGACGGCGTTATGTATACGACGGGTTCGTGGAGCACGGTGCAAGCGTTTGACGCGAAAACGGGCGAAGTACTTTGGGAATATGACCCGATGGTGCCGAAGGCGTGGGGTCAATATGCTTGCTGCGACGTGGTCAATCGAGGGGTAGCGGTTTACAAAGGGCTCGTATTTGTCGGTGCGCTTGACGGTCGGCTCATTGCGTTAGATGCGGGAACAGGCGAGGTCACTTGGGAAGTCCTAACAATCGACACTTCGCTGCCGTACACGATCACCGGTGCGCCGCGGGTGGTCAAAGATATGGTGATCATCGGCAACGGTGGCGCTGAACTTGGTGTCCGAGGCTACATCACAGCGTATGACGTCAGTACAGGCGAAGAGAAGTGGCGGTTCTACACCGTACCGGGCGATCCAAGCCAACCGTTCGAGTCGCCAGCAATGGAACTCGCTGCCGAAACATGGAAAGGTGGTGAATGGTGGAAGGTCGGCGGCGGTGGTACCGTCTGGGATTCCATGGCATACGACCCAACCCTAAATCTGCTGTACATTGGTGTTGGCAACGGTTCGCCATGGAATCGATACATTCGTAGTCCGGGCGGCGGCGACAACCTGTATCTATCGTCTATTGTTGCGATAAATCCAGATAACGGATCAATGGTTTGGTATTACCAGACAACACCGGGCGACAACTGGGATTACACGGCGACCCAACACATCATTCTTGCCGATCTTGAAATCGACGGCGAGCTACGCCAAACCGCGCTCCAAGCGCCGAAGAATGGTTTCTTTTATGTGATAGACCGCACCGACGGTAGCTTTATTTCAGCGGAAGACTACGTACCAATCACATGGGCAAGTCATGTCGATCCTGATACCGGTCGACCAGTAGAAACGCCGGAAGGCCAGTACTTACAAGAAGCTAAAACGGTTCGACCAGGTCCGTTAGGGGGGCATAACTGGCATCCCATGTCATATAGTCCTGATACAGGATTGGTCTACATCCCCGCGATTGATCTTGATTTCACGTACACGCACGAAGAAGTTTTCGAGCACGAACCCGGTTGGTGGAATCTCGGATTGCAGGGAGGTCCGGGACCCGATGACCCACCGCCAACGGTGGAAGATCAGATTGAAGGGTTACAAAATGTCCGCGGTCACTTATTGGCGTGGGATCCGATCCAACAAAAGGAAGTCTGGCGTGTTGAGCACGGCTCGGCTTGGAACGGTGGCGTGTTAACGACAGCGGGAAACGTAGTCTTTCAAGGGCGCGCTGACGGAACATTTCGTGCGTACGCGGCCGATTCTGGCGACGAACTTTGGGAGATGCCAGTGCATACAGGCATCATTGCCGCGCCTGTGACGTACGAGATTGATGGGGAGCAATATGTCGTTATCGTCGCAGGTTGGGGTGGCGCATTTGGTACGACTTCCGGTGTCCCACGTCACAAAGGGAATGTTCTCGAGGAAGGTCGTGTGATTGCGTTCAAGCTTGGCGGCGCTAGCGAGCTACCGGAACCGAATGTAACGCATGTCAACATTCCGCAGCCGCCTGAAATTGAGGCGACGCCCGAACAATTACTCTTGGGAAATCAAAAGTACAACGCCTACTGCTCAACTTGCCATGGTCCGAGTGTCAATAGTGGCAGCCAGATCCCGGATTTGAAGTACTTAGGAGAAGCAGGCCATGCACGGTGGGATTCGATTGTGCGAGGTGGTGTATATAGCGGCTTAGGCATGCCAAGCTACGCAGATATGCTGTCAGAGGAAGAGAGCGCGGCGATTCAAGCATATGTCGTCGCGGCGACTAACGCTTCCATCGCGTTTTGCGAATCGAGCTATCCAGCAGATTATCCCGAGTTATTCGGGACGTCGTGTACCAAACGTGTGATCGAGAAGGAGTAGACCACGTTAGCTGTCAGAGAAGCATGATTGGGACCGGACGGCTAACAGGGTCGATGACGTCTAAGCGGCTTGAGTTTCAGTGTGCCTTCTTACTCGAAGTAGTGGCGGTGAGCCGCGTAAGCTGATCCGCCAAAGCAAACGCGTGTCACTCGGTCCGGTCGCTTGGTGAATTGGAGTCGCACTGTGCATGACGGTAGGATTGTCCCACATCACGATGTCGTGCCGTTGATGGTGGTAAGACGTTTTGAATTGCGGTTGCAAGACGTGCGAGCATAGTGATTTAAGCAACGCGTTCGCCTCGGATTGTGGCATGCCACGAATTCCCTGCGCGGTGCCAGTGACAGCATAAAGCGTCTTCTGATCCGTCTCTGGATGCCGTCGAACCAGTGGATGGAAGACCGTGTAGCTTGAGTCCCATCCAGCTGGTGGTAAAGGTCTGTGGTCTCCTTTCGGTGCCGACACTGAAATACCGTGTCGGTGCTCGACGACCAGATCTTCAATCTCGATCTTGGTCGATTCAGCCAGTGCGCTATACGCCGCCGCCATATCACAGAATTTCGTCTCGCCACCAATTGCTGGCGCTTGCGAGGAATAAAGCATCGTGACGGAGGAAACCGTTTTCTTGAACGACTGATCAGTGTGCCAATGCGCGGCCCCAAGTCGGGATTCTGTTGTGCTGGTTTCCAGATTTGAGATATGTGCGATCTCAGGGAAGTCGGTATCCCTACTAAGCTGAATTGGATCGCCTATACGACGTGCGAAATTTCGATATTCGTCCTTACTCAACCCGCTCGTCTTCAGTACGAGAAAGCGATTAGCATAAAGACTGGTCAGAAGTTCGTGTATCTGCTCATCATCGATCGTTGGGATATCAATGTCGCTTACGACCTTACCGAAATTGCCGTTGAGCGCTTCGATTCGCATAGGACGCTACTACGAGCTCGTGGTTAATTTGTGTGTGGGTGCGGCACGATAGGAAGCGAACGAACAACCCCTTCCATGTAGGAAAGTGAAGCGTCCTCGATCAAGATATCGGGCGTGATGATCGATACGAACACAGGAACGTTACCCGAAAAAGCCGATACGTCGCCACCTTGAAACATGTAGTTTGAGTTGTGTACTGAAATGTTCGACGAGTAACCCGGCAGGTTTCGCATCTCTCTTAACAGGTTTCCTCGTACGACAGCATGCCTCACCAGTTCTTCATCACCATTTGGATACACCTTATACGCGCTGATAGCGGGTATCGCCTGACCGATTTGGGAGCCTAGATAGGGTGACGGAACGCCACTTATCTGTACGAAGGGATTAGCGGCACGATCGATTCGCACACCGAACTCTTCGCCGTTTTCCTCGACGATGTCGAGCAGAAGTTGGGTTAGCTCGTCGTCGCTGAGACCATCGGTACCTTCGATAAAGAGGTTCGATACAGAAGGACCCGCACCTGTAGCGTTGCTGGCCGTACTGTTCTGGATGTCTTCCGACGGATTTCGGTCACTCAGTAGCATCTTCAGGATGCCGTTCTCAACTAGGTTTACGCGTCGCGTAAGCAGGCCATCTGAATCGACGGGGTAATGTCCTACTAGGTCGATTCCCTTATACGTCGTTTGTGTTGGGTCGTCGTAGACATTCCAACTGCGAGGCAACACGCGCGCACCCAAGCGTTCCTTGAGGGTACTCACTAGCATCGCACGATTGAACATTGCCGCGACGGAATCATTCTCGAATACAGGCTTTTTGTAGTTAATCAGGTTTCTCGCGAGTACTTGCCCGGCTAGCTCGGCAGCTGCTTGTCCTGTGAACAGGACCGGGCCGTTGTAGCGGTCTAACGGTTCTGCTTCACGCGTTGCTTTCAGGCGTTCGTGCATGGCTGTCACTTCGCGCTTGACTTTTGGCAAATCCGCGATGTCTTTCCATGCTCGCCCCACAATATAGAGGAAATCGGATACGTAACGCCCGTCATCCGATTGACTCCATGCGGTGACGCGGATCCAGGCGGTGTCATCCCTACGCGTGAAATGTGACCCTTCACTGTTCAGGTACGTGTCTGTATGTTGGTTTGTAAATGCAACTACGTCGCTGTCGTAGATGAATGCCTCGTCTTGTCCGACTTCGGACAGCTCGCGCGCGAAATTTCGTACGTCTACAAAGTCGAGTTTCTGTGAGCGTCGTTCGTCGATGAACACGTTTGGTTCTTCGGTTGAGAAGTCCAGTGTTGTTTCCTGTTGAGAGTTCTTCATTGCGGCTTCTTTTGCCGCATAGGTCTCAATAGAGTCCTTGTATGCGTTGTCGGTGGCTAACCAGATTTGTTTTCGCAAAAGACCGTAGTCATCTTCTAGCGCAAGCGTTCGATTGACGCGCTGGTTTCTGAAGTTTCGCGACATGTAGTTGGAATTGTCAAGCGTGCGTGATCCAACACGCATTTCTACTTCTAGTCGACGCGACTTGTCATTGTTTACGTTTTCAATACCACCTTTGGATGCATTAACCGTAATGGAACGGTCTGTATGCACGGTATAGCCGATGAAGTGAGGCTTTACTACGTCCTCAAGTTCTAATCCCTCGATGCTTCGTGCCAGCTCGTCTTGAAGTGCCTGCAGAAGTACTGTGGATTCCTCAGCAGCTGCAAACGTACTGATCAACAGTACGCAAGTCACTGATACTCTACGTATCCCACTCATCAGCTAGCTCCCTGGAGGCGGTAATATCGGCAATATGGCGCGCGATTGCGAAGCACGTTGAACTTCAACCTGCCCCACTAATATTGACGGCGAAATAGCAGATACGGGTACATTGCCGGATTCAGCGCCACATTGACCATTGAATACAGCCATGTCGTCTGCCGCAGCAATCACACTGTCGAAAACTGCAAGCGGGGTACCAATCAGGTCGACACCGCGCACCAACTCGCGAGAACCGTCTTGGTAGACCTTGTAAACGATTACCGGACGAACGGTGAATGCGTTCGGTAGGCTGCGCTGAGTGATCGTAAATCCACCGACGATATCGTCGAAGTACAGACCGTACTCGAGGTCGCGTTCCTTTAAGATCGAAATCATCTGCTCCTCTAGCTGGGAAGGCGTGTAGGGGTCTTCGACTTCGACGAGAAGGTTTGACTGACGCGCTACAGAAGAGAGACCAACCGCTTTACGGCCATGGCCGTTTGATTCACGGAATCCCTCATCAGCGAGCGTTGAACGACCAAGGAGGAAACGCTTCAGAATACCATCCTCGATAACTCGAACCTTTTGGCCTGCTACGCCTTCGTTATCGAATGCATACGTTCCAAGTAAGTCGGTATCACCAAATTTTTCGAGAGCCGGATCGAATACAACTGACATGGATTCGGGTAGCACGCGTTGATTGATCTTGTCTTTGAATGTCTGGGCGTCGTTCGTCTGCTTCAGCCGATGTCCTTCCAAGCGATGTCCAAGTATTTCATGAAATAGCACACCAGCTGCGCGTCCAGACAGGATCGCGGGTCCTGTGTAAGGTTCAATATTCGGTGCGTTACGAAGATCGATGAGCATCGTCACGAGCTCGTCAGCCGTTCGAGTCAGTTCTCGATTGGACGGCAAATCGGATGGTTTGCGTGAATGAAACAGCTTGGATAAATTCAGGTTTGAGCCGTCATCTGCTTTTGTTGATGCTGACAGAACGATGGTATACATCAGTTCGTCCGACTGAATTCGTGAACCTTCACTATTCACAAAATACCGGACGTTTTTCACGACGGAGGCTTGGGCATTCCCACTGAGCAACTTTGGGTGACCATTGAATACGTTTGAAGCACGCTGGAGTCGCTTTTCCCATTGGGTGTGAGCGAACTGTATGGATCTTTTCGGTTCGGAGTGGGCGACTTCTACGGCGGGAGCTAGGTCGAAAGCTGGGCCGTCGGTATCGATTTGTGTTTCGCTTCGCGTTCTGACGTTTACGAGTTGCTCGGATGCTTGTTTAAATGATCGGTCTGTTAGCAGCCAGAGGTAATTCCGTATCCCCGCTTGGCTGGCAAGTGAACCATAGGCTACGCGAGGGAAGGGTCTCCGATTGGCAAGATGAGTGTTGTCCATTTGAGGATTGCCAACCCGAAGATCTACGTCGTAAAAAGTGCCTCCGGATTCCGAACTACGAGTGACCTCCCCAAACGACGTGCTCACGTACGCTCGAGAATTGTCAGTGATCTCATAGCTGATATAAAAAGGAGGATCTGGTTGTTCCGCCAAGACAGACATGGAGCGTTCTAGTTCCTGCGCCATAGCGCTTAGAACGTTTCGATCCTCAAGACGCTCAGCGTTGATGACTCCGACAGAAAAGAGAAGCGCTGAAAAAACAGCAAGCCGCTGACAGTGCTGGATAGATTTATGCATCACAGATCCAATAAAAAGTGTTTTGCGAGCTGCGGACAGCTAGCTGATGAATCGAGCAACGGTATTTTCTAAAAGTTCCTGATTGCCCGAAATGGGTTTTAAGGAAGATTCGTGCTCACGTACGAAATTTGCCAAATCCGATAGCGTCGAATTCGGGAGCAATATTTGTTGACCTAATTCGTCGTCCCACCCGCTGTAACGGTCGGTCAATGCATTCTCTAGGACACCGTTTTGGAGCAGCGCGGCTGCGTTCAGCAGGCCGTGAGCAATCGTGTCCATGCCCCCGATATGACCGTAGAAAAGGTCTTCCCGATTCACACTCTGGCGACGCAACTTAGCATCAAAATTCAGTCCACCAGAGGAAAACCCACCATCTTGGAGAATTTCGTAGAGTACAAGTGACCATTCCGACGCCGAATTAGGAAATTGGTCTGTATCCCAGCCATTCTGCGGATCCCCGCGATTCGCGTCGACGCTGCCGAAGATGTTGTGTGCAATCGCGAATGCGATCTCGTGGTGGAAGCTGTGACCGGCGAGCGTTGCGTGGTTACATTCGATATTGAGCTTGAATTGATCTTCCAAACCGTACTTTTGTAGGAATGCGTAGCATGCGGCACTGTCATAGTCGTATTGATGCTTGGTCGGTTCACATGGTTTCGGTTCGATGAGCAACGTACCCGTGAAGCCGATCTTAGCTTTATGCTCAGCGACCATGGCCATGAATCGCCCGAGTTGCTGTGATTCGCGGCGCAAATCCGTATTCAAGAGCGTATCGTAGCCTTCGCGACCTCCCCAAAGGACATAGTTCTCACCATGAAGTTCGTGTGTCAGGTCCAACGCTTGCATGACTTGAGATGCAGCGAACGCGAACACTTCAGGATTGGGGTTAGTAGCCGCACCGGCAGCGTAACGAGGGTGTCCGAACAAGTTCGCGGTGCCCCACAACAGCTTGATACCAGTTCGATCTTGAGCTTGTGCAAGTTCGTCACCAATTGTCTTTAGATTCCTCTCAGTTTCAGCAAAGGTGTTGCCTTCTGGTGCTACATCTCGATCGTGAAAGCAGTAGTACGGATTACCTAGCTTCTCGAAGAACTCGAATGCACAGGCGAGTTTTGCGCGTGCACCGCCAAGATCGTCATTCCACGGGCGATCCCAGGTACCGTCGCCAAAGACATCGTCACCCGGCGCGGCGAAGGAATGCCAATAGCAAACTGCAAATCGCAGCTGTTCTGCCATCGTTTTACCAAGCACCTTTCGATCAGCGTCGTAATACCTAAACGCTAGTGGATTTGAGCTTTCAGGTCCTTCGTAGGAGATCTTTTCGACGGAAGGGAAGAAGGACATACTGGACAATTGGGATCAGATTTGCACGAATGATATGGCAAGCCGCCCCACAGTAAGTTGCGACACTGTTTGAGACAAGACTAGAGAAGGTTTATCCGTTTTACTACGCAAAATGCGCCTTTAAGTGCTCGTATAGCGCTTTGAATTCGTGATATCTAATCTCAAGTACGTCAATTTGATCCGTCCTTGGATGGATTGTGAAATCAACGGGCGCTTCGCTACACACATTGTCAACGGCAGACCCTTCGACACCGAGCTGTGCTAGTCTCGCTGCACCAAGGGCAGGCCCGACCGCAGCGTCGTGGCGATAAGTCAATGGTCGTTGCAATACATCAGCGATCAATTGCCCCCAATATCGACTTCGAGAACCCCCGCCGATGACGTTTAGGTGTTCAACGTCCGCGCCGGCCTTTATGAGCTCGGTATAGCAATCCTTGAACGCGAACGCGACACCCTCAAGGACTGCATGGCCAAGCTCCACTCTGTCAGTATCAGCAGTTAAGCCACTAAATACCCCTTTCGCGAGTGGGTTGTTGTGCGGCGTTCGCTCGCCAGACAGGTAAGGTAAAAAGACCACTTCACTCGATTTAGGGTCTCGTGCTTCGATCTCGTTGACCAGCATCGCTTCAGAGTCTGCACCTGTAATTTGCGAAATCCAAGTTAGCGAACCCGCAGCGGAAAGCATGACGGCCATTTCATGCCATGTATTGGGCAAGGCATGGCAAAACGTATGGATACCCCCGGTAGGGTTAGGGTGATAGCCAAAATCGGGTGCGAACATGACCCCAGACGTACCGAGCGAGAGCGTGCAAATTCCAGGTGTAACGGCTCCAGCACCAACAGCACCTGCCGCTTGATCACCCGCACCTCCCACTACTGGTACACAGTTCATGTGCCATGCTGACGCAATCTCTGTCGAAAGAACGCCCGTAATGTCACTGCCTTCGTATAGCGCAGGCATTTGATCCGTCGTGAGCTCGCTCGCATCTAACATGTCGGTGTGCCAACATCGTTTAGCCACATCCAACCAGAGTGTTCCTGATGCGTCCGACATGTCGGTAGCTGATTCTCCGGTCATGCGCATTCGAACATAGTCTTTGGGAAGAAGAACAGTCTTGGTGGCCGCAAAGATGTCAGTTTCGTGTTTGCGCACCCATAGTAGCTTGGGAGCTGTAAAACCAGGCATCGCATGATTGCCGGTCGCATCGGGGACATCGATGGCTGTTTCGAGCTCGAGGCACTCTTCTCCTGATCTGCCGTCATTCCAAAGGATCGCGGGTCTTAGGGGTTGTTGAGCCCGATCGAGCAAAACGGCGCCGTGCATTTGTCCCGAGAGTCCAATACCTCGAATGGATGGCGCGTACGTGGCGAGAGCCGCTACAGTTTCATTTACCGCATCCCACCACGCATCGGGATGCTGCTCACTCATTAACGGATGCGGTCTTGAAACGGAGAGCGGCGCAGACGATTCGGCGACGATTTCCCCGAACGCATCCATGACGACAGTCTTTACGGCCGACGTACCGATATCGATTCCTAAAAACATGAACCGATTTGTTGCGACAACAGCGACTTGGTGTTATGAGCCAGTGTTACGCTGTGACCTGCGATCTTCTAGGACTTTTTCGACTAGGAAATCGACGACGTCCAAGATTTGTCGATTGGTTCGGGTATGCGTGCCACCCGCAATGTATCGACCATCAACGACCATCGTTGGTGTTGAATCTATTCGCCAACCACGAACAAGCGCATCGCTACGACGAACGCGGTTTTCCACATTGAAGCTGTTGTACGCAGTTCGAAAGTCAGTCGCAGAGGTTTCGCCCCGTCCCTCAAACAAGCGTACGAGCAGATCCAATTGATTCATACGCAAACCGTTGACATGAATGGCAGTAAACATTGGAATGTGAATTTTTTCAGTAACACCGAGTTCTTCGGCGGCGTAGAACGCTTTGGCGAGACTTAAGCTAGTCACACTGAATATCACGTGTTCACGTACAAATTTGACCCTGTGATCCTGCTTAGGAAGCCAGTCTTCAAGATCACGCTCAAAGGTATAGCAGTGATTGCAAATATAGGAGAACATCTCCGTGACGACGACGGTATCGGAATTTATGTCCGAAGTCTCAAACCTCGTGGGAATCTCTCGATAGTGTTCGAACTCGCGAAACTCCACCGCTTGGGATTGCGCGAACGTAGCGAACATGGTTATGACGCTAATGAGGATTAATTTAAATTTCATTGACCGCTCCTGCCGCTAAACACCGACACAGGACGAGCTTGAGTTAATACAGCCCTTGGATGTAGTTTGCGACAGCTTCGATTTCGCTGTCAGTCATGCGAGCAGCGATATCACGCATCATGCCGCTAACGTACTCGTCGCTGGTGCGTTCTTCCTCGCGATAACTTTTGAGTTGAGCGACGGTGTAACCGATCGGTTGCCCAGAGATACGTGGGAAGCCAGCGAGAGTATTCCCATTCCCATTCGGAGAATGACATGCAGTGCATGCGGCCACTTTCTTCTCGAGAATCCCTCCGCGGTAAATGCGTTCACCAAGCTCGAGGTTTTCAGGAGACGCTTGACCGATCTTCCCTGGTTGCGACGCGTAGTAGGCAGCGATGTCCTTCAAGTCCTGATTTGTCATCGAATCAAGCTGTCCAGCCATTAGCGGGATGTCGCGCTCACCGTCGCGCATTTGGCGCATTTGGATTTCCAAGTATTTCGCATTCTGGCCGCCAATATGGGGGTAGTCAGGGATTGTCGATGTGCCGTCGTTGCCATGACACGCGACACATGCCGTCGCTTTGCCTTCGCCGGCCGCAGCATTCCCTTCTTCTTCTCCAAGGATAGATTGGGTGAAACCAATCCAACTCAGGCAAAGAATGCAGAAAACGCGAAAAATCAAGGCTCTTGACAGGCAATAACGACCCATAAAATCTCCGTCAGCGTCGTTACGCCAACTATCTCAGGGGGTGAAACGCGCGGAATTATAAGTCCCGATTCGACCTGCCCGTATACCCGAAATGACCGAGTTGCCAACGTTATCGGCAGAATTTGTCGGAAGCGCTGCACGACTATCGCAGTGCCCTCAGGACGATATTGTCGAGGTCGCTTTTGTCGGCAGATCCAATGCCGGAAAGTCAAGTACTTTGAATCAGGTTGCAGCTAACAAGCGGCTTGCACGCGTGAGCAAAACACCTGGACGAACACGATTGATCAACTTATTTGAGACCTCGTGGGGATTTCGCATCGTGGATCTGCCCGGTTATGGTTATGCGAAAGCGAGCCAGAGTGAACGAGCACGTTGGAATGCTGCCGTTGATGAATATCTAGAGCAACGGATGAATTTGCGCGGCTTAGTCTTGGTCATGGATGCGAGGCACCCATTGAAACCATTCGACGAGAGAATGCTTGATTGGGCGAGCGAACGAGTCTTGCACGTCTTAGTGTTGCTCAACAAGGCAGACAAGCTGAAACGGAATGCACAGGCACGAACCGTCGCGGAGACCAAAAACCATGTCGCTGCATACGAATTGGTAACGGTCCAGCTTTTTTCGGCTGCAACAGGTCTAGGTTCAAACGAACTCGCAGCCTGGTTGAAAGATTTTGCGTAAAGAAGCGCGAGCAATCAGATTTGAATTTCGGTCGATGGTTTCGACGCGCTAGACTAGTGTGCGGCAGACCAGTTCTGAGCGACACCGAGATCGACTTCCAGAGGCACCTTTAGTTCGACGGCCGTACGCATTAGTTCGGGGATTCGCGACTTTGCTTCCTCTATATCCCGTTCTGCGACTTCAAATACGAGCTCATCGTGAACCTGCAAGATCATTTCGATGTCAAGGTCCGAGCCGCGTAACCACTCACCGACGCAAATCGTGGCTTTCTTGATGATGTCTGCCGCACTGCCTTGTACGGGCGCATTGATCGCGAGCCGTTCGGCTGCTTGTCTTACCATCGGGTTGCGCGCGTTGATGTCCCGAAGGTAAATTCGTCGACCGTAAATCGTTTCCACGTAACCGTTTTGCTTTCCATGCTCTTTCGTAGCTTGTACATAGTCTTGAACATTGGGATAGCGGTTGAAGTAAGTGTCAATGTATTCCTTCGCTTGGTATTGTGGAATTTCTAGGTTTCGTGCCAGACCGAACGCAGACATGCCGTACATCAAACCGAAATTGATAGCCTTGGCACCGCGTCGTTGATCCTCGGTTACAGAATCTAGTGCAACGCCAAAAACCTCTGCAGCGGTCGCCTGATGAATATCAACGCGCTCCATAAATGCTTCCGTAAGGCCGGGGTCATCTGTTAGATGAGCCATGACGCGAAGCTCAATCTGCGAATAGTCCGCGGTTAGGAGCAGGTGGTCGGGAGGCGCAACGAAAGCTTCTCGAACCCGCCGACCGTCTGCAGTGCGGATCGGAATGTTCTGCAGATTCGGATTTACCGAAGCAAGGCGTCCGGTTGAAGCATTGGCTTGTGAATAAGAGGTATGGATACGCTTCGTTGTTGGATTGATTTCCCGTGACAAACCAGCAATATAGGTTGATATCAGCTTTGTCGTGGCTCGATATTCGAGGATGATTTGTGGCATTTCGTGATGTTCGGTTAAACCACTAAGTACCTCTTCCTTGGTTGATCGACTGCCACTTTTCGAAGCTCGTGGTGCGGGTAGTAACAGTTCGTCATACAGTATCACTTCAAGTTGTTTAGGGGAACCGAGATTGAATTCATGTCCCGCGAGTTCGTATGCGCGGGCAACTAGCGAATCCTTCCGTGTCTCAAGTTCGATTCGCAGTGACTCTAAAACCTCTGGCTCGACAAGCGTTCCATGGTGTTCCATACCCCAAAGAAAAGGTTCGAGTGGAATCTCAACATCCGCATAGATTGCACGTAATGTGTCGATTTCGGCTAACCTCGACAACATCTCTTTGTAAAGCGCTTCGATGGTGATTACCTGCTCACTCGCGTATTGACACACTGCGGTTGGGTCGGCCGCGTCAAAACTGATTCGCTTGGCACCAGATCCGAGCAAGTCGGTTGAATCTTTGATGGTGCGATCGAGGACCGTTCCCGCTATACCCTTCAGGCGATGCTCACCGTGGCCGATGCTATTCAGGACATACGACATAAGCATGATGTCATGAACGGTAGTTTGCACGTTAATTTCGAAATTCTGAAGTGTGTGCCGAAGTGATTTAATGTCGTGCGTAAGAAGCGTCAGATTTGAGTCTTCGAATACCTCTCGAAGTCTGGACATGGCTTCGTCAGCAGACAGCGTCTGATCAGTCAATGACGAACCACACGGGACATAACAAACGTGCTTACTGTCGATACTTAAACTCAGACCGTGGACCGTGTGATCTAGCGTAGAGTGTCTTGACGTAACAGCGAATACAGCAAACGTACCGGCGGTTTTTATTGCATCTACGATGTCGTCCAGCTGTGTGTTTGTTGTAATTAAGTCGACTTCAGTCTCAGATTCTGTAGGCTGTGGGGCGGGTTCGGTGACGCCGGCATCTTCATTGAACTGGTCCCGCAACTGCCGAAACTCATACTTTTGGCATAGTTCAAGCAACGCAGGGAGGTTCATTGGTTGATGTTTGAGGTTGCTGACTGAGTGGTCCATCTCGACATCGCACTTAATCGTCGCGAGTTCCTGCGCTAACGGTAGCTGATCAAGATGAGCACGTAGTTTTTCTCCGACCTTCCCTTTTACGTCATCCGACGTCGCAATGATGGTCTCAAGATCGCCATGGGTTTGCAGCCATTTCGCAGCGGTCTTCTTACCAACCCCAGGTATGCCGGGAATGTTGTCAACCTTGTCGCCCATCAACGCGAGATAGTCAACGATCTGCTCTGGGTTGACTTCAAATTTCTCGCGTACACCTTCGGGGTCTAACGTGTTATTGCTCATCGTGTCTTGCAGAAACACATGCTCGGTAACGAGCTGGGCAAGATCTTTGTCCGAACTTGAAATCAAGGTGTCGCGTTTAGCCGCCGTCGCTTGCGTCGCGAGCGTGCCTATCACATCATCGGCCTCGACGTCTGCGACTTCAAGGCGTGGCAACCCCATTGCGTCGACGAATTCATAAACCGGTGCGAATTGCACTAGTAGGTCGTCATCGATAGGAGGACGATTCGCCTTGTATTCCGGGAAGATTGCGTCGCGAAACGTCTTTCCTGGTCCATCGAAAACGACGACTACCGTCCCTGTCGGGTTGTCGCGCACTAGTTTTCGAAGCATCATGACGACGCCGCGGATAGCGTGTGTAGGAAAACCTCGACTTGTGCGCATCTCCGGTAGCGCGTTATAGGCTCGAAACAGGTATTGGGTACCGTCCACTAGAATTAGGCGGTTCTCTAGGTTCATGTGTCGCTAGTTCCTATGTCGGGTATTGCGAGCTGGATCGATAAGCGTTGGCTAGGTGCATTCGCGACGGTGGCATTCATGTGTACGCCAGTTGTAGCACAGGATGACACCAAAACCGCACCTTCGCGAAATCAGCGGGGTCCTGATGTCGTGCTCCGCGAAACGCCCGAACGCACGATCTACGAATATCGCCAAAACGGCCAATTAACAATGATAAAAGTCGTGCCTAAGAAGGGTAAACCATATTTTTTAGTTCCTGTTGATCGTACCGAGAACTTTGGCGAACTAAGTCGCGCGGAGCGATTGAAGCCTCAATGGGTCATCAAAACTTTCTAAAGCGGTTGTATGGCTGTTATTACTCTACTCAGTGCGGACGATATCGCGCGGACTCTTTCAGAATATCCGGTCGGGAGCCTTGAAGGCTTCAAGGAAGCTTCGGAGGGCATTGAAAACACGAACTACTTTGTTCGTACGACTCAGGAAGACGGCAAAACGGGAGAGTACGTCCTCACCCTAATCGAGGAAGCAAACGGGTCAGGTTCGAACCGCGACGCGATGGTCAAGATTCTCGATCGGTGCGTTGCTGAGGGCTTACCAGTGCCACAAGTTATTCGAACGGTCAATGGCGCTTCGGAAACTACATTGTTTGACAAGCCAGCATTGCTATGTAGCAAGCTAGATGGCATGCATGTGGTAAATCCAGTTAGGTCCCAGTGTGCGGCGATTGGTCGTTTCCTTGCGAGGTTTCATGCTGCGACGACGTCAATACAGGACGAGGTTGAGTCATACGTACGCGATAGCGATTGGTTGACACGAAAAACCGATACTGTCAAGTTTGATGTGTCGTTACTCGATCGCGTAGAGCTTGAGGCGACGCTTCAAACGGTCATTGACCTGTTATCGCGTTCTGATGTGGCAACGTTGCCTAGGTCCGTAATTCATGCAGATTTATTTCTCGACAATGCACTTTTTAATACGTACGGTCTGGCTGGTATTCTCGATTTCCACCACGCGGGCAGTGGATATTGCGTATACGATCTGGCAGTCGCGATAAATGACTGGTGCAGGAATGGCGATTCGATAGATCGTGATCGTGCGGTCGAATTGTTACGCGGATATTCGTCCGTTCGTGCTATAACGCAAGCCGAACTATGGTTCCTGCCGACCTTCCTACTTTACGCTGCGTTGGCGTTCTGGTTGTCACGCTTGTTGATATACATTCGTACTGACTTGCCAGCCCACTACCCCGTGAAAGATCCCGATGAGTTTAAGGATCTGGTGAAAAGCCACACACGCCTACCGTTTAGCGTCGTACGCGAAAGTCTGCTCTAACCGACGTCCGACTCGGCAGCATCCGGCACGCGTAAAAGAACAACGTAGAACCAAGCTTGACTATCTTCCCAGTGCTTAATAAACGACATGCCGGACTTGTGCGCGAGCGCTTTCACTTCATCGAGAGAGTACTTGTACGAGTTTTCAGTGTGAATCGTTTCGCCGTTGGCAAAGTGAAACGTTTCGCCGTCCAAGGTTACGTTTTGTGTGGTCTTGCTAACCAAATGCATCTCAATGCGACCCAGCGTCTCGTTATAGAACGATTGGTGTCGAAATCCCGATGGATCGAAGTCCGTCCCGGTCGTGCGATTTAGGTTGCTCAGCAGGTTCAAGTTGAACGATGCAGTGACGCCTTTCGTGTCGTTATAGGCTGCTTCTAGAATGGTTTTGGGCTTGCGGCTGTCAAAACCGATGATGCAGTGACCGCCTGGACCAATATCTCGTCGGAGATTTGTTAAGAAACGTGCCGCATCGTCACGCTCGAAGTTTCCGATACTCGAACCTGGGAAAAAGCCGCACCGTGGTGCACCGTCAATAACGTCGGGCAGTTCAAGGGTTTGAGTGTAGTCGGCGCACGTCGGATAGACGTGCAACGAAGCGAAGTCGTCATGGATGGCTCGAGCGGATTGGTCCAGGTGTTCTCTCGATATGTCAACAGGCACATAGAATCGAGGAGCAATTGCATTAATTAACAAACGGACTTTTCTACTGGAACCGCTGCCATATTCAATAAGGCAGCACGACTTATCGATGATCTGCGAGAGTTCTTCCTTGTATTCGTCGAGGATGCCGATCTCCGTTCGTGTTAAGTAATACTCAGGGAGATCTGTGATCTGCTCAAACAGGGCGGACCCATGCTCGTCGTAGAAATACTTCGGCGATATCCGCTTAGGAGATTCTCGAAGACCCTGTCTGATTTCCTCGATTACGTTAGGGAGTATGGGGTTTTGGTCAAAGAATCGATATCGTTCAGTGGTCAAAATTTCTTCCTAATCGAATGCCGGTGAATTGCCAGCGATCTTTACTGTAAAAAAAGTTCCTATAGGAGTTGCGATAGTGACTGAACGGCGTCGCGCACGAGCCGCCGCGCAGCACGTATTGATTAGCCATAAATTTGCCGTTGTATTCACCTAAAGTCCCTTCAAGAGGCCGATAACCGGGATAAGGGGCATAGCTCGACGATGTCCATTCCCAGCAATCGCCGCAGAACGTCGGGGATTGCGGTCGTGGATGGAAATATCCATCATCGGCAAACGTTCCACGTTCAAAATCATTCGGTGATTGAGCCGCTGCTTCCCACTCAAATTCGGTAGGTAGACGTGCGTTCACCCATCGTGCGTATGCATCTGCTTCGTAGTAACTGACATGGCAGACTGGGCTATCGACATCGACCGGTGCGACACCGTGTAGCGTGTACTCAAACCATTGCCCGTCTTGTTGAAACCAGTATGCAGGGGCTTGCCAACCGCGAGTGGCTCTTTCCATCCAACCGTCAGAAAGCCAAAGCGAGACGTTTTCGTAACCGCCATCATCGATAAAGTCGAGATATTCCCCGTTTGTGACTAGACGGTCGGCGATTTCGAATGGTGCCAGCCAGACTGAATGCCGCGGTAGTTCATTGTCGAAACAGAACGGATCAATATGGGGCTCGGCACCGATATTCGCCATTTCGTCGCCGCAACCGATGAAGGTAGTCTGCTTGGTAGCCGGTGGCGCGAGACCGGGTGGTTTTTCTAGATAAACAGGACGAATAGGATTGCGGCCAAGATTGCATTTGAGATCCGTGATCAGCAGCTCTTGGTGCTGCTGTTCGTGGTGTATACCGAGTTCAATTCGCCGCACCCATTCATCTTTCGGGGAAGTCTGTAACAGGTGCTGCAATGCATCGTCGACGTGTTTGCGGTATTCGTAGATTTCTGAAACTAGCGGTCGTGAGAGCAAACCACGCTCAGGACGCGGATGCCGAGTACCTACTCCTTCGTAGTAGGAATTGAATAGATATTCGTAGGCTGGATGAAAAGCCTTATAGGTCGGTACCGCTGGCTTTAATACGAACGTTTCGAAAAACCACGTAGTGTGTGCCAAATGCCATTTTGGCGGACTCGCGTCCGCCATTGGTTGGATGCAGTAGTCTTCTGTTTCTAGCGGTTCGCACAGACGTTCAGTCTGCGTACGAACGCGCTCTAATCGCGCAAGCGCGCTCGAGCAACCCAATATCTACGCGGTTTGTAATCCCTTCACAATAATAACGAGCGGATATCGCGGCGTTACTTCCAATGCTGCTTTTGTGAATAGCCATAGCGAGATTGCCAATCGATCCTGCGCGAGAAATCGATCCATATACACAGGGTCGTAACGAACCAGTTGAACCACCTGCAACACTAACTGGCAGGTTTCGCCATCTCGGTCCCAGCGTCATCGTTTCGGGATCGATTGTGGGTTCAGGCGAAATTCTTTTAACCTCAGGTCTTGGCGCCGCAGCAGGCTTCACTTTGCTATGGTGGGTGCTGGTTTCGTGCTGGAGTAAGTCGATTGTGCAAGCCGAAATAACTCGGTATTGCATCTCGACTGGCGACACATACATGCGCGCTTTGAATCGGTTGCCTGGGAAGATCAAAGGTCCGAAAGGTCCGGTTGGGTGGCCAGTGTGGCTGGCAGTCATCTCGTTCTTTCCGGGCATTTTCGGACTTGGCGGTATCGTGGGAGGCGCCGGACAGGGGCTCGCGCTCATGTTCGATGGGCTGAATCCAAGCGTGGCGACTGGGCTCGTGACTGTAGGTGCGATTGGGATCCTCGCGACTGGCTCCTATCCATATCTCGAGCGCATCATGCTCGGTCTCGTGATGAGTTTCACAGTGATCACGCTCTTTAGCAGCGGGGTTATGCAGACCACGGAATTCCAGATGACGCTGGATGATCTCGCGGAAGGATTTAGGTTCCATTTCCCGTTGGCGGTCGCCGCGCTTGCAATCGCAATGTATGGCTATACGGGTGTAAACGGCGGCGAGATCGCTGCGTACACCTATTGGTGTGTTGAAAAGGGTTATCCCAAATACATTGGTGCTGACCCATCAGACCCGCGCTGGGTAGACCGCGCCAAAGGCTGGATCAAAGTGCTTCACGCAGACGTGTGGCTGACCTTGCTAATACTCACCTTAGCGACGGTCCCTTTTTATTTACTAGGCGCGGGCGTGCTTCACGCGACCGGGGCTCGGCCCGAAGGGCTGGAGACGATTGAAGTCCTAGCAGGGATGTTTACCGGCACGTTAGGTGGATGGTCGGTACTGCTGTTCGCAGTAGGAGCGTTCTGCATCCTGTTTTCAACGACGCTCTCTGGCGTAGGCGCTGGTGGTCGCGTATTCCCGGATTACATTGTTGAGTTTGGCTTTATTAACCGCACAAAAATCCATCGTCGTCAGTGGACTCGAGGCTATGTGATCGTCATCCCGATCATCGCCTTTTTTCTGGATTTGGGATTTCAGAACCCGGTGATCCTGGTCATGATTTCCGCGTCATTTGCGGCCATCACGTTACCGATTCAAAGTGGTGCAACGCTATGGTTGCAGAAACGTCACATGGATCAGCGAATCAAGCCGCACTGGAGTTTGAAAGCTGCGTTGTGGGCGACGTTTGTATTTCAGTTATTGATGTCGTTTTTCGTGATTTGGTTTACGTTCCAAAACCTCTTTAGCTGAGGTCAGCCATCTGCGAAAAGATGCGCGCGAGAAGGTGCTCTTCAAACGGTGACTTAATAAAGCCGTAGCAGTTTCCGTTTCGATCGAAGATCACGATATTTCCTTGGTGTTCGACAAGGTAATCCGTTTCCTTGTCTGGATCTCCAAGCTGCTTGTATCCGACAAAAACACTATCGGCAAGACGCTTCACTTCATCAGGTTCGCCCGTAATGCCGATGATGTCCGGATCGATGTTGTCGGTATACGACTTAACGACTTCGTGATGGTCACGCTTGGCGTCAATGGAAACAAACAAGCGTTGGGTGTTTTCGAGAGTATTCGTGTCGCCTTGTTCTTTGAATTGATCAAAAACCGTCTTCATCTGGGCGAGCGTAATCGGGCAGATGTCGGGGCAATGCGTATAGCCGAAAAATCCAAAGGTCCATTTGCCCCTGAGTTGAGAACCGTCAAATACTTGACCATCTTCGCCAACGAGTTGAAGATTTTCAAGTGGAATGGGTTCAGGCAGGACGACGACGCCTAGCGACGCTAGTTCATCCATGGATACAGGTTCCGACCGCAAATTCCAGGCTAGTAACGCGAGTGCAATCACACCTACGCTACCAAGTAGAGCAAATCGAACGTTGAACTTCATGTTTCTTGAGACGCCTTGTCTTTTCTCACGGTGAAAAACCAGTATCCGCCGAGAACTAGTGCACCAATGAGCAGCCATTGTGCCGCATAGCCCCAGTGAATAGCGGCCGAAAACTCGACCTGCAGTGGCGCGGCCTGCAAGACCCCGGGACTCTCCTCGATGAGACGCAATTCCAGTGCGCGAGCACCGGTCAACCGTGCCATTTTGCCAATATCGACGTCACGGAGACGTATCGGCCAGTCAGGTTGGGAAACCTCTAACGACGAACGCAAAACTGGGTTTGGCCACGCGATACCGATTATAGAAAGGGTTGCGTCAGGGGTATCGACCGTAGGATTAACGCGAACTGAAGACTCGACGGAAACCCATCCGCGATTTACGAGATATCGATCTCGTTCTGTGTTGAAAGCTTGTATCACCCAATAGCCAGAACGGCCGCGGTGTCGTCGATCTTCGATGATGAAGTAGCGCTGTGCATCAAATCGACCGCGCAGCTGGAGCTTTCGATAGTCGCTATCCGTTGTTGACAAGGAAGCTTCTGAAATCGGTGGTAGATTCAATTTGGTTTCATAGTCGTCCTTTAAGTCGAGCTTTTCAAAGCCCCGACCCAATTGCCAAATGCTTAATGCGATTGTGACTAGCACCGCGATTCCAACTTGTGTGGTAAGAGGCCAACCACCTGGGGGAGTTCTCATTCAGGCTTGTCGTTTAGCCATAAAAGTCATTTTGAAGCATAGGATGCCATTCAGTATGGGTGTGCGTCTTGGGTTCCACCGTTTAGCTCTACTTCTGTAGCTCAACTGAGACGTTTCCCTCCATATCCTCGCTGTAGTTGCAGGCATGACAAGCTCGTAAAGTTGCAGTCCCTAGCAGGTCACGTTCAACGTAAATCGTATCCTGATTGCCACATCTAGGGCACTCTGCCCCGGAGATAAACTGTCGCTTCGGATTGCGAAGCGCATTGAGTACCGAGTTCGTTTGAGGCTTCACGTCGTGCCAGATTCGAAATGCTTCAGCCGCTTGTTCTACCAGCATCCCTAGGCCGTCGGATGTATCTCCCGCGTACGATTCGATTTGCTGAATGAAAGGCGTACGACTGTCGCGTTGGTAGACAAGGTCATAACATCGTGCGTCTTCGAACGTCTCACTGGGAACCGGGAGTTGCTGTTGCTGCCAACCGGCAGCCGTGGCATTAATTACGATATCCCATCCCCGAGAAAGTTGCTCTAGCCCTAACACTTCAATTTTTGGAAACTGTTCTTTCAGAGCTTCAGCACGAGCTCTTGTGCGATTAGCCAGAAATAGTTCAGCGCCTTGATTGAGAAGTGGCAGAACGATCCCTTGTGCGGCGCCACCCGCGCCGATCACCAGAATCTTGGCTTGTTGCAGTGGCCAACCAAGACGCGTCAGATCAGCAACCAGACCGATTCCGTCCGTGTTGTAACCGAGATACACACCATCCGTTGCGTGGATAGTGTTTACAGCACCCGCAGCCTTCGACGCCGAATCGTTCTCCGTAGCGAACTTGAACGCGTCTTGTTTGAAAGGCGCAGTTACATTGAGTCCTATTCCGTGTGCTGTGAAGAAATCTTGTGCGGTGGAATGGAAATCGCTGGGGGCTGACAGAATTCGGTCATAGGTTATTTCCAAACCGACCTGCGCTGCGAATGCTAGGTGTATCTCCGGGGAAAGACTATGCGCGATGGGGTTTCCGATAACGGCGAACTTCATAGCTATCGAATTTGATGACCACTTATCGCGTCAAATATCTCGCTTGGTCCGGTTGATTGAGCGATCGCTCCTGGTACGACATAATCGACAGTACTCTCGAATTTCTCCCGCGCCTCGCTTTCAGTCAGACACGGCGGTTCGTTGGCGATGTTGGCGGACGTCGACACGATGGGATGCTTAAACATTGCGGCGATCTCTCGAGCTTGCTCGTGACCCGGTACGCGCGCTGCTACAGTTGTGTTGTCTCCAACGATCCACGCAGGAAATCGCGTCGTCGGCAGCAACCACGTTGTGGGTCCAGGCCAGGTTTTTTCAATTCGAATTCGCTTTTCGGAACTTAATTGTGCCAATTCCGGTTCAAATTGAGCAGCTTCGTTCGCGATGACGATCAGTCCTTTAGATTGAGGCCGTCGCTTGACTTGGAGAATGCGTCGCACCGCTAATGCATTGAACGGGTCGCATGCAAATCCCCAAACACCTTCGCAGGCGTGACAAATAATCCCTCCATCCCGAAGCAGCTGAACTGCTTCGTGGAGCTCTGCACTCACTTGAGCGAGGCCTGGACCTCTGCGTTTTTCTTTTTGATGGACTCGCGATTATTTACGCGGTCTTCATTGAGTCTGTCGGCTAATGTACCGTCGTTCAATGAGAGGATTTGAGCGGCGAGGTAACCCGCGTTTTTCGCCCCCGCTTTACCGATTGCGACCGTGGCTACAGGTACGCCTCCCGGCATCTGCACGGTTGAGAGTAGCGCATCGAAACCGCTCAATGGTCCACCGTCCATCGGAACGCCGATCACGGGTCGCGTGGTATGGGCTGCGACAGCGCCTGCAAGGTGCGCGGCTAGTCCTGCAGCACAGATGAAGACCTGGCAGTCGCGCCGCTCAGCTTCTTTCACATACGCGATCGTTTCTTCCGGTGTGCGATGAGCGGACGATACCCTCACTTCATACGAGATCGAGAAAGCATCGAGCGTCTCTGCGGTTGCTTGCATTGTGGGCCAATCCGAGTCAGAACCCATCAATACGGCAACAAAAGGCATCTAATCCTCCACTGAGATATGCGAACATACGCAAGAAAATGAAGCGGCAATTCTATTGACGCTATGAGAAGGAGCTTCTTATATGAGCGATGACTTAATCCTCTTCACCCACCCGATGTCCCGCGGGCGCATTGCGCGTTGGATGTTAGAGGAAGTTGGGCAGCCCTACGACACGGAAATATTGGAATTTGGTACAACGATCAAGTCGCCTGAATATCAACGCATTAACCCAATGGGAAAGGTACCAGCGATCAAGCACGGTGACGTTGTTGTGACGGAAGCAGCTGCTATATGCGCGTATATGGCGGATGCATTCCCGGAAGCTGGCTTAGCGCCTGCGCCAGCGGACCGAGGTAGCTATTACCGTTGGTTGCTATTTACCGCTGGTCCACTTGAGCAGAGTTGCGTTACGGTTGCACTTGGATTCGAAGTACCCGAGGATGGGGAAGGCCTAGTCGGATACGGCACACACGGTCGGATGTTGGAGACACTTGAAGGCATGTTGTCGACGCAAGAATATGCGGCCGGCGACCAGTTTAGTGCGGCGGATGTTTATCTAGCTGCGCAGCTGCAGTGGAACATGATGATGACCGTGATCGACGAACGTGATGCGTTTGTGGACTACTCACGACGTATGCATGCGAGAGCCGCTTGTCAGCGTGCCGAAGAGATAGACAATGAACTTGCTGCGAAGCTGCAGGCGTCTTAACTGTCTCGATGACGAAAACTAAACCAGGGCTTTCGGCAAACGACGCGCGTAAGCGTCTAATACAAGCCGCGAAAATCGGAGATCTCACGGAGATCGGACACGTCCTTGGCCTTCGCGATGACGCGGTACACCTTCGAAATTCGCACCATAACACAGCGCTGCGAAGCGCTGTTGGTGCTGGACAACTAGAAGCAGCGCGTTTACTTGTGTCGCACGGCGCGGATATCCATCAAGTTAACCATGGAGGTTCATCACTGATGGAAGCCGCAATCTATTCGGGACACCCAGCCATGGTTCATTGGTTAGGAAGCGCTGGATTAGAGATTGGGATCTTGGAGCTGAGCGCGATCGGCGATCTTAATGGCGTGGTATCCCTTATTGAGTCAGATCCCACGGGTTTATTTCTTCGCGACCGTAGAGGTTTAACTGCGCTACATCATGCGGCAAGATGCGGCCACGTCGAGTTAATGAAGCTACTAATTGATCAAGGTGCCGACACGCAAGCTGCAAATCGGCATGGTCACGTCCCACTCTCGATCGCGGTGGAAGAAAGTCAGGTCGAAGCCGTAGAGTGCTTACTTGATAGAGGTGCGGATCCGAATGCACGCGGCGGGCATTATCGAGGTACGGTGCTTCATCGTGCGGTTTTGCATCGGAGTTTGTCGATTGTCGTAGCGCTGTTGAACGCTGGTGCCGACCCAAATCGGCAAGATGCGAATGGGAAAACACCGCTCCATGATGCGATTGGGATAGGGAATCAGAAGATCGTGGCCAGATTCTTGGAGTCACCAAAAGTTGATATTTCAATCCGTAGCGGCAAGACCAAGTTCAGTGATAAAGGTGAGACGCCCCTGGAATACGCTACCAACCGCGGCAAAGAGCGTATCGCGCAGATGTTAGTTCGGTGAGATAAGTTCGTTCGTTTCTAAATAGGCAACGACAGTTCTGACGAGGGTTGAAGGTGACTCTCGATGAGTTTGAAGATGAAGGTCAGGGCTTTCGGGCGCTTCATAGGTGTCGTCCACGCCGGTGAAATTTTGGATTTCGCGCGCGCGAGCTTTTCGATAGAGACCTTTTGGATCACGCTCTTCGCACACCGATAAGGGTGCGTCGACAAAGATCTCGATGAATTGACCGTCTTCAAACAGCGATTTCACTGCAGCACGTTGACTTCGCAAAGGTGAAATCAAAGCCGCTAAGGCGATGTACCCTTCATTGAGGAAGAGTCTTGACACCTCTGCGACTCGGCGCATGTTTTCCATACGATCTTCTTCGCTAAATCCTAAGTCTGCGTTCAAGGTTTGACGCAAGTCATCGCCGTCGAGTGAGCAACAGCGCGCGTCGCGCTTCTTTAAGACGCTGGATAGCTCACGCACGAGCGTCGTCTTACCAGCACCGGAAAGACCTGTAAACCAAAGGACGCAAGGCTTGTTTCGAATCAAAGAGTTTGACCAAGAGTAGGCGAAGTCCGTTTCAAGCGGATATCGCTTGGTGGGTCGCTTGATGCGGGGCTATGCGTGAATCCTTCCATCGCGTGCATCGTCATGCGAATGCTAATCTGGGTTTTCCGCTAAGACCTTTTCCCAAAGTCCGCGCAGATTTCGATTTAGGTCATGGTCGATGCGGGGCATCGCGTCCAAAACCAGGGTAGCTCTTGTTTCCGCGTCGTAGTGCGGCCACTTAGGCAAGCCTGCTCCATTTGGGTTGCCGGTTCGAGCAAATGCTATCAGCGTATCTGACCATTTCTGCGCTAGCTCACTTGCGACGGCGTCTTTAGGATCGTAGCCGATCAATTCGCCGGGGTCGGGGCTGTTGAATCGATTGAAAGTAAACGGGATTTCTGCCGCGTGCGTAGCACCCACGCTTTTTCCAAATACGGGTTTGGTGGTCGCGTAGTCGAATCGATAGAGCCAACCGCCATTGCCCGCGAGCGTGGCTTGCGTGGCGCTACCTAGCGCCGCTTTCAAGAACATCGCGTCGAATACGCGTTCCAAAATTTTCAAGTCGTCAGCAGACGGATATTCAGCTCGCAAAGCGTCTAACAACGGTTGAGGATCCGCACCCGCTGTTACTGCGCGCGCCATTCCGTCGAGGAATTCTGAGGCGGCATTTGGGGCGAACAACGCGAACAGCGCCGAGAAAAAAGTGCCTTCATCTCGATTCGTACCGGCGATCAGCGGGACGCCTTGCGCGCCGCGCTCTCGTATTGCTTCGTTAGGTGAGCGTGTGACGACAGTTCCGTCGATTGCGGCGCCAAAGTCACCCAGCGCTTCCTGTAGCGCGAAGAGTTCTTCGGCTGACATGCTATTGAGCTTGTCCACGACGAGGTCTTTTGTCGTGCTTAGATGTTCGAGCAATCCGTTCACATGGTTTGCTGGCGGGGTATCAGTTGTCCCCGGACTGTGTGCGATCGCTTTGTGGAACAGGCCGTCAGCCGAAGGTGTCGCTAGAAGCGTCAATACTGAAGCTCCGCCTGCGGACTCGCCGAAAATCGTGACGTTTTCAGGGTTGCCACCAAAGTCAGCGATGTTGTCCCGCACCCACTCAAGCGCAAGCACTTGGTCCCGCATTCCGTTATTTGCGGATCCGGCGAAGTCGTTACCGAATGTGGACAAGTCGAGATACCCGAATATCCCGAGTCGGTAATTAATCGTCACCACGACGACATCGCCTTGAACGGCCAACATTGAGCCGTCGTACCCGTTAGCTGACCCTTGGGTAAATCCACCTCCGTGAATCCAAAACATCACGGGCCGATGCGAGCCGTCGGTACTGGGTGTCACGATGTTCAGGTATAGGCAATCTTCGCTCGTGGCTCCGATCGCCTGACCAAAAATGCCGGCTGGTGCTTGTACGCAGCGATTCGGGAATTGCGTGGCGTCGAGAATTCCTGTCGACCCTTCTGGCTTACGTGGTGCCTCAAAACGAAGTTCGCCAACGGGAGGTTGAGCATACGGCACTCCTCGAAAATGCAATGTGCCGTTTTGGCGCAGACCTCGAATGTGACCGAGTTGACTGCTGACGAAGACCCTTTCAGTATCTCCTTCTGACGACGTGCTTCCTACGCTTGAGTTTTCCTCTACTTTATCTCCTACGACGAGCGCGCACGACAAGCAGGTCATGAGTATCAAAGTCAGGCGCATAAATGAGCCGCTGAAGACGTGACGACGCGGTGAAGGAAGCCCTGCGACGTTTACCGATTCACGAGATGTATTTTTGAGCATGTGGACGAAACGCATGGCGTCTCAGGCGGATTGGGTGGTGAAGTGTATTCGTGCTAAATTGGGAAGGAGGCGGAGGTCTAATCCTTCCAGTTAATTCACCAATATTTAGCGTAAGTAGCTCGACGGTTCGGATAACACCATGCGATATCAAAACTGCAAGCGCCGCCGATTGAGCCGACTCGTGAACACAAGCGGCAAGTGACGGCTTGGTTCATACTAGAAGGATGTTGTCGGGACACGCTTGCGGCAGACCTTAAATACGCATTAGGGGTAGGCAAGACGAGTGGGGTCGAGCCACACCGCAACATCGACAATGACCGGCGCGAAGAAGCCTGCCCTGAGATTAGTTGAGTTCTGAGGCGCGGTTGACTTTGCTAGGAAGCGCGAATCAGACAAGCAGCTTCGAACGGCGAAAGATTCGCGAAGGTTCTTGAGGTTTTGATACGAGAAAGTAGTAATATACGGAAATATTGCCACTAAAAAATAGGTTATTACCTACTTATATGTACATAAAAGTGGGAAAAGGTATCATTGGCATGCGTGAAGAGCGATAAGACGTAATTTGGAACGACTTCTTGAGCGAGAGCTTCTCGCTTGGCGAGAAGCGACAGTTAGAAAGCCAGCATTGATTGATGGTGCACGCCAAACGGGCAAGACATACCTTATTGAGCATCTCTTTGGCAAACGGCACTTTCGGAAAGTTCATAAACTGGATTTCAACATGATGCCGCGACTCGACGCCGTGTTTGCAGATGGACTGTCGCCCGATGCGATCGTCCGTAACATCGAAATTGAAGCATTAGATCAGATTGACTTAAAACAAGATCTCATCTTCTTCGATGAGATAAGCGAATGCCAAGCGGCGTTAGATTCACTTAAGTACTTCGCGGAATTAGCACCAGAAGCCTTTGTTTGTGCAACTGGATCGAATATCAGCCTACTCGGCTCGTTCCCCGTTGGCAAAGTTCAACATCTTGAATTGTTCCCGCTTTGTTTCGAAGAGTTCGTCATGGCATCGGGACAGCCGATGCTACTAGAGGCATTTCGTGCACGTGAAATCAGCCGCATTGCACACGAGAAGTTGATGTCGATGTTTCTTGATTACACATTCGTGGGAGGCATGCCTGAAGCCGTAGCTACGTGGTTCCGTGATGGATTGAGCGCTACTGAACGCATTGAACGAGTCGGGGAAGTTCACGCCGGTCTCATCGTAGGTTATGAGCGAGACTTCGGGAAGTACGCCGGCCCCATCTACGCACAACACATTCATGCCGTTTTTCAGAATATACCTCGTCAGTTAGAGTCGACGGTCGACGAATCAGTAAAACGTTTTCGGTTTAAAGGCATCGTACCAAAAAGGCGAGGCTACCGAGACCTTCGTGGTCCGATTGATTGGTTAGAGGCGTGTCGGCTGGCGTGGAAGTGTTATCCGATTGTCAGCCATCCCAAACCTCCATTACAGAGATTGACGAAGGAAAGTCGTTTCCGACTGTTCTTATTTGATCTCGGCGTTCTTGGTAATTTGCTCCGAATTCCGTACACACTGCAACGAGAATCAAGGTTTGCGTACAAGGGTTTTATCGCAGAGAATTTTGTGCAGAACGAATTGCGAGTTCATGTAGGTTATCCGACGTATGGTTGGGCAGAAGGTCAAGCGGAGATTGAGTTTTTACATCAAACCACTGACGGCGACATTGTTCCTATTGAGGTTAAAAACAGTCGTAGGCGTCGCGCACGGAGCTTAAGCTCTTACATAACTCGATACGCGCCAGCACGAGCGATCATGCTGACTACCGACCCACGCGGCGCCGAGGATGGCGTTGTATCAAACTGGCCAATTTATGACGCACAGTTCTTGGCTAGATTGTGAAACTTGTGCTGTACTTCACAAAGAAATCCTTCATCTCTCGTTGTAAAGCAACAATAAAATGGACCTGGTCCAGGAGCGCAAGTAAAGACGTAAGTTCCTCCGTCAGGAGCACATCATCTCAGTTTTGACGTCGTTTTTAATCTATTTCGGTGTAGCCTAATACGAGGCGCAAGATCAACAGGCATCGGCGGAAGAGCAAGGCGCTTATAAAGAGAAGCCCACAGTTAACAAAAGTTTGATCATCGAATCGCTGCTCGTTCGAATTCGAGCGGTTGCTCATTTCATTAGCGCTGCATTCGGATGTTTTCGCCAAGTTAATGCTCATTCAAACGAATCTCAGCTCAGCAACTCGCGCTTTTGCGTGAGGAAACAACACTTCAATGAGTCAATTCAAGCGACCTGTACGCTTCACGTAGTCACGATAGCGTGACATCCGACCTTGGTCGATTCGAGCTTTAAGTGGTTCAAAGTAGCGCTCCACCAGTTCTTTTTGAATGCTCGCGGAGCCAGGGTCATCGACCGAATTGCGGCTTTCGTCAGGAGTCTCCTGTCGATCGATGAATTGCGACGGTTCATTGGTCTCCGTTTTAACTGTGAGCTTGTAACGATCCGTGATGACCGTGGATTCGCCGAACAATTCGGAGATTACTGCTTTTTGAGCGTCTTTGGGAGAGTTGCCTGAGACGATAGGTTTAAGTGACTGTCCTAACGAATCGTTGAAACCCTCGACCGCACTTATATCCAATAGTGTATTTGTTATGTCGGCTTGTTGAACTAATCGGTCAGTTTTTTGCGGCGTTGCACCGGGTGAGCGGATCAACAATGGAATATGAATCGATGGTTCGAAGTAAACGGTCTTTCCCATCAAACCTAAATCTCCGAGCATTTCGCCGTGGTCACTGGTGAATAGGACCCATGTGTTGTCGTCAAACCCTGACTTATGAAGAGCTTCGAGGATCTCTCCAATCCAATAGTCGATGAGTGAGATATTCGCGTAATAGTTGATACGCCATTGACGTCGCTGTTCATTTGTTGCTCGGACGATTGGACTACGGGAATCTAATCGCGGTTTTACGATCAATGGTGGGTTTTCGACCATCGCCGTTATACCGATGTCGATTTCTTTATCTTGATAGAGTGAACGAAAGTCGTCGGGACCGTCGTATGGATCATGAGGTCCAGTAAATTGGACTTGGAGATAAAACGGTTGCGATTTGTCGTATGAACGCAACCACTCCGCGCCGGTGCGGCCAATAAATGAGTCGATATCCTTGTACTTCGGTGCGGGCGAAGGCGGTTGTGCCCAAGGTGTCGCGTTCCTTGAACGCATTTCGTCAATCCATTCATTGATGTACTTTCTGTGCGAATCGATGAAACCGTGTTCGGTCGCGTAATCTGTATATGCACATCCTTGTGAACCGGTGCCAATAGGGTCGTTGACTTCGACCCGATGCATGAACCCCCACGCAGCCAAGATGTGGTCCATCGTTTTCGCATGTAAGCCTGGCTTAGGACCTGGACCGGTACGCCAGAGATGCGTTTTGCCGATAACCGCGGTGAAGTAACCCGCATCACGCATGCTGCGAACATGGCTTGGACCGTCTACGTCAGCCGCACGTGCGTTGCTCCAAACGCCACTCTCGCGCGGTAATTGACCCGTCATGATGGCTGCCCGCGCGGGCACACACAGAGGCGAGTTTGAAATACAACGCTCGAAGATAGTGGATCGAAGAGCAAGTTTGTCGAGGTGGGGCGTGATCACAGCCGCGCCTTCACGGTACCCAACGGCGTCCCCACGCCATTGATCGGTGGCAATCAGGACAATGTTCGGTGGGACAGACATGCGCTATATCCTATGGCGCGGAACGTCCAGTGTTATTTCCGAGTGGCGAGCCCCGCGAGGACGCGACGCGGGTCAAACGCGTCCCTGACGCCCTCGGAGATGAATATGAGGAGACACAGCATGATCGCGAGCGTAAAGAACCCGGTCAGTCCTAAGAATGGAGCTTCGACATTGGCTTTGCCCTGGTTCATGAGTTCGCCTAGAGATGGCGCACCTTCTGGTAATCCCAATCCAAGAAAATCGAGTGCGGTCAGCGTAGTAACCGCTGTACAGAGAATAAAAGGCATGTTGGTGAGCGTCGCAACCATGGCATTTGGCAGTACATGACGACGCATGATGACTGGATTAGGTACGCCTAAAGAACGTGCGGCGCGCACGTAGTCGAAATTGCGAGTTCGCAGGAACTCCGCCCGAACCACGGCGGATAAAGACATCCAACTGAAGAGCGTGAGCAAGATCAGCATCACGAATAGATTGCGCTCAACAATCGTCGACATGATGATCAAGATGAGGAGCGTGGGTAATCCAGTCCAAATCTCGACCAAACGTTGTCCCACAAGGTCAGTTAACCCCCCGAAGTAGCCTTGAACCGCACCGACCGAGATGCCAATGACCGCCGCCATTGCTGTCAGGATCAAGCCAAACAGTACGGATAGTCGAAAGCCATAGATTAAGCGAGCCAACGTATCCTTGCCACGATCGTCGGTACCCAACCAGTGTTGAGCCGAAGGCCACGCGGGCGTTGAAGAGAGAACATAGAAATCGACGGTGTCGTACGAATATGGGATGGGTGGATAGATCGTAAAAGCGTCTTTCGTTTCGAGCAAGTCTTGTATGTACGGATCGGTGTAATCAACGAGGACGTCTAGTTCGCCACCGAGATCTTTCTCCGAAACGAACTCTACGACTGGAAACCAAACATTCCCATCCATCGCGACCACGATTGGTTTGTCATTGGCGATGAATTCAGCGAACAACGTAGTGATAAATAACGCGCCGAATACGCAAAGTGAGTAATAACCTCGACGATTCGCCTTGAAATTCGCAAATCCCCGTTCGACAAGCGGGCTCATTGCCGCGTCTCGAAATCAATGCGGGGATCGATCAGCACGTAGCACAAATCGCCTATCAAGTGCATGAGCAAACCGATCAATGAGAAGCAATACAACGTCCCGAACATGATCGGATAGTCGCGTTTGATCACGGCGTCGTAACTTAGTAGCCCCAAACCATTGAGATTAAAGATGACTTCGATTAAGAGTGAACCCGTGAACAAGATGCCAATGAGAGCGGAAGGAAAACCTGCGATAACGATCAACATCGCATTTCGGAAAATGTGTCCAAACAGGACGCGTTTTTCATTGATGCCTTTCGCGCGTGCAGTCAATACAAATTGTTTGCTGATTTCTTCCAAGAAAGAGTTCTTGGTCAGCATGGTGAGATAGGCGAACCCGCCCACGGTTAACGCGATAACGGGTAGTGTTATGTGCCAAAAGTAATCAAAAATCTTGTCGAGCCATTCGAGATCCCCGAAGTTGGCAGACGTCAGACCTTGCAGCGGAAACCAGTTAAACGTGCTTTGCCCGCCGGCGAATAGCAAGATAAGCAGTATTGCGAAGAGAAAGCCCGGGATGGCATAACCGACGAAAATCACGGTACTTGACCAGAAGTCGAAGTGTGTACCGTCCTTTACCGCTTTACGCACGCCGAGCGGTACAGAAATACCGTATATCAGTAATAGGGACCACAGTCCTAGTGAAATCGAAACCGGAAAGCGTTCGATCACCAATTCGTGAACCGGCCGGTTTTGAAAGTAGCTCTCGCCAAAGTCGAACTTCATGTAGTTCCAGACCATGGTGAAGAAGCGCACGTGTGCCGGTTTGTCAAATCCGAATTGCTTCTTTAAATCTTCGAGTAGGTCTGGGTCAAGACCGTACGTCGAGTTGCTGTGAACTGTTCCAGCTGCGGCGAGAGCATCGGACGACATGCCCATATCGCCTCCACCACTGATGCCTTGCGTCGTCGAAGTTTGCCCCATCATCATTTTGGCGACGATTTGCTCGATAGGACCGCCGGGTGCGAACTGTGCAATCGTGAAATTAATCAGGATGATGCCGAATAGCGTGACCGGCACGAGCAAGATGCGTTTCGAAATATAGAGCAGCATTAGTTAGCGATCACTTCCATCATTCCGAACGTAGCTTCGCAAGACCTGCTTGTAGTTCGTCTTCCTTTGTTGGATCCCACCACCAAGCATCGATCACAGGAACCCGATTCAACGGCCCAGAATCGACAAAACTGAACCGATCCCAATAGACAGCTCGATACCCTGGTTGACCCATACCGGGCACCATGTAGAACTCCCACAGTAGCACGCGATCTAGTGCTCTTGTTGCCGCATATAAATCTTCAGCCGTACGAGCCTCGTTCACTTTGTCAATGAGGTAATCTACTGCCGGGTTTTTTACACCGGCCCAGTTTAGGCTATTGGGTTCGTCGGCTGAGAGGCTACTAAAACGATTTCGCAAGTCTATTCCAGGCATATTTCCAGGAATGAATATGTAACCGCCGCCATCAAACTTCCGCGCGCGCATGCGATGTTGCCAATTGGATATCTCCGGCGCGACTGCATACGTCTCAATTCCAACTTGATTTAGTCGCTTCATGTAGGGCGTTTTTGCTCGGAGCAACATTGGAGACACAAAGACGAAATCGATCTTGAATCGTTCGTTCGTTTCCTTGTGCCGCATTTCACCTTCGTTTAGCGCCCATCCAGCCTCGTCAAACAGCTCTAGCGCTCGTTTCATTGCAACCCGGTTCGTTCCATACCCGTCTGACTCAGGTTGATCGAATTCTTCTGTAAATACGCGAGGCGGTACTGCATCACGGATCGGTTCAAGAAGTTCTAGTTCTGCGTCAGTAGGTAAACCCTCCCACGCCATCGGAGAGTTGTAGAAGAAACTATTCCCGTAGTCGTAAAACCCGTGAAGAATCACGCGATTGATCCAGGGGAAGTCGTATAGAAGAAAGAGCGCTTCCCTAACACGGCGGTCTTTGAAACGATCGATACGAACATTCCAGAATGCTGGCCACCACATCCCCCACGCTCGATCAAGATAGATCAGACGCTTTTGAAAGAGCCCCGCTGCGACTTCTGGAAAGTCGTACTTCACGGTCCAGTTTTTTGAAACGGTCTCCTCGCGAAAATCCAGTACGTCTGCTTTATGGGCTTCAGTAATGACCTGTTCATCTCGGAAATAGTCCCATTGGATTTTTTCGAAGTTGTAGCGTCCTCGCATGGAAGGGACGTCTTTGCCCCAGTAATCGTCAAAACGCTCGTATACCGCAAGCTGGCCAAAGTCGACCTCTTTGAGCTGATAGGGACCGCTTCCAAGGGGTGGGTCGGTTACAGTCTTAGATAGGTCCTTGTCAGCCCAATAGTGTCTCGGCAGAATGCCTTGACCTCCGTACACGAAAGGCGTCGCGGGATTTATCTCCGCCCCCTCTTTCGTTACGAAACACACTTCCCTGTCGCCAAAGCTAAAAACACGGTCTAGATCCCGCAATGCGGTTTTTAAACCGACGCTTCCATGTTCGAGGAAGGCTTCAAATGTCCAAACCACGTCGTCTGCCGTGAGCGGTTTACCGTCATGCCAGTAAGCGTTGTCACGTAGTTTGAATGCCACCCATCGGTAATCTCGTTCAACTGCAACACCTTCAGCCAGACGACCGTACGCACTTTGCGATTCGTCAGCTGCACCCGTCAATAACGAGTCGTAGATCAACGCACCAGGTCCACCACTTTCATAACCTGCGAGCAGTCGACCCTTATCGGGTAAAAAGTTGTAGTTATCAAAAGTACCTAGCTGCGGCATCCTTAGGATGCCGCCTTTTGGGGCATTGGGGTTGGTGTAGTCGAAGTGTCTGAAGTTCGCTTCATATTTAAGCGGTAATACGTACGACCAACCATGATGGTATTCTGGTTGGGTACAGGGCGCATCTTGTGCTCGAATGAACGACGCCGACAGCATCAAGCCACATGCCGACCACAGAGCGAAATGTGCACATAGGTGATGGTTTAAGCTAGTTGCTTTAAGCACGGCTAAATTAAGGAATTCGTATGACTGTATCTACCGATTTGTTCGATCTCACCGACCGCGTAGCCTTGTTAACAGGCGCATCCAAAGGTATGGGATTATCAATGGCCGAGGGATTAGCGGAGCACGGCGCACGGGTGGTAGTGTCAAGCCGCAAGTTGGACCAATGTGAAGCGTCGGTAGAACAAATAAACGCGAAATGCGGCGAGGAGCGTGCGATCGCTGTCGCCTGCAACATTGGATACAAGGACCAGCTAGAGAACTTAGTTGAAACAACCCGGAATCGCTTAGGTCCAATTGACATTTTGGTCAGCAATGCGGGTGTCAATCCATTTTACGGAAGGATGTCAGAGATTCCGGACTCGGCATTCGACAAGACCATGAACTCGAATGTGCGGTCAAATCACTGGTTGGCGCATATGGTTGCACCCGATATGGTCGCCAAAGGTCAAGGTACCATGATGATCACCTCGAGCACTGGCGCGTTCTCAGGTTCATTGACGTTAGGTACGTACAACATTTCAAAATTAGCAGACATCGCTTTGGTGAGAAATCTTGCCATGGAGTACGGGCCAGATGGAATTCGTGTAAACGCAATCTGCCCCGGGTTGATAAAAACCGACTTCGCGCGAGCGCTTTGGGATAACCCTGAAGCTAAACGAAACGCGGAGACGAATACACCGCTTCGACGTCTAGGTGAGTCAGACGACTTGAAAGGTATTGCTGTTTTCTTGGCTTCGGACGCGAGTACTTACGTCACCGGCCAAGCGATCGCAGTGTGCGGTGGTACTCACATGTGGCGCTAATCGCCTGATGCAATGACTGCTTCGCTATCCACGACAGCTGAGTGACTAAGGATGGCATTTAAAGGCTTCATCCTTCAAAGCACGTATAGGGTTGTGAATGGCAAGCCGATCATATTGATCTATGGTCGGCTTGAAGACGGCCGTACATTCCTGGTTCGAGAGACACGGCGGCGGCCGACCTTCTATGTCCGCTCCGCTGATGTGGAGCAACTTTCATGGGAAAACGCAGCGGTTGAAACCACGTCGTGGAACACGCTTGACGGATTGAATGCGTCCCGCGTGACGGTTACGGAACCTTCGAAGGTTGTACCGTTACGCGATCGAATCCATGGCGCGGGAATCCGTTCATACGAAGCTGACATTCCCTTTGCTACTGCCTACTTGATGGAACGCGACATCCGTGGTGGCGTGTCCATTAGTGGTAATCCGATACCTTCGGAAACTCGTGTCGATATTGAATTTACAGACCCATCGCTCGAACCAAGCGATGTGGACTTCATTCCGAGGTGTTTGTCGCTTGACATTGAAACGGACCCCGATGCGACCCAACTGTTGGCAATTTCGCTTTACAGTGACGGTGTCGATGAGGTACATGTGTGTGACCCGATTGGTCGCGAGATGCCTACGAACGCGATCGGTCATGCGACCGAACAGGACACTATTGAGGCATTCGTTGACCGAGTTCGCGAGTTAGATCCCGATGTCCTCACGGGTTGGAACGTCGTTGATTTTGACTTAGATGCACTGCGGCGTATAAGCCTTCGAACGGGTGCCTTCCTAGAGCTGGGACGAGCGCCTGGCCGCATGGTGCTGCGTGAGGCGCAAGGGTATTTTGGCAGCGGACGTGCCTTAATTCCTGGCCGTGTTGTGTTAGATGGCATCGACTTGGTTCGCGGCGCATTTATCCGATTTCCTGAGTACTCGTTAGAAGTAGTGGCTCAGGAGGTTTTAGGTGAGGGCAAGCAAGTCGAGGGGGATGTGCATGATCGGGCGGGTGAGATTCTTGAGAGATACGAACATGATCTGTCGGGATTCGCGTCATATGCGCGAACGGATGCGCGCCTGGCCTATCAAATCATCGAACGATTAAAGCTCCTACCTCTAGCAAAGGTTCGTAGTACGCTCACGGGCATGCCAATGGATCGCGTTGCTGCCAGTGTGGCTTCGTTCGACTTTGTTTACATTGCTGCTCTTAAGAAACGACGCGTATGTGCGCCGAGCTTCGATCGGTCCCGTAACGACACGTCGGAGTCGCATGCCGGGGGCGCTGTGTTGTCGCCTGAAGTTGGAATTCACTCGAATGTGTGGGTTCTGGACTACAAAAGCCTATATCCGAGCATCATTCGAACGTTCAATGTTGACCCGCTGGGATATGTGGGTACGAACGAAACCTTAGGTGGGATTCGCCTTCTCAACGACGCGGTCTTCTCCAGGAACCCGGCCATATTGCCTGGCGTACTGGACGGGTTGTACGCTGCACGAGAACAAGCGAAACAGCATGACGATAGCGTTGCCTCTCAAGCGATCAAGATTTTGATGAACTCCTTTTATGGTGTGTTGGCGACGCCTGTGTGTCGATTTCATAACAGCAAGATCGGCAATGCGATCACCACGATGGGACGGCACTTCCTGATGTGGTCGAAAGACTGGTTCGAATCTCGCGGATTTGTTGTTTTGTACGGTGATACAGATAGTGTTTTCGTAGCGTCAGGATCGGAAGATATGGCGACAGCGACGATGCTAGGTAAAGAGTTAACCCGAGAATTCAATGCGGAACTCGCGGACTACATACAACGAGACTGGCAAGTTGAAAGCAAGCTCGAACTCGAATTTGAGAAACTCTATTCCCGGCTGTTCCTATTACCTCTAAAGAAAGGTAGTGGGGGTGCGCGCAAGCGATATGCGGGTCAGATAAGTACGACAGGCGAGGTCGAATTCGTGGGCATGGAGGTGGTTCGACGCGATTGGACAGAACTGGCGAAGGACGCACAACGCGAGTTGTACGCTCGTTTATTCAATGGCGATCCAGTTGAAGATTTCATCCTCGAGAGCGTTAATGCAGTTCGGGCTGGCAGAATGGACGAAAAGCTCGTATATCGAAAAGGCTTAGGCAAGCCACCAACAAGTTACACCAAAGTCAAACCGCCGCATGTTGTCGCAGCGCTGAAATCGGCCAATCCATCGCGAGTCGTTCATTACGTCATGACGGTTGATGGACCTGAACCAACCGACAATATCCGACACGAAATCGATCGTGAGCATTACGTAGAAACGCAGCTCAAGGCGGTTGCGGAACCTGTTCTTGCCACATTGGGTACGACATGGGAATCCGCTTGCGGTATTCCAGTACAGCGCTCACTCTTTGACGCACTAGAGTAGGAAAAATTCGTATGAGTGAAACGGCGCTAGACGCATACTGGCGTTTCTTTGAGACCTTTAACACACGAGACGCTTACAGCTTCTCGTCTGCGATGAGCTATCCTCATGTGCGCGTGTCATGGGCTCGTCAGCCGGTTGTCTTAGCGGATCATGAAGCACATGCGCTAAGTGTGAGCTGGGACGCGTTTATTCGATCAGGATGGGACCATACGGTCGGAGCTGACCCGGAATTAATAGGCAGTTCAGACAGCAAAGCACATATTTCAGGTGGGTGGACTCGATTCACTGCGTCCGATGAACCGATATTGGTTAACAGGGTGTGCTACATTGCGACGCGTGCCGAAGGTCGGTGGGGTATCCAGAGCCGTTTCGGCACAGACCCGGGAAACGAAGGTAACGAACAGAAGAGAAGTGAATCCGATGTAGCGCTGGAGTGCGCCAAGGGGTTCTTGCAGGCTGCGGAAAACGATGTTGATGCGATCGGGCAATACACGACGGACGAATTTTTGGTGATTGGAGTCGGTGCAGTACGGCGTGTTAATCGTGGCGACGATCCAGCTGTAAAAGGCATGCGCGAACCGCAATTGCGTGTTGTTCAGAGCGGTCCGTCTTCAGTGACCGCCAATGCCGTTGACGGCGATCACTCAGCGCTAATTTACACGGTTCAAAACGACGGCAAATGGAGGGCTAAGGCAGGATCATGGCTTTAGAAAAACGGAAGATCGGTCGTACAGGCGTTGAGGTCACGGCGTGGGGAATGGGTTGTGCGCCGCTCGGTGGTGTAGGAGCCCGTATTTCCAATGATGACAGCGATGCCATACTCGAGGCAGCTTGGGACGCGGGAATCCGATATTTTGATTCGGCTCCCTTATATGGTCACGGCTTGTCGGAAAAGCGTGTAGGGCGAGTGCTGAGCGAAAAATCGCGGGACGAGTTTGTTCTCTCAACGAAGATCGGAAGATTGTTAGTCCCGGCTGAAGAAGGCACTCGAGACACGTTAATGCGTGACAACGAAAACCTAGCGATTCGTTACGACTATTCGAGCGACGCAGTCGTCGCGTCCATTGAAAGCAGTCTGCGACGACTCAATCTGGATCGAATCGACATTCTCTTGTGCCATGACATCGACCGTTGGACCCACGGTGACGACCAGCCCGGAATCTATGAAGCCGCTGCGAACGGTGCGTTGCCAGCGATGCATCGTTTACGTGAACAGGGATTGGTAAGAGCCATTGGTTTGGGCGTCAATGAATCGGCGGTTTGCGTGCGCGTCATGCAAGAGTTTGAGCCCGATTGTTTCTTGTTGGCTGGACGTTTCACGCTGCTTGAGCAAGAACCACTGGATGAGATGTTGCCTATGTGTGTCAACCGAGATGTCTCTGTGATTGTTGGTGGACCATATAACTCAGGCATTCTGGCGAACGTAGAACGTCGACGGGCAACATACGACTACAAACCAGCACCTGATGATCTCTGGGAGAAGGCACAGAAAATCCGAACCGTCTGCGATGCTCACGGCATCGACATGCGGGCTGCAGCACTGCAGTACGTGTTGCGACATCCCGCAATCGCGAGCGTGATTCCCGGCATGTGGGCTTTGCGCGAAGTTACAGAAAATGCATCGCTACTCGACGTATCCATCCCGGATTCATTGTGGACGGATTTAGCGGACCAAGGTCTTTCGCGTACTTGGTGACCGATTTGGCACACGACAAGGTGACCGTTTGGGATGTGCCGCTTCGAATCTGGCATTGGCTATTTGGTGCGGCCGTTCTGACGGCATTAGCCACAGGACTTATCGAAGAAATTTACGACATCCAAGTCCATCAGTGGGCAGGAATTTCTGTGGTATCTCTGCTTGTGTTCCGTCTGTCGTGGGGAATCTGGGGTGCGACCTATGCTCGTTGGGCGAAGTATTGGACGACGCCTCGAAAGTTCATCGACCACTTTTTGCGAAGAGGTGAACTAACTCCTCACACGGCGCCAGGAATCGTACTGGTACTGCTCTTGATGTTTGCGGCGCTTGTACAGTCCGTGACTGGATTGTTTATGACAGACGATATCTTTTTCGAAGGTCCGTTGCACGACTACGTCGACGAACCTACTTTCGATTGGATCTATTTACTCCACCACAACGCATGGCGAATTGTCTTGGTAGCGGTTGCGGTGCATTTATTGGCTCAAGCGATCTATGGTGTTGTATTGCGCGACCCGACTCCGCTTAGCATGATCACAGGGCAGAAGCGGGTGGCGCTACCGACAGTTTCGACTCCTTGGATTCGCGCGCTGTTCAGTTTGGCGATGGGCGCGGTGGCATTTTTAGTACTGGCGTTACTTGCCGACTAGCCGTTATTCTCGATAACGGTTGTGACAACCTCGACAGGTTTGCCCAACGTTTCCGACTGCTGGTCCAATCTGCCCCATATCACCTGAGCTGGCGACGTCGCGAAACGCGCTAGTCGCATCTTTGAGCGCTGCTAGTCGTTCGGCAAAGTCCTCTGAGTCTTCCCAAATTTCTGGTAGTGCGTCACCACCCTCGGACCCTTCGGGAAACACGCTTTGCGCAGTCTCCGCAAGTTCAGCGAGCGCGGCTGCGAGAGGAGCAAGGTCGTTAGGTCGATCAACTTCTTGTTTGAGGATCTTTCCAATCGCTCCCATCGTTCCGCCGATCGCCGACATGACTTCCTGTCGATACTCGACTTGGTCTTCGTCAGCGGTAGCGGCAAAACTCACAAGAACAGCTAACACAACGGCAAAAAACTGTTTCATTTCAAACCCCCTTTAAGAATTAGCGATTGTAGATGGTGTGTATTAAGTACCTGTAAATGAAGGTTTTCGCTTCTCGATGAACGATAGTCGCGACTCACGCTGGTCATTTACAGCTTTACGAGGTGTCGCGAGATTGCTAAGTTCATAACGCAATGCGTCGTCGAGCTCGACTTCGTTGTTATGCTGTAGGACGCGTTTAGACGTGCGTAGTGCTAACGGCGGCCAACCGGTCATTTGTGCGGCCACTTCATGCGCTGTATCCATCAACGCATCGTGGCTGACAAGACGATCGAGCAGTCCGATTCGATACGCTTCTTCCGACTCTAAGGTTCGACTCGTATAGATCAAGTCAGCGGCTCGCGAGTAGCCCACAATACGAGGTAGGAAGAAGGACATGCCGCTATCAGGGGAGAGATTTCGTTCTATGAACACGGTTTTGAACCGAGATTTTTCGCTTCCGATGCGCATGTCACAGCCTAGGCTAAGACTCATACCGGCGCCAGCCGCTACACCGTTCATGACGGCGATTGTTGGTTTGTCGATGTTGTAAATTGCGAGCGCTTGTCGACCAACCCAACCCAAATCGTCCATGAGCTCGTTTTGTTGCGATTTACGCGATTGCTGTGGGGTCACACCAGGATTCGGTGTGAGATCCGCACCTGAGCAAAAACCTCGCCCTGCACCCGTGAGGAGTATGACTCGTATTGCGTCGTCATGTTGAGCCTCCGCAAGCGCGTCACGAAGATCTTGTTGCAGTCCGCCGTTAAGTGCATTGAGCTTTTCAGGTCTGTTCAAGGTTAGAGTTGCGACGTAGTCTTGTACGTCGTAAATGAGGTTCTCGAAAGCCATGAGAGAGGTCGCCGATTTTGAATGAAAGGCCGCGTAAAAAACTAAAACGCAGTTAGTGTCCTGTAATTTAACCGCTCGCGAAATGTTCGTTTTAGGCAATAGAAGGCTGATGGAAGCGGTTCTATAATCGAAAAAGCGCTGTTATCGGACTGTAGACGGCTGCCTAGACGCAGGGAGTGCTGAGATGTGAATATTCACTATTCAATACGGTGGTTATTTGCGAGCTTCACCGCCAGCATATTGTTGTCCGGTTGTGGTGGCTCTTCAGGTGGTGCTCCAACCCCACCTCCTACGCCTACGACACCGCCTCCAGCGTCGCCGCCCCCTCCTCCCCCAGCGCGATTGACCGACCCGATCGAAGATGTCGTCGAAGTCGGAACGATTTCAGTTGATGCAGTGCAGTTCGTTCAGGGACCGGGAACTGAAGACCGCGAGAGTCGAGGCGGGGTGAACAATCCTGCTACCCGCATTCAATACATGCGGCAAGTTGGCGAACGATTCTTCTTCAACGACACGCGCGGTGTACTTTGGGTTACAGACAGCGAGGGATCGGCGCCAACCAGTTACTTGGACCTCCGCAATGAGAACGTGGGATTCAACGCGGATGCATTCGTGCAAGAGTCGGGTTTTATGGGATTTGCTTTTCACCCGGACTTTGCGAATGAAGGCGAGGAAGGATTCGGGAAGTTCTATACCACCTTCAGTGCGAGCCCGGACGGAACGGCAGACTTCATCGAAGAGAGCGCATCGGTCCAGGAGAGCGTACTGGCGGAATGGTCCGTTGCGGACCCAACGAGTGACGTGTTTACCGGTGAATTTCGAGAGATGCTTCGCGTCGGTCAATTTGCCCCTAACCATAACGTTGGCAACGTCGCGTTCAATCCGACTGCGAATGTAGGGGATGCAGACTACGGCATGCTCTATGTGAGTTTCGGTGACGGTGGAAGTGCGCATGATCCGCGGGAACACGGGCAAAACCCAAACAGCATCCTCGGAACGATCGTTCGCATAGACCCCCTTGGTGGCGGAGATGATGCTGAATACGGTATCCCAGCTGATAACCCGTTTGCAGATGGTGCAGATGGATTGCCCGAAGTTTGGGCATATGGTCTAAGGCATCCCCAAAACTATTCGTGGGATACGGCGGACGGTCGCATGTTCATCCTTGATATTGGTCAGGACCAGATTGAAGAAGTGAATATTGGTGTCGCGGGTGGTAATTACGGGTGGCGGCTTCGAGAAGGTACATTTGCGACGGCTCATGGTGTCGATACGAACGATTCACCTGGCGGGGTTTATGAACGTGAAACGGACTCCGCAGACTTGATTTACCCCGTAGCGCAGTACGACCATGACGAAGGATTTGCGATTGGATCAGGGTTCGTGTATCGCGGGTCAGGCATTCCAGACTTAGTTGGAATGTTCGTTTTTACTGAGATCGTTCGAGGGCGGCTGTTTTACATCGACACTTCAGCACTCGAACCCGACTCACCGACCACTATATATGAGTTCGATCTCACGATTGATGGGGAAAGCGGTTCGCTCGCGGACATTGCAGGACATCGCAACACGAGTGCTGGTCACGCGCCTTATACGCAACGTGTTGACCTCCGAGTAAGTACGGATGCAGCCGGCGAGCTTTACATTCTCTCGAAGGGAGACGGATGGATTAGGAAACTGACGCCAAGATAAAAGGTTGTACGCATTTTGAACCTTGTCGGTATCCTGATCCGAATTGGTACGCTTGCTTATGGGGGAGGCGACGTACGCCTTTATTGAAAAGCAGAGCATGAGTGCTCGGTCCTCACAAAAACGAACTAGATAAGCGAAATAAAGAATGAAAATAACTGCCGTTAAAGCCGTACCGGCTTGTGCACACATGAGTCCGACCGTCACTCGTAATTTCGTGTACGTCAAAATCGAGACGAACGAAGGTATCGTCGGTTGGGGTGAGGCGACGAGCGGTCCACTAGCCGTAGCGACCATGGTCGATGAGTTTGGCCAGTTGCTCGTGGGCGAAGACCCCATGGCGATCGAAAAGCACTGGCAAACACTCTATCACTACTTTCATGTGCGCGGTGGCGTCGTGCAGATGTCCGCGATTAGCGGCATTGAGATTGCACTGTGGGACATCAAAGGACAAGCTCTAAATACGCCGGTGTACGAGCTACTCGGTGGCAAGATTCGTGATCGTATTTGGACGTATGGTCGGTGGGATGGTCCGACCCCTGAAGCGGCGGTACAGAATGCGATGAATCACATTGAACGAGGATTGACCGCGCTCAAGGGTGATCCGTTTGAACATCGCGGCATATTCATCGACCGACGCTCGGAAGATCTCGCAATCGAGAAACTGAAGGCAGTACGAGAAGCTGTTGGAGACGACATAGAACTTTTTGTAGAGGTACACGGGCGCTTATCGCCATCGGATGCTATTCGAGTAGGGAATCGGATGGAACCGTATCGTCCTTTCTATTTTGAAGAACCTGTGCCACCTCAGAATCTCGATGCATTGAAACGAGTGTCCGATCACGTGAATGTCCCGATCGCTACGGGAGAAAGATTGCTGACAAAGTACGACTTTGCCGACTTACTACCTCTGCATGCGGTTGATTTGATTCAACCGGACATCATGTATGCGGGCGGGATACTTGAAACAAAGAAGATCGCAGCGATGGCGGAAGCGTACTACGTTGGCATTCAACCGCATAACTGTTACGGTCCTTTCGCGACCGTTGCCGCCCTGCATTTGGACGTGTGCACACCAAATTTCGTCATCCAGGAGGGAGGTATCCATCAATGGTTCCCGGATGCGACAATCGGAGATTTTCCAGTTCAAAAGGATGGCTATTTCGGCTTACCTTCTGGACCGGGGCTCGGGGTTGCGATGAACGAAGAATGGTTGGCTGCACATCCCTGGGACGACAACGCACGACCATGGGCACATCGTCTCGGTAGTAATCCTTCGCGACAAGGAGTAGATTGGTCATAGGACGAACTCCCGAAGCAGCCTACTGGGAGTTCTTCAGAGCAGATCGGGCAAAGGACGCAAGAGCATGGGCGGCCGTGATGAGTTATCCACACGTCCGTGTGGCTGCCACAGGGCGAGTCGAGTTTTTTCAGAGTGCTGAGGAATTTGCTGCCGCTGCTTCTTGGACCGAACGGGAAGCGACAGGCTGGGTTCGAACAGAAGGAATAAGTCCTAAAACTATCCAGACCACACACGACAAGATTCATCTCGCAGGTGGCTGGGTCCGGTATAACGCTGAGAATCAAGCGATCCTTTCAAATCGGGTCGTTTACGTTCTCACGAAACTGCAGGACACTTGGGGCGTACAAGCTCGTTTTGCCTGTGGCGCTAGTGATGTCTGGCAGGATGTTGCGGATGAAGAAACGAGGAATGTGGTTAGAGGATTCCTTCAAAGGTTGAAGGCCGGTGATGTAATAGCGTGCACAAGGCTAGTTCGTTATCCGTTTATCGTCGTAGAAATGGGTACCGTTCACCGATTCAAGGATGAAGCGTCATTTGGTCGAACGTTGCCGATTCTGAATCTTACACCCGCTGAAATAAGTGACGTTTCTGTCGTCCAGAACGGTAAGCGAGGTGCGAATATTGCGGTATCGTTCCATTCGAAGACTCGATACGAGAACAACGCGATATTTCTGGCTGACAGACGGGAAGGGACATATCGAATTGCTTCGGTGTCAACAATTTAGACGTAAACAGCGACGGTTTTTACCGAGCCAATGGTGACGGATGTCATGATCGTTATTGAACAGGCTCCAAGGAGACTGCGTGAGAGTTGTAGTCGTAGGTGTTTTAAGGCTCGCGGAATGGATGTACTCAGCAACGTAACAGTATCTTTGCCTCATTCGCGCGCGGGGAGGACGTCCCACATATCGCTCACTGGTTCTCTATCGATACTCTTCGGCTGCATCGTGTTGTTGAGTCTCAGCTCTACCGCCATTGGTGAAGACCGAGTTTCCGAATCGATTAGTCTCCAGACTGAAATCGTCACGATACCAAAGGCGATCGAATACGGAACGCTCCAATACCCACGACGCGCTCTATCGAAAGGAGAAGAAGGTTGGGTCTATCTGAATTTCTTTGTCGACACAGATGGAAACCCGTATCAAATCTCCGTCGCAGACAGATCTGGAAGTCCCCTATTTGAGGCAGCTGCGATTAAAGCGCTTAAAGGAACAACGTTCCAGCCTGCTGTGTACAACGGTAGAAAAATCGATCATGAACATTACATGCAATACACGTTTATCATGGAAGATAAACGCGCTCTCTATGCTGATTCCTTCAGGAGACGCTTCTATGAGGTGGTGAATTCCATCTCGAGCAAAACAAAAACCAAGGCCGAGGATGGATTGGAAATCCTACGTGAACGAAGAAGAACGCTTCACGAAGATGCGATGTATTGGACGGCGAAGTACTACTTTGACCAGGAATGGGGAACGGTTTCAGCGCAGTTGAATAGTGTTAGTCGAGCAATAGGCCATGACAAAGCCCGAAGATTTATGGACGCTAATCTACTTCAAAAGCTGCTATGGTCGAAACTGCTCCTCCAATTGCGTCAAAAGAAGTATGTTTCCGCATTGACCACTTTGGATAGATTCGATGAATTGAACGGCGTTGATGACACGCTACGACAACAAGCGGCCAAGTACAGGACCGCAATTGATGAACTGAGGTATTCGACGAAGACTATTTTGGTTAGCGGTTCGCTTAGCTCCAAAGGTGCATGGTCTCACGAGTTAATCCGCAATCGATTTAGCGTAGCGGATGTCAAAGGCAGTATCGGCGAATTCAATCTAACTTGTCAGCGTGACCGACTGCGCTTTGAGTATGAACCTGATCTTGAGTATAGCTTCAACGATTCAAGTGGCACATGTCGAGTCTCGGTAACGGGTGACCCCGGCACGAGTTTTAGCTTTATTCAACGATGAGTCTCTTCTAAGAATCATCTATTTATGACGGCGACGTTCCATTAGTCCTAGGTGGCACAAACTGCTGGGCTTTTACCTTTTCTCGTTTTATGCGCAATGATTCATTCTAGTATCGGGTGTAGAAGCGCTTGTCAGCCCTAGTGCGATAATGAACTAAACATCACAGCAAGTCTCCTTCCTAATCCCATGTTCGATTGTCCTAGCAGAGAGTTTCGGTAGTCGCCATGATGAAGCGCGTATTGCTTTTACTATGCGTTGGGTTAATAGGCTTGAACGGTACAACGAATGCGGAATCGGAAAGTAAAGAGATTCCAACGCTTAAGTCACCGAAGGTCATAAAACGTGGTCCTATCGTGTACCCTCATGTGGCGTTATCGAGGAACGAAGAAGGCTGGGTTGAATTAGAAACCATGGTCGACCGGAATGGCCGACCATATGAAATCGTTGTCGTCGACTCGGTAGGTCACCCCGAATTTCGAAGAGCTGCAATCCGATCACTGAAGAGAACGACGTTCGAACCTGGTGAGTATTTAGGAGAAAAAGTTGACGGAGTTCATCGGTTTAGAGTCTCATTTGAGATGTACAGTGGTGCGCCTCCGTTCTTTAAGCGTTTCAGAGCGAGTTTTATGGAGACCGTACGTGAAATTGAGACGGGTGACAGAGAAGAAGCGCTTAGTTACCTAGAAAAGCTGCGGTACCAAACGAAGACACTCCACGAAGACTTGATGTATTGGACTGCGAGCTTTTATTTCGAACGGAAATGGGGAACACCTTCACAGCAACTAATCAGCGTAAATAGAGCGATTGGCTATAGAAAAATCCCAGGCAATATGGATCGGAATCTATTCAAACAGTTGATGTTGTCAAAACTCAAGCTAGAAATCGAGTTAGGTCACTACGGAGAGTCGTTGCGCACGATCGACGTGTTGGAGAACTTGGAAGAAATAGATGAAGAGAGTCTTATAAACCTTGCGAGGTACAGGAATTCGATAGAGGATTTGCGAACGGCGGATACATCTTTCGGAGTCCCGGGTGTGCTTGATAAGGACGGTAAGTGGAAGTACGTATTGCTTCGAAATCAGTTCGGCGTAAACGATGTCGAAGGAGTGATAAACGAGTTTCAGCTGTATTGTGAACGGGACCTCGTACGATTTAAGTTTGAACCTGAGCTGAAATACAACCTAGACGGCACGAACGGCACATGCAGCCTCTGGGCGATCGGAAAACCGGACACAGAATTCACTCTGTTGCAGCTGTAGCGCGTCTTTGCCGTACACGAATGGAATCAAGTTTATTTTGGTATCACTCTTGCAAATTGGCGAGTCTCTTCGCCTTCGCATCGTCAATCCACCAGCTATCGAGAATCCGGACGGAACTCCCCGTTAAGTACTCGAGTTCCGCTACCTCTTCTCCGGCTGGACGACCGAACTTGTCCCAGTAGAGAACGCGTTCCAATTCCGCCGAATTGATCTGTATGTGGTAGAAACCCCATAAGACCACGCGATCAAGTGCTTTTACGATCGCACTGATTTCCTCGATTGAGGAAGCCTGCTCCGCCATTTCTACGAGTGTATCTACAACTTCATCCCGTACTCCGACCATGTTTCCACCCATTTGGATGCCTGCGGCTTCAGCGCTGAAATGATTACGAAGTTCCCCGACTGGTGGATTTAAAAACAGGTGCTCTCGAACATATGCGTCGAAATTCCTGCCTCTCAGAAGATTGATCGCCGTCACGTTGTCGACGAGTCTCATTCGTCCATCGATACCTAGTAGACGCAGTGTTTCTGTATACGGCAGCAGCACCCGCTGCATCGACTGATCTTGGGTGAGTATTTCGAATTCGAAGGGTTCTCCTGATTCGTTTACCAAACGTCCATCCTGTAAACGCCATCCTGCAGACTCTAGCAACTCGTGGGCGCGTTCCAGTGCATTCCGATTGGTACCGTATCCGGTTGAAACGGGTAGTGTGAATGGGTGACTAAATACTCGAGGAGGTATCCGTGACTGAAATGGTTTGAGTATTTCAATCTCAGCTCGTGAGGGTAGACCTTCCGCTGCAAATCGGGAATTCGCAAAGTAACTCAATGCACGGTTTTGTGTACCGTGCCTCATCACCCGGTTTTGCCACTCGAAATCAAATGCCAACGTTAGCGCTTCACGCACACGAACATCACTTAAGTAACTACGACGAGTGTTCAACGCGATTGCACGTTCCGCACCTATGAACTTCCGGACTTCGCGAGTCGATTGACGTATCTGGTTGGCAGCAAGGGCGGGTACGTCGTAGGAGGACATCCAGTGACGAATGTCATTTTCAAACATGATGTCGAACAATCCCTTACGAAACGCCTCACGAGCGACGCTCTGGTCGCGATACACCTCATACCGGATTTCGTCAAAGTTGTAGCGACCCCGGTTGACCGGGATATCGCGTCCCCAGTAATCGTCGACCCGTTTGTACGTGACGAATGAGCGATCGAAATCAGCGACTCGATACGGACCACTTCCAACTGGCGGAATCAGCGTCGGTTTGTTTGGGTCGCGTCCTTCCCAGTAATGTGCGGGTCGTACAGGAAACCATGTCATTGCGACCAAGTTTGAGTTGTTAAACGTTGAGCGATGATGGACAACGAAGTCCTTTGGACCGAGTATCTCAAACGATTTGATCCAACTCGCGAAGTACACACGTCCGTGTACGGCCGCCATCATTTGGTCGTACGTAAACTGAATGTCATCGGTAGTAACGGGTACACCGTCGTGCCAACGAGCGTGGTCGTGTAGACGAAAAAACAGCGATTTACGATCCGGCGATAACGCGATACCTGCTGCTAGTTGTCCATAGAGACCAGACAGCTCATCAGCAGTTCGGATGAGTAACCGATCCATCGTTCGGCCTAACCCCATCGCATTTGGAAGTTCAGGTCCTCGAGCGCCATTGAAATTCACGATGGGCGCGGTCGTGGATAGTACGATTTTGCCGCCTTTGGGTGCATCGGGGTTCGCATACTCGAAATGTTCGAAGTCGGCTGGGTACTTCAGTTCGTGTAGCAGGGAAATACCGGGTTGGTACTCCAGTTCCGCTGTCGCTAGCGCTTGAGCGTGACATACGCAATAGACAACCAGCAGGTAACAGAGAGGTGCTTGTCTACGTACTAACGTCATGAAGGATGCGCTCGACAAAAGGTTAGCGTGTGGATTTTGGAATGCGTTCGTTTATTAGCACGAACGACGGCTAGGTCGCGTTGAGATGTGAACGGCAAAGGCATACGCTACGGATGCGCACGCTATTGAGTAAAAGATCGTGCAGCGTTACACCCTAGTGGGTGTAACGCTGCAACTGTTATATCTTCGAACCGCTACATTTTTATGCGAACGCCAAATTGGTATCGACGTCCGGCGTTGATCGCACTCGAGAAGTGCTCGTCGTCTCCCGATGCTATAAGGTTGTAGTAGTACACGTTTTCGTCGCCAATGTTGATTGCTTCGAGACTAAACGCGACCCGGTCGTTCAATGTAAAGCCAATGGACGCATCGAGCTGTGAATATGCGTCAACGAAGTACGGATGACCTTGTCCGTCGGCAATTGCATCGAGGAAATCATCGCGGAAGTTGTAGGAAACGCGAGCAGCGAT
>JAPOVV010000021.1 GCA_026707945.1 Gammaproteobacteria bacterium | reverse complement strand
TATGAACAGCAACGGGGCGGTATTCCGCCCCCGTTCCTAAATCTGCGACCAGTGCGGTCGTTTCTGCTAACTGTACGCGGACATGCTCGATTGCGTCCTCGACCTCGATTTGCTTCGCGTCGTTTTCACGCGCGAGCTCATCGAGCATTGCTTCAATCTTGTCGACCGAGTAGTCATAACACTCAGGAAGATAGCTGTAAACTTCGTCTAGAAGTTCTTCGGTAACGGCTTCGTCCGCCGATTGCTTCGCGCGGACTAGACCGAGCATTGAGAGGAGCCAGAACGTGGCTCGTTGGATGGTTCGCATGGATTGCTCTCCGTTGTTTAATGAAAAGGTCATACCAATATAGTATATTCAAATAATAGTTAATTGCAAGTAAATATTACCACTATTTAATAATTACTTACATATTCTTTATTGACAGTGCACGGGCAACAACCGCCTAAGCGGTTGCTCCGATGATCTCAGCGATGGTGACGGTGCGTCCCTTGATCTCGCCCGTCCAATACGGTTTGCACTTTACGGACTGGCTAGAGCCGTCTTTCTTCGCGACGGCTACCGTGATCTCGCGACCGATGGTGTGTTCCCCCTCGACCCGAACGACCCATTCGTCGTTGTTGTTGCGAGTAAATCTCGCGCCCTGCGATCGCTCGGTTTGTTGGTTGGTCGCGCCATTGCGACGCGGGGTTTTGTTTTGCTCGATCTCGCGTACTCGACCGATGGCATACACATCGTAGTAATACTCCACATCGAGTATCTCGACAATGGAACTGGTGCCGTCGCGCTTATTGAGCTCGGCGTGTTGTCCCTCGACATTGCGACGCTCAGCGACCGCGATATGCGCGCCCCAATCGCCACTTTCTAGTTTGACCCAAAATCCTCTTAGCATGGTGTTGCTCCTATGTTGGTGTGTGAGAAAATGCCCCGCCAAGTAAGCGGGGCGGTTTGATTACTTAACGTTCCAAAGACGCTTGACTAAACAGATATTCCCCTGCGAAGTAGCGACTGCGACTGAAGTAATTTCAAAGAAACGATCACCGACCTTTGCGACGCGACCGATTAAATTGGTGGTCGTGGCGGTGACGTGAACTGCGAAGCGTCCGTTAATCGACGCGGCGGTGGCTTGAAGTATTTGCATACCCTGCTCCCTGATTGCGTTAATAGAAAAGGTCATACTCTATAGTATATTCAAAGAGTAGTTAATTGCAAGTGTTTTATACCATTATTTTGTAAATCTTTGCATTTTATTTCTGTTCTGAAGAACGCGCCACAGTGTCCTATAGTGTTCGATAGTTCTACCCTGCGTTACCTAGGGGATCGTTTTTTCTTCGGGCGGTTTGCGCTCAGTGCACAGGGCGGATGAAAGTTTGCAATAAATCGGTACTTCGTGCTATTCTGATAGTGTCCTTTTCTTTTAACACTACTCATTTACGGAGATCAATTTATGAGTACCAAGAAACTACGAATGAGCAAAGCACAGTTCAGACGAACGGCTAAGTCGCTCGAAAGCTTTAATCGCATGGCTCACAATCCGCCGACGCGCAAACAGTATTGGTTCTGCGCGGTGCAACTGACAGAGCTCAACATGACGGATCAAGATTACTTCGGGCGACATTGGAAGAAAATCACACTGTCTAAGTCGTTGATGATTGATGTCATTAAGCACTTAGTGCAGTGCAATTCCAACAATGTCCCCGCGCACTCAGTCGCGTATCAAGCCGCGCGCGAGGCTGCTTAAATGTCCCTTCCCTTACGTTACAGGATCACGCGCGAGCAAGCGGTCAAACTTATTGATTTGTACCTCGATGTCGTCCCTCAGAATGTGGAACAGTCCATTCAACGCATGGTCGACTTCGATTGGAATTTCAATCCTGTCGACGCGACGAACTTTCGCGGGTCGCAACGACACAACAATTTTGACGTTCTCGACAATGTGATTTTCAGGTTCGGGTTCTAGCGCACTCAGTCCAGTCCCTAGCAATTCCCCGCCATTGAGCGGGGATTTTTGTGCCTCGCATTGATGCGACATTCATAGTGCTATAGCGCTAGCTCTTCGTACGCGGTCTCGCCGCGCTCACAAAATCCGTACTCAACGGGGATTAGTGGAAATAAACAAACTGCAGATGTTAGACTGACTGCAACAGTTAATCCACTCGCTCAAGGGGGCGAACAATGACAAAAGCAAAACGCAAAATCCACAAAGCACTAACGCGAATGAACGAGCTCAATGTGAAGTTAGTCAATGCGGTGCGGATTGGTCGGCGCGACTTAATTGAACTCTACACGGAACAATTACATTCTGCTCGAAGAAAACTCGACATTGCGGAAGCGAAAGCACTCGGGGTATTCAATCACTAGATCCTAGCGCACTTCCGCTGTTGTAAGTACCTCGCTTAGGCGGGGTATTTTTATGCCTCAATCTGCAACGAGCGCAAGCGAGGCTAAACGAAAAGACTACACAATGACCTACATACCATCTAGGCGCATTGCGTGGCTGTATGAGGCTAATTTCAATTCCTATCTTTTGTGTCGTTCTCAAACACTGGGTGCGATCGCAAACTCATGTTGCTAACAACGGGTGGTGGTCGCTCCTATAGACGCTCACAATCTGAGCCTTCGCGACACGGATTTGCGCACTGCAAACGCTCAGAAAACACAAAAAAGACGATACAGTATACATGCAGAAACTACAGGTTTTTCGCCTTCTTTTTTCTCGAATTACAGTGTCAGAAGAAAGCGAGAGTACACAAAACAAACAATATTCCACACCTTTGAAGCCCGAAAAAGTAGGGGGTGATGTGTGCCTTTGAGAGTGGTGCAGGGACCCTCCAAACCTTTTTCTACACAAGCGAAAACGAGATCGAGGGGGAGGGGCTGAGGTTTGGTGTTCCTAAGGATGATAGGTCGCTCGCAAATCTTAGAGGTTTCTACACTTTCTGTTCAAGGTTCCCCGACACATTTCTAACACTGTAGCCACTATGGAATTGAGGAAACAGATCCAATCGCGTCGATCGAGCAGAAAAATATTTTTTGAGAGGTACGAAAAAAGTTTGTTAAAATGCTTTCAATCAAAATTTCATTGGACGCCCGGAGTCGGGTTGCCTGTGAATACAACAGCCCGACCAAAAGTCGAGAGTAATTAACTCGGCTGGGTGAATAGCAGGGTTTTTTATCCAGTGAAATTTTGATAAGCCCGACATTCATTTGTCGGAAAATTGAAATTCACTGGAGAATTGAGTTATGAAAACTCTTCGCAAACTTTTGGCAGGAACGGTCCTAGTCACGCTCGGACTAACAGTCTTTGCATTTTGGTATATCCCAGGCTACGATCCAGACAATCCGCCGGTCATTGGTTTTACCGACGCGGAATGTCAAAACTCTGACTGGAAAGTGTTTAAAAATTTTGCCGCGTTAAAGGCTGCCGACGGTAAAAAAGATCCCGATGCTAAGGGTGACAATAAGGACAAGATTTGGAATTACTACTCCTACATTAACTGGTACGATTACACCTACACGTGCTGGCGGTTAGAAAAGGATGTTAAAGCTATAGGTAAGACTCCTAAGAAACCGTCCACCGGTGGCGGTGGCGGCGGTGGCGAAACACCAAAACCTCCAAAAACTCAAGAACCGAAACCCGATCCAGAAGAAGAAGAAGAAGAAGACCCCTCGAATCCGGCGAACGACGTTTCCGATGCCGATATAGAAGCTCTTAAATCCTGTTGGGAAGGAAAAGCTGGAAATAAACTAAAAAAGAATGGCTGGAATCCTGCCGCTACTACTGCAGGTACTTGGACAATCGATAGACTGACCGAATTTGGCTTAGGTAAAACCGAACCAGATACAAAAAAGGTCAATGGAAAGGATCGACTTGTGTTGAATATGGAGATTTACCCCACCAGTATCGGTGCTCGCGCAGTTGGACTCATCGATCGGTTTTGGGATTGGGATAAAGAGGAAGAAGGTCCCCCGCCCGGGCACTACGACCTTGCTTTTAGACATATCTCAACGTTCACGTATATACATGAAACATACCACGTCAGTCAATTCTTAAAGATTTTTAAGGAAAGAGGGAAACTGCCTGAGCCATGGGAATATTGGGATTTGGAAATAGATGCTCATAGGGAATCCGCAAAAATGTGGAGTGCCATTTATAAAGACCCACCACCGAGTAGGCTTCTTAAGGACGATGAAGGACGTGCGCAACGTGCAGCGAACTACGAGGCTAGAAAAACGGAATACCTAAATCTCGAAAAGGAGCTGGCGGACCCCGATACAACAGAAGAAAGGAAAGCGGTGATTGAAACTAAATTGAAAAAATTGACAAAAGAACTGAAGAATTCAGCCAATCTCCCTCAAGCCATCGATAATGAATTGTACAGTCCAGAAGACGTGGAAAACTTCGAATGCTAGGAAGAGAAAGAAAACGAATGAGCCGGTCTTTTCACGCCTCGCGTTGGCTGTGGGGTGCTGGCATCGGGTTGGGACTCATCGCGGTAGCCGTTGCGAGCGTACTTTGGGTCTTGCAAAATCGAGCCTCGACCGACCCTGTTGCATTGGAGATAAACAATCCGAGTGCGGTCATTCCTTCCGTACTGCCTACTGTCGACTCTGCGGTGGCTCTGGTTGAAACACTGCCCAAAGTACCACATGTTGACTTTCCCCGGGGCTCTTGGGAAGAGGCGTGCGGTCTGAATGAGCTGCCACCTTACTGGGTTGGAGACGGGAGCTTAGAAAGGAACGAAGACCACAACAACGCTTTCGAATCCGTCGAATGTCAGACCGCTTTGGAAACGCACATGAAAGCCGTCAACCCCTATCACTTCCTTTTGAGTGGTCCTTGGGATATCCTTCCTGTTCCAATTAAGTTTGTAGTCTTGGATGATCCCTTAACATTTGAGCGGATATTTGCAGATCCCACAGGGGATGCAACTCGGGTGCAAGACGCGCTGTCCCGCCCTGAGTGTGTGCTGACGGGCAACGACACCAATTGGGAGTTGAAAGAAACCTGTCATGCTGATGCGCTCTTGAATTTCGCGCTCATCAACACCTTTTGCTTTAACAGATTTGACAGTGTATTTCGCGCCAGTGGTGTACACTACGCGCCGGATGATCACCCCACTCCAGAGCAAGACCGGCTGATGTGGAAGCAAGATTTTGAAGATGCTTGGGTTGATGCCAAATGCAAGGGTTTAGACCCGGAGCTGAAGCTTGATTCGGATCACTATCCAGTGCTCTTTGAATTGGCGGGACCTGTAAGTGAATTTGAATCGGAAGAAAGAAAAATTTCAGCGTTGCTAGTCGAACTGGCAGCTCGCTTGGGCGACGACACTGCTGGATTGACAAACAGCGACCCATATAGAAATTATCCCCCTGGCAATGGTTACAAGTATGGTCGATTTTCTAAAGTGTTAGCCAAGTACAGTTTTGGATCGTTAAAAGAGGTTGGGACTCTTTGGCGAATGTATCGGCCGAACGATGAACCCACAAAGCCCTTTCTGCGCGCATTCAACTTCCTAACGATAATGGATGCGCCCAGAGCTAACAGCGGAGTAGATATCGAGTTTGATTGGGAATGGGTGGTACGACATATTTGTGTCCCCGTCGAACTATCTCCCACTGATGTAGTGGAGATGGGAATAGGTGAAGAGATTCCGACAGAACTCCAGAGTTGCAGGGAGATCGTCCATAAGCTTCGTCAGCTCGATATTAAATTTCGACCGGTGTTAGACACGTTGGACAAGTTCGAGCAAGTCGCGATCGAACTAGGAGTGTACGAGTAAGCGTAAACTCTACGCGCTAGGACAAGGGGTATTTCATGTCTGCGAACTGGTCGAATAGGACGATATGGACCGGTGACAATCTCCCGATCATGCGGGGCATGAACTCGGAGTCCGTTGATTTAATCTATTTGGATCCGCCCTTCAATTCGAAAGCGAATTACGCGGCTCCTATAGGAAGTGAAGCTGCAGGGGCGGAGTTCAAGGACACCTGGACGTTGCAAGACGTTGACATTACGTGGCTCGATCTGATTGAGGCGAAGCACCCGCGCCTCAACAAAGTCATTCACGCGGCGATGAGTAAGAGCGACAAGTCGTATCTCATTTACATGGCGGTTCGGCTCTTGGAAATGCACAGACTTCTCAAGCCCACCGGATCGATTTACTTGCACTGCGATCCTACCATGAGTCACTACTTGAAACTGCTCCTCGATGCGATCTTTGGCCGGAAGAATTTTCGCAACGAGGTGGTGTGGTGCTACACCGGACCAGGGAGTCCCAACATGCGACAATTCAATCGGAAGCATGACCTGGTGTTTTGGTATTCGAAAGGAACATTGTGGACGTTTAATCGCGACCAGGTCCGTATTCCGCACAAGCAGTTGAACACGAATTCGAAGGGCGCGGCGATCAGTGCTCCGCTTACGTCTGAAGAACGGGATCGATATTTAGAGAAAGGCAAAGTGCCCGAAACCTGGTGGTCGAAGTTTTCTCCAGTAGGTCGGATCAAAAGTGAACGCGTGGGTTACCCGACACAGAAGCCACTCTCATTGTTGGAACGAATTGTCAAAGCGAGCTCCAATGAAGAGGACGTAGTGTTCGATCCCTTTTGCGGTTGTGCCACTACTCTAGTTGCAGCTGATCGACTGCAGAGGAATTGGGTGGGGATTGATATTTCGGACGTCGCGGTGCGACTGGTCGAGGACCGGATTAAAGCGGACCAAGGACTCTTTCAAGACATTAAATCTCGGACGGACGTGCCGCAGAGAACGGATATCGGTGAGATTCTGAAGTACAACGATCTGCGCAACAAGAAACTTCTCTACGGAGAACAGGGCGGTCACTGCAACGGGTGTGGTAAGCATTTCGAACAACAGAATTTAGAAGTCGATCACATCATTGCGAAAAAGCAAGGCGGTACGGATCACCTGGCGAATTTACAACTGCTCTGTGGCTATTGCAACCGGGTGAAGGGCGATCGCGGACAGGAATATCTGATTGCGAAGTTAGCTGCGTAAGTAAGAAAATATGCGAAGACGTACTAAGACCAGAATCGTCTTTTTTGGTATGTTGATACTCTTGCTGGTAGTTTTCTGCGTTCTTGGTGCGCTAGCTTAAACAAGGAACGAAAATATGAATAAGAAAATGGTGCTGTTGCTGTTGATCCTCTGGGTGTCATGGGGTGCCGGAGCAGAAGAAGAATCTGCAGTGAAATTATTGCCTGAGGACGGCTACTCTAAATCAGACTGTAGCGGCTTCCACACGCACGAACTGCTGGAGCCGTACACCGTGAAAATCGACACCTTCAAAGCTTCGAAGAGATGGATCGATCCCAAGTACAAGAACAGAGCCACCGAAAAGAAGATCCTACTAGCATACAAAGGAACGATCCAATTTGAAGAGATCATCGAGGAGATCCAAACGGCTCGGGAGATCACGCCGGAGACTCAGACCGAAGAAAGTTTAACAACCAAAACTCCCATCTACCAAAAGCATTCTGCGCATCCCTTCGACTTTCTCCAACGATACCGAGAAACCGAACTGGCGGAAACGATTGCAAAGATCGAATTGGTCGTCAACAAAAAGGGCGTGCTTTATGATCTCCCCGCGCCCACGGCTTCTCAATTTTCCGGAAGGGATGAAGTTGAATCACCTCTTGCACTTGGTACAAAAAGAGTGCGCACCCAGCCGGTTTCCCTTTGCATCACCTTTGATCTCACGAAGTTAGAAAAGCGTAAATCGTCCGCAACAAAGGAGTCCTTTGCCTTCCAACAGTTTGACGGTTTTGGGAAGAAACCAAAACCGGAGCCACAACCTGCGGAAATTGAAACTGAGTGAGCCCCAAAAAAAGGACTTAGTCTTCTGCGTCCTCGATAGTGATCGTCTCATTGCGATTTTGTAGGAGCAACGATAACGCTTCTGCGATCAATGCATGAATGGTCGTATCTTCGTTCGCCGCCATCTGTCTAAGCTTCTTCGAAACTGCGGGATGGAAGTAACTGCCGACGTGCTTGGTACCACGTTTTAGGATCTCCTCAAATACCGGCATGGTGCTGGTGCTTGGTGGTGTGTCGGACTTAACCACGTCTGAAAACGTGTTGTTTGATTTCATGGATCTTCTCCTGGTGATGACAATTTCTGTGTAATGTAGCGACCGAGTGCGGTCAGCTCGTGGGCTGCTTTGCTTTTGGGCTCTGCCTCGATCGCAGTTTGTCCGTTGAGCAATGCTCGCCCGAAGATCGTTCGCTGTGTCAGGCGCGCAACACTGACTTCGACGTCGAGAGCCGAGATCGCTTTCTCCGCTTCGTTCGCGTCCTGTCCTCGTGGCGGACACTGATTGAGCACTGCCACGACTTCCGTCCTAGCCATCTGTGCGAGCGTGAGCGTATTCACCACCGCTTTGATATCGAGAAAAGACGGGCGGGTGGGAATGAGGACCAGGTGTGCGCTGCGCATGGCTTCTAACGCGATGGAGTCCGAGTGCGGTGCGGTGTCAAGAATGACGATATCGCCCTGGTGTTCGGCTATGCGATGTAGCTCTGACTGAAGCCGGTTCGCGTGCGTAGCAAGGACGACGGGGTCTTTGGTGTGGCGATAGTCGGACCACGCACACGCCGACGCTTGCGGATCGAGATCAATGAGCACCACGTTCTTTTCTTCTACCTGCGCAAACCAGGTGGCGAGATGAATAGCAACGGTCGTTTTCCCGGACCCGCCTTTCTGACTGGCTACTGCGACGACCTTCATTCTGTGAATTATATATTTATTTCATGACTTCAATAATTCAAATATTAAATAGCGTGGTGTATTGAACGATTGTTCTCGGGGCGCGATAGGAAAAACTCAAACACCCCTCCAATCCTTTCGAGCTGTGGGTACATTCAAGAGAAACCACACTGAGACGACCTAATACCCATCTCCCAGTGAACTAGGGCTTAAATCGGCTTATTTCGCTGTTTTCGGTAGTTGGCTCGAAAATCGACCTTCATAGAAGTCCGTAGAGCAACGAAACCGATCTAAGACGATGTAAAGTACGTGGGAAAATCCCCTACTCTAAACTTTAAGCTAGACACCGTTACTAGTCCCAACCATTAGTCCCTATATAGTGCCGAGCGTCTAAGGACTTGATTAATTTCACCTCTTGCTCTTGCGGCGCGTCGTTTGAAGTTGACTCCTCGAACTTGATGTTGTGCAATCGCAGGAGGTGTTCGTACACAAAAATCTTATGGTCTTGTCGCTCGCATTTCTCACTCATTTTCTCGTAGGCTTGTTTCCACTCTTTCTTTTCGACGCGGGCTCGACTGAGCTGCTCAGCAAAAGTCTGGTCTTGCGCGTCAACCGTTTCTAGGCACGCAAGCGAGAGCTCGTTCTTTTTTAGGAGCTCTTTATTGAGCCGGTGAATTTCTCGGCGATGCTTTTTATTTTCTTCTAGAAGTTCAAAATATTTTTCTTGAAATTCAGCAATCATTTCAGTTACCTCCGGTGTGATAGTTTTTTGAGATTCCACATCGAGGCTTGCAATACGATCCCCTTGCGTTGCTTTGCCGTGAGAACTCTGTGAGTGCGATAGAGATTAGCCGACAAGACAAACGCCACGGGATCCTTCCAGGGCATGGGGTCGCACTGTGGCGTCACCCCCGCTTTCAAACATGCCTGGTACCGGTGCCAGCCGTCAATGATCTTCCCTTCGAACATGTGAATCTTCTGCAGTAGTCCATTCTCTCGAATGTCCTCTACAAGCGCTTTCTTTTCGACTGCAGACATGGCCGGAAATATCTTGGCGAGCTCGTGCTGTTCCAAGTTATCAAAGTATCGCATACTCTACATTATGTTGAAAAAAATGCCCCGATTGAGTTGCGATCCGATCGAGGCGCGGAGGATAAAATATGAAAATTTCAACCTATCGAAATAGGTTCTCAGATTGTAAGGAGTATAAGAATAATGAAATCTAGGATGTTAGCGAAACTGGGATGTGCGTTCTTGGAGGAAGCGGTGTTGGCGGTGCTCTCGGAGGAATGGAGTAATACACAAGAACCATTGCTACCCGCTGAGATCGCGAAGCGGGCGGGCATTAACAAAGTCAACATAGTGGAAGGAATATTGACGCGTTTAGAAGAAGCCGAATCGGTCATTCAAGACGCGGAAAGAACCGGACGTCAATGGCGACGATGGTTGATCAATCCGATCGAATACACCTAGCAACGTTAGCGTAGTTTCCTTCGTTAAAAGAACACTTCGATCCACCGTGGAATTACTGTTCGCTTTCTGCTTCCGTCTTCAATTTTTTCTTCAGCCGAGCTTCTATGAAGAGCACGAGACCCAAACCTAGCAACAAAGCCAGCAGTGAATAGGGGAAGGGTACGAATACCACAATGAGTATTGCGGGCGTGAGTCCAACCAGCCAACCCATAATTTTTGTAGAAGTTCGTTCCATCAATCTCAATTTGGACTTACAAGTACTTCGCGACCGCACCCTGCTCGATGCGCGCTTGTTGGGAGTAGTGCAAAACCATGCGCTCAGACTTCCACCCTCCGGCGAGAGCAACCGAGCCGGTATTCGCTCCTCGTGTAATGAGCTCACTGGCTAGACCAATCCGACCACTGTGAGCCGTGAACTGTCCGTTGAGCCCCGCGTGTGTGCAACACGCTTGAAACCTATTGGCGATCTGTCGACAAATAAGGGGCACGACCCGGTCCGCGTCTTGCGGTTCTAGTTCGGCGCGCAGTTCTTTGACGGACTGAGCGCCTTGACCCTTCAACAGTCGGAGATCCTGGTGTCCCTCTTGGTTGGTCTTCGAAGTGCGGACTTTCACTAGGAGTGTGTTATTGCTCCCTTCCTCGATATCACACCAGCGCAGAGCCGCGACCTCAGAGCGTCGCATACCGGCCATAAACAGAAGTGAGATAATCACTTTGTCGATCAAGCCTCGTTTTCGGGCGTAGGCTGCGGTTTCGTGCTTTCTCGCATACTGCCTCGGTTGCATGGCGGTATTGAGCAACGTAATGAAATCTTCGTACGTCAATCCCTTCGACTGTCCGCGCCCTCTTTCCTTTCCTTCTCTGCGGATCCCCGCAAGAGTTTCCTTTGAATACTTCCAATCGCTTTGGTGACCGACGCGTTGTGCCAGGCGTTTGATCGCACTGAACGCGATACTGATACTGGAGGGGGAAAGATGGCGCTCGTAAAACAGATGGGAGAAGTAGCGCGCCACGTTCTTGTCGTCTAGGATATCGGGGTTCTGGTCATTCCAGTCATGGAACGTTCGCAGGGCGTGGCTGTAGGCGCGGTAGGTATTCTCGCTCGTCGCGGAGGACATGAGTTGCGCGGCGGATTCTCCAACCCGATCGCGGTCTTCGACGATCATCACTTCGAAGAAGTTTTCGGAGACGGTGGGAACTGTGGGAGGGATAAATTCAGCCATTTATATTATTACTCATAAAGTATATTATTGGTAATAATTATACCACAAAAAGACCTAAAACTCCCACCCCTTCAGAAAGCGCGAAATTAGCCCCGTAGAGCGATTTTCTCTCTCAGATGAACTCTATATCGTCCATGCCGCCAGTTCACCCTACTTGAACGGGAACGAACAGGGGTCTCCATACCTTCAGCACGAGCCCGAACGCGCTAGTTGTGCAATTAGTAAATCTAATTGTTGGCTAGTGAGTGAGGGTGAGTGTTGGTATTTGGACATGGGGACTAATCTGGTCGGTAGTGTGTTGTCAGTCGATTCTCTCAAGTTTGACCTGGTATAGATTGTCGTTGATGTATTGACGGGGTTGTTTTCGAAAGGTCTTGAGCGTGTTGATAACCTTGCGTGTGTTGGATTGATTGAGTGCTTTGTTCCAAAAGTACGACATCTCTAACGGATCTAGTTGCAGTTCTTCAGTGAGAATTACTAATTGATCGATCTGTTTTTTTGTTGCTGGTTGATCGTACGTTCTGTATGACTCCAAAATGGATCTTGTGTTGGTGTAAATTCCTTTGTTGGCCATAGTTCAATCTCCTTCCAAGTTAGGTGAACGTTACATGCAATGTTCACCGTGTTCACCTACTTTCGAAAGCGGTAATAGCCTCGTCCTTCGGCGTCTCCAGCTGGTGTGTTTGCACACTAGGTTATGGATGTACGACGTGCTCAGCCCCGGTTTCCTGCAAACTTATTTGGTCAAAGATTCCCAGGACATTCACATCTTTGGGGGTATCTTCCTCTGCGGAAGTGACTGCAGGGAACGCGAGTAGAAGCGCCCCTGTTAAAAGTGCGTACATTGATTTCATAAACACCTCTCAATGAATTTTGTACTCTTATCTTTTGGACTAGCTCTTGTAAAGATAGTTTCTTCGAGAGGTTATTACTCGGAGTTAGTGGCCTAGAAATATTTGGAGTGCTTGTTGCGGTAGTGTTGAATTTGTCGTGCTTTTTTTTCGTTGGCTGCCGCGACCAAGACTGGGGGTGGTTCGAGATAAACGAAAATCTGATCCAAGACCATCCGTAGAAACCGACCTACAACTTCGGGGGATTGGAGATACTGGTAGATGGAACGGACGGAGCAACCTAGCGCCTCAGCCGCTTCCGCAACCGTCAGTCCCCTCAATTCGGAATGTTTGCCCGTTCTTTTTTTTGATTTTGGGTTATAGTGAGGATCTAAAAGAAAGGGGCGAAACCGGTCGATGTACGCCTGAGGGTGTTGAATCCCGACAATCGCCACGATAGCCCCGCGTTTCAACTGCGCATGAAAGTACAGTACGGCAATGAACACTCGATTCCACGACAGCGAGCCAGGAACGGAACGGTCGTAACGGTGCGCGGCATCGCGAACTTCGTCGAATGAATGGCGCGGCCGAGAGCGTTGCGGTTGGTACTGTTTCCTATAGCACGCGCACATCTCTTCGAGGTGGTCCGGAAAATACCAGTCGGGGATCGTGCTCATCGCTCTACAGAGTTATCCACATGTTTACCCACAGTTAAGAACTAGGAACGTTTTTTTCGAAAAAAAGAAGATTTTGAGCGATTGTACGAAAAAACGCCCTTCGAGAACAGGCGAGAACGAACGAAAACACACTCAGTCGATGTAGACCTCATACTCAATTCCTAGGTTTACTCGAGCTCTTTACTAGACGAAATAAACAAGTCATTTTTATAATTTATGTATGAATATTAAAAAACCCGGTCGGAACCGGGTTCAATTAAACCGTCAATAAGGAAATAATGAAAAGCACCAAAGACGGGCGTCAGAACGACTTGAAGAAATTTTACAAATTTTTTCAAATTTCCGTGCTTTGTTCTTCGTTGATGGTTTTAATCGCAGACCTTTTCGGAGGACATAATGACACACAACACCCCCACTCTAGTTAATCCACCTCTCCTCAATCTAGCCCAGATTGATATTGACTGCTATCCCGACTTGGTGATAGCTACCTGGTGTGAGCGAATATTCACACAAGAGGTGTCAATATGAACCTGGAAAAAATCAATGGGGCACTAGACAGAATACGTGCCGAGACCGACCAACACAAAGCATTTCGCACTGAGCACAACCTACTATATTTGGAGGGTATAGACGATCAAGATTTATACGAGTTCGAAGAGCTTGCACGAAAAGAGTTTGATATACCGACAGAGGTAATGCTCGAAGCACAGAACTCTGTAGATTTGCTCGCGGGTAACGAGGAGGTAGAGTCGCTTTCTCTGTTTCCTCACTCCAATCAAGAGGAAAGCAACGTAAGACCAGAAGAGCTCAATTTTGAGCGTGTTTTACTAGACGCTTGGTTAGACCGATATAAAGACTACTTACGCCATTATCAAGGCTCTTGGTGGGGATTGACCAAGCAAGGACACTGGATAAGCGGTGTAGACGCAACGTGCATGTCTCTGATGGATAAGACCGCTCGCGACGTTGCAAGCGACATTAAGGGTAAGCGCGAGCGTAAACGAGCGTACAAACAACTCAATTTTCACATAGTGCAACGCGTGCTTAAACAAGCCTCTGCTATGCAAACGTTTGAGGAAGAGGGCTTCCACAAAGGACATCCTGAGAAACCGATTTTTGACCAACACAAACACCTACTCGGCGTGCGCTCAGGCGTGGTGGATTTACGCACCGGTAGGATTAGAGCGGCACAACCTAACGAGTACGTGCATAAACGATTATCCTATGACCCGGGAAATGCCGCCGAATGTCCTAACTTTGAGCGAGTCCTCCAACACGCGAGTCAAGGTGACGAAGCTACCTATGACTACTTACTCTCATTTTTTGGATTATGTTTAACAGGCGAGATCGAGGGTAATCATCACTTTCCATTCCTACACGGAGAGCCCGGTACAGGTAAGAGTACGCTAACTGATTGTATGTTGGACATTTTGGAGTATTACGCCGCCAATGTGGAGAGTGAGCACTTTATCAAAACGCGCTATCAACCCCATACACAGTGGTTGGCTGGTTTATGTGGTACAAGGTTAGTAGTTATCAGTGAGCTGCCAGATCGAGCCACGTGGGACACACGTAAGCTCAATCGCATTACCGATGGGAGCCGTATTACTGCTAACAGAATGAGAGAGAACGATATACAGTTCGATTCTCAAATGAAGGTAATCGTTTGTGGTAATCACGAACCGAAATTTGACGTGAGAGACGGTATATCAAGGCGTGTGCTAGTGCTCAAAATGGACACTACACCGAGTAAGATCGACCTCAACCTCAAAGACAGACTTCGAGAGGAGCGAAGCGCGATCCTCAAGAAGCTCATAGATAAAACCGCTCCCTTCTATACTACTGGTCAGCTACCACCCGTGCCTGACTTAATGCGATCTGCAACCGATCAATACGTACATGAACAGGATACAGTAAAGCTCTTTGTGGAGGAGCAATGTATATTAGGCCAACAAGAGACCATATCGCTTAAAGAGATTTACGAGCGATATAAAACAGTGTGCGAGGAAGAGGGACGCAAATCCCTAACCAAACAAAAGTTCAAGGCTCATTTACTTTCAACAAATCCCACTCTACACTTTGAAGCAGAAACCCGCAATAAGCGTCTTTTTAAGGGTATCACACTAGCTGATCCCAATTACGAAAGTTAGACCTTCAAAGTGACTAAGTGACTAAATCCTATGTAATTGCTTACGCGCACGCGCGCGACGTGGTATATATAAGAAGTAGTCACTTAGTCACTATTTTTACTGTATTTCTAGTCACTATTCCTACTGTTTTAAGAATATCTAATAACTCAGTGCACGAAGAGCTAGTCAGCAGCATAGTGGTATTGCTTAAGACCCTGCTCTTCGAGCTAGCCGATAGTCGTCAAACAACGATCGCTTTCGGTATGGAGAAAGACGATCAGGGACAAGTGTCGGTGGTGTTTATTCAAATCGACGGTGAGGAAACACTGCACGAGATTGAACTGCCGAGCTCAGTCGTGAGTTTATTCCAAAAGACAATTAGCCAGGTCGAATTTGGTTTTGCGAATACTCCCACTCGTTCTCGCGGCGAGTCCTAATTTCATTTTTTCTTTGTGGTACATTTGTTGTCGTTGGGCGGACCGGAGCCGCCACTTTTTGATGGGATCGAGCGGATCCAGTTGCAGTTCTTCAGTACGCTTTTTGACATGTGCCTGGTCGTTCTTGCACGTCGCGCATAGAGCTACCTCGATATGATCCTCGACGACGTGTTTGCCCCCACACTCAGGGCAAAAATAATGTTCAATCTATCTCCATTTCGATCTCGATCGGTATCTACGCCTGGCTCCTCTCAACTGGGTGCTTCTACCATAGAATCGATCAAGTTCAAATTGTTCTTTTGGACTCGTCGCTCTGTTGAGATTCGGTCGTATTAATTTGTCCGATAGATCGACTCCGTGTGCCATGCGATAGTAGTCGACTGTGCCCTGATCAACGACTGGACTCTGCCCTGATTGGTATGCTTCTAACATTGTCGGTCGACCAATTGCTCTTAATCCCTCGTCTAAGAGCACTTCCGACTGACGCGCCATTGTGAAGAATGAGAGTCGCATATACTCGTCAAACAAATCATTCGGCGCGATTCCTTGATCAACCATGATACTTCTCAAAGTCTTAGACAATTCGGCTTCGTCAGTCATTTTGGCAATCTTCTCGCGGGGATAGCACCTGAGCATTACCTCCCTTTCCTCCTGGACATGTTTGACCCATGCATTATTCCGCTCAATCTGAATTTTCTCTTGACGCGCTCGATGTTTCTCTTTGACCCGTTCAATAAGAGATCTAATCGTTGATCTACCTTCGTTCATTTTCATTCTCCGTTACCACAAAAGCCCCGACTTGCGGGGCGGTGTGGCATGTTGCTTTGTTTATGCAGGAATGCGGATGGTGAGGACGGGTTCGCCGTCGTCGCCGGGATGGGCTACGACTTGGAGCAAACGCAGTTGCGCGCCGCGAGCTTCGCCATCGCGAGGGATACGGTTAATGCGAAACCGCATACGGTCAGCCTTCGGACCGCGAGTGCGGACGTAGTCAGCACAAGCGCCAACGACCGAGAACAGTCGCGACTTCTGATTTTGCGGGACTTGCTTCTCGCTGTCTTCGTCCGTCCAAAGAACGGCGTCTTCGAACGTGGCTTTCGTGAGCGCTACCGGCCACTTGAAACCGACCTGTCGACCTAAGTCGGACACGTCAATGATTGCGCCATCGGCGAGGGCTTGAGCTCGGGAGCCCGTGTATGCAGGGTCAACTTTACGTTGCTCCTCAGTGGTATCAAAATAATCTGGTGCTGGCATATTTAATCTCCTATGCTTAGCGGAAAAAAAGAATCCACGATTGCTCGTGTTGAAGTCAGTTTAGCACGCGCCAAACTTTTATCGCAAGGGGTTTTTTGCACTTTTCGAAAGTTTCTTACTAATCTTTCAAGTGCGAGCGGGTTTATAATTTTGGGATCTCCTCGTTGAGAGAAAAAAAGAATCGGGTGTATTTGAAGTGCACCCACACAGGCAGATAGCCCTAGTGTCATTGCTAGGGCTATTTCTTTATTCAGTGTTGGGATCGCGAAACTCAACGGACTTCACGCGGTCTGCAGGGAGTTGGATGATCGCCCCGCTTTTCACTTGATCGAAGTTCCGCACCGCTTCAATAATGGCGCGGGTCTTTGGCGCGCCGAGTGACCCCGCCAGTCGCTCGAGAATGGCATTGTCCTCGTTCGTGAGTTTCAACGCGACGCTAGTGGTGTGGGTTTTGGATTTCATGGTTCAGGTTCCTTGTGTGTTAAAATTTCGCTCTCAGTTGATCTGCTCTTTGTGAGTTGGTTAATTGAAAAGGTCTAGCCCCGGTTTGATTACCGGGGCTTTTTTGTACTCCTAGTTGATTACAAGAAAATACCCCGGCGTGCACCGGGGCGGTGAAACCGATCAATACACATCGACCGGCGGTAGGTAGTCAGCACTGGCGGCGAGCTCGCGCTCGTGCTTGACATCGCGGTTATGAACAGCAACGGGGCGGTATTCCGCCCCCGTTCCTAAATCTGCGACCAGTGC
>JAPOVV010000044.1 GCA_026707945.1 Gammaproteobacteria bacterium | reverse complement strand
CCAGAAGGTGGACACGGGCCTCGGATTCGACAAGATGAAGGACAGTATTCGTGACGAGTAGAAGCGCACCTTCAACCCAGAGTTTCTGAACCGGATTGATGCTGTCATTATCTTCCGCCCATTGACCCATGAAGACATCTTGAAAATCGTGGATATCGAAATTGCCAAAGTCAACGAGACGCTGAACGAAAAGGAAATGATGATTGAGTTGAGCGACGAAGCCAAGGACTGGATTGCCAAACAGGGGTTTGAGCCGGCTTATGGGGCGAGGCCTCTGCGTCGCGTCATCCAAAGACACATCGAAGATACCCTCAGCGAAGAAGTTCTGCATGGTAAATTCCAGGACGGGGGAACGATCCTGGCGAAGTTGGCTGGGGATGAATTGGTATTCGAACTGAAAGAAGACACGGAAGTGCTCAGTGTCCAAGACCTATAGTTTCACTGCAGAATTGAAACTTGTTTCCCCTTTTTTCCCGGGGGGTGGTCTTATGCGTTGTGCGGCGAAGGTGTTGGCCTGCGCCGTTTTGGCCTTCTTTTTTCTTGTTGCCGTTTCTCATGAGGCGATGGGGCAGTCGGCTTCACCGGCCATCACGGTACGGGCTATTGAAGTCAAGGGGAATCGCCGCGTCGATCGTTCCACGGTTCTTTTTTACGTTCGGCTCAAAGAGGGACAGAACTACACCAACACAGAATTGGTCAAGCAAATCCGCGCGGATGTCCGAGCCATATACAAGCTGGGATTTTTCCGGGATGTGAAAGTTCAGGTGGAGTCTCTTGAAGGGGGGCTCCGCGTTATTTATCAACTCAGCGAAAAACCCACGATCAATCAGATTGAGATCATTGGAAACAGCAAATTAGACCTCGAAAAACTCCGCGAGCGTATCACAGTCAAAGTTCAAACCATTGTCAGCGATTCCATCCTTAAAGAAACGGTCCGGAATATCCGAAAACTATATCAGGAAAGCGGCTATTATTTCGCACGCATAGAAGCTGTTCTGAAAGAAAGCGGCCAGAACACGGTGGCCGTCACGTTCGTGATAGATGAGGGTGAAAGCGTAAGCATCGGAGCAATCAATTTTGAAGGCAACGAAAATGTCTCGAAAAGAGATTTGCTCAAAGCCATGGAAACCAGCGAAAGGGGCATTTTCTCTTTTATTACAAGCTCGGGGATTTTTAACGAAGATGAACTACAAAGGGATTTGGTGCGAATTCGCTTGTTGTATGAAAGTCGCGGATACGCAAAAGTTCAGGTTGGGCAGCCCGTTATTCGCGAGGAGCGAGAAAGAGGCCGCATATATATAACGATTCCCATTAGCGAAGGTTTGCGCTACAGAATCGCGAAAATTGAAATACGCGGCGGAGAGGATGTTGTCCCCCAGGAAGAGATAAGAAAGAAGATGCTTCTTTTTGTTGGCGATGTTTTCAATAAAACCCGCTTGCTCTCAGATGTGCGGGCGATAACGAATCGATTTTCGAACCTTGGCTATGCGTTTGCAGATGTCAATAGTTTCACGAAAACAGACGACAAGAAGAAAACGGTCGACGTTACTGTACGAATCAATAAAGGGCGTAGAGTATACATCGGAAAAGTGGGGGTGAAAGGCAACACCCGCACTCGTGAGAATGTAATTCGACGCGATGTCCGGGTTATCGAGGGGTCTCTTTACAGCAAGAGAGGACTGGATTTAACACGTCAGCGGCTCGTTCGGAAGAATTATTTCGAAACGGTGAAAGTCGTTGAAAAACGTCGCCCTGGCAGCGATGAGATACTCGATATCGAGATCGAGGTGAAGGAGAAACCGACCGGCTCCATTACGGGTGGTATCGGTGTCAACAGCGACGAGGGTGTGTACGGGCAAGGTGAATTAAGGGAGTCGAATTTATTCGGCAAGGGTTTGGTTGCTTCAATATTCACCAGAATTTCTTCTGATCGATTTGATTTGGTAACGGAATTCTTTGATCCCGATTTCCGGGATTCAGGCTACTCGCTTGGGGGGAGC
>JAPOVV010000038.1 GCA_026707945.1 Gammaproteobacteria bacterium | reverse complement strand
CTCGTTACGGGACTTAACCCAACATCTCACGACACGAGCTGACGACAGCCATGCAACACCTGTCTCACGGTTCTAAAAGCACTCCCTCATCTCTGAGGGATTCCGTGGATGTCAAGAGGTGGTAAGGTTCTTCGCGTTGCATCGAATTAAACAACATGCTCCACCGCTTGTGCGGGCCCCCGTCAATTCATTTGAGTTTTAACCTTGCGGCCGTACTCCCCAGGCGGAGAACTTATCGCGTTAGCTGCGCCACTTAACCCTCAAGGGGCCCAACGGCTAGTTCTCATCGTTTACGGCGTGGACTACCAGGGTATCTAATCCTGTTCGCTACCCACGCTTTCGCACCTCAGCGTCAGTGTTAGTCCAGAAAGCCGCCTTCGCCACTGATGTTCCTTGCCATATCTACGCATTTCACCGCTACACAGCAAATTCCACTTTCCTCTACTACACTCTAGACAGCCAGTTTGAAACGCAATTCCCCGGTTGAGCCGAGGGCTTTCACGTCCCACTTGACTATCCGCCTACGTGCGCTTTACGCCCAGTAATTCCGATTAACGTTTGCACCCTCCGTCTTACCGCGGCTGCTGGCACGGAGTTAGCCGGTGCTTCTTTAATGGTTAACGTCTACCCGGGTCGCGGTATTAACGCGCCGGCTTTCTTCACCACCGAAAGTGCTTTACAACCCTAGGGCTGTCTTCACACACGCGGCATGCCTGCATCTGGGTTTCCCCCATTGTGCAATATTCTCTACTGCTGCCTTCCTTAGAAGTCTGGACCGTGTCTCAGTTCCAGTGTGGCTGATCGTCCTCTCAGACCAGCTATGGATCGTCGCCTTGGTGAGCCGTTACCTCACCAACAAGCTAATCCAACGCAGGCTCCTCTAATAGCGCGAGGTCCGAAGATCCCCCGCTTTCACCCTTAGGTCGTATGCGGTATTAGCGCCAGTCTCCTGGCGTTATTCCCCACTACTAGGTAGATTCCTACGCGTTACTCACCCGTCCGCCACTGGGTTGGTACTCCCGAAGGAGTCCTCCCCGTTCGACTTGCATGTATGAAACCTGCCGCCAACGTTCAATCTGAGCCATGATCAAACTCTTCAATCAAAGATTGGTTTGCTCACGCATCCGATCCTCAAGAGAGTATCAAATCGCAAGCGTGTTTGTTTGTGCTCTTAGCTCACATGAATCGAGCGCCCACACGAATGGCTTGTTCTGATTTTTAAAGAGCGACCCCGTTCGCTGAGGGCAACAATGCCTGCCGCCTTCGGCAAAGGGGTGAGTGATTATAGGAACTTCAGGGGTGGATGCAACTAACGTATAGATTCGTGCTCGTGAACGAACAATGCCCACGATTTTTTTCCACGCCTGAGCAGATGATATTGACCAAACAGCGCGTTATTTCTCGCTAACAACTCGCCAACATTTGCAATCTTGCGCCCATTTACCGCAATGCCGCCTTGCTCTATTAATTGTCGCGCACGTCCTTTCGATGTGGCTAAACCTGCCGCCACTAGTCCATTGAGAAGATCACTTTGCTCACCGACACGAACACTGGTTACGCCGTCAAGTTCTAACTGTGCCAAATCTACTGCAGTAAGTCGTTCGACATCCCCGCCGAATAACGCTTCCGTAATACGTTCAGCAGAGCGTAATGCCGACTCGCCATGCACGAGCTTGGTGATCTGCGATGCTAGATAGCGCTGACCTTCTCGACGCGATGGTTGCGCCATGTGAGAATCCGCGATTGCCTTGATAGCATCAATGTCATCGTACGTAAAGTAGCGCAAGAAAGGTCGAACATCAGCATCGTCAATGTTCATCCAGAACTGGTAAAACGCATAAGGAGATGTGAGATTGGGATCAAGCCAAATGGCGCCGCCAGTGCTTTTTCCAAATTTCTTGCCGTCACTACGTTCAACTAAGGGCAGCGTCAACGCGAATGACGAACCACCTTCTGAGCGACGAATCAAATCGATGCCACTCACGATGTTTCCCCATTGGTCATTGCCACCTATTTGTACTGTGCAGTTGAAATCTCGATAGAGGCGCAAAAAATCAAAAGCCTGAACTAACGCGTAACTGAATTCTGTGTACGAAATTCCACCGCCTTCACGGGCGAGACGTGTCTTAACGGCATCACGCTGGACCAGAGAATTCACTGAAAAGTGCTTTCCCACATCGCGCAGAAATTCAATCAAACTCGTCTTACTTGCCCAGTCATAGTTATTTACCGCTAACGCAGCATTCGATCCTTCGAAACTTACGAATCGGCTAGTTTGTTGCTCGAGTCGAGTTACCCATTCGTCTACGACCTCCGTCGGGTTAAGTTGGCGCTCTTCATCGCGTCCAGACGGGTCGCCGATTAGACCTGTCGCACCGCCAACTAAAACGATGGGTCTATGACCACACTGCTGAAACCTGCCAAGCGTCATTAGCGGTACTAGGTTTCCCACATGAAGGCTGGGCGCGGTTGGGTCGAAGCCGCAATAGACTGTTCTTGATGCGCTCGCTAAATGTTCGTCGAATTCATCCTCGTGGGAGCGCTGCACAAGCATTCCGCGAGCATCAAGGTCTTTGAGAATCTCAGACATCAAAGGGTTTTTTTGAAGAAAAAAGTAACACTGTGAAGAAGCAATTTTCGATATACTACCGCGAGTAGCCAACGTTTAGTCACGCGGCTGGCACCGTGGAGGGCTTTTTCGCGTCCGCGAAAGCACCAGCTATCGTGTTTAACGGTTGCTAGTTAGTACGAATTGTGGCGCGTCTCGGTTACGGTCTACACGGATGTAGACCTACTTCGACACAGGGAGTGCATACAACGTGAACCGTGCGCATACCCAAAAGGGGAATGCAGGAGTAGGTACCGTCAATCCATTTCTTAGGAAGTTCCCAGTACGAGTAGCCTGCGGCGCGGTCGTCGCATGTGTTGTTTATCTTTCCGCTCAGGCATACCTCGCATTTCCTTCGGCCAGTAAAGATCGGTCGGTAGCCCCAGACGTACCTTCGGAGCCGGTCACGACACAACCTGAACCGATAAATCTACCCCTATTACCTCGAGTCGACTACGATCACCCGCCTGCACCTCGATTCGTCTCGCATCGGATCGTAGCTGGTGATACCTTGGGTAAGCTACTGACCTCGTTTGGCACGGACGAGCGTGACATTAACCGCATTGTTACATGTCGAGACGAGTGTCGACAGTTGCACAAATTGATCCCTGGTGCTTCACTGATTACCCGGTTAACCCACGACAGTCGTCTGATATCGATTGGGCAATCGCTCCCATACGGTCAGATTCGCGAGTATCGTATTTATCCTGACAGTGTCGAAGTTACCTTGTCCCCACTCGCACGCCAAACCATACCGGCGTTCAAGCACGTTGTCATTCGACCCGGTGAATCGCCGATCAGCGCGGCACTACGTAAGGGCGGTATTAAAGAAGCGACTGTCCTGAGGGCGACACAGATTCTCGAATACGACATTGATTTTTGGCGAAACGTCCACCCCAACGATGAGTTTGAGATCTATTTTGACCAGATTTTCGTTAACGACGAGCACGTTCAAGATGGTGCGATCCATGTATTGCGATTCACCAATCGAGGTAGGTTGCACGAGGCTTACCTACACGATGATGGACTTCACTACGAAGCTGACGGGTCTGCCATACAGAAACAATTCTTGAAAGCGCCGTTGGCGTACAAGCGGATTTCGTCGAATTTCTCAAATGCGCGAAAACACCCAATCCTTGGTTACACGCGAGCTCACAGAGGCGTTGACTACGCAGCACCGAGAGGTACGCCTATTCGATCAACAGCAGACGGCGTTGTTAGCCGCGTGACACGTAACGATCGAGCCGCGGGGAACTTTTTAGCCGTCAAACACTCGAACGGGTTCGAAACACGCTACATGCATTTGAGCGGCTTCGCACCGGGCATTAGAAAAGGCACACGTGTATCGAGAGGCAGCACGATAGGGTACGTTGGTTCGACAGGATTTAGCACCGGCCCTCACTTGCATTACGAAGTGATTAAGAACGGCCGCCATCTGAATCCACTTACCGTACCAAACCCAAGCATAGAAAGCCTAGAAGGACCGCAGAAGAGTATTTTCTTGGCGAATGTCGAAAACTATTTAAAAACGATCGAAGGGTTTCGCGAGCAAGATTTAATCGCCGAACCAATCGCCGCCGCTCAATAGTCGATACGTTTTAATCATGTTGTTTGTCGGCGTTATGACCGGCACCAGCGTTGACGGCTTGGACGTTGCTCTGCTCGACCTACCCAACGATCTAAAACCTCAAGCTGCCCGAACCGTCCCTTTCCCACAGTCTCTACGCGAGCGCCTAGTTGCACTAACCTCGCCGAAGGATGATGAAATCGTTCGAATGGGCGAAGCAGATGTCCAGCTCGGTAATTTCATTGCCGCGACATGTCTCGATTTCATTGCGGCACTCGGTATCGACGCAATCGAAATACGGGCTATTGGTAGCCACGGTCAGACGATACGACACCACCCAAATGCAAACTTCCCTTTCTCGGTCCAAATCGGCAATGCACATGTAATCGCGGAGACGACTGGAATCGACGTGGTTGCCGACTTTCGAGGTCGTGATATCGCCGCAGGCGGCCAAGGCGCGCCGCTAGTACCAACCTACCATGACGCGCTATTCGGCGATGATGAGCTATCGCGAGTAATCGTCAACATCGGAGGCATCGCGAACGTCACGATACTGAGTCAGGAAGATCACTCGTTTAGAGGTTTCGACACAGGTCCCGGAAATGCGTTACTCGACGCATGGACGCAAGAATGTCGCAACGAACCTTACGACACTCAAGGCGCTTGGGCTTCGTCAGGCGAAATTCATGAGCCATTGCTCATGCAACTGCTCAACGACCCGTACTATCAGAAGATCCCACCGAAAAGTACCGGAAAAGAACACTTCAATCTACCTTACGTGCGCGATCACATTACCGACTTTCCAAACATCCCACCAGAAGACGTTCAAGCCACGCTCGTTGAGCTAACAAATCGGACGATTACGTCTGCCATTGATCAACATGCTCCGGCATGCAACGACGTCGTCGTATGTGGCGGAGGTCGTCTTAACGACTACCTTATGGATCGGTTAAAAGCTCTAAATCAAAAACGTGCAATTCAATCATCGGAATCACTGGGGATCGACGGCGACGCAATTGAAGCAGCGGCGTTTGCATACCTAGCGTGGCAATTCATTGAGAGATTGCCTGGTAATCAGCCGAAAGCAACCGGTGCGGATGGCTTGCGCGTGTTGGGGTGTCTATACCCCGCTTAGATACTTATCAGCAATATTCGCTACAAGGCAAATGAGTTACCACAACCGCAGGTGGAGGAGGCGTTGGGATTGTTCACGACGAACTGCGAACCTTGAAGATCTTCTTTATAGTCGATCTCGGCACCCGCAAGATACGGATAACTCATTGAATCGACGACCATTAATACGCCGCTTCGTTCTACGACAGCGTCATCATCTGCAGTTGCATCATCGAAAGTGAATCCGTACGAAAATCCGTTGCAACCGCCGCCCGTAATAAAGACGCGAAGTTTCAGATCTGGATCGCCTTCTTCAACGATCAAATCGTGTACTTTGCGCGCCGCACGCTCTGAAAAATGGATATCGGTATTCATAGCCTCTAAACTGAATTTTAGCGGTTCATATGACTGAACCGCATGCAGCAATGCGTCGATCAGTAGACGTTTTCCAGTACCTACGCCTTACTGCGATCGCTGCCCTTATCGCGATCCTGGTGACCTTGGTCATTGCTGGTCTATTCCATGCTATCCGCCTCCTATCTATAGCCGTCGGTATGGAATTGGAGCGATTTGAGGATTCATCGATATGGTTGCGATCAGTTTTGCCACTTGTCGGCTTTCTGCTCCTTATGACGTACGTTCGAATCTTTCGAGTCGACGGTCGGGATGTCGGAGGAACTCACACCTTAAATCGCATCGCGAACTACAACGGCGAGTTCCCGTGGCGAAACGCCGTCATGCAGTTTGTAAGTGCCGCCACTGCTCTAGCAGCCGGATTTTCTGGTGGGCGCGATGGACCCGGTTTGCACCTCGGCGCATGGGTGGCATCGATGTTCCGAACTCGGATGAGACTAACTAGGGCTGAGGCAGATTTGCTAATTCGTACCGGAATGACTGCAGCCATTGCCGCCGGATTTCACACGACGTTTGCAGCTATCCTGTTTGTAGCCGGTATCATCAAGACGGAACCAATGTCGGCGCGCAGTTTCATCCCACTGATAACCGCAGCAGCTATAGGCAGCGTCCTTTCGACATGGCTAGGTGTTGATCAGCTTCTAGTAGGAACTCGAATCTATGCGAGTTTGAGCATGATCGAATGGCTATTTGTCGTCGCGATCGCGATTCCAACATTGTTGGTTGGGATTGCCACCATGCGACTGGTCATTGACTTCACTCGTGTACGTGGACCGTTGTATGCCCGCATCATGGTGATGGCAATCCTAACGGCGGGACTTGCTGTCGTTTTCCCGGATGTGCTTGGGCTCGGTTATGACACTTTGACTGCACTTGAGCAGGGTCGGCTCGACGTCGGGATGCTGTATTTGATTGCTTTCGTGACAGTCAAGCTACTCCTTACTTCTGCTTCCGTCGCGTTTGGGGTGCCATTGGGAGTCATCGGACCCACGATCGTCAACGGCGGGGCACTGGGCGCTCTGTGCTACTTAGTACTTACGTTTTGGTTTCCAGATTTGATAGTCGCGCCTGTGAGTATGTACGTTCTTCTCGGTGCCGCCGCATTGCTCGGCACGGTCTTCAACGTTCCGTTCGCCGCGATCGTGTTCTTTCTCGAACTCACAATGAATCTCTGGTTGACATTGCAGGTCGCTGTGACCATCGTGATAGCTCACGAGTGCAAAATAAAACTCTGGGGGACACAATCTATCTTTGAAGCACGCTTGGCTGCTCAGGGTATTAGCGTGCGAACTCGAAGTGAAATGACTTAGGACTGAATCAGTGTATCTCACCATCAAGTCTTTGCATTTGATCACCATGGTCGCTTGGTTTGCGGCGATGTTCTACCTGCCACGTCTATTTGTCTATCACTGTGCTGCACCAAATGTACAGGCAGCAGAGATGCTCGTGACGATGGAGCATCGACTATATCGTGCGATCATGACCCCGGCGGCTTTACTTACATTGATTTTCGGCGTCTGGTTGATGTTGCTTAACTGGTCTGCGTATGAATCTGCACTTTGGTTCTGGGTTAAATTACTGTGCGTTCTGGCACTGTTTGCGTACCACGGCATGTGTGGGGGTATGGTTCGTGCCTTCCGCGAAAACACCAATAGACGAAGTCAGAAGTTTTACCGCGTATTCAATGAAGTACCTCTGCTATTTCTGGTACTGATCGTGTTGCTTGCGGTGTTTAAACCTACCATCTAAATCGTCCTTCAGGTCTGCCAGAAATGACACGTCAAACGTCCGACGCGCTTTACGATCGTGCCTGCAAAGTCATGCCTGGTGGCGTGAACTCCCCGGTACGAGCGTTTCGAGGTGTCGGTGGGACACCAGTGTTTTTTAAAGAAGCAGAAGGGCCGTACATCACTGACGTCGATGGTAATCGATACATTGATTACGTCGCGTCATGGGGACCGATGCTGCAAGGATTTTCGTACAAACCTGTCGTAGACGCGGTACGTGATCAAGCTCAGCTTGCATTAAGTTTCGGGGCACCCACCGAAATCGAAGTTAAGATGGCGGAGCTGATCTGTGATTTGGTACCTAGTATCGAAAAAGTCCGCATGGTAAATTCAGGTACTGAAGCAACGATGTCAGCAATACGGCTGGCGCGAGGGATCACCGGTCGAGACAAGATCGTGAAATTCGAAGGCGGATTTCACGGCCACGGCGATTCACTACTGGTCAAGGCTGGTTCGGGTGTGCTCACGTTGGGATTGCCCGATTCGCCTGGTGTGCCCGCCGATTTAGCACAACACACGCTCACCGTACCGTACAACGACCTCGATGCTATCGAACGTGTATTCAACGCTTATGGTCAAGCGATCGCCGCCATTATTGTCGAACCAGTCGCTGGCAATATGGGCTGCATTCCACCGTTACCTGGTTTTCTTGAAGGTCTGCGATCACAGAGCACAGACCACGGCGCTTTGCTGATTTTTGATGAAGTCATGACTGGATTCCGCGTCGCACCCGGCGGCGCACAACAGCTGTACAACGTGCAGCCCGATCTAACGACTCTCGGTAAGGTCATTGGTGGCGGATTGCCAGTCGGCGCGTTCGGTGGTCGAGCTGATTACATGGATCAACTGGCACCGGTTGGATCAATCTATCAATCCGGGACGTTGTCCGGAAACCCGTTAGCGATGCAATCAGGCTACGCGCTACTTAGCTCACTTTATGCAGCGCAGTATGCGAAGCTCGAGCAACAAACAACGAGACTCGTTACTGAGCTCAAGAGACTAGCTGAGGCTAACGGGATCGACGTGGTCATCAATGACGTGTGCGCCATGTTCAGTATCTTTTTTACTGATCAGCCAACAGTTTCGTGCTTTTCCGACGTGCACGCGGCGAACACAGATCGATATCGAAAATTCTTCCATGGCATGCTTGCGGAAGGCGTCTACTTTGCACCGTCACCCTTTGAAGCCGCATTTGTTAGCACGTGTCATTCTGATGACATCCTGGACGTTACTCTGATGTCCGCCGACAAGGTCTTCTCTCAACTCGCATGAATCGTCCGCAAATCGACGTATTCGGTATCGGTAACGCACTGCTTGATGTCGAATATCGCGTCACAGACGAGTTTCTCGTCGAGCATGGCATCGAAAAACGACGCATGACACTCGTCGACAAAGACCGTATGTTGCGCTTGATCAACGCTCTTGAAGAGGAATCTATCTCATCAAACTGTGGAGGTTCAGTCGCGAACACCATGTACGCAATGCGCGGCTTTGGGAATCGAACGTACCTCACCTGTCGCGTTGCGCCAGATGACGCAGGTCGACACTTCGTAACACAACTTAAGACAGCAGGCATCGGTACCAACACGATATTGCCTAGTGATGACGGTGTAACGGGGCGTTGTCTCGTACTCATCACACCGGACGCCGAACGCACGATGAACACATGTCTTGGCGTATCGGATCAGCTCCTATCCACACAGGTAGACACGAAAACGCTGAGTAACTCAAAGAGCATCTTCATCGAAGGTTATCTAGCATCATCGGAAACCGGCAGTCTCGCAGCAACGCGTGCACGAGAAATCGCCGACGAGTACGGACTCGAAACGAACTTGGCGTTAGCGGATACCAGCATGGTCAAGATGTTTCGACCTCAGCTTGAAAAGATCATCGGCAACGGTCTAACCCGCGTATTTGCGAATTTAGAGGAAGCCTTTGAGTGGTGTCGAACCGACCGGCTGGACATTGCCCTGACGCAGTTACGAGACATAGCTCGTGAAGCAGTCATAACGCGCGGTCCAGGTGGTTGTTCGATCAACACCGGGAAGGCGCGAATCCACGTAGACGCTTTTCCAGTAAAACCGACCGATCTAAATGGCGCGGGCGATATGTTTGCTGCCGCATACCTAACCGCTATCCGTGATTACGACACGGAAAGTGCGGCAACTTTTGCGAACTTTGCTGCATCGCGCGTCATCCAATACACAGGGGCGCGTCTTGAATCCATTACCGCGTATGACGCAATCAGGCGACAGTACTTGACGATCCAAGAAAAGGCACTGACCCGTCAAGCGCAAGTGTCTTCGGCGTAACTTGGCACCGATAGGCAAGAATCTCTACCCCAGCAGCCATCGCATCTCGCACGGCCGCGTCATACAAAGGATCAATATCGTCCGCAATCGCTACTTTGTCGATACCTGTGTGCGCTACGCAGAAGAATAGAACCGCACGTTTACCGCGAAGCACGCATCGTCGAAGCGCATTCACGTGCTTCGTTGCTCGATCACTCTTAGCATCCGGGAAAACTCCCAAATCACCTCGTAAATACGTAACGTTTTTTACTTCGACGTAGACATCGTCATTTCCGAAATCAAAGCGACCCGGCTCATCGGGGATCTTTACTTCGCTACGAAATTCATATTCAGCTAATTCTTCGATGAACCCAGTCGCCAACGCTTCTTTGACGATCCGGTTCGCTTGACTCGTATTAACGCAAACGAGATGGCCATCCGGCGTCTGGACGAGTTCGAGACTGCCACGCAGCTTTCGCTTGGGGTTGTCGCTAATGGAGAAGTAAACAGGAAATCCCGGGTATACACATGCCGACATGGCTCCTGTGTTCGCACAATGCATCGTCTCACGCGTACCATCCGCCAAACTGACATCTACGAGAAATCTCTTGTATCGGCGTAACATCGTAGCTTGTTGAAACGCTGGTTCAAATCTCATGAATTCGTCGCGCTAGTGCGCATGCACAAGACTGAATTTACGGGCAATTCGGTGTGCAAAAACTCGCCTTCGTTTCACTTCGTAACAGAATTTGTGGCAATCTCATCGAGATGTTGCTATTGTTCCCACCTTTTATTTTGCGGGGAGCGACAAAATGGCGACGAGGAAAGCTACGACTACGAAGCGAAAGACAGCCACATCAAGAACAACAAGAACGTCATCCGCTCGGAAAAAATCAACGCCATCGAAGGTAACGACTGCAAAATCCAAAGTCGCGACCACGACGCGTAAGACGTCATCGCGAAAACCAGCGACCAAACGTAAAAGTACACCCACGGCGTCAAAAAAGACCGTTAAGCGCACCACGAAGGCTGCAGCAACTACTCAAAAAAAGACGACAGCACGATCTCCCCGAAAACCTGCCAAGTCGACAACTACAAAGTCCGCCCCCAAGTCGAAAACAGCTAAACCCGCTGCCAAATCGAGTGCCGTTAGATCCTCAACCACAGCAACGAAGAGGTCAACTGCTACCGCCTCACGAACCGCTAAAGCACGAAAACCAGCCAATAAAAAAAGTACTGTCGCGACAAAGTCTCGCGCAACCAAGAGCCCTCGCGTAACGACGAAATCAACGACAACTAAGAAGTCCAGACGTACGACCAAACCCGCAACTACAAAGGCAAGGCCACTCAACCAGACAAAGCCCAAAGCCACGCGCGCTTCAGCAACTAAAACGACTACAAAAACCAGAAAAACGACTGCTAGAAAACCAACGGTTAAGGCGGCCGCCAAAGCTACGACACCAGCTAAACGAACAACTAAGAAACAAGCTAGTAAAACCACCGCTCGGAAGACCGCTGCTACTAAATCACAAAAGACGAACGCTACGAACGCGAAAGTAAGTCGAACTCGCAAGAGCGCGTCAAAAACACGCGAAGTTAAAGAGCAGCCGTCGAATGAAGCAGAGGTGGTTAGCATCGGTATCGTAGCGCGTCGACGCCGACGTCCTGCAAGTGGGTCCGGCAGACGTTCGAGACGAGCAGCGGAAATTTCGCTCGGTCGGTTTACCAGTAACGACTCACGTGATCAGTCGCCCGACATCCAGACCGACGATCAATACATGAATCCCGAGCAACTTGACTACTTCCGACAGATGCTGGTTGACCAACTCAATGGCCTAGACGAAAACGCCGGGAATGCACAAGGGAAGCTCATTTCAGAACCTAAGAACCTCCCTGACGAACTTGATCAAGCAGCAGAAGAGGACAATCGACGCACAGAACTGCGGATTCGTGATCGTGAACGCAAGTTGATCAACAAGATCAAAGAGACGTTAGAGAAAATCGATAACGGCGAGTACGGTTACTGTAAGAGCTGCAGTTACCCCATTGGTAAAGCGCGATTGGAAGCACGCCCAACCGCAGATCTCTGCATCAATTGCAAAGATCTCGAAGAACAAGAAGAACGTCAGTTCGGAGGTTGATCAAACCTAGCCGTGTACGTCGGCAGGTTCGCACCGACCACTTCAGGTCCGCTTCATCTCGGTTCTTTGCTCGCTGCTGTTGCGAGCTACCTTGACGCACGATCACACGACGGACAATGGCTGTTACGCCTAGACGATATCGACGAACCGAGAACTCGCTCTAATGCAGAAAAGATCGCACTAACGACGCTAGAGCTTCACGGGCTCGAATGGGACGGCATCATCGGGCGGCAAACCGACCATCGAGACCAGTACTGGGACGCAATTGAAGAACTACGGAAAAAAGACCTGGTCTTCTACTGCACCTGTTCAAGAAAGAAGCTACGAAACACGTCAACCTACCCAGGTTACTGCAGAACTCGGCGTACAGCGCCACGTGAACCTGCGTCCATTCGCGTCCGAGTACAGGACGAGGAGATTGCGTTCACTGATCGCATTCAAGGTACCGTGAAAGGTAACCTGAGCCATATGGAAGGCGACTTTATCGTTATGAGAAAAGAATCCATCGTCGCATATCCGCTCGCCGTCATCGTTGACGACGATGTCACAGGTGTGACTGATGTCGTTAGAGGCGCTGATTTACTGGAAAACACCCTCGTACAGATCTTTTTGATCCAAACACTCGACTTGACCTTACCGCGATATGCGCATATTCCAGTTCTCAATCAAAGGGATGGAATCAAGCTCTCGAAACGGGATCAAGCGTTCGCAATTGACAATCGAGTGCCGCTTTTGAATTTAGTGAGCGCATTACACATGCTAGGAATGGATCCATCCGAACAATATCAAGATGTGCATGCGTTGCTTGCGTGGGCAACAGAACAATGGAACATTCAGAATGTCCCTAATGAAGTGGCAATCTCAGACTTCATGAGTATTTGAGCCTGATTTGTCTTCATATCGCTGTACCCCCATTGTCAATCGAATCCCTGTTATTGACTACCGCCCGCCGCTAAATCCCGCATTCATGGATCGAAACTTCGCAGCTGTCAGCAAGTAGCTCATTGGCCTCAACTAAGCCCGCAGTCGTTACGCTCGACGACTTTGCAAGGGATTCCATACCTGCTCCCTTAAGCGAGATTCATCGCCGACTTCGCAAAGGTGGACACGACGCTTTCTTAGTCGGTGGCTGTATACGCGACTATCTGCTTGGATTGATACCAAAGGACTTCGACACAGCAACGGACGCGAAACCGGAAAAGATTCGCAAGCTACTACCACGCGCGTTCATCATTGGTCGTCGTTTTCGACTCGTTCATGCTCGTCGGGGAGAAACAACGTACGAAATTGCAACGTATCGAAAGGAACCGCCTTCGATTAAGTCGCCTAAACGTGGTCGTGGAATATCACCTGAAAACACCTACGGCAATCAGCGTGAAGACGCTTTTCGCCGTGATTTCACAATCAATGCTCTCTATCTAGATTTGCGTCGCAAGGAAGTTATCGACTACGTGGGTGGTCTACGGGATTTACAAGATCGCGTGATCCGCTCGATTGGTCCGCCTGACGATCGATTTCAGGAAGATCCCGTTCGCATGCTTCGCGCCGCACGATTTGCCGCGAAATTAAATTTCTCATTAGACCCAGAGGTCAAGACGGCAATTCATACAAACAAACATTTGCTTGATCATGTGAGTCGACCTCGTATGAAGGATGAGTTAACGAAGCTGTTTCTCACCGGGCACGGTGTAGCTAGCTATCAAGCGATGGTTGACCTGGATTTATTCGCCAGCGTCTTCCCACAACACAAATCCGCAGATTCGATGATTAAGCAGGCGATGATCGAATCCGACGAACGCTATGCATCGGGACATAAGCTGTCTGCAGCCTATCTGTTTGCAGTCATGCTTTGGCATTTCTATAAAGAGCGGCTGCACTCGTTAGAGCTCGAGCATAAAACCAACATGAATGTTGGCGAGTTACGCCAACACGCATGCTACGACGTCTTGCAGATGACCCGCCAATACGTCGCTTTAAACCGCGAAGTACAGCAATTCATCCTGAGTGTCTTTGCTCTACAAAACCGTCTCGAAAAAAAGAGCAACGTCAGGCGAACTCTGAGTCACCCGCTAATTCGCGCTGCCGTACACCTCCTCGACTTACGAGCTAAAGTTGGTGAAGTTGACCCGTCGGTCGTTACGTGGTGGAAGCAGCGGCAACCAGCTCGTACAGCTGACCGGTCGCGCAAAAGAAAATCGAACCGGGACTATCGGCGATCTCGATATGACAAACGCAGGCTCAGAGTGGAAAAAGGCTAGTTTCATGTCGACAGGCACGTACCACTTCGTTGCGCGTGCGCCGATTAACATTATCGAAGCGACAAGCAGCTCGTCAAAAATCGTCAGAAGGAACCCATGAGCTCACAGTCAACGCGCGGACCGATCTCCATAAACACGCTGAACACCATGAAGCGGAGAAGTGAGAAATTTGCCGCGTTGACTGCGTACGATGCGCTCTTTGCCGACCTGATCAGTACGAGTGGGATTGAGGTCATACTCGTCGGTGATTCTCTCGGTATGGTGCTTCAAGGACATGACAGCACCTTGCCTGTGACGTTAGACGACATGGTCTACCACATGAATACAGTACGGCGAGGAAATCAAGGTAGCCTCATCATGGCAGACCTTCCGTTTATGAGCTATGCGTCAGAAAACCAGTCGTTGGAAAGCGCCGCCGCACTCATGCGTTGCGGGGCACACATGGTCAAACTTGAAGGTGGCGCATGGTTGGCGGCAAGTACGCGACTTCTCTTTGAACGTGGTATCCCGGTGTGCGCCCATATGGGGTTGACACCACAAGCCATCAATCGACTTGGCGGTTACCGAGTTCAAGGTCGAAATCCTGATCAAGCTAACACAATGGTCGAAGAAGCCAAGATCCTGCAAGATGCGGGTGCCTCGATTCTGTTACTCGAGTGTGTGCCTACAAATCTCGGTAAAGAGATCACCGAGACGCTCGATATCCCGGTTATCGGCATTGGTGCAGGTCCCCACACCGACGGGCAAATCATGGTGATGCACGACATGCTTGGGATCACTCCCACAAGTATCCGCGTGCCGAAGTTCGTCAAGAATTTCATGCCCGAGAGTATTGACGGTGGTATCAGAGGAGCGTTTGAAGCCTATGCACTCGCCGTGCATGAAAAGCGCTTCCCAGGCCCCGAACACAGCTTTAAGTAAGCAAGTACATGGACGTCGTCGAGACCATCCATGATCTACGCCAACGACGGCGTATCCAAGGGATCAATCAAGTCGTTGGTGTCGTTCCGACCATGGGCGATTTACACGCTGGGCATCTGCGCCTGGTCGACTATTGCCGTGATCAATGTTCGTTCACGATCGCGACTTTATTCGTGAATCCCCTGCAGTTCGGCCCAAAAGAAGATTTTGCCAGCTACCCTCGAGCGCTCGCCCATGACAAGTCAAAACTTGAGCAGCGCAATGTCAACGTGCTATTTGCACCTTCGATTGAAGAAATGTTTCCGGAAGGGCAAACAGGTCAAACCACCGTTACGGTACCAAATCTGAGCGAGCAGCTCTGTGGCGCCGCTCGACCCGGCCATTTCAACGGCGTGACAACCGTGGTATCTAAGTTATTTCAAATCACGCAACCTGATTTCGCGTATTTTGGTGAAAAAGACTGGCAACAGCTGACCATCATCAAACACATGGTGCGCCAACTCAACATGCCTGTCGAAGTGATTGGTGTACCGACTTGTCGTGAAGCGGATGGCTTGGCGATGTCAAGTCGGAACCGGTACCTCTCACGTGAGGAACGGGAAATCGCCCCCACCCTGTTCCAGACCCTTCGAGAAGTCGCTACGCATCTTCATGAAGGATCTTCAGCATATGCCGACCTCGAAGAGTCAGCAAAAAGTCAACTGCACGAGGTCGGATTCAGACCCGATTACGTTGCAATTCGCGATCCTAACACCCTCAAGCCGCCGTCAAGTGATCAAGCGTCTGTACGAGTGTTTGGTGCGGCACGACTCGGTCGTGCACGCTTAATCGACAACATCGGCGTAGACCGCTAGATGGCACCGGACGTCGCGCGCATCTGGCGTCGACTTGAAGTATTTGCAGCTGATCATCGAGCCCGAAAACCAGACGCTTATACGCTTAAGCCCGAACTACTGAAAGACCGCACGCTTTCTCTTGACGGCTTAACGCTGGATTGGTCACTGCAACGCTTAGACGACGATGTTCTTGAAGCGCTCGTTGAATTAAGCAATGTCGTGAACCTTCAGGACCGCTTGCGACAGCAATTCGAAGGTGAAGTCGTTAATCCGACGGAGCAGCGCGCAGCACTGCATTCAGCAATGCGAGATACGCCTACCTCCCATCGCGCTCTACGTGTTCGGCTCCGAACTGATAGGGAGGAATTGACTCATTTCGCAATCAATGTACTAAACGGGCACACGACGAGCTACTGTGGCGCCGCATTCACTGATGTTCTTCATATTGGTATTGGCGGTAGTCATTTGGGTCAGAAACTCCTGTCTGACGCTCTCGCGAGCACCCGATTGAACTTGCACTTCCTATCCAACAGCCAATCAGAACGGGTTCGTAGTACGCTCGACCGTTTGGACCCCGCGAAAACTCTCGCCATCGTAGCGTCGAAATCGTTTACAACCCCAGAAACGCAACAGAATTTTCAGAGCGTTAAGAACTGGTTCGCTGAACGAACTGGTAGGTCCGACGCTTTGGCTTCTAACCTTGTATTGATCTCGTCCAATGCCTCGTTAATAGAGAAGCTACCTGGGAAGCACTTTACGGTACCCGAGGAAGTCGGCGGACGGTTCTCCGTCTGGTCAGCAATGGGTTTGCCCGTATTACTAGCTACGGGTCCCGAGCAATTCGCACAGCTGCTCCATGGTGCGAATTTGATGGATCACCACACCATTACCACCCCGAGTTCGGCGAACGCTGCAGTGATGCTGGCGTTGCTCGCGCTTTGGAACACGAATTTTCTTGCGGCGTCCTCCCACGCCGTTTTGTCGTACGTCGCCGCTTTACGCTGGCTGCCTGGGTATTTGCAACAACTGGAAATGGAGAGTCTTGGAAAATCCGTGACGGTCGATGGCGAAACGGTACCACACCATACTACCGGTGTCATTTGGGGCGGCGAAGAAACCGATGGGCAACATGCGTGGCACCAATGGCTACATCAAGGAACGCACCTTTACAGTGCAGATTTCATCGCTACGACCAGCAGGAACAACAAGGACGATAGCTGGACGCTGGCGAACAGCCTCGCACAACACCACGTGACGTTTTACGGACATGAGGACAACAAAGCGCCTGAAAAACACATCCAGGGTGGCCATGGCTCGACATTGATACTGCTTGATGACACGAATGCGAAAACGATCGGGATGCTGCTAGCGTTATACGAGCATAAGGTCGCGTGCTTAGGTTATCTCTGGAACATCGACCCGTTCGATCAATGGGGTGTTGAACGAGGTAAGGTCATGGCGGAAGAGATCAACAAAGCACTATCTGGTACTGGCCATACATTGTCAAACCCACTCCTGGACGAGCGTGTCCGTAAAATCCTGCCGCGCCAAAAATAAGGGAAATCCGTACCGTCATGGCTGATATCTATCCGGTTCCAGAGTCGTTTGCGCGCAAAGCACACCTCGATGACGTTAAGTATCAGACCATGTACAAGGCGTCTCTCGAAGATCCCGAGACATTTTGGACCGAACAGGCTCAAGATTTCCTAACTTGGATCGAACCCTGGCAGAACCTGAACTCTGCCGACTTCGAGAATGGTCGGTTCGCCTGGTTTGAAGGCGCGAAACTTAATGCGTGCGTTAATTGTGTGGACCGGCATTTGGAATCTCGAGCCGGTCAAGTCGCGCTCATCTGGGAAGGCGATAACCCCGACAACTCAACCCATGTGACATACCGCGAACTCAGTGGTCACGTTAACCGCCTGGCGAACGCACTTCTTGCACGGGGCGTGGCCAAAGGCGATCGCGTATGCCTTTACATGCCGATGATTCCTGAAGCCGTGTATGCAATGCTTGCATGCGCACGCATCGGTGCGATTCACAGCGTCGTGTTCGGAGGATTCTCATCGCAATCCCTTCGCGATCGAATCCTTGACTCTGATTGCCAGACCCTGATTACGGCCGACGAGGGAGTCCGCGGTGGCGCAACGGTACCGTTGAAGAAGAATGCGGATGTCGCGCTCGAACAATGCCCGAATGTCCATACCGTGTTAACGGTCAGGAGAACTGGTGGGGAGATCGACTGGGTAGCGGGTCGCGATGTTTGGTACGACGAGCTAGTACCACAACAATCACCTGAATGTCCCCCAGCTACGATGGATGCAGAGGATCCGCTTTTCATTCTCTATACCTCAGGCAGCACCGGCAAACCCAAAGGCGTACAACATGGCACAGCCGGCTATTTACTGCATGCCGCCATGACCCATAAGTATGTCTTCGACTATCACGAAGGTGATACTTACTGGTGTACAGCTGATGTCGGTTGGATCACCGGTCATTCATACATCGTCTACGGACCTTTGGCGAATGGCGCGACAACGCTCGTATTTGAAGGCGTACCGACATATCCCGACGCTGGACGGTGCTGGGACGTGGTCGATAAACACAACGTCAACATCTTCTACACTGCACCGACTGCGATTCGGCAACTAATGAGCCAAGGTGACGAATTCGTAACTCGTTCTTCGCGCGCTTCACTCCAATTGCTCGGTACGGTTGGCGAACCCATCAATCCAGAAGCGTGGCAGTGGTATCACGGCGTTGTAGGCGAACGACGCTGTCCTGTCGTCGATACATGGTGGCAAACTGAAACCGGAGGCATCATGATCACGCCGCTACCTGGCGCGACCGCACTGAAACCAGGATCAGCCACCCGTCCCTTTTTTGGCGTTTGTCCCGGACTTGTCGATAGTGAGGGGCAACTGATCGAATCGGACGAAGCAAGCGGCAACCTCGTGATCACGCAGACATGGCCTGGTCAAATCAGGTCTGTATACGGCAACCACCAGCGCGTTATCGATACCTACTACGCTAGTTATCCCAGCATGTACTTCACAGGCGATGGCGCTCGTCGAGATAAGGACGGGTATTACTGGATTACAGGGCGCGTTGACGACGTACTTAACGTATCAGGTCACCGGCTTGGTACGGCCGAAATTGAAAGTGCGTTAGTTCTCCACGACGAAGTTGCCGAAGCGGCCGTCGTCGGCTACCCACATGACATTAAAGGTGAGGGCATCTATGCGTACGTGACGCTCATGACAGCGAGCACACCAAGCAATGCACTGCAGGAGGCGTTGGTTCAACTCGTGAGAACCGAAATCGGACCGATCGCACGGCCCGACGTTATTCAATTCGCGCCCAGTTTGCCAAAAACCCGCTCTGGCAAAATCATGCGCCGAATCCTGCGCAAGATTGCTGCAGATGAAATCGAGGAGCTCGGCGATACCTCGACGCTGGCGGATCCCGCGGTTGTCGACGACCTCGTCTCCAACCGCGTCACGTCACCTTAACCGAAGGATGCGTCCTCGGCGTCCGAACCTTCCGCTTCCGAGTCGTCTTCTTGCTCAACATCCTTCATGGTGAGGGAAATTCGACCGCGATTGTCGATTTCAGAGACTTTCACCCGAAGTTTCTGATTGTCGCTTATGCGATCTCGGATGTTGTTGATACGCTCGTGAGCGACTTGCGAGATATGTAAGAGGCCGTCTTTACCTGGCAGAATGTTGACGAACGCGCCGTAATCTTCGATGCGTCTCACCACGCCGCTGTAGATCTGGCCGACTTCTGCGTCCGCAACAATCTCTTCGATGCGTGCCTGAGCTGCTTGCATATCTGGACGCGACTCAGCAAATATCGTGACCGTACCATCGTCTTTCAAGTCAACTACGGCATTCGTGTCCGCTTGGATCGACTTGATGACGGCGCCACCTTTACCGATGACATCACGCACCTTATCCGGCGCGATACTCATGACAACGGAGGCGGGCGCAGACGCGGGTGGTTCAGCCCTTGGTTCAGCGATGACGCCATTCATGTGATTGAGAATGTGCAGACGAGCGTCACGTGCCTGATTTAGGGCTTGTTCCATGATCACATCTGTTATGCCCTCAATCTTGATATCCATTTGCAAAGCCGTGACACCGTTTGCGGTACCTGCGACTTTGAAATCCATATCGCCAAGGTGATCTTCGTCTCCTAGGATGTCCGTTAAGACGGCAGCACGTTCGCCCTCAAGTACAAGTCCCATGGCAACGCCTGCCACCGCCGCGCGTATAGGAATTCCAGCGTCCATCAACGCCAGTGATGTACCACACACACTCGCCATCGAGCTGGAGCCGTTACTCTCCGTAATTTCGGAGACCACGCGGATGGTATACGGATAGTCTTCCGCACTAGGCAACATACGCTCAATCGCTCGTCGCGCAAGCCGTCCATGTCCGATCTCGCGACGCTTCGGTGAACCGATCATACCGGCTTCACCTACACTATAAGGGGGGAAGTTGTAGTGCAGCATGAACTTGTCGTAGGTGGTGCCCGACAATCCCTCAATAAGCGCAGAATCTTTGTCAGGTCCTAACGTAGCAACCACAATCGCTTGCGTTTCCCCTCGCTGGAACAATGCTGATCCATGAGCTTTGGGTAGCAGTCCCACCTCAACGTCTAATTTGCGTACAGAGGTGGTGTCTCGGCCGTCGATTCGTGGTTCGCCATTTAGCACACGCTCACGAACGATCTTTTTCTCTAGTGATGCGAAAGCCTCAGCGACTTCTTCGTCCTCAAAGTCTTCTAGCTCGGTTATCGCCTTACTGCGCAATTCATTGACTTGCGTTAGACGATCAGTCTTGTCGGTTACTCGATAAGCATCACCTAGCTGCGTACCGACGCAATTCTGTAGTGCCTCATTCAACGCGTCGTTACTCGGCGGCGGCACGAATTCCCATGCCGGCTTCCCAGCCTCACCCGCCAACCGTTTGATCGCTTCGATTTGTACCTGCATTTCCGCATGTGCAAACAGAACCGCACCCAGCATCGTGTCTTCAGGTAGCTCATGAGCTTCCGATTCAACCATGAGTACCGCTGATTCAGTACCCGCCACAACCATGTTGAGCTTGGATTTCTCAAGGTCGGCGTACGACGGATTGAGCAGATACAGATTTTGAACGGGATCATATCCAACACGCGCAGCGCCAATCGGTCCATGGAACGGAATCCCCGAAACTGCCAGCGCAGCAGAACAACCAATCATCGATAGGACATCGGGATCATGGGTCTTGTCGGCCGACATGACGGTCGCAACGACATGGACTTCATTTAAAAAGCCCTTCGGGAATAGAGGCCGTAGAGGCCTGTCGATCAACCGACTCGTAAGCGTTTCTTTTTCTGAGGGACGCCCTTCGCGTCGGAAAAAGCCGCCGGGAATCTTGCCCGACGCGTACATTTTTTCTTGATAGTTGACCGTGAGCGGAAAGAAATCCTGTCCCGGTCTGGCATCAGGCGCACCAACTACCGTGCAAAGCACGACGGTACCGCCCATGCTAGCCATGACTGCGCCCGTCGCTTGTCGCGCGACACGCCCAGTTTCTAATACAACCGTTTCGCCGGCTAATTCAAATTGTTCTTTAACAATACTCAATAGTTACTCCGTGGCTACCGACGGAGACCTAGTTTCTGAATCAACGTCGAATAACGCTCGTATTCGTTTCGACTTAGGTAATCGAGCAACTTTCTTCGTTGATCCACCATCGCCTTTAGTCCTCGTCGCGAGTGGTGGTCGCCCTTATGTGCGTTGAAATGTTCTTGAAGAGAGTTGATATTTGCCGTTAACAGGGCGATTTGGACTTCGGGAGAACCGGTATCGTTTTCGCTCCGTTTGTATTCAGAAACAACTTTTTCTTTGGTCTCGGCGGATAGTGCCATGTTTTCTCAGTGGGATGGTGAATGGATTGAGGCTACGAGTCGGCGAGGGGCCACACGGCCGCTTTCAATTTCGCCTATGCCTAAAAAAGTGAACTCTCCATCAGCGCGTTCTTCGAGTAGTTTTACCCAACCGCGCGTAGGAGAGCATGAAGGAACAGAGACAGCCTGTCCCTGTCGCACGAGATATGCTGTGCTACGTGTCAATTTTATATCAAACCAGCCTTCCACCATTGAAGAAACTGGCCGTAAGAACGCGTCATGCTGACCGTTTTTCTTGGCTTCTAGGAGGCTTTTGAACGTCACGCAATCCTCCTTGTGGAAGTGTCCAACCCGTTGTCGATCGAGCTTCGATACGTGTGCACCACATCCTAAAGCGTCGCCAATATCGGCCACGAGGGTCCGAATATAAGTACCTTTCGTGCATTCGACCAGAAGCTCAAATGAGTGACCGTCAAATTGCTTCAACTCGTTCTTGTAAATGGTGACTCGGCGAGCTGCGCGTTCAACTTCGATCCCTTGCCTCGCTAGCTTGTACAACCGTTGTCCTTCACGTTTAAGCGCCGAATACATCGGTGGAATTTGCTCGATCTCGCCACGAAAGGAATCGAGTACAGCTTCTATTTGACTTCGATCTAGATCAGGTACCGGTTTTTCAGCGGTGACCGTGCCGTCTACATCACCGGTATCCGTTACGATTCCTAACTGAACACCGACGTCGTACGTTTTGTTAGCGTTTAGACTGTATTGCGAAAATTTCGTTGCCTCGCCGAAACATAACGGCAGCACTCCGGTTGCACGTTGGTCGAGGGTTCCCGTGTGCCCTACTTTTCTAGCATTGAACAATCGCTTGACACGCTGGACTGCGTGGTTCGAGGTCCATCCGAGTGGCTTATCAAGCACGACGACCCCGTCGACGACGCGGCCGCTCGATCGCAAACGACGCCCCACTTAAGGCCGCCGAACTCTAGCTAGCAGTTCCTCGATGCGATTTGCTTCCGCTTCTGTTCGATCGACATGAAAGCGCAGTTCCGGTGTCGTTCTCATGCTGTGGCGCTGCGCGAGCTCTGAGCGGAAAAAACCAGCCGCGTTCTGCATGACCGACAGGAGCTCTTCTTCAGATGTCTCATCCGACACGCTGTTGCATGCCACATAGATATCGGCGTATGCAAGGTCGCGCGAAACTTTGACATCCGAAATCGTTACATCTGATGCGGTAACACGCGGGTCGCGCATCTTGTGTCGAAGGAGATCTGTCAGTTCAACCCGGATGAAATCGGCCACACGAAGCTCCCGCCCAAAATTCTTGGGTCGGTGATATAGCCTTTGTTTCGCGCTCACAGCGCTCGTGCGACCTGACGGGTCTCATATACCTCGATCAAATCACCTTGGCGCACATCGTTGTAATTTCTAACACCGATACCGCACTCAACTCCGTTACTTACTTCTTGCACATCGTCTTTGAACCGACGTAGCGACTCAAGCTCACCTTCGTAAATTACGGTGTTGTCACGGAGTACGCGAATTCGCTTGTTACGGAAGACCGTGCCTTCTACAACTAGACATCCCGCCACCTGACCAAATCTGGGTGATGTGAAGACCTCGCGAACCTCCGCTGTACCCACGATTTCTTCACGCTCATCCGGGACCAGCATGTCAGTCAGCATCGCTTTCACGTCATCAAGCAATTCGTAAATCACCTGGTAATAGCGAACTTCCATGTGGTTACGATCCAGCAGTACTTTAGCTGGTTTGTCGGCTCGGACGTTGAACCCGAATACCATCGCATCGTACGTCATCGCCATATTAATGTCGGATTCATTGATTCCGCCGATCCCAGCGCCGAGTACCCGAACCGAAACCTCATCGTTGCCAACCTCGCTGAAGGCGTGCGTGATAGCCTCTAACGAACCGCGGACGTCTGCTTTCAGTATGACGTTCAATACCCGTTTTTCACCCTTTCCTAAGTGCTTGAACATGTTGTCCAAACGGGCTTGCTGCTGCATCTGCTGCTGTTGTTTCTGGCTCGTGTGTGCACGACTTTCTGCCAACTGACGAGCTTGCCGTTCATCAGGTGACACCGTAAATCCTTCACCAGCTTCGGGGATTCCGTTGAAACCTAACACCTCAACAGGAATCGAAGGACCCGCCGATCTGATCTTCTTACCTTGGTCATCAATGATCGACCGCACTTTTCCATAGTGCTCGCCAGCGATCACGATGTCACCTTGTTTTAACGTACCGTTCTGAACCAGCAACGACACGACCGCGCCTCGACCTCGCTCGAGTTTCGACTCGATGACTAAACCACGTCCGGTAGCTTCGGGGACAGCTTGGAGTTCAAGTATTTCCGCTTGCGCGGATATTGCTTCGAGGAGATCGTCGATACCCTCGCCCGTTTCCGCCGATACGTTGACAAATTGCGTGGTACCACCGAACTCTTCAGGGATTACTTCCATTCCTGCCAGTTCAGTACGTACCCGCTGTGGATCGGCGCTGTCTAGGTCAATCTTGTTGACCGCGACGACCACAGGTACTCCGGCGGCTTTTGAATGGTTAACGGCTTCTTCAGTCTGAGGCATCACACCATCATTAGCCGCACAGACAAGTACCACGATATCTGTGGAGTTCGCGCCACGCGCCCGCATCGCCGAGAACGCGGCATGGCCGGGCGTATCCAAGAACGTAATATCGCCATGGGACGTTGTGAGGTGATAGGCACCAATGTGTTGCGTAATACCTCCGGCTTCCCCAGCGGCGACCTTAGTCTTACGAATGTAGTCGAGAAGCGAGGTCTTACCGTGATCGACGTGACCCATGACGGTCACAACCGGACAACGTGGGAATTCCTCCCCGTCAACTTTCGTCGCTTCGATCAATTCTTCCTCTTGCGAGGTCGCAAATTTGACCTTGTGTCCTAGCTCCTCGACGATCAATGCCGCCGTATCTTGATCCAAAACATCATTGATCGTTACCATGACGCCAAGCTCCATCAATTTCTTGATGAGCTCCGCCGCCTTGATTGACATCGCTTGGGCGAGGCTTCCAACCGCAATTGATTCGCCTATTTCCACCTCGCGTATAACAAACGCTGCCGGTCGCTGGAAGCCGCCTCCCTGCTCGAGTTCTTGAACACGATCGAGAGGTCTGCTCCCACTACGACGTCGTCCCGTTCGAGGTACTCGCGCTCGGTCGTCTTCCCCTCGCGTAATTTCACGCAAGCCACCACTTCGGCGACCGTTCCGTCCAGCTCGCGCATCGTTCGCGCGTTGTCGACCTCGGGCTGGTGCTTCTTTTTGCTTGGTAAATCTAGGCGCTTTCTCAGGCGTAGCACGCTGTGGTTCAGGCTTAGCGGATTTCGCCGTTTTAGCGGCCTCAGCTGCTTCTAATTGCGCGCGTTCTGCCTCGCGACGTTTCGCTTCCTCGTTCTCTCGTTTTCGTTGTTCTTCTTCGCGGCGAGCCTGAATTCGACGTTCTTTCTCTTCCTGATCACGCTGCTCTGCCTCACGGCGGCGCGCCTGTTCTTCACGGATCTGTGCCGCCTGACGTTTTAGTTCACTGGTAGTGTCTTTCGCTCGCGCTGTCGGCGAAGCCTTAGCCGCAATCGTTTTGGCATCCGCTACCGGCGTCGGTGCAGCTCGTCCAGTCCCGGTCTTGACAACTACCGTTGCTGTCCCGCTCGACCGACCGCCGCTGTAGAGTTGGCCCCGATTGACACGCGAACTGGCGTTCTGCTTTCGTTGGATTTGCTGTTCAGGCGTCGGCCGTGTCGGCTGAGCTGTCTTACGAACCGCCGGTGTCGTCTTGCCGCCCCGAAAATGTGCGCCAATCGCTTTGATAGCGTCCAACTCGAGTTCCGAGTCTGCATCTGCGCACTCGAAACCTAACGTCGTCGCTAGCTCGACGACTTCCTCGGGCGTTTTTTTAAAACTCGTCGCGACTTGCGCAACGGTGCGAGTTGGCATTTAGGCGTTTCCCCTTTTGTTCTTTGCCTTAAGCGTTACTTGCTTCTTCTTCTTCGAATTCTTCGAACCAAGGTTTTCGCGCCGTAACGATTAGGTCACCGGCACGTTTCTCGTCGATCGATTCATCTATATCGAGTAATTCGTCGATGGACAGCTCAGCCAAGTCGTCCATTGTGACGACGCCATTGGCCGCCAATTGGCTCGCTAGCACGTCATCCATACCCGCCATGTATCGGAGATCATCCGCAGGTACTGCCGTGCCTTCTCTTGTCTCTCCAGTCAGCACTTCATCAAGCAGTATGTCGCCGGCACGATCAACGATTGCCTGCGCACCATCAGCATCTAACGTCTTTGAAGCGATTGTCAGGTCTTCAGCTGTTGCTTCACTGACTTGCTCCAGATTCACATAGCCAGCGTCAAACAAATCCTTGGCCGTTTTGTTTTCGATCTCAAGCGCGCTTACGAAACGATTGACCGTGTAGTTTTCCTGACGCGCGATCTTCTCTTCGTACTTCTCGCGACTGATGACCTTCAGCGTCCAACCCGTTAACTCGGATGCAAGGCGAACATTCATGCCGTGTTCGCCGATCGCGGAGCCACTCTGATGCTCCTCAACAACCAAATCCATTGAATGCGTCTCTTCGTCAATCTCGATCCGTTGGATTTGGGCTGGTGCCATAGCATTGAGTACCAATTCGGCCGGATCTTCGGACCACAGGAACACATCGATCTTCTCGCCGCAAATCTCGCTAGAAATGCTTTGAATTCGGGAGCCCTTAATTCCTACGCACGAACCCACTGCGTCGATGCGTTGGTCATTCGTACTAACCGCTACCTTAGCACGACGCCCTGGCGAACGCGCAACGCCCCGAATCTTTATCACATCTTCGTGAACTTCAGGAATCTCGCGCTTGAATAATTCGATGAGCATGCCGTCATGGGTTCGCGACAACATGAGGTTTTGACCACGGTCCTCAGCGGAAACATCCACGAGATATGCCTTGACTTGATCTTCCTTGTGAAGAATTTCGCGCTTGCCGTCACCAATCGGAATCAGGTTTTCCCGCTCTAATCGACCTTCAGCCAGTTGCGGAAGCTCGAGAATGACCGACCGGGTTTCCTTGGTCTTATTGTGAATGAGAAAGCGGGACACTTTCCCCGTAACCAATTCGCCGATCCTAGGCCGATACTCCGCGACGATTCGCTCTCTCTCAGCGCGCCGAACCTCCTGATTGATCACCTGCTTGGAAATCTGAGCGACTATTCGACCCATATTGACGTTTTCGTGAGGTTCTTCCCACGTTTGTCCGATCTCCAACGCTGGATTACGTTCTTTCGCTTGTTCTACTGTCAGATGAACCTCAGGGTTGAACGCAATACGTTCCTCTAGTTCTTCACCATTCGCCTGGTCTTCAGCTTGATAGAACGGCATGTCTGCGGGATCCACGACATGCCAAATTCGATAGGTCGATTGTTCGTCGTTTTCCCAGTCGATTGCTACACGGAATTCCTTCTCCGTTCCGTGTCGCCGCTTCGTCGCAACCGACAACGCGGATTCAATCGCATCAAATACGACGTTTTCCTGAATCCCTTTTTCGTTGGCGATCGATTCGACCGCACTTTTTACTTCTTTGAAACCCATGTGACTCTTGTTGGCTATTCAAATACAGGAACCAATCGCGTCCGCCGTACCTGTGTAAACGGGATGATCTTCAACTGATCATCTACTAAGAGTGAGATTGACTCATCGTTGCAATCCTGCAAGGTACCTCTTAAGTGTCGCGTGCCATTAATAGGTAAATGCAACCGTACGTCTACGCATTCGCCCACATTTCTTTGGTACTGGTGGTGTTTAAACAGTAATCGATCCATGCCGGGCGATGACACTTCTAAGTCGTAGGTTCCCGCTATACCGTCCTCAACCGCCAAGAGTGTTCCTAACTGTTGACTCACTGTTTCACAATCCGCCACCGAAATACCACGCGGTGCGTCTATGTAGATGCAAAGGCGCTTATGGCGACCTGTTCCTGTTTGTTCAACTCCCCAAAGTTCAAAGCCGAGATGGTTAACCGTCGGTTCGACGAGTTTCTCTAGAAACGCTGTTCTTGGTTCTGCCAACGCTTTCCCTCGTAGATATCGACGCGACATTCCATGCCCACTGACCAAAACCCAGCGGTCAATCTGCAACTAAAGTACGGAAATTGGATCGTTATGACCTCACTTCCCGACCATGCCGATGCGGGACGTGACTAAAACGATCCGCGGATCATCGCGCGAATGCGTTTGCACAATGATCGTCACGATGAATCGCGACTGTCGGATTTCAGATCGAGCGCTAGGCTTCCACTCAAAAGGCCGGAAGCACTCAGTACCGAATCTCAGGCGAAAATTATAGTGAAATCACGCAAAATGAAGGATTTATTCGCAACCTAATAGACCAATGGAAACACATTACACACCGTTCTCCACGTTCTCGAACGAATCGTTTCGCCTCAGGCTTTCTGGTTTCGCTGGATAACCTCTTTTGCCGACTCTCGAATCGGATAGTCCTCGAACGTCATCGTTTTTCAATGCCTACACGCCATTTCTAGATTTGCTATAGTGGTCAACTAAGTTAAAGGAGATTCGTATGTTCATTGCAATGAACCGATTCAGAATTGCCCTAGGAGCTGAGGATGGCTTTGAAGCGGTATGGCGAGAACGGGACTCGTTTCTCTCCGAAGTTCCAGGTTTTCTAAAGTTCAATTTACTCCGCGGACCTCAGAACAGTGACCATACACTTTATGCATCACATAGTGTGTGGGAATCGCGCGAAGCATTTGAAGCATGGACGCAATCGGAGAATTTCCGTAAAGCTCATGCACAGAGAAGCGCGCCAAAAGGCACGTACTTAGGACACCCAGAGCTTGAACTTTTTGACTCAGTTCTATAAGGTGGTGCTTAAGCACTTTTCAACGCTTACCAACTTGATGACCGAACTCACGTAGGAGTTCAGATCAAGTATCGTACCGCGATTTGCTCCTAGCTTTCTCGCTTGCTGGGAACCCGCTCAAACCCCTTGAGTTCGAAATACATTCAGCCATCGCAACGTTTGTTTGACAGTCTAGTAATAGAAAATCCAGAACAATGAGCAACCTTCCGATTCCAACGCACGGCTCCCACATTACGTCCGACTGGCTGAACGCCGTGCTCCATAGACATGGTGAATCAGCTAGTCAAATCAACAACGTCGACGTAGAAACTATCGGCACTGGCGTAGGGCTAGTCGGCGGTCTATACCGATGTCATTTGAGATACGAATCCGTCGATGAATCTGGACCCACTAGCGTCGTCATAAAGATTCGTTCTAACGATCCGAAGAGTCTTAAAGTTGCTAAGACCTTTCTGCTATATCAGAAGGAAGTCGCTTTCTACCGTGACATTGCATCTCTGACACCAATTTCGGTTCCGAAGTTACATTACTGTGATTTCGATCCAAAGAGTCACGACTTCGTGCTAGTTCTAGAAGACCTCGAACATTTGGACGTACCAAACCAGTTGAATGGCGGTACTGAGGAACAGGGCAGAATTGCGATACGTCACGCTGCGCGACTCCATGCACGATTCTGGAACAAGGTCAAAGAACCGCCGTTAAACGGCTATTTCTCACTCGTTGCGCCAAGTTTCACAGTAAAAATCCACGTCGGCTTTCACAATAGCGTCGCCAAAGTACTTGATGTATTTGACCGAGATCTGTCGCCGGTCGCCAAAGACCTTATCCGGGCATTCGGCGACGATCTAGCGGGTCATTACCATGAAATGGCACGCGGACCTAGAACATTGACGCACGGTGACTATCGATTAGACAACATGTTCTTTGGGCAATCTAGCGGTCCCGAGCTAGTCGTAATCGATTGGCAAACGAACGGCATCGGCGTCGGCATGGCCGACGTTGCTTATTTCATGGCGGGAAGCCTTGATCCCAGCATCCGTCAATCAATCGAACGGGATGCTATCGCTGAATATCACGAAATTACGTCCGTCAATGGTGGAGCAAACTGGAACTTCGACGAATGTTGGCGCGCCTATCGCCAAGCTTTCGTCGCCGCGATGACTGTACCGGTAATCGCGGCGGGAGAGCTCTCCTTAGACAACGAAAGGGCGTTCGAGCTGGTCCAGACTGGGATTCGTCGCATGAACGCGGCAGTCGAGCAACTCAATGTCGATGAATTCATGCCCCGACGACGGTCGATATTCACTGTCCCAGGATTTCAATCCGCAATAGCCAATCAAGTGTCTCGCTTAGTGCGAACAGGGAATGGCTGAGCCACAGTAATTTACCCGACGTGGCAATTCAATCCGATCGGTCGAGCTTCGATATGGAAACTCTTATACACGCGCATTTAACCGCCATCAAACGTCATGTACGCCTTTTTGAAAAGGAAGGCAAGTCGGTTGCTTCCGTCCAACTATCTCGCCATTTCGATGTCGACCGACAAGCGCTCTGGAACGCAATCACTTCCCAAAATGAAATCTCTAAATTTTTCGGCACGGTCACAGGAAACCTCAAACTTGGTGGGTCTTATGCAATAGAAGGAAATGCAAGTGGGGTTATAGAGGTGTGCGAACCTCTCACCCGTATCGCGCTAACGTGGGAATTCGCCGGTGACGTAAGTTGGGTTGAACTCAACATGAACGCTGAATCTCGATCGCGTGTGTCGTTCGAGCTCACTCACACGTCAGTGCTCTCGCCGCACTGGGATCAGTATGGTGCTGGCGCTACCGGGGTTGGATGGGAATCTAGCTTCCTTGGACTGTTACGTTACCTAATGCACCCGGACGAAGCAAAGATTGATGAGGAAGCATTCGCTGCCTCAGACGAAGGGAAACTCTTCGTTTCCAGGAGTAGTCAAGGGTGGGCAGAAGCCTCGATTCTGGCAGGTACCGCAACTGAAGCTGCACTATCAGCCGCCGAGCGAACGACATCTTTTTATTTAGGCGTTTGATTCAGAGCGTCTGCGCCTTGCAGCCAATGCGAAACTCAACGTCGCTCCCGTGCGTCTTGCTAATGTCGCAAGTAAAGATATTCTGCTAGTGGAGCGCTTCGACCGCAGGAGGGCAGAGGACGGTTGGACGCATAAAGCAATGGTTTCGGCGCTTACGCTGTTGGGGCTCGATGAAATGATGGTTCGATACGCCAGCTATGAAGACCTCGCGGAGATCATTCGGCATCGCTTTACTTCGCCGAAGACAACATTGCGCGAACTCTATGCACGACTTGTATTCAACATTCTGCGTGGCAACACCGACGATCACGCCCGCAACCATCCGGGCTTTTGGGATGGCAAATCCCTGAAGTTAACCCCTGCCTATGACATTTGCCCACAGAATCGCTCTGGAAATGTGGCTAGTCAGGCGATGCTCATCATCGGAAACAAACGGGCGAGCACACTTGCAACCAGTCTTGAAGCCGCGCCTAATTTCCAACTAAGCGAAGCAGCGGCGATAGATCTCATCGCCCAACAAATCAGTGTCGTCCGAGATAGCTGGCACGATATTTGCGACGAAGCCGCATTAACCGAAGTCGAACGCAATCTATTCGATCAGCGCATCTTCCTAAATAACTATATCTTCGACGGCATGTCGAAGACCCGATGGTGATGTTTACGTGATCGTCACAGTAGGGGAGACGAACGGGTAACAATCTTTCAATCGAGCACCAAGTGATACCGGGATCGACAGGTTCAATATACAGCACATTGGCGTCAACCGATATGAGACGTCCTTCATGCGGCGCAATGCCTCTTCAGCGTGATTGCGCAGCGCCTACGCTGACCAGATCCATATGCGCAATTCAGAAAACTGTTACCGACCCCAAAATAGGAAGACCGACATCTCCGTTTAGGAGTTGTCGGTCTCGGTGGTTGCGGGGGTAGGATTTGAACCTACGACCTCTGGGTTATGAGCCCAACAAGCTACCAGACTGCTCCACCCCGCAATCGATCGAATTATATTTTCGCACTAGCAAGGAACCCTGTCCTTGAAACCTCAAAGACGACTCTTTGCTACTCTCTAATTGCTTGATTTACCTAATAAATTTGGTGCCGAAGAGAGGATTTGAACCTCCACGGGCATAGCCCACTGCCCCCTCAAGACAGCGTGTCTACCAGTTCCACCACTTCGGCAAGAATTTCGTTTCTACTGAGGAACCTCGTCCTCTTCTGTGTCCGATGATCCTTCACCACCAGACGTGTCTTCGACTCCAGGTGAGGGGGGCGTAAGTATAGGAAGTTCATCGCCTTCCAATATCGTCGAGTCGTCAACCTGTGAATCAACCCCGATATCTGGGATTTCCTGTTCGACTTCGGTGACAGGAGTTTCTTCGGTGAACTCAAATCCACTTAATCGATCCGCACGTTGCTTCGCCGTATAGGCAAGAGCGAAGGTGATCACGAAAAACAAAATCGCGAGAATGGTCGTGACTTTAACTAAGAACGAAGAGCCACCAGTCGGTCCGAACATCGCGCCGGCGCTACCGCTTCCGAATGCTGCGCCTACATCCGCACCTTTGCTTTGTTGGATTAACACCAAGCCGATCAGTGCGAGCGCATCCACAATAAGCAATATAAGAAGAACCGTTTCGACTGTACCCATAGCTAACTGTTCACGGCCTCACAAATCTGATTGAATTCATCGACATCCAATGACGCGCCACCAACAAGAAAGCCGTCGATGTCCTTTTGTGCTATCAACTCTGATGCATTCGTCGCTTTCACACTACCTCCATAGAGGATTCGTACCGCTTGACTCTCGCCAGTGCTTCTTCTGTCAATATGGTCCCGAATTAGTGCTTGCATCTCCTGTGCGATTTCCGCAGTTGCAGCTTTACCCGTTCCGATCGCCCATACAGGTTCATATGCGATCGCTTGGTGAGAGTAAACCGGATGATCCCAAGCCTCCTCTACTGCGCTCAACTGTCGTTGTACCGCTTCGAAAGCCAAATCTGACTCTCTCTCCTCCAACGTTTCACCAACGCACAAAACTGGTACTAACCCTGCGTCTGAGATTTTCTTGAACTTCCTTGCAACAACTTCATCGGAATCCCCAAACATAGCACGTCGTTCTGAATGACCGACTAATGCCAACTCAGCACCTAAGGTCGCGACCATATTCGCGGAAACCTCACCGGTGAACGCCCCATCTAGCTCACACCAAACATTCTGGGCACCCGTGCCGATGTCGCTTTCGCGGAACAAATCCGTTAACGACCCTAAATGTAGCGCGGTAGGAAAAATCCATACATCTGCATTTTCAGGGCGTACCAAGGTACGAGCAAAGTGCTCGCATAACTCAAGAGATCCATTCATCTTCCAATTAGCCGCGACGACAGGTTTACGCATCCCTTGACTCTATACGCTCACTGCGGCTCACGACCAATTTTAGTCAGCCAAATCTACTGAGAGATGCTCCCGCTGCCGTCAAATCGCCGCCGAAATCGCATGTTCCAACTCATCAGCAAGTCTACTAGCCAAATCAGCATCGCTGTGTTCTACCATAACGCGAAGCAATGGCTCCGTACCAGAAGCTCGAACCAGGAGTCTCCCTTCGGGCGTCACTCGGGATTGGAATTGAGCGACCATGTCCTTGACTTTTGACAACTGAAGCGACGCTTGAGGGTTGTGAGACGGTATATCGCGCTGCACCTGCGGCAACATTGATATAGGGGCTACAAGCTGCCGTAACGGTAAACCTTCATGTTGTAACGCCTCGACGACGCATAGCCCGATCAGAACACCATCACCCGTATCCGCCACGTCTCGCCAGATTATGTGACCAGACGGTTCACCTCCTAGTCGCCAATGACGAGACAGTAGCTCGTGGTGCACGTTCTTATCGCCTACATCAGTCCTGACAAACGGAATCCCAATCTCTTCTAAGGCGAGTTCTAGACCATGATTGCTCATGATCGTACCTACCACACCATTTCCGTCCTGGTTCGATACCAAGTGTCGTTTTGCTAACACATAGAGAACCTGGTCGCCACCGACCAAATCCCCTTGATCATCAATAAACAACACTCTATCGCCGTCTCCGTCGAATGTAATGCCGACATCTGCGTCAAGTTCCCTAACAGATCGCTGGACCGTGTCGATCGATGTCGAACCAACGTCCTTATTGATATTGACTCCATTCGGTGAGTTGCCGATGAAGTGAAGGTCGTCAAATATCTCTTCAAAAACTTGTGCCGCGATCTCGGTTGTTGCGCCGTGTGCGCAATCGACCACAGCTCTCAACCCAGAATGACCAATTTGAGATGCCTTTTCCTTCAACATCTGAAGATAAGAGCCACGAGATGCGTAGGCAACCGTCAATGCTTCAAAATCCCGTTCCAAATCTCGTTCTCGTGAGTCTGTCAGATCCTGCTCGATTTGGCGCTCGATTTGGTCATCGAGTTTCGAGCCATCCGATGAAAACAACTTGAACCCGTTGTAGTCATGGGGATTGTGAGAAGCAGTGATCGCAATACCGAAATCCGCAGGACCTTGTTTAGTGCAATACGAGATACCGGGTGTGGATAAAACGCCTAGAGACTCTATTCGAGCGCCACCCTCACGAACGCCAAGCGCCAGATGGGTTTCGAGTGTTTGAGAGGATTCACGAGTGTCGCGACCAACGTATACCAGTGCGTCCGGTTGGAGCGTATGAACCGCTATTACTCGACCGAGATGGCGTGCAAATGAAGGCGTGATGGGATCTGTGCCGACCCTTCCACGAATGCCGTCCGTACCAAACAGTCTTTCGCCCGCGGTCACGGGTCGACGCACCGAAACTATTTTTACTTAAGGATCAGTCGCTGGCGGGCCGAATGGTGGCGTTTCCGGTGAGCCACCTCGAATGTTGGGATCCGCATCAGGCGTAGGACCCTTCGACGCATCGGATTCTGGTTCAGGCGGAACTTCCGGTGGTCTTGGATCTTCACCAGTCATGATATCTTCGACTTGCTCAGGGCTCAACGTCTCATATTCGATGAGCCATTTCGCCATTGCGTGGAGTTTGTCCAAGTTCGTTTCGACGATTTCCTTCGCACGGGCGTAGTTGCGATCGATGATTTCACGTATCTCCTCATCAATCTCCCTTGCTGTGTCGTTTGACATCGTCGCCGACGGGGTACCCGCCGACATGCCTAGAAAGACTTCACCCTCATTCTCAGCGTACTGCAACGGCCCCATACGGTCCGAGAAACCCCACTTAGTGACCATGTTGCGCGCCAATTGGGTCGCACGTTCAATATCGTTCGACGCACCTGTAGTCACGGAGTCTGGACCATTGATCAGCTCTTCAGCAATACGACCGCCGAAGAGTGAACAAATCTGCGCGTCAACCGCTGACTTGCTCAAGCTGTAACGATCTTCCTCTGGTAGGAACGTGGTTACCCCTAATGCTCGACCGCGTGGGACCACCGTGATCTTGTAGAGCGTATCGTGGTCTGGAATCGAATACCCTACGATCGCGTGACCTGCTTCGTGATAAGCAGTGTTACGCTTTTCTTTCTCCGACATCACCATCGATCGGCGCTCAGCACCCATCATGATCTTGTCTTTGGCTTTTTCAAACTCCGCCATTGCCACTTCAGAACGGCCACCGCGAGCTGCAAACAACGCAGCTTCATTAACGATGTTCTCAAGATCTGCACCGGAGAATCCAGGCGTTCCTCTCGCGATAAGATCAGGTCTGACATCATCAGCCACGATCACCCGACGCATATGAACTTTCAGAATTTGTTCACGACCGCGAATATCCGGTAGTGGCACAACAACTTGTCGGTCAAATCGTCCGGGCCGCATTAAAGCTGGGTCCAAGACGTCTGGTCGGTTAGTCGCAGCGATCACGATCACACCATCATTTGGTTGAAAACCGTCCATCTCGACAAGTAGCTGATTTAGGGTTTGTTCACGTTCGTCATGTCCGTTACCCAACCCCGCACCGCGATGTCGACCCACCGCATCGATCTCGTCGATGAAAACGATGCATGGCGCATTAGTTTTGGCTTCTGCGAACATGTCGCGCACGCGGGATGCACCCACGCCCACAAACATCTCGACGAAATCAGAACCCGAAATGCTGAAAAAGGCGACCTTTGCCTCACCCGCGATAGCTTTCGCGAGCAGCGTCTTGCCGGTTCCTGGTGCTCCAACCATCAGGGTACCACGTGGAATACGCGCCCCCAATTTCTGGAATTTGGAACCATCGCGCAGGAATTCGACCAATTCCTGGACCTCTTCTTTCGCCTCATCGACCCCAGCGACGTCGGCAAACGTTGTATCGACTTCCTCTTCCGTGAGTTTGCGTGCACGGTTCTTCGCAAACTGTAACGGTCCGCCGCGTCCACCTAGCCCTTGCATGTTTCTCAGCATGAGCGCGAATAGACCAACAATGAACAGAACTGGTAGCATCGCTAACAATAAGTTCATCCAAAATGAGTTTCCACTATCTTCAACACTTTGGACTTCGACGCCGTTTTTCAAGAGATCGTCAAGAATCTGAAGGTCCGGGATTCCCGTCTTCACTACCTTAAACGTCGTACCATCTTTCCGCGTGCCGTAAAGTATCTTGTTCTCTTCAACAATCGTCTGTACCTTACTGTTTTCGACCTCTTCTACAAAGGCCGTATAACTAATTTCTTTAGGATCAGGCGAGCTCGTGAAGTTCGTGAACAATGTCAGCGCAACAAGTCCGATGACCACCCACAAGAGTAAGTTCTTAGTCATGCTGCTCATTGCACGCACCGCAGAATTGATTGCATATAACCCTCAATCATAGCACAATGAAGATGCTCAATCGTCGCATAGATATTGACTTTTACGTGTTTTTTGAGTGTTCTCATTTCGACGATTGCACCGCAGGATTAAATAGGACAACAAGTGATTTATTTAGTTTCATTCTTAACGTTTTCCTTTCACCTATCGAGAACGGGCTTCATAGTTCCCAATTTGAGGTTTCGAAAGTGGAAAACGATGTCACGCGTTGAAGAAGTTAATATAAAAGCTAGTTTTTATATTAACTAATATACAATGGTCGATCGGTTTCAATATAACTGACCCCGTTAGATATATTCAACTTTTTCGATTTTGTATCGAATAAGTTGGTCAGCGCCGTAAATTTCAATTACTTCCCCTTGTTCTCGAGAAATCATCGCCCGTGCAACAGGTGTCGTAATCGAAAGTTTCTGCGAAGCAACGTCCGCCTCATCTTCACCGACGATTTGGTAAACGTCACGTTTATCAGTCCCAAGATTTAGCAACGTAACTGTCGTGCCGAACACGACACGACTGCTCTTCGGCAGCTTTGTCACATCGATTACCTGCGCACTCGCCAAGCGTGACTTTATGTGAGCGATTTTCGCCAGCACCATGCCTTGTTTGTTCTTATTCGCATGGTAGTCAGCGTTTTCGCTCAAATCGCCATGTTTTATTGCTTCTCCGATAGCATCGGCGATTTCACCTAGCGACAACTCCAAGTTTTCGAGCTCCGTCCGCAATTGTGCTTGACCATTAATGGTCATGGGTGTTTTCACGCTTTTAGTCCTTCATGCAGTTCTTGTAACGGGCGTACGTTCTCGGATTTCCCATCACGGATCGCGGCGCAGATCGCCATCCCGCCGGATAACGTCGTTGTATATGCGATTTTGTGCTTTAAAGCCAGCCGCCGTATGACAGCTGAGTCCGCGATCGACTGCCGCCCTTCCGTGGAATTAACAATCAGTTTTACATCACGATTTTGGATTAAATCGGAGACATCCGGTCGACCTTCGGTTACTTTATTTACCCGTTCAGTCTTGATACCTTCACGTTCAAGTGCGGAGGCTGTACCCCGAGTTGCAACTATGTCGAAACCTAAATCGATAAGTTCATGCCCAATAGCGGCTACAAACGGCCTGTCTGAAGTCTTCACGCTCAGAAATACAAGCCCTGACCTCGGTAATTCGACTCCAGCCGCTAGTGATGCCTTGTAGAAAGCTTCCGAAAATGTCTCACCGACGCCCATCACTTCGCCAGTTGACTTCATTTCAGGTCCCAAGATTGGGTCGACGCCAGGAAACTTAATAAATGGAAACACCGACTCCTTGACGCAAACGTGCGTGGGCTGGCGCCCGTTAGTGAAACCTTGACTACGCAGCGACTGCCCGGCCATGCAACGTGCTGCAACTTTCGCGAGTGATGTGCCAATACACTTCGAGACAAACGGGACAGTGCGTGATGCACGAGGATTTACCTCAAGGACGTATATATCGTCGTTTTGAATTGCCATCTGTACGTTCATCAACCCGACGACATGAAGTTCCTCTGCTAAAGCGACGGCCTGACGACGAATATCCTCCTGAATCTCTTCGCTTAGATCATGGGGTGGCAACGAGCATGCCGAATCGCCAGAGTGAACACCAGCTTGTTCGATGTGTTGCATGATCGCGCTCACCACAACCTCTACGCCATCTGAGACAACCTCAACATCCACTTCCACGGCTTGGTCCAAGAACCGATCCAGTAGAACCGGCGCCGCATTCGATTCTGGCAAGGCATTTTCAAGGTACATGCTTAGCTCACGATCGTTGTACACGATTTCCATCGCTCGACCACCGAGTACGAAACTCGGGCGTACAACGATCGGATAACCAATCTCTGCCGCTGCGCTGAGACCTTCCTCTATCGAAACGACTGTCGAGTTATTTGGTTGCTTTAGGTTAATCCGTTCTATGAGCTGCTTGAACAGTTCGCGATCTTCAGCACGCGTAATGGCCTTCGAATCCGTTCCGATGATCTTTACGCCGAGTTCAGATAGCTGGTCAACGAGCTTTAAAGGCGTCTGACCACCAAACTGCACGATGACGCCATCGGGTTGTTCGACATCGACAATGGCTAGTACATCCTCCAGTGTAACGGGTTCGAAATACAGCCGATCCGATGTGTCGTAATCAGTTGATACGGTTTCTGGATTACAGTTGACCATGATGGTCTCGTAACCATCTTCTCGCATCGCCAGGACAGCGTGCACGCAGCAGTAGTCGAACTCGATGCCTTGACCGATACGATTGGGACCACCACCAAGCACCATGATTTTCTTACGATCGCTCGGATTTGCCTCACATTCCTCTTCATAGGTTGAGTAGAGGTATGCCGTAGCGGCTGAGAATTCAGCAGCACACGTATCGACCCGTTTGTATACGGGCATTACGCCAGTCACTTGTCGATGTTCGCGAACAGTGAATTCGTCTGCACCGAGGAGTTCCGCAATGCGAGCGTCGCTGAATCCATCACGCTTTAATCGACGCCAATAACCTTCGTCGAACGAATCTAATGAACGGGATGTGATGTCGCTCTCAGTTTTGATTAGATCCTCGATCTGAGCTAGGAACCAGGGATCAATAGCGGTCATCTCATAGAGTTGGTCGACACCCATGCCATAACGGATCGCGTCGCCAATGTACTGTAATCGATCTGCACCTGGCTGACGAAGATTCGCCACCATTGTTCGTTCGTCGTCCGCGGTCTCGACTTTGAGAATTGAATTGAAACCCGTGAGGTTGGTTTCAGTACTTCGTAGTGCCTTATGAAGCGATTCCTTAAACGTTCGCCCGAATGACATCGCTTCTCCGACTGACTTCATCTGGGTTGTTAGTCGATCATCGGCCTGTTCAAATTTCTCAAAAGCGAAACGCGGTAATTTGGTGACTACGTAGTCGATCGAAGGCTCGAATGAAGCCGGAGTAGCACCGGTGATTTCGTTATCCAGTTCGTCAAGTGTGTACCCGACTGCGAGTTTCGCTGCTACTTTGGCGATTGGAAAGCCTGTCGCCTTTGACGCCAATGCTGACGATCGCGATACACGCGGATTCATTTCAACGACGATCATGCGCTCACTATTGGGATCGATCGCAAACTGAACGTTTGAACCGCCCGTTTCTACGCCGATTTCACGCAACACCGCGATCGACGCGTTACGCATGATCTGATATTCCTTATCAGTCAATGTCTGAGCGGGTGCAACGGTGATGGAATCGCCGGTGTGGACACCCATTGCATCTACATTCTCGATCGAACAAATGATGATGCAGTTGTCCTTTCTGTCACGCACGACTTCCATCTCGAATTCCTTCCAGCCAAGCAAGGATTCGTCGATGAGGAGTTCATTTGTCGGCGAAAGGTCAAGCCCACGCGTGCAAATTTCGATAAATTCGTCTTCGTTGTAGGCGATACCGCCACCCGAGCCGCCTAACGTGAAAGAAGGCCTGATGATGCACGGATAGTCGACGAGCTTCTGGACCTTCAAAGCGTCTTCGAGGTTGTGCGCGATCCCCGAACGAGCCGTCTCAAGACCGATTTCAGCCATCGCCTTGTCAAACAGCTCGCGATCCTCGGCTTTATCGATTGCTTCTTTGCTGGCCCCGATCATTTCGACGCCATACTTTTCCAGTACGCCTTCACGTACGAGGTCAAGCGCACAGTTGAGTGCTGTTTGACCGCCCATCGTAGGGAGTAAAGTGTCGGGGCGTTCCCGCGCAATGATCTGGGCGACCGTACGCCATTCCACTGGCTCAATGTAGGTGCGCGTCGCCATCGACGGGTCGGTCATGATCGTCGCCGGATTGGAATTGACAAGGATGACCTTGTAGCCTTCTTCTTGAAGGGCTTTGCATGCCTGGGCGCCTGAATAGTCGAATTCACAAGCCTGACCGATCACAATCGGCCCCGCACCCAGAATCAGTACCGATTCAATATCCGTTCGTTTAGGCACTGCTCGTAAGCCTGCTTTGCTGCATTAGATCAACAAAGTGATCAAATAAAAACCGGCAATCTTGCGGCCCTGGACTCGCCTCAGGATGACCTTGAAATCCAAAAGCTGGCACGTCGGTTCGGTGAATGCCTTGCAGCGTCTGATCAAACAACGATATGTGGGTCGTACGCAGATTGTTAGGTAGCGTCTCCCGATCAACTGCAAAACCGTGGTTTTGACTCGTGATGATGACGGTTTCCGAATCCATATCAAAAACCGGATGATTCGCACCGTGATGACCGTATGGCATTTTGACCGTCTTTGCGCCACTCGCTAAGGCAAGCAATTGGCATCCGAGACAAATGCCGAAAGTTGGAATACTCTCTCCGAGGAAATGTTGGATCGCCTCAATGGCGTAATCACATGGATCCGGATCACCCGGTCCGTTGGAAAGAAAGATGCCATCCGGCTTATGTGAAAGCGCTTCATCTGCGGGCGTTGCAGCCGATACAACGATGACCTCACAGCCTCTATCCACAAGGAGTCGCAATATATTGCGCTTAACGCCGAAGTCATACGCTACAACCCGATATTTGGAGTCAACGGGATCACGAAATCGCTCAACGCCTTCGTTGCTGTACCAGCTACCTTCGGTCCAAGTGCTCGTACCTTCTTGCGTGACTACCTTAGCCAAGTCCATGCCCGTCAATCCAGGAAAGCGCTGAGCACGCTCGATTGCGTCCGAGTCCGAAATCTCCGCCCCTGCACTAATACATCCGCCCATCGCACCGCACTCACGAATGTGCCTCGTGAGCTTGCGCGTATCGATATCCGCGATTGAGACGACCCGCTGCGTCGCCAGAAATTCGGTTAGAGACGCTTCTTCCCGTCGATTAGAAGAACGAAGTGGCAAATCACGAATCACGAGTCCTTCCGACCAGACATGTGTTGACTCAAAGTCTGCTTGATTTGTACCCGTGTTTCCAATATGTGGATACGTGAGCGTCACGATCTGGCGAGCATAAGAAGGATCGGTCAGGATTTCCTGATATCCCGTAATCGACGTGTTGAACACGACTTCGCCGACCGCATGACCATCCACTCCAATGGACTTGCCGTGGAAGACCGTACCATCTGCTAATGCGAGGATTGCGAGCGTCACTAGCGCGTCGCCCCCAAAGAGAGCGGCTGCAAACAAAGGCTAAAAAAAAGAGGAGAACTCCCCTCTTTCGCTGCCAAAATCAACTGATCACGCTCCTAGTCCTAAGACACTATCCATGTCGAAAAAGCCAGTTTCGCCGACTTCCATTTTTGCAGCGATGAATCGCACTGCTCGAATTGCGCCCGCCCCGAAATTCACTCGGCTTTGCGCGCGATGAGTAATTTCCACCCTTTCGCCGATTCCAGCGTATACCACCGTATGCTCTCCAACGATATCCCCACCTCGCGCCGAGTGAAATCCAATCGTACCGCTCTTTCGCTGCCCAGTGAAACCGACTCGTCCATGTACGGCCTTCTCGTCGAGCTCCACATCACGAGCGTCTGCAACAATTTCGCCTAAACGAACGGCTGTACCTGACGGTGAGTCGTTCTTCAATGAGTGATGAATTTCGAAAATCTCGATATCTACGTCATCACCTAAAGCTTTGGTCGCTATTTCGACCAATTTGAAGGTAATGTTCACGCCAATGCTCATATTTGGGGACATAAGGATCGGCACGGATTGGGATGCTAACGTAACAAAGGCAAGCTGTTCGTCGTTTAACCCAGTCGTCCCGATCACCAGACCCTTGCTTTGACTCTTACAGGATTCCGCCGCTTCCACGGACGAATCTGCATGGCTGAAGTCAACCAAGACGTCACAGTCTCGAACCGTGTCCGCAATTCCCTCAATGATCGGCACGTCGATGTTGCCCACGCCCGCGACTTCGCCTGTGTCATGACTGATCACACCGCAACTGGGATGATCGCATGCGCTAGTTAACTGTAGATCGTTACTCGCTGTCACTAGCTGTGTGATTGTGCGCCCCATTTGACCCGCGGCGCCGCAAATGCCAACCCGAGTCACTCGGCGTCGCCATTGTTGTTCAAGTAACTCTTCAGCTTTTCAAACCAGGTATCGTGGGTCGGACTGTGTTTCTCAGGCGCCTCATCCAACGACTCCTGAAATGCAGCTAACAATTCTTTCTGCTTCGAATTCAAGGATCTAGGTGTCTCGACGAAAACTTGACAAATAAGATCGCCTTGCCTTTGATCCGCTCGGATGCCTGGCATCCCTTTGCCGCGTAACCTGAATTCACGTCCGCTCTGGGTTCCTTCCGGTACCTTAATCCTCAACTTACCGTCAAGTGACGGCACTTCAAGGTTAGCGCCTAGAGTCGCATTTACGAATGAAATCGGCACACGGCAATGTAAGTTCCGACCATCACGTTCAAAGATTGGGTGTGGCTTAATCGCGAATTGGATGTAGAGATCGCCGACTGGACCACCTCTCACACCATCCCCGCCTTCACCACGCAGCTTCAATCGCATTCCGTCGTCAATGCCAGGTGGAACTGTGACCGCCAGTGATTTGCGTTTCGGTCGTCGACCGTGACCATTGCACGCATGGCACGGTTGCTCAATGATCTGACCTTCACCTCGACATTGCCCACACGTTGTTGCAACACGTAGAAATCCCCGATTGATGGCTTGCTGACCTGTACCCTCACAAACTGGGCAGGTTATGGGCGATGTTCCAGGTTTCGCACCGGTGCCCTGACAGTCATCGCAATGACGAAGCGCGTTGACATCAATCTCAACGGTGTCACCTCGCGCTGCTTGTTCGAGCGTAATCGAAAGATCGTATTGAAGACTCTCTCCCGGTTCGCCGCCGTGGCGCCTCGTCGAACGCCCGCGACCGCCAAATACGCTACTAAACAGATCATCGAAGCCTCCGAATAGATCTTCAAAGCCTTGTCCGTCAAATGAGAATGCGTTAGAGCCAAATTGACCTTTAAGGCCTTCCTTTCCGTATTGGTCGTAAACCGTGCGTTTCTCCTTGTCCGAGAGCACCGCGTACGCTTCGTTTACTCTTTTGAAGTTCTCTTCGTCTTCGGTGGATGTTCCGTCGCTTCGATCGGGGTGATACTTCATTGCGAGCCGACGATACGCCTTTTTTAAGTCGGCATCGCTCGCGCCGCGTTGTACGCCGAGTACGTCGTAGTAGTCGTCAGGCATGGCTAATTACGTGTCGTGGAATACGACAATCGCGTTCAATCCGCTCAATATGAGCGAAGGACCGCCCATGGTTCGTAGGACGACCCTTCGAAATGGAATTATGCAATAGAGTCTCACACACCGAGATCAGTTCTTGTCGTCGTCCTTGACCTCTTCGAAGTCTGCGTCCATCGCGTCGTCTGACGTCGAACTTTCGCTCGTGCCATCGCTTTCCGGCTGTTGTTGGTTCGCCGACGCTTCTTGATACATGCGCTGAATGACGGGTGCAGAAACCTTCGTCAGGTTCTCAAGTTTCGCTTGGATCGCATCCTTGTCGTCAGTCTTGGTTGCTTCCTCGAGTTCTTCGACAGCCTTCTGAATATCGGCTTTCTCAGTTTCGGTTGCTTTGTCACCGAATTCCTCAAGCGACTTTCGCGTCGAGTGCGCTAATGCGTCTGCTTGGTTACGCAGAGTAACAAGCTCCTGGAATCGTTCGTCTTCTGCACTGTGAGTCTCGGCATCCTTCACCATCTGATCAATGTCTTCCGGGGACAGACCGCTCGATGCTGTGATGACAATCGACTGTTCCTTGTTCGTTGCAAGGTCCTTAGCCGATACATTCAAAATGCCGTTCGCATCTATATCGAACCGGACTTCAATTTGTGGAACGCCGCGAGGTGCTGCAGGAATGTCCTGCAAGTCAAATCGTCCTAACAGTTTGTTGTAACGGGCTTCCTTGCGCTCGCCTTGCAACACTTGGATCGTAACCGCGCTCTGGTTGTCCTCGGCGGTCGAGAAGACCTGCTCCTTCCGAGCAGGAATCGTCGTGTTCTTATCGATGAGTACCGACATGACGCCCCCCAGTGTTTCAATACCCAGGGATAGAGGTGTCACATCCAGCAGAAGAACGTCTTTCACGTCACCTGAGAGTACACCTGCTTGAATCGCGGCACCCATGGCGATCGCTTCATCCGGGTTCACATCTTTGCGCGGCTCGCGTCCAAAGATTTCTTGAACTTTCTTCTGTACGAGCGGCATGCGCGTCTGCCCACCGACCAAAATGACTTCGTCGATATCGCCGACTGCCAGACTTGCATCCGAAAGCGCGATGCGACACGGTTCCATCGTGCGATCGACAAGTCCCTCCACCAATGCTTCCAGCTTGGATCGGGTCAACTTCATTACCAAGTGTTTGGGACCAGTTTGATCCGCCGTTATGTACGGTAGATTGATATCCGTCTCTTGACTCGTCGATAGCTCGATCTTCGCGGTTTCAGCCGCTTCCTTGAGACGTTGGAGAGCAATCGGATCGCTATGCAGGTCGATGCCATTTTGGGATTGAAACTCTTCCGCTAGATACTCAATGATCCGAAGATCGAAGTCCTCACCGCCTAAGAAGGTGTCGCCATTCGTCGATAGCACCTCGAACTGGTGCTCACCCTCAACTTCAGCGATCTCAATGATGGAAACATCAAAGGTACCACCCCCCAAGTCGTAGACGACGATTTTTGCGTCGCCACGCTTATGATCCATGCCGTATGCAAGTGCTGCCGCGGTCGGTTCGTTAACGATGCGCTTGACGTCCAATCCGGCGATCTTACCGGCGTCCTTGGTTGCTTGGCGCTGAGCGTCATCGAAATAGGCAGGAACAGTGACCACAGCGTCGGTCACGGGTTCACCGAGATAGTCCTCGGCTGTCTTCTTCATCTTTTTGAGGATTTCAGCAGAGACTTGCGGCGGTGCCACTTCTTCATTCTTGACGGATACCCACGCATCGCCGTTCGCCGCTTTTACGATCTTGTATGGCACCATATCGATGTCTTTCTGGACGACGCTGTCTTCAAAGCGTCGACCGATAAGTCGCTTGATCGCAAAAAGTGTGTTGTCTGGGTTCGTTACGGCCTGACGCTTGGCGTTTTGACCAACCAGAATCTCACCACTGTCCGTGTAAGCGATGATTGAAGGCGTCGTTCGATCGCCTTCGGAGTTTTCAATGATTTTGGTTTCTTCGTTCAGCAGGACCGCAACACACGAATTCGTTGTACCGAGGTCGATGCCGATCATCTTGCCAGCCATGGAGTTTTCCCTTGTCTTTTGGATTGTTTGTGCTTACTCTGAGTTGATGCAGCGGCTCTTCGCCGCGCCTACTCAAAATGTGGGGGTTAATTAAGAAATTTCAAGCGTAATTACGTTAGGAATTACGCATCGTCGGAAGCTTCGTCAGAGTCGTTCTGCGTCTCCTTGGTAACGACTACTTGAGGTGCTCGAAGCACGTTACCGTCAAGGATATAGCCTACGCGGAGTACATCGATGATGGTGCCTGGTTCTTCTGTTTCGCTTGGCACGAGCGCTTGGGCTTCGTGGAACTGCGGATCGAACGCCTCGCCCACAGGATTCATCAACTCCAAACCTTCGCCACTTAGGACTTTGTCAAATTCCTTAATCGCCATTTGAACAGCGGTCACGATCACGTCAGTCCGGTCGTCCTTCTCAACCTTTTCGAGTTCGTTCGCTGTATGGTGAAAAGTGTCTGCGACAACCATCAGACGGGTAAGCAAATCGCGCTTTGCTCGATTAACAGCTCGCGTTGCATCTTCACGCCCACGTCGCGATACCGTTTGCGTTTCCGCTTTTGCATAGCTGACATCGCGTTGCGCTTCCGCTAATTGGCTTTCTAAATCGATGAGCTTTGAGGTCAACTCGTTGACCTCAGCTTTTAGTAGTTCGATCTCAGCCGGTTCGAGCGCGGCTTCCTCCGTTTCATCAGCCTTTTCGCCATCATCCGACGCATCGGGCGATTCGCTCGTTTCTGAAGCCGTAGTTTCAACGTGCTCAGCTTTACTCGCAGACTCCGTTTCGTCGTCAATCTGTTCCGAATCGGATGCTTCCGACGCCGACGCCGGTGTCTCTTCGGTATCCGATTTCTTTTGCTTCGACATCGAAAGCTAGCTTCCTTGTTTAACGAATAAGACCTTAATAGCCCCCATATGGAGCCAATGGGTCAAAACTCAAGCTGAAAGATCGGAATTTTCTTAATTAGCTTCGTTCAAATACGTGACCTAGCACGCGTGAGGTCACGTCTACGAGTGGCACAACCTTCTGGTAGGACATACGCGTTGGTCCAATAACGCCAAGCACGCCTGCAACCTTCCCCTTTACTTCGTACGGCGCAGTAATTAGGCTGTAGTCCTCGAACGGTTCGTATCCGGATTCTTGACCGATAAACAAGCGCACGCCCTCGCCCTCGATACATGCATCCAACAAGTGGACGATTGACGATTTGCTTTCAAACGCCTCCAATAGTTGCTTGATTTTGACTGACGAAGATGTAACCGACACGAGATTACTTTCGCCGGATACAACGAAATCGTGCTCTGTCTCAACGAATGTTTTCGACGCGATGTCGAACGCGCGTTGAAGCATCTCATTGATTTGCGCTTTGTCTTGCGACATGCTGTCGAGCACCCCAGTCCGAATCGCTTCTAACGAACGCCCTGCAAACGCGTCATTGATGTAGTTCGCAGCTTGTCGGAGTTCAACATCTGAGTACGCACGCGACGTTTCAATCACGCGGTTCTGCACTTCGCGTTCATTCACGATCAGAATTACCAGGACCTGTCGACCTGTTAGTTGCAAAAACTCTACCTGACGTAGGGAAATCTGCTCTTCACGAGGAACCGTGACTAATCCAGCCAGCTGGGTCACTTCAGAAAGTAAATGAGACGCGGACTCAAGCAAGTCTTGCGTTGTTTGATCTCGGGATAACTCGTCCCACACATGGCGTTCTGCATCTCGATCAACAGGCTCATACGAGATTAAGCCATCCACAAAGAAACGAAGCCCATGCTGGGTAGGAATACGACCCGCGGACGTGTGAGGCGAACTTACAAGACCAAGTTCCTGCAATCTTGCCATGTTGTTACGTACGGTCGCGGAGCTAACGGAATACCGGCTTTTTTGGGCAACTGTATTCGACGAGACCGGTTCGCCATCCTCCAAATATTCCTCTACCAAGACCTTAAAAAGGTGTGCGGCTTTCTCACTGAGATCCAAGTGCGTATCAATAAGTGAATCTCTAAAATGAGAGAAATTGCTACGTTCCATTTTTCTCGCCGTTTCTTTCCTCAAAACGACTTTCTAACTAATTAAAGCGCGTCGATGCTCGCCTATCTGACCGTGCGCAATTTCGCGCTCGTAGCCAACCTTGAATTGCATTTTGTGGATGGTCTTACGGTCATTACTGGCGAATCCGGAGCTGGTAAGTCTATATTGTTGGATGCACTGGGGCTAGTTCTGGGACAACGTGCCTCTAGGTCACAGATCCGCCCGAATTCACAAGAGTGCGAAGTTTGCGCGGAATTCGATCTGAGCAACGCCCCCCTATCCCAACAGTTGCTCGCGGCTAACGGTTTACAAGACAAGGATGACGCAAATCGTTGTGTCGTCAGACGTATTGCTTCGGTCGATGGTCGATCACGCGCATGGGTTAATGCCTCACCTGTAAGCCTCGGAACCCTTCGCGAGCTGTGTAGTTCGATGGTAGCAATACACGATCAATTCGCTCAACAGCAACTACTCGGCGCAACAACCCAGCTTTCTTGGTTCGATGATTTTGTCGCACAACCGCGCCTGGTTGAAACAGTAAAAACGTCATATCGTGAGTGGCGTGCGCATTCCGACAAATATGAATCGGAACGCCAGCGCATCAATGAAGCGCGTGAAAGACGTGAGCTGCTTCAATATCAAATTGAGGAGCTTGATGCGTTCCAGCTGCAGGAGCATGAATTTGAGCAGCTCTCAACCAGGTACAAACGATTGAACCAGACTCAGAGCATCTTGGCAGCCGTCGGTCAAGCGCTTGATGCACTCGAGCAAAACCATAACCCAGGCATTGGTCGTACTCGAAGTGAGTTAGACAAAGTCGACGACACGTCGCCTGAACTTAATTCTGCGCGCGAACTACTCGACGGCGTGGAAGTTGGTATCGATGAGAGCATTCGACAACTGCGGGTTTATTCGGAAGCCTTGACGACGGATGAAGACTCATTGGACGAAGTCGCCGCACGGCTGGATGAAATCCACGATCTAGCGCGTAAACACCGCGTTCAGTCTGCTGACCTATATACGAAGGCGATGGAGTTACACGAAGAACTCAACTCCCTCAACGAAGACGAGAACCAACTCGTAAAGTTGCGCGAATCAGTTTCAACCGCACGTGAGGCATACCAAGCGTGTGCGAAGGAGTTAACTCAGCTTAGGACAGGTTCCTCGAAACCATTCGCGGCCTCCGTGATCGCCACGTTGAATGAAATCGGTATGCGACAAGCCAAATTCGAAGTCGCCTTCGCGAAATCCGAGGGTGAAACGGGTCTTGAAAGCGTGGATTTTGCAGTTTCCGCGAATTCACGCTACGACCCCGGACCGCTTAAGGCGATTGCTTCAGGCGGCGAGCTCTCACGAATCAGCTTGGCGATTCTGGTGGTCGTCGCGTCTAATTCCAAGCTGCCGTGCCTAATTCTCGACGAGGCGGACATCGGCGTTGGGGGAACTACAGCCGATGACGTTGGTCGAATGCTGAGGCGCTTGGCTGCGCACACGCAAGTTGTGTGCGTAACCCATGCACCACAAGTGGCAGCTCTAGGTGACGCCCACTTACGGGTCTTGAAGACTCACGAGCAGGACGTTGCTGCATGCGAATTGACCGGTAAAGATCGGGTAGAAGAAATCGCCCGAATGGTGGCCGGACATCGCATCAATGAGGAATCACGCAAATACGCTTCCGTGCTTCTAGAGGAAGCACAAGAATCCAATCAAACACAACGTTCGTAATGACCTTATATCGTTCACTAATCGTTTGTTTCGCGGCTCTGACTATCGTCGGATGTGCAAACGGTTTGTTGCACCGCGTAGATCAACAACAAGGTAACCTGGTGACTGATCGCATGATCGAACAGCTCAGACCAGGCATGAATCGCGAGCAAGTCGTGTTCATCATGGGACAGCCCATTCTCAAGAATTCATTCGATTCCGACCGATGGGACTACATCTACACATTTGCGCCTCGCAGCCAAACGCCGGAAAAGCAATATTTGACCCTCTATTTCGAAGAAGGTTTGCTGACTAGGTTGGTCGGAAACTATGAGCTAATGGAAGTCGACTCAGAAGACGAACCAGAAGAGCGTCTTGAAGGAATATTCACGCTTCGTAACAGCGATTAATACTGCGTCGTTCGCCAGTGATTAAATTACTGAGACTAACCGAGTAATTTAATAGAAAGAAGGGGTCGGCCATGGGCGATCCGAGACCGTTGATTTTTGACGGCCTAAAGGTAATCGACGCGGGTTCATGGGTCGCGGGACCAGTGTCGGCGACGATGCTCGCCGATTACGGTGCTGAAGTCATCAAGATCGAGATGCCAACCGGTGATCCGTTTCGTCGTCTGGCAAGTGGTCCCGGCACACCGGATGCGGAGATTGACTATGCGTGGGCACAGGACTCAAGGAATAAGCGCTCTATCGCACTGAACTTAAAGACGCCCGAGGGCATCGAAATCCTTAAGCGGCTAGTTGCGGACTGCGACGTTTACGTTACAAATTACCCACTGCCGATGCGTCGTAAGTTAAGTTTGACGTACGAGGATCTGAAACTGATCAACAAACGGCTTATCTATGCGTCGCTTACAGCTTACGGCGAACAAGGACCAGAGAAGGATCGCGAGGGTTTCGATCTAATTGCTTATTGGTCACGTACCGGATTGATGGATTTGGTGCGTAACGCGGATGCGAAACCAGCGCCTAGCATTCCCGGCATGGGAGATCATCCGACCGGGGTATCGCTCTACGCAGCTATTGTTACCGCACTTTACCAGCGCGAACGCACTAACGAAGGCAGCTTGGTGCATACCTCATTGATTGCAAACGGGATGTGGGCTGCTTCGTGTATCGCAAGCGCTAAATTCGCACACGGTAACGATTTCTCCAACTACCCACGCCTGACCGCGAAGTACTTTACGCGTGAGCTGTACCAAACTCGAGACAAACGTTGGCTCCAGTTCACAATGGTTCGTACCGATGAAGAGATCGCCGCGTATTTCGGCATCCTTGGCGCAACTCATTTGATGGACGACCCGCGTTTTCAGTCGACGCGAGCTCGAATTGAGTCAGGTGATGCGCTTGCGAACGAGATTCGGCCGATCATCGCGCAAAGAGACGCAGCTGAGTGGATACGCGAATTTAAAGCTGCAAACGTACCCGTCTCGATGTTAGGCACGATTGACGATCTACCTTCCGACCCCCAGTTAGTCGCGAACGCCATCCTGCGTACGCCCGATGAACCCATTGGGGCGGACTACATCATCAATCACCCCGTAAACGTAGAAGCAAGCAAACGCGCACCGGTGAAGCGTGCGCCTGACGTCGGCGAGCATTCTGAGGAGGTTCTCGCTGAACTAGGATACCAGCGGCAGGACATCGAACGACTTCGAGATGAAGGCGTGATCGCGTAGTTCGTCGGCTAACCACAGTTTACAACCCCTTGGATCGCCTAATGTCACGTCCTTTCTACACCGCACCAAGTCCGCGAACAATTCGCGAAGAAGCAAAGCAGATCCTCGCGAATCAGAAATCATGGGACCGAGGTACCATCAATCTATTAAAGAATCTTGAAGGTTTTTCAAATCTCGCACCTCGTCAGATTAACGAACACTCGGTAACTAGAGCTCAAGTACAACAAGCTTTGGCATTGGAGTACGGCGCTACCGACTGGTCCGACTTGATTTTCCTGTGTGAAACGATGGAACATGACGATTTCACGCAGATTAGCAACCGAGTTAAGTTTCTGCTGAAAGATCACTCAGCTCAGCTACCGATCGCCTGCATACGGCTTAGGAAAGCGATCCCGGAACTTAGACGTAAGTCCGATAGACAAATCCTCAATACCGCAATTTCGCTCACAGACGCTCAGCGTGTCATTGCCAAGGAATACGGGTTCGACGAATGGAAGCAACTGAGAACGTTCATACGGAGTCATCCGTCTACGGAGAATTTCTTAAATACGCCTGGCGCTATGCCGCCTGATGTCGCCGAGATCGTCGAAGCCGTGGACAAAGGTGATGCAGAGCAAGTTAAACGCCTGATCGCTAAAAACCCTTCCATTGTTCATGCGCGGATCGCCAGCGATATCACCTGCGGAGACACACTCTTACATCGTGCGGATCCTCGAGCGACGAATGGGTCACCGATGAAAGAAGGTCACCTAAAAGTAGCGCAACTCCTGATTGACCACGGTATCGACATAAACGCGATGGGCGGATGCGGCGACTCTTGCTTTACACCCGCGATCGATGCCTCATCATGGATCGGCAATCGAAGAATGGTCGATTTGCTATTGAAGAATGGAGCCGACCCGAATCGGTCGTACTGGACGATGACGCAGCCAGTAACAACCGCAGCCAACCACCATGGTCGTGACATCTTTCGCATGCTTGTGAATGCAGGTGCGCAGTATGGTTTGTACGAAACGCTCAATCTTGGTTTTCTAAAGCTCACTCGAGAACTGCTCAACGAGGATCCCCAGCAAGTTAACGCAACCTGCGGTGAGTCCTTGCCAATCGTGATAGCCGCCGACGATCCCAAGCTAACGAGGCTGCTTCTGCAATATGGGGCAGATCCCAATGTGAAGGATCAACGGGGCGTCACGGCACTAATGGCCGCAATTCAATCTGGCAACAAGGAAGTCATCAGAATCTTGCGCGAACATGGCGCGGAGGAAGACATTTTCTCGGCAATCGGTTCTCGCAATCGACGATCCGTCGCACGGATGCTGGAAGAGGATCCAAATTGCCATAAATCCAAATTCGTAACTCCGCTCATTTGGGCAGTGATATCAGGTGACCGAGCCATTGTTGAGATGCTGCTCAATGCTGGTGCCAATCCGAACGAGCAACAGAGTCGCTGGATGCAGGATAACCCGCTCGTCGCGGCAACCGCACATCAACAGGACCACTTGATCCAGCCCCTGTTGGACCACGGCGCAAAAGTAAATTTGCGAAGCACGTTCAAATGGTCAATTCCATTGACCAGCGCTGTTCGCTGGGGTACTCACCGGGGCGCTCGAATACTGCTAGAAGCAGGCGCTAATCCGAGCGTAGTCTCTGACTCTGGCGTGATCGGTAACCCTATGGGGTGGACCGGTTACGTAGGTGATCTTTTCGCGACTAAGATGATGATTGATTTCGGCGCGAACAAAGTCGCCAGAAATCAGGCATTGTTCTCTGCGGCCACCCACGGGCAGCGTGCGATTGTGGAACTACTTGGAACACTCGATACCGATCTGCATTACTCACTTCCACAAGGAAACGCTTTCCAGCAAGCAAAATCAAATCGACATTCCAGCACCCTCGAACTTTTAAACGAACTAGCTGAAATTCACCAGCTACCTAGACGAAGGCGCGAGGACCTTCTGAAACCTCGCGCAGATTTCCTAAATTTCCTTTGTGCGAATGACGGTACCGCGCTCAGCAAGTTAATTAGTCAAAAGCCCGAATTGGTCGATCGCGATATCGTTCGAGCCGAGCTATTTCACTACGCGACGGGAAACCGTCAAACGAATTCGGACAAGAAACCTCTCATGCGCGTCGTTAACACGCTCGTTAAACATGGTGTGCCATGGACGATCCACAGTGCCGTCGCCTGCGACCGAGACGACGTCGTAAAACAATTCATGGGTGAGCAGCCTAGCACATTGAAATACGGGCTGCACACCGCGGCTAAATTCAACAATGTGAAGATGCTGGAACGCTTTCTAGATGCCGGCGTCGATGTCAACGTGAAAGAATCGTGGGGAACCGCCCTTCATGAGGCGGTACGGTATGTTTCGTTTGACGCCGTCAAGTACCTTGTAGAGCGAGGAGCGAACGTCAACGCAACGGATCAGTACGGCACAAAGCCGAGGAGCGCTAGCACTAACAGTAACAAGCGTCGTGCGGCAATCTCTGATTTCCTAGATGTGCACGGTGCATCAAGCTAGCATAGGTTGAACCATAGCGTCATTCGCACGCCACAAACCAACTTTCGATGGTCGACTAGTCTTTGGCCGCGGCTGCCTTTCTACGCCGCGCTTCCATTGGATCAACTGGAAGCGGTCGCAACAACTCCAGTCGATCACCATCCTTCAGTTCGTGCTCAGCGGTAACTTCCTCGCCCCAAACGGCAAACGCGACAATATTTAAATCATCGACCCAGAGTAACGGTTCGGAATTCTGGGCTAGTTCCGCCGCTTCCTCCGCTGACGTACCTTCCGCAAGCTCGAGGTCAACCGACCACTGCCTATCAGGCTTCGTGTAGACAACCTCAACTTGAATCATGACGACGCCTGACTTCAGCTACAAATGCTTCAACCGTCTTCTCTATCCCGCGCTTCATGATTGTGTTGGAGAAAACATTCAACAAGCGAGAGGCAAATTCACACGACAGCTCAAGTGATACTCGGCAACCTTCGCCGTAATCCGTAAAGCTCCAGTTACCTTCAAGCTGCGCAAACGGACCTTCGATCAATTCCAGCTTCAACGAACGATTACAGGTCGGGGTATTCCGTGTGACGATCTTCTCGTGAATCCCATATGCCGACACCTCGAGCCCCGCGTCGTACGTTGTGGATGTTGCATTCAGCACAACGGACGCCTCACATCCTGGAAGAAACTCCTGATACCGATTGACGTCGTTGACAACATCGAAAATCTCTGTCACCGAAAAGGGGACGATGACGCTGTGCTGAATTTTCAGCTTATCGACACCAAGGCTAAACCTGCGAATCCTGGAGTTAACTTACATATGTGCGGTTATCTCACCGAGCGCTTCAATGATGAATACGCAAAAGACCGCCAGCGGCGTTATAAACCCTACGATGATCCACCACGCACGTTGTATTTGTGGACTCACTAATCCGAGCTCCTCAAACACTACTTGCTTCGGCAGAACGTGCCCAACGATCAAAGCGATGAGTAATCCACCTAGTGGCAAGAGCACGAGCTGCGTGATCTTGTCAAGGCTATCGAAGAAGGTCCAATCGAAAAAGGCAAGCTTAACGTCAGCCCACACGTTGAACGATAGCACGCTCCCCACACCCAACACCCAGCACACGACGCCAATAACCACAGCGATTTTGGCACGTGAGATTTTGTTGCGTTCAGAAAAGTAGGCAATCGCCGGCTCCGATATGGAAATGGCGGACGTTAACGCCGCTAGCGCGACCAACAGAAAGAACAAACCACCGAAAAACGTACCGCCTGGGAGATTGCCGAACGCTACGGGAACGGTTACGAACAACAAACCGGGTCCCGCATCTGGCGCTAGACTGTTCGCGAACACGATTGCGAAGATCGCAAGCCCAGCCAACAAAGCGAGTACCGTGTCGAGAATCGCAATGGTGAAGGTTGTTGTACCAACTGAGACGTCTTGTGGAACGTATGCGCCGTATGCCATGATCGCGCCCATCCCTAGCGACAACGTAAAAAACGCATGACCTAACGCGATCAGTACTCCCTCCCGAGTGAGCGCACTGAAGTCAGGGTTGAAAAGGAACACCGCACTCTCTACGAATCCGCCAGCGTGGATGCCGTAACCAATAAGAATCAACAGCAGCACGAAAACCGCCGGCATAGAGTAGCGAACACACAGTTCTAATCCGCGCGTGACACCGCGGGCGACAAAAAAGATCGTGATGACCATAAAAATGCTGAACCACAGCAGGACCTGCCACGGGTCTGAAAGAAACGTGTTAAACGCCTCGCCGACGCTACCCGCGTCTGCGCCCGAAAACTCGCCAGTGAAGAGACGAAGAATGTAGTAGCAGACCCAACCGGCAACGACTGCGTAGAAGGACAAGATCAGGAAACCAGTTAGAACGCCCATGTAACCGACGATTGACCACTTCGTTGATCGATTGTGCTTGCGCGATAAATTGAGCAAGGCTTGAATTGGGCTTGCGCGACCAAGTTTGCCGAGCATGATCTCGCTCACCATGACCGGAATACCGATGATCGCAATGCAAATCAAGTAGACGAGTACAAACGCGCCACCACCGTTCTCCCCCGCGATATACGGGAACTTCCAAATATTGCCAAGACCTACCGCGCTTCCCGCAGCGGCGAGAACGAAGATGAAGGAGTTCGACCACATATCCGATCGTTCAGTGACCTGTTCGCTCATCGTTCAGTCCTTCGTTTACTGAGACATGGTCGCGTTAGTTTAAGTGCTAAATATGAGCTAGTTTCTTACTATTGGCGCTCGCTAGAGACTACAGCATGCCGAAATCAGACGCGCAATCACGAACGATCGCTAGAAATCGTCGTGCACGTTTTAACTTCAGCCTCGAAAAAACCTTTCAGGCAGGACTCGTTCTTGAAGGCTGGGAGCTCAAAAGCATTCGGGCAGGCAAAGTACAGCTCGTCGATACATATGTGATCATCCGTGAAGACGAGGCATACCTACTTGGCGCTCGAATAAACCCGCTTCCTAGCACTTCGACTCATAGTGTTCCCCAACCGGATCGAACGCGCAAGTTGCTCCTGAATCGACGTGAACTCCGAGAAATCGCAGCAGCACTCCAAATTAAAGGCAAGAGTTGTGTCGCGACATCAATGTACTGGCGTGAGCAGTATGTCAAATGTGAAATCGCGATCGCAACCGGAAAACGCGCCTACGATAAGCGCAAGACCATCCAGGAGCGCGAGTGGAACCGACAGAAAGAGCGGTTACGTAAACAGAGCGTTTAACGTTCGACTTTGACAGCAGCCAGAATTTCTTGCCGATTACCCGGGAAGAGCACCACGCTTTCGCATTGCAAACGCGGAAACGCGAGCTCGAAATCACGTCGTGATTTTGGAAAGCGCGCAATGAACCCGTCGCCATTGACGTGCTCAATCGTATCGTTGGCGTACAGCTTGTACTGCCGATAAGGCATCGGAAGTCGCTGGTCAGCGGCGAGGAATCCATGCACCAATGTCTGCTCGCCAAGGTAGCCATCAATCTCGGTCGCGAACTGTCGCAGCGCTTGGTCATTCATGAGATTGAGATAGTCCCAGAAAAAGCAAATATCGAACTTGATGTCGTTGGGCACGATGAACGGTAGTAACCCTGGTGCACTGCCGTCATAACTTGACCGAACGTGGCGACCTATATCGGCAAAAAAGAACTGGCAAGGTCGTTCGGCTGACACAATTTCAATGGTCTGTCCGACGCCGACACCTAAATCTAAAACGTAGAGCTGGCGACGCGAACCAGTATGGGAAAGTACTGTTGGGAGCAACGTGCTCCCGATGTAATTCGATCTCTCGCGCTGAGCGCTCATGACAGCGACGCCCATATCAGAGCTGCCGCTGGAATAAAGCGCCTATTGTTTCGGATTAGACGCAGCGTCCGGCTTTCGCTGCGTTGGTGCAGCGGCACGCGGAGCCGGCGTCGTCGTGCCTGCAGGCGCTGGTCGACGCTGAGGTTCAGGCGCGGCCTGCGGTTTCGACGTCTGCATGTCGACGCTTCCTTTGAAATGGGCACCATCTTCCAAGCTAACACGAGGCGCATTGACATTTCCTGCTACGGTGCTGTCCTTGCGAATAACGACTAACTCTTCCGCGATGATGTCGCCTTCCACGCGTCCACTGACATCAACGTTTTTTGCTGTTACTGACGCTTGTGCGACGCCAGATTTACTAATCGTCGCGATGTTGTTTTTTAAAGTAATAGAGCCACTGACAGTACCTCTAATCTCAACATCACCGGTGCCTGTGATTTCACCAGTGATCACAACACCCTTGCCGATAATCGTTCGGGATTCCGCACCTTGCGTCGTTGGACGTGACTGCACGGCCGGAGTCGGTTGGTCTGGCGTAGCCAACGCATCTTTCTCCTGTATTTGCACCGGCATCGCATGTATTGCCTGCGATGTGTGCCGCTTCCACTGTTATACCATCGTCTCAGCGTGTTCAACACTGATCGAGCGGCTTATCCCTCCCGTTTTCTGGCAAAACAGTGCTTTAACAATATCATTAATTCTATTGAGTACGTAGGACAACTGTATGGCTAGTTGGTCGATCGGTTCGATCAGCATGCTAGAGCCACGCGATTGGCAGGCTCTCAAAATGCTGTTGCCGTTCGTATTTGAGTTTAAGTATCGCTTCGCGTTCTGCCTCCTCTGCCTTGTCCTAATCCAACTTGCCAACCTCGCGAGTCCGTATCTGCTCGGTTCACTCGTCGATCATTTCGCCGCTTCGGGCGCTGATCCCTTAGCTGTCGCGGCGACCGTTCCGGTCGCTTTGCTGCTGATCTACGTCTTCATTCGGTTCAGCGGGTTAGCGATTTCCGAAATCCAGAATGCGGTCTTCGGTACAGTAACAGTTCGCGGTACACGCCGGTTATCGCTCGTACTGCTCACACATTTGCATGGCCTAGATCTCGAGTACCACCTATCCCGCAAGACGGGCGGTCTGTCTCGAGACATGGATCGGGGCATTCACGCTTTGACAGGATTGATCCGACTATTCACGTTTTCGCTGTTCGGCATGTTCCTGTCCATTGTGGGTGTCGTTGGTGTCTTCATCGCGTTCTTTGGCTGGAGCTATGCGGTGATCAGCGTTGTGTGCGCGGTGATTTACGCCGTGTATACCGTCAAGGTGACGGCGTGGCGCACGCCCATCATTCGTCGTTCTAACGAAGCACACTCCAAGGCGCACACGCGAGCGATCGACAGCCTAATCAACCACGAAAACGTCAAGTATTTCGGTAACGAAGGCGCCGAAACCTCGCTCTACGATCAAGAACTGACGATTTGGGAACGTGCACGGGCACGCAATCGGTATTCACTCGCAGCACTCAATATCGGTCAATCCTTTGTTGTGCACTTTGGCTTGTTGTTCATGCTTGGGTTAGCGTGCTATGGTGTCGTTCAAGGTGAATACACGCCCGGCAACCTCGTCGCCCTAAACGGCTATGCGTTGCAGGTGTTCGGTCCGTTAGGCGCGCTCGGTTCGATTTATCGTCAACTTAAACAGGCTTTTACAGATGTTGAGGCCATGTTGGATATCCTCGACACGCAGCCGACGGTGACCGCGCACGAAAATGCGCCGCCTCTACCTGATGGCGACGGACCGATCGAATTTAGAGATGTCCACTTCTTCTATAAGCCAGATCGACCCATTCTCAAAGGCATCTCATTCATCGTGAATCCCGGCGAAAAAGTCGCGTTGGTCGGACCGAGCGGTGGTGGTAAGTCCACGGTCGGACGGCTGCTATTTCGATTCTATGACGTTCACGCGGGAAGCATTTCCATCAACGGGATAGATATTCGCGAAGTTAACCTCGACTCACTTCGTTCCAGAATCGGTGTGGTTCCGCAAGAAACAACGCTGTTCAACGACACGCTCAAGCAGAACATTCAATATGGCCTATTGAATGCGACCAAGCAGGACATCGAACTAGCCTGCAGGATGGCACATCTAGAAAGCTTGATTGGCATCTTGCCTGACGGTATGGAAACAGTCGTCGGGGAGCGAGGGCTGAAGTTGTCCGGTGGTGAGAAGCAACGCGTCGCGATTGCCCGAACCATGCTGAAAAAACCGACGTTTCTACTCTTCGATGAAGCGACGTCGTCGCTCGATTCTGCGACTGAAGCTTCGATCATGCACGCGATCAATGAGGTATCAGAAGGTCACACCACCCTGATGATCGCGCACCGGCTAAGTACTGTGATCGATGCTGATCGAATCTTGGTGCTAGCGGACGGTGAAGTCTGCGAAAGCGGCAGTCATGAGGAGCTGCTTGAGTACGGTGGTCACTACGAACAGCTATGGAAACTGCAACACCGTGAAATTGACCACGAGACGTTTCAACGAGAAACGGCGATTCGTTTTAGCCGCGCCCAGTAAACGGCATCGTTGACGCTAACACGGTAAGGTACTGCACGTTCGCGTCTAGCGGTAGACTGTCCATATAAAGCACCGCACGTACCACGTTGTCGACGTGCATCGTCGGTTCTGCCTTTCGTGAGCCATCCGCTTGCGGTACGCCATCGGTCATACGTGAGGTCATGTCGGTTGCCGCATTGCCAATATCAATCTGACCGCAAACGACGTCGAATGCTCGGCCGTCGAGCGCAGTCGATTTCGTGAGGCCGGTGATCGCATGTTTGGTCGCCGTGTACGGTGCTGAATTCGGACGCGGGACTTGCGCGGAAATCGATCCGTTATTGATGATGCGTCCGCCGCGAGGCGACTGGTACTTCATGATCTTCAGAGCTGCTTGCGTACATAAGAAGGCGCCCGTCAAGTTGGTGTTCACCACGTGTTGCCACTGAGAGAGCGTCAGTTCCTCCATCGGTACGCCTGGCGCACCTGTACCCGCATTGTTAAACAACAAGTCAAGACGACCGAATTTCGAAAGCGTACGGTCGAATAGAAGGTTTACGTCCTGAGGATTACCAACATCCGTAGCAATAGCGAGCGTACGATCAGAAGCACCCGACTCCTCAACGACTTCCTCGAGAACGGCGGCGCGACGACCGGCCAATGCAACCGAATAGCCTTCCTTCAATAGCGCCAACGTGGTGTATTTACCGATGCCTGTGCCGGCGCCGGTAACGATTGCGACTTTACCCATGATTAGAGTGCCAGAGCTGTAGAAAAATCAGGAACGTTCGCCCATCGTCCGGGGTCTGTAGACCGCATAACCGCGATGGTCTTTATCACCTCCGGGTTAGCTAGGCCGTGCGGAGGTTCGCCGGTCAACACACGGATGACGTTTTCAGCTTGTTTGATGGGACATTCTTCAAGAAACGTCGGAGAAAATCCCGCAAGGTGAGGTGTCACGAACGCGTTAGGCAATTTCAGCAAAGGATCGTCTGACGCGATCGGCTCCCTTTCAGTTACGTCTAACGCGGCGGCTTCGATTTCGCCAGCTTCCAATGCCGTTGCCAATGCGGTACCGTCAACGACGGGACCACGGGCTGTGTTCACCAGGAGCGCGGTAGATTTCATCTTCTTGAGCGCAGCGGCATCGATCAGATGTCTCGTTTCCTGTGTACCAGAGCAATGAATGGTCACAAAGTCAGATTCGGCAAGAAACTCGTCAAACGACACCATGCGCACACCGTAGAGGTCTGCAGTCGACTGTTCAACATACGGGTCGTATGCGATGATCGAAGCGGGTCCGAACCCCCGCACGCGATTGGCAAACGCCCTACCAATATTGCCGAAACCAAGAATGCCCATCACGTGACCTGCGATGCGACGAACTCTTAACTGAAACCCATGAGTACTGCCGCGCTCATCAGCCCACGCGCCTCGTCTCGAGGAATTCGCCGCGTCCGGAACGCAACGAGTCAAAGCCAACAAGAGCGCCATTGCATGATCGGCGACTTCTGTCGTATTCACACCAGGCACATTACAGGCAAGAATGCCAAGTTCCGTGGCAGCATCTAAATCGATCGAATCGACGCCAACGCCCATACGACTCAAAACCTTTAAGCGCGGACATGCGTCCATGACCTCCCGACTGGTGAGCGGTAATGTATTGACCAGCGCACCATCAGCGTCTGACAGTAGGTCAACCATATCGTCAATGGACCGAACCGGTTTTTCGACGACTTCAAAGCCTGCTTGCTTAAATAAATCGACGCGGTTATAGGGGTTCGGCATTAATGCGACTTTCAACAGTCTTGCTCCAACTGATTTATTACTTTTTCTTTATGTATTCGAGGATATCGCGTTGCACCGAATCGGCGACTGAGGCATTCAGTTCTTCACGGCTAATGTCCGGGCACGTCTTGAGCACCTGCGCTTCATTGAACAACGGCTTCGTTTTTAACGAACCTTCAACGTACTGCCCTTCGTCACACTGGTATTCGAACTCGACCCGTACAGGTAGTTCAAACAAGCGGTTGCAACTTTCCACTAAATGCGTAACCACTCGCTTGTCGACGACCCAGATCACATTGGCTGCGATACTTCCTCTTGCTCCCTAATTATCCTACCGTCACCGCGAAACCACTCAATGGCTAATTTAGGTCGTAGAACAAATTGAAAGCAAGCCGACCGGTCATCATGTTCGACCTCGGGGAAACGCTGTTCGAACCGTTACCTAGCGAATTTGGAGAGAGGAATCTACTCACTTTTGCGAGGCGGGTCGACGTTAGCGAATCCGACCAAACCGTGATAGAGACGTTTGCGAAGGCGAAAGCGAAGGTCGCCAATCAATTCGCTAACCGTTCATTCTTTACGCATCATGAATTCATTGCAACCGTTTTTACCGCGTGTTGCGAGTCGCTTGGTAAGAACGGTTCAGCCGCTGCAGACGTATACGCTACAGCACAACGCGACGATGTTGTGGAAAACCTCTCGCCACGGGCAGATTGCTTCTCGACTCTTGACGAACTAAACCGGCGCGGTCACCGCCTTGGTATCGTCTCGAATATCGACGACGATTGGCTGACCCCATTGATCGACCGATGGAAACTTGCCGACCACGTTGATGGCATACTGAGTTCCCAAACGGCTCGTTCGTGCAAACCGGATCAAAGGATTTTTCAACTCGCATGTGAGCAGCATGCTTGCACACCCGCTCAGGTTGTTTTTGTTGGTGACGACGAAGTCAACGACATCCGTGGCGCGAACGACGCTGGCATGACCAGCGTCCTATATCGAGATCCAAGCGAACAATCCATCGCAACGCTCGCCGACCACTCGATTCGTCAACTGTCGGACGTGCTCACTTTACCGTCATTAAGCTGAAACTCGACGTTTCCTCCGCAGCCGGCGCAAGCAAGTCCTTTTCGACGTCGCATGCGTGGCACTTGCCATCCACAGGTTGGGCACGTCAGGATCCATCGAGCAGACGAAAAGTCAATATCGTGCGTGACGCGTGCAGAGCAGCCTAAACGCTTCGCTGTTGCTTTCCAAGTGGCATCGTGACCATGTTTCGGTCCTACTAGCGCGTGCGCAATTTCGTGAAGAATCGTATCCGTGACTTCCTCATCTGAAGCCGCAATCGCAAATTGCTCTGAGAGGCTGATCTCCTGTCGATCAAACATACAACGCCCTCCTCGTCGCGTTGCATGGTCAAATCCAAAACGCCAACTTTTGAGTCCGTGTTTCTCAAGAAGCGTCTCCGCCTCCGTCTCAATTGCTGTTAATCGAGAACGCTTCTCTGATCTAGGTGTCGCGCCGTCTTCGTGCTTCAAATTGACGTACGGCACCTGCCATACATCGTCGTCGCACTTGACGCGTGCGTATTTCGGGTTGATCTTAACAATGTGCCCAACGTGTCGATTCTGATCCGAATCGAGAAATGAAACGCTGTCGTTTTCTGTAAACTCCATCCGAGCCAGATCATTTCGCGAACGAACTCGTCGCGGCGGAACGTCTTCTCGCATTTTCAGCAGGCTCACTGCGACGCGAAATTCACGCCTGTCGTCGAGAACTACCAGAGCAGTGCGTCCTTTGATCGACACAATGTAACCGGTTTCCTCTCCTTCTGCGCTTGCAAATGCAACGGGATCATGGATTCTGAATCTATGTTGTTGCATTGGCGCTCGCAGATTCAGGTAGTCGGCTTTCTAAGCGAGCTGAGATAGGTCGGGTCCCAATGAGAATTAGCCGACAGTCGCTAATTTTGCCAATCTAAACGGCAATGCCAATAGTCAGAAACAACACGCTCGTAGCGACGAGTCGTCCGATCCAGGTAAAGCGAGAATCCGTGAACGCACTCGGCGTAATGCGATCGTGCCCTCAGTATCTTGACGAATATCGTTGATCGTAGGCTAAGCCAAATGAAACATTGCGTTCGTGTTAGTTCAAAAATTTCGTTTAGCAGTCAAAGCGCATCTTTCATTCAAGTGAACGACCGGGTAACCGACCCTCGAACCGAACTAGGAGCGCTGACATTCGACTCTCATCTATTCGTTAGCCAGAACCCAGAAAATTCATTTGCGGGAACTTTCTAGGCAACTCATGGGATTAGACGCGGAGTTTGATCGCTCAATATAGGGAGCATCGCCTCGAATGAGAACCGAAGCCCCGACTTCACACATCCAAAGTAAACGTTCCTCAACCCGTTTATTCTCACTCGGAGAGCGAATGCCCATGAGGTAGCCAAACATGAGCACTGTGCGCGAAACGATTGATCAAAACAATCCCACGAGAGCAACTGTCGGTCAAATCGATTCTGCTGTCGTGGATGCCGCGACTGAACCGCAGATTGAGAAACAACAACTGGGAGACGACTAGGAAGCCAAACAAGAGATCACCCGTTTCGTACGACGAGTACGAAGGCGTGTCAGGCTTTATCGAGTGGATTTCCTCGACGCATCAAAGCATGTAGACAGACTGCTCAAAATGGGAGCATGGAAAGCAGGTGCTAACTGCCTCAGCTCGCGTGCTGTTGCGTGGTTGACAAAGGGTCGGAGACTGCGTTACGCGAACTAAAGTACGCACGCGTTTTACAAAGCGGCAGATCACCTCTGCGCATCAAACCCCGCGATGTGCTTGGGAATGTGTCACAGACTGTAGACAAACGAGTCTAGTAAAGCTACTCGATTCTGTGAAATCGCACGCTCTTGGGTATTTTTTGGTTCAGGATTTATAAACCAACCTTGCTCGTAGATCGTCGTAAGAAGCCTGTTGTAATTCTGAGGCTTGCCAAGAGTAGTCGGCGCAAAATCGAAAAAACTCGCGAGTCCGTTCCTAGACGCGTTATTAACAGAGACAAATCGGTCAGGCCGGGCAACAGTGAGTAGCCTGCTCGCAACCCCATCAGCGATACCGTCAATATCGTGGAGCTCAGCGTATGAATCAAACGCAAGCTGAGGATATGCGTCTTCAGCAGCATTAACTACTTTACGTATGACATTTTGTATTGTTTCGCAGTTTTTTGAACCAAATACTGACTCAAGTGCCGCGGGTCTCATGCGTCCCAATGAACCCCAACTCGATCCTTCGGCAATGCCTAGAAGCCGACTCCGATCATATTGGTTCATTGAAGTCCAATTTGGTTTCGAAACAAGATCGTGGCACACTTCTACGGTTTCAAACCAACTATTTTGTTCACCCAATACTGACCAAGGATACTGACTAGCCCACCACTCGTCACACTTTTCCAGAGCATCAACATAGCTTCTCCAATCTCCGACCTCACGTAGTAATCCGATGGGGTCCTGAGCTCGATCACTCGATGATCGTTGTTGGTGTTTGGTAGGTTTGGGAGGATTCTGCTTTCTGAATTTAGCATAATCATTTATCGCTTTGGGGGTTAAAGGGTGAGACTTCCCCCAAAGGTTATCGAACCAATTCTGTACGGACTTTGCACTACGAGTTTCGAATACGGTCTCGTCATTCAGGCTAAAGCCGCCCCTCGTGAAATTTGCGCTTCCCACCCATGCGAGGGATTTCCCATTCCCCCGAAATATGTAAATCTTTGGGTGGAAGTTCTTGTTTGTGTCTGGCTCACGCAACTCGCCCATACCAAGGAGTGCTGTCAGTGCATGAGGATCAGTTTGATTTCCCCATAGTCCTACGACAGTTCGAACTTTCATCTTGGAATTTTCTATTGCTGTGAGTCCTTTATTGCTCGTTACCCACGCGGTCGCAATATCAACTTCATTTGCCCAAGAAAGATGCTTACAGAATCTATCGAGGATGTCTGTGATAATCAAGGAAACCGTCCTTACGAAAGGGATTACGCTGTAACCGAAGGATAGCACGGGACACTATACGCCCAACAAGCCGCATCTTGAAACAACAAAGGAGAACGCGCACTCCTGCCAGATCCGGTCATACGAGAGAATCGTGTCAATCTAGGCTCGTTGTTAGCTCGGATCTAGAAGAGAATCCAGTTGACTGAGGAAGAGTTTCGGAATTTCGAGCGCGACTGTACACCACATCAACCATTGGCGTTCGATTGATCGCTACCAGCGCTGCAGCAACCAGCATGATGGTCGCGCTGAACTGAGACCGTACCGACAATAACCGAAAATTCAATCGAGACTGAGAGCTACTGCGCGTCTCATCCTACCGTAAATTCCCGATGCCGATAGCGACGAATGAAATGCACTTTGCGCTACTATTTATCAATCCAATAACACTTCGGTGACGCTATGAGCACGAACGTAGATCCAGCATACGCGGACGCCCAAGGTCACTTTGCCAACGGCAAATATCGTCACGTGCGAATGCCCGACCATCAGGAAGTGTCGGACCCGAAAGAACGTGCCGAGCTATACCACAACCACGCGATCCGGGTACATAACGCGCGTTTGCTTGATCCGCCTCCAACCATCGACGTTCAAGGTTTTCAGCTCGTTCAACAAGAAACAAAAGTTGATGACTTGCTCGATATGGAGAAGGCAACGACGGCGTTCTATGCCGAATGCTCAGAAGTCGTCAAAGAAATCACCGGCTGTGCGGCCACCTATGTAACGCAACACCAATATCGCAACGGTTATGGCGATCTACCGGAAGGACATCCCAAGCGAATGAAACCTACGCCGAACGGAAGCCCTGGTCGTTACGGTGGAACTCACTCTGATATCAGCCCGATGGCGGAAAACCGTTGGGACGACATCGTTGATGGACGCCATTGCGCGATGTTTAATCTTTGGCGTAGCACCGATTTAGAAAACGATATTCAGGTCATGCCGCTCGCTGTGCTTGATATGACGTCATTGGATTTCGACGACATGGTCGCCGCCGACGCGTGGGGTGGTGCAGGTAGCAAGCAACAGCATCTTGTCAGCTACCGTTTAGCCTACAACCCCAATCAAAGGTGGTACTACTTTCCCCGCATGACACCTACCGAAATGCTCGTGTTCAAGCAATACGACACAAGGGAGTCGGATCCAACGTTGCGACAGGTCTACCATGGCGCGATCCCGGACCCTACTACCACGGACGATTCGCCGTTGCGCCAAACGATCGAGGTTCGAGTCCTCGCGCTATTCAACAAAGAAGCAAATCGAGAGGAGCGAAAGGCTCGGTACCAGGCCGAAATACCTGAGAGATTCTCCGACGGTACGGTATCGACTTGGGCGTACCGCTAACGCACTAGATTGGCGCGACAAGCATTTGCCGCAGCGCGGCCACGAGCTTCGCCATACCGCCCGGCTTCCAACCTAATCCAAGCAATCCGTCACATAACATCGGATTGGTGGGCGGTGTGCCCGTTGGCAAAGACTCAAGATCAACCGTGTGCCCATCCTTGATCTGACGCATCAAATCAACCAGCTGTGCTTGGCTCACTGCAATATCCGAGCAATTGAAATGTCGATGCTCGACTGTAGCAACTGGTGCAGTGAGCAGTAACAGAATCGCTGATGCGACATCGTCGCCGTGTACCTCGGTCCGAAGCTGATTCGAATACTCTCGGCTCAAACCATCGCCGTCGCTCACGTGCGAAATGAGTTCTGACCACTTGTTGTCTTGTGGACGGCGCGTCGCACCGTAGATTCCGGTCGGGCGCAACGTGCAGAAGCCGATATTCGATAAAGCGTCACCGAGCGCTTCTGTCCGTGCCTTAATCTCGCCGTAGAGCGATACTGGTTTCGTTGGTGTCGAATCCGGAAGACTCGCGTTACTTTTACCACGACCGTCGAATACGGCTCGGCTTGAAATAAACACCGTGCGCGTGACCTGCGTACTTTGCAGCATCTTTAGCAACGCCTCGGTCTGCTTTAGGTTCACCAACTTAAAACGTGTCGGGTCATCCCCCTCTCCACCTCGATATCTACCGGGTTGATGTTCGAGTGCAGCATGAACTACCGCGTCGCAGTCCACTACGAGCGTTTCAAGAGATCTCATATCCATCAAATCGCCCTGAAACCAACGAAGACGCTTGTTTGGTTCAAATGTCTCAGCCCAACGCTTCTCACTACGCCAAAGCGCGTGGACCACGTGATCGTCTTCCAGAAGGCGAGGGATTAGGAACTCCCCCACCAGCCCGGTGGCGCCAGTGACCGCTATGCGCATCGACTGTCTCGAATCAGCTATTCGCCTGTGATGGCAATTCTTCGGGGAGGTCACGTCCTTCCAACGCCGCGTACCACAAATCAATCAACGGCTTGAGTTGATCACGTTTTGGGTGATCGTCCTCCCAAGGTTTCTCATACTGGTAGTGAACCACATGAATGGCTGGCCAATGCCAAAGTGGTGGCAAATTGAAATAGATGTACTGAAGTGCGTTGTAGGTATACGGCAGGCCATGCCAGTCGGGAAAGTACGACTCGAGAAAGGTTTGATCGGTCCGCCGCCAGAATACATCAGGTTGATCCAGTCGCATCAGCATGTCGGCAAACGTTCGTTTTGACGGTTCGGCGACAAATACACCCGAATTCAAGCGATGCATATCCGCCAAGGTCTCGTAGAGATTGGGGGCTGCCGCGAATTCGGGGTACCCAAAGAGCTTGCGTATGTCGCGAACGACAATCGCGTCCGCGTCAATGAACACCACACGTTCAAACTGCTCTAGTTCCCAAAGGCGCAACTTACAAAAGTTATCGAGCGGATCATGAAACGTCGGCTTGTTGCCTTTCGTAAACGGTGCGCTTGAGTGCTGACGTTCGCGCGTATGTCGTTCATTGAACTCATTTGAACACGGGAGTCTTTCAACCGTTACGACTTCGCAACCCTCTGCGACTAACGGGTCAAGTGTTATGTCTGTCCGCGTCGTCATCACGACTAACGCGTGATCCGAATCAACGCGCTTAAGCGATCGTGCTAACGCAAGAGCGCCCAGAGCGTAGTCGTCATTGGTGACGAGCGTGACATACGCTGCGTTCACCACTAGCTAAACAAGAAAGGAAGTACGGAAACGATCAGGCGCGTTTGCGAACCTGTTCGATCGTCTCGATATTGGTTAGTTTCGTACCAATTTCCTTGGTCCACGCGGACTGTGCCGGAATCCTCGAGCGGTCGATGCGAGATTTGTACTTCCGAGCAATTTCAACCAACTCGTCGAGGAGACCTTCATCAAGCGTAATTGGATTCAATCCGAGGTCTAGAAACGTTTCATTCGAAACGCGAAGGTCATTCTCGTCTGCCTCTCGACGCGGATTGGTCTGATATTCAATTGGTACGCCACTCAATTCTGAGACGAGTTCTGCAAGATCTCTGATGCGGTGGGTTTCAGTCATCTGATTGAATATCTTGGTGCGATCACCACGTTTAGGTGGATTCGTGACAGCCAATTCGATGCAACGCACTGAATCCTGGATGTGAATGAACGCTCTCGTTTGACCGCCGGTGCCGTGTACTGTCAGAGGGTAATCAATAGCAGCTTCAATCAAGAATCGATTCAGAACGGTTCCATAGTCGCCGTCGTAGTCAAATCGATTTATCAAACTCGGGTGTCGCTTCGTCTCCGCTGTTTGCGTCCCCCAAACGATCCCTTGATGCAAATCCGTCAGCCGCAATTGATCGTTCTTCGCATAGAACGCCAACATGAGTTGATCCAAGCACTTCGTCATGTGATAAATACTGCCTGGATTCGCCGGATACAGAATTTCTTGCGTATGTAGCGAGCCGTCGTCGTTCGCGATCTGTACCGGGAGATAACCTTCGGGAATCGTCGCCCCAATATCGCTATACCCATAGACGCCCATGGTGCCTAAATGAACGAGATGTACATCCAGTTCAAGTTCGACAATCGCGTTCAGCAGATTGTGGGTTGCATTCACATTGTTGTTGACGGTATACGCCTTGTGGCGATCCGACTTCATTGAATACGGCGCTGCCCTTTGTTGTGCAAGGTGGATGACACAATCGGGTTGAAAATCTTCAAACCACAGCTTGACGCGTTCAAATTCATTCGCGAGATCTAATTGCTCGAACTGAATTCGACGATTAGAGATGCGCTCCCAAATCTTGATTCGTTCCTGAATTGACTCGATTGGTGTCAGCGATTGAACACCCAGTTCAAGATCGATCTGGCGTCGACTCAGGTTGTCAACGATCGCGACATCATGACCTCGATTCGCCAGATGGAGGCTTGCTGGCCACCCGATAAAGCCATCGCCTCCAAAAACGCCGATGCGCATCTATTTACTCAAAACTAATATGAAAAGTCATTGTAAACGAGCAATTGACCGATTTATTACGTCTGTAACGCGCTGAAACTAATTGAAAAACTGGCCTATCACGCGCTGTCAAGATATACCGCATATAGTCGCACGTCCTCTGGACGGATACCGGAAAAGTCAACTCGAATCCGGATTTGACCCGTCACGTCTTCAATGACACGATGATTCCCCCACGTAATCGGCTGGTTCAGGCCGGACTCAGACGGACCGCAGCACGAACCGCGCTCGTAGCCAGGAATGGGACGAAACGATTGGTCTTGAATCTCGACGGAGACAGCGCTGTGTTCGTTGATGCCATCGACGTTCACTGCGAGACGTGTTGCACTACCTTCAAGGTCAATTGGCGCAGAGACAACGTGTGAGTCCGCTCTACCGGCACGCACCCAAATGCCACTTGCATACGGACTGAAGTAACCTAACCGATCACGAGCCCAACTGGCAACGCGCACCCCATCGCTTGCCTCCTCCGGCCATGGCGCGTACCAGAACAATGTTTCTTCACCTATGTTCTCGAAACCCTGACCTTGAATGAGCGCAGGGAAATTGAGCGTGAGCGACTCTTTGCGTTTCAATCCCCAGCTGTCTTCGGCAGCCGAAACAATCGGAAAGTCAGGAATCGGTTCGTGGTAATGCAGAGCATCGTTGCTGACTGCGAAACCCAAGTCCATCGTCACCATTCGGCGGTCGTTTGACGGGTGACCATCCCATTTGCCGTAAAAACCAAGGATGACATTGCCACGGTTCCACAACGCGGCTCCAAGGTGCACTTGTTCGCCTGAGTTCTTACCCGCTACTGCTGACTTCGGAGAGATATTGCTACGTCTCAGACCTAAGCACGTGGACTCAGTCCAGTGTTCAAAATCGTACGACGCACACGTGACCAACTGTCGGCCTCCTAACGCGTGTTTTCCACCTTGACCCGTCAAGTAGTAGCACCCGTCGACCTTGGTACCTCCTGCCATTTCGAGCCAACCCGCCACCGGGTTGTTAGGGGACTCTTGCCATACGAGACCGTCAGCGCTGTAGGCGACACCGACACGCCCCGCATGTTTGCGCGACGCGAACGCCATCTTGAATCGCTTGTCCGTATCCGGGTCGTCGGAATCGTGAAATATCACGCACGCTTGAACGTGTATATCCTCGCCCATGTCTACCAAGTTGTTGTTCTTGCTGCCTTGAAAATCGACCAATCCAAGGTCTGGTTTCTCCCAAATATGGCCGTCGTTGCTTTTTGCAATGCAGACGCGCTGATGCCAGTGCTCATAGGGTCCTTGGCCCAAATACCACATCCACAACTCATCATCAATCCTGAGGACGGTACCGTAGTATGCGATCCACAGACTATCGTGGGCTCCCTTCTCGCCTAGAGGTAATACCGGTTTATTTCCGTGACCGCTCTGCTTGCTTACGAGGTTCAGCTCAACGCCGTGCTGAAACGGAATGCTGTGGACGTCGAATGGGAAGAGAACAATAGAGTCAAGGCTGAAGGCTGGACCGCCGTTATTTATTCGCATGTGGCGCTCGTCAGTCTCGGCGATATAAATTTGGAAGATAAAGTCGCAATACCGGCAACCGTGTAAAGCGTGTCTCCGGTGTGGCACCGAGCAAAAATGGTGGAGGTGGCGGGGTTCGAACCCGCGTCCGTCGATTCTCCAACTCTGGTTCTACATGTTTAGCTGCGTCTATTGATTTAACTTATTCGCGACCCGACGAGCAGGATGCAAACAAGCGAGTTCCTAGAGTTTTAACGATCGAATTAGGAACACTCTCCTATCGCGATCCCTTAAAACGATTCCGGCCAATCTACAAGGGCACTCAACTGACCGGAACTAACGGTCTTAAGCCGCTAGAGCGTAGTTGTCGTCGTTGGCAACTATTAAAAATGCAGCGTTTGATTTACGAGAGTCACTACCCTCTCGACATGCACCTCGGCCTTTGATATCTCCGTCAAAGCCAAGTCACCCCCAATCGAAAATGCTTGTATTCCTCAACTAAGTCGGGCAGGAAGTTTAGCGAAGTTTCGGCGAATCCGCTGCAACTAATTCGTACGTGCGTCTTAGAGTCTCGAATCTGAAAAGCCTGGTTTTAATACAGTGATCCCTTGTCGGGCTTCGTCCGCCAGTCCAACCCAATGCCCTTCGTTAAGTAACCGCGCTAGATTTCTGTTTATCAGCACCGTCGCTTATCTCGCCAAGCAACTCACGAGCAATCTCTCTCGCTTCATCGAGCGTATGTACGTTCCGAACATCAGGTACATTTCGCAACACATCGAACGCATCGAACGTGTCCTCGACCGTGTTAGACATTCCGACGACGATGACTTCTATTTTCTCAGCCGTCGCAACCTGCATCAATTGTTCAATGACCAACGCCGAGCTGTCATCTACATGAATCGTCTCCGTCATATCGAAGATGACGATTTCATGCTCTTTGATGTCGACGCTGAACGTGCTCACCAATCGATGCGACGACGCAACCGTAAACACACCACGTAATGCCACTAAACCAACTCGTGAGGCAAATTGATCGAGGTCTTCGTCGTCAGGGTCTAGGAACTGCCGATCAAGCAGAGGAACTGAAACCACGTTGTCGAGTTCCAAGGACTCTAACTTACGCGCGTGCACCATCCCCGCTGCAATAAGACCGACTGTTACTCCCACCACCAAGTCGATGAACACTGTAATCGCCATCGTGGTCATCATGACAACGATAAAGCCTCTCGGTATTTTGTGCGCACCTAGAACACTGCGCCAATCGATGATGTCGATGCCAATCTTCACCAAGATACCTGCAAGTACAGCAAGCGGAATTGGCGATAAGTAGTCGCCTAATCCCAGCACCAACAGGAGCATGAGCAATCCGTATATCGCACCGGACGCCCTCGAAGTACCTCCCGCTCGCAGATTCGTCAGTGTGCCTAGCGTATTTCCCGCACCCGCGATACCACCGAACATGCCAGCGACGATGTTGCCAAGTCCTTGCCCCACTAGCTCTCTATTTGGCTTATGACGCGTACCAGTAACCGAATCCGAAATTAGAGAAACGAGTAGGCTATCTACAGACCCAATCAAGGCGATGATGAACGCGGGTTCAATCGCGCCCAAAACGAAATCCGTCGTTGGCGCCGTGAGAGCGAACGTCGGCATACCGGTCGGTACTTCGCCGAGTGTGGGCGCATCGGTTAGCCATAACATACCAAGCGCCGTCCCAATGATCAAAGCAATAACTGGCCCCGGGAGATAAGTCGATAGTCGTCGAGGCCACGCCGCAGCAATCGCGAACGAAATCGCTGCCAGAGCGAGCGCACTGTAATTCAAGTCGAAAATCGATCGCATGAATGTTTGAATCGACTCGATCGGACTCCCCATCGCAGGCATACCGGTAAGCGGTAATAGCTGGATCAGGATGATGATGACGCCGATGCCGGACATAAACCCTGAAATAACAGCTTGTGGTGTGTAGACGATATAGCGTCCGATCCGGGTCAAACCCAAAATGACCTGGATACACCCACTCATCGCAACGATGGTCAATGCTTCAACGATCGTCGTCGCGTGACTCGTGACAATCACCGCCACTGCAACCGCCATAGGTCCGGTAGGACCTGAGATTTGCGTCCTCGTACCGCCAAAAATAGCTGCGAAAAGACCGACGCCGACAGCGCCATAGAGACCGGCTTCCGCGCCAAGACCAGAGGCGATTCCGAAAGCAAGAGAAGCCGGCAACATGACGACTGCAGCGGTTACCCCGCCAAATACGTCACCGATAAAGACGCGAAAGTTGTAGTTCATTTGTTTGCTGGACTCGTCAAGCGCGGACGAGATCTTCGATTAATCCAAAATCCTGCTACGTAAACTGCGATATCACTGGATTAGCCAGAGTCGCCAGTGCCTGCGCGTATTGTCTAAATAGTAGCGATAAGCCTAGACTTGATTTTTTACACAAATCAACTGAAGCCCTGATTTCCAATTAACCTCCCGAACGCGATTGAGCCCCTTTACTCGGCGATAAGTGACGAATGATCTTACTCTTCACACTAGAGTCACATAAAAGCCCGCTTGCAGTGTGAAATTCGTCAGAAAATGCATCCAAAATCTATAATCTGCGCACTCTATCCACCTCGCCCTACGGGTCCAATTTGAGCGAAGCGCAACGTCAAACGCGCATCATTTATCAAGCATTCTGCGAGATCGCCGCCAACGGCAACGACCTCATTAGACCTGGCGATGTAATCGAACTGCTGCGCTCTCGAGACCACCCCCTTGGTATTTGGCATGTCAACGGCGAATTCGCCCGGTTGGCCGCGCTAAACCTAATTCGTCTCGACAAAGATTCGGGTCAATGGCAGCTCGTGCCCGACCAGGATTTCGATCTAGTGGCCGAGACGGTTAACGGTAATTGGGAACAGTTACCCTAGACCGTTCCGCGGGACCTAGTTAATTCGCTCTACACAGCGTTTCGCGACATCAGCTAGAACCGATTCCGCAAAATGCAGCTGCTCCAGTTCACCTAGCGCATTCCCAAGCAGTTCATGCGCGTAGGAAGTCGCTTCGTTCATCCCTAACAACACGGGAAACGTCTGCTTGCCAAGTCGCGCGTCCTGCCCTACGGGCTTACCGGTGGTATCGCTGGACTGACTACAGTCAATTACATCGTCTACAACTTGAAACGCTTCGCCGAGATATTCCCCGAACCTCCGTAACCCAGCTATGACTTCGTCGTCTTGGCGCTCTTCGCCAATGATGCGTCCGATCTCGACAGCGGCTAGGAAAAACTCACCAGTCTTAGCCGCGTGCAGGCGACGCAACTCCTCAACTGAAAGCGTGGTGTTGGTAGTCAGTTGAATATCCCAGGCCTGCCCTCCCACCATTCCCTGCCAACCAGCAGCATTCGAAAGCACTTTTGCGATCTCTAATCGTTTTTCACTAGGTATGTCGTCGCTATTCAGTACGAGGTTAAACGCTAATGGTTGAAGCGCATCGCCAACTAATGTTGCCATTGCTGGTCCGAACACCTTGTGGCAACTCGGTTGTCCACGCCGTAGATCCGCGTCGTCCATTACGGGTAAATCATCGTGGACTAATGAATATGCGTGCATGCACTCAAGGGCACAAGCACTATTTAGGGCACGTTCGTAAGAACCTGACAGAGTGTAGGACGTAGCGCAAACTAAAGAACCGCGCAACCTCTTCCCACCATTGAGTACCGCGTAACGCATCCCCTCAACGAGTTCTTTAGAGTGCTCCGAAGCGTTTGGAAGTAGGATGTCTAAGCGTGTCTCGATCGCTGCGACGAATTCGTCAAGCAAACCGTCTGTGCTCATCCGTGCGGTCAATTTGCGAAGTTAAAAATGTGACGTATTCGTTGCCTAGGACTCGTCGTCCGTATCAGTTGAATCGTCGTTGTCCGTTAACTCAATCACCTTAAGGCGCGCTTCATCAAGCATTTTCTTACACTGTTCAGAGAGCTCCATGCCGCGTTCAAACGCTTTGAGTTGCTCTGCTAGCGAGAGTTCACCGTTTTCCAGGCCTTCGACAACGCGCTCCAGTTCTGCAAGCGTACTTTCAAAATCCACTTCTTTTTGCTCGCCCATTGTCTTCTAACTCGTAACAAAAAAATGACGCACGATTTTAGAAGGTATTGTTTTGGATTCAGGCCATCAGAACGAAATTCGGGCTCGTCCCAATCCCCCGCACGCTCCGAATCCCTAGTTTTCTCGATCGGCAGCTAACTTGAGCATTACCTCATTGCGACGGAATAATGGCGGTGTAAAGGGACCGTTATATACCGCTGAAATAGGTTCACCAATGGTCGGTAGCCCATCGCGCTTAAGTGACGCTTGAAGCAATTCGGCGTACTTCATGAATCTTTCCTCCGTGATGCGTCCTCGATATCGCAAAACGGCAAATCGGCCACCAGACTCTTCCGTTAGCGTAACCCGATCGTCGTTAGGTACTGGAAGCGATTCCCTGTCGTAGGCACGTTCCATCACAAATCGATAAACCGTTGACCTTTTCCCGTTCTCGTCAATACGCTCTCGAGTAACCGGAACCGTCATGTTCATGGACACGGATTCTGGTTCGTCCGCACGGCTCGGAGTTATGCGTCGATTGTTGCCGAAGATATAACCGGCTAAGCGCTGAAACGCTGCGCTGCCCGTTCGGTCAAAGTCGCCCGAGACACGAGTCTCAGCTACGAGATAGCTGGGGTATTCACGAATTTCGTAGTCGTCCATTTGTTGAAGAACCTCATATTCGGGTTCTTCGTAGGCATTCGCCGCACTAGTCATGAGCAGGATAAGAAAAATTCGAAATGGTGACAACGCTGTACTCCAACTGAGGGGTCATCGAGTGCTCCTTTCCTTGTTAGACAAAGGAAGCTCTCGTAAATCAGAGCCCTTGCGATAGGCTTCCAATATAGCTAAAACGACGTTTTGTGGGATTAATCCTTCTTCAATCAATGACCCAACACTCTATCTCCTCCGCGATTCAAATGATTGGGCATTGTTGTTATTACCTCTCGGGCAACGACACAGCTTGTCGCATAAAAACCGATACTTACGACTTGAACGCCAATACACAGCTCCTCGCCAAAAGGGATAGGGATTTATCAAAACAACGATTCAAGGAAGTTCATATATGTCAGCTGCTTTGCCCCACTCACACCTGCACCACGATTCATCAAAATCGATATCTCTTACTTCCAATGATGAGAGCCGAGTACTTAATGAGCTCACGAGCTTATGCAATCATGAAGTAGGACTGTTAGAGAATCGGTGGCTGCAAGTCGGGCAACATCAAAGACCACCTAAGCGCTTGATCGAAAATGTAAACGCACTCAGTGCCTCCTACCAAGCGTCCGACTTGCGCTTAAGGGACTCCGTGGTCGATGAAGTCAAACTGCTATTCCAGAACATTCGGCGCGCGCTACGCGTCATTTCAATCGTCAAGGAAGATTCAAATCCGACACCTTATGGCTACGAAGGTCTTGCGAGAAAGGCAACCGTTTTCATTAAACGCCTATCTCACGACGACGATCTCGCCCAAAGCGTCGGAGGAGCAAAACGATTCCGCAAGTATCAAAAATCGGTTAAGACACAGCAAAAGTTACGCGAACCTGTTTGCGAACCGGAGGAATATGATCTAGGGTTCGATTGGTACATAAAGAAACTGGTATGCCAGCAGGATCTCCTGAACGCCGGACGAAAGCTCCAACTATGTGTAAGTGAACGAAAAGGCACCGGGGAGCGATTCTTTCGGCATTTAGTTACACGGAGATCAACTTTTTGGGTTATGTCCTTTCAAGACAAGCCGACGTATCTACTCGAACTACGCACACGGCGTGGGCGTCGCGGCGGTCCTGAATTCGAAAGTATGTTCGATGTCGGCGAATTTGACGGACACGACCACGACGAACCCGAACTACCGCATGCGGTCGCCCAGAATCTCTCACGTTGTCTTAATGCAAATCCCGCGAGTTCCGAGGTATTGTTGCGCGCTGGCGTCTTTCCCGCTTTCGAATTGGGGATCAAGGACCCCAATGAACCAGACGTGGTCGTAAATATCGAGGGACTTACGTACGAGGCGTGGTTAACTTAAAAAGACATCATCGTGTCTCGGTATCTCAGCGACGAAGGGAGAAACTCCAGGTCTCAGTACTGGGGTTATTTCTTTAATGAAGACGCCACGGGACGACGCCGACCAAACTACGAGTTCGAATTTGACGGAGATCGAACTTCGACGACCGTGACCGACGTATATCCATGGCAATCAGGTCTCGACTCCGATATCGATGAAAACGAACTCAATACAGTGCTGATTCAATACGTCTGCGAGCTTTCAAACAAGGAATGAGGTTCAACTCATACAGTTAGTGCTCAGCACCATCTGCGCCGATGAGTTGCGTTGCTAGATCAGTTATGTTTTAGCAAGTCCCGAGCGATATCAACTACACCATCTCTGAGATCGGTCGATTCTCAATCCGTAATAACCTCCAACGCACGGAACGCTGTGTGTTCACGTCCGAATTCATCCGTCGCCCGCGCTTCCAGCCGATACGTACCTGCCTCTAGTTTCGGTAGACGAGCCGACCATACATGCGTGGATGGATACGCGGTAACCCATGATTTCATGGTATCCGTATTACGATTCTGTAACTCTAGGAACGCCGGCGAAGGTGCTTGAACACGCGGCATGGTAATGAATTCACCGTCACCGATTCGAAACGAGACGGTAGATTTAGGACCGCCGTCGAACAGATTTACGTATAGGTAAGTACTTTCCGTTTGCGCTTCCGTCATGCGGCTATCGAATAACTCGCCGTGTCGAAAGTCTCTCAATCCATTGAAGTTATCCGAGTGAAATGCCCTGTCGAACGAGATTCGCATTTGATAGTCTGGATCAAACCCGGCCGCTTTGAATCGAACGGTTGGCGATACATTGTCAACCGTGAGGATGTTGTAACCGTTGGGCGTGCCGTCACTCTGCAGAGCAACCGGTATACCCCGTTCGTCAAAGGGACCACTCCACCAACTACCTGACACCGTAGCCAAGATATGGTGGTGGAATCGGCCGTCCGGGTTAGAACGTCCCGTCTCATCAAGATACATATGCTCGGCGGTATGGGTATGACCGGCAACTGAATACACATGCGGATACTCCGCCAGGAGGCTTAGGATCTCTCCGCCGTTTTCTGTATGGACGCGATCAGCAGGACCAGCGTTGCCCATAAGCGGTATGTGCATCGCCAGGAAAACAAGCTTGGTTGTTGGAATGTGGGAAATCTCATTAACCAGCCACGTCATTTGTCGATCATCAAGACGCCCAAGGTAACTACCTCGTCCCGTCGGATTCTCGACCGTGGGTTCAACACGACCTCCGTAAAGCACGTTGTCCAGCGCAATGAATACAGCATTTGCGTATTCGAGTGAGTAGTAACTCGGCCCATAAAACCGAGTGAATGTTTCGAGTGAGTCCGCATCCGAATCGGCGTCGAAATTCAGTTCGTGGTTGCCAGGTACGTTGTACCACGGCACGCCAATTTGCCCGATTAATGCGTTGTAGCGTGCAAAAAACGAAAGATCATCGAACAGGATGTCGCCCATGGTCATACCGAATCGTGCGTCGGTACCCATGAGCTCGACGACTACATCGTCCCGAATATACGAGAGCTCGACTTCAGTTTGAGGTTGAGGATCTGCAAATAAGAGGACATCGAATCGGTTCGGTTCTTCTTGCCGTCGTAACGGAAAATCAATTGATTCGGGAAGCGGTCCAGTCGGTTTGACACCTGGGTATCGGAAATGAGCGGGGGATCCTTCTGGTCGATGAACGTAGTAGAACTGAGGTAATTGGTCCTCATTGACCGGAAGCGCATAACCCGCGGGTTTAACGACGAATAGCACGACATCGCCATCGACAGGTAGTTCATAACGACCATCATCATCGGTTAAGACGATGTCCAGACCGTTGGAAACCCTTACTCCGGCAACTGGGGCTTCGCCACTGTCACGAACGCCGTTTTCATTTTCGTCGACGAAGACTGTACCAACCGCTACGTCGGCGTGCATCGGTAGCGTCAACGCAAAAAGAGTCAGAACGCAGAAACATTGAAGAACACGTGATTTCACAACAGTCAAGGTAATGCCAATCCTTTAGTTTTCAGTTTGTACGACAGACTATTTTCGTGACGGGCATTTGACACGTAACTCAATATCGATTTGAAGCGGAGAAAAGACCCTTCTTTGCCACGAGAAACGACCCATCGATCAGTGCCTCTTAACTAATCACGGTTATCGAGGATTCGGCGATGTTCACTGCACAAACCAAAATCGAAATTCGTGGTTTTATATAGTATTTATTTCTATAATATCTATAATTATAAAGCTAGTAAGAGGTAAAAAATGACAGCAGCAGTAGAAACTATCGCATGGACAGGCGACCCCCCTTGGCACCTCATAGGAAAAAGCGTGCCGGGCGATTTAAGCCCTAGGGAGATGCAGGTCGCAGTCGGACTGGACTGGTCCGTTGAAAAAGTACCCCTACGCTATGAATTCCAGGAAAAAACGCTGGATTCCAAACAGTTCGCGTTAGTCCGCAACGTCGATGGGCGCATGCTTGACATCGTTAGGTCCAATAGCTGGAATCCTGTTCAAAATGATGCGGCCTTCGACTTCTTCGATCGATTTGTCCGACTCAATCACATGACGATGGAGGTTGCCGGATCGCTACGAGACGGCAAGATCGTTTTTGTACTTGCGAAGATGAATCAAGGGTTTGACGTGGATGCAAGAGCCGAAGATCACACGGATGGCTACCTACTCTTTACAAACCCACATCAATATGGTCAAGCTGTAGACATTAGGCTAACACCTATTCGTGTCGTCTGCATGAATACGCTGTCCCTCGCCCTTAAAACCGCCAGCAAGGCGGTCGTGAAGTACAGTCACCGACACCGTTTCGACGTCGAAGCCGCTCGTTCCGTGTTTGAAGAATCGCTTCAGGTGTTGAGCGACTACAGAGATGCCGCGCGCTTCCTTGCTTCAAGACGCTATGACACAGCGTCTCTAAAACGCTACTTCGAAACGTGCTTTCCGTATATTCCGAACATGCATACTCGATCACCGACACCCGGTAGATCATCAGCTAATGCGCAACGAGCGCTTGCGGTTGTCGAGGCACAGCCTGGTGCCGACTACGCAGCGGGAACGTGGTGGAATGCCCTCAATACGGTCACGTACTTGACCGATCACGAGCTAGGAAAATCCAGTGAAACCAGGCTTCATTCGGCGTGGTACGGTAAAGGCGAAAAGCGCAAGCGTCAAGCACTGGAGCTTGCGTTCGAATACGCCAAAGCAGCCTAATCGATTTTCGAAGCGCTCTTCGCTGACCTGTGAACGTCAGATCCCGAGACCAAACCAGAATATCAATGCGTGTAGGACGGCGACAACGAGCGCTCCCGCGACGATGTCATCAAGAATGACACCTAGAGCCCCATCGAACTTGGTCTCGATCCAGCCCACGGGATCTGGTTTCAAAATATCTAAGACGCGAAAACCGACGAACGCGGCCGACACCAACCACCAGGTTTTGGGTATCGCAATGAGCGCGACCCACATCCCGAGCACTTCGTCGATCGTGATGGCACTATCATCGCCAATGCCATGCTTGCGCATCGTGGACGATACGCAATAAAGAGCAATCGCCCCAATCGCGATGATGATCGCGGTTTGGTAAAACCCCCGGAATTCGCTTAGCCAAAACCACCAAACCAATACCCCCACCACTGACGCCACGGTTCCGGGTGCGTATCGGACAAACCCTACGCCACACACCGTGCTGAATATGACGCGTACGTCTCGTAACGATCGCCACGTCAATTTTGAAGCCACGGTCGACCTATATTCACCTTTATGCGAAGTGGTCAAACCCAGTCTGAGGTATCACCGATTCTCCATCCAACGTGTAGCTCACGTTCTGATCAGCAACAACCTCACCGATGATTACGACTGGCGTGTAGGTCAAAAGCGCGAGTTCGAGAATCTGAGGGCGATCACCTTCGTTCGCGGTAAACAGAACTTCGTAGCTATCGTCAGGACCTACAACATCCATCGTATTGAGTCCGCGCCATACCGGCAAGCCATTCAAGGAAATGGATGCCCCGCACTGACTCGCTTTGGTCAAATGAGCTAGCTCGGAAGCTAGACCGTCACTGACATCGATCGCCCCGTGAACAACGTCTCGAATCTTTGACGCAAATTCCACGCGCGGGTGTGGTAGGAAGTAGCGCGCTACGGCACATGTATCCTGGCGTGACAACAAAGTCTCGATGGATGACTGCGGATTCGTACGTTCATCGAGAAATGCTCGTGTCGCACCAAGGGTACCTGTCAGCCAAATATCGTCGCCTATCTGCGCTTGCGAACGCAGCAACGCTTTGCCGTTAGGCACGCTGCCTTGTATCGTGACGGTGATGTTCAATGGACCACGCGCAAGGTTCCCGCCCAGGATCTTCACATTAAATTCACGAGCGGCTACGGCAATACCGTGTGCAAATTGCTGAATCCAATCACTTGCAAGTGAGTCGATGGTCATCGCGACGGTCATGCCAAGTGGGGTTGCACCCATGGCTGCAAGATCGGACACATTGATCGCTACAGATCGAAATCCTACGAGGTCCCCACGTGCTTCGGCAGGAAAATGCACATCAGGTACGAGCGTGTCAGTGCTCACAACCAGCTGTTGGTCGTCCGGGAGATTGACGACAGCGGCATCGTCGCCAGGTCCAGTGGCGATGAAATCCGCCTTAGTTAAGTCGCCAAACCCTCGAATCAGCTGTTCAATAAGTTCAAACTCATTCATGACCATCAGCCGTTTGTCGCAGCCCGGTAGCGAGTTTGTCGAGCACGCCATTAATAAAGCGATAGCTGTTCATCGCACCGAATTCCTTAGCAATCTCGATCCATTCATTAATCGTCACTGGGTGAGGCACATCGGTATGCGTTAGTTCGTAGGCGGCAATTCGCAAGATCGTCCGTTCTGCCTGACCCAGCTCCTCCGGCAAACGGTCCTGTAAATGGGGTTCAATTGACGCGTCGAGTTCTTGCAGCCGGCCAGGAATATCAGCGAGCCACCTGTTGAATCGTTTCTTGTCGATAACGCGCAGATAACCAGCATCGCTTAACCAAGCCTTCGTCGCATCGAGCTCAACGTCATCAGAACTAAGGCTCATGGACATCAAAGCTTGCAGAAGTGCGACGCGGGTGTTTCGATTCCGACCAGTCATTGATTCTGTCTACCACGTTCGTCGCGGCGTAGGATGATGCGAAGATCCGATCCGATGCGCGTTGTCGATGCAATCGTTGCATCGACCGTCTCAGCCATCTCCGCAACTTTGATGTCTGCTATCGGTTGCGCGTCCGACCCCATAAATCTCGGCGCAACATAAGCAATCATCTCATCCCAGAGCTGATCTTTAATGAAACTGCCAACGAGTTTGCTACCAGCTTCGACGAGTACCTCATTGACACCTTTCTGCGCAAGTCTGTTCAGAACGGACTTGACTTCAACACGTGACGTGAGCTCGTGCCAAACATCTACTTTGCCGTTAAGCTCAATTCCATGCGCGTCGCGACCGCAGACCACGACCACACGTGCATCGCCATCAAGCATCGCCGCCGTTAAGGGAAAACGCCCCTCGCTGTCAAACACGACACGCCATGGGGCGCAGCCTTGATATTCAGCTTCACGTACCGTCATTCTCGGATCGTCCGATAACACAGTACCGATACCTGTAATGATGGCGCCGCTACGCGCTCGCCAATACTGAACATCTCGACGTGATTCCTCGCTCGTAATCCACTTGCTCGCACCGGTTGCTAGTGCGGTTCGACCATCCATCGACAGAGCGGTCTTTATTCGAACAAACGGCCGCTTGCGCCGATAGCGCATGTAGGTGCCCGGGTTTAAATCCCCAGGAGTTGGCAACCCCATCACTTTGACGTCGAGGCCAATTGTTCTTAAACGTTCAATGCCTTTGCCGTTGACCTTCGGATGATGGTCACGAGCTCCAATGACGACGCGTTCTACACCGTGCTGCGCTAATACGTCCGTGCATGCCGCTGTACGTCCTTCGAAGCAACACGGTTCCAAGGTGACGTACGCCGTCGATCCTTTGGCCGCACCTCCAGCGTCATGTAGTGCATGAACTTCGGCGTGCGCCTCGCCGTCAGATTGGTGCCATCCTCGTCCTACCACGCGGTGATCTTTAACGAGTAGACAGCCGACTCGTGGATTTCCGCGTGTTACCGTGAACAGCCCCCGTTCCGCCAGCTTTAGCGCCGCCTCCATGTAGAGACGGTCAGCTGTGGGTTGATGACTCAAGCGTAGACTGGGAATCGATTGCAAAGTTCCAGCGTTTTCAGCCGAATTGATGCGACCATGTTGTCGTTAGAGATATCGTCGAGGATATCGCACATCCACGTCGCTAACGTTTCGCACTCGGCCTCTTCGAAACCCCGACGAGTAACGGCTGCAGTACCGATGCGCAACCCGCTCGTCACGAACGGTGACCTCGGGTCATTGGGTACCGTATTCCGGTTGACAGTGATGTTCGCCCTGCCTAAAGCTTCATCCGCCGCCTTACCTGTGACATTCTTGTCAATAAGATCCAACAAAAATAAGTGGTTGTCGGTTCCGCCGGATACGATTTTGTAATTTCGCGCTTGGAATACCGAAACCATGGTTCGCGCATTGTTTATCACTCGGCGCTGGTAATTACGAAACTCGTCGGTCATAGCTTCTTTGAAGCATATAGCCTTGGCCGCAATCACATGCATTAACGGCCCGCCCTGTAAACCCGGAAATAGTGCCGAATTTAGCTTCTTCTCGATCTTTTTGTTTTTACGCGCCAAGATAAGGCCGCCTCGCGGGCCAGCTAACGTCTTGTGGGTCGTCGATGTCGTGACATCAGCAAACGGCACAGGGTTTGGATACTGTTCTGCCGCAACAAGTCCCGCAACGTGCGCCATGTCAATCATTAGATATGCGCCCACGTCATCCGCGATCTCTCGAAACCGCACCCAATCCAAAACGCGGCTATAGGCGGAAAAGCCCGCAACAATAAGTGCGGGTCGATGCTCCCGCGCGAGAGCCTGCAAGCGTTCGTAGTCCATCAGTCCGGTTCCAGCATCGACACCATATTGGACCGCGTTGTAGAGCTTCCCCGTGAAATTAACGGGAGACCCGTGTGTCAGATGACCACCATCCGAGAGACTCATTCCAAGCATGGTATCGCCCGGATTCATAAGCGCCATATAAGCGGCGGCATTGGCTTGAGAACCTGAGTGCGGTTGAACGTTTGCGTAATCAGCGCCAAACAAGGTCTTCGCGCGTTCAATCGCAAGCCTTTCAATCTCGTCGACGTGTTCGCAGCCGCCGTAATAGCGCTTACCCGGGTATCCCTCGGCGTATTTGTTCGTCATAACACAGCCTTGGGCTTCCAGGACGCGGGGGCTCGCGTAGTTCTCAGAAGCGATTAGCTCGATGTGTTCTTCTTGGCGGCGATTTTCGAGACTAATGGCTTGCCAAACGTCGCTATCGAAGCACGACAGCGGTTGGGCTTTCTCAAGCATTAGGAGTCGTGTGGGTGCTCAGCGCGAATTTTATTTTGACCCTTAAGTCGCAGTGTTCACCGCATCGAGTGCAGCCTGCAACGTCTTAATGGGTGAGGTGGTCATGCCTTCGATCGGCTTTGACGGTCGATTCGCAAACGGGATGATCGCATGCGTGAATCCATGTTTGACGGCTTCCCGCAATCGTTCCTGACCGTTCGGCACCGGCCTGATCTCACCGGTCAAACCCAACTCGCCGAATACGATAAGTTCAGACGGAAGCGTGATATTGCGCAAACTCGAATATACCGCCAACATCGATGCAAGGTCAGTCGCGGTCTCAAGCACCTTCACCCCACCCGTGACATTCACAAACACATCGTCGTTCGAGAGCGATAGACCACCGTGCCGGTGCATGATGGCTAAATGCATCGACAACCGTTGTGCGTCAAGCCCGACTGCGACCCTTCGCGGATAGCCGCCTTGTACGTCGTCAACTAGCGCCTGTATCTCCACCAATAACGGCCGAGTGCCTTCCCAAATGACCGATACGACGCTTCCAGGACCTACCTCCGCGGAGCGTTCAAGGAAGATCGCAGATGGATTTCGGACTTCACGAAGTCCCGTGTCGGTCATCGCGAAAACACCCAACTCATTGACCGCACCAAATCGATTCTTGGCGCTTCGCAAGGTGCGATAACGACTTCCTGACGGTGCATCTAGCATGACCATGCAGTCAATGATGTGTTCTAGCACCTTAGGACCTGCGAGATTACCTTCCTTGGTCACATGGCCTACGAGAATAAATACCGTATTGGTGCGCTTCGCGAGTTGTGTCAGACGCGCCGCAGACTCACGTACCTGAGTGACCGTACCAGCCATGCTTTCAGCGTAGTCCGTCTGCATCACCTGGATCGAGTCGATCACGACGACGGCGGGCCGGTCTCGCTCCACGACGTCTCCTACCTGCTCGACAGACGTCATCGATGCCAAGTTCAATTGGTCAGGTTGCAGTTTGAGTCGCTTCGAACGGGCGGCAATCTGGCGCATCGATTCCTCACCGCTAACGTAGAGACATTGCAGTGACTTCGATAGATGTGCTACGACCTGCAGTAACAATGTCGACTTACCAGCGCCGGGATCTCCACCAATCAAGATCACTGACCCAGGCACTAAACCTCCTCCGAGTACGCGATCCAATTCGCTATAGCCAGAGGGAATGCGGTCGCCAACTTCAATTTCGACCTCATCGATTCGTTGAATCTCGGTTACTGAGTCCGAATAAGAAGCCGAACGTGAAGTTGCGACACCTGGTGAGAAGCGGGTGAGCGTGTTCCACGCACCGCAGTCAGAGCATTGGCCCTGCCATTTGGGGTGTTCGCCGCCACAGTCTGCACATACGAAGACGGCAGTGCTGCGTTTAGCCATATTGCAAGCTAGTCAGGCTGAGGATCCGAATTACCGTCGTCGATTTCTGTGAAAACGGTGATTTGCTCCGCGAAGTCCAGATTAATCAGTCCGAGCGGTCCATGGCGATTCTTCGTCACCATTAACTTAACTTTGTTGTAGTCCGGTTCGTTTCTATTACTTTCTTCACGATGCAACATCATGACCATATCAGCGTCCTGCTCGATCGAGCCGCTATCTCGTAGATCGGAAAGACGTGGTCTTTGGTCAGTACGCGAATCTGCGTTACGGTTTAGCTGAGCGAGCGCGAGAATCGGTACTCCTTCCTGATTCGCCAGATTTTTAAGTCCTCGAGTGATCTCGGCGATCTCAAGCGTGCGACTTTGCCAACGGTGTGCCTCATCTGGCTGCATGAGCCCGATGTAGTCCACGCATACTAAATCGAGACGATTCCGAGCGCGCTTAACTTGCTTCACGGCGTTAATCATCGCGGTGATCGTTAGCCCGTCTGGATTCATGACAATGAAATGCGACAGGTATTCCTCAATGCTGTTTCTCGCTTTTGCAACCGCGTCCTGCTCCGCAGGATCTAAGCGGGTCGTTTTCAGCTTGCCGAACGGCACTTCAGAGATCGCCGACAGCATCTTGAGCATGATCTCTTCGGTGCGTTGCTCCAGCGTAAAAAACAAAACCGTCACGTCCCCTTCGTTCTGTCGAAAGACGTTTTCACACAGATTGAGAGCGAACGAGGTTTTCCCCATACCCGGACGACCTGCAAGCACATTGAGATGACCTGGTCGAAACCCTCCCCAGGTCAGCTTGTTTAAACGATTGAAACCAGTGTTTAGAAATCTTCGGGCGTGCCCATTCTCTTGAATGTAGTCCAGTTCCTCTTGTACGGGACCTAGTAAAGCAGGGGCACTAGATTTGGAGATGTCATCGTCGGTAAGCCGCTCATCTGAGGTACGGTCAATGTGTCGGTGGATTTGCTCTATCAGGTCATCAATGTCATCGCTCGAAGACTCATACGCTTTGCTCGTCGCAGCTTTGAGTGCACCAATAAGGTTACGTCGCACATAGTCGTTTTGAACACGCCTATAAAAGACGCGTGTGTCACCCACTCTAACCGCATACGTCATTTCTCGCAGTAGATCGATCGCCGGATGCTTGTGGTCAGAGAATCGATCGCGTATGCGGGTCGCGACCGTATTGGGCGTTACCTCTTTTCCGGTATTCGCAACCTCCTGCATCCCCTCAAAGATGGCGCGATGACTGCGGTCCATGAACCACTCGGGCTTGATAAGAATGCCAAATTCATCCCAAGCGTTCGCACTGTCAAACAAAGCGACGAGTAACGCGTTTTCGGCGATCTGATTGAACGGTAAGTGTTCGACTATAGAGTCTGTAATGGGTGGCGCGGCTAGTGCGTCGAATTCAGTTTCGGCCATCGGCGAGCAGCCTAATTACGTATTTAGTTCGATTGCCTATCTTAATAACAACTCGCTCAAATCCGAAAGCTAAGAGCGATTTTTATTGAAAAAACAGCGAGGAATTGGACTCGCTCAATTTGAATTGGGGAAAGCCAATGGAAAACGTGGTGATTCTGACGTTCGACAGCAAACGCCTTGGAACGGCAATGTGATGTCCCACTCAAATACAAACTAACCGGTGCAGGGCGACGAAATAGTCACCCTGAAATTGCTACTCCGGCTGTACAAATACCGTAATCGTCCGCATGACTTCGGCGTGAATGTGAATCTGGACCTCGTATTCGCCCACTTCCCGAATCACCCCGTGCGGCATTCGAACTTCGCTCTTGTGAATTTCGATCCCTTGCTTCGCCAGTTCGTTGCTAACTTCAACTGGGCCAACCGAGCCATACAAACGCCCGCCTTCAGCCACACGCATGAGAATTGTCAAAGTCTTGTCATCCAGCTGCGCCGCACGACGTTCTGCACCTTCAAGACGTTCGATCACGCGTCGTTGAAGCTCTTCTCGCATCTCCTCAAAACGCTTCCGGTTCTCGTCTGTTGATCTCAGAGCAAGCTTTTGCGGGAGTAGATAGTTGCGTGCAAACCCATTTTTGACAGAAACTTCTTCGCCAAGGTCACCGAGATTCGCGATCCGGTCTAGTAGGAGTACTTTCATGGCTATTCGTGTTTGTCCGTGTAAGGTAGCAACGCGAGATATCGGGCTCGCTTGATGGCGCGCGTCAACTGACGCTGATAACGGGCACTTGTACCCGTAATTCGAGCTGGAACGATTTTGCCCGTTTCAGTAATGAAATCCTCGAGTGTTTCAAGGTCCTTGTAATCGATTTCTTTTATCCCTGCTTGCGTAAACCGACATACGCGCTTTCGGCGATCGTTTCGTGCCATGGCTATTTCTTGTCCTCTTCGGTTTCTTCAGCACTCGCTTCGACGTCGGCCGCTTCTGCAGCTGGCGTCTCTTCAGTTTCGGCTTCAGGTTCCTCGGCAGACGCTTCTACTGTTTCGGCTGCCTCTGGAGCTGCTTCAGCGGCTTCACTACCATCCACTTCCTCACCGTTCTCTTCCGCAGCTCGTGCCGCTTCTTCCCGCTCACGCTGTCGACTGAGAAGCTCTTCTTCTCGACGACGTTCTCGTTCCTTTTCTGCCGCTTGCTGGGCTTTCGTGTCCTGATAGATCTTCGATTCCTCAGATTCCGGACCCTTACGCACCAGGATCATGTTCCGAAGGATCGCATCGTTAAATCGAAACGCGCTTTCAAGTTCGGTAAGACCTTCCTGCGAAACCTCAATATTGAGAAGCACGTAGTGGGCTTTGTGGACTTTGGCAATTGGATACGCCAATTGGCGACGTCCCCAATCTTCAAATCGGTGGACTTTCCCACCTTCGCGTTCGATCGAGGCTCGATACCGGTTGACCATACCGTCAACCTGTTCTGATTGGTCCGGATGGACCATTAGCACGATTTCGTAGTGCCGCATGGACTGCTCCTCACGGTTGAAGCTTCCGCCACGCACGGACGTGAAGCAAGGAGTGAATGACCGCCTTCGCGGGCGGGTGCGGAATTTTAGTGATTACTTGGCGTGTCGCGAAGGGTGCGTTGTCTTACACACTCGTAGAGCACGATGCCGGATGCGACGGATACATTGAGACTTGGGACTCGCCCAGCCATAGGGATCGATACAAGCGCGTCGCATCGGTCCTTGGTCAAGGCGCGCAATCCCGTATCCTCGCTGCCTACCACCACAAGAGTGGACGACCCGTAGTCGTAATCCGTGTATTGCTTCGGAGCTTGATCGTCCGTCCCAACGACCCAAACGCCGCGCTCCTGCAGCCACTCCATTCTTCGAGCCAGGTTAGCCACCCCTACGATGAACAACGATGAAAGGGCGCCACTCGCGCTCTTGAACGCTGCGCTTGAAAGAGGCGCTGAGCGGTTACGCGGTAAGAGCACGGCGTCGACCCCTGCCCCCGCCGCGCTACGCAGACATGCGCCTAAATTCCGCGGATCCTGCACTCCCTCAATCGCAAATAGCAGCGGATCATCCAAAGAATCGAATAAAGCTTCGAACTCGGCTTCTGATCGGGGCTGAAATTCTTGGCACTGAGCGGCTATACCTTGATGTACGGTTCCTTCGCTGATTCTGTTCAACGCGTCCCGACTAACTTGGGTAACCTGGATGTCGTTATCACGAGCAATGCGTATCAGATTCGACAACGCCTCATCGCGTCGATCCCTTTGTACGGACAGACGCAACACGCGCTCCGGGGAGCTTCGAAGGTACTCCGCGACAGCATGAATTCCGGCGACGATGGTCATTCCTTACCTACCTTAAGCCAGCTCGAGACTCAACTTACCCGCTGGCACCTGCACGTCCATCAAGCGCGTCTGTACACGATCCCCAACCTTGAAAACTCGACCATTGGACTCACCCCGTAGTTCGCCACCAAAGAATGAGTAGTAATCGCTCGGCAGATTACTCACGTGCAGTAACCCAGATATGTAGTAACCATCCAACTCTACGAAAAGACCAAAATCCCTGATGTCTGCTACCACTCCGCTGAATCGCTCGCCGAGCTTCGATTTGAGGAGTGACGCCTTTAGCCACCCATCAACTCGCCGCTCGACACTGATCCCTCGCCGTTCGCACGATGAGGCGCGAACCCCAATTTCGTCGAGCTCGTTAAAGCTCATCGCCGGAAGTTCTGCATCACCCAACACCCTCTTGATTAACCGGTGGACTACCAAGTCGGGATACCGGCGAATAGGTGATGTGAAGTGCACATATGAATTCAAGGCTAAGCCGAAATGTCCGAGTTTACGTGGCGCGTAGTGAGCCTGTTCCATCGCGGAAAGGAGCATGATTTCCCAAATATGAGACGGTTTGCAGACTTTACGCAGATCGTATAGGAGACGTTGTAAGTGCATCGGTTTCTCTACTCGGGCAGGAACTGAAACCCCTTGATGAGCAAGTCGATCCAATACCTGTCGCATACCCCATGCCTCGGGGGACTCATGGACACGGTATAGCGGAATCACGTTCTGACGTTCCAGAAACTCGGCTGCTTGAACGTTGGCCGCAATCATGGCAAGTTCGATCATGCGATGCGCGTTATTGCGCTCAATGAGTCGAATGCGTTGTGGCTTGCCGTGCTCGATGTCAACAAACGCCTCTAACGTATTAAAGTCCACCGAACCTCGGGTCCGCGCGGCTTTCGACAGAGCGTTGTATGCATCGTGAAATGCCAGAATCGAATCACGAACTGAAGTGCCACCAGACAAGGATTCACCTCTTCGTAGAAAGCTCGCCACCTCTCGATACGTCAAGCGGCAGTGGGATCGTATAACCGCTTCGTAAAACGTAGAGCTCTGCACCTCGCCAGTGACACTTAGCTGCATATCACAGACAAGCACCAGGCGATCCTGGTTTGGATTCAACGAACAAATTCCATTGGATAACGCCGGTGGCAGCATGGGTACGACCTTTCCGGGCAGGTACACCGATGTGCTTCGTTTCGCCGCCTCTCTGTCGAGCTCGCTGCCGACGGCGACATAATTCGCCACATCGGCGATTGCCACCGCCAGACGCCAGCCATCTGCTTCTGACGTACAGTAGACGGCGTCGTCGAAATCCCGCGCATCGGCGCCGTCCACCGTTACAAAAGGTAGGTCTCGGAGGTCGACCCGCTTTCCTTTGGCGCTTCCATCGACTTGATCTGGAACGTCAGGCGTTTGAAGCGATTTCGGCCACGACCGTGGTACATCCTCTATCGCGAGTGCCACTTCGATCGCTAAGTCCACCACGTTTTCGGCTTTAAAAACCCGATCAATTCGTCCGCGCGACCTTACCCCAACATGGTCTAGTAGATGACCCATGACGATATCGCCAATTTGCACCGTTCTGTCACGTGGACTTACATAGATCTCTCGCGCTTTGCCTTGGTCGAGCGGTACGACGACTAGATCTTTTCGTCTCGCTTGACGAACGACCTCGCCGACAAAACGGCTTTGCTTACCCACTTCGACCACTAGTCAATCAGTGTAAAGAACAAGGAAAATCCAATCTAGATTGCGATTGTCGAAACGGCTCAACTCCGTACCCTACCTATAATTGCGCGCCCTGCCGAGGTGGCGAAATTGGTAGACGCGCTAGCTTCAGGTGCTAGTGGAGCCTAGCTCCGTGGAGGTTCAAGTCCTCTTCTCGGCACCATTCCCCCGAAGCGTTCCAATCGTCTCACGCAGGTGTCGCGCGATAACCATGTGGAACACCCTTCGCGACCATGCTCACCGCGTTATGAGCATGCAAACTCTCAAAATGCTCGACGTGGACTAAGAAATCCGTCACATCAGCTTCTGTAATTAGCAGTTGTTTAATTCGACGAGCGGAATCCTCGCAAAACATCGGGTTTTGACCATTTCGGCGCGCAAATTCTTGTTCGTCCTCACGCTTGACGGCAGTTTGCACCGGGGTTCCTAGCACGTCTTCAATGTCCTGAACCAGCCGCGCGATCGGAAAATACGTCAATCCCTCTCGTAGCTGAACTTTGACTGTAGCCGCACTGCGCTGACCATGCGGTGTGGCGACAATGCCTTGCTGTGTACCAAGCCAGTCTTTCACCTCGCTCGGTTCAATGTTTTCGCGTGCCTCGAAATCCTCGGTGAATTGCTCCTGAATCACACTTCGCGCCAATGCTGCCGACGCTGGACATGTGCTCGAATAGTGAACTACCACTTCCTGTTCAATTCTTAGCGTCCCATCGCGAAGTTCCCCTCGCAACCTGATGGGATAGCGATTCCAACCGCTATTGTCGGAAACAAGTGCTGGTTTGTTGAGCAACAGCTCGAAGGCAAATTCGATTAGTGCATCGGTGGAGATTCCTTCATGTGTTGCTCGCATCTCACGCAGTAGCGCCGCAAGACTGTTTGGCGTCAACGGTGCCTCCGCAAGCGCATTCCCCATGGTGCGATACAAGCGCGACATGTGAATGCCTTTGGCGTGGGAATCGCCAAGATTTACATATAGCTGAATGGCGGCCTGGGCAGTATGTTGCGCATCCACATCAAGTACCCGAATCGGCATCGCAATGTTGCTCATGCCAACCCAATCTAGCGTACCTTGTGGCTCATCGTGAACATGCCCCGCAACATCGGGCAGTGCACCGGCAAGCAGATCGCGTCGATGCTCGTTCACGATTCGTTTAACTCCTTTAATTCGTCATCACTCAATGAGCGAGCATCCGCAGCGATCAACACAGGTATGTCATCTTTAACCGCATAAGCTAGTCCAGCCTTAACGGACCAAAGCTCGTTCAGGGCAACTTTATAAACCAACGGACCTTTTGTCTCCGGACACACCAAAATATCGAGAAGCTTCTTTTCTAACACGAAATGAGACGCTCGTCTAACTGAATAGTGTGTCGTCGCGCATGATCGTCGATTCACGCTGTGCGCCAGTAGACACGATGCTCACGGGAACATTCAAGAGGTCTTCGATGCAATGGACGAAGTTAATAGCTTCTTCGGGCAAATCATCACTCGATGCGCAATCCGCCGTTGACTCTAACCAACCTTCCATTTCCTCGTAAATGGGTTTGATTTCCCGCAAACCACGTTCACCAAAGTCACCACGAAACGGTTGCCCGTTAGGCAATTCATAGTCAGTACAAATGCGGATGGTTTCAAGCGCATCGAGAACATCCAGCTTGGTAAGGCACAAAGACGAAATACTGCTCATCTCCGCTGCACGTTTAAGCGCGACCGCGTCAAGCCAACCGCATCGGCGTGGTCGACCGGTGGTCGCACCAAATTCCGCGCCACGTTCCGCAAGTTGCTTGCCAACGTCGTCGTGCAACTCGGTCGGAAACGTGCCGCCCCCAACTCTTGTCGAATAAGCCTTGGTAACGCCCACGACATGATCGATGTAGCGTGGTCCGAAACCGGTGCCCACACATGCACCTGCAGCGGAAGTGCTCGACGACGTAACGTACGGGAAAGTGCCTTGATCGATGTCCAGCATCGCACCTTGCGCGCCTTCGAACAAGATGTTGTCGTCACGCTCTCGATGCCATTGAAGTGCTGTCGAGATGTCCTTCACAAGAGGTTTCATATCAACAGCAAACTGCGCTACCAACTCGAGCTCCGCCTTCGGGTCTACCGGGTCGACTTGGTAATACTGCTCAAGTAGGAAGTTGTGGTAACTGAGTAGCTCGAGAATACGGGTTTTCGCATCTTCCCACTGATACAGGTCGCCAATCCTTATGCTACGGCGCGCCATCTTGTCCTCGTAAGCAGGACCAATACCGCGCCCCGTCGTTCCAATCTTTTGTGTTCCGCTCGCTGCCTCGCGCGCTTGGTCCAAAGCGACGTGACTCGAAAGGATGAGCGGACACGCATGGCTGATGCTCAGGCGCGCACGTGCGTTAATGCCGTGTTCCTCTAGACGCTTGATCTCCATTAAAAGGGCTTGTGGCGAGACAACGACACCGTTGCCAAGGTAGCACTGGACGTGCTCATGAAGAATGCCTGAGGGGATTAGGTGCAACACCAGCTTTTCGTTTTCGACAACGATGGTATGACCCGCGTTATGTCCACCTTGGAACCGCACGACAGCGGATACTTGCTCCGCAAGCAAGTCGACGATCTTGCCCTTGCCTTCGTCGCCCCACGCCATGCCAACCACGACTACGTTTTTAGCCATGACTAGAGCCTTCAAACGTAATAGGCGTGCGAAGTTGTGACCGCAGCCGGCCAATGGTTGGATGCATATGCGTCGAGGTTAGTTAGGGTTGTTCCGCTTTGAGGAACCTGAAGAATTCGCTCGAGGGATCGATCACTAACATCGCGCTACCGTCTTCGAAGACTTTGCGATAGGCGTTGATGCTGCGATAGAAACTGTAGAACTCCGGATCTTGACCATACGCATTCGCGTAGATCTCAGCCGACCGCGCATCACCGTCGCCACGAATCTTCTCAGACTCGCGGTTTGCTTCAGCAGAGATCACAATCGCCTGTCGATCAGCATCCGCTCGGATGCCAATCGCCAATTCTTGCCCGGTGGCTCGATATTGACGTGCCTCGATTTCCCGTTCGGAGTTCATTCGATCAAATACCGCGTCCGACACCTCTTCAGGTAAATCAATCCGCTTAACGCGAATGTCAATGACGGCAACCCCAAATTCATCTGCCATGATGCCATTAAGTTGAGCCGTCAGTTCATTCATGAGCAGATCGCGCTCGCCAGAAATGACCTCATGCATGTCGCGCCGACCAATCTGATTACGTAGTCCCTCATTAACGCGATCTTCCAATTGACCCATCGCCCGCTGTTCCTCACCGGAAGTCGCGGTGTAGTAACGTTCTACGTCCCCGACGCGCCACTTGACGAATAGGTCAACGATGACTGGTTTCTTCTCGATCGTGAAATAGCGCTGTGCCGGCGTATCAAGGGTCAAGATCCGCCCGTCGAACCGACGCACTTCTTCTGCAATCGGAATTTTGAAATGAAGACCTGCGTCGTCATCACCATACGACCGTTTTGCTTCACCAAAACGTAATAGCAGCGCACGTTCACGTTCGTGTACGACGAACACGGCGTCAAACACCAACGCGCCTACGATGATTAGGAAAACAAGTAGGACAATACTTTTTACACTCATGATGATCTACCTTCCTCTACCGAACTCGACCGGTACGTTGCTCGATCGCACTCATGATGCCGTCCGATCCATCGTCACGTCCATCTTGGGATACGCCACCGATGCCACCTGCACGTTGTCGAATTTGATCAAGCGGTAGATAAATCATCTGGTTGCTCGTCTCAAGGTCCACCATGACCTTGTTGGCGTCGGTCATAACGGATTCCATCGCCTCGATATAGAGTCGATTACGCGTGACCTCGGGAGCTTGCTGATACTCGTCTAAGAGTTTCAGGAATCGTTCCGCCTCACCCTCTGCATTTGCGATCACTTGATCGCGATACGCGTTCGCTTGCTCGATCATTTGTTGTGCTTCACCACGCGCTTCCGGTACAACCTGTTCCGCGTACGCGTTGGCTTGGTTAGTAAATTTGACCTCGTCCTCCTTTGCCTTCTGAACGTCGTCAAACGCTTCCTGAACTTCGGACGGTGGACCCACGTTATCGATGTTCACTTTACTCACGCGAATGCCGGTTTGATACCGATCTACGTAACTCTGGAGCCGATCTTGTACTTCAAAACCGAGTTCCGCACGACCTTCAGTGATAACGGCATCCATTGTCGAACTGCCTACCACGTGGCGTAGCGCACTCTCGGTCGCATGTCGCAAGCTCTCAGTCGGGTTTCGAATCTCGACCGCGTACAAAAGCGGTTCGGCGATGCGGTATTGGACGACCAAGTTGACGGCCACGATGTTCTCGTCTTCCGTGAGCATTTGTGCAGCGTGCTCGCTCGAATTGATACGTGTGACGTTCACCATCTCCACGACATCGATGATGGGAGGATTCCACCGTAACCCTGGTGGCCTCGTTTCATTCTGTACCTTGCCAAAGCGGAAGACAACACCCTTTTCTTGCTGGTCGACTTGGTAGAACCCGAACATTGCGTATACAGCTATCACCACTACCAAGAGGATGATCAGCATACTGGGGGAAATGAACCGTCTAATACCGCCGGAGCCAGAAGAACCACCCGAGCCACCGCCGAACAAGCCGCCAAACTGGCTCTTGAACTTGCGGAAAACATCGTCCAGATCGGGAGGACCCTGATCGCCACTGGTACCCCAAGGGTCCTTCTTATTTTGATCGTCGTTCCAAGCCATCAATGATCCTCTACTGATTGCCAATGAATTTTAAGTTGCGGACACGACAGGTTCTAAGGCAACGCCAGGCGAACTGCGTAATCGTGTCAGGCTAGTTTCATTAAGTTTGACACATAAAGTCGCTGTTCCATCACTCTCGTAGCGTTCGTCCTTGACTGCGCCTAAACCGTAGAGCCATGCTCGCAGTTTTCCCGCGCTGGCGGGCAAATGAACTTCAAACAGCTGGGTGATACCGCCCAATTGCGCCCCCAGCGCCCCGCGTAGCTCGTCAAAGCCTGTTCGTTCTAACGCACTCACGCGAACACCCGTCATACATGCCACGTTAGGGTGCAAGCCTTGATCGACCTTGTTGAGTACGTTGATCGTCGGAATTTCACCAGCGCCAATCTCGGTCAGGATGTCTTGTACATCATGAACCATGCGACCGGCGTCTGCGGCAGATGCATCAATGACGTGCAATAGCAAGTCGGCGTGCGAGACCTCTTCAAGTGTCGCCTTGAACGCCGCAACGAGCGACATCGGCAAATCTCGGATAAACCCTACGGTGTCGGCGAGCAGCCCAGTGCCAACATTGGGCAGCGCTAAACGCCGCATCGTAGGATCAAGGGTCGCGAATAGTCGATCATCCGCATACACCTCTGACTCCGTTAGCGCGTTAAACAGCGTCGATTTTCCAGCATTGGTGTAGCCCACCAACGCGACGGTCAGTATGTCATTCCGGTGGCGACGTTTACGGTGTTGCTCGCGATGTTGAACTACTTTTTCAAGGCGTTTCTCAACACTCAATATGCGGCGCTGAATCAGACCTTTGTCAATCGCACTCTGTAGCTCACCCGCGCCCCGCATATTGATGCCGCCCCTTTGTCGGTCCAAGTGCGACCAGCCGCCAACCACGTGCGTTTGCGCATGGCGGAGCAATGCCAGTTCTACCTGTAATTTACCTTCACGGGTCTGCGCGCGCTGCTCAAATATCGTCAGAATCAATTCGGTTCGAGTCAATACTCTGCGTTCTAGTGCCAGCTCGAGATTTCGATTCTGAGACGCTGTGAGTTCGCAATCGATGATCACGAGCGTCAGATCGTGGAAATCGAGCTCCTCGCGCAGCTCTGCTACCTTACCGCTGCCTAATCCTGTGCGTGGATTTGGTTCGTGCCGCGTAATCGCTAGTTCGACCTTCGGCACATATCCGGCAGACCGCGTCAGCTCACTGAATTCAGCCAAATTGTGGGGCGTTTTCGAGTGGTCAAATCGCAACGACAGAAGCATGGCTTCTAGACCAGCTTCGGGACGATCAAAAAACATGGTTTAAAAGTACTCGAGTCAAATTTATCGTGGAGGCCCGAGCTCCTTGCGAACATGCTCGGACGCTATGACAACACATCGTGGTTGTTTTCGTCCTGATCTACTCGGACGATGGTCGTTTTAACGCAACGGTCGACTCAAGTGTTGAATGGCTAATGCTCCAGACGGTCAATCATAAGCTGAGTGGATGTGGCTTCGATGAGTTTCAGAGTAGACCATTGGCGCAACCAAGTCAATTGCTTACGCGCCAGCCGTCGGGTTGCAGCAAGAACCTTCTCAAATATTTGCCCTTCATCCACATGTTCCGCCTGTTCATCAAGGTGAGCCCAAATCTCTCTATAGCCCACTGTACGCATCGACAGACTTTCTCGGTACAAGTTTGGACGTTGCCGTAATGAGCGAACTTCCTCGACCAAGCCTTCGACAAACATGCTTCGCAGGCGCGACTCAATTCGGTCATGTAAGACCTGCCTAGGCATATCAGGCATCACGAATTCAACGAGTTCGCAATCCAATCTTTCGCTTGCCGGCGGGACCGCCTGATCCTTCCACAATTCTCCAATAGGTTTACCAGTCAGCCGATACACTTCGATCGCACGTTCCATACGTTTTAGGTTTCGCGGACTAATCCGCAATGCCGAGTCGGGATCTATTCGTCTCAGTTCCGCGTGCACCGCTTCCAAACCTTCGTGCTCTGCAAGCTTGCGTATCTCCGCCCTAATTCGTGAATTCGCACTTGGGAGATTGGCCAATCCTTCTCTAAAAGCGCGGAAATACATCATGCTACCGCCCACGAGCAGCGGGAGCTTACCGGCCGCTAGCGACGTTCTGACTGCGTCGTCCGCCAATGCACAGAATTCTTGGACTGAGAATGAATCCTCAGGGTCTCGAATATCGATGAGTGCGTGCGGAAACGCTTGGCGTGTCTCAATACTGGGCTTAGCGGTACCAATATCTAAGCCACGATAGACCATGGCAGAGTCGACGCTAATCAAAACCGTATCGACCCGATGCGCTAACGCTAATGAAAGCTCAGTTTTGCCGCTAGCGGTCGGTCCGATTAACGTTGCGATTCGGCGTGGATATGAGCTCAAGCGCAGTTCATTGGCCGCGCAGGAACTTGCGATCGAGTTCCTTCAGGCTTTGCGTCCTAAAAGTTGGACGACCGTGATTGCAATGCCCCGCGTTCTCGGTGACCTCCATCTTCCGCAGCAACGCATTCATTTCGTCTAGTGTCAACCGACGATTGAAGCGTATGGCGTTGTGACATGCCATGGTCGCAAGAATCTGATGCTCTCGGTCTGTGACAGCGTCGCTCTGACCATGTTCACGCAAGTCGTCGAGTACGTCGCTCAACAACGTCTGCATGTCGCTCGTCGCGAGTAACGCGGGGATTTCTCGTAATTTCACCGTTGTTGGACCAGAACGTTCAACTACCAACCCAACGTTGACCAGCTCTTCCGCGTGCTCTTCCACAAGCTCCGCGTCTTGCGCACCCACGTCGAGCGTTTCCGGAATCAGTAAGCGCTGCCGAGCAAGTTCATTGCGCCCTCGATGCGCTTTCATCTCCTCGTAAAGTACTCGCTCATGTGCCGCGTGCATGTCGACGACAACTAGCCCGTCGTCGTTCTCCGCCAGTATGTAGGCACCTTTCAGCTGACCGATCGCCGTGCCTAACGGGGGTAGTACTGAATCAGTCTCGATGTCGATTGGTTCATCGCGCGTTGGTCTTCCAGTATGTTCTTTTTCTGGGATGAGCGCCTCCGACAACCACCACTGTGTCCGTGCTTGGTTGGTATCGCTTAACCCCAAACTGCGCTGTGCCGCCGGTTTTGGGTCTAAGTTGAGGGTTGACGAAACGACCTGGTCTCTATCGGTAACGAAATCCGCTTCTACATGATGCTTGGGGTCGGTCGGATCGGCACGCAGGCTGCGGTAAATCCCCGACATGATGAAGTCATGAACCGTGCGGTTATTACGATAGCGGACTTCACTTTTGGTTGGATGGACGTTTACATCCACGTCAGTGGGCTCAAGTTCCAGAAACAGCGCAAATACCGGATGTCGACCGTGAAACAAGATGTCCTTGTACGCCTGCTTCACAGCGTGGGCTACTAAATAGTCCTGGACACTACGACCATTTACGTAAAAAAACTGCCGGCTCGAATTGCTTCGAGTGAAATTGGGGCTTCCGACCCATCCCCATAGCCGCAAATCGTTACGCGTAAGGTCCACGTGCCTGGCTTCATCAATGAAGTCTTGGCCCAAGATATGTATGACCCGTTCGTTAGCCGAACGTGCTGCGCTCATCTGCTCAAGCTCACGACCGTTGTGGCGCAATGTGAACCCACAAAGTGGGTTACCAAGCGCAAGCACGCGCGATATCTCGGTGATCTGGTTGAGTTCGCTCCGAGTCGTCTTAAGAAAACGGCGACGCGCCGGTGTGTTGTAAAACAGATCGCTAACTTCAACTGTCGTACCAGCCTGGCGACCCTGCGGTTTAAAGTGGACCTTAGTACCCCCTTCGAGGCGAAGGGTCCACGCATTCGACGCGTCCTGAGGACGTGAACAAATATCTAATTTCGCCACAGCAGCCACACTGGCTAGCGCTTCGCCTCGAAAACCCATCGTGACGACTTGCGTAATGTCTTTCGCGTCGCGGATCTTGCTTGTGGCGTGCCGCTCTACGGCGAGAGGTATGTCATCTTTCTCGATCCCAGTGCCATTGTCGCTCACGACGATCTTTCGCACGCCACCCTCTTCGATTCCTATGTCGATCACCGTAGCACCGGCATCAAGACTGTTTTCAACCAATTCCTTGACGATGGACGCCGGACGTTCGATGACTTCACCCGCAGCGATCTGATCCGCGACCACTTGCTCAAGGCGGTGAATTCGAGACATGGGACTATTTGAAATTTGCTTTTCGGAATACGTCATTCCGCGTTAGCAGGTAATAACGTGCGAAGGAACCGTGATTTTAAAGTTGCTGATCGGGTAAAGCAGATTTAATTGTTAGCGAAATCACTAACTTCGATTTGAGCCTATCGACGTTAGTTTGTTACTGGAATCGTGAGGGTTTGTCCAGGATAGATTCGATCAGAGGTTAGCGCGTTGGCGGCTCGAATCGCAGCCACTGAAACCTGCTGTCGCGAAGCAATGACGGATAAGGAATCACCACGTCTGACCTTGTACACAACAGTTGTTGGTTCGAGGTCACAAGCCACTTTGCCTTCGGCTAGATCCGTATACCGCGGTGGATTCTCACAGAAGTGACGCAGAATCGTGTCACTTATTGCGTTTGCGATGGTGCTCTGATGTGCATCTGTTGAAAGCAGTCGAGCTTCCTGGGGATTCGACAGAAAACCCGTCTCGACCAAAATCGAAGGAATGGCAGTCGCACTTAACACAACAAAACCCGCGTCCGTAACTTGGTATTCACCACGACGTGAATCGAAGCTCTTTGGATGAATCTCAGCTACGCTATCAATCGAATGGAGCATCTTCTTGCCCACGGACACCGCTTCAGCGAGCGCTTCCTGCCGACCTTTGACGTTCAGGAACTTGAGCTTTTCTCGTTCAGCGTAACAGCTGGAATCAACCCATGCCGAAACGCCTCCTACCCAGTCCGCTCGATTCTCGTTCTGGACGAGCCATTTCGCCAATTCCGACTGAGCTTTACCTTGTGAAAGGACGTAAGCCGACGCACCTCGCGGGCGCGGGTTGTGAAATGCGTCCGCGTGAATTGATACAAACAGGCGCGCTTTCGTGTTTTGAGCGACTCGATAGCGGTTGTGAAGCGGAACTTCGTAGTCTCGATCGCGCGTCATTACTACCCTGAAGCCTGGTTGACGGTTGATGCGGGCCTGGACCTTCTGTGATATCGAGAGCGTGATGTGTTTCTCCATCGCACGATTTACCGCGATGGCACCCGGATCTTCGCCACCGTGACCGGCATCGACCACGACGACGATGTTGTTGTCATGCTCCGCCACACAACTTTCTACCACCTCGTGAGGGAAATCGATGACGAGACGATCCCCGTGCGGTCCGTTAGGTCCAAGCGTTTGGATCTTTGGGACTTTTCCATCCGTTAGATCCAGTACAACTCTCAAGGACCCGTTTCGATCCCCAAACCGAACCCCGCGAAACTGAATGCTTTCAATAAAGGGCGTTTTGAAGTTCTGACTTAACTTCGCGTCTCGTATGTCAACGAAGAACCTAGCTGGATTAGAAAGTAGGTCAGAAGTGAAAGTTGGCGGTGCACTGAGGTCAAACACCACACGCGTATATAGTGGACTATCAGAATACCGAATGCCGACCAGTTCGGTCCCAAAAGCACTAGCGCTTAGAGCCACAACCAAAAGGCTCCTGAGAGCTTGAGCGAGACGGTTTTCTAAGTACGTAAGAAAGCTGGAGACCCTTATTAGGCGTCCCAACGCAGCGATGTACGTAATCGCGGCTTGCATCCGTGCAAGAGCAGTGTCATCCGTGAACGTCGGATTTTATCCAACATGCCGCAAACCCCGTCCCTCAGGGCGGGGATATAAGGCACCGCATCCACCATTTGACCATGCGCATCGTGGTATTCGTTCGATAATTTAACCATGTTAAAAGCGACCAAAATCCGACTGTATCCGACACGGGAACAACGAGACACGTTGCGTTTCCAATTCGGCTCGGTCCGATGGGTCTACAACGACACCTTGGCGTTAAGGCAACGGGCTTGGCGGGAACATCGACGATCCATTTCCAAGCGCATGACACTAGATCGGCTGGTTGAACTGAAGAAACTTGCGCAGACCGCGTGGTTAAGGGACGCTGATAGCCAAGCGCTGCAGCAGGCCGTCATGCATCTCGACGATGCGTTTCAACGGTTCTTTCAAAAGAAAGCGAGATACCCGAAATTCAAGACAAAATACGGGAAGCAGTCGCTGTCCTACCCGCAACGCGTCAAGCTGGTGGATCAGAAACTCTATCTACCCAAAGTGGGGTGGGTCAAAGCGCATTGCCATAGGACACTAAAAGGGGAGATCAAGACCGTCACCGTGTCATTGACGCCCACCGGCAAGTACTTTGCGTCGATTCTCCGTGACGACGGTCTGGAAGCGCCAGCGCCACCGCAGGTCGTTGAGGATACGGCGATTGTTGGGATCGATCTTGGTCTCAACGATCTGGCGATTGATTGCTACGGGTCGAAACACGTCAACCCACGCTTTACGAAACGTGCGTCCCGCAACCTGCGGCGTAAACAGAAGGCGCTATCACGGAAAAAGAAGGGCTCCGCCAACCGCAACAAAGCCCGATTAAAAGTCGCAAAGGTACATGAACGGACGGCGAACGCCCGGCACGACTACCAGCACAAACTCTCGAAACATTTGGTTGACAAGAGCCACGCGATCTGTGTCGAGACGCTGCGCGTCAAGAACATGCTGAAGAACCGCCGCCTTGCTCCGAACATCAGCGATGCCGCATGGGGTGAACTCGTCCGCAAACTCGAATACAAGTGCGAGTGGTATGGGAAGCACTTGGTCCGCATGGACCCGTTTTACCCGTCAAGCAAAACGTGTTCACAGTGCGGTTCGAAGTTGACGACGTTGGCTCTCGACGTTCGTGATTGGACGTGCATCGTCTGCGGATCTCACCACGATCGGGACATCAACGCCGCGATCAATATCAAAGCGCAAGGCATATTGCAGTTAAAGGCGGCAGGGCTGTCCGTCTCTGCCTGTGGAGGCTCGCGTAAGACCCGGTTCGGACAACCGAACTTGGCGGCAGCCTGTGAAGCAGGAAGCCCCGTCCTTTAGGGCGGGGAGCAGTCACGACTTTAAAGTAAAAAGGTCTAACTCAATTCCCGGCAAGCTGCGCGACTCGGCCGCTACCATGAATCTCTAGGTCGATGATCAAATCCGGTGCTGGTAGATACCCCTTACCTCGCTCGGGCCACTCTATAAACGTCAGACTAACATCTCTTAGCACGTCCTCTAACCCTATGTACTCTAGCTCCAGAGGATCGGTTACCCGATAAAGGTCTAAATGCGCGATCGCAAAACCGTCAATTTCGTATGGTTCAACCAGCGTGTAGGTCGGCGACTTCACCGAACCTTCGTAACCTAATGCGCGTAAGTAACCTCTGACCAATGTCGTTTTACCAGCGCCAAGATCGCCCCGCAGATACACCACACCGCGATCAAATCGTTTGGTAAGGTCCGCACCAAATGCTATCGTCGCAGCTTCATCGCGTAGCTCGACACGACGACTTGATCTCTCTATCCCCACGGTCGTAAAGCGTCAATGAGGTCGCCGGCGATAACGCCTCGGCCTTCGGCGTGCGATCGAGCACGCTGACCCGCCGAGGCATGTAGAAAGACACCTAGTGCGGTCGCGCACAATGGGTCTCTTAGCTGTGCGTACGCGGCCGTGACGATTCCAGTAAGCACGTCGCCACTCCCAGCTGTACTCAGTGCAGGTTCTGCGATATCGCAAATGGCATACGCCTCGCCGTTATTGCCAATGAGCGATCCTGCGCCTTTAAGCACCCCTACCGCTTGTAGTCGGGTCGTTAGTTGCTTGATTGCGTCGAGACGATCATCTTCGATGGCGACCGTCGTCGTATCAAGAAGGCGAGCCGCTTCACCTGGATGTGGTGTCACGACGGAACCGGGAGGAAGTACATACGAACTCTTCGCGTGCAAATTGAGTGCATCCGCATCGACGACCAATGGATTACCGCTTTCGTATACATTTGCCATCAACTGATGTGCCCATTCATCCACACCCAGCCCGGGGCCAATGGCGATTACATCGGCTTGTGCAAGCAAGGACTCGTCAATCTCCCCCTCGACAGACCCTCGAATCATCAACTCAGGGCGTCTCGATAACAGGTTTCCAGCATGGTCAGGATGCGTAACGACGGAGACTAACCCAGCGCCCGTGCGCAAACACGCTTCGCCCGTCAGTAGCACCGCACCACCCATGCCTCTATTCCCGCCAACGATCAGTGCGTGTCCAAAATGCCGCTTGTGACTGCTTGGTTGCCGCTTAGGTAGCGCACGTTCAGCATCGTTAGTTGGTAGGACAGGCAATCCGGCCACACGTTGGAAGGCTTCCGACTGGATTTCTAGTGAGGACGTCACCACCTCACCAGCAACGTTGCATGCTTTACCCGTCAGGAGCGCTAACTTTCGACCCACGAAGCAAGTTGTGAGGTCTGCTCTGACTGGTTCTTGAATCAAAAAACCGCCCGTGTCCGCGTCGACTCCACTGGGCAAATCGAGCGCGACGACCGGTTTCTCACTCGCATTGATACGTTCGATTGCTTCAGCAATCGGCGGACGCACCTCACCTCTTGTACCTGTACCTAGTAAGGCATCCACGACGACGTCGCCTAAGATCTCTTGACCTCGTGTCAACGTCAGACCGAGTTTCGTGATCGATTCAAGTGCTTGCTTGGCATCCCCTCGCAAGCGGTCCACATCACCAACTTGCACAATTTGGACCGGAATCTGCCGAGAATGTAATGCACCAGCCAGTAGATAGCCGTCGCCCGCGTTGTTGCCGCTACCGCATACAATGCTGACGGACTTTGGTTGCGGCCAACGCTTCAAGAGCTCTGCCATGGCAAAACTCGCGGCCCGATACATGAGCCGATATCCCGAAATACCGAGTTCTTCGATCGCTATTCGGTCGATTTCACGGCACTCTGTACCAGTAAATACGTGTTCCAGAGAGGCCATGCGGCCGATTATAAGAGCTTGAATTCAAAGGAAATTACCTCTCTACAGAGGCAAATTACCGGGTGGGCAACGGAACTCGGGTTTCAACAAATCGGGTTCACCGACACCGATCTCAGCGCCTACACGCCTGACTATCGGCAATGGTTGGTGAAACGTTTTTACGGCGACATGAACTACATGGCGCGCAATGTCGAAAAGCGCACAAACCCGAGTGAGCTGCTTCACGGAACTGTATGCATCATCAGTGCGCGCATGAACTACCTCACGGAAGATAGTCCACGCCTAAACGCCGATCCAAACGCTGCCAATATCTCACGTTACGCGCTGGGACGAGATTACCATAAAACCGTTCGGAAGCGCCTTAATCAGTTAGCGCAACGCATTGAACGTCAGGTCGACCATCAATTCCGTGCATTTGTCGATTCGGCTCCGGTACTTGAAAAGCCCCTCGCAGCTAAGGCTGGATTGGGATGGGTTGGTAAGCACACATTGGTTTTGAATGAGGAGGCTGGCTCGTTTTTCTTCTTAGGCGAAATCTTCACAAATATTCCATTCGAGACGAATCATGACGTCGCGGAAGATCGTTGCGGTGCGTGTCAAGCATGTATCAATGTATGCCCCACCAAAGCGATCATCGGCGCGCGTCAATTGGATGCCCGACGCTGCATTTCTTATCTAACCATTGAGCACAAGGGATCCATCCCTATCGAATTTCGCAAGGCGATTGGAAACCGGATTTTCGGATGTGACGATTGTCAGCTCATCTGCCCATGGAACCGATTCGCGAGGAAGTCCATCGAAACGGATTTCACTCCCCGACACGGCTTGGACAGGGCTACACTCATTGACCTTTTGACTTGGGACGAAGCTACTTTCCTAAAGCGCACGGAAGGCATGGCGTTGCGCCGAATCAATTTCTCGCAATGGGTCCGAAACCTTGCGGTGGCTGCTGGAAATGCTGAACAGAGTCCCGCGCTAATGGAGGCACTCCAAGGTCAACGTTCCAAAGCGGAAGAACGAGGCGACGAAATGTGTTCAGAGCACCTCACGTGGGCGCTTAGTCAGCTTGGGTCGGTTGAACCGGCTTCAGAAAGTGCTCGCGATAGAGCTTGAGTTCATTAATCGACTCGCGAATATCGTCTAGCGCTCGATGTTGAGCTTGCTTCGCCACCTGGTCGAGCAAACTTGGAGCCCAACGCCGTGCTAATTCCTTCACGGTGCTCACGTCGATCAAACGATAGTGCAGATAGTGTTCTAGCGTCGGCATATATCGAGCTAAAAATCGGCGATCTTGCCAAACGGAATTTCCACACAGCGGAGACGTATGGATCTCAACGTGCTTGCGCACGAGGTCGTACGTCGTTGCTTCTGCTTCTTCGAGGCTAATCTCAGATTCTCTTACCCGATCAAGTAGACCAGATTCTGTGTGATGCGTGCGACTCCATTCGTTCATCGTAGCTAATACGGATTCTGGCTGACGAATGACCATCGAGTCGCTTTCCTCGACGATATTGAGATCGCTATCCGTGATGATGGTCGCGATCTCCAAGATAACGTCTTTCTCAACATCTAAGCCCGTCATTTCGAGATCTATCCACACCAAACGCGGCGGCTTCGTATATTTTGCGCTCACTTTTACCGGCGAATTAGCACGTTGGCGAACTATCCCGCCATTATCCACCCGGCTGAGCTAGCCGAACGAATGCAGGACGACTCCGTTCGGGTCGTCGACGTGTTCAACCCAACCCCACAAGACCAAGCGTTTATCCCGGGAGCATTTAACCTGCCAACAGCCGCGTTGATAGAAGGTACACCACCATCCACGGGAAAACTCCCGCCGAAAGCTCAGCTGGATGCCGTCTTTGGCTTTATTGGGTACCAACCCACGCAAACGATCGTTGTATCCGATCATGAAGGTGGGGGGTGGGCTGGTCGCTTGGCTTGGACTTTGGACATCATCGGTCATCGCCAGTGGCTTTATCTAGACGGCGGCATCCATGCATGGCAACATGAGGGATTTGACGTCACGCACGCACCTACTCAAGCGACACGCACGCAACCAGACCTAACGATTGATACCGAACCATTGGTCGAAATCGATGAACTCATGGAGCGTCTCGGCCAAGAAGATCTGGTCATCTGGGATGTCCGATCGAGAGATGAATTCCTTGGCTTGCGGCCTGGGGCACAACGGAATGGTCACATTCCCGGAGCCACAAACATAGATTGGCTCGACCTAATGGATCACGACAACGCCATGCGACTGCGCACTGACATACGCGAATTGCTTCGCGATCACGGCATCGTGCCTGATCGGAAGATTGTCACCCATTGTCAAACACACCACCGTTCCGGGCTTTCCTATATGGTCGGTCGATTGCTCGGGTACCCAAGCATCCGCGCGTACGCCGGTTCCTGGTCCGAATGGGGCAACCGCACGGATACCCCAATTGAAAGTGAATCGACGTGACGCCGAAATCAGTCTTCGATACGTGGGGACCGAGTTTCTGGTTGACGAAAGCTGCGGGCTGGCTCGCGAAGGTCAAAATCCCATTCATCAAGAACCTACTAATTCAGCAGTTTATCAAGTTCTATCGAGTTGATATGACGCCTGCGATCCGTCAAGATCCGAGTCAGTTCGAGAATTTTCAAGATTTCTTCACCCGCGAACTCAAATCAGCCGCACGTCCGATTCACGGTGACTCACATAGCATCGTCTCCCCAGTCGACGGTACCGTTGCGGTATGCGGCCGATATACGAATAACACGCTCATCCAATATAAGCGCACGTCAACCAACCTATTCAATCTGACCCGTTCCAAACGCATCGGCGAAGCTGGTCAATACGCGATCATCTATCTCTCGCCTAAAGACTACCATCGCGTTCACTCACCGGTTCAAGCTGAACTCGTTGCGGTGTCACGCATCGGCGGAAGCAGGCACTCGGTGAAACCCTCTAACCACAACCAGATGGACGGTCTGTATGAACGTAATACTCGCGTTAATTGCCATCTTCGCACACCGCGCGGAGAAATGTTGATGTCGATGGTCGGCGCCATGATCGTCTCTAGCGTTCAAACACAGTGGGATGACGAGAGTCCGCCAAAGCAAGTTATGGTTGCTAAAGACATCACACCGCGACCTTTTCTACCCGGCGAAGAGATGGCAAGGTTTTGCCTCGGCTCAACCGTGATACTGGTTGTACCCGACGGGATTGGGGAGCTACAGTCGCTAGATCCTGGCCAATCGCTAAAGCTCGGCGAACAAATCGGTGCTATTGAACCCTAGTACCGAATGCCGTGACGTCCTGCAAAGCCGATTTACCCAAGGCTAGTGCGAATAGTCGATCAAGCCCAACTGCAACACCACAACAGTTCGGTAACCCGTAAGCCATTGCCGCCTCAAAGTTAGGGTCAATTGGTTTTACGGGTAAACCCAGCTGTTCGCGACGCGCATTGTCATAGTCGCACCGACGGTGAAATTCCAATGCGTCGCGCAATTCGTCATAGCCATTTGCAATTTCAAGGCCGTCGATCACTAACTCGAAGCGAAGCGCTACTTCAACATTGCCGCGATGCACGGTTCTAGCTAATGCAGCTTGATATTTCGGATATTCGGTGAGAAATACCCTCTCAGCGCCGAGCTTCGACACCGCAGTACCCACCAAAAAATCCAGCGCTTCGTAAAGGTCATGAGCGTCCTGCAGTCCTTCCTTGTTTGCGATTGCAAGACAACGCTTCTCGTCTGACTTATGGGGATCGAGGTCGAAGGCGTCTTTCAGGAGTGCTTGAACCGTTTTAGTGAGAACCCGTTGAGGACCAACAAGGTAATCCACCAAAGCCGCTACGTTCGCCATCAGTTGCTCAAGCGTTACATCGAGTTCGTACCACTCAAGCATCGTGAATTCCGTGTTGTGCCATCGACCGACCTCTCCTGCGCGAAACACCGGTCCGATCTGATAACAGGAAGGCATCCCGGCCGCCAATAGGCGCTTCATCTGATATTCGGGAGATGTCTGCAAGTAGCCGTAGCCTGCTACTTCAACATTCTCGATCGCAACATCCGTGACGCCATATTGATCAAGCGTCGACGTCTGGACTTCCACGATGTCGCGATCACGGAAAAAGGCTCGCGTCCGACCCAACAAGTCGGCCCGCTTAATTAGCGTATCGAGAGCGGCGGTTGGCCGCCACGCCTCACTCACTGCTTGCTTCGGCTGACGTATTCACCCGTGCGTGTGTCGACTCGAAGCACATCACCGATCTCGATAAATAACGGCACATTGATCACCGCACCGGTTTCAAGCGTTGCGGGCTTAGTACCACCTTGGGCGGTATCCCCACGCAATCCGGGATCCGTTTCGGTTACCGCGAGATTTACGAAATTCGGTGGCGTAACCGATATTGGATTGTCGTTCCAGAAAGTAATCTGGCACCTGGCTTGTTCGGCCAAATAGTCCTTCGCATCGCCTACGGCTGTGCTGTCCGCTGCAATTTGATCGTAGTTGTCGTCCGTCGTCATGAAGTACCAAAGATCACCGTCGGTATATAGGTAATCCAAGTCGCGTTCCACGACGTCGGCTGCTTCCATCGACTCGCCACTACGCAGCGTTCGCTCCCACACTCGCCCAGTGATCAGATTGCGAAACTTGACGCGCGTAAATGCTTGACCCTTGCCAGGCTTTACGAATTCTGCCTCCAGCATCACGCAAGGATCGCCCTCGAGGAGCACCTTCAATCCGGGTCGAAACTCGTTAGTTGAATAGGAAGCCATTGATGTAAAAACTAATAAATGCCCGCTTCGAGACGGGCGAATTTTAGGGTCGAGTTTGAGAAAACTATTACATTCTCGATGGAGACAGAACGTCTAGGTACGAGGTTCGATACTTAGTCCAGTGATGCCATTACGCCACCCCCTCGGTAGTGCTTTACCGCGTTGAGCACGCTTGCCACGATACGGCTCAAGGTCTCGAAAACGCAACGTAAGCTGCCTTCCATCGTAATCGACATACAGACGATCGTTTTCCCCGACAACGGCGGCACCAACCATCGCTTCTTCACCCGCGCTAAACGCGGCTTTAGGGATGTTCATTAGGTTAACGCCACGGCCGCGATTTTGTTCCGGTACGTCACCAAGATCAATAACCAGGAGATGACCTTTGCTCGAAACGAACGCGACGACAGCGCCTTCTTTGAACGCCACCGGCATCAATGGGGTGTTATCCGTTTCAAGGTTCATAACGACTTTGCCGTTTCGCGTCGTCGCCAGAATGCTCTCGACCTCTGCTACGAAACCGATACCTTTTTGTGAAGTCAGGAGCACTTTACCCGCGTCGCTATTGAACGCACCAACAAACTGAGTTTCCGCATCGATATTGAACCTCCCTGAGAGCGGTTCCCCTTGACCTCGTGCTGAAGGCAAGTCGCGAACGGGTACGGAATAAACCCGACCATTCGTGGCCAGGAAATTACAGATAAGGTTGGTTCGACTGTGGACGTGAGTGAGATATTCGTCACCTGCACGATAAGGTAATGTCGCCGCATCGAGATCATGTCCCTTCGCGCCCCTTACCCATCCTTTTTGCGACAGTACCACCGTCATGGGTTCATTCGTTTCAAGGTCTTCGACGGAATAGGCAGACGACGCAAGCGCCGCCTCCACGATTTCGGTTCGTCGATCGTCGCCATACTCTTCCGCAATCTCAGTCAGTTCATTCTTGATCAGCGTGTTCATGCGTCTTCGACTATTCAAAATCCGACTCAGATCTTCTTGTTCCGACGACAGTTCTTGTCGATCTTGCTGAAGTTTTTCCTCTTCTAATTTGGCTAACTGACGAAGACGTAAATCCAGAATCGCATCCGCTTGCTCGCTCGACAGTTCGAATCGCGACATCAAGACCTGTTTCGGTTCGTCTTCCTCTCGGATGATCCGGATAACTTCATCGAGATTAGAGAAGGCAATCAACATCCCGTCCAGGATGTGCAATCGCCGCTTTATGTACTCAAGGCGATGTTCGATTCGACGCCGTACGGTGTCACGTCGAAAGTCAAGCCATTCCAACAACGCATTTCGCAGAGGTTTGACTTTCGGTTTCCGGTCAAGCCCAATCACGTTTAGATTGAAGCGGTACGTTCTCTCAAGATCGGTGGTCGCAAATAAGTGCAGCATCAGACGATCTATGTCGATCCGATTTGACCGCAGGACCAATACAAGCCGAGTTGGATTCTCGTAGTCTGATTCGTCGCGGACGTCGATGACCATCGGCAGTTTTTTCGCGACGATCTGTCCCGCAATTTGTTCCAGTATCTTCGCGGGAGAACTTTGATACGGTAACTCCGTGATGACCACTTCCTTGCCACCGTCGAGTCCTTTTTCATCAACATATTTCGCCCGTCCACGCAGAGTCCCATTTCCGGATTCATAAATCTGTCTGATCTCATCCGCCGTCGCAGTGATCACTCCACCTGTTGGCAGGTCGGGACCTTGGACGATGGTCAATAGTTCATCTAAGCTCGTGGATTTGCGTTCCAACAACGCGACACACGCTTGCACGACTTCTGTCAAGTTGTGCGGCAAAATATCGGTCGCCATGCCAACTGCGATACCGGATGCACCATTCAACAAGAAGAACGGCGCTTTTGCAGGAAGCCAAATAGGTTCGTCGAGCGTACCATCGAAATTCGGCACGTAGTCGACGGTTCCTTGACCCAGTTCCGAAAGTAACAACGGGGTCCACCGAGAAAGTCGACTCTCCGTGTAACGTTGAGCGGCAAAGGATTTCGGATCGTCCGGCGCGCCCCAATTTCCCTGACCGTCGACTAATGGGTAACGAAACGAAAACCATTGCGCCATATGGACCATGCTTTCGTAACACGCTACTTCCCCGTGCGGGTGGAATTTGCCTGTAACGTCGCCTACGGTTCGCGCTGACTTTACATGCTTAGCCTGAAAGTTAATGCCTAGCTGAGACATTGCATAGATGATGCGCCTCTGCACCGGCTTGAGCCCATCACCGATAAAGGGAAGTGCACGGTCGTTAATGACGTACATTGAATAGTCAAGGTACGCGCGCTCCGTATATTCGAGGAGAGAGATTCCCTCGAAATCGTTGTCGAGAGTATCAACCATCGACAGACTGGCTTAAATCTGCTTGATCGCCTTTTTTCTCTAGCCACACCCGACGATTGGCGGCTCGTCGTTTACTAAGCAGCATATCAAGGTTCTCTTCCGTTGCTTTAAGTTTTTCTATTTGCAACTGACCTAGGCGTCTTGAATCTGGATGCATGGTCGTTTCACGCAATTGCAGCGCGCTCATTTCACCGAGTCCCTTAAATCGCTGCACGACGGGGGTGCCCCGTTTCTTCTCGGCTCGCACCCGTTCCAGTACATCTTGTTTTTCCGCTTCATCAAGTGCATAGTGCACTTCCTTCCCGATGTCGATTCGGTATAACGGTGGCATGGCGATATACACGTGACCTGCATCTACAAGTGGCTTAAAGTGCTTCATGAAGAGTGCGCACAGCAGTGTCGCGATATGTAACCCATCGGAGTCAGCATCCGCGAGAATGCAGATCTTGTGGTACCGCAATCCCGTGATATCCATAGAACCGGGATAAACGCCGATCGCGGCGGCGATATCTGCGACCGTCTGAGACGCTAATACCTCTTGAACGCCCACTTCCCATGTGTTAAGGATTTTGCCGCGTAAGGGCAGTACCGCCTGGAACTCGCGATCGCGAGCTTGCTTAGCGGACCCTCCCGCCGAATCCCCTTCTACAAGGAATAACTCAGACTGCACCGGATCTTGCGATGAACAGTCCGACAACTTACCAGGTAGTGCGGGTCCGGATGTGAGTTTCTTCCGCGCGACTTTCTTACGCGACTGCACACGTGCCTGCGCGTTCGCGAGTGCCCATGTCGCGAGTTTCTGACCTTGTTCGACATGTTGATTGAGCCATAGACTAAACGCGTCCTTCGCTAAACCGTTGATAAATATCGCGCTCTCCCGCGATGAGAGACGTTCCTTCGTCTGGCCGCTGAACTGAGGTTCTTTTAGTTTCGCAGAGAGCACGTACGAACAACGTCCCCACAGATCTTCCGCCGTGATTTTGATACCTTTCTGCTTGATATCGCGGAACTCGCAAAACTCGCGTAGTGCCTCCGTTAACCCGGAGCGTAGACCGTTCACGTGCGTACCGCCTAGAGGCGTCGGGATGAGATTTACGTAGCTCTCCGTGATGACATCACCATCGCCGAGATTCCACTGCAATGCCCACTCCACGGTTTCGTCCTGCCCGTTCGTGCTGTGGTAGAACGGTTCTTCTGGCACGCAGTCCTCTCCCATTGATTCCTGCAGGTAGCCGACCAAGCCGTTGTCGTAGCGCCAAGTTTCCGGCTCGTTGTACAACCCATCCTTAGCACGCAGCTCGACGTCAAGACCCGAACACAAAATCGCTTTCGCTCGCAACACATGACGCAAACGTGCGAGACTAATCTGTGTTGTGTCGAAATACTTTGCGTTAGGTTTAAACGTGATCTTGGTGCCGGTATTGCGTTTGCCAACCGTACCATCGACGACCAAGTTAGTCACCGCTGCACCATTTTCGTACGTCTGGCAGTAGACGTTGCCGTCGCGTTTGATTTCGACCGTCAACCATTCGGACAAAGCATTCACGACAGACACGCCCACACCATGCAATCCGCCAGCAAATCGGTATTGCTCGTCGTTGAACTTACCACCCGCATGTAGACGCGTCAGAATGACCTCGACGCCAGGTAGATTCAATTCCGGGTGCTTGTCGACGGGTATCCCTCGCCCATCGTCTTCAACCGTGATCGAGTCGTCTTCATTTATCGAGACAGCGACCTTGGACGCTTTGCCATTCAATGCCTCGTCCACACTGTTGTCGACCACTTCCTGAACCAAGTGATTGGGGCGACTGGTATCCGTATACATGCCCGGTCGCGCTTGAACCGGATCTAACCCGCTGAGGACTTGAATGGACTTCGCTGAATACGAATCGGTCATATTGAGTTCTAGCTACGCATCGACCAAACGTTCGACGTGCGAATCAAGCTCGCCATCCGCTCGTAATTCAAGCCACCGCCAACCTGCTCGAAGATCATCGACGGCAAACGAATCAGAATCGGTCTTGAATTGCCAACACGTTGATGGTGTCGTCATCAGCCTGATGCCATTTACGTGACCTTCGAACGCTTGGTGAACGTGGCCGGCGAGATACCCCTTAACGTGTCGATAAGTCTGTAACTTCGTTAGGAATTCATCACCGTTGTCAATTCGATGGGCGTCAATCCATGCACACCCGATATCGGCTGCGGGATGATGGCCAACGACAAGCGTCGGAGAATCATTCGCGCCGAGTTCTACTTCGAGACGATTGAGCTCCTCTTGACTAACCAGCCCACTTACGGTGTCATCGATGTGGGTATCTACTGTGACGATCTGCCAACCTTTCATCGTGACGGTCTCACGCGATAGCACCTGATCAAAAGGTTCATCTAAATCGTGATTTCCAGGCGTCGCGATCAATGGACAGTCAACGAATTCTCGGACGGTCGACATGAACATCTCGTACACCTCACGGGTGCGGTCATGAGCGATGTCACCTGTGTCTACAACAAGATCTGGCTTGCGTGCTGCTGTCGCCGATGCCAACACCTGTTGGAATGCATCGAAGCTGGAAACGCCGTGACGACCTTCACTCAGGTCAGTGAATAAATGATTGTCGGTTATGTGTAAAAGCCAAAGCGACGTACCGTCCTTGGTGCGCTCGGCTGCGTGTGTGTGCAACGCTAGGGATCCGTCCTTGGAATCGGTCTAAACTGAACTTCCTTGTTCTTCGATGCTGGTCGACTCAGTCTGCATGCCTGTGCCGAAAGTTAAACAGTGATCAAGCAACTCCGTCAAGAAACGGTTCATCTCGATTTTCTCAAACCGCTGCGTACGCGGCGGTGCGGGCCGTGTTTCCAGCACTCGAAAATCATTGTGCCGTTGATAGCTCACCACTTCTGCCGCCTTGGTGTCGTGATACACATGGAGCTTTAGATTCAGGTTCGTCAATGTTTCCGTTGATGTCTGTCGAATCACAACGCTCGACGTGTAGCGGCTGATACGTGAATGTTCAAAGCGTAACGAAGAAGAACCGTTCGCAAACTCAACCGTCCGAGACTGAAATTCGCCGCTCCCTACACGTCTTAGCAGTTTGCGCAACCGCGAATAGTTCGCTTCACAGCGAGCCAAATGCGCGAAAAGATCAAGGAATGGGTTCACAGCTAGTTGAGGCGGTAACGAGTCGTCGATACAGTCTTTGAGTTTGATCATGTTGTTTACACCCTATCAGTTTAACCCATCGCGCCTTACAAACAAACCTAAAAGTGAAGATGCGAAGAAAGTTCTGATCGGCGAATCCTTCATACTATATATGCGTCCAGTTATTTTAGATTCAAAAATCGATCTTGCCAACTTCCTAAAAGACACTCTGAATGTGCGTGAATGACTTGCCTCATTGCGCCATTTGGTTCGGCAGCCAAAGCACGATGTCGGGTATCAACAACAGCACGATCACCGTCAGCACGTCAGCAACGAAGAACGGTCCGATCCCACGAAATACATCTTGCAGCGGAATCGCAGGATCGCGACCACCCACTGGTGGGAGATCTCTCGATACCCCAGCTACGACGAAGCAATTCAATCCGATAGGTGGCGTAATCAGGCAAATCTCAGCCATTTTCACAACGATGATGCCGAACCAAATCGGGTCATAACCAAGCGCGATGACGGCGGGAAACACCACCGGCAATGTCAGAATGAGCATCCCGATCGCATCCATAAACATACCGAGTACCGCGTACGCCAACAAGATGCACACCATGATCAAGAGTGGAGGCAGGTCCAACCCCACAACCCAATTTGCGAATTCGTTCGGCAAACCAGCGAAGCCAAGAAACCGCACAAAGAGGAACACACCCCAGATCAACGTGAAGATCATGATTGTGAGTTTGGCAGTTTCAGTGATCGCGTCCTTGAGTCGGAAACTCATCTGTTTCAGATCACGTTGCTGCCAGGCGCGATAAACGTAGAGTGCGAACACGACCGCAGCGCCTAACGCGCCCGCTTCCGTGGGCGTTGCAACTCCGGTGTACAACGCGCCGAAGATGATGCCAACCACAATGAAGATGGGAAACGATCCGGGCAAACTCGCAAATCGTTCTTTCCAAGTGAATCCTGTTGAGGCTTGCCCGAGTTCGGGTCGCCATACACACATCCCGATGATCAGCGCGGTGTAAATCAGGACCGAAACCACACCGGGTAATAAACCCGCCAGAAGCAGCTTTCCAACCGACTGCTCGACCAAAATCGCGTAGATCACCAATATGGCCGAGGGCGGAATCAACGATGCCAACGTTCCACCGGCCGCGATCACACCCGCGGTCAGCCGTTTCGCGTAGCCATTAGCGAGCATGTCCGGAATCGCAACGCGTGAAAACACGGCACTTGTGGCGGTAGACGCACCGGACACAGCGGCAAAACCTGCACTCGCGAATACAGTAGAGACTGCTAAACCACCCGGGACCCAACCTAACCACCGACGCGCGGCTTCAAACAGTTTCCCGGTTAATCCTGCATGAAACGCCAAAAAGCCGATCAGAATGAAAAGAGGAAGTACCGAGAGTGGATACGTCACCGTTTTTGAGTGAGGGATCGTTCCCGCAATGGCGCCAGCGACATCCCAACCTTCGAGCACGAACAATCCGAGGAAACCGACAACCGCCGCAGCGACGTACACTCGTACGCCGACCACCACCAATGCAATCAGTAGCCCGACGCCGAAAATCCCAACCCAGAATGCGTCGATCATCATGCGTTATTTGGGTGTCGTGTCAGATTCGTCACCGCCACCTGCGAGCCGAATCTCTTCCGCCGCGACTTCTTCGGGACGTTTCAATGCGGGAATTCCCAGCTGCGGTAATGTCGGATTGATCAGCAGTCGGGCGTACCCCAAGAACTGGATACATAACCTGAGAAGCAAAAGCGTCAACGCGACGGGGACGACAAGCTTCGCGGGCCACGTCGCCAGCTCTAAATCGATCGTGCTATCGCCAAACTGGAACGCACGTTGAAAGTGGTCGTAGGAATACGGGATCAGTATGCTGACGACAAAAATCGCTAGGCTACTCCCGAGTAGCTCGAAAAACCAAAGCAAACGGCCTCGAAGTTTCTGAATCACGAGTTCCATCCGCACATGACCGCCGACGCGCTGCACAAACGCAATCGCGAGTACAGCGAAACCCACCATGCTGAGCTCGACGATATCGATGTAACCCAGGAGCGGCGATGCAAATACTGTGCGAAGCACGATCTGCACGACACCAAGCGCCATCAAGGCGAATATCAGAATGCCTGCGATTAGGTTGAAGGCGTTTTCAACCGGTGCAATGACAGCTTCCAGTCGACGCAGAAGCGCACCCAGCGGATCGTTCAAGTTAATCGTTCCGAACTTTTATTCGTACTTCGCGCCCGCCGCTTCAAATGCGAGTTCAACAAGACCGCGCGCATCAAAGTCTTCTTCGTTTTCGGCAATCCACGCCTCGATCACGCGTCTTCCGACCGACTCACGCAGCTCATCTCGCATATCCGAGGTAAACACCACCTCGGTTATTGCGTCGCGCAGCATGGGTAGATTGACCTTATCAAAATCTCTATACGCTTGAAGCTGCGTGGCATCGACATCGTCCTTGATTTCCTCAAGAAGCGCTTGATACTTTGGGGGTAAAGCGTCGTACGCTGTTTTACGAAATACCACCGGGCAATCCGCAGTCCCTGGCGCCATTCCATTCGTGAACCAATCAGAGACCTCATGAATTCGGTATGAGACAAAGGCGTAGGTGAAGGGAAATGCCGCCGCATTCATTGTTCCTTGCTGGACCCCTGTATACACCTCAGTCGCAGTAGAACTCGTCGGTGTCGCGCCGAGGAGTTGCATGGCATCGCCTATTCCACCGCCGGCACGAACCGTCATGCCACGCCAGTCATCCGTTGATTTCGGCGGCGTTCCACGTCCCATGAATTCATATTGAGGCAGATAAGTAGAGGTGTAAATCATCGCGTCCCAACGTGCAAATTCCTCGACGACCGCCGGATGGGAGTAAACGGCTTTTCTGACAGCCTTACTGTCCTCGTCGGATTCAATTGGAAGGAACGGCATCGTAAGCACCATGAGCGCTGGGTTCTTTCTTGGGTGGTAGAAGTTGCACACCATGGCAACCTCAAAAGCGCCAATCGCGATGCCATCGAGATTTTCTCGTGCTTTTGACAACGCTTCTCCATAGTGAACGTTGAGTTGCCAAGCACCTTCCGTACGTTCAGACAGCAGCTCGGCGAGCGTGTCGACGGCGACGGTTCCCTCCCGACGGTTCGACCAAAGTGAGGCATCCCAAGTAACGGCAGGAAATCCTGAGGTTGCTTCGGTCGAAGAAGCATCTCCCGGAGACACGCTCGTCTCATTCGGTGCACACGCCGCAAACATGAACGTTACCCATGTGGCGATGATCGCTACTCTGATGTTTAAACGCAATAAATCACTCCCGCCTTACTGCATAGGATATTAGGAGAGTGAATCAATTTACATTAACTTACTTTTGTCGTCCTTACAAATCAGCGGACTTTCGAGCCATTCGTAGCACTGACTCTTCAGCTGTTAGGTTGGGCAGATCCTCTATAGCTATCCATCGCAAATCGTTCGATTCAGAACTAATGGTCAGAGGTGCGTGATCATCTGCTTCAAATAAAAATCTAACGTCGTAGTGTTTGTGTTTCGGATCTTCACCTCGAGCGGGAATCGTGTGGATATCAATATCGAACACTGCGTCGTTGATCGGCTTCACTCTCAAGCCCGATTCTTCTTCAGCCTCGCGCTGCGCCACCCTCAATGTGTTGGCATCTCCATCACTGTGACCGCCTAGCTGCAGCCACTTCTGAAGTTTGCGATGATGAGTGAGAAGAACACGTCGGCGTTGTGGACAGACAACCCAAGCGGAACCCGTGACGTGTCCGTCATCGAAGCACGTTCGCTCAAAACAATCTGGTTGTCGCCGAATAAACGTGGTTAGTAAAGCGTTCGCACGTTCATCAGGCCAGATTAACGTGTACGTACTGAGCAGATTCAACAACCACTCGCGGTTATTCTCAGAAGACATTGGATTCAACAGTCTGCTTTGTGCTATGTCATCTCGATTGAGCGATCTTCACTCGTGCGTTAACTAAGTCGATTGGATTTCGTGGCGAGCAGCGTTTGCTAAAAACGCCGATCGTGTCATCCCGCGTGCCTTCGCCTCCTCATCGATCGCATCAAGCAGACCGGGATCGATCGAAATGTTCACGCGTTTCGATGATCCCTTATCAAGGAGCAGTGGTACAAGAACAATGTCTGCGTCTTTTCGCCATTCTGTCAGTGAATCATCCGCTTTGATATCTTCAATTGTTCTCGGTGAGGGTACGACATCGCCGTTATTTAGCAATCCTTCAAAATGGAAGGCTAACGCTTCGCAACCTTGGTGCACGGCTTCGTCCACGGATCGGCCTATCGAGACACATCCTGGAAAGTCCGGGAAACTAATTCCGTAACCCGTACCTGCTTCATGGTGAATGAACGCTACATAGCGCATGAAATGACTCTCCTTACGTCCGCCAACCTGTTTGTCTGTAAATCGAGATGACAGTAACTAACCGTAGATCTTTATTAGGATGAGGCACCGTCACGCGTCCCGGCTTGTTAGGATGGCTAAACTGACGATGACGGCCCTTCGTTTCAATGTGACACCACCCGCCTTCCTTTAACATACAAATGAGCCTTCGGCTGTTACGTTCCACCGTTTAATGTTGTGTAGAAATATACACAAATCCCGTTGCTAATCTGACGATGTCTGGACAGGCCATCGCACGCGTGATCAAGTGTTAAGTCTGCGAACTAGGAGGTGAGGCTTCATCACTTTGTGGTTTGGGATTTAGCGCAATCAGCTACCTCACCCCGAAAAACCAACTTTAGGGCGAAATCAAAAACGTGCCTAAGCGAATTTCAATCTCGTCATACGCTACACGAGTCTGCCGCCTCAACGAGCTGCGATTCGCAATCTGTCTAGATTTTTCTCAAGTGATCTGTGTCGATAATTACGCAATCTGTCGAATCATGGCAGTGTGATCATTTCGATCAACAGGGTCGAGTCACGACCATTGACTCTTTGCAGCATATGGTGTAACTCAATTCACACTTCACAACCCTAGATCACCTAATCAGTACGAACGATTTGGACGCTTGGTGTTCAATCGTTATTAGATTGGCGTCATCTATAAGTCGCGGTCTAAATCGCGCAGTTAGTCCGTTAAACAACAGGAGATTTCAATGCGTCCTTGCCGGGTTTTTAGTAAATCAGCATTTCTTGCCGCACTAGTTAGCGTGGTTTGGTCCAGTACAGCAGTAGGCCAGCAAGAAACTAACGAAGGCGCAGAACTCGAGATAGAAGAGGTCGTGGTTGTAGGTACTCGTGCAGAACCTCGCTCCGTGACGGATTCAACGGTTCCCGTCGATGTTATCTCGAACGAGGCGTTCGATAGTCAGGCTGGCAGTGATATGTCGAATCTAATTCGATCGGTGGTACCCTCATTCCATATGAGTGACAATCCTTCTCGCGACTTGGCAGCGCTATTGCGACCAGTCAATCTGAGAGGACTGGCCCCCGACCACACGCTGGTTCTAATGAACAACAAGCGACGCCACCGCGGTTCCGTCATTCAGTGGATTTCCAACGGGGCATCGAACGGTGCACAAGGTCCTGATATCTCCGCGATTCCAAGCATCGCGATTAGACAGTTGGAAGTACTACGCGATGGTGCTGCAGCGCAGTATGGTTCTGACGCAATCGCAGGAGTTTTGAACTTCCAGCTAAAAGATGCGGACAGCGGTTCGGATGTGCTCGTCAAGTATGGTGGTCACACCGAAAATGACAACGAAACATTTATGAGTGTTGCTGGTAACGTTGGCTTGCCGTTGTTCGACAGCGGTTTTCTTAACTTGAGCGCTGAATACGGCTCATCAGAACCTACCGATCGAAGCGTTCAACACGGCGACGCTACCGCTTTAATTCAACAAGGCATTCAAGGCGTGAGCGTACCGGCCAAGCCGTGGGGCTCCCCTGACGTCAAAAGCAACGTCAAGTTCGTTGCAAACCTCGGCAACAACGTTGGTTCCGATGGTCACTTCTATGCCTTTGGGAATTACGCGGAACGGGAAGTCGAAACCTTCTTTTTCTTCCGCAGTCCGATGAATCGCGTAGGTGTCTACAAGACCGGCGATAACTTCTTCCTCGTTGGCGGCGAAGGCTGTCAATCGAAGTACAACGTACCCGCCGTTGCAGAAAACGTGGTGTCTTTCCATGACACTCTGCGTGCAGACCAAGATTGCTTCTGGTTCGGTGAGATTCTCCCGCAAGGGTTCACCCCTCGCTTTGGTGCGGTCGTCTCAGACCTTTCAGGCGTAGTCGGCTACCGAACCGTTGTTTTTGACGATATCGACCTCGATCTATCCGCAAGCACCGGTTACAACCGGATGAACGGCTTTATCAATAACACGCTCAATCCCAGTCTTGGTCCAACGTCACCACGGGATTTCAATTTCGGAGAGTACCGTCAGAAAGAATGGAACGTCAACGTGGACGCGAGCCGCGTTGTGCAGGTTATGGACGGTAACGATCTGAACGTCGCGGGTGGTCTGGAAATCCGCAATGAGGAATTCTCGATCGACATCGGTGAGCGAAGCTCATGGGCAATCGGCCACTACCAGCAATACGGTTTCAGCACCGGAACCAATGGCTTCGGCGGCTTCAACCCCGCATCGAGCGGTGCATGGAACCGACTTAACACAGCGGCTTACCTTGACCTGGAACTCGCCATGGCTGACAACGCCGTATACGGTGGCGCCGTTCGCTTTGAAGACTTCGACGGTTTTGGTACGACGTTGAACTTCAAACTAACGGGGCGCATCGATTTGTCGGACACCCTGGCAGTTCGAGGAAGCGTTGGCACTGGTTTCCGCGCACCGACACCTGGGCAGTCCAATGCACGAAATGTGTCTACGGTCGTCAACGCGGCAACAAACGTATTTGAAGAACGAGGAACGATCGGTTCCACCCATCCTGTTGCGGTTGCACTTGGTGGTCGCGAGCTCGAGCCCGAGGAATCAGTCAACTTCACCGCTGGCGCAATTCTGGAATTGGACAACGGGATCACGATTACTGCCGATTTCTTCAATATCGATGTCACAGACCGAATCGCGCTCTCTGGCTTAACGACCGTTACGGATGAAATCAAGACTGCGCTAGTCGAACAAGGTGTACCCGAAGCAGCTGACTTTACGTCGGTCCGCTTTTTCACCAACGACTTTGATACGTCGACACGAGGGATCGACATCGTCGCAACTCAATCGTTCGAGCTAGGTGATGGTTTGCTGGACGTTCTGTTCTCGTTCAACAATACGCAAACGTCAGTCGAAGACTATCGGGAAGGTTCCACGATCACCGGTGGCGACACAATCGACAATCTGGAACGCGGTGCACCAGAAACACGGTACGGCGTATCAGCACGCTACTCGCTTCAACGAATCGATCTGACGGCGCGATACAACTTCTACGGCTCATGGTACGACGACCATAGTGCGGCGGAATTTGACGGGTACGGGTACGTCGATCTTTTAGGTACGCTCGTACTTACCGATGACATTTCAGTCTCAGCAGGTATAGAGAACGCATTCGATGCGTATCCCGACGAGACGATTAGCTTCGGCAACGGTCGTCGGTATCCGCGCTATTCACCTGCCGGTTACAACGGCACGCTCTTCTACGTCTTAACGAAACTTAGTTTCTAGTACGCGACGCAAGACTCGACGTCCAGTACGCTAAAAGGGAAATAGCATGGCTGAGAACAAACTACGTGTAGCGTTCATTGGTGCGGGTGGCATTGCAGGCACCCACATGCGTTACCTGAGTGCGATGCCAGATGTCGAGCTGGTTGCCGCTTCCGATGTTGTTGAAACGAGCGTGAAGCGACGATGTGATGAATTTGAGATTCCTCACTCGTTTACGGACTACGAGGCGATGCTGACCAAGATCGAAGCTGATGCGGTCAGCGTTTGTACGCCGAACGGCTTACACGCGCCGTGTACGATCGCCGCGCTTGAAGCTGGTTTTGATGTTATCGTCGAAAAGCCACTGGCCATGAACGCGATTGAAGGTCAACAAATGTTGGATGCCGCGCGGGACAACGGTAAGAAGCTGGTGATAGGTTTCCAACACCGTTATGAAGCGCGCACCAACTTTCTCAAACAAGCTGTTGATGACGGCGGTCTCGGCAACATACTCTACGGCCGCGTACAAGCGCTACGACGCCGAGGCATTCCGAATTGGGGTGTGTTCGGGCGCAAGGAGCTTCAAGGTGGCGGTCCTCTCATTGATATCGGTGTGCATGTACTTGAAACGACCCATTTCGTCATGGGGTCGCCGAAGCCGGTTGCGGCGTCAGGCGTCATGCACACCTATCTTGGCAACAAGCCATCCAGCGTCATATCACAATGGCCCAACTGGGATCACAAGACCTACACCGTAGAGGACCTTGCGGTTGGCCACATTCGTTTCGAAAACGGTGCATCACTGAGCATTGAAGCCAGCTTTGCCGCTCACATTGAGAAGAACGAATGGAACTTCACGCTTATGGGTGATAAGGGCGGCGCGACCTGGGATCCACCCCAGTTATTTAGCGATCAGCACGACCACATGGTGAATGCGCAGCCCCACTGGCTTCCTTCAGGCCAGGCAGCAGATCCGTTCCGCAAGAAAATGCGCAATTGGGTGGAACATGTACTTTACGACAAACCTACGATGGCACCCGCAGAACACGGTTTGATGGTCCAGAAAATGCTCGATGGTCTCTACGAATCTGCGGAAACAGGTTCAGAAGTCGAGATTAACTGACGCGTTTAGGACCGCCGCTTCGCTTCGGTGCGTTGCGCGTGGCAACGTCAAACCAGTCGTCGGAAGGTACATCGTGGTAACCCCGCATCATGCGTTTGATGGTTACTAGCGCATCTTCCGGATAACCGGCCAATTCATCACATAACGCTGTCGCGACGTTGACAGTTTCCAATGTGGCTGGGGCTTCGTACGCGATTCCTAAACGATGCAGCTCCGAACCTGTAAAACGTTTACCGGTTAACGTGAGTTGCGCAATCACGTTTTCACTGTGTCGAAGGTTTAGCCACGCAAGGTTATACGGTGCAGCCATGCCCTGTCTAACCTCTCCGACTTGTAAATAGGAATCGTCGCCGACCACAAGCAAGTCAGCCGCGAGTGCAAGTGCGGCACCTCCATTAATCGCATATTTCTCTAGCGCAACAACGATCGGTTTACTGCAGTCGTACAAAGCTGCATGGGTACGACGCCAAGTCGCCTGAAAATTCGCCAACCAGTCGGGCGGAGGATCCCGGTTAAACTCCTTTAGATTGAGACCAGAACAGAACGCGCCATCCGCGCCGCGCAACATGAGTAGATGCGTCGCTGGATCAGCGTCAGCCGTATGAATAGCTGAAGCGAGTTGCTCCCCGAGCGGACCTGTGATCGCGTTACGAGTTTCCGGCTGGTTAAGCACGAGCTCCGACCAGCCGTCATGCCCTATCTTCAAGACTAAGTCACTCAACTGCACTTCCGTTGGTGGTAGTTATGAATATGGTAGCTCTTCCATCAAACGTCACTATGATTTTTCCATCTTTCATAGCTTTACTCAATCACACTAGCTACGCGCCATGACCCCCAAAGACCTATCGTTCAATTCACTTAAAGGAAAGGCGAAGGGTCTGGTTCAGAAAGCTCGTATACCTGCCAAAGACATGGCACTGGTCGTTCGTAACGCCGTTGGCGATCTAGACACGGAGTCTTTTAAGTCGTGGTATGAATCACTCGATGTCAAAAAGCGCAGCCGAATCGACAAAGTCACCGACCGCCTCGACCAAATGATCAAGGACAAAGCCCGTCAACGGACGGACGCGCGAATCGCGACGGCAGGACGGCTGCCGAATGAGCTAAGTCCAGAACAGTACGAGATCATCTACAGGGAAGAACTGGACGAGATCAAGAACAGCCTGAAACTTGGCGTTCTACAAGGGGCACTCGGAGTCGCGTTAGCGTCGCTCGGTATCAATCTTTGGATCTAACCCTATGCTAAGTCGTGTGATCGCGTGGTCCGCATTCATCGTGTGGTTGCGGAGCTATTGGCGCAGTTCGACGTGGTTCGCACCCTTTATCGTCGCAGCCATTGCCATCGCGGTGATCACGTTCGGTCATGGCGAATATCTCGAATTCGCCGCGGCGTCCCAAGCGACCCAGCATGTCGCGCTCTCATTCGTTATGAAATGGGGTTCGATTGCAGCTATTGCTCTGATCGCGCTCTTGGTCATCCTTCGGAAGCGGCGTAAGAAAGAACAGTCGGCTAGCGCGCCAATTCAAAACGAGCAAATCCGAGAGGAACCATCGCTCCCGCACGGGGTAGATCTTGACCGACCTCGATCCGCAGCAGAGCGCATCTTGGACGAATCTCCACCATAACTTTATATGGGAGGTGGTTCGCGACGTCCTGAAATGAATGCGTTAGCCGTGCGCTTAACTCTTATCGACAATCCAAACGCCGCCGCCGCCAAACCGGCACATAGCCCCCACCAAAAGCCTACAACGCCCACTGGTTCCCCCGTGACCCAACCGAATCCAAACGCGAGACCAATCGGCATACCAATACCCCAATATGCAGCTATGGCAATAAACATCGGCTTGGTCGTGTCCTTGTAACCGCGCAACGAGCCCATCATCACGACTTGGGCACAATCAAATAGTTGGAAAAACGCGCAATAGAGAAACAACAACGACGCTAAGGCAACAACCTGCGGCTCATCGTTGTAAAGCGTCACCAACTGCTTACGACCCAATAACATGACGATGGCCGACACGCAGCCGATGGCAAGCGCCGTCGTAACAGCAACTCTCACGGTCAACCAAGCGTGGTTGAATTCACGCGCACCAACACTGGCACCCACACGAATCGTGCTAGCCATACCAATCGCTAACGGAATCATGAAGGCTACCCCCGCAAAGCTCGTCGCAATGTTGTGACTCGCAACGACATCGACACCGAAACGACCGATCAGAATCACGATACCGGAGAAGAACGAGACTTCCGCGAAGATACTTGTGCCGATGGGAAATCCCAGTCGCACTAAGCGGCTAATTTCCGCGAAATCAGGCTTATCGAAACGATCGAACACGCCAGATCGACGAATGCGCGTCGTTAACACCGCGATGGCGATGGCGAAAAACTGGATCCAAAAGATGATCGCGGACGAGACACCGCAGCCAATACCACCCTGACCTTCGATGCCAAACGCACCGTTGACGAAGATCATGTTGAGCGGGATCTTTAATCCCAGACTGATCAAGCCGATGATCATCGCAGGCAGAGTAAGCGCTAGTCCCTCACAGAGATTTCGGAACACAAAGTAGCCAAACAATGCAAAGATGCCCCACGCTTGCGCTTCTAGGAAACCGACGGCAATAGGAATCCCAACCGGATCGACGTCAAACAACGCGTAAATCGCGTGCGCGTTTAGGAGTACGCTAATCACCACGATTGCGCCGACGAATGCGATCCACCCAGCTTGCCTGGCCACCGCTCCGGTCTCGTTGGCTCGCCCGGCGCCATAGAGTTGCGCGACGGTAGGTGTGACGGCGAATAGCAAACCGGAAGTTAGCAACATCGTCGGCCAGAAGAGCGATGCCCCCAACCCAACGCCCGCAAGATCTGCTGCGCTTACATGTCCGGCAAAGATCAGGTCGATGATCGACATGCCCATCTGCGACATTTGCGTCAACACGATAGGCGCACCAAGCACGGACAGAGCCTTCAACTCACTCCGCGCGGTTCGCGCTGGCGTCGCTAAGCCAAGTTCGAAATTTGGTGTACTAAGTTTGGGCGCGACGTCGGTGTCGCCTTCAGTAGCCATGCGTCACAAAAACAAAAAGCAGCGAGCCGCCCGTACTTGACGTGCGAGTGGTGCTGCGAGGAATTAACGAACGCAATTATCGAAGGAATATCGTCCTATGATGTCGAATTCTTTGCATTCTCGCCGAAATTCCGTCGTTTCCCTCCATAATCCCAAGCCACGAAACCTCTTTGTGTTCTCTGTGTCTAAGCAAAGGATTTCTAGGTACCAATAAAGCGTGAAGCTTCTAACATCATCCTTTATTGCCGCCGTGCTCTTGACTACGAGTGGGTGTGCTACTCAACCCAAGAACATCCCACCAGCTGAAGTTTCTTCCGTACGCTACCGACTGTTTTCGTGCGCCGACCTCCATAACGAACTGAATCTAGCGATTAAGGAACGCGATTCCTACATCCAAGAACAACTCAACGATCGGTCTAGAGACATCAAGTCGAACACGTTCTTCATGCCCGGTTCAGGTGCAATGAACACGGATCATGAACACGAAGTCGCCGAGAGCAAAGGCAAGGTGATCGCGATTGAACGTGAACTGGAAGATCGGTGTTCCACCGCTCCTAACTAGCTACGCCTCTATACTCTAACTTCCAATCAACAGCGTTTCATAGAAGTCGGACCTGACTCAGCGGTCACATTTCCGGCTAAGAACCGCACCAAGATATCGTGAAGAGTAAATCTATTTCTAGCTCTCAAATCGCATCTGAACATGACGTGCTCGTTGAGGACATTCGTTCGTGGGATGTGGAATCACAGCATCGAACCGGAACCGACGGTGATCTGCGTACATCAGAAATGTTGGTCAAGCGCTTGACCGACGCCGGCGTGTCAGCACGGATCGTCGAGTTTCCGTTTGAGCGCCGAGTCCCCAAGGATTGTTTTGTCGAGGTCGGTGGCACTCGCATCGGAGGTATACCCCTTTTCGATGGCGGCGAGACAGACGGGATTCTTGAAGCACCCTTAGTCACCGCAGGTCAAGACGGCGTAATTGGGTTAGGTCAAGCTACGGCTAATGGTGGTCCTCAAAACCTTCAATTACTGTCGCACCGTAACCGCGATACGCATGAAGCGCTGATTGGGATCGCCCGGAGCGAAACGCCCGGCATTGCGATGCTCAACGCCGATTCCTACACCGAACCATTAGGTGTGCCGGTGCTGATCATCGATGGTGAGCAAGCAAACACGCTTCAAGCAAGCGCACAAACCGGCGCGACGGCGAAACTCCATGTCAACTTCGAGATCGAACAGTCGACGGCAACGAACGTCGAAGTCCACCTCGCGGGCCAGAGCTCCGATTTAGATCCTTTGGTCGTCATGACGCCAAAGAGTTCATGGTGGACGAGTACCGCCGAGCGATGTGGTGGCATTGCAGCTTGGTTAGCGAGTGCTCGTTCGTTGGCAGCGAGAACGCCCGAGAGGGACGTCATACTTACGGCTAATACAGGTCACGAACTTGGTCACGTCGGTCTCGAGTATTTCCTCAGTCAGAATCCTGGGTTGGCTCGTGATGCGCACTCGTGGGTACACCTTGGCGCAAACTTCGCCGCAAAGGGTTCCCAGATTCGCATGCAGTACTCAAACGACAAGCTTAGAGAAACGTTTGCCAAGTACCTAACCACAAACGAGGTTGTAGTCGCTAGCGAAGTTGGTGGTGATATCCGACCTGGCGGTGAAGCACGGAACATCTTCGACGGCGGCGGCAACTATGTCTCGTTGCTTGGCTCAAATCGCCTCTTTCATCATCCAGATGATCGGATGTCTAACAATGTCGATTTAGAGGTGGCGATGCGAACACGCAACGCTGTTGTCGACCTGGTCTTGGAGTTGAGTTCAGCCGCTGGCTAACAACCTGTCGTTAAGACAAGCTGCCGCGTGAACCTAGTTTCTTTCCGAGCGCAAATCCTGCGATCGCAACAGCTGGATGGCGCGTCACTAACAACCCAACAGCCGCGAAAGCGGCTCCCATGACCCAACCGCGCAACTGTGGACTACCCGCTTCGTTCTTAGTCGCCCGAGTAACAGTATGTTCACAGTTGTTGTTGAAAGGGTTGTAGCGATGATGATCGTCGTTCGATAGATTCGACAAGGTCCGGTCTCGTACTTCAGCTCTATGGTTTGAAGGGTAGACGGATTTGTTCTTGCTAAATTCCTCTAACGTCGAGGTATGACAACCTTTTATGGGCGTGTTGTGTAGGACTCTACCATCCTCTAACACTATCCCGCGATGCATGAACACGCCTTTGCGTCTTGAAACGACGTCACCTGGCTGGTACAACGAAACTCCTGCCAATCGATGCTGATAGGCCTATTTTGGCAAATATTTATCGTAAAAACAACGATACCGCCGCGTCGATCCTTAGTTGCTGCGTGTCACGAGACATTACGATTCGACGCAACGGAATGAGACGAGAAGTAGGCGAATGGCGCTCTATCGCCGTTAGTTGTACGGAGAACCGTCTTTATGTGTAAATACACCGCCATATCCACGACGTTTCACTTGCATATCGATGTCTGAGTAGTCGACATCGTCTTCATCACGGCGACTTCCGACTTCGAGATAAACCACGACTTCGTCGGTACTGTTCACCAAATGATGGCCATTTGCATCTCCGGCGACAAATCCTGCGCACATACCTGGTTCGAGCGCGGTTTCACCCTCATCGGTGACCAGCAGCGGCTCGCCCTCTAGGACATAAATGAACTCGTCCTCAGCAGAATGCCAGTGTCTTTGCGAGGACCAAGCACCTGGGGGTAACGTGACAAGATTGACACCGTAGTCCGATAAACTGAAAGCATCACCGAGTGGCTTCTTTTGCCGCTCCGCACAAGGCTTGTCAAACGGATCCGGATAGCCACTCCCGACTCGAGCTGGTTGCGAAGTTCCCTTGATCGCGATCGGTTTATGTTCATCCATGTGGGCTCTCCGTCGTTTTCCTATCCGTGTAATTACTGAATGAATGAGCGATTAAACGCATAACCTCCAAAGGTCCCCTCGAATGAAGTATCCCGAACTCCACGCGGAAGTACTTAAGGAACTTGCCGCTATAGGTAGTCCTTCATTTGCTTTGCACACGCCGAAAGATCGCAAATCCGAATTGGAATACTCGGGCGTACGCGTACCCGAACGACGAAAGCTGAGTCGCAAAGGTTTCTCGTTCTTCGACCACCCTGAATCAGAAGTCATCTCGATCTGGGATGACCTGTTCATGCACTCTCCGAACGGCGACGTTCTCTTTTGTGCCTTGGACTACTTGCGTTTTCGCGTACCTAAAAGTGTTTCACCCGATCTATGGTCGGTCATTCGTAATTGGGTCAAGCGTGTAGAAAACTGGGCACACTCTGATGAAATGAGTTGGGTCTACTCGTACGTGCTGGAAGCGTATTTTGATGAGGTATTCGAAGATCTCGTTATGTGGAACAAAACGAATGAGCTTTGGCCTAAACGGATTTCCATAGTGAGTCTAATTCACTATACCGGTAAAAACGCTGTGTTCCTCCCCCCTGACGTCGTGTTTCCTATGGTCGAGCGGTGCGTTGACGATGACAGGTACTACATGCAGAAGGCAACTGGATGGGTTCTGCGTGAAATGCATCGCGGGTATCCAAATGAAGTCGAGGATTTCCTCTCAACCCACTTAGCTCGTATTGGAAATAGCGCACTGACAAGAGCAGTTGAACGAATGGAGAAGTGCGAGCGAGAAGCCTGGCGCGACCAAAAAAAGCGCTTGATCCAGTCTTAGTGAAGTAGGCTCATACAACGTGACGCAGATCATTCGGCGACAGAACCACGCAATTGGGTCTATGAGGTACTTAGCGCATGCGTAGCGGTAAAAGAAGCTGGTTCGTCTACCTTGCTGCTGCGATTCCTCTCATCAGAGCCTTCCCTCTAATACGGCTCAAGGCAGACTCGACACATACCATCGCGGACTACATTGAACGACAAGTTAAAAAACACGGCAAACGCTTGTTTATGGTCTTTGAGGACCAGCAGATCACCTATTTGGAGTTCAACGCGTTGGCTAACCGTGCTGCTCATTGGGCATTGGCTGAAGGATTTAGAGCTGGTGACACCATTGGATTCATGATGGCCAATCGGATTGAGTATGTCCCAATTTGGAGCGGGCTTACAAAAATTGGCGTAAGGGCAGCGCTCATCAACACAAACCTACGAGGCAATAGCGTTTTACATGCGCTCGAAGTGGCGGGTACAAAGCACCTACTCGTAGGTGATGAATGTCTGGACAATCTTGGCAGTATTTCAGATGATGTGATATCGACACTGACACTCTATGTACTTCCGGAGATCGGCTTGTGTACACCGACGTATCCAGGTGCCATAAATATCAGAGAATCCCTCACAAATCAACCGACATCAAATCCGGATCGATCACATAGAGACTCCGTTCGCACGGGTGATTCCGCTTTTTATATATACACGTCTGGCACCACCGGATTGCCAAAGGCTTCGAAATTCAATCATCAAAAATTGACGCTTTTTAGTCTCCTTGGTCCTTTACTCGGATTGCGAAAAGGCAAAGTGGTCTATTGCCCTCTGCCGCTCTATCACGGGGCAGGTGGCGTCGGCACAGTGATGATGGCGCTTGGCTCTGGTGGCACGATCGCACTTGTGCGTAAGTTCTCAGCCTCACGCTTCTGGACCGACGTGAGCAGATACAACGCCACTGGATTTATTTATATAGGGGAACTTTGTCGTTTTCTTCTCAATCAACCACCTAATCCTGATGATGGAAAACACGGCCTCAAATTCATGTTTGGGACCGGCTTGAGACCAGACATCTGGCGGAAGTTTCAAGAACGCTTTCGCGTACCCTGGATCGTCGAAGCTTACGGTGCGACTGAAAGCAATATCGGGGCGTTCAACTTTTCGGGCAAGATTGGGTCGGTGGGCAAGCTCCGCGGCGCAACACTTCTACGCTACGATGTCGCGACTGATGAACTCATACGGGATTCTGAGGGACGCTATATGCAGTGTGATACGGGCGAGGTTGGGGAGCTCGTTAGCAAGATTCCTAGGGACCCGAATGCTCTACTAGGTCAATTTCAAGGTTACACAACCGAGGAGGCGACCGAAAAAAAGATTCTTCGCAATGTTAAGAGAGCCGGCGACGCTTACTTTCGCAGTGGCGATCTACTACGCCAGGATGCTGACGGGTATTTCTACTTCATTGATCGCATCGGCGATACATTTCGCTGGAAGGGTGAAAACGTCTCCACGCAGGAGGTAGCCGAAGCGCTTTCAAGTTTTCCTGGCGTTGAGACGGTCAACGTCTACGGCGTCGAAATCCCAGGTCATGAAGGACGCGCAGGCATGGCCGCTCTTGTATTTAATCGAGGTTGGGAGGGACAATTTGACGCGAAGGCGTTTCATGAACACGTAGTTTCCAGGCTTCCTTCTTACGCTATCCCGATTTTCTTGCGGGTCTGTCCAGAATCAGACATCACAGAGACTTTTAAGCTCCGCAAGGTCAGCTTACGTCGGGAGGGTTACGACCCAGAGCGGATAGCAGAACCTATTTACATCCGCGATGTGGCAGCGAACACGTATACCCGCTTACATACGATAACTGACGTCCATATTCGCTGAACTTCTCTCCTCGGGTCAACTCGTCGCTGAGGTCACACCCACATGAGGCTCAGAAGTGGCACTGACTCGAGACGATAGATCCAGAGAAGTATCGCGTTTGAGCGGAAATTTGCGCTAACTTAACTTATTCGTGCCAGTCGCTGTTTCTCATAGAGACCGAGCGCATGGATCGGAAAATACTGACTATACAACGGGTAGTCTAGTACGCCCGAACGTGCGTAAACGCCTACCGGTTCCTGTTTTGGCCAACTCCCATTTCTCTCTTGTTTCTTCAATAAAAAAGCGATACCGCACGTAATCGCATCCCAGTTAGAGTCACCAACATCTAAAAGAGCCATGAGCGCCCACGCTGTTTGAACGACATGACTTCTGCAATGGGGAACGTAATGACCGCTGAGACAACCACTGTAATGTTCGCCCCAACCCCCGTCATCACGTTGTCGATCTAGAAGCCACTTACAGGCTTGCTGCAAAGATGGATCGTCTTTCCGAACTCCAGTTGCTACGAGACCCCTGATGCCAAACATCGTACCATAGATAAAGTTGATACCCCAAGCGCCACGCCAAGAGCCATCTTTTCTTTGGTTCTGTCGAAGCCAGTCCCTACCCCTATTAATTACACCGCTGCACTCTTCAGTCAAAAGCTCTGGAAACCTATCCGAGCACGCAGAGAGAGCAGTGAGACAAGAGACCGTGCATTCGACATACGAATCCTCGGTCATCGCGTCGGCAAACATCTCAGATGGATTAAGCCATTCGATGCGCATCTGAGTGCGTCTTGCTTCGTAGCTTCCAAATCCACCATCACGATTCTGTCCCTGTAATATAAAACGGATGGCGCGTTCTATTACTGACACATCAGCGGAAGCGCTATGGCCTAGGATGATTCCAAGTAATGCTTCTGCAGTACAGTCGCTAACTGGCCAGCCCTGCCACGCTCTACCCAAACACCAACCACCGCGAGGGTCTGTTCGATAAGCCTCCCGAAACGCGTCGAACGCGTGACGAATTTGTTCGCGAACTAGGTAATCAGCCGCTCTTCTCTGCGCATCTTTCACACCACCAACATAAGGCACTGTCTCAAGAGCTTGAACGGCGAAGCCGGTATCCCACGTTGGCGTCCGTTGCAAGGCAACGCGTGCACCACCTTCTTCGTCCTCCCAAACCCAGCGTTCCAGCCGTTCAAACATTGCACTCAATTCGTCGCAGTTCGCATTCTGCAACCACAATGCGACGATATTAAGAAGACCGTTGAGTGGCGAAAGACTTGCGCGGTTGGTGCCCTCCAATTCCCATCGAATTTGCCGAAGAAGCTTCTCCAAGCAGCGCTTTCGAAAAGCTTCCCTATGGAACCGTTCGAAAACTCGCGAGATCCTATACGCCATGCGCAGAGGCAATGTTGGTGGCACGTACAAGTCAGCCTCTCGAAGACGACCACGGCTGCGTTCAAAATCAACCATATCGAATTCTTCAACAAACAATTCGTCGCGTATCTCTTCGAGTACAGGCGTCATAGGCATGGAAAACCTATGTGCATAGATAAACGCCATCCCCATGTAAATTAAGCGAGAATGGCAGTACCAATTAGAGGGGTGAAGCGGTATCCAGCGCGGAAGACTCCACAATTCCGGCAAAATGGGATTAAGACCGCGCCAATCGTATAGATTAAGCAAAGCCAACCAAAATTTACCCCAGCTGGGGATGTTCGTGATACCAGACGTGCGAATGAAGCGATACGCAGGTTTAATTCTTGGATCGTTTCGTTGGACTCCTAGTAGCCTAATTGCAATATAAACCAGGGTCGTGATATAGAGATGAGGATGCGCATGCTTGTGAAATCCCCATAACCCTTCCCGATCTTGAGCTCGTTCGAAGTAACGAAGAAAAAGACGGCTGCGTTCTGGCTCAATCGGACGGCCGACTATGTAGTGAACTAGCACATATTGAGCAGTAAGCATCGGACACCAACCTAATTCAGCTTCCCATGCGCCATCCGAACCCTGGAGTTCAAGTAAGTGCTCGGTTGCTTTTCGCAGCCCCGCCAAGGCAGTGAAAGATCGTGCGTCCAAAAAATGCGTACCTTAGTAACTTTGAGTAGATAAAAAGTGAAGGAAGGACCGCAATAGTGCGTCCTTAATGTGTCTGTCGTGTTCCCTTCTAGTGTTTCCCCGAACCACAATCTTCTTCGCTTTATTAAGTAGATTTACCCCGATCAAAAACCCCAAAAGGCGAACCATAACAGTCTATCCTAGCCCTTTGTAGAAAGCCTTCACGAGGCTTGTTCCTCGTTCGTCACCGAAGAAATCAAAGTTCATCTGATTCATCGCATAAGCCATACAGACGCGGTTCGTGTGGTCAAGAAGTACAAACGATCCTCCACCACCTACCCAAAATGACGAACGGGCTCCCTTCGGTATAAGTCTTACGAGAGGACCGTCTAATCCGTATCCGATTCCGTGTTGTGCGTCCATGGCTTTGATGACACCTTGCTCGCGGAATATCTGATCAACTGTGGATTGTCCAATCAGATTGACGCCAAACGCATTCCCGCCATTCGCGACCGGTGTCTGTACACGAACAATCGAACGTGCGTTACCGTGCCCATTGACTGACGGTAGCTCGGCGCGTCGGAACGCAGTACTGTTGGTTATGGGCGGTCGTACACTGGGCGACGCACCATGCTGATCACGCATATAGCGAACAAGCTTTTGAGGCATTGACGTGCCTTTTATCATCTCACCTGCACGCCCAAAGTGCTCGGACGGAAGTCCAATATGGAAATCCGCGCAAAGCGGGATAGCAATATTTGCGCGAAAAAACTCCCCGAGCGACAAGCCGCTGATCCGTCGCACCAGTTCGCCGATGATGAAACCCTGCGTTAGCGCATGGTATCGACAAGATTCGCCGGGAACCCAGCTTGCTGCTTGTCGCTCAATGACACGAATGACGTGATCCCAGTCATACAGTTCAGCATGTGTAAGGCGCTCCCCGAAGTCGGGAACCCCTGCAGTGTGCCCCATGACATGCCGAACTCTGGTGCTCTCCTTCCCGTTCTGACCGTATTCGGGCCAATATTCGGTGACTAAATCATCGAAGCTCAATTCGCCACGATCTACTAGCACTAGCGCACATAGTGCAGTCATGGTCTTTGAGACGGAGAAAACACATACGATCGTATCCTCCTCCCAAGGCAGCTTGTTCGCGCCGTCTCGCCTGCCCGCCCAAAGGTCAACAACGAATTCACCCTGAACAGTTGCTGCGAAGCTGGCACCTACATCGCCACGATGGGAAAAGTTGCGCTCAAATTCCTCGCGTACGCTTTCGAAGCGCTTGCCGCAAGAGCCGCGAACCTCTATCCCGCTTGCGCTACTTTGACCGATGACCTAGACCCCCAGATCATCTGCGGCTGGTCTGTTAGGTTTTCGCCGCAGCAGAACTACTCGCCCCTTCATTGACCAATGTGCGGTAACGGTCCACTACTTCACCTAAACGTTCAATCAAAACCATCATCGCAGGTAAGAAAATGAGTAGGCTAATACCTGCCACTGCGAGTCCGCCGACAAGACTGACCACGACCGGTAGAAACGGCTCGACTGACTCAGCTCGGTTATATAGGAGCGGCATGAGTCCAACGATTGTCGTTACGGTTGTGAGGACGATTGGGCGAGCACGTAAAAGTGCCGCTTGAGTCATCGCTTCTTCGATACGCATGTCCGGGTTTTCACGTCGCAAGCGGTTGTGCATATCTAAGAGCACGAGTGCGTCATTTACAACCACGCCGATTGCTGCGATGATCCCAAAAATAGACACTAGGCCTACGTCGTAGTCAAGCGCAAGGTGCAGATACAGCGCTCCGGCAACTGCGAGAGGAATAGCCAGAAGAACCAACAAGGGCTGAACGACGCTTCTAAGTTGAATGGCCATGAGAACAAACATGGCAACAACCGCCGCCGGGAAGCTGATGCTAAGCATCCCAAGTATTTTTGAAGTGTCACGCGAAGTCCCGTCAGGCAAGACTTGGAGCCTCGGATACTGATTGGACAGTTCTGCCAACCAATCACCGAAAACGAGGGCTCGTACTTCCCTCGAACTCGTTGCCTGCACGTTGAAGAGCGCATTTATGGTCACAGCAGGAAGCCCGTCAATACGCTGGCGTTGCGCTAGGTCTTGCGTTTCAACAATGCGAGCGTAGTGGGAGAAGGAACCAAGTTCCCCGTTCGGCAAACGAATCAATTCATCGTTTAAATCAGTCCGCCGAGTACGCTTCTGTAACGGATAACGAGCCACAACCTCTAGTTCTTCCTGATTTCTGACTACACGGTGAGCTTCAGCGCCAAAGAACCGGTTGCGCAACTGCGCCGCGACGGACGCGGCCGTAAGACCTGCCGCAGCAGCCGCATTTGTGAGCTCGACCTCATATCGTCGACTGCCGAGCTGCAGCGTATCGTCCACCTGATATATTGGTGCGTACGATGTCATTTTTTGTTTTAGCTCGGTCGCAACCGACATTAGTGCGTCCTCACTTGGGTGCAAAAGTACGAACGCCACTCCCGCCGAGCTGTAACCGCTCGCTTGCGGGAACGCGATTGTTTCCACACCCTTCAATTGACCAATATTCTCAACCCAGACGTTGCGGAGTTCGGCCACAGAGATCTCACGCGATGGATAGGTGTTAAGTCTCAATTGCACAGAAGCGAGATGTGGTCCCGGTTCAGTTTGATTTACCCCTGCTGCCGTCTCCACAGACTTGTGTTGTCCGACCATGACATTGACAGCATTAACGGCTGTTCCACCTGTGCTCGTATTCGCTGCATGGGCAGCCGCAGCAATTCTTTCGACAGCCTGCACGGTCTCTGGAAACGTCGTACCGCTTACCATCGTCAGATCGATCTGTAGTTGCTGTTCATCAAGTCGATTGCCCGTTGTGTTGAATCGAATCACATTGACGATCAGAAGAGAAACCGCTAGTCCAACTAACACGATGAAAAACGCAATGAAACGAAGAGGGTAGCGTTGCGAAAGCCGTATCAAGCCACCGATGCGACGATTCGTGAAGTTCTCAAATCGATCTTGAGCGAAGCGCTGCCAGATACGCAATGGCCAGCCGCTCGTTTCATTAGCGCCCGAGACATGCGCGGGAAGTAGGAAGAATGCATCCAACAAAGAGAACATTAGCACGACGATGACGACGACGGCCATCGCGCTAAACATCATTCCGAGTACACCATCCAGCGGAAGAAGGGCGGCGAAGACGAATGCTGTGGTCAGCACACCGACCGTGACAGGTGCGATGACCTCTCGAGCCCCTTGTATTGATGCCCGGAGCGGAGGCATCCCTCCGGAACGGTGCCGTTGGATGTTCTCGCCGACCACGATCGCGTCGTCGACTACGATACCAACCACCACAGCGAACCCAATGACCGCCATGATATTCAGGGTCATACCCATTAGATACAGTGCAGCAAACGCACCCACGATCGCAGTTGGAATTCCAATCGCCACCCAAAACCCGAAGCGGAAATCAAGAAGCAGCACGACCACAACAAAAACAAGCGCCGCACCGACTAAAGCGCTATCCGCAACGGAAAGTAGCGGTTTTTTCACCGAGAATACACGATCCATCCATAAGCTGAGGTTCATTCCCGCAGGTGGATCGTGCGATGCGAGGTAGGCTTCGACCTCGTCCCGAACTATCCCTGGATCGACGCCATTCGGCGCACTAATCTCGATGAATACCGCCGGAACACCGTCGACCGTATTGATCAGGGGATCGTCGATAAAACCGTCCCGTACGGTGCCTATGTCATCAAGACGTACGATTGATCCATCAGACTTACTCAGAATAACGATATCGGCAAACTCGCTCCCTTTGGTGCGTTTCTGCAGAACACTTAGCACCAAAGCGCCTCCATGTAACTCGATTTCGCCTCCAGTTAAGTTAATTGACGAGTTTCTGATTCGGCTGATTACGTCGTCTACCGTTAACCCGTGGCTTAGTAGCTTTGTTTCGTCAAGGTCGACTTGAATTTGACGTTCCCTTGCCCCGTAAAGATCTACGACCGCTACATTGGGTAGGAATAAGAGAGCCTCTCGTAGTTCTTCTGCGCCAAGGGTCAGTTGATGTTCACTTGCAGTGTCGGAGGACAGCACAAGAGATAGTGCACCTCGAAGGATTTCGTGCTTTACGATCTCGGGTTGATCAGCACCCGCGGGTGGAAAGTCCTCAATTCCTTCCACTGCGGTTCGAACAACATCGAGCTTCTCCACCGTGTCCTGCCACTGCTCAAACTCGACAATTACCTCCCCCAATCCTTCCCAAGCATTACTGGTGATACGGTCAACCCCATCCAGCGCTGAAAGGCTTTGTTCAATTCGGCGAAGTACATCCTCCTCTACTTCCCGTGGCGTTGCACCATCGTAAGGTACCGTGATCGTAACTCGTCTCAGGTCTAATGCTGGATAGCGTTCAACCGTCGTGTGAAACAGGGCGATCATTCCGATCACTAACAACCCGAGTGTACCTACGGTCGCACCAATCCGGTTGGTCGCCATATACTCTAGCACCGATTTAGGCTTCGTTGAGATGTCAACCATCGAATAGCCTTATGTATAGCGAGGCAGGCACGTCTACGCTATCCTGCTTCCAATCGAGACATACTGCTATGTAATCGCACTTTCACGAGTTCGACGATCATTAGCACTGACGGCAACAGGAACAGGAGACCGACGCCGGCGAAAATCAAACCAAAGACCAAACTGACCACAAGCGGTATCAGAAACTGAATTGCCTCAGCCTGACTAAACAAAATTGGCAGCAAGCCTATGACAGTGGTGAAAGAGGTCAGCAGAATGGCGCGTGCGCGCTGGCGAGTTGCCGCCGAAATCGCTGCGATTTCAGGTACGTCAACGAGTTCGCCGCGTATCTCGTTATAGCGTTTCATTAGGAGGATCGTATCGTTGATCACCACGCCCGACACCGCTATAAGACCAAACAACGACGTGATAGTGAATTCGTAGCCTAATAGCAGATGGCCTGTCACTGCTCCGACAAACGCAACGGGGATTCCAGCCAGAACGAGCAGCGGTTGAATGAAGCTGCGTAAAAACGACGAAATTAGACAATAGATGATGAGGAAGGCAACCGGAACAGACACGAGCAACGTATTACTTAGACGTTCGATATCACGCGAATCGCCGTGTTTACGCGCTTCGAGACTCGGGAAACGCGCTTTTAACTGAGGAATTAGTTCATCTTCGGTATGTGCCAAAACGCCACCGGCGAGTTCTGCGTCGACCGCGAGGCTAGCCGTAACGACAACAGCAGTATGACCATCAATCCGAAGCCTGTTAAGCTGGCTGCCACTCTCATGAATGTTCGCGACTGTGTGAAGCGGAACCTGGTCACGGCTGCCTGGGAGGTGGATACGTTCATTCGAAAGTTCGCTATACCCAATTCGTCGCGAACTTGGATATCGCACCATGACGAGCACTTCTTCTCGCCCTCGCTGGACCCTCTGCGCTTCCGCACCGTAGAACGAATCACGCAATTGCGTAGCCAAGATAGCGGGCGTCAAGCCAGCAGCATGACCAGCCGTATTGAGCGTTACTTCGAGTCGACGATTGCCCGCTTGCAGGCTGCTGTCGAGTGAAGTTACACCCTCAGTTTCAGACCACAGATCCAATAGAGACATTGCCGCCTCTTCGAGGATATTGACATCCTCGTGTAGCAACGCATATGAAACAGTACCAGCCGGGCGACTACGCCGTGTCGGAAACTCAAGCGAAAGGTCCGCGAGCTTCTGCTGCCAGAGAAATCTAATCTCGTCCTTGTAAATAGCCCGATTAGATTCTCGATTCAACCTCAGCTGCACCGAGGCGCGGTTGGTGCGATACCGAAGCGGATCGCTGTCCGCGTACGTCGATAACGGCAGGTGTCGACCAATCACAACGATCGTTCCATCGATTATGTCACCACCAAGTTCTTGATCAATTTCCGCGGCAGCTGCAACAACCCGATCAGCCGCTTTGGCGACATCGTCGATAGGCAAATTAATCGGTAAAACGAGGTCCGCTTGAATGCTCTGATCGTCTGCGATACTCAAGCTGGGACTCCACGCAACCCAGCCAGTGTAAAGCACACTTGCTGAGCCAAGTAGCACAGCTAGCACGATGATGGGTGGCCAAAAAGGTCTTCGTACAGACCAAGAGATGAGAGGTACGATCCTTGATTCGATCGATCCTTCCATTGATGCATGCAATCTGTCTTGCACGATCGAGATCGGCCAACTTTTGACCGCTTCACCTTTCGCTAGATGGCCAGGCAGTACCAAAAATGCTTCGATGAGGGAAAGCAGCATCACAATCCCAACGACGATCGGGATCGCAACGAACATTTGTCCGATCACGCCCTGTAACGGAATCAGGGCCGCGAACGCCACCATCGTAGTCAGCGCTGCAATGATGAGAGGGCTATGAACACGCAGTGTGCCAGTAATTGATGAGTCTACTTTCGAGAGTCCCTCGCTACGAGCCGTTGCTACACTCTCGGAGACGACGATCGAGTCATCGACGACTAGTGCAATCAGAATAAAGAAAGCGAACAACGTGATGACGTTGATTGAAATTCCAAAAAGCGGAAAGAAGATCAGTGAACCCACAAAAACGATAGGTACACCGATCGTCACCCATGAACCCGTGCGGAGGTCAAACACCAAAATCAGGGTTAGAAACACCAGGATCAGCCCATAGACTCCGTTTTGAATGACGACATTGATACTGTCGATCACGGTAAGTGAGTCGTCTTCCCAGATTTGAAGTCGAGTGCCTTCCGGCGGCTGCCAAGCGGAGAGGAATTCCCTCACTTCGGCACTAGCCTCCTGAGGAGACGTCCCAGAAACGACTAGCACCCGCAATAAGACGGTCGGGCTACCATCTAAGGTCGTTTCAACGTGTCGTTCTAATAAGCCATCGCGCAGTTCTGCAATCTCTCCCAAGCGCACAAATGAACCGTCAGGCTTGGAAATCACGACAACGTCGGCGAACTCGTCAGCAAAATCCCGCTTAGCTAGCGTGCTCATGACGATTTCGCCCGTGTCGGTCTGAAGCTCACCCCCGGTGATGTTCACCGACGTGGTACGAATAACCTGAACAAGATCTTGGACCGAAAGCCCATATTGACGTAGTGTCTCTTCGCTTACCTCAATCTGTATTTCTTGATCTCGCGTTCCGAAAAGCTCTACATTGGCGACTGCGGAAAGTAACAGGAGGCTCTCACGTAGCGACTCTGATGCTCGACGCAGATCGAAGGAGTCGAGAACATCTGAACTCATAGCGAGCGTCAACACATTACGCGTCACCACGACGTGTCTAACTTCGGGCTGGTCCGCATTGCCCGGCGGGAAATCCTCAATTCGCTCGACCGCCGTACGAACACTGTTGATGACGTCTACAGGGTCAGCGTAATCGTCAATTTCGGCATCTACAACGCCAAGCTCATAACGTGATGACGAAAGAAAACGAGATATTCCGACCTCACCGACAAGGCTCTCCTCTATGCGCTTGACCACGTCTTCTTCGACTTCGACTGGCGTTGCGCCCGGGTAAGGCACTTCGATGCGAATTACGCCTGGATCATACTTTGGAAATGTTTCAACCGGTATGAAATTAAAAGAAAGAAGCCCGCCGGTGAAGATCAGGATCAGAAGAACATATGCCGCAACCGGATTTCTTCCGAACCATGCAACTACGCCTCGATGCGCTGTAAGGACGTCGCTGTCCTGGCCCGTTTCAGCCATCGGAGCTCTCGCTTCTATTTATCGTTCTTCGAACTACCCACTTAAAGCCGTTCATCGACGATCTGCTTGAACCAGTTGGACGTCTAGTCCCTCACGTGCTCCAACCACGCTACCAAGGACAATACCATCCTTCGCATCGAAAGCGTCAACAATCCAATCCTTTTCGCCAAAACCACGGGATGTAGGGATGAATGACGTGAGCTTGTTATTGTCGACCAGCCAGACACTAGCGTTGAGCTGAATCGCGGATTCCGGCAGCACGAATACACTTTCACGCGTGGGTCCGGTGACCGTTACGTCGACGAATGTTCCCGGTGGCGGGAGCAGATCGAGAGTCTCTTGCTCATGGATACGGAGATAAAGACTGGCAAGTCTGGTCTCAAGATCCACGACCCGAGATACGCGCTCCACTGAGGTCTGATACGTGCGGCCGTCCGCAACTACGGACGCTGAACGCCCGATAATCGGTTGAAGTGATTCCAGGTCCGACGAAGAGATTTGGGCGCGAACGCGCAATTGGTATTTTGGAAATACATCACCAATCGTCGAAGTCCGCGCGACCACTACCTGTCCAAGAGATAGTGTTGTGCCATGTACAAAACCGTCAAACGGCATGCGAATGCGCGTCTGATCAAGTTGTATCTCGGCCAGCTCGACTCGGTATCGAGCGTTTCTTACCAATGATTCAGCTTTTTCAATTTCACCATCGAGCGCAGGCCACGGATGTACGGTGCCATCCGGCTGCGTGGCGTAGTATTCAGCGCTCCGCCCAAATCGGTCTTTTACTTCCTTAAGGTGCGCTTCAGCGAATACGAGGTCCTCTTTGGCCGAAGCAAGACCAATCTCGTATACCTCTGAGTCAATACGAGCAAGCGTCTCGTCGGCCTTGAAAACTCCCCCAGCACGAAAATTCTCTGATACGAAAACGATGTCACCCGTTGCCTCTGGAATCACCAACACGTTACCAAGCGTTGTGACGGTTCCCGTTAGATCGATTTTGTGTGAAGCGCTAGTTACGAAAGGCTCGACGACTGCTACAGTAGGTTTAACACCAAGGCGACTGGTTTCAGAGTCAAGTTTCAGGAACTCTTGTTGAGGTGCACGTGCGAGAAATATCGCCGCCAAAATGATCGCCGCGATAATCACAAGCTGCACGACACCGCGCCATTTCGAGAGACTTCTGGTCGTACCTGGGTCGCCTTCTGTCATATCAATATCCTGTCATTGTCTTCTACGTTCGAATTGACATTCGTTATGCTCGTTTTCAACTTCATTTCTGTCCCCATTGACTCATCGTAGCCAACCGATATCTATCGGTAATGAACCGAAATCCGCGATGAAGTTTCCGCATCTAGGCACATTATCCCGCATAAGACCAACATTCCCTCATTCCTAATTCACATTATCGATTAGCCGTACGTTCGGCTGAACATATACGTTCGCACTGATGAAGTCGCACCGTTGAGTGAATTCGAAAGAAAATACCCACTTGTTAGCGATCCCACCCACTAAGGTAGGACATACAAAGGAGGCTTCTCCGACCCCATGAAATCCTTTTGGATGTCACCGATGACCGAGCGAGGTTGCGCCTCATTACACCATCGACGAAGATCGGCGCGAAGAAGTCTATTCTGATATTAGAGTAGGATTTGAGGAGCGGCAACCGCGCGAATCGGACCTTGCTAGGCTTGGTTTAGGTCGCTGGCGAAACTGACTCAGAGCGGCGGTCTCTATCGCGTACCGTTCATTAAAGATCACGGGCAGATCAAAAGGCTCGTGGCCGCCATGCAGCCTACGACGATTGGCAGGCGACCTCCCTAGATTACCGCTTCAGGTACGCCCGCCAGACACTCCCCAAAACGCATTGATAGTGTCTATGCGAAAACGCACTATGTCGCAAGTTGCAATATCACGATGATCCATCCTGCGAGCCTTGCGGCATTTCATAGTTCGAGATCATCTCGTCGCTAAGTTCCCACAACACGCGGCCATTCGAGGGATCGCTTGCGTGTGGAGACACGCTCTTTTCTTGCATGCAGTGTAAGTACATGCCTGTTCGATACCCGGGTTCTGAGGCACACGCGAGATAGATAATCGGGTTGATAGCCGCTTCAGGTGACTGAAACACTGTCCGCATAAAAGGTCCAACGAGCCACTGAATCGATCGCGGCGCCTCTCGTGCAATGTTCGTGGCAACAGCCCCAGGGCAGAGACTATGAACCGCTACCGAGAGAGTGCCTGCTGGATTGAGACGTCGCGAGAGTTCGCAGGCGTACGCGCACAGGACCATCTTGCTAAATCCGTAATACAGTAGAGCATCCTTCCTGCCGAACTCGTGGAAAGTACCTAAGTCAGAAAAATTGAATGATTCACCCGATCGATGTGCTTCTGACGACACAAAGATCAGCCTTGGTACGTCACCTGAAGCCGCATCAACACCAGGATTGATCACGCCATCTTCAAGGAATCGTTTTACCAAGTATCGATTCGCCAAGAAGTGGACCGCGAACATCGTTTCGTAGCCTTGCTTTGAGCGTCTAGCAGAAATCGTGCTCAAGCCTGCGTTCAGCACGGCGATATCGAGTCGCAAACCTTGGTCGCGCAGTGTGTCGCACAGATGACGTACAGAATCAAGATCCGCAAGATCAACATGGATCGCGTCCACTGCATCTGAACCGGAATACCGTTTGATCTCATCGCAATTCTCTGGAACACCTGTTCTGCAAGCTACGACGACCCTAGCCCCTCGCGCTGCGAATTCAATTGCAACGGCTTTTCCTATTCCACTACTTGCTCCTGTAACAAGGCATGTCTTGTCATCAAGGCGAACCGAGCTCGATATTGGTTCTACCGAGTTTTTGCTTGTTAGTCGATCGTAGATGACGGTTGCGAACGCGTTTCGAACCGAGCCATCAAATCGTCGCATTGCCATCTACCTATGGAAGCAGCCTCTATTTTTAGAGAGTTAGGATTCGACAGGAATATCGAACGCGGTTCGATAAGGCTCAAACTCGCGATCGATCGCGCACACGTCAAGCTTGAAATCACTCAACAGATATTCGTGTCTCCCGAAGCGGTCCTTTGGATTTTCATCAAGGCACTGCGCCGCGGATTTACGCTCCGCATCGCCGAACTCCATACCCATCCGTTTCCATAACCCAGCGAGCACGTCCAACGGACGCTCCGTCAAGTCATAGTAAGAAATGTCGTAAAAACGATCTGGGTTTGAAGCTCTCACGTCACGGGATTTTTGCAACATGCGCTTCACTTTTCGAACCCAGTGTGCTGCGATTTCGTTTGTATCGATGTGATCACTAAAGATTCCAAAACTGTGTGCAACCATGCTACAAAACGAAGGAATCGTTCGTCGGGGATCCCGATGAGTTTGGATGATCGTAGCATCAGGAAATTGTTCTAACACTACGTCAAGATACTCTAAGTGGTGCGGCGACTTCAATACCCAGTGTTTCTGCGGATCCGACGCTTGAAGTATTTCCAGTGTCGTGCGAAAGTGAGCGTACGCGGGACCATGGTCTTGTTGCTCGAGCCAACTTGAATAACTCGGAACGCGCATCATCGCTTCGGGAGCTTGACTCATGAAATTCAGATCCAGAAGTAGCACATCCTCCTCAGGGGCGGACATCTCGACCGGATGGATCTTTCTGAAGTCAGGGGCAAGATAGGACAGCGCATTTTCGTACAGCTGGGCTTGTCGGTTCGCCGCTCTTGTGTCTTTAGCACGATCGGTAGCCGCGGCAACGGGATCGAACGCCGCAGCCGCCGTAATTCCACGAAATTGCGAATGGCTAGCAATTAATCGTTGAAGTAATGTCGTACCTGTCCGCTGCAAGCCGGTAATGAGCAAAACTTGGTTCAAGCGACAATCGGATCCCAGTTGATTCTTACTCAGAAAATCACGTATCTTCGAGCGCGCAATCAATGCGTTTAGAAGGCGTCTGCTTTGAATCAATCGCCCAATTGGCGTCAAACGAGCTTCCTCGTTGATCGAGCCAACTAGCACCTTCAATGCTTCGATCGCGTATTCGCCATCGAAGTCATTCAATCCTGTCTTACTTCGCGCGCCATCTAACAGTTTCGATACATTGATGGCTGTATTCAATCCAATCGATCGGCCTATCTCGCCCAACCTATTCAATAGTTTGATCGAACGCGGCCGATAAGGTCGAAAACTTCCAAGAGACACTTGCTCGCGACTCGCTTCAGACACGTCTCTAGATCCGTTTGGCGCTCAATTCAGCAACATTTACGACACGCGTCGAAGGTTGTATCGGATCAACTGCCCGAATCCAGCGAAAGCACATGGTGCCCGAGGTATGACCCGTCGTCTCGAGCCAATTGGGGAGACCTGGATCCACGTGACTTACAACGATTCGTACCGATCCATCGTCTTCGTAATGCGCCAGATGTTTATTGGTGTGGATCCGATGGTAACGGTAGTCTAATGATTCCATCCAATAGTTATTCAACTGAAAGTTCCAGTACTCGCACTCGGGTGGCTTGACTTCGATCACCAACGCTTCATCGTTTTCGAGTTGCCAATGACTGTGATAGTACGTGATGTTTGGATCTCCACCTGCAGCGAGTGAACGCTCTGGATCAAACATGGGTAGTTCATTACTGTGTCGCTTGAAGTCTCTAGCCCAGTTGGCAAACATGAGCGATGCCCCCGCAACCAGTGTTCCGACGGACTTTAGACCAGCATCAAGTTGCTCTGGACTAAGCGGCTTGGGTGTTCTATCTTCCGCATCGCAATTGATCCGCTCGATGTGCAGTTCCGCGGGTATCTCTTCATCGCGGTTGAGATACGTTTGCCGGATGACCAATGTGCCTGTTTCCGAGGTCATAGGCAACCAGTTCTTTTGTTGAGATTCCGTGCTAAGAATCAGCTCAAAATGGCCGTCTTCGTCGATCTCCAAATCTTGGGCTTCGATATGTCCTGTGGGTGGCAACCCACGCCCTTCACCGTAATTTCCTGACTGTGTCCCGAAACTTAGGTACGCGATCGAGTTTCGACGACCCCAGATTCGGTACTCGTAGTTCCCATTTATCGAAGCGGTCTGGTAATAGTTGTCCGGGTTGTCCGCACCAAGTTTCACCGTTTCATGCGCCACGCGATGGATCACGGGCGCACGATCATCCGCGTATTCCACAAAAGCCATTAATCCTGCTCGAGCCAATCGACTCAAGTACCGATACCCCTCAGCCTGACTAAATGGATCTCGCGGTGCACCAGGAAAGTTCAACGCCGCGCCTGCCGCCCTGAGACTCACACAAAACTCGTCCCAGCTCTTGCCTGACACAACTCGAGCCGATGCGATGTCAGATGGCGTCTTACCTCGTAGCTTCAGCGCAAATTGGGAGCAGTTCTTAAAAAACTCCAGTAGTGCAAACGCTATTTTTCTCATGCTCGACCTGCTCGGTCATTCCATTTTTTTTGTTCTTGGGGTGACGCGACCCGCCAACTCCCGGCTCCGTCAAAACAAGGAGCTACCTCAGCTCCCGAATGCTCTCGATGGCTTCAAGTAGATACGATTGATTCTTGAGTGTTCCTCCACAATCTTCGTAGCTGAGGTCAGTGGTGAAACCAAAATTCGGGCGAAATATGCCACCGATTCGACCGCGCATTGCGTGGTGCACGCGTTTGAGTACGTTTCGACCGACTGCGCTGTCCTCTTCGAATTCGTACTCGAATCTCAGGCTGGTAATCTTGATTCCTCGATAGACTTTTACGCCTTCTGGCAGGTACAGCGTCAAGCGCGAGACACGTCGGGTCGTTCGATCGACATCGAATTCGACACCAAGCTGCTCGGCACTCAAGATGCGTTCTTCTGGACGCATTTTCTCGAACAGCAGCGCTGACGGTTTTGCGTCGAACTTCACATGCGTTGCGTCGCGATCAATGACCGAAATAGAACTTAAATTGACTGGGATAACTTTCGGCATGAGTCGAGCATCGCCGAAGGGGTACGGATATTCCGTGTAGTCGCCGGCTGGCCTCTTCCAACCGACCGACTCAGCACTTTTGTTTTTCTCTGAGGGAAATTCGTAGACGCCGAGGGTCGGATCGAACCTTGTCTTTTCGTGGTGCTTTCGGCGGATAAGGAAAGCGCCGAGGCTGCCTTCAACCTCCATTTCTATCCTGCATCCGCTCTGAACTTCAACGCCGCTCTTACCAAGGGCTTCGTACGCTAGATCCCGTTCGTCGTCCGAGAGATGCCCTAAGTCGAATTCAGATTCCGCAATGCCTATTAGGATCTGCTTCTGTTCGTCTGAAGCATGTCCAAACGAGGACGGATCACCGAAGCTAAACATATTGGAACTATCCCCCTTCATCGATTGCGATATCCCATCTTCGGCACTCCAACACGATACTGAGCTTAAGACCCCGATTAGCGTCATAAGTCCTATTAGTGATGGCGTCAAGCTCATCGGAGTACGCTTCTTTTGAAGTGATGGGGTCATGGTATTTAGGGACGGGAATATTCGTCAAGCGTGTCTACTCGAAACGTTGCTTTTGCCCTGATTGTTGCTCTGAAGAGTCATTATCAGCGCAGGAAAACCTCGAATGGACACCCATCCAGCCCTTCTAAAATAATGCTCTATTGATATTCCGTGTATTCACACCATATGTCCAGCCTAGACGCTTCTCGCAACGACGAACCGCAAGACCCGCAACTGGTCGACAACCCGCTCTACAAGAGGATCAAGGAGCGTGCAGAGGCGGATAAGCCGCCGTCTCGAAGATCGCCACTTGGTGCTGTTGCAGCATCCCGTGTATCGGGAACAACCAGTCGCAAGGAAATGGCTGAACGTATTCTTGCGGAAGATGGCGACCTTGTCGCTGGGTCCTTCGGTACCGTTTGGTACAAACCTGTGACGGTTTGCGGCATCGACCTAAAACTGGAGCCACTACAACCTAGTATCGGCACCGTCGTACACGGAATGGACCTTGCAATTGATTTGGACGATCCAGAAGTCGTGAGCTTCGTGCGGCAGCTCTGGTTGCGGAGGCGTGTGATTGCATTTCGCGGGCAGGAACATCTGACCCGGCAACAGATGTTTCAGTTTGCTGAACGATTTGGCGTCGTAGGGATGCCATTTGGCGAGAAGGATCACGTGCCAAACTCTCCGTACGACCTGAATCAGCAAGTTAAAGACAAAGACATCCCGAATATGCTCGTATTACCGTCCGATGCGACGGTACCCAATATAGCGAGCGGCTGGCACTCAGACGCAACATGGCAGCAAAAACCGCCTATGGCATCCGTACTAATGTGCAGAGAAGCGCCTCCCGTCGGTGGCGATACGTGCTTCTGCGATTGCCACAGTATGTGGGAAGGCCTGTCTGCAGAGACCAAAGAACGCGTAGTGAATTTGAAAGCCATACATATCGGTAGCGTTGGTCATCAAATGGACGGTAAAACGCCTGTTTCAGTTCACCCTGTCGCGCGCACCCATCCCGAAACTGGGCGCACGAGTCTGTATGTCCAACAAGGTTTCGTAAAGAAGTTTGCTGACGAACACAACATTCCCAAAGACGAAGAGCGCAAGTTGCTTCTCGAAATGAAATCCCAGGAAGGGCGTCCCGAATATACGTGCCGCGTGAAATGGGAACCAGGCACGATTGCGATGTGGGACAATCGGTGCGTTCTACATTCTGGCAGCGGCGACTATTGGCCGCACCGTCGCTTTATGGAACGCCTCACGATTCTCGATGCGGATGAATCTAGACGGGTGCCCTACTACGATCCAAACTAGACATCGCTCCTACTTGCTAGGAATTTGGTCGACCGTTCGTGACGGTTGAATCGGTAAACGATCGCGCAAATACTTAATTTAGGCTAATAGAAAATCGTATAGCGATCCAGTGCATATCACTATAAACTAATGTCACTTACTTCATCTGAATCGGATGACTAACAATGTCAATTCAGGTTACTGCGAGACTGCCGAATCAGATGGTTGATGCACTAGATACCGCAGCAAAGCAGCTCCGACGAAGTCGTGCAGATGTCATTCGTTTGGCCGCCGAGACCTACCTTGAAGATTACGATGATCTTGCTGTCGCGATAGAACGACTCAGCGACCCATCGGACCCAGTACACGATTGGGACGAAGTTTTAAACGTACTCTTTTAAATTCGGTTTAAGACAGCCGCGCTCAAGGAGCTCAGACGGATAAACACACAAGATCGTGAACGACTAGCTTCAGCAATCGAAGGATTGAAAGAAAATCCTTATGTCGGAACTGCTTTAAAGGGGCTTTAACATGCTTACGCCGAATACAGGTTGGAAACTACCGAGTCGTTTATGAAGTTCAAGAGGAAGAACTGATCGTGCTGGTCGTCCGAGTTGCACATCGCGGTGACGCGTATCGATAACCACACTACTGACCTCTTAGTGAGCAAAGGAATCAGGCTTCACTTCGCCTATCGGGAAATCATGCGAGTGATCCCCCTAAATAAATTGCGAGACTTCACGTCTCTCGCAGTATTTTTCGTCATCTCACTAGGTGCTTGTAGCTCGCTTTCTTCGTCCGTAACTCATTCGAAGACGTTACTCGGCATTTCGATATCCGCGGACAATCTTTCGCCAGGACTTATCGAGCAACAGATCGCAATCCCTCTAGAAACTGAGCTTAGGCATATCCAGAGTGTCGAACGAGTCAGCATACACGTCGTTAGGGGGTTTGTTTGCTTTCAAATCAGCATCGATTCAACTCAAGACCAAAAATCCGCACATGCGGATGTAACCAGTGCGGTTGAACGAATCGCGCCTACTTTCCCCCACCAAGCCAGTAAACCCGAAATCGAAATTCTGAACGAAGAAATAAATGAGAGCTTGTGTCCCGCTCGTAATTAGGAGACTTACAAGCGCAAAACAGCAGTAGACACGCTTGAGGAAACTACGTATTTGCACAGAGGAGCATCAATTTCTACTTTACCCTTCTTCGAACGCCACTATCTATCAATCGCAGCTAACATGTAATCAATCGCATCAGCCAGCTGCTCTTCAGTGCAACTCATACACAGTCCTTTCTTAGGCATCCCAGGCGGAATCCCGTCAATAGTCGTCTGAAGTAGCGCTTCGCGTCCTTTTTCGATACGCGACTCCCATTGATCAGCTTCACCAAGCTTCGGCGCATCCGCAACACCCGCATTGTGACAACTCGCACAGTACTTTGTGTAGATCTCTAGACCGGGATGTTCAGCGGTTAATTCCTCTTGCTCTGCGCAACCAATCAAACCTAGCGTCACCACACCAAGGAAGACACAAACTGGGGTACGTAAAGGTCGTCGCATAGGGTCTAGATAGCAGCCACTAACAAGTCTGGTCGGCTAAACATCACGCCAAACGGTATCGCGGCGATTTTAAGGTCGCGTGATAGCATTTTGTTTGAGACTTTTATCTGAGACTATGGCAAACGATTTCAAGGTCGCGGACCTATCGCTAGCAGCATTCGGTAATCGCGAAATTGCTTTGGCTGAAAACGAAATGCCTGCCCTAATGGCATTGCGTAACAAATACGCGGCACAGCAACCCCTCGCCGGCGCCCGCATCATTGGTTGTATCCATATGACGGTTCAGACGGCCGTCCTAATCCGAACGTTACAAGCACTTGGGGCTGAAGTACGCTGGTCGTCGTGCAACATCTTTTCGACACAGGATCACGCCGCGGCTGCTATGGCTGAAGATGGGGTACCCGTATTCGCATGGAAAGGGGAGACCGAAGAGGAATACGACTGGTGTCTCGAGCAGACCATTCTCAAGAATGGGGAACCGTGGGATGCCAACGTACTGCTGGATGATGGCGGGGACCTTACCTTAATGATCCACGAGAAATATCCACAGATGCTCGACAACATTCACGGCATTAGCGAAGAGACCACTACAGGAGTTCATCGGTTGCTAGAAATGCTGGATCAAGGCACCCTCAAGGTCCCCGCAATCGACGTCAATGCATCGGTCACGAAGAGCAAGAACGACAATCGCTACGGTACGCGTCATAGCCTGAACGACGCCATCAAGCGTGCGACTGACGTGCTCCTGGCTGGTAAGAAAGCGCTCGTTTTCGGTTACGGGGACGTAGGCAAAGGTTCCTCAGCAAGTCTTCGTCAAGAAGGCATGATCGTGAAAATTGTCGAAGTCGATCCAATTTGTGCAATGCAGGCTTGCATGGATGGCTTTGAAGTCGTTTCGCCCTACCGCGACGGCAAAAACAGTGGGCAAATCGACGACATCGACTCCGAGCTCATGGGCTCCATCGATCTGATCGTGACTTGTACCGGGAACACCCGAGTATGCGACGCACCGATGCTCGAAAGCGTCAAGGCAGGTGCGATTGTGTGCAACATCGGTCATTTTGATAATGAAATCGATACTCAGCACATGCGCGATCACTGGCATTGGCAGGAAGTCAAGGAGCAAGTGCATCAGATATTTCGTAGCGAATCGCGGACGGATTACCTAATCTTGCTTTCAGAGGGCCGCTTGGTTAATCTAGGCAATGCAATGGGTCATCCCTCGCGGGTCATGGACGGATCGTTTGCCAATCAGGTCTTGGCACAAATGCACCTGTTTGAACAAAAATGGGCAGATCAAGACCCGAGTCAACGGGCACCCATCTCAGTTGAAGTGCTGCCTAAGAAACTGGACGAGGAAGTCGCGCAACTAATGGTCGAAGGCTTCGGCGGCACCATCACCACGCTGACCCAGGAACAGGCTGACTACATCAACGTGCCCGTACCTGGACCCTTCAAACCAGATCAATACAAGTACTAAAAGCGGGGGAACGACGATGAAAAGTGTGCTGGATGTACTCAATCACCGCGAACAAACCGAACTCTACAGCATCGCACCGATCGAAACCGTGTTTGAGGCGATTAAGCTCATGTCGGAACTGCATGTAGGCCTATTGCCCGTACTACAGGAGAACAAGCTTGTCGGCGTCATCTCAGAACGAGATTACGCTCGCAAGGTCATCTTAAAAGATAAGGCCTCGAAAACAACCCGCGTCTCCGAGATCATGACGCGCGATGTCGTCACTGTTACGAAGAACGAGCGTGTCGACGTATGCGTCGCACTGATGAAAAAACATCGCATTCGCCATCTCATCGTTATGGAGGAAGGTGTCGTCGAAGGCGTCATCTCCATTCGTGATTTGTTTTCAGAGATCATCGACGAGCAAAGCGAACAAATCAGCGATCTCGTCCACTACATTCGAGGCGAAACCTAATCTCACCTAACTAAGGAGAGGCTATGCAAACTAGAGCAGCCGTTGCCTTTGAAGCGGGAAAGGACCTTCAGATTGAGACGGTCGATCTTGACGGACCGCGCTACAACGAGGTGCTGGTCGAAGTCAGAGCCACGGGGATCTGTCACACCGATGCCTTTACCCTTTCGGGCGATGACCCGGAAGGACTATTCCCTGCTATTCTCGGACACGAAGGTGCTGGCGTCGTCGTCGATGTCGGTCCGGACGTAACGAGCGTGAGCGTAGGCGATCACGTTATTCCGCTCTACACGCCTGAGTGCGGCGAATGCAAGTTCTGCAAATCAGGTAAGACCAACCTTTGTGGCGCAATTCGCGAAACACAAGGTCGCGGACTCATGCCGGACGAAACATCACGTTTCTCACTTAACGGTGAGCAACTCTTCCACTTCATGGGCACGTCGACGTTTTCAAATTACTCCGTGATGCCTGAAATTGCTGTTGCGAAGATCCGGGAAGACGCACCTTTTGACAAGGTCTGCTACATTGGATGTGGCGTAACAACCGGAATCGGTGCGGTTATCAACACGGCAAAGGTTGAGGCAGGCGCTACAGTTGCGGTATTTGGACTAGGCGGTATCGGACTGAACGTGATTCAAGGTGCCGCGATGGTCGGTGCGGGTCGTATCATCGGCGTCGACACGAATCCCGCCAAGCAACCTCTCGCCGAGAAATTCGGTATGTCCGATTTCATTAATCCGAAGGACAGCGCAGACGTAGTGGCCGAAATCATCGACATGACGGATGGGGGCGTCGATTATTCGTTTGAATGCATCGGTAACGTCGACGTCATGCGCCAAGCGCTGGAATGCTGCCACAAAGGCTGGGGCGAGAGTACGATCATTGGTGTCGCCGGTGCGGGTCAGGAGATCAGCACGCGTCCGTTTCAACTCGTCACGGGGCGCGTCTGGCGCGGTACAGCCTTTGGTGGCGCAAAGAGTCGCACGGAAGTACCGAAAATCGTAGACTGGTACATGGACGGGAAAATCAACATCGACGACCTGATTACGCACACCATGCCGCTCGACGATATCAACGAGGCGTTCGAACTGATGCATCGGGGTGAATCCATTCGTTCGGTCGTTATCTACTAAGGAGCTCTATGGAACCTGACGTATGGCTTGATCAAGTCCAAGAGGAGATTCTCGAGCCCGATTTACCCATCTGCGATCCCCACCACCATCTTTGGGATCATCCCCAAAGTCGCTACCTCCTTGACGAATTGCTCGCCGACACCGGTAGCGGTCACAATGTGGTAAGCACGGTCTTCATGGAGTGCGGGTCAATGTACCGTGCTGACGGTCCTGAAGCCATGCGACCCGTCGGCGAAACTGAATTCGTTAACGGTATCGCAGCGATGAGTGCGAGCGGAGGATACGGCACGTCGCGTGCTTGTGCAGCAATTGTTAGTTATGCAGACCTGAATCTAGGAGCGGGTGTCGGCGAAGTCCTTGACGCGCATATGTCCGCAAGTCATCGATTCCGCGGCATTCGACACGCTTCAGGATGGGACGCGAGCGAGACCGTTCGCAACTCGCACACCTCACCGACTGAAGCCATGTTGTCTGACCCAACCTTTCGGGAGGGATTTGCGGAACTCGGCAAGCGCAAGCTGACGTTTGACGCATGGATGTACCACCCCCAGATTCCCGAATTGACGGATCTGGCGACTGCGTTTCCAGATACAACCATCATTTTCGATCATTTCGGTGGACCGTTAGGTATCGGTCCATATGAGGGTCAACGTGACGCGATCTTTACTAAATGGAAGCACAATGTTGCGGCATTGGCGCAACGTCAGAACGTCGTCGCCAAATTAGGCGGTCTCGTGATGCCGATCAACGGATTCGGTTTCCACAAACGACCGTCCCCGGCAACTTCAGACGAATTAGTTGCTGCGACCCGAGACTACTATCTGCACATGATCGAGCATTTCGGTGCCGATCGTTGCATGCTCGAAAGCAATTTCCCGGTGGATAAAGCGAGTTGTTCGTACGCGGTGCTCTGGAACTCGTTTAAGAAACTGACGGCCGGTTTCAGTACGTCTGAACGAGCGAGTCTCTTTCACGATACCGCTGCTCGGGTTTATCGGGTAGAAACCTAGTCGACAGGTCAGACAAACTAAAAATAGCGCTTAATCCCTAGCTGTGTGTTGCGTGGCATGGCCGGGAAGTAGCGAGGCGTTCCAAACGACCAATCAGCGCGGTCTGCGTACTTCTCGTCTAACAAATTGCGTATATGAGCCTGAATCTCCCACAAGTTGTCGAGACGCCATTTACCGTGCCAGTGCACCGCAATATGTCCCGGATACTGGAACGTGTTCGCCGCATCCATGAAATAGGAACCTATGCGCGTGATTTCTAATGTGGATTTGAGTCCCTCCGTCGGCTGCCACTGCCACTGAACAGACCCGAGATGGCGCGGTGCCGTGTCGACATCGTTTCCTTTCACAATGACCTCGCGTCTTGCAAGATCGTGCGTGAAGTCGTAGAGATGAGTTGCCCAAGATTGCGTCGCGCGAAATTTGTGACGCGGTGACATCGCAAAAGCAAGGCTGAGCTCGATACCTGACGAATCGACTTTGCCGCCACTTTGATTGAAGCCTTCTGAATCGCGAATGATGAGATTTCGGCTGTATTCGTGATAAGCGGTCACGTGGACCACGCCACCATCTATCTGGTGCTTCACTCCCATCTCTAGCGCGTCCAAGCGTTCGCTATCGATGTCAGCAAATTCCTGCCCGTTCTGCAATCGATAAAGTTCTGCAATCTGGGGAGGGCGAAATCCAGTACCCAAGCTCCCATGTACGATCGATCGAGATCCTAATATCCGCTCAAATCCAATCTGCATCGCGTAATCCATAAATCTGTCGTCACGATCGGCAGGTCGCGTATAGAGACAACCGCCGAACCCGCAGGCCGTCCCATCGTCTTTGGTATTCCCAACCAGATGCCGGTTGTCGTAGTCGTAGTTCGCCGTTTCCACTCTAGCTCGGTATTTCCACGCGACGCGGTCGTTCACCTGATAGTGCCCATCATGGAAGAGCCCGAGGTGCGACGCGTTAGTAGCAAAGTCGTAGTGAGTCCCTTCAGGTCGAGTCGCCATCAGAAATGCAGAACCAACCGTCGGGGACGACTGGATTTCACTCAATTCCATGCTGACGATTTCACCGCGCGCACCGAATGACAGCACCCATTTTTCGAGATTACGTTCCCAGTTCAATAACACTCCACCACTTCGTTGAGCGTTGTGCTCTAGGGGTTGTCCTGGCAGAAAGTGCATTAGGAAATCCATCGAACTCTGTCGTACGAATGGGGCTACAAGCATGTCGCCGTTCCGCCAATGAGACGCGTAGCGCAATGAGCGAGCGTCCCGAAACGCCTCTGGATTGGGGTTGGAGGTACGCAGTGCGTCATCCTTGTACGCGTCCAATCCACGTACGTAGCCGCCTGTTTCCTGGTTTAACGACGTTAGTGACAAGGTGTGCGTAACTTCCCATGGGCCAACGCTCGTGTGGTAGTGCCCGTTCAGTTTCTGTTGATCGAAACCCGTGTCGTCTCGCCAGCCGTCCGTGCTTACACCATGTATCGATAGACGCCCCCGGTCGTTACCAAACCGACCGTCAAGACGGTTGTGACCGAAAGATCCAAGTTGCCAGCTTGCACTGTTCGCTTCCGAAGAGCCAATCGTGATCGCATTGATCACACCGTGTAGCGCATTTCCTCCGTAGCGAGAACTAGCGGGACCGCGTATGACTTCAATTGCATGCGCCTGTTCCGTATTGAGTTCAAACAGACCGTTGACGTTACAAAATGACGTCGGACGAATGGGAATGCTGTTTTCAAGCAATAGATACGCGCCACACGCCCCTGCCCCAGTCAGCATGCCAGAGCGAATCGCCGTCAGGTGCTCCTGTCCAGAATTCCGTGAAATCCATACGCCCGGCACCTGACTCATCAATTCATTGGGATGAATTGCCTGAACATCGCTAATCGACTCGTCATCAAGGACTGTCGCGGTCAATTCCGCAAAGCGATCAACCGCCACTGTCGCCTGAGCCTGTACGACCAGCTCTTCAAGCTCCCCTTCAGTTTCTGAGTCGCGCTCTTGCGCAAACACAGGTGAAACTAAGAATGAAGCCGCCGAACAGAGCACAATGCTCCAGCGCGTCATGCAGTCGCTCCTACGACGCTCCAACGTTCGGCTCTCAACACCTTCAAACTTGCATCGACTGCTTGCTGATCGCCCATCGCAGCAAGTCGCGCAAGAGCCTCCAGCGCCGTGCTCTTCGCGTATCTATCTGACTCAACACCGAGCCGTGTACAGAGCAAGTCGGAGATTTCGGCTAGCGCTTCTGGGTTTAAATCTTGTTCCGCAGCGCTTGAAACGATATTGAGTAGTGCAACGTAGATGCACTGGCGTTCGGCGCTCTGTGTTACGCCGCTTCGCGTATTGCGTTCGCGTGCGTCACGTAGTACCTTGGTTACGATCGGAACTAGGTCTTCCGGCAACGCAAAATTCTTCTTCGACATGCGTCGACGTAGTGTTCGTCCTAGGGCATTCGTGGCCGTCATTCTCACGTCTGTGTCCGAATCATCCGCGACCAATTTCAATAGTGAATCGAGATCGACGTTTCGAGGTTCTTGAAGTTCACCTAGCAAAAATGCTGCGCAACAACGCGCCTGTTTGGTAGTACCTTCGAACAGGTCATTGGCCACTGAAATTGATTCTCGATCGTGTCCAGCCAACGCGTACATCGCGCTACGTCGATTGGCTTCGTCGTTTTGAAGGCACGCTTCTACAACGGAGTCTATATCTGACTCAACTCGCGAATGCGAGTCCGCCATGCGTTCGGCTTCTTGAACTACGACATCAGTCTCGTACGCCTTTTCCGAGGTCTTTACGTCCAAACCAAGCCAAGCTGCGTTTTTGGCGACCAACTGTTGACGACGCGGATCGCAAGCCTGATACTCGATCGACCGAAACGGCTTCGCAATAACTGGTTCAGTCGCACGAACGTACCAAAACTTGTACATAAAGCGATCTTCTTCAGAAACGCTACGGGTACCTCGATGAAAAAGGTCAAAATGAACAAGCAGCAGCGATCCCTTCGGCAACTCAAGGCGTAAAGGTTTCACATGGCGATCGAAGTCTTCTACCTGCTTTTGAAAGTGCTGAATGCGTTCCGCTTCCGTCATACCGTTCAGTGCGGCCGGTGAAATCGTCCCGTCAAACCGATCCTCACCTTCTGTACGCTCGGTGTCCGCTCGATTGACGTTCCAGTACTGGGTACCCGGCAGAATTTCAGTGGGACCCATGTCCAGCGTGACCGCTTGCGGGTAATAAAACACCATTGCCCAATTTGGACGATGCGAACGAACCCCGCCACGCGTACCCCAAGGTAACGGTGAATCCTTGTGATACGTCTGGTCATACTCGCCACTACGATGAATAAAAGAATGTCCATAGCGGAAGTATCTAGACCCAAGCACTGAGGACATCGCACCGTCTAGAGCATCACTTTCAAGAACGTCGTTCAGCAACGGTACTTGTACATGGAGGTTATCCGCTACGGTTTCAAGACTGGCGAGCGGATTCGACAGCTCCGACCTTCTTTGGTGTATGTCGACAGCCGCTTCAAACAGCTTCTCATGCGTCGACTCTGGGATGTCGCTCGAATCGATGATGTGATACCCCAAATCCAAGAATCGACACAGATCAAGGTCGGTCATTGTGTGACTTTTTGTCATTGGATAGCGTGAGCGCTCAAATAGGGTACTGAATAAAGCCGATCCCGTGCTGTGACGGGCAGAGAGCGCAGAATTGTATGGTCGGCATCGTGTGTGGAACGTGCGCGAAAGAGACTATCAATCTTCAATTTGTCGCTCATTTTTCTATAAAAATGCTCTCCTAATTCAACCAGCAGAGCGAAGTCAAACTGTACAACTCGTACGCAATGCGAACTGACTTATCACGCAATCGCCCCGCATACACGTGCGATTGCGCCGTTCTAATGTGAACCAGACGAGCGCGCTAATATTCGAGATGCGCGGAATTCGCTTCTCAAAAAATGCGATGGATCAGCTGACTTGGCTTTCACTGCTCGCAGCGGTGAGCATCGCGCTGATGACCACCCACGTGACATTTGCGGGGGACGCTACTGATCGCTGGAAGAAGCGAATGCCGGGAAGTCTCGTAGTATCGACTTACGCCCCCACGGACGAGCTACGTCGTCATTGTCCCGATTTCATGAGCCCTCTTAAAGAACGCGGAATTCGTGGCGGATTCACGCCAGATTGCGAATCTAGACTAGACGAGCATTTCGCAAATGAAGTCCCGAGACAAATGCCATTTGAGGCAAAGGACGCCCGAATTACGTGGCGTTATGTATTCGACCAACCGCAGGTTAAGCGCAAGATCGTCCTCGATGCCATAACGAATCCTGAGTGCCAAGAATTCCCTAACGAACCGTCGGCCGATCATATCGCGGAGGAATGTCGAGTTGATGTGATCGCCGACTACGCTACACTCAAATACAACTGCACAAGTGGGTTCTACAACAGCAGAGGGCTCCTTAACAACGGGATTGAATTTCCTTGGTGGTATGCGTTTTCGATCATGCGTCTATTCGACAATGAGAGTTACTGGCGAACAAGATGGCGAATCGAAAATGTTTACTTCCGTAGCGCATGGATTTCCGCAAAGTGCGCTGGACTACCCGATGACGCGCTCGCATCGCTTGGGGTATTCGAGAACACATCGGAGTTCGGTGGCAAGCCAGCACCCGGCGAAGAGGATTGGTGGTGGGCAGAACAATCATTTGAAGCGTACCAACTCATGGGTATCGCCGATCAGCTATCGGCCAATTTCAATCGCATTGATTACGGTTACGACTTCGACTCTATACGTTCATGGCAGCTTGTCCAACCTGTGGTCGCCGAGTTACTTCAGATTAAGGATCTAGGTCGCGATCCCCGCTCTAGTGAGCTAAAGACAGCTCGACTCAAGCACTACATTGCCGCTCAAACGTGGATCAAGAAAAGACGAAAAGATGTAAGCGAGGATTGGTTGATCAGACAGGTCGGAGAGTTCTCGGACGAGGAGCTAGCGCAAGCCGTAGACGAAGCGACAAAAATGATGCACCAGCAGGAAGTTGGTACCAAGTGGAATTAATAGGTTTAGAAATGAAATATAGGATGTGGCTTACCGCTTTGATGGTTTGCGGATGGAGTTCATTACTCGTACCGGGTAATGACTTACGGGCAGCGGAATACACTCAGGCGTTCGCAAACAAAACGCGTGAGCCAGGCACACCGGCACACTGGTCCGGTGACTCCACGGTGAATTTTCACGACAATTGCCCTGGGTTCGACGAACCAATCGCGAAACGTGGCGTCCGCGGCGGTTTCACCGAGCGATGCGAATCAAGGCTAGACCAAAAGTTCCTGAACGAAATACCTTTGTTGACGCCAATATATGCCACGGACAACACACTCACTTGGCGTCATGTATTTGATGAACCGCTCATCAAACGAAACATCGTCATACGAACTCTTAACGATCCCGATTGCATGGTTACTGACAAGCAGGACGCGGATCAAGCACTCTCGGCCCGATGTAACGCCAACGTCATCGCTGATTACGCAGTGCTCAAGTACAAATGCGCTAGCGGTATATACAGGATCGGTAGCCGTATTGAGCGGGGAATTGGCTTTGCGTGGTCGTTCAATGTGTTTGAGCGCATCTTCGACAACGACTCCTACTGGCGCAAACGGTGGGGAGTAGAAAACGCGTTCTTCCGACATGCTTGGATTGCAGCAAAGTGCGCGGGCGTACCTGAGAACGCACTTGCTTCGCTACGTGCGATAGAAAACACGACGGAATTTCGTGGATACCCGCAACCAGGGGAAGAGCAATGGTGGTGGGCAGAACAAGGGTATGAAGCCTACTATCTCATGGGAATTGCTGATCGACTGTCCCCCAACCTCATTCGTACGGAATATGGATACGAACCAGATTCCATCAGCACATGGCAACGAGTCCAGCCAGTAATGGCCGAATTACTTAAAGTCAAAAATCCGGGAAACTATCTGGATGCAAGTCAAGAGAAGGCGGCGCGTCTCAAACACTTTATCGCCGCTCAAACGTGGATGAAAATTAGACGAGAAGACGTGAGTGAAAATTGGTTGCGCGAACAAGTCGGAGAATTCTCAGGCGACGAGTTGGCGCAAGCTGCAGACGAGGCTGTTGCGATGATGGCTAAACAAAACGCTGATTCATACAGGCATTAGTTGAGAACCTGACTCCATCTATTGATCTTGCGCACAGCTTCTTTTGTCGATCGACAGATCCAGATCTCTACAGCGAATGCCACGTTCTACGAATATCTGCTCGTGAGGCAATCATGAATTCGTGCGATTCGCCGTGCTGTATGCCAACTGTTACACCGGTTAGCCGTCCTCTTACGACATATGAAGGTAAAAAGCAACTATCCCAATCGTTTGTACACCTCCCAGCATCTGTTTTTCGCATGGGATCCGAAGACAAGGAAGTCAACACTGAAGATCATGAAGGACCGATACGGGAAGTCAAAGTAGACTCGTTTGAGATTGCGACGACTGCAGTGACCAATGCCCAATTCAGCGAATTCGTGCGTGACACTGGGTATCTGACCGACGCAGAGCGGATTGGCTGGTCGTTTGTCTTCCATCTGTTTTACAGCAACCGACGACGAAAGCACGTTACTACCTCGATTCAAGTCGACGCAGCACCGTGGTGGGTCGCCGTCGACCGAGCTTGCTGGCGCCGTCCCTTCGGAACAGGTTCCAATATCCGCTTACTGCAAAAACACCCGGCCGTACATGTCACGTGGAACGACGCAAAGGCGTTCTGTAGCTGGGCGGGTTGCCGCCTACCGACCGAAACCGAATGGGAATTCGCCGCTCGCGGCGGACTGGATCAGAACCGTTACCCGTGGGGAAACGAACTAACTCCTAACAGTAAGCATCTCTGCAATATCTGGCAAGGTGAGTTCCCTGATTCGAACACGAGCGCAGATGGGTACACAGGTACCGCGCCAGTCGACGCCTATGAACCCAATGGCTATGGTCTGTTTAACATGGCGGGAAACGTCTGGGAGTGGTGCGAGGATTGGTTTGGTTTAAATCATCAGTCCGCACAGTTTCGAACCGGAAAGGTTCTTAAGGGCGGTTCTTATCTTTGCCACGCGAGCTACTGCAACCGCTATCGCGTCGCTGCTCGCTACGCCAATGCACCGAACGCTTCGACTGGCAACTGCGGGTTCCGCGTCGTAATCGACGAATCATTTTTAGGTCCCGGAACCACCTAGATCTACTGCTTCAGTTACCTAATACGCGCGCGAGGTCCTCGCAGAGATCCTCGGGGTGCTCTAGTCCAACGGATGCGCGAAATAGTCCATCGCCTGCAAAGTCTCGATAACGCGCGGTCTGTTCCGAATTGAGCGAGAGTCCCGTACTCAGAGTTTCCTCGGTGGGCACCCAATACAACAAACTTCGACTGTGACCGAGTGAGACGGCAAAGTGGAATACTTCCAGGTCCCTAGCGAAACGCTGCGCTAGCGCTTTTCCGTTTTTCGCCTGGAACGAAAGCATGCCCGAATAACAATCCATTTGTTGTTTCGCAAGCGAATGCTGCGGATGACTTGACAGTCCCGGATAGTTCACTCGCAGTACCGCTGGATGACCTTCAAGAAATTTCGCAACCTGCATCGCAGAGTCAGCATGCATTCGCATTCGTGCAGGCAACGTCGCAGCACCTCTCGCGATCAACCACGCATTGAATGGACTAATGATCCCACCAAGGTGGATCATGGCGTCATTGCGGAGTACTTCTATGCGTTCACGGCTTCCCAGAATCGCTCCACCGATCGAGTCGCCGTGTCCACCTATGTACTTGGTGAGAGAGTGGATGACGTAATCAGCACCGAACGTGAGAGGTCGCGTAGCCACCGGTGTCGCAAACGTTGAATCGACTACAAGTGGGAGTCCGTGCTCATGAGCTACCTTCGCCACCGCCGCAATATCGGTCAATCGGAGTATGGGATTCGCCGGCGTCTCAATCCAAACTAACTTGGTGTTGGGTTGGATCGCGTCCGAGACAAGCTCAACTTCACTTGTGTCAACTGGAGTCGACTGGATTCCGTATTTCGGAAGGGTATCCCGTACGTATTCGGCGGTACCCGGGTAACACACGTCGCTGATAACCAGGTGATCACCCGATTTGAGCAAACCGAGCAGAAGAGTCGTGGTCGCCGCCATTCCCGACGCGAGCGCGATGCAATGCTCCGCCTCCTCAAGGCTCATCAGCTTCTTTTCGAGCATCTCAATCGTCGGATTGCCCCAACGCGTGTAGACGTACGGTCGATCTTCCTCAAATTCCTTAATCGAAAATCCCGCAGGGTCGTCCAGTACGAATGTCGAGGACATCACAATGTTTGGTGCTGACGCACCGGTCAGATCGTCTACCTGCTCGCCACCGTGGACGGCACGGGTTTCAAGACGGTGGTCCGAGCGTGAAGATTTATGCATGAATATTCCGTCGAATTTCGATTAACGACGATTAGTACGTGCGATTGTGCATATATTCGAAAGAAACAATACGTGTCGCCTGTTTTACAATGGAATCGATCGCCTTAGCATAGAAAATCTTCCTGGCGGAAGCGTAACTCAGTGACGCACATCACAGGCCGCGCCCCCGGCAAACTGGTACTTTCCGGCGACTATATCGCGCTACTCGATGCACCAGCACTCGTGTTGGCTGTAAATTGCGTTGCGTCGGCAATATTGACACCAAAAGTGGCAGGTGGCTGGTCGATTCGTTCAAACATCGCGTCAGACGCCGAATATGACAGTCTGACTTCCTTGCTAGACTCTGGCGATCAGCAGCTTCTCGATACGTTAATTTCCGCTCTACCGACACCGTCCACGCTGCCTGAACACGCCGAGCTTGAGCTCGATACAAGCGCCTTCTACGAAAACACGAACAAGCTTGGTGTAGGTTCAAGCGCCGCGATCCTAGTCGCTCTTGCCGAAGCACTGGGACACGTTACTGGCCATCGCTTCACGACCAAAAGACTGATTGAGCTTCATAATTCCTTACACGGGAAAAACGGGAGTGGATTGGACATCGTCGCAGCAAAACTGGGCGGTCTCACTCGCTTTCAAAACGGCGCCGGGGTCCGCGTTAAGCCTCCGTCTGGACTGAATATGCGCTTTGTTTTTACCGGTACAAGTACGAGTACTGAGCCTATGCTCTTGAAATTTCGTACGCTCGTTGAAAGGCGATCCGAGGAAGAAGTCGTAAACTGGCAAAAACTTGCAACTGCCGTCGCAGAATCTCTGCACGAAGTTAAGCTTTTTCTACGAAACTTGGCAAAACTCAACCAATTTGTGTTTGAATTTGACCAACGTACTCAACTCGGTATCTATGGCAGCGCTCACCGTACCGCGCTTGAGATTGGAAATGATGTGGGCGTACTTTACAAGCCCTGCGGAGCGGGCGGCGGCGATACGGGCGTCGCACTGAGTGACGATCCTAAGGCACTTGATGCGTTTGAACGAACTGTGACCCGCAAAGGTCTGAATCTGTTGAACTTAAAGGTCGAGAACCATGGCGCAACCGTCCAACTCTAGAATCCCGGGATTCTTCAAGCTTGATATACCCGCACGAATTGAGGCGTTGCGCGAGCGCGGATTATTGAGCACGGCCGATGTCCAGGCTCTGGATAGCGGCACGCACACATTACGCACCCCGACCGCTGATCGTATGATCGAAAACGTGGTTGGCGTCATGGGACTACCTCTCGGCATCGGTCTGAATTTCCTGATCAACGGCAAGGACTACATCGTGCCCTTGGTCGTCGAGGAACCGTCGATCGTCGCCGGTTTATCCGGCGCCGCTCGCATCATGCGTCTATCAGGTGGTATCGAAGCTGAAACCACAGATCCGATACTCATCGGGCAGGTTCAGATCGCAAATATCGAGGAGCCCGACAACGCCAAGGAACTTCTGCTGGAGAACCGTGAAGCCATCTTGAATCTCGCAAATAGTCTGCATCCCAAGATGGTGGCGCGTGGTGGTGGGGCGGTCGACATCGAAGTCCATCTTCACCATGATGTCGGTGAATCGAAGGGGACTCTCGTCGTTCTGCATCTACTGGTAGACACCCGTGACGCGATGGGTGCTAACGTCGTTAACAGCATGTGCGAGGGTATCGCAAGTCTGATCGAGACCATTTCAGGCGGCACGGTTTTTCTAAGGATTCTCTCTAATCTAACCGATCGCGCCATGGTAACGGCGAAACTGACGATTCCTGTTGAGAATCTCGCTACCGGCGACTATTCAGGCGAGCGAGTACGTGACGGCATCATTCTGGCTAACGATTGGGCACGCGTCGATTCATATCGTGCGGTTACCCATAACAAAGGCATCATGAACGGCATCGATGCGGTCGCCTTGGCGACCGGGAACGATTTCCGAGCCATTGAAGCAGCCGCTCACGCGTTTGCAGCCGTAGACGGGCAATATCGAGCGCTCACTTCCTGGTCTAAATCAGAGAGCGGCGCATTGGTGGGCGTCCTGCATATGCCGATGAAGGTTGGTACCGTGGGTGGCTCCCTCGAAACCAATCCAACCGTCGCGATTAATCACCGAATACTTGGTTCACCAAACGCCCCGGAGCTTGCCGGTGTCATGGGTGCGGTGGGTATCGCACAGAACTTCGCGGCGCTCAGGTCGTTATCGACGGCTGGAATCCAACAACACCATATGAACTTGCACGCAAGGAGTGTTGCGTCCACCGCCAATATACCTGACGAATATTTCGACGAGGTCGTTGATGCCCTCATTGAGGAAGGCGACATCAAGGTGTGGCGTGCACAGGATATCTTGCGGCGCCTACGTTCTACTCAAGCCGATGATGACGCTGAACAAGCGCGCAGCGCATCGTGCGGCAAAGTCATCCTGCTCGGCGAACACTCGGTTGTATACGGGCGACCTGCATTAGCGGTGCCCTTGCCTTTGGCGGTTGAAGCTCGGGTCGTACCGTCAGAAGAACCAGTATTGCTCATTCCGCGTTGGGGCATCGAACAAACGATTCACATGTCTGAAGCCAACCCGCAAGGACTCGTCGGCGTGCTGGCAATGCTCCTTCAACAACTAGGTCTCAACGAAAAACCTCTCGCTATTGAAGTCTTCCCCAACGTGCCGCGCGCCATGGGTTTAGGCGGCTCTGCCGCCATCGCGGTCGCGGTTATCCGAGCTTTAAGCGACTTTTTTGATCTGGGTCTCGATTCAGAGCGCATCAACGAACTCGCATTCCAATGTGAACGCGCCGCTCACGGCAATCCCTCAGGAGTCGATAACACGATCGCCACCTACGGCGAACCCTTGCTTTACAAGCAACCCACAAACTCTGACGATCCGGCACACGAAATCATCCGACCGGCGAAGCAGGTACCTCTTGTCGTTGGTATGTCTGGAAAGGAAAGCCTGACCGCGAATATGGTCGAGCAAGTACGACAAGCGCACGAGAGACGCCAAGTCGCGTATGAAATGGTTTTTGACCAACTCGCATCCATTACTACCGACGGTACAGAAGCGTTTACGAATGGCAACCTCACCGAGCTGGGTGAATTGATGAACATGGCGCATGGATGTCTGAATGCCATTCAGATTTCTACTCCCGCACTAGAGGAACTCGTGTTCCTGGCACGAAACAACGGAGCGCTTGGGGCGAAAATTACCGGCGCTGGCGGCGGCGGTAGCGTGGTCGCGCTTTGTCCGGATACGCAAGAAGATGTCGTGACAGCGATGGAAACCGCCGGCTACCAGACCCTTTCATTCACTATCGAGTAGCACTCATGCGCATCGCGACGTGGAACATCAATGGCGTCCGCGCTCGAATCGACTACGTCAAGATCTGGTTGGAGTCAAGGCAACCCGATCTCGTCGGTTTTCAAGAAATCAAAGCAACGGAAGAGAACTTTCCGGCAGAAGCTTTTGAAGAGCTTGGCTATCAAGTTCATGTTCATGGCCAGAAGAGCTGGAATGGCGTTGCCTTCGCCGCCAAAGCAGATGTAGACGTTACACAACTCGGTCTTCCAGGCCGTGAAGAAAACGGCGCTCGATTGATCGCCGGGGACTTTGGTGATCTGAACTACGCCTGCGTGTACTGTCCGAACGGCAAGAATCTCGAACATGCCGACTTCCAAATGAAACTCGATTGGTTCGGCGCACTACGGGATTTCTGTGAGACGCAGATTTCGAATGGCAAGGACTTTATCATCGGTGGAGACTACAACATCTGTGCAACCGCTGCTGACTCCCACCATGGCGAGGGTGGCGACGGCGAGATCTTCCATACCGTCGAAGAGCGGGACGTACTAACGAAGCTATTTGATTTAGGGCTTACCGATTTATTCCGAAACAAATACCCCGATTCTGACGCGTTTTCGTGGTGGGACTACCGTGCCGGCGCTTTTCAGCGAAACCATGGGTTGCGCATCGACCTTTTACTCGGTACACAAGGCATCGTTGACCGTACGAATGAGGTGGTCATCGACCGTGACTTCAGGAAGAAACAAGAAGGGCTGACCGCATCAGATCATGCCCCGGTCTACGTAGATCTCGAGTAGGTACATCATGCAAGCGGACAAATTACTCATCTCGGCAACTGAACTAGCCGGTCGGATCGGTGAAACCAAACTACGAGTCATTGACTGTCGTTGGTCGTTAGTCGATCCGCCGCTCGGCAGAACTCAGTTTAACGAAAGTCACATTCCCAGCTCGCAATATATGCCGCTCGAACTCGATCTTAGTGATCCAGCAGGAGTCCGTGGTCGACACCCGTTACCAGACCAGCAACGCTTTACCAAGACGCTTGGCACCTATGGCATTGACAACGAATGTTCGATTGTCGCGTACGACGATGGCGCTTGTACGTTCGCCTGCCGATTGTGGTGGATGATGCGTTGGGTCGGGCACGCGGATGTACGTGTGCTCGATGGTGGATTGCAGCAGTGGCTTGATCACGGCTTCAAGACAGAAGTCGATGTTGTGCAACCTGAGCCCTGTGATTTTGAAGCAGGATCTTCACTGACGAAACTTTGCGGACCCGATGATTTGTTAGGTGATAAGCACACGCTAATCGACGCAAGATCTCACGATCGATTCTTGGGTCAAAACGAGACGATTGACCATACGGGAGGTCACATCCCTGGCGCTGCTTGTTATCCGTTCGACGAGAATCAGTCGAGCGATAAGCGATTCATACGTAATCCCGATCGATTTTCGGAGTTAGATCCTGACGGATCGATCGTCTGCTACTGCGGCTCAGGCGTATCGGCAACGCACAACATCATGGCACTGTTGCTCGCCGGATATCTAGAACCGATCCTTTATCCTGGTTCATGGAGCGAGTGGATTGAGGATCCGAGCCGTCCCATCGCACCGGAAGACGGTTAGGCAAGCTAATCATCGCTCACCTTGCCTGGTGAGGACGAATCTTTGATTTGAGCAGGTCCGCCGATGCCACTACCGATCACGGAGTGCACACCGTCAACACGGCTTAACTGTTCACTCACTCGCGTCACGACGTCCGCTTCACAAACGGCCTTCACATGTGATCCAGCATCGATCGTGTAGAACACATTGATACCGTCCTTGCGCATGCGCGTGACGGCATCTATACAGTTCAGTGTCGCGGCGTTCCAGTAAATTAACGCAGGTTCCGTACTGAGCATCAGTGCATGCATCTGTCGACAACTTGCTTCAGCTATTTTCGCGAGTGCATCGAAGTCCTTGTTCTTGACGGCTACTAGCCCCAGATCAAATGCTTCGATCGTTGCGCGCAACCACCCGTCATAGAAGGGAGAAGTCTCCCGTGAAGCGGTCATGCCCGCGGTAGACCCTGTCGATTTGACGCTATCCGACGTGATCGCAACCGCAATGGCAAGGTTCCATTCATTTTCGTCCAAAATCTGAGACGCTCGACAAACGTCTCCCTCGGATTCCAACGCCACGAAACCGCCATGAAGCGAACGGGCAGCCGAACCGGAGCCGAACCGTGCCCATTCACACTGTTCCTGCAGAGACAAATCGAGATCAAAAGCACTCGAGATCGCTAGCGTAAGCGCCGCGAATCCAGAAGCCGATGATGCCAATCCACTATTCGCGGGAAAGTCACTCGACGACTCGATACGCAACGGAGGCAGATTGAACGCGCCTCGAAGACGTTCAAGCCATCTTTCGATCTTGGCGTCACGAACCTGGTGACCGTCAACCACAACCACTTCCGAAGCCGCAGCCTCTATTCGTGTCGTCGTCCGCAAGTCACCCAGGGTCAACGCCAACGAAGGCGTTGCCGGGACGTTCAGGTCGTCGTTGCTCTTGCCCCAATACTTGACGAGTGCGATATTGGGATGTGCATAGGCAGTTGCTGCGTGCACTAGTACCCAGCTGGTGGCGTGAACGTGAAGCCTTGCTTCTCTAACAGACGCGCCACACCTAAGGTCGTCAAATCACCGTACTCAGGTCCGACAACTTGAACACCGATCGGCAGTCCTTCATCGTCAAGTCCTGTCGGCACGATTGTCGATGGGAGATACGCATTGGTCGGTAATCCGGCCCAAAAGACTTGTAGAAAGTAGGCTTGCGGTTCGCCGTTCACAGTGATCACCCTTTCCCCGAACGGTCGATGATCGTGTGGAAACGCTGAACGCGCCATGATCGGCATCAGCACGATGTCATAGTCTTCGAAGAATTTGTGCCACGCCCATCGAATATGGGTGCGTTTTTCGTTGTTACCCACCCATTCACGGAATCGCGCCACCTGTGACCGACGCACGACTGCATCCAAACTCTCATCATTCGGATCAAGAGCATTCGCAGCTTCTAAATTTCGCTGGTACTGATCTTCCGGTACTCGACAGGCCATCGTTGCGGACAGCAAAGATTGATACGTGAAATGCGTATGCTGGGAGGTGAAATCAGGCCGAGCGTCGAAATCGAGCTGAGCGCCTTCAGAACGCAATGCCTCGGCAACCATGTCGACGCGGGCGGATACCGATGCATCTACCGGCGCCATCTCATCATCGCGCCACACCGCTACCTTCAAGTCGCTAGCCTGCTTCTCGAACTCAGGTAGTTCGAGCTTCAGACCTCGAGACTCGATCTCATTAGGTCCCGCCATAACGCGCGTCGCGACTTCTACGTCTTCTGCACCTCGACCCAGTGGGCCAATTACCGACAGGTCGGAAGGACTCAAAATGCCCGGCGTTGCATGACCGCGAGGTGGCAGCATGTTCCAGGTGGGTTTATGACCAAACACGCCGCAGAAGTGTGCCGGATTCCGAATCGATCCACCAATATCCGACCCGCTGTCGATCCCCGTCATGCCTGCTGCTAAGGTCGCCGCGGAGCCCCCAGAGGAACCTCCCGGAATCCTGGTGACATCGTAGGGATTGTTGGTCGTACCGTAAATCTCGTTATAGCTCTGAAAGTCCGACAGCATCAGAGGTACGTTGGTCTTACCAAAAATCACGGCACCTGCTGCTCGCAATCGTTCGACTGAAAGCGCATCGTGGCGCGCTATGTTGTCCTTCAGGTACGGAGCACCCCAAGTCGACGGCGTACCTTTGACGTCATACGACTCTTTGATGGTCATCGGCACGCCATGTAGTGGCCCTGAAATCTCGCCCGCTGCGATCGCGGCGTCTGCACGTTTGGCGTCTTCCATCGCCTCGTCGCGGATTTCCCAAATCACCGCGTTCAATGCGCCGTTGAACTTATCGACTCGGTCAAAGTAATAGCTCAACAGCTCCACGCTAGAAATCTCTTTAGCACGTAGTCGTCGGGCTAACGACACAGCACTTTCAAACGCGAATTCAGACATCGGCGGCTCCTTTAATGAAGTTTGAATGATATGGCTAGTCTATTGCGAAGTTGATCGTCACTACGGAGTCAGAAGATCCGCAATGAAGCTCTATGCCATCGAGTCATATCTAGGCTTGCAATCAATAGATCGATAGACTCGTCCGGTAACTAATAGCCCTTCTAGATGCAGGTATTTACCTATACTCAATAGCGGATAAAGCATTACGATAGACGTCCCATGGATACCCACGATCTAAAGTCGGTCCCAACGTGTCTGAACGGGCTGTTCAAACCGGGCTTTGCGAGCGATCACAAGGTCGTGATCGACGCAACCGAACTACGACCGACGCAAGGAGTCTACCTCGTCGACGAAGCGCCGCTTATCAACATCTTCGACGGTCGACACTTGCAGAAGTCTGAAGACGATGGGCAACCAGATTTCTGTAGTCGGTTTTTCAAACGACATGGCTTCGTACTGCTTCAACACGAATCAAAGGTTCTAAACTGGGATTCTGGTGCCTTCGGGGCTACAGATGCACTTGGCAATCAATCGATTGCAGCAAATTCAGATATCAATGAAGTCGAACGCCATTACATGCCTGAAATTGACGACATTATTCGACGCACGTTGCTTCCCGGTGAACGGATCGAGATCGATCAACCAAACATGCTGTTGCGGCGTGGGGAAGGTACTGCGAATCCTTACTTCGCTTTTGTCGTTCACAATGATTACGGCAGGACCGCGGATGACTTCGAAGAAAACGCAAAAGCGTATATTGGCGAGGATTACGCTCTGGATTGGCGTAACCGATTCGACAGCGACGACGTACGCGGATACATGAGTATCAACTTCTGGCGTACGGTCAACATGAGCCAGCCGCTGCAACACGCACCTTTAGCAGTGCTGGACGCCAGCTCCCTTCACCGTGACGACCTTATCTCCTCGGGTTTGATGGGATTTACGATGTCAGGGGAAGTCACGAATCAGTTGTCCCTGCGCTACAACAAAGATCAGCGCTGGTACTACTATCCCCGCATGACTACGAATGAAGTATTGGTGTTCAATCTGTTTGAGTATCACAAAGATGACGACAGGTCAGTAGTCCACAACACCTTTCACTCTGCCTTCGAAGAACCGGATCCCCAAGGCGATGTGGAACCCAGGCAAAGCTGCGAACATCGCGTCGGAGTCTATCTATTAGGGGATTAAAGCCTAGTGTACACCATGAATGCTCATGCAAATCGTCGGTGTCTACGAAGCAAATTTAGTTCATAAAACGCATTTTTAGTCTGGCGAGCATGCATCTCTATGACTGTCTAATTCTCGCCAAAACGTCTTGATGTAAGGTCTCGTTTGCCGACGCGATGACTTGACCTTCCGAGAGATCATCGCCACCTTGCCAGTTCGTTATCGTGCCACCCGCACCACGAACGATAGGCACGAGAGGCAAGATATCCCAAGGTTTGAGGACGTTTTCGACTACCAAATCCAACTGCCCAAGCGCAACCATCGCGTATTGGTAACAGTCGGTGCCGTAGCGAACCAGCCGAACCTGAGACTCGATCGCTTCCAATATTTTTTCGTCGTCCCATTTCTTAAACAATCTCGGGTCGGTCGTCGCGAATGTCGCGTCCTCAAGATTCTGAGTCTCGCGTGTATGCATCGCAATCGATTTTCCATCGTGCATGTAACTAGCGGACTCGCCATCGCCAACAAATACTTCGCCAAGAAACGGTTGGACCATGACGCCCAAGTGCGGCTGCTCGTTGTGGAGCAATCCCAGCAGCACACCCCAATGCACAAAGCCACTGATAAACGCTCTCGTGCCGTCGATCGGGTCGATCAACCACGTCCACTCACCCGATCCTACGTCATCGAACTCTTCACCTCGGATTGCGTGGTCAGGGAATTGCGCTTGGATGTATTCACGGATGACCTTTTCACACGCTCTATCAGCGGCTGTGACTGGGTCAAATCCGGAACCTCCCGCCTTGTTCTCCACTCCCATCTTCTGCCGAAACCACTTCAGCGTTTCTTGACCGCCTGCCACTGCCGCGGTAATTGCGGTTTCCCGAAGTGACTCGCTGGTTTCATTTACGGTCATTTTCGATCTCGTTCGGCAAACCGAAGGTGTGTGCGCCAAAAAAAGAGCCAGCCGCGTTGGCGGCTGGCTCGTCTCTAGATTAGAGTGAGTGGATAGAGACTACAGGTTAACGCCTACTGAAAGTCCCATGATGCGTGGTTCCGTCAAGAAGTAGTTACGGAAGAATCCCGACGTATCAGACGTCAGATAGTGTCCCGTAATGTTGTCCTTATCCGCCACGTTACGGATCCACAGCTTGACGTTGTACTTGTCATCGTTACTTTCGTAGATCACGGACAAGTTTTGCTGGCTCCAGGCATCAATTTCGTCACCCTTGGTGTTATAGACCCGAGCATAGGAATCTGATTGCCAGTAGTAGTCCCAACGTAGCGTCACGTTACCGTTCCACTTCTCAAGCCATTGATAGCTCGCACCGATCTTCAGTGTGTTCTGTGGTGAGTTCGGCAAGGCGTTGCCGTCGAGATCCGTCAAATTTCCGTCCGATGTCTCGACACCTGCTGCGGTGAGGAATTGGCGGGAGAAGTAGACAGGAATCGATGCACCTTGACTGTTGACAGGATACGAAACCGATTCGGTCGTGATTCCGTTTCTGATGTCGAGCGCGCCACCAGCGAGAAGTGCGGCATTTACGAGCTCCGGCGTGATCTGTGACTCGCGCGCGATGTAGTTGATGGCTGTCAGTGCGCCTGGATCGATATTGTTCAACAATACCCAATCATCCACTCCAGCGATACGATTTGTTGTATCGATTGACGAAGTACCCTTGATGTTTGTTTCAAGGAATCCGTAACTGAAGTCAACAGATAGTTGTGGTGCTGCCTCAAATCGATAGGCACCTTCTACTTCAAGACCGAATATTTGAGCGTCAATGTTCTCGGTGATTGAACTGTTGTTTTTGATCACCGTGGTCTGGAGCCCGGTGTAGTCATATAAGAACAATGCCGTATTGAGCGTCATGCGCTTATCTGGAATGCGTGACTTACGACCGAATTCAAAGGAAATGACGCTCTCCGGCGTAAAGGTGAACGAGCTTGTATCCTGGAAATCACGCGGGATCGCAGGGTTCAACCCACCCGGCTTGTAGCCCTTGCTTACAAAACCATACCAAAGTGTGTCGTCCGTCGTTTGGACGTCGATTCCAATCCGACCACTTAATTCATTGAACGATGCATCCTCAGGACTGCCTGTCAGCAATCTTGATTCATTGAATTGCGGTACGATCGGCACTCTATTACTGATCGCCACCCTTTCTGGACTATACGCTGGTGTTGCCGCAGCTGCCGCAATCTCTGCCGCCGATACGCCGTAGTGCATGGCTAAGTCGCTCTCGATCGCCGCAGGATTGCCGAAGACACCTAGTAGTAGATTGAGCGTGCGCGACCAATAAGCACCACTGAATGCATTAATGTTCGACAGGTAGTTAGGATCGATCAAGCCAAGCTGGGCGGCTTGAGCGATGGCCGCTTCAAGTGTGATCGCTTCCGGTGGAATACCTGCCAATGCAGCCTGAGCTCTTACCAAGTTAAGAATGCCTTGTTGAACGCCTAAGATCACGGCCGCGTGATTAATCGCGTTGAACAGCGTACTACTATCGCTTCGTTGTACGTTGTCATTGTTGAACCGCAAGCCAACGGTGAGTTTCATGTTTTCGTTGAGATCGAAGTACCCTTCACCAAAGGCTGCCGCGCCGTCGAGTTGTAGACCGTCCGGCTCACTAGCGTTCAAGAAAAAGCCTGGATATAGTGGCGGCAATCCGAATAACGGCGCGCCGAATGAAGTGACAAGGTCAAGCGTATTCGCAATCACGTAATACTCGGTTGTTCGCGTGACGTCAAATGCGCTAGCACCCAACAAGAAATTGAACGCACCGTCATACTCGGAGTGGATCTTCGCTTCGATACTAGCGTATTCGTTCAAGCTAGACGAGCGGTCGTAAGAGAAGACTCGATCGAGTGCGCCATAGTCGTCGTTTGTGCAACCACCAAACGCGCCCGCAGTGCCTCGATCTAACGAACAATTTCTTAAGCCCCAGAACCCCCCGATCTCTTCGGCAGGCGCGGACATAGGCCAAATACCACTTGGATTCAACGGCGTCGGGTTCAAGCGCGGACCTACGTCCATGACGTAATCTTGAAGCGAGCGGTACTCGCTTTCGCGAACTGCGCCAATCAAGCCGAACTTCAGTTCGTCAAAATCGTGACTGAGACCAAACGCGAGAATCTGTTCATCCTCTTGGAATACGGGCTGGAAATCTGTGTGAATCTGGCGTAAATCGTTGTATCGCGGTCGTGGATAGTCGAACAGCGAATTGCTTGCACCCGATGGACCTAAAGGTATCGCGCCTGAGGACCCACCAAAGATTCCACCTGTCGTCGCGCCGAGGTGTGGTGCATCAAAGCCAACGCTGTTTGGTTTACATCCAGTCGTGGGAAGGTTGTTCCGATCGCAGATCTGATTGGTGATACGTGCGCGGTCGTCGTCCTCCTCAAAATGCGTGAGCATGAACCAAAGGTCGGTGTCTTCCGTTAGATCGATCGCTAACGTCGCACGAAGTGCGAATAAGTTTCGTCCGTCAAGGGTTTCTTCGATATTCGGCAGCATTTCTCCCGCGTCATCAGTTTGACCATACGCGAGGTTTTCTACATAACCGTCGCGTTGGAGCTTGAATCCAGCCAGACGAAATGCCATACGGTTGCCTAGCGGGATATTGATATGACCCTTTAGGCGACGATGGTCGTAGGATCCTGTTTCAAAATCTAAACGGGATGAGTACTCATCGAACACGGGTTGTTTGGTTACGAAGTTGATCGCACCACCCGTTGCATTCCGACCAAACAAGGTGCCTTGAGGGCCTCGCAGGATTTCCACTCGCTCGAGATCGAAAAACTCGATCGAGTTTAAGTTCGACGGTACCGGGATTTCATTCACGTGTGCTGAAACCCCAGCGATACTTGCGCTGCCGATCGCGAGCGATCCAACACCCCTAATCGTGAAACTCGATCCGCCAAAGTTTGTCGCGGTGTAGGAAACACCGGGTGCGTTAAGTTGCAAATCAGAAGGCGTGATGACCTGCTGATCTTCAATCATCGAATCGGTCAAAGCGGTCACCGCGATAGGAACATCTTGTATGTCCTCGTCAACCCTTTGCGCCGTTACGATGATCTCCTCGATTGGCTCTTCGCTTTCCTGCGCCCAAGTCAACGACGCAGGCAAGGCAACTGCGATCGCCGTCAGCACAAGAATGAGTCGTGAATGCATCAAATTCGATGACATACAGTGTTCCCCTTTGCGATTTTCATGCCGTGTAACTCGCACCTAACATTCCGCGTTTATGGCGCAACGCTAGACGCGCGAAATCGTCACACCTCTTAAACAAATCTTACGAATGGCGCTTTTAGAAACAAGGGAAATCGCTTCAAAAATTCGTTAGAAGCGTTGCTCAGACGATGCCTCGTTCGCTAAGCGCATCGCCTACGACATCTGGCTAACCACTCGCTGTGTAGATAACGTACTCTCCTTTAGTCACAGATGATTGAGCTCTACCCCACCCCATTTTTCATTGAGGTACTCCGCAACCAGCCGGCGATGACAAAAATGCGGCTGATCTTCGCTACAAAGTAGACAACCATCGCTAACCATCTCTTTAGATAAGGTACTCTCGATTTTTCTTGTTGTCATCAAATCACGGAACCGTGGCTCGTAATCCGCCCATTGAATCTTCCCTTGCCGGAAATCGTTAAACAACTCCTTCGTGGGTGCCAAATTAGGAATGTGGATGTAGTCCATACCGCAAATTTCGCGTGCAAGCCAAGCGAGATCGTTTCGCTTGGCAAAACCCGCAAGTTGCGACTGATTATTGAGCCGAACATCGACAATTCGTTGTGCGCCAGAGCTTTTTAGAAGCTCAAAAAAACGTTGTGCTGTTTTCTTTGTGAATCCAATGGTGGACAGTTTCATTGCTCGATTTGCTTCTAAGGTGAATCCGTTCTAAATAAGTGTCCAATAAACGCCGCCTGATGAGCGATCGCTCAAGGGACGAATCCAATTGTCAGCCGTCTTTCTATCTCGCAATTCCTTACCCGCGACAGATCTAACCGATAGGTTTCTGGAATTTGCGAGGCAGTTTAGTCGGGTAAATTCAGGCATTCAAATACACTAATTTCATTCATATGACCTTCCGTTCGCGAAACTCGGCGATCGAAGACTCGGTATACCCTAGTTCAACCAATATCTCTTCTGTGTGCTCGCCTAGCGAGGGTGCACGAAGACCAGGCTCTAGAGGATTTGCGCTCATATGAATAGGTGAGCCTACCACCCTCTGCTGTTCACCCTGGTCGTCGATGCCACGTGTTAAATACCTGTTTTCCCATACGTTGGGATCGTTGGCAGCCCCGTCGTAATCACGAACCGGAGCATACCTAATTTGAGTACCTTTAAACGTGTCGCACCACTCCTCCGTTGTTTTATCGGAAAACGCCAGGTCGAGCTCGCCTAATAGCCACGCGCGTCCTTCCGGTGTCCCAAGCGTCGACATGCGTTCGTCAACGAGCATTTCCGCGCGATCAACTCCTATTAGCAGCTCATCTATCGCATTAGGCGGCACGCCAATCACGCCAAACCATCCATCTTTCGTCGCGTAAATCCGATAGAACCCGCGAATTAGCGGATGACCGTAGTTACTCCGACCTGGGACATCGCCCGTCATGAGGTAATGGGTGTACTCGGCGGCTTGTGCCCAGATTTGCCCACCCAACAGTGAAACTTCGACCTTCTGGCCCCGGCCACTGCTCTCCCGAGCATGTAGCGCGGCCAAGACCCCGCATGCCATGTTCAATGAGCCAATATGGTCTGCGATGGTCACACCAACGGGTGACGGTGGATCACCGTCCCTTCCGGTCGTCATGACCAAGCCGCCAGCGCACTGGGCCGCCAGATCGGCACCTTTGCGATCTCGGTCGTCGCCGTCTGGTCCAAAAGTGTTGCCAGCCGCCCATACGAGGCGAGGATTAATCTCGCTCAACACGTCGTAGCCTAATCCCCAACTTTCCAGCGTACCTGCAGTGAAGTTACTGATCAGTACATCGGTATCTTCTATAAGGCGTTTAAGAATGTCAGCGCCGTCTGGGTGGCTGAGGTTTAACGAGAGACCGCGTTTGCCGCGGTTGCACGCATTGAAATAGGCACTGCGGAAATCGTCCTGACCTAAGACAATGTAGCGGGCTTGGTCTCCGACACCAGGCAGCTCGACTTTGATGACTTCCGCACCCATATCACAAAGGAGTGCAGCAGCTTGAGGTCCTTGGACAAGGATGCCGACATCAATGACTCTAATCCCCACGAGGGGACCTCTAATCGAGAGATCTGAACTCATCTGACCCGTTCACGCTTCACTTGACGCATATTAAAAACCACGTTCTAGCGTATCAATCATTCCTCGTTCTGCTCGCCCTCTTTTGATGAATTCGTGAGAGCTGCGGCGATGATGCCTGCGGGAGCGGCGACAATGCCTATACCAATAAAAACTATCAGAGAGGCAAACATCTTTCCTCCTGCTGTAACAGGATATACGTCTCCGTACCCTACAGTGGTGAGTGTAGCGATCGCCCACCACAAACAATGGAATACGGACTGAAATTTGTCCGGCTGAGACTCATGCTCAAAGTAGTAAATCCCAATGGCGGCAAGATACAAGAAGAAAGCCGCTACTGTAAAAAACACGAATAGTTGCTCTTTCGACTGTCGTAAAGCGATCCCAAATGTTCGAAGTGCTTCACTATGTCTTACCAATTTCAACATTCGTATAAGCGCAAATAACCTAAACACTCGTAGAGCCCGGAGGTCTACGATTAATCCGAGAAACAGTGGCAGGATCGCGACGAAGTCAATGATGCCGTAAAAGCTCGTGATGTATCCGAATTTGCTCTCCGCAGTCATGATGCGCCACACATACTCGATCAAGAAAAGTACAGTGATCACCACTTCCGCAACCAAGAAAGCAAAAATCATTTCTTCTGAAAGGCCGGGTAGCGTCTCGATGGATATCGAGAGGATGGAAGCGATGATCAGAAATATCGAGACGTACTCAACAAACGTGTTGGTGCGATCGGATGTAGTTTGACTAGTTATGTCGAAGGATTCCTTCATCTGTCTCCTCACGTCTATCAAAATGGCAGATTGATTAGATTTACATCGTTCAATCTACGTCCATCTTCGTATACAAAAAAGATGGTTCCGCGCCCCTTAAAACTGGAGCAGTAATAACTCGACCTACCAGAGCAACACGTTGATTGAACTGGTATTCGCGACCCGCCTAATCAACTAACTCGTATACGGCTATCAGTGTAGACGCATAACCAAAGAAATCTCGCGCAGTATGCGTGAAACCCAGTTGTTACATATCGGAAGCTATCTCCAATAACCTACAGCGGTAGATCCCCGGTGGCGTGGTTGATGGAACCCGTCTCGTTGTAAGAACGCATGACCATGTCGGCAATGCGCATGAGATGTACTTCGTCGGATCCATCGGCAATTCGCGACCAACGTGCGTCAATGAGCATCTGTGCCAACGGCGAATCGTTGGAATATCCCAGCGCGCCATGCACCTGCAGTGCGCGGTCTGTGACTTTCCACAACGTGTTGGCAACGTGGTGCTTGGCCATGGACGTTTCGGAACGGAAATCCATACCGTTTTCGATCTTGTAAGCGCAATGTAGCACCATCAGCTTGGCTGCGTAGAGGTCTAGAGCACTCTCTGACATCATCCACTGAATACCTTGCTTCTCGGATAACAGCGAACCGTGCGCAAAACGCTTCTGTGCACGATCAATCAACATTTCGAGCGCGGTCTCGATTTGACCAATCCAGCGCATGCAGTGTGCGAGTCGTGCAGGACCGAGTCGTACCTGACCGAGCTTATGTCCGCCACCACGCTCGCCAAGCATGTTTTCGCGCGGCACGCGTACGTTGTTGTAACGAATTTCAGCGTGTCCACCACCTTTGCCCATGGTTTGCACATCGCGCACCATGTCGAAGCCTTCTGAATCCGTCGGCACGATAAATGCACTATTGCGCGCTTGGGCGATTTCAGCATCAGGGTCTGTCTTAGCGATCACGATCGCAAAACGTGCGCCATGAGCCCCCGATGTGAACCACTTGTGACCGTTGATCACCCACTCATCGCCATCTTCGACCGCAGCGGTCTTAATTTGGGTCGGGTCAGAACCCGCCGTGTCCGGTTCCGTCATAGAAAAGCAACTTCGCGCCGTGCCTTCAATAAGTGGACGCAGCCACTTTTCTTTCTGTTCATCCGTACCGAAGTGCAGCAACGTGTGCATGTTGCCCTCGTCGGGCGCCTGACAGTTGATGATGTACGGACCCATTGGGAATTTCGCAGCTTCGACGGACATTGCTGCGACCGCGGTGATACCAAAGCCCATGCCGCCCCACTCTTCCGGCATGTGCGGTGCCCATAGCCCCTGCGCTTTCGCGGTCGCACGCAGATCCTTTACGGCGGCACCGTAGTCTTCCTTTACTTTGCCACTCGAGATCGCATTAAGACGCGGGCGTACCTTCTCCGTAAAGAACTGGTGCACCAGCATACGCGCGTCTTCTACTTCAGGCGGAAATGTGAAGTCAATAGCCATGGTTCATTACCTCAAGTGGGAACAATTAATTAAAAGCTTTGGTGTTTGTTCTACAGGTCGTTCAACGCCTGCTTCAATTCATCAAGATCAGCGATCACGTCGAGTTGCTGGGTGTTATGCAGGACGTGTGCAGTTACCCGTTGTCGATCTTCCAAGCTCATCATCCGCGGTAAGCAGGGTGGGAGGTCTCTCGTTATCGAAAAAGGTATCGAAAACACGTGACGAAACGGTTTGTACGTCGCATTGAGTTCGTCACGCCATGCGTGACATTCCTCATCAGGACCACGCAGAATTGTGACCACCTCGCCTCTCCGGAAGTCCAAAGAAAAATCACCACTCGGATTGGTCCGTAGGTCAAACGCCGCACCGACGGATTCAATATCGTCAAACAGCCTCTTCAGAACTACAAAAACTTCAGAATCCTGATAGAGCGTCGCGTAAAGCTGGAGCCCGCGCCGCACCGCATCGACTGGATGAATCTTGCCGAGCTGGTGGCTCTGTGGGAACGTCATCAACAGTCCCGCTACGTCGACCTCGCATAACGAAAGCGTTTTGCCGTCCCAAAACCTGGACTTAATGGCATCAGCAAGGTTTTTAATACGTTTCCCGATGTCGGGTTTCCATCGCAACGAGAGGACGTCTAACGAAGCTCGAAGTAGAAGCGCACTATCGACCAAGGTTACGCCTTCAGAAGAGCCTTCTGCGTTCTCTAGTCCGTCTTCGCCTAGTCGATTCTCAAGGACCCATGCCAATCCACGGGATGCTGCCTCATACCATCGCGTCTCGTCCAGTGTCTTCGCCGCAAAGACCAATGCGCTAACTGCGGCAGCGTTGCCCGTCGGTAATCGTCGATCGTCGTATTGATAGTCGATGTCGCGGGAAAGCGCAAGGTCGCTCAACTTTTCTCGACCGCTATTAAGCAGCGCTTCTGCTTCGGACTTCGAGAAGAACAGCTGATCCACGACGCTACGCCACGATCCTGTGCGACGCAGCAGCCAGCGCCCATTCCAGTTCGCTTTCTTGTCCAAACCGTAGAGCGTTTCGATTACAAGGTACTCGTCCTCAGTCAGCGCACGTCGTACGGTCCGTCGGTCCCAAGCGAATCGCGTTGAATTCGTCGGATCGTGCAGCCCAACCGCGAATCCGCCATCCGGAAGCTGCAACCGTTCAACGATAAAGTCGGCCGTCTGACGAGCAACCTCAGTCAATAAAGAGTCTTGGCTGATCGCGACCGCACGCATTAGTAGATCAAGCGCCCACGCATTGAATTCCAGTGATTTCGCTGTCTCGGCACCCATGTCACCTTGGTATCGCGACGGAGTGAAGAAACCACCTTCAATATGGTCGAAACCGACGTCACGCACCCATTTGGTAAGGGCGATCAGCGCAATGTCCAAACCCTTTGAGTCTTCGCGGGACCGAAGATCGCTAAGAAACCACATCCTTAACAGTTGTGAGACCAACCCTTGGATGTAGCCCTGTGTGGTTACAGCGTTTTGCGCATCCGCTTCGATGACCCGTTGGCGAAGTGCCGTAGCGTCTTCCAGCAACGCGTCGTAACCGGGCGCAGACTTCTCTTCCATCCCAATACGACCGCGTCGGTGTGCTTCTGAGAGCAAAATCGAACCTGAACCTTCCTTAAACGCGCCATGAACCAGATGCCAGTTCAGTACTTCATTGGACGAGTACAAGAGCCGTGCCCGACTATCGTCGTACGGGTCAAAGCTGAAGAAATTAGCTGGTAACGACATGGTCAGCTGGGTCGTCTCAAGAAAGACCGTCGTCGGGTACAGCTCGAACATCGGTGCGTTGGCGCGACGTGCACTTGGTTCGAAATTGATCGTGAAGAACCGTTCCAGGTCTGGTCGTTCGTCCGCGTCTATCTTCACGTTGATAAACGCGTCGTTAAGTGTTTCTCCTACGACCTCGCGCGAATAGAAACTAACTTCGTTTGGCGTTCTCGTGCTTAGGTAGCGGCCGATCGACAGGTGCAGAGGCTTCCGCTCTGCGCGAGCTTTCATCAAGAGATCGTCGTCGTACTCATGCCAGTCTACTGGACTGTCGGCAAAAAGCCTTAAATACGGGCTGGATGACGATGCAAGCTGATTCAAGATGCCCGTCGGCGACCCCCGAAAAACGACTTAAAATGTAAGAAAGTGAGGGTATGTTTCATCTGTGATCGGATAGGCCGACACAGTGCAGGCCCTCTTTGTGCCTATCGAAACCTGAGCGATTTATGCTAAAGGAAGAGCGCGACGTCTATGAAGATGGCTATCGGCTCAACGTCTGCATTGTACTGTGCAATGACGCCAACCAAGTCCTAATAGCCCAGCGCTTCGAAGGGCGGAATTGGTGGCAATTCCCGCAAGGGGGGATTCATCGCGGAGAAACACCCATCGAAGCCATGTACCGCGAGCTATACGAAGAGGTTGGACTGAGACCCCATCAAGTCAGCGTCATTGCAGAGACGGGTCGATGGTTTCGCTATCGACTACCCCGCCATCGCATACCCCGAGAAGTACCAGGCATCGGTCAGAAACAAAAGTGGTTTTTGCTTCGACTCCGATCGCCCGATCATGTCATTGATCTCGGTCGATCTGACGAAGAACCGGAATTCGCGCGCTGGACATGGGTTGATTTTTGGGAGCCGGTCCGAATGACGGTGCGCTTCAAATACCGAGTCTATCGCGAAGCGCTCGAACACCTATCCATCCATTTCGAGCACGAGGCCGTTTAGGTGCAAGACGCGCTCCAGGACCTGATTGCCGATATCTCCGGCGGCGTTAGCTTCAATCGTGCGTCGGCCATGATGGTTACGCGCGTCACCAATATCCTGAATTGCAACGTTTGTTCACTATTTGTCGTCGATAACAAGACACACAACCTGCAGCTGGTTGCCAACGAAGGCTATGGAGAGATCGATCCGAAACGGATCGTCGTACCCGCGAATACTGGCGTGATCGGTCTGGTCGTGAAGCGTAAAGAACCGCTTAATCTCACAAACATAAACGAGCACCCGGATGTATTTGTCGTTGAAGGTCACCAAGAAAACGCATTCCCAAGCTTCTTGGGCGTGCCCATTCTCTATCAGCGACGAATCCTAGGAGTCCTTGTCGCGCAAGATGAGTATCACGAATTTAGTGAGGACGATGAGGGCTTTCTAACCTCTCTCGCCACTTCTTTCGCCCATGACTTATCGCACGCGATCGCGACGAATGAGATCGTACTTGGCGCGGTGCCGCCCAAGCAGCGAGAGGAGCAACATTTCAAAGGCTACGCCGGCTCACCTGGTATAGCGTCTGGTAGAGCCGTCGTGCGCCACCCTCATGCACAGCTCGAAGACGTCACATATCGCGTCATTGAGCCTGATGACGTCGAGCAGGAGCTAGTCGAGTTCAACGAAGCACTCGCCATCGTTGTTCAAGATCTGAACCAAGGTCGTGAACGTATGCAGTCTGTCCTTGGCGCCGAAGAGCTAGCCCTGTTCGACGCGTATCTGCACATGCTTGACGATGACGCGCTACCTCATGAAGTGCGTACAACAGTCCTAAACGAATGCGTGGGCGCGCAAACCGCTGTAAGTAGCGTTTTCTCAAGACATATTCGCGAACTGGAACGATCTGAAAGCTCCTATTTGGCGGAGCGGGGACAAGATCTACGCGACCTTGGTCAGCGAATACTCGCTGCCATGCAACAGCAAGATCGTAGCGATAACGATATCCCGCCGAACTCGATTCTCGTCGCAAATGAAGTGTCGGCGTCCATGCTCAGTGAAGTGCCATCCGAAAACCTTATAGGAGTGGTTTCTGTTGAAGGGTCCATGAACTCGCATGTGACCATTCTCGCACGCGCATTGAATCTACCCGCCGTTATCGGCGCCGAAGACCTACCACTGCTCGATGTCGATAACCTGCCGCTAATTGTCGATGGTTACTACGGCGAAGTCGTCGTGAATCCCTCCGCGGCAACGACCACTCATTTCGATGCACTGGTCAACGTCGAAGAGTCTTTTCAGGCGGAGCTGGATGAGATACGCGATTTACCCAGCGTCACTATGGATGGGGTACGAATCAATGTTTGGGTCAACATTGGATTGGTGAGTGAAATCTCGCGCTCCCTTGACCTGGGTGCGGAGGGCATTGGACTGTTTCGTACCGAAGTGCCCTTCGCCAATCGGAACCGTTTTCCCACCGAAGAAGAGCAGCGCCGCATCTACCGCGAACACATGGAAGCGTTTGACCCACGTCCAGTCACCATGCGGACGCTGGATATCGGCGGCGACAAAGACCTACCTTACTTCCGGATCGAAGAAGAAAACCCGTTCCTCGGTTGGCGGGGCATTCGGGTGACGCTCGACCATCCGGACATTTTTCTTGGTCAAGTCCGTGCGATGTTCAAAGCGAACGCCGATCTTGAAGGCATTCTGCGCATCATGCTGCCGATGGTTTCGAATATCGAAGAGATCGAGACGGCTAAACGCTATATCGACCAAGCGTATCGCGAAGTCATTGAAGAGGGTGTCAACGCCAAACAACCTCAAATTGGCGTGATGATCGAAGTACCGTCCCTGATCTTTCAACGCCAGCAAGTTATGCGACTTGTGGACTTCCTTGCCATAGGGACCAACGATCTAACCCAGTACATGCTCGCAGCGTCACGGACGAATCCGCAAGTTGCGGAGCTCTATAGGGAGTTTGATCCATCGATGGTGCATGCGCTCAGAATGCTTGCGAAGACTGCGCACGAAGCGAGGAAGCCGATCGGAATTTGTGGCGAATTGGCAGGAACGGTAGAGGGCGCCGTGATGTGCATTGGCATGGGATACGACGTGCTATCGATGAACGCGACGAACATCCCACGCGTGAAGTGGGTGATCCGCAACATCACGATGACAAATTGCCGCCGAATCGTCGCCAGAGCCTTACGTATGCAGTCGGCAAAAGAGATTTTTAACTTTATTCGCGAGCAGCTACACGGCGCAGGACTGGATAAAGCGCTACCACCACACGACCCACCGGCGATTTTCTTTTGATACGCTCCGAACTCCATACAACGAAGGTATAAACGCTGGCGTAAAACCATGACAAACAATTTCAAGCTCAAATCGCGTACGACACCGGAAGTATTAGCGATGCTATGGTTGTCCAGAAACTCCACGGAGACAGTCACCCAATTCCTAATATCTCGGGGTTTTAATCCGAGTGCCATTTCTACACGTATGCACTTAACTGCGTACTACACGCAATGTACACTTCCTGGACTGTGCATTGGCAGATGGCCAATCAAAGTGAAAGCCGATTGCAAGGAGCTGAGGTTTATGATTATGAAGGCTGGAGGCGAAGTACCTAGAAGCGAAGTCCATCCAAAAGATCATAAAATAGGTTTGAGACTAACTCGGCGTAATCGAGCAATCTCAAGTCTAGTAGAGCTCAGAAGAAGCATATCCGATCTAGAAACATCAAAGCTATTAGGCAGTCGACCACTATCAACCGCGACGCGAAGCGCTTTTGGTGCTCGTAAATTTCAACCACACGTAACGATATTACAGCCCAACAACGGTTCACCTTACGACCTAAAACCAATAGGTAAAGACCTTCGTAATACGATTCGCAATATTGAATTTGACGCATTCGAAGTTAAGTACAAACCAGGTAATTAACAGCGTCTAATTAGATACTTTAATATGAACGCAATAGCGCACCGTATTCACTTCGAACAATCATTTGATTTCCCTATCGACGTCCAGCTTCTTACGGGACCTAGATTCTTTACGCGTCGGGTTGTTCCGCTACCGTGAGTTTTCTCACCCCGCTTACGTTTGTTGAAAATAGGCTTACCAGACTAGTTGGACTAAGATCGACTTAGCTGGGCTCGATTAAACTAAACAGTATAAGTTGCAGCCTGCAGCGATCTCGCACCATCTTCTTACACCTCATGCTCTGCTCTTCATTCGGTAATCGATAAATTCACTCTTAGCGTCGTTACCTGAAACCCACATCTTTTAAGACCTCGAAACAACGCTAAGTTTCTCGACGAGACGCTGCCTACAGCATAAAGGCTTCGCCGCATCCAAACCCCGAAACACATCATGTGTTTGCTTGTACTCTATTACTTTTCTCATTCCAGAAAGCTGCATATAGAAAGGGGATTCCTGACTTAACGACACAGGAGGATGAAAGCGCAATATACTACTGGTGGTTGTTAGAAGAGATTTATTGCTGAGGTAGCGTTTAGTTACGACGAACTGGGCTTGTCGTTCCAGCAGAAGTAAAGAGGAGATCCTTCAGCAAGCGCGATCTACGATGCCACATGAGACACTTTGAGCCGTCATTTGCTGGTGTTGTGAAGCCGCGTCTCAAGGGCGTCGATCATGCTCTCGAACTTGGTGAGGAACGGTGCTATCCGGATCGGATCGTTGAAGGGCTACGATAGCTTATTTACGATGTGTCTCGGTCAGCGTATCAAGATTGGCAAGATAATGCCAAAATAAAAATCGATTCATACATGTCGTAAGTCATTGATAATTACTGAAACTTAAACAAGATTTTGAGAAAGCTACAATCAAAAGCCAAGCGCTAAAATTCACGTTCTAGTGGATGAATTCTTTATGCTTAGGGACGAGGCGATACGGGGAGTCAGTCTTGGTTAAAAAACGGAGTAACAGAAGTAAAAAGACAAGCAAAAGAACTGAGGTCAGCTTCGAAGAGCTTGGATACTCGTCAGAGTCGCTGAAGATGCTAGAGTCGGTAGAGGGTCAGCTAAACGCGGTGTTTGCGTGCTACGGCTCCGCCGCGCAGCACGGTCAATTAATGGAAAACGCATTGGCTAAGCTCGTTACCAAACTTAAAAGAATGACAATTTCGGAGGCTCTGCCGCGTGACATCGATAAGAAAACAACTGGGCAGCTTTTGAATCTATTCAGGACGAAATTCGTGGAAGAGATCGACGAATGGGTGCCTGATTTTTTAGACAGCGCAAGGAAGAAGAGGAATTTCCTAGTTCACGAATATTTCCTAAAGCGCAACGATTCAATGGGCGTTGAAGCTGGCAGGATTGCAATGCTGCGAGAACTGCTGGACATTGAAAGTGACCTACTCAAGGCGGCCGGATTGGTAAACGGATTGTCTGTTGCTATAGAGGAGACGATTCAGGGCAAACGAGACGAGAGAGGACACGGCGAGACCGTGTTTTCGGTGAAACTCAAGATCGATGGATGCGAGCAACGAAATTGAGAACGTGAGCAGAAAGCGGCTGAATCAGATCGCGATTCGAAGCGCTGCTCAATTTGCTCCGCGCCCTGCTTGGATCAGTGATAAAAAGTAAAGGGATTCCTAACTCAAATACAAAGTCTCAACATACGACACAAAAAATGTGGGGATTACTGACATAACTACACAAGAGGATGAAAACTTAATATAGTAGTGTTTGATATGAAATATACATTACTGAGGGAACGACTCGATACGTCGAACTGACCTCGTTTCGCCTATAAGCGTGTACACGAGATTTCTCAGTGCACACGCGGTCGACTAAGCCCAGCGAGAGACCTCGAACCGGCGTTTTTATTGTTGTGCTGGCGCGTCTCGAAGGAGATTCGACCTCTACCAAGTCGTAGCGCGGTCCGCGACGAGGTCCACCCAGGACAGACGTACGCCCCAAAACTGTGTGATCAGTTCCGTCATCTGATCGATGGTGTCGAGTTCACGCAGGCTACGACGCTTGGCATACTCCTTGACGTACCGGTCCAGATGCTGTTGCGAAAACCGGTGGTAAACCCCAACGTAGCCACGCTTCAACATCGACCAAAATGACTCAATGCGATTGGTATGGCCCTCGCCACGGACATATTCACCGGTACTGTGCTGTACGGCTTCGTGCGGTTGCGGCAGGTCGTCGTAGCTGCGCATCTCATCCGAATACACGGTCGTATCGGACCGAATATTCTCTTCCAGATAACCCTGTAACTCGTCCTTTTTTGTGTCGTCGACGGCTTCGGCACGGACTTCACCAGTCGACCGGTCGAGGATGCCAACGACCGGGTACTTACCGCCCACACCCCGCTTCCCGTTTCGCTGGGAGGCATGTTGATTCTTCGCCTTACCACCGACGTAGGTCTCATCGACTTCGATCGGTCCCAGCATGAGACGATCTCGGTCATGGGCGAAGGCCGCACGGATGCGATGTCCCAGGTGCCAGGCGGACTTCTGACTGATGCCGAGATCACGCGCCAGCTTGGTGCTGGCCACGCCTTTCAGGCTCGTGAGCATGAGGTACACGGCCGCGACCCAGATCCGACAACTCAGCGGCGAGGCATGCATGACGGAGTGCGTTTTTACCGAGAAGTAACGTCGGCAGTCGTGGCACCAATATGGCTGGGGACGTCGATTCTTACGTTCAGCAATCCGGGCGGCATCGCAATGCGCGCACCGGACACCGTCCGGCCAGCGACGTGCGACGAGCCACGAGCCACGCTTCTGCCGCCATTTCATCGGGCGCGAATTCGTCAAGAAACGCCGTGAGCGTGATGCCTTCGCGAGGACGACGAGCATCGGCTAAACGAACCATACTGGTTCCTATCTAAGGTCGGTGTTGATACAAGATTTTCCTAATTCTTACGACAGCTTGTGTCGTAAGTTGGCGTTTTGTAGTTAAGTCAATAATCCCCTATAGAAATGACTACGTAAATTCACTACTCACCATTTCTCATCAATTTTGTAAATTTTTCTTGCTCGAAGTGGTGGTCTGTCGTTAGCACCTCTTCTATGTCTAAACGACGCATTAGTACCATTGACATACAGTCAACCAAACTATAAGACTTATCCAATCTTCGTCCATACAAATCTATCGCCGCTGTTGTATCCGATCTCTTTTGAGGAAGGACTTCAATGTTTGGATCCGACAAAATTGTTTTTAGGACGTTTGTAACTTGCTTCCTAACGTCGGGTCCCGATTTTGAAAAACAAGCACCAACCTCCAATAGAACCGATTCGCTTGTGACTAATATTGCATTGTTGGCCGTATGTTGCGCGGATTTTGCACTCTCGTGATGGTTATCTCTTGGGTTAATTAGAGCAATAAAATACGACGAATCGGCGAAAATCCTATGCATCTCTATTGAATATACGCATCGTGGTTTTTAGCTAGATCTCTAGGTAATTCATCCCAAACCTCTTCGGGAACTTCTCTTGTTGTTCGATCAATGTACTCCGTAATAGATTCATGAGATTGAATTGATGAAATAGCATCATCTGACTTTAATTCGACATTCGAGACATTCTTTAATTTCAATAGGCGTCCTCTCTCATTAAATTCGCCTATACCTACTATTGACAAAAGTTGATTTCTATATTGAGTTAATGCAGTCGTAACCTGTTCTTCAAACGTTCGTTCGTATTGAACGTTTACGTTAAGTTTATTTATAACATCAAATAAACGGCATGTGCCGTTCTTTACATTAACCTCGAAAACCTCACCGACGACGGAAGTACTGTCTTCGTAAGTCGCATTTACCCAATTTAGTAGTGACTCACATGCATGGCTACTAATGGGTTTTAAATTCGCACCTGGAGGTGAAAATTCGAGTGAGCAACCAGAGCGCAGATGTGAGACTACCGACGCCATTCGTGGAATCAAGTCGTGAGGGAGTGTACTAGGTAATATCTCCCCTTTATCCGCAGCCGCGTAGGTTTCGTACATCAACGTCGTTGCCTGACTCAGTTCCTCAGGAACGTACATGAAATCGAGATTTCCAGGTTCTTCAACCATTTGAATTGGAATTACTGTACTCCCTCTACCGATATTTTTAACAGCCAGTCTCTTTACGTCTATCAAATGGGATTTCCCATGCGGCTGCCCATGTCGAGACGAATATAGCGCTCTGGAGATCTTTATCAGCACTTGCTGGAAATCGATAACCACCCGCATTGCGTTCGCATCAAATGCGCCATCGTCGTAAATACCCCCACTGAAGCGCAGGACGGCAACGTCATTTCGGATCATTGCTAATTACTCCTTTGACTAATCGTCCGGTCATCCATAGGTCTGACAATCATTGATTTTAGCATCTCTGTGCATTCTCTCGCAACTTTCATCCATATCCCGAATTTAAATCCGATAAGCGACACTATTCTTAATGAAATATAAAAATGAATAGCTCATGAGCCGTACCCTCCTTTCTCTAAATAAAAACGTGTCATATGTTGCGGCGTGCTTACGTTTCGCAACACTGCATAAACTTGCCTTAGCCGAACCCATCTATCATCACCTGACACTTTAGCAAAGATGTAAGATTGGAACGTAGTCGTGAAGACGTCATTCACATTGGCCGATTTCTCAATAACTCTGCGTTGCAGCCTCAACCATCTCGCGCTACCTTAAATACAACAGGGTTTGCGTCGATGCGAAAGTCGCCAACGTCTCCGAGTTGATCACGATCAGTCGATGTCGCGACGTATTCTTGCGAGCGAGCGAAGTAACACTCCAACACCTCAATCATTTACGCGAAGGTTCGCGTCGCATCATCGACATGCAATATCGTAGCCGCAGATAAGTATCCGTTGGCGAAATGGTGACTCGAGTAAGATCGTAAAGTTCAAATAACTTTCGAATCGGTATCGACTCCGTTAGGGCGGCGAAGTTCGAACACGATAGAGTGCAAATAACCGTTAATCCGCGCAACAAGGTCTTAGATCCATTCGAAGAGCTTTGGATGGCTAACGCGACGTCCTAACCGCAGACGTCGCATCCAAACCTATTCTATTATGTGATTTGAGCTAGCGTAATAGTCAAAGTCTAACCCGCCCTTTAGAGCAACGATGCGAGGTAAGCTGCGCGTGCGGACTCTTCGTCTTCAACGACGACATATCCTTCCTCCTCCCAAAAGCACCCTGTCAATTCCCCTTTGCTACTTGTCAGGATTGTGATTTCCATATGCGCCTCGGATTCCAAACCTAACTCGTACAAGTGCCCTCTCGACATTGGTTTTCCAATCTGACCTGCATAACGACCAAAGACGGGAACGATTGCCCAGTCCGAATCCGCAACTTTTCGGGAATCCTTGGGCAACAAACCGAGCAGACTCGCTGGCCACTGGTCATTTGAACCCTGTCCTTGTTCACGGACCAGTATCGGTAATAGAGGATTCGTGACGATGGGACCATCCGCTTTTAGCTGAAGAGATCCATTGTGTTCGCCGTTTCGGGAAACCGCTAGTGTTTCTCCTGAGGGGACGATCTCATATCTTTCACACGACGCAACCTTGCCATCCGTTATATAGCCTCGTTCCGTTGCGAGCCGAGACCACTTCAATGTAGTTGCATCATTGAACTGGATCGAATGTTCCACCCACTGCCTCTCATTTGCTTGGTCTGGAAATTCCTTACAGGTCTGCGAGGAATTGCCTACTGGACAGTCTTCGTGCCAAGTGATACTCGTTGTCCCGTCGTCGTGGAAAACGGAAGTGAATCTACCTAATCCTTGGTTTGAAACCGCCCACAGACTGTTCCATCGCTCAGATAGTTGTCGATTGGCTTCGATTGTCTTGGGGGATAGTTCTGTCATGGTTGTTCCTTCTTGGGACTGACGATTTGAGTTCGCGGGTGCTGACAAATCCATAAAGCCTTTCTGCGAAAGGACGAGCGTCAACTGGTGGAGACCTCGCGCAAGACGGGTAGACACCGTACTGGTTTTTAGGTGCAACGTGTTGGCGATTTCCTTGTATGAGAGCCCATGAAAGTACCGATAAACGAGCGGCTCGCGAAATTGCGGTGCTAACTCGCTAATTTCGTCCCTTAAGACATCGAGAAGCTGCGTCCGAATCAACGTACTTTCCAAGTCCATGTCGCGTTGAATCAGGGCTAGGTCATTCCCAATGCCTGACTCTCTATCAGTACGAGTCGATTCTGATCGGACCTGATCTACGGCTACCGAGTAGACGATAGCTCGCAACCAAGCTTTCGCGTTCGAGATCTTGCCGTTCGCGGGTTTCGCATTCATGAGGCGTACGATGGCGATCTGAACGATGTCTTCCGCCAAGTCGGCGTCGGCGAACACTTGCGCGTAACGCCAAGCCGCCTCTCGATTACGACCGATGAATTCCTCAATCGCAGCGGAGTCACCGTCGCGGTAGAACCGATTTAGGAGACTAAGGTCGGAGTCAGACATTGGAATTGGGTCGTACGAAACGTGATTCTGTTGTAAAGTGGCTCTCATATCTCTAAAGACGAATCCCGCAGATATTTTGTTTCATAAACGAGCGTATCGGCGGGTCGACTGACTGTTCAATCGTTGGGCACCAGGACGAGTGCGCTCGAAAGCAAACTCCGAGCTAACGCGTTGCCACCTCTAAATTGCCGCGAGGAAATATCTAGCTTGCGGGTCCGTGGGACTCGTGCCCGTGCGTACCACCAATCCTTCCTCCACCAGTTTCTTCAGTCGAATTCGAGTTGCTCTAGCTGAGAGGCTGGTCGCATCAGCGATTTCAGAAGTCCTAAGTCCGTCATTCTCTGAAAGAACTTCACAAATTGGATCGTCAACAGTATCGATTGTTGGCGCGAACTCATATTGCTTCTTCATTGTCACGCGAAATCGATTGCCTAGTTCCTGCCATACTGGGTTAGGTATACCCGCTTGCTGACACGCATTGATCATTCGAACAATGCCGCTTCCCCACTGTTCGATCAACTTGAGCTCGTGAAAGATCCGTCCGATCACTCTATTCCGCAATTTCGATACACCCAAGGGGAGATCGTCCAATGTCAAACCGAACGGCAACAACCCAGGATTCTCTATCTCAAGCCGATCGTCGAATATGGAAATGCGAAACGGCGCGCCCCGTTGAGAGTAGTCTGCATGCACTATAGCGTTGATTAGCGCTTCACGAACTACTAGGGGCGGGATTTGCCAACGCGGTAATCCGCGAAGACCACGAATATCCACGCCGGACGCGATATGTCGCTCAATGAAGCGGTATGCCTCTTCGATCGCAAGGGGTAGTGGTCGCCTTAGTTCGATTTGTTCCGATATGTGTGATCTGTCGAAACCTCCAAATCTCCCTACCTGAATCCATGCATCGGGGAAGTGCTCTAGCCGGTTTCCTCCAAAGAGAAGCACGCCGCCGATGGTCGGCACGCGGCGGCCTTGATAGGACGTCAGTATTCCCAGTGTATCCAGGTCTAGATCTGATACGCGCCGAAACTCCGCGAATAATTCTGAAAAAACGTCCATATCAATTGCTTCGGAGTCAAGTTCAGGGATAGGCTGTTCGTCGAAAGCTTCTCCTCGGGAGACTCTTCGCATTTCTGCGACTAACTCGCCGTCGGCTCGTCTATTTGTGGAACCGATACGTACATATGAACCCGTCTCCGCTGAGTCTCCAAGGTAGTGCGGACGGTTCGAACTTGGATATACCTCGACGCCCAAGACCGTCTTCTCGCGATATCGCAGCAACTCTACATAGGGGACCAATTGAGGCGACACTGAGTCCGAGATTAGGTTGGCGAGTCGCTCCTCCTCCTCTCGAGCATTGAGTACGCCGCGTAGATCTCCCGTCGAGTCGTCTATTCCGATCAGAATCGTGCCGCCTGACGTATTCGCGAACGCGACCACGGTACGAAGGACTTTCTCCGGCGATGAAAGGTCGCGCTTGAATTCGAGCGTTTTACCTTCTGGTCGACGTATTAGTTGAGCAAGATTCATTACTATGAATTTTACTATGAAATACTATGACGTACTATTACATCATAGTTAATTGCATAGTAATCCACATGGATTAGACCGATTCATTTCTCTACCTTCTTCGACGCAATTCTTTGTGCTAACCATCACTATAATTGAATTACGTTTTTGGTAATTCTATTCGCTTGGTAGAGAGTACCTAATTGGAAATCAGTGGAAATCTCCGCGAAGAATAACAGACTGAAAAAGATCCTCGAAGATGAGACGCTCTGCATAAGGCGCTACGGTTCCGAGATGTCCCAAAAAATCCACATGCGACTCGCAGAACTTCGTGCTGCGGAGTCTCTCGCTACATTTTGGCCTCCGAACTCAGGCCCCGAGCGATGTCACGAGTTGAAAGGTAACCGTGCGGGAACATTTTCGATCGACCTCAAGCACCCATACCGTCTACTGTTTATAGCAGACTCCGAAACCTCACCATCGGCTTCTGCCAATGAACCGGAGCGATGGGCGAACATAACAGCAATTCAAGTAACCGGGATAGAGGACACACATGGTTAACAAAGAATCCAATGTCGTCAAGCCACCAACGACGCCCCATCCTGGCGAGGTAATTAATGAGTATCTCGAATTCCATGGTTGGTCTCAACGCGATCTTGCAAATCGGACGAATCTCACACCCAAAACCATCAGTGTTATATGCAATGGCAAAGCATCTATCACTGCTTCGACTGCATTCGCGTTAGAACGCGTCTTACAACGACCTATGCACTTTTGGTTAAACCTGCAGAGACAATTCGACGAAGCTGCTATTCGTCTCAGTGATGGCGTCCAGTCGGCAGAATGGAAAAAATGGGCGCGTAAATTTCCTCTCGATGAAATGCGCAAGCGAAAGTTCTCTCTACCATCAGCAACCTCAGAGGTCGACTTGATACTCCGCTATCTAGGTGTGTCCTCACCTGAAAGCTGGCAGACGGTCTGGGCTAAGAGCGGAGTTGCGTTTAGGCAAACGAACAAAAATCAAGAGAACATCGCAGCTATCTCTGCTTGGGTACGCGAAACCGAACTAGTCGCCTCCGAGATCAAGACTAACGTTTTTGATGAGCGAAGATTTCGATCTCTCATTCAGGAGATTAAGCAATTGACGCGTAACCGGACTGACAAAGCTCTAAAGGAGTTGCAGCCCCTATGCGCTCAAGCTGGCGTTGCGGTAGTTTTCGTACCTGAACTACCTTTAACTCGAATTAGTGGTTGCGCAAGGTGGTTAACTGCCAAAAAAGCGCTCATTGGATTATCTTCAAGATACAAGACAGACGACCAAATGTGGTTTTCGTTTTTTCACGAAATCGGACATCTGCTACTTCACAAGAAGATCCGATCTTTTGTGCTTGACAACGACACGCATGATCTATGGGACACAGATGTAGATTTGGAAATGGAAACTTGCGAAGTAGAGGCGAATCGATTTGCGGCCGATACTCTACTCCCAGCCATAGACCTCGCAGAGTTTGTAAGACAAGAATCGCTTACAAATGATGCGATTGTCGACTTTGCAGAGAGAATGAATATATCTCCAGGAATTGTCGTCGGAAGACTCCAAAAGATCGGCATTCTCGACCCCAGCGAAAGAAATGCTCTTAAACAGAAACTCTTCTTGGAATCTTCATAAAACAACTGACCTCCACCTAAGCGAGAACATGATCTGCTCGAGAGACACACTAGGACGAGATATCCGAGATTCCTGATAGAACAGAGTCAAGTGCGGCGCGCCATCCTTCTAGTTTTAATCTGCGATCCTTGACAGACATATTCGGTTCGAAGCGTCGATCCACTTCATAGCGTGCATCAAACCAGAAATCAGTCGCAGCTGCAGCAAGATTCGCGGCACCTCGAGCTGTCGACTCTAAATCCCTGGGACGTACCACCGGTCGATCGAGTAGGTCGGCCTGAAACTGCAGGAGAAAGTCATTCGCAGCCGCGCCTCCGTCGACACGCAGCTCTTCGATCTTATTGCCAGTGTCGGATTCAAGTGCTTCAATCAGATCGTACGACTGTAAGGCAATTGACTCTAGCGCCGCTCTAACAATATGACGCCGGTCTGCAGATCTAGACAAACCAACCAAAGCGCCACGGGCGTTTGCCGACCAGTGCGGTGCGCCCAAACCTTCAAAAGCGGGTATTAAGAAAACACCCGCATTGTCTTGCACCGACATCGCAAAATCTTCAGATTCCGCGGCGGCCGCGAGAATGCCTAGGTTATCTCTTAACCATTGAATCGCGCTACCCGCAGAGAAGACGGATCCTTCTAGCGCAAACTCCTCCACATCTCCAAGACTTGCAGCTGTGGTACTGAGCAACCCGGATTTAGAGACCTGCGCCTCTTGTCCCGTATGCACAAGCAAGAAAGCACCGGTACCGTAGGTGAGCTTGGCTGAGTTTGGCGTAGTACACCCCTGCCCGACCAAAGCTGCCTGTTGATCTCCCGCAACTCCAGCAATAGGTATTTCAACACCTAGCACATCACCTGCGGTATACCCAATTTCTCCAGACGAAGGAGCAATCGTCGGCAGTATCTCGCGAGGAATGTCGAAATAGCCTAGTAACTCGTCGTCCCACGCGCCCTTCTGAAGGTCCATCAGGAGCGTTCTGGATGCGTTGGTGCGATCGATTGCATGCAATCGTCCATCCGTGAGCTTGAACATCAACCAGGAATCGACGGTGCCGAAAGCGAGCTCGCCATCTCTCCCCTGTTGAGGCAGGTCCGGATCACTATCGAGGATCCATCGCAATTTTGTAGCCGAGAAATACGGGTCGATCTTAAGTCCCGTTCGGGCAGACATCCATTCCGCATCACTTGATTGGTTGATCGCAGCGCATTGATTCGCAGTACGCCGACATTGCCACGTGATCGCTGGTCCAACCGGCTCCCCTGTGGATCGGTCCCAGACTAGTGTCGTTTCACGCTGATTGGTGATACCAACCGCATGTAAAGACGAACTCGTCGTTCCTAATTGCTCGAGCGCACCAGCGACGCTTTGACGTTGGGCTGCCCATATCGCGTTCGCGTCCTGCTCGACCCAGCCATCCTGCGGAAACGTGCTCTGTAACTCGATCTGCGCACTGGATGCAACGTAGCCTTCACGATCAAACAGGACGCTACGAGCGCTGCTCGTACCTTCGTCGCATGCGAGCAGGTATTGACTCACGCGCTGATCAATGTCCTGCTAAGCGACAGGCGAGACGCCACCGTCCATATTGATGGCACATCCTGTCAAGTACGAGGCGTACTCAGACGCTAGAAAGAGTGCAACGTTGCCACACTCATGCGCTTCACCCATACGACCCATGGGTAGCGATTTCCCACTCGCCGCCAAATACTCCTCATAGCTCTCTTCTCGAGGCTGTGCGTCGTAGGCGCGACGGCTCTGATCGGATTCGATTCGACCTATGAGTAACGCGTTAACGAGGACGTTGTGCGGGGCTCCCTCGCCGGCTAGGACTTTCGTCAGTGCCATTCCCGCTGCCCGACTTACCGACGTTGGCGCCGATCGGGCACCCGGCGCTTTGGCCGCGGTGTTCAGGATATTAATGACTCGACCCCATCGGCGTTCGCACATACCTGGGAACACCAACCGCACAAGACGAATTGCCGCGAACAGTTTAAGGTCCAGATCGCCTTGCCAGATCTCATCGGTCACGTTCATGAAAGGGTGCGCTTCCGACTTACCCGCATTGTTGACCAAGATGTCGATGGGTCCTAAGATACTGACGGCCTCGGCATGAGCAGCTTCAATCTGGTCTGGTTGTGTCACATCGCAGGATATCGCCGCAATCTTGCCGTCCCTCTCGTCGACCGACCCGATTTCGGTACTCGCTTCGAGCAGCTGGTCCTTGCGTCGAGCCAGAATCGCGACATTGGCTCCCGCGCCATAGAACGCCGTTGCCATCGCCTTCCCTAAACCCATGCTGCCACCTGTAATCAAGGCGTTCTTTCCCGTTAGATCCATGTTGTCATTACTCCTCTAGCTCAAAATGTTCTTCTACGACACCTTGTTCCCTACCCATTGGTCCGTAGGTTTGTTCTCGTACGTCTACTGTGGTCTCGCCCAAGATCATAGCCGTTGTCGACCGGGTGCCGTAGTGTTCACCAAGAATAAAGCAGGGTGCATTGTGCTTCTCCGGGGCGGGATGGAATTCCACACCATGAGGGTCGAATAACGTATGGATCAGCGTCTCAAGGACTGGATGCTCAATCTGGTCGGACAGTTTGCGTTCACCTTTGATCACTCGGAGCCATTTGTCGCCTAGTCGGGTGTTGCTGAGACCATAGATCCCTGGCTTGAGCGTTCGACGTTCCGACGTTCGATTCGAAAAGTAGATGAGGTCAATCCCGTCAAATGCGATGAAATTAAAGCCTCGATAACGAGGACCTTCAATCGCGTCGACAAACCCGTCTGCGCTTTCGCGACCACGCAAAAAATCAGCAACCAGATGACCACGACTCAGATCTGCATTGCCATTTGGTTCTGTTTCAGTCCAATTGGTCACCGCCGCCATGCGTCCCGATCGCGTTACGCCCATCCATGTGCCGTGTTCCTCTTCGTCTCTTCCAGCAAAAATCTCAGGATGATCTTCCCAAAAGTGGGCTGCTTTCGTAGGACGCTCAAAGAACTCGTCGCGATTTGCCGCGATCACGAGCGGATGGTCATCACGAACGCGATAACCGATTAGTATCAGGCACATGCGATGAAGTCGCGCACCCCGTCATAGAAATTGGGGAAGTGTATTCGGCGTAGTTGAATCTGCAATTCAATCAGAGATTTGACCTTCAGAATTTACTTTTACTCGACAAGCGTTCGAATTACACATCTATCAACAAACTTACCAATCACTTACGTTCCTCGCGACTCAAACAGGATTCTCTCGCCTACTAATTCGCATGTCTTGTCGCGCAATATCAACAGGCAATTTACGATGGAGCTAATGTGCTCATGCGAGTCACTCGACGTAGAAACATCGTCGTCCGTTCGGTCAGCTTTCGATAATTTCCCAGCCCGAAGTTTGACGCTCTTCAAGAACTAAATGAGTCGGAATATTTCGAGATCTATTTTGCAGCGCAACCATGAAACATTCTGGATGGCGCAGTGGTCCGTTCCGTTTAAGGATTTCGTCGGCGTAAACCAATGTTCAACGGGACCAGGATCAGATCCGCCTGACGTTGAGTTCTTCATTACGACGAATGACGGCTCAAAGCTCCATACTTGGGGAGAAATCACAGGTACATATGCTGGATCCATCGAAGCCGAGTACCTGTGGGCTGATTCGCCCAAGAGTTCGGGATTGATATACAGCGGTCCTGACGACAGTATCGCTTTGCATACGGCGAATGCTGTAGCTAAGAAACTCCAAAAGTACCAAGATCTCGTTCATGCACGAGGTCTAGGGCACCTTTTAGTCGTATTAAACAGTCCCTTAACCTCACGAACACCTAGACAAATGGCCGAAGACAAAACAATTCCGTTGCTCGTTCGGGCAAGTGAATACGCCCGCTCCCCATTTGCGTCAGTCTGGTTCGGTTATCGCCTAGGACAGACATCTCAGGATGAGATGGAAGATGAAAAGCACGTATTTCCGGTAGTTGGGTTACGAAGCCGATTTAATTTCTTCAAATGTATCTGGTACGATCCAGATCAAATATCTCGATTTACATGATTTGCCGAGAGAAATCTTTATTAATAGAACGCAAGGGTCGCTATCTCTAACGACCCTTGAACCGACAGCACGCTGTCGGCTGGTATACGTTTCTTACTACAGACTAGCTCAAAATACGTCGATTACTCATTCTTGAGCTGTTTTATATAGCGCACGCATAGTTTAACCCGCACGCTCTAAATTCGCAATTTAAGAGGATTTTTACTAAGGTCGTAATCCATACTTCGCGACCCTCGGTTCTGGATACGAGTCGGCGTTTGTGCATCCAGACACCATTTTCTAACCACACACGGCAGTCCTTCAGTGAAGACTACTCTATCTACGGACTAAGAGCGATGTTCTAACAGGTCGTAAAATGCAACCGACTCTCCGTGACCATACGTGAGCAAACCTCAGACCTTGAACTACCCGATCATTGATCCGGTTCTCGTGGATTTCGGTGTATTTGCTATCCATTGGTACGGCTTCATGTATCTGCTGGCATTTGCCACGTTCTGGTTGCTGGCGTACATCCGAATTCGCAATCAACGGATTCAATGGAACGTCTCTCAGCTCAACGACGCATGCTTCTACATGGTGCTTGGAGTGATCATCGGAGGTCGCGCCGGCTATGCGCTCTTCTATGGATTTGAGCAATTTCTCGACGATACATTGTGGCTGTTCCGCATATGGGAAGGCGGCATGTCGTTTCACGGCGGTCTCCTCGGTGTCATTGCAGGACTGTTCGTCTGGTGCAAGCTCAATGGTCATGGCTTTTGGTCAACGATGGATATCGTTGCACCTTTCGTTCCGCTTGGTCTAGGACTTGGTCGAATCGGGAACTTCATCAACACGGAGTTACCGGGGAGAGTTACTGATTCAGCACTTGGCGTTCATTTTCCGTGTTTCAGTGTCGTCGACCACAACTTTCTCTGCACGGGTCAATTCGAAGACGTAACCCGGCACGTTTCGTCGCTTTATCAAGCCTTCGCTGAGGGCGTGGTTCTGTTTATCGCGCTGTGGCTCTTTTCGATAAAACCGCGTGAAACTGGTCAGATCGCCGGCTTGTTCCTGCTTGGTTATGGGTTACTTCGAATCGCGACGGAATTCTTCCGTCAGCCAGATCCTGAACTAGGTTTCATACTGTTTGGTTGGTTGTCGATGGGTCAACTGTTGAGTTCGTTAATGGTCATAGTCGGTATTGCTTTACTGCTGCCACTGTCTGCTCGGTATCTTCAAGGGAGAACCTAAGCTTGAAACAGTATCTTGAATTACTCGAAACGATTCTGACTGACGGGGTACCTCGTAGCGACCGTACTGGTGTTGGTACGCGATCGATTTTCGGCTACCAGTTCCGCTGCGATCTGGAGAAGGGCTTCCCACTGCTCACCACCAAACGGGTGTTCTTCAACGGCGTCGTTCATGAGTTGTTGTGGTTCTTGAGCGGCAGCACCAATGTCAGAGATTTACAGAAGAACGACGTCCATATTTGGGACGAATGGGCTGACGAACGTGGTGAGCTTGGCCCGGTATACGGGTATCAGTGGACGCAATGGCCCGACCCTAAGGGAAGCACCGTCATCAACCAGATCGAGAATGTGATTCGTTCGATTCGAGAGGAGCCGCATTCTCGGCGACACATCGTGTCGGCATGGAACGTGGCAGACATCGATAAGATGCGCTTACCGCCCTGCCATGCACTTTTCCAGTTTTACGTCGTAAACGGGCGACTGAGTTGTCAGCTCTATCAACGAAGCGCCGATATCTTTCTTGGTGTGCCTTTCAATATCGCCAGCTACGCGCTGCTAACGCACTTGGTAGCACGAGCGACAAATTTACAACCAGGGGAATTCGTACACACGTTCGGTGACGCACATCTTTACAACAACCACGTTGCTCAAGCGGAACGGCAGTTACGTCGTCAGCCTCGTGCGTTACCCCATCTGGTCGTGAATCCAGACATCACGGACATCTTCGAGTTCACATTCGACGATATTGAACTTGAAAACTATCGACCACACCCCGGTATTCGAGCGCCGATAGCCGTATAGACGATTTGATCGTATCCCTGATCTATGCGATGACCCGAAATCGGGTTATCGGGCGCAACGGTGCATTGCCGTGGCGTCTTCCTGACGAAATGGCGCACTTCCGATCCACGACGCTTGGTCACCCGATCGTCATGGGGAGGAAAACATTCGATTCGATGAATCGCAATCCACTGCCGAAGCGTCAGAACATCGTGATGTCGAGAAGCGAATTGAACGTCGATGGCGTTCAACACGCTTACGACCTTGAGAAGGCTCTCGCCTACGCTAGTGAGAGCGGCTCAAAGGAGTGTTTTGTGATCGGCGGTTCGGCGATCTACAAATTAGCATTGACTGTCGCGGATCGTCTTTACGAGACGATCATTGATGCAGAGATTTCCGGCGACGTGTACTTTCCGGCTTATGACGAAAGTGATTGGACCGAGGTCGGGCGCACACACCATCCGTCTGACGAGCGCCACGAGCATGCCTTCGACATCATCGTGCGCGAAAGGAAACGCGACGAGGCAGCAGATACTCCTGCCTAGCTATTAAGGTGTCGCTAGGTGCTTCTCAAGTACGCTACGATCGAATTCCAGACCCAATCCAGGGGTTGTCGGTAGTTCGATAAAGCCATCCGCGAACTTGATCGGTTCAACGAACAAATCCTCATGCAACGGTCCACCGTTGTACTCCTGGATCATGAAGTTCGGCGAACACGCGTCCAACTGTACTGCCGCTGCCGCAGCGACCGGACCCACATACATATGTGGGGCGATCATCGCATAGTGCGCTTCGGCAATCGATGCGATCTTCTTCGATTCAAGAATCCCTCCGCATTGCCCTACGTCGAGCTGAATGATCTGCGCTGCTTGCTTTTCGATCAGTTCGGCGAAGTCGTATTTCGTTACCAAGCGCTCTCCCGAAGCGATCGGAATGCTTGTATGCGCGGCGACGCGAGCCATCTCATCCACGTTTTCCGGCGGAACTGGCTCTTCAAACCACATGGGGTGGAACTGCTCGAACACGTCCGCAACGCGAATCGCACCGGACGTCGAAAACTGGCCGTGCGTCCCAATGCCCACTTCGAGGTTGTCGCCTACCGCGTCACGGATGCACTGAAAGATCTTCGCAGCATGATTAATGGTCTTAAGCGTGAAATCGCGCGGCAACGGATAGAGCGGCATGAAGGGGTCCAGCTTGCACGCGCCATTGCCTTCCTCGATCAGTTGCGCAGCAACTTCACCCGCCTTCTCAGGATTTTCCCAAATTCCTTCTGCCGGCATGTAGGCATACGCCTTGATCTTCTCGTGATACCGTCCACCTAACAATTCATAGATCGGCTGGCCGGTTGCCTTGCCGACGATGTCCCAACATGCCATCTCGATCGCACTCAGCGTCGGCGTCATGAACAAGCTCGGATGCCGGTAGTCATGCCTTGAGCCATAGATCCGCTGCCACATCGCTTCGATATGGAACGGGTTTTGACCTACAAGGAATTCATCAACGAGTTCGTGAAAGAGTTTGATCTGGGACTTCAGACTACTTGCGTGGCCGGTCGGTCGTTCGCCGATCCCGACGATACCTTCGTCCGTATAGAGTTCAAAGAAAAGGAATTGACGTCCGCCGCGGTAAGGTGCGACGTTGTCGACTAAGTAGTGGCGTGCTTCAGTTATTTTCATGATTAAGCCGAATCTTCATTCAAGGTGTCCCTCTCATATTGATCAATGTGATTCATCCCACGGCAATACCATGTATCGCACATTTACTAGCCGCAGTCGATTTTTAAGAGTTTTCCAGCCACTTTTTATATTCAGAAAGCGATGAAGTAGGAACGCTCGTCCGATCCAATTGCTTCACCATTTTTACAAAACGGTTTCGACAGTCCGATGAACTCTTTATGCGACCGGATATCGTGTTATTCCTTACAGGTAGTGTCAACATGATCTGAATTTCGCGTGGCGAAAACGATCTTACCATCCCGAGATATTTTGGGTAAGCGCCTCCCGATACACCATGCTCGTTACCTACGCCACACGTCACGACTGCTTCTACAAACGTGCCCTGTGCGCTCCCAGGAACAGCGATCTCTTTTGTCAGTAGTTCTAAGCGGATCGCGAAAGGTGGTTCGTTATAGAAGTTGTCCCATCCGTTATGTACGCGGAGAAGGTTCTTGCTTGCCTCAACAATCAACCCATGCACTTCAAGTTCCGCTAATAACGAGATCAATCCTAACTTCTCGAAGAAATCCTGAGAAGCTCTGTATCGTTTTTCCTTTCCGCGAGCTCGATAGTCTTGGTGCTGATCTACAAGTACAGTGTGAACTTTCGGCGTAAATTCACTACTCAAGTCTATGCAAAGGGCTAGAGCGTTAACTCGGGTTGTTTCATCTGAATCGGGATCGCAATAGATTCCGTGTAGCATTGAGAAAATCAACTCTCTTTGAGCGTCATAAGTGGACCTTAGCCTCTCTTGCCACGCTTCACGTTGACTCCTCTTGAATTTGCCTCCCTTTAGTGACACAAGCAGATTCTTCGTATCAACCCCCTGAGGATTCTGTTCGCTTGATAAAGCGTGCTTCTGACACCGACTAATGAAAGTGACGACTTCATCTTCATCTACGTCATCGCTTGAGGGATGCGCAACTGAGAAACTGTTCCTTGTAGCTCTACATTGGTCTAGAAAAAAGAAATCTTGATCTGTAATAAGATTTAGTTTTAGACATAAGTCGAGAAGCTCAGCATCCCTCATCTCTAATAGGGTAGCTTCGTCGAAGGATTTGTCAGTGAGGATCTGTGGAACCACATGCAATCCGAATCGACGAACCTTCTCCCTGAGCTCCACTATAGCAGCGTTCCAAACGTAGTTGATAGCAGAATCAAATAAGCCGCTCGCAATCGCAATACAGGTTTTTACTATCTTTTCATCTCTTAGTTCGGGAGGTATTCGGCGTATTAGTCGAGGCAATCTGGACCAAGCTTCCTCAATTTGATCATCTAACGCAATTACGCTACGGTCAACGCCCAAAGCATCCGTTAACTGAACGAGCATATCTCCCGTTAATCCTGACACCAATGGCAAATCGACGGGTTCAGCTTGTACTGGGGCCTCTCTTCGAATGAGTGACTTTTTCGCCAATGGTGCTCCCTCCTGGTCCTTTCGCTCTATTTAAAGTTAGCTAGTCTTGACTGTTCGCAGTAATTGCGTTACGCACACAACGATAAAAAATGAACACCCTAGTGTTACGATCGCGAGTTCTCGGTGTAACGGCACTACTAGGGTATATTGATGGAGAGATTGTAGAAAGATTGAATGACATCGATCGAACGAGGCGTGCCGACTCGCAACATTTCGTGTAAGTGATGTTCACGAAGCTCGTTATTGTCGGCGTATGGGACAGAAAATCCTCTGGTCTATCAATAGATAGTGTTGCAATACTCAATCCGTACTTTGAATTCGATACGAGTGCTTTATGGAATTCGGGGTGTGGAAGACGAAGCAACAGCACAACTTCGTTCTTGACTTGCATCTAACGAATCGTCTTGGACTACGGTTCAAAAAAATCAAAGGGGTCTCAAGCTACTCGATAGGTCCTCCGTATGTTGACATACCAGAAATAACCTCCTCCTGGTGTACCGAGAACACAATCGGAGCGTCTTCTCACACATGTTGCATGGGGTACGCACCTGGTTGTCTACCTTCTGCGACTAAGTGGTTCTTCTACCATATGCAGTAATGAAGGTAAAAGGCTCGAAGGCACATTCCATCAAAGACAACGCCGACAATAGTTCTACAAATGACCTCTTTCTTGATGCGATGCAACGTTAGAGTTGAGCTTCACTGCGCGAAACCAAGAAAGGCTGAATTCGTTCAGAGTTTACGTACTTGCTTATGAATCCTCAGTGTAAAATGCACAGCACTTCCTGCTAACAAGACGATCCGAATCTTCCTAAAATTTGAACTCATAGACGAGCGATGAAGATATCGTTGTTATCGCTTGTTGTATTTCCACTAATCGTCACGGAAGCACATTGAATGTCGTATCAACATTACTACGTCAACGATAACGCGCAATCAACTAGTGGTGACCACGAAGTTCATCACACCGAATGTCCGTTTTACCCATTTATCAAGAAGAAAACATACTTGGGATACTTTGACGGATGCGAGGATGCGATGGAAGAAGCTAGAAAGAAATACCCGTTCTCCGCTGATGGGTGTTCTACTTGCTCGCCTGCTTGTCATGACTCGTAAGGGCTTTCACAGCTTCTCTCGTTCCATTTCACCGAAATTCGACAGCACTTATCCGAACGCTTATCAAATTTTCGACGAACCCACGCACAATCGACGTCCCACTAACAAGTCCCCCTGAATCTTCCTAAAATTCATACTTGATATGGCCCTGCATCAATAGGTGATGTAGGGCTTTTAACTTTCACTCCGAAGGATTAGTCCGATGAGCAAAAGTCGAAAGCCAGTTTCCGTTAAGAAACACAAGCGCAGTCGTCCAGGCACAGTTCCTGTCAAACATCATCATCGATCAAAACCGAAGAAAAGAAAATAAGCGGTCCGCTAGTCGTAGGACAAACAATTGTTCCTGTTCTGACCTGAGAGCAATGGACTGGCTTTGTGTTAGCTTGATCTGAACCTTGGTTTTGCCATCTACTGTGATTGTGTCATGCCCGGCGCAGACGCAGGTAGCAGCTCAAGACCAAACATGTAAGCGGCCAGCGCTTCCCCGATACTGCCAACCAAATGGCCATCAGGGGTGAATTTCCGTCCCGGGAACAATTCCTCTAAGCGATTCACGATGCGGTAAAGGTCACCAAGCAACGTACCGACTTCCGACCACTCCTCAGTATCTTGTTTTTGAGGTTTCATTCGACTAATTGCCTCATTAAGAGGATAGACCTATTTGCATATCTATTTACCGATCAATCCAATCACACGTTCAAGCCATTTCGCAGCTGCCGCATTACCGGAGATGTCCGCTACGAACTCCTGACCCGGCGAAGTCGTGTGAAGTACTCCGTTTGAAAGCCATCGCTTAGGGTTGTGGTGATAGCTCAAGCCAGTGTCGCGCAACCAAGTCGGAATCCGCCAGTGACTCACCGGACCGCCCGGAATGGAAAGACGCAGGTTTGGCCGATCTTGCGAAGCGACTTTACCAGGACCGACGTAGATCGAATTGTTGTCGTTCCATACACCAATCGTGTGAGGATGCCGAACGGGAAAGCCCTTAGGCTGGCGTGCTTTCGTCGGTTTTGAACCAGGTTTCAAGATCTCCTCGATTTTCAAGTAACCGAAGATGCGATGATGTCGATCGCCGCCATCCACGTCGGAGAACAGGCCATAAAACAGAAAGACGTCCCCTATCCCTACTCCGTTGTTCGCGAGGTGGGTCTGAGACGCTCCTGTCTGCCCAAAGGCGCAACGACCTTTCTCAAACATGGGATCGCAGTGGCAAAGTGATGCTCCCGTGAGCTTGCCACGGGTCAATTGCTGAACAAGCTTGCCTAAACCGAGATCGTCGTACGTCGTATCAGACCGATCGAGTGCAGGGATTGGAATGCTCGTTGGTTTGCCGTCAATGATGGGCGACGGTGCACCACCTGCGGCGCTATCGAAGCCTTTTCGGCTGAGAACTACGTTCATCCATAACGATCATACCTTTGCGTTCGCTTCGTCAAGGTAATTTATGGAAAGAAAAAACGGTTGCAGTTCGACTAATAAGACGGAGTGCTCGGTTTACGCAACATCGGGCCGAGCACACGTTGGCTTCAATCGCAAAACTAAAAAACCTGTTTCGAAACGCATTCGCAACAATGAGTGTGACGAGCCCGCAAAATCAGGGATTGCCGAGAAACAACAAAACGATCGGTTGCGAATAGGCGCAGGTTGTTCGTAGAATTCGCGCTCTTCGCACCACCTGACTCATGTCAATTGGTGCCTTTTTCTTCTGTGGGAGGGTCTTTTCAATGAGATTCAAGCTCAATCGAATGAATCATCGCTCTTCCTACGCAGAAGGAAACACCCTCCATGTTAGCTACTCTCGCTGGCAAAACTACACCCTATCTAAACGCTAAACCCAAACGTCGCCATTCTTGGCGAGCGTTCAGTTCACGGCGCATTCTCTGCGCTCTAAACCTCTACCATCAGCTCAATCCGCTTAAAACACACGCTAGATCTCTATCGGCAAAGAGTGCAATCGCAATAGCAGCGTTGATCGCGGGCGTTACGTGGGGTCAAGAAACGCCACGTCCGAGCGCCATCGCGACAAAGTTGACGACCCTACCGATTCTAGACGGAGACGTCAGAAACGATCCAGCATGGCAATCGGTCACCCCTATTACGGACTTCACCCAATGGCAACCCACCAATGGGGCTCCGGCGACACGCAAGACAGAGGTCTATTTCGCCTTTTCTGACGAATTCGTGCATGTCGGCGTCATATGCCATGAACCGAGCCAGGACGACATCATCGTTTCAAGCGACGGGTTTCAGTCCGACTCCTTCGCGATGGCGATCGATACGTTTCTCAATGGCCAAACCGGTTTTATGTTCGGCACGAATCCCATCGGTGTCGAGTATGACGCGACACTGGATAGCGAATACGCCGACTGGAATTGGTCGACCACCTGGAAAGTACGTTCGAAGTACATCGACGAGGGATGGAGTACCGAGTTTGAAATTCCGTTCTCCTCTCTGCGATACGGCTCGGAGGAACTGCAAACGTGGGGTGTGAATTTCGCACGAATCAGCCGCAAAATCAACGAACAGTCTCATTGGGCACCGCTACCCATACAGTTCAGTACCTATCGTCTGTCATCGGCGGGAAAGATCAGTGGAATTACGGTACCAAGGTATCGCCAAAACCTAGAGTTCACTCCATACGTGCTCGGTGGCGTCGTTAAGTCAAGCGGGTCTAACCCTGCATCAACTGATCGAGAGAACGATATCGGCTTTGACCTGAAATACTCGATCACTCGCAGCCTGACACTCGACGCCACCTACAACACAGACTTCGCCCAGGTGGAATCGGATCAACTGCAAATCAATCTCGGCCGGTTCAACCTGTTTTTCCCAGAAACGCGACCGTTCTTCCTAGAGAATGCCGGCCTGTTTTATGTCGGTTTCGGAGGAGTACAGCTCTTTCACAGCCGAAATATCGGTATCGAACCCGGTGGGCTGAAGCTTCCATTGACAGGCGGTGCCCGTGTAACGGGCAAAGTCGGATCGTCAAACAACGTCGGATTGATCTTCGTACGCGCTGAAAGCGGTGAATATCTGCCTCAGAACGATTTTTTCGTGGGTCGATTCAATCGAGAGATGCCGAATCGTTCGTCGCTTGGGTTTATTTTCGCGAACCGCGAAGGTGGCGACACCGAAAACCAAACCTTCGGCGTCGATGGTAAGTGGGGCATCGGCGAGCATACAGATTTCCAGGGATATGTTGGTAAAACGAATACGCCTGGTATCACCCAAGATGACCATGCGTTCTCAATGGGTTCCAGCTACCGATCGTCGGTATGGAATCTCAATTTCGGTCTAGCCGAAGTCGGTAGCGGATTTAACCCGGAAGTCGGTTTCACGCCACGCGTCGGCTACCGTGCTATGAGCGCGGGCATTCACCACACAACGTCATTTCCCGAAAAGGGCGGTCTCAAAGAGTGGAATCAGATCTTGTTTTTTGATTCGTTTTGGGACTTCGATGGGTTTCAGGAGAGTGGATATGGGCATTTGGAGACTTGGTGGCTGTGGGAAAACGGCGCAGACTTCTGGCCGGTCATTAATCTCGTAACCGAAGGCGTCAAAGAGGACTTCGACATCGTCGGTGTCACGATTCCCGCAGGCGACTACGACAATCTCGAGTTCTCGATCAACACCACCTCACCAGCCACAAAACCATTACGTGCGACGTTCAACCTTACGCAAGGCGGGTTCTACAACGGCGACCGATTCAACACGGGTCTTTTCCTGGCGTACCGAGTCGAGAACAAGTGGGATATCTACGCTTCGTATACCCACAATAACATCGACCTTCCTACCAAAGACTCAGCATTTACGGCCGATCTGGCTCGGTTAGGTGTCACGTACCTGTTTTCGGCGAAAGCACGATTGAGTGCGCTCGTTCAACACAACGTGGCGGAAGACATCTTCGCGACCAATGTCCGATTCTCCTGGCTTCGAACCGCTAATACGGGGTTTTACCTCGTCTACAGTGAATTTGACGAACGGCGTGGTTTTGGTGCGAATCGGAAGCAGCTCATCCTCAAGTACACACACATATTTGATCTTCTCTAAGCGTCGATTTTCATCTTCAAAAGGAGAGATCTACCGGCTCACCGCTGATTGTTAAGTCTAATTAGGTCTTTCGTCGGGACTATAACGAATACCAATCACTAGTCGTTACTCTAAAAAATATCCGCGAAACGCCTACATTCATTTCTCGCCACAAATAGATTTACTTAATAATACTCAAATTCCTTTACCTCATTCAATATTAAGCAAAATGTATGAGTCATTAGCCACGGAAACAGATCTAACGTTAATACTTAATTCACTCCAAGCATTAACCTCCGCCCTGATTACTTCACTCGGAAAGCGATATATACTCCTTCATAAACTATCTATTAAACCTAATTTGTATGTGAACGACGAACGATAGATATAGAGTGTCGACAGACAGACAGCCAATTCTTAGTTTTTCTACCCGATCAACCGATTCAGTGAATCTCGAAGTCTTTCTGAGTCAAGTCCGAACCGAATAATCGCACGTTACTATGGTACTATAATCAGATTCTAATATACCAAGACAAATTACGTATGAAGAACTGGTTCGAAACATGGACAAAAAAGCTCGGGGCAACGATGCCTTTCTTTCTACTTGCTCTAGGCTTATTACTGGAGGAAGTCGTCGGAAAAATAAACATCGAAGGTTGGGTGATTTGGGCGGCGATCGTTCTAAGTATCCTTATATGGTCGATTCCATATGAAGCCGTGACGAAGAATGCTAGATTCAAGTCGAATATCAAATATCTAGAAAATCTCGCAACTTATCTTTCCGACGATTCACTTGACATTGCGTTTAAAAGAATAAGTGTGTCAAGGATTAAGTTCTTCTGTGAAAAATATGATATCCCTTATCCGGATGAAGACGACTATACGGATTCGATGAATTTCGAGCGAGTTTGGTCATTGTTTCTCAGTACGCTTGTGTTCGTTGCAGAACATGGCAATTTAGATCTCGCTAAAGGCATTTCCAAGACTATGAAAGATCGATATAAAAAACGAGTCAAGACCAGTCGGGACGAATCTGATTAATTATGCTTCGAAAGAAAATTCTAGAGTTACTAGTAAGGATAAAAAAGGTGTACGTTGTTTAGCGGATAAGTATAGGCTTATATGGACTCGCCCGGTTTTCCGTTTGAGAATTTTCATTATTGATGCTTGAATCTTGATCGAGGACAGTCTTATATTCGGCTTCTTGACGCGGTTTTGTCAGACGACGTAACCGCGAGCCCGAAAGGGTCTCCTGAAGGAGGAATTCGTCAGCCGGACCCTTTCTCTTGTACGTGCTTGTAGGCGCTTAGCCAAAGTTGGGTTCGCCGACTGCGTCTGTTCGATCCTGATCCTTACTCAGTTTATGGTCCTTCTCAAGGGAATGGCAGGCGTGACCGGGGTTAGCCGGGTACGTTCGCCGTGTCAGGTTGGTAGGTGGTCATGTGTTGGTTTCCTTTAGTTCTGATGAATGAATTTCGATGATGCATGGCGTGCATGATCGTATGTCGTGCCATGGTGAGTTAACGCCCAAAGCACACGAGCGTTCTTGTTCGCCCATGCAACGGCGAGCACTTTCTTAGGTTTGGTCACGAGCGCTTCCTGTATGGCGGGGGACTGTTCGTTGAAATGCCGCCGCCGTGGTCGCACCAGTGCCATGCCACCTTGTACGACCAGATACCGCAGATCCCGTTGTCCCATCTTAGTGATACCGCCCAGACGTTGTTGCCCGCCCGTGCTGAATTCCCTTGGGGTCAGACCGATCCAGGCCGCGAATTCGCGACCGTTCTTGAACTGCGTCAAGTCATCGGCGAATGCCAGCAGCGCGAAGGCGGTGATCGGACCGACGCCAGGGACGGTCTGATACCGTTTCGCGTCCGGATCCGTGGCCGTGATCGCATGCATCTTAGCCTCGCAGTCGTCGATCTGGGTGGTCAGACGCTCAACCTGGTCGAACAGCACAGCCAACGTGACAGGAACCGAGACGGGCAACGGCTCAAGGGTCTTTAACGTGCCATCTTCGAGCGCGTCACGGAGCTTGCCTAACGCGGCGAATCCGCGTCCGCAGATGATGCCGAATTCCAACAGATGACTGCGAATCGCATTGGCTGTCTGCGTGCGTTGCTGCACGAAGAGCGCACGTGTGCGATACAGCGCCGCACGCGCTTGTGTTTCGCGGGTCTTGACGGCTACAAAGCGCATCGAGGCACGGCTGGCAGCTTCGGCCACCGCGACTGCATCGTTGGCGTCGTTCTTCTGTCGCTTGACGAACGGCTTGACGTAATTGGCGGGAATCAGCTTGACGTCGTGCCCGAGGGCGCGAATGGCGTGACCCCAGTAGTGTGAGCCGCCACAGCATTCCAACGCGACCGTACACGGCGCTTGCGTGCTAAGAAAGGGCAACACCTTCGCACGGGTTAGCGTTTTATTAAAAACGGTGCCGCCGCTCGCGTCAGCCCCGTGTAATGCGAAGCTGTGCTTTGCCGTATCGATGCCGATAACTTTACAATGATTCATGGACTCGTTCTCCTAATGATTTCGTTAATCGAGAAAAATCATTATTGGCACATTGCGATGCCTCACCGAGGGCGAGTCCATACCTTCTCTTGTGTATTTGAAATTTTTTAAAAAACCTGTTTAAGCTTTGTTAGTTATCAATGACTTACGACACGCGTGAAGCGATTTTTATGTTGGCACTATTTTCCCCTCTTAGAGACTCAGACCGGGTCACAGCGCCAGCAAGTTATCACGGCGCTTCAACGACCCGATCCAGGCGGCACCGTACCCTACCAGGTCCGTGAGCGTGACCGACAGTGCATTCATTGTGGATCCAAGGGAGCGCGGCGGCACGGCAGAACATCCGGTTTGATGCGTTTTAGCCGCCTTGCGGATGGTTGCGGTAAGATGTACAGCGCCCTCACGAATACTGGCTTGGCGAAGCTGCGGCATCGTGACAAGTGGGAGCGTTTTAAGGACTGCCTGCGCCGGCGGACCATCCTTTTGGAAGCCGCGAAGCAGTGTGACATCAATTACCGAATGGCGTTTCTGTGGCGACGTCGCTTTCTCGCCGAGACGCGCGACCTAGCGCCGTTGCGGGGTGTGGTGGAGATGGACGAAACGTTCTTTGCCGAGAGTGCGAAAGGGGATCGGCGCTTACGCGCACGTCGACCACCGGGCAAGCGCTCGAACTCGAGCTTCGAGGGCGAACATGCCGTTGTTCAACTGAATATCACCTGCGTCCTCAACGCCGAGTTCGGTATCACCGTCACGATCGAAGGAACGGAGGCCAACTTAGCAGACGGATTCAAAAATACCGTCGTTACCTGTGTCAGATCGAAAAGAGCCGTCGAGAGCCACGTGAATGCGATCTATATCCGCTGCGAGTCCGTCACCTGAGCCGATACCGTCCTCGGTTTTGATCGAAGCGACTGCCGCATCACCACGCAGTGCGAGACTTACGCGTCCGACTTTCCCCGACGTAGAGTTCAAGTTTGAAGTAGAGAGTCTGAATCAACGATCTGAAAACGCGACCCAGAATTGTTAGGAGAGAATTAAGGATTGCTCACTGAAGTACCGTTTGCGCGTATATCTCGCGATACACGTCTTGTGCGACTTTCTGAATTTCTCGCGGTTCCCGAATGTCATCACCGATCCGCATACGCAGAGCTACGACTAATGGGTAGAGAACCGTATCATCTCGCTTTTTTCCGGTCAGAGTCCGAATCAATTCGGTTTCTTTTATACCAGCACTCAACAATATCCGAGTTAGAGCAATCGTGATCCTCATCATTAGCGGATTTCCATGTTCGACTATAACAACTATTTCCCTAAATGTCGACAGTGCTTTCGCATATTTGATGTCATCCCACCGCACGAAGGTCAACGTGCGAATAAATAGGCTTTCAAATCGATTTTGGATAAAAGGGGGGATATTTGGTAAGCTGCCCGCGAGTCTGTTAAATCGTTTACTGAGAATGTTCAATTCATCCCACCGCTGGTGTCGGAACGCTGATGTACCTAGAAAGTACAACGAATCACAAGCAAGCGAACGTAGTAAAACGTTCTCTGATCTATGGAACCGATCATAAATCTGAAGCCGAGTTGCTAGCGCAGCTTCCTTGTTCACATGATCTGCTTCAATTTTCGCTTTTAGCTCCAATAATTGAGCGAACTCAACATGGGTTGGCTCATCGCAGATTTCGTCGACCTTTTGAGTCACTGCATCAATCGTCTTGAGCGCCTTTGACGGATCATCACTTAGTTGAGTTTTAGCCATCTCCCTAAATGCACGAATTGAGTTCCGGCTCCACGGCGAAGGCTCATTCGAAGCAACGGAATTGATGACGTCTTCAAATGCAAGTATCGAGCGCTCGCTCTGACCAGAAATTCTGAATACGATCCCAAGTTCGATTTGTGCACTTTCTCTAACAGTTCGATACTGTGGAATAGATTTCACCCGATCGTTGTCGAGTACTCCCAGAAAGACCTGCAGAGACTCCTTCGGCTGGTCGTTTTCTCGTAAGATGATGCCTCGTTGCACCTCGATCTGAAAAATGTCTTCGTGCGACAATAACTTGCCCTGATCAAGTGTCCCATGTTGCTCTAGGTTATTAAGGTATGATAGCGCTGAGTCAAGTTTCTCAATCGCTTCATTCAGCCGGTTGTCCGACGCCAATGCCCAAGCTTGAGATTTCAGTGTATCAAGATAGAACCTCCTTATTACTGGTCTTTGTGATTCCTTGAAACGATCAACAAAATAGTCAAAGGAATAGGCAGAGTCACGTGCTCGGCCTAAGATCGAACTGAATTGCCCCATCTGATACACCACAACCGCATGAAGCACATCATCATCAGTTCCGCTCGATCCAATAGTAAGATCTCTAAAGATTTCACTAAGTTCGTTAAGTGCTTTCTCATATTCGCCTTGTTTGGTTAATTCCGCAACTCGCTGCATGATGGATATCACGATTTGCGAAGACGCAGGTTCTTCTTGATTTATCTGATTCCGATCTTCACGAACCGTTTTAGCCGCGCTTTCTTCGTCATCTGACGTTTCTCGAGCCCCACCCGTGCTACTTTCAAGAATCTCGTTCACCCACAAGAGATTAGCTATCGAGTTAAGTGCATCTCTGTCGAAACCCCTACTCCACTCATATAGATCATTGTTAGTGTCAAATCTAAAATTTTCTTTAGCCTTTAACAGTCCATCGAAAATGAACGGGGTGCCCCTAGCTTCTTCACTTATCGCCTTACGTAGTTGCTTCAACTCCGCACCACTGTAGAACGACACCATGAAGTTCACCAATTGTTCAACTACGGCAACGCCGTCATTTTTATACCGAAGCTTGTAGTAAAAGCAAAACAGTCTCTCGTTTACGGAGTAGACGTGCTTTCTTCCTGATCCTAGCTTCACAACTGCCCCTCGAGTCGTCAGCCGATTCAGCAAACCAGAAGCACTTTGCCTACTCATCCGAGCACGTGTAGCGATTTCCTTCAATGTCGAATCCTGCCAGAGATCCAACATTGAAAGGAAGACGATCCGTTCTTTGGTGGGGATTTCCTCAAGTCGACTCCTAAAGTACTCTGTATGGAGATCGATTAGTCGAATCAGTTCATCCATCAGCTGTTTCAATGAGTCATGGAGTGCGAGATTTGAAGCAACGACCAATAACCTTGGGTTGCCACCCGTCAGTATTTCTAATGGTCGGATTTGTCTTGAAGGGAAGCGATTTAGTGTGAGCTTATTCCAAAGTTCTTTACAGGAATCCAGATTGAGCGGAGCAAGATTCACCACACGAAAGAATTCGAAGAACGGCATATCAAGCCGGTCTATACCCTTAAACCGCAGAGTCGCGGTTCCGACGAGCGTCAGGTTCGAGGACGACTGGAGCGCCTCGCGTAATTTCCATCCAAAGCTCTCATCCGTATTTTCAAAGAGCGACTGGAGATTCTCTACCATGAGAACTACCTTCGCACTGAGACGCTGTACCAATCTCAAAGCGGCTGATTGAGCCTGTTCTTCCGCTGTGGAATCTCTCCATCGGTCCGACAAATCCGCTATGGTCGCATGTGTGTCCTTCGCCAACTTGGGATCACTTGTCCCGATCTCTTGAGCCACTTGGTAGAGCACTTCTAGCCAAAAGCTCGCAGCGTGGACGACTTCGTCACTTTCTTCAGAAAACCGAACCGGAATCACACCTTCAAATTCTGAATCCTTGCGTAGCTCCGCAGCAGCCCGCGCAAGTAACATCGTTTTTCCTGAGCCACGCTGGCCGATAATCAATATGTGCTGGCATATATCGCTCGCCATGTTCTCCTTTATCGTATCGACTACTATGCGTAGCTCTTTGTGTCGAACGACAAATTGATCAACAATTTCGACGTCGGACTGCGCTAGTCCAGGATTGAATGTTCTAAATAGTTGCCCGTGCGAGGTAGCCAATGATCTAGTGCCTCCACTTAACCGTGGGAATCGTTCAATGGTTTGTATGAATGCTCAAATCGAACCGTCCACCAGTCCTTAAGCAACTTCGACTTGAAAACGTATCCGGACCCATCCCGTTCGAGGTACTCATCCTGCTCAAGCGTATCCAGTGCCCACGCGACTTTCTCGACACTTGATTCCGTTACTTTCTCATACATCGAAATCAGTGCACGCTTCGACCGATCTGAAAATACGTCTCTTACTGCCGCTTCGGTAAGAATCTTCATCGCGATTTCGTATGTTTGGTCGTTCAATGCGTCACTTAAACGAGATTCGAAGTGATATAGATCCTTCGAACTTGGTGGTCCCAGTAAATCCTTAGAGTACACGAGATCGATATCGGATTCTGTGACGCGAATTAAGTCGTTCATGAGCATATGGATACGAATCCTGTCGAAAAACAGTTGTATATGAGACGGTATACCTATGCCCAATCGGTCCACCATTGCCTGGAGGACGTTTTCATCCAAAGGTAATTCGTAGCTCTCGCTCAAACATTTCAGACACTGAATACATGTCTTTTCATTCCACGGGCCAAGACGGAACTGGTACAAGTGGTTGATTCGGTCCGAAATCCCAAGTCGAGTTACCAGCGGAACTAGACCGATACTTCCCGAAAACAATACGACCAGCTCTGTATCCTGCACCATTTGAAGCTCCGCACGGAACCAACTGAGCAACATTTCGATTTCTTCTGAACTGTCATTTTGCTTTTCGAATCTCGAAAGAAGGATCGGCAATTCGTCGATCACGAGAAACACATTCTTGTCGTGTTTTCTGCAAATTTCAAATAGTTGTGAACCCAATTCACGCCAGCTTCCACTGTCCAGCAATTCACCGAGTTGCAGACTGAAGTCGAAAGCTTCGACTTTCTCAATTCGCTGAATCGTCTTTCCAATACTTCGTAGTACTTGCTTAGCTTTCGGTTCAATTTGGAAAATGGCATGTCCGATCTTCCTGATCAAGTCCTTTATCGATGACGCGCCTTCAACGTCAACATAAATCGATACCCAGTCTCGCTCCTCCAATTGACGTCCAAGCTCGCGAGCAAGGCTGGTCTTCCCCATGCGTCGTTGCCCGGTTAATAGGATGTGGTCTCCGTTGATTACCTTCTGCAAGAGATGGTCTAACTCTATTTCACGTCCGAAAAAGTCCTCTCCCGTGACTGCCGAACCCGTTACTAGCCTCATATATGCATCATGCGCTCTTAAAGCTCAGTATTTTAGTAAAAATATTATTAGTCTACAAATACGTAGACTAAATTCGTTTATCTTAATCTAAATCTGTCGCGCCTCTTATAGTCGCAATGTCGCCGCAAAGACAACGCCGACATCGGCATCGTCGACTACCTGACCCACGCGCTTCATCATTAAATCAAACTCTAACGCCCGTGTGGATCGGGTTAGTCCTTGCAGACGCACTCCCAATCGATGTTCATTCACGCTATTGGCGCGTGTCTCCAAATACGGCGTCAAGATGAATCGGTCTCGATCTGTCACGATGCCGTAACTCAACGATCCTTCAACACCCAACATGTTTGCACGCGCATTGGACTCGACCCAAGGGTTAAAGCGCGATGCGGAGTTTTGGTGTGACGAAAACGGATTGAATGATGTTTGGACGTCTCCCCAAGTTGGAGTAAGCGAGAAGGACCAGCCGAGAGGAGTTCGAGACGAGTTGTACGTGGTCGAAATCGCGAATCCTTGCTCTCGATAAGCTTGTTTATCGCTAAGTTCGAAGCGACGACCACGAATCTCAACATCGAACCCGCCGGCTGTCATACGGGCACCGCCTATGCTCTCAAGCCCACCGCCTTCCTGGTCGTTTCCTTTGTCATAACGTAGATTTACCGTTAGGAACGGTTCAAGGACGATCCTTGAGGATATCGGCACGTTGTAGGACGCAGACAGTCCGCTTCGAACGCGCTGTTCGCGTGCGAATAGTGTGGTCCCATCCTGATCCAACGCATCTGCGTTCGTCAACAAATGGGCGATATCGCCTGACCAAGCGAGATCTAACCGATCCAATTGAGTGAGTTCGCTCGCTGCGCCGAAAATAACCGCAGAGGTGCTTAGTTCGTGCGTCGGAGTTGGTTTTTCGTCTCTATTCATGGCTAGCGCCATTCTTCCGCGACCCATGGATGCGATCGTCCATATGGATATATCGTCGCGAACTTGATAGCGCATGTAAGGCGACAAGAAGGATTGTTCGATATCGAACCATCGTTGGGCATTGCCATATCTGTAGTCACCTGTGCCTTTTGTTTGCGATCCCGCGAGGCCAGCTTGGATTCGGTTATTCACAACAACATCTGTACCCACGTAGTGCGACCGCGTTTGTCCGCGATGGCTGTCGCCGTGATAAGACTGCGAATCCGAATCGGACCAAAGTGTCCAATAACTCGTATCGTCCGCTTTAGCGAATGTATGCGAGATGTGCGGCATTGAACGACTATCTAATGCCGATCCACTATGTACGGTCGATTGGTCATCAATCGGATCCTGTGTAGAACCAAGGTCAGGTACTACTTGATCTAGACCACGAGACGATCTCTCGTCAAACAAGTGTCTTTCGAGCCCCGCTTGGCTATGTTGCAGGTCAGGCACTCGAAGTGGCGCACTAACGCGCGACCCAATCACCGAGCTGACACTGCTCAGTATCGCTCGACTATACCCAGCCAGTGCTTCAGAAGCCGCTTCGTTGAGAAGGTCTTCGCTCACTGTAATCTCGAACACGGCGGTGGCCGATGCGCCAAACGTGTCAGTCGCGCGTACTGCTAGATGTGTCGACCCTTTACGTCGTGGCGACACCACCAGATCCGAGTCCTGAATGCTCGCATCAATGAAATCCGTCGCTTGGCCATCCATCAGCTCAAAACGCAATGCGTGAGTGTCGCTGAACACCGCGTGGAGGTCCTGAATATAGGGTTCTTCACCAACCTCGAGCAACATAACGAGCGATGATGCCGAGACTTGTGGTGCCCGATTCGCGACTCGAACGCTAAATTGGATCGCGTGAGCCTGACCTGTTGCATCGATACCCAATAGCGCAACCGACGTAGAGCCGATTTCGATGCCGTTAATCTCGACGGATCGCTGATCTACGCTTAGACGAACGCTTGCAATGTCGCTCTCGCGCGCTGCAACCTTCAGTACGTTTACAGGTGTACCTACGCCTAACAGGTTCTGAACATTGACAGTAAGTGGTTCACCTAAGTATGCGACGTGTTGAGGCACGGAGGAAGCGACACTGGCAACCATCGCTTCGACGGTCGCGGTAAAGGATGTGGTTGTGATCGCACCTGACCCGTACGTGGCCGTTACCGTAATTTCCGCACTGCCCAACGCGATACCCTGCAGCAATGCGTGATGACCCGCTACTGCACGGACAATCACCTTATGTTGAACACTTAATGACACGAAGTCCTGACAATAGGGGTTTGATGCGTCCGCCCCGCCGGTGTCTCCGACCGCAGCGACTTTCTGGGTGCAAGTCAACGCATGCCACCATGCAATCACGTCCGAGTTGGCAATATCGGCCGCAACCGTCGACGGCGCGCTCGAGCTCATCTCGAATGACGTCGGCTGCTGCTCAGCCGTCGAGAACGCCTCCAGCAAGCTCAGCGAGCCATGGCGCTGACCCACAGTAAGTGTTTGATCGGGGATTAGTGCCTCCGTGACCGGTGGTTCTTCATCTGTCACGGTCACGGTGAAGGTATGCGACGCCTCGTTCCCAGCAGGATCACGCGCTATAACCGTGATATCTGCGGTTCCTACCTTCCAGGCATAGAGCACGAGCGTGTCCGGCTCGCTACGCGGTAGGATCGCCCAAACCACGTCTTCATCGCTTGAAGAGACTTCCGCAATTGATACGTCGCTATCCGGGTCCGTAAAAAGCCCTACCAGGGAGATTTCTACCAACCCTGTTTGGATGGACTGATCGGGTACCGGACGACTCACCATCGGCGGTTCGCTTTCTTCTACGGTAACCGTGAAACGCTTCGCTGCGACGCCGCCGGACGTGTCCGTCGCTGTCAACGTAACTTCGGTTGTGCCGTTACTTTTCGCGAAAATCTGAACTTCGCCGGTGTTACGCACAAAGATTTCTGCAATCGTTGAGTCGAATGAGCCGACGCGGAGATGTGGCGTATGACCGTCTTCATCGACAAAGTGCACTTTCGCATCAAAGGTATGCGTACCGTTCACGCTCAGATGGATTGGGGCAATCTGCGCGGGTGTGGCTCGGACGGCTTCGTCGATGTCCAACAAACCGATACGTATCTCGACGTCGTCGCTCGTGACGTCATCGCTGACCGTCAGCGTGAGGGCGTAATTGGCTTGGGTTTCGAAATCCAACTGTGCCTTGGTGGCAAGTTGGATTTGATTGGCCGGTAGACCTTCGGACGAAAGTCTGAAATGATCGTTATCCTCCAGACTGAAGGTCAGCACGTCGCCGAAGTCTGGATCCGTTGCTGAAATCGTCGTGGTGAGTTTTGTACCGATCGGTGCGGTCTCAGCAACGAACATTTGAAAGCCGCTGACGCCGCCAGGAAATTCCGGCGGTTCATTGGTGTCCTTCACTATGACAGTCATTGACGAGTGTCGAGTTTCACCTGTCGTACTCGTTGCCCACGCATGAATGGTGGTTCGACCGAGTCTGAGCGCAGTAATCTCAAGGATGGGATCTGGTCGCTCATTGACGGAAACAACCGCTGACGAGCCGGAGGTCGCACGAAACGTAAGCGTGTCCTGATCTTCCGGATCGAAGAAGAGCGTGCTTAGATCGAAGCGTTTTACCGCCGTGGTCGGTAGATGAATGCTGAGTGCGCTGGTTTTGAAGCCACCCGTAATTGGTTCATCGACATTCAATACTTGGATTCGGATCGTCGCTTCCGCGACCGCTCCTTTTGAATCGATCGCAAGCAGTGTGAATTGACCGACGGGATTGCTACGAACTAACTCGTAATCCAAATCCCCGTCGAGCTGAAGGACGACGTTTACCGTCGATTGCAAGCGAATACAAGCCCCTGCGAAACTTATTCCCGGCTGTCCTGCAGGCGACGCACACGCATCGCGCGTTGTCGTATCAAACAATGCGTACGTAATTTGGTCGTTATCGGGGTCCGTTGCGTCCCAGGAACCGAATTGCGGTACAAGAGGTCCAGTAAATCCCTCCCTAACGGAGATGGAAAAGCCCGTCGCGTTGCCAGACCATTGGGGTAATCGGTTGTTGCCTGTTTGAACAAGCACGGTAATCTTGGCTAATGATTCCGCCGTTGCTGGGTCCAGGCGGGGTAAAACCGCAGTTGGACCTCGATGATCCCAACCGCGCACCCAAATCTCCGCCTTTCTAATTCTGTCAACCACGCCAGCAACCGGCGTAATGACAATCGTCGTACCTTCAATTCTTACTCGGACAACACTACCGTCGGTTATCGGCGAATTACCTACGATGTAATTCGTGTCGTTTTCAGTACTGCCGATATTGACTGTTCGCTCACCGAAATTCGGCGAGTAGCCTACGAATTCCCTTACCTCGACATCTTCCGTATGCTCTTTGAAGAACAGCGGGCGACCCTCCGGGTCACGGAACACACGTTCAGCGGGTAATCGATATGCGCCATCTTGCGCGTTGAGTCGGAGTAGAAAGCCGCGCTGGTGGTTGGATGAAGGAAGGTACGGCGTCGTTACGACAGGACGTTCCTCTACATCGGTCACGGTGATCGATACCGTCAACGACGAGGGCGTATTGAGCCTTCCTCGCGCTGCAAGCGCGCCATCGACCTCTGACGCGTGGACAAGCCGACGAATCTCTGTGACGGTCTTGGCGACTGCGTCCACGACGAGCGTGATCTGCTTGTTGGACTGCGGCAACGCTTCGAAGTCGACCGTCATACCAGGTTTTAGCCGAATCTCTAGCTGGTGCGAATAGTCACGCCGCTCCTGATTCGTGATATATAGACCTTCCTGGTCGTAAAACTCAAAGAGTGATCTCGTGGCGTCGCGAATCGAGTAATTCGCGAACCGTGCGCCACGGGAACCTTTTGCCGCCTTGAATTCCCTGTTGAGTTGCTGAAGGTTTGCGGCTAGCTGCTCGGGAGATTCACTCCACTCGAGCGTCAACGTGGATTGAGTTAACGCGTGGTCAGGCGATTGTGCGTTGATTGAATGCCCAAGGAAAGCTATGAGAGCTAACAAAGGCATGGACACGAGGTTGCGAAGTTGTTTGTTGCCAGTCGATCGCAGAAAAATCCGCCTCGCTGCGGTTAGCATGATTCGCGTCCCGAAGCAACCTCATTCGCTGATCTTTATTTTAGGGGAAATTTGCCTTTTATCAGAGTAATTTAGTGGTTTGAATAGCAATCGTAGTTGCTACATCGGATCGAAATAGTCTTCAGTAGATGTCGCCAACACGCTATAGAATCAGAGTTCGCTGTTCTTCACTTACAAATCGAATAACCGTATCACTGAGAGGGATCCTCTTCTCCTTCAATTCATCAATTAGTTCATCTAGTCCGTCAGCACTCGCTTCAACATTTTCTCGATAGACACCAATCCACTTAGATGGATACTTCCTTATTAGCCGTGATTGACTGCTAGAGCAAAACTCTGCTGATTTCGCGAATTCTTGGAGATTACGTATGACGAATCTCGCTTCAAGGAACCAATGAACTTTCATTTCAAAGCTCGTATCCAATACCCCTCAACCGTCGATTGGATGATCGTAGACGAATAGGCGTCATCCAAATCATAGCTCCACTGAACAATCGTCGCTACCTTGTGATTTAGCGACCCTTTGATGCAGCTTTTGGCTTTCAAGCGCGCCAACGTTTGTGCGTCTCGTCAATCCCTTTTCACACGACTGACATCTCGATCTGAAAGCACGCTATTAAGTAGCGGTCAGTTGGTCTTTTCCCTGACATGATAGTTTCGGAAATTAAGAGAACTAAGAAAATCGCTGATCTCCCCGTACCAGGGGCGTACCTTTGCTTCGATTCGCATAGCGAGATCTACTATTCGCAGAACTCGCAAGAATTTTTTGAGTCTTCTCTTCAAGTTCTTTCTAGGTTTGATCGTAATCGTCGGTTCCGGCACGTCGAATGTGAAGGCTACTGAAGGAATCTCGACTTGGTGTTCTTTCGTTGACATATCTAAATTTCTAATTAGTGCATATTTGATTTTAAATAAAAAACCCCGACACGCATAGGCGTGCCGGGGCTGGAGAAGAGATTTGCGGCGGTCTAATCAGGACCGCCGCGTGGCGTAAACGACCTAGAAGCGCAGGTTTGCGTTCAAGCCGATCTTGCCGCTGCTAGCACCGGTGCGCTCTTCTACACGTCCAAGTGCTAGGTTGATGTCGAGGATGGTACTGCCTTGTACCAGTTGTCGTAGGCTCGCGCCAAACAACATCTCTCGACGATCGCCATCGCTGACACCGAAATCGACGAACGGCGTGAACAGGAACTGTTCATTTGCTACTAGCATGCCGTAGCCAATTTGAGTGTCGATCGATTTGTTCGAACCGGTATTGCCGAAGCCTGTCAACACGCCATAGGTGTTTGCTGAGCCGATGTTCATGTCATCTTGCCACAGCATTCCGTTACCCATTGCGTCAGCGCCCCAGCGCGGTGCGATCGTTACAGAAACGCCTGTTGCGGATGCCGACGGGTTGAGCTTCGCCATCAAGCTAAAGCCTGATTCGCTGTACTCGTCCGCGCCGTGCATGGCAAGCGTTCGACCTTGAACTTCAAGGGAGAACGTGCTGCTCGTCATGCGCACACCACCTGCAATCTCGACACCTGTTCCGGTATCACCGTCGCCTCCATCGGAGCGTAGGTTGACTTGGCCGAAGGGCTCAAGCATCCCACCTTGTCCGGTTTCGGTTCGGAATGAGCCTTCGAGACCCACACGGATGCGATTGACATCCGCAGCGAGACCGTCAGCTGCGCCGTTACCGTCTTCGGTTTCAAGCGATGCCGTGGCTGCATCACCTCGCAATGCGAGGGACATGCGACCCACCTTCGTCAGTTCTTGGCTACCACCAACCATCGTGATGGTTGAGCTCAAGTCACTAACGTCGTTTGAGGCACCAACAACCGTCGTATCAAGTTCGCCAGAACCGAATCCTGCAACACCCCAAATCGAGGAGCCGTTGGTCGGCTGGTAGCTCACGTATGGCAGCACTGTCGTCAGGCTGAGATCCATCGTTTGCGTAGCCGTACCCCAGGAGTAGTCAGACTCACCTGAGCTGCTAGAGATTGCAACACCGAACATCCAGCATTCTGCGACCGTGACATCGGCGCCGAGATAGACGCTAGAGGCCATACCGTCATAGCCTTCGCCTTCATAGGACTGACGATCAATGTCGCCCCAGACGGACCAGTTAGACGGGTTCTCGCTTGAACCTAGATTAAGTGCGAAGTTCTGTCCGATCGTTGAACGGAGCGCGTCCAAGCCGCTCATTTGACCGCCAAAAGCGTCGGTCGTTGGCGTCGTGGTTGCGGCGGTATTCGTTGCGTTAACAACGTTCCAAGCCGCATCGCTTCGTTCTTCAGCCGTCATGTTCATGGCCATCGTGCCTTGATTCTCGACCGGTGTCCATGCGTCGAGCGTGAGGTCAGACGAACGTGCGTCCGTCATGACACGCGAACCAACGCTTGAAGAGACACTTGCGAGCAACGCACGTCCAAAGCCTGCGAGAGACTTGGCAGCCACTGCTTTGAGTTCGCCGTCACCAACCGTTACGGAACCAGTTACGGAAGCTTCGCCACCGTGCGGGTCCATTGCGGTAATCGTGAAGTTCGTCGCACCACGTGATACGGCGCCGATCATCGCGGTCATACCGCTGATCGATGCACTTGCAATTCCGCTGTTAGCAGACGCGATCGTGTAGGTCAACGGATCACCGTCGTCACTAAACAGACCAGCAATCGCTTGTGATGCAGGCTGACCACCAACTTCGAGACTAATCGGGCTGATGGAGTTAGCTACAACTGGTGCGATGTTTTCGACTGTCGTCGTGAACGTGGTTTCAACCATGCCGCCGTCCGCATCCGTGGCCGTCAAAGTGACCATGGTGGAACCGACGTCAAGACCAGAGATCATGAGCATCGAGTCAGAGAGCGATGCGTTTACGAACGTACCGTCAGCGACAGACACTGCAAGCGTCATCATGCTGTTGTCTTGGTCAGGATCGTCAAACGTCATGCCAACATCGATTGAGAGATCGTCCACACGCGTGGTGGTTTGATCAGCAATTGCGTTCGCAACTACAGGCTCAATGTTGACAACCGTAACGTTGAACTCATCCATGACAGATGCACCGTTGACGTCCGTTGCCGTTAAGGTAACGACCGTTTCACCAACTGCTAGCGCATTCAGTGACAGCATCATGTCGGTAATGTCGTCTGCGCTCAGTACCATGCCTGAACCGATCATGACCGTAATCGTGGGTGCGCCGTTGTCAGCGTCCATGAATACGTTAGATAGGTCAAGCACCAGCGGTGCACGTCGATCCATCTCTTGGTCAGCAATAGAGTTTGCTACGACCGGAGCGATGTTTTCGATCGTCGTCATAAAGGTGTCAGACACCATGCCGCCATCGGCGTCAACCGCCGTGAGCGTGACGTTCGTGGAACCGACTTCGAGACCAGAGATCATGAGCATATGACCTTCAAGCGAAGCTTCAACGGTCATAGCGTCTTCAACTGCCACCGAGATGGACAACATGCTGTTGTCTTGGTCGGGGTCGTTAAAGGTTTCGCTGATGTCAAGCGTCAGGTCGTCCACACGCGTGGTGGTTTGATCGGCAACTGCGTTCGCAACGACAGGCACGATGTTGACTACCGTCACATCGAAGTCCGTCATGATTTCGCCGCCGTTGTCGTCCACCGCCGTCAGCGTGATCGTCGTGCTACCTACTGCCAAAGCAGTCAAGGTCAGCGTCGCTTCTTCGATCATCGCCGAAACGACCATGTCATCACCAACCATCGCGGTCAGCGTGGTGATCATCCCGTCAGCGTCAGCAAACGTGTCGCTCAAATCGATACCTAACGGTGCGATTCGGTCGAACGACATATCGTCGATGCTCATTGCAACCGTCGGCTTGACGTTCTCGATCTCAACCATGAAGTCATGGGAGACCATGCCGCCGTCGACGTCTGTTGCGGTGACCGTAATCGTCGTGGAACCGACGTATAGACCTTCGAGCGTCACCATAGCGTCTTCGACAGTCGCCTTAGCGATCATGTCGTCAGCCGCCATAACGGCAAACGTCAATGGTGAGTCGGTATCAGGATCGCTGAACGTATCGCTGATGTCGAGCGTCAGGTCCATGATGCGCGTCGTGGTTTGATCCATGATCGCATTGGCAACAACCGGGTCAACGTTGTTCACGGTGACCATGAAGGTGTCAGAGACCATACCGCCATTGTTGTCGGTTGCTTCAAGCGTTACCGTCGCTTCGCCAACCGCCAGTCCGGTAATCATCAACATGCCATCTTCGAGGTCGATCTCGCCAACTTCGATGACTGCGTCTTCTGGTACGGACGCCGTAATCGCGCTGATCTCACCGTCAACGTCAGCGAACACTTCGTTGACATCTACAGACAGCGGATCAATGCGGTCAAGCTCTTGTGCTTCGACGCTCATCGCTACCGTCGGTGCGATATTAATGGTCGTTGCTATGAAGCTCGACTTAACAGAAGCGCCGTGCGGGTCAGTCGCCGTCAGCTCAATCTCAACGTCACCAGGCTCAATACCCATGACACCCGTAATGGTCAGATCGAAGCCCATGACGTCTAACGTCACGCGATCCATACCGTCGCCTACGGCTTCGGCTGTGATCACTAGGCTTTCGTCGCCATCATCGGAGTCTGTGAAGACGTCTGCGACGCTAACCACGTGAGGCGTGACGCGATCCAGGGTTTGCGGATCAAGCGGCATAGCCTCTTCTGGCGCTGCGTTGACCGTAATTTCAGCCATTTCGGACGTGGAGTTTCCGCCACCATCCGTCGCCGTAATGGTCAACGTTGCCATACCAGAAGCACGACCGACCAATGTGACGCTGTCACCATTGTTCGTTGAAACGACTAGAAGTACGTCTTCGTCAGATGTCGCTGCCGTTACTGAAGTGACCATGTCACCTTCATCCGGATCGCTGAACAATCCGTCTAGATCGATATCAGCCGTCGCACCAACATTAATGGTGTTGTCCTCTGGTAGTGCGGCCATGAAGGCAGCAGAGTCAGCTTCAGGTGGGCCGTTTTCACCAACGTTTACATTAAACGTGAGAGTTTCCGAAGCACCGTCTGGGTCTGTGGCAGTCAACGTAATGACGACAGGAGCATCTTCCTCGGTTAGAGCAACGCCCATGATTGTGACACCGTCCAAACCTTTTTCAGTAGCCGTCACCTTCGTCTTATCGCTCGACGCGGCATTAATGAGCAAACGATCACCATCTTCGTCGACGAAGTACATCCCAGTGTAAAACGACTTTGAACCATTAACGACGATGTTTTGGTCGTCGATAACTTTTTCGCCTTCCTCAAGCTCTTGATATGCCTCAGCAAGGGTCGGTGCATCATTTTGGTCAACGACGCTGACTTGAATTTCAAGCGGCTTCGACATCTTGGTTTCATCCCAAGCATCCTGCAGCACCAGTTTTAGTACGTGCCTGTCGGACGCCTCGAAATTGAGAGACTTGGCAACGGAAATTGTCACTTTGTTATTTGCGTCGTTAACAGTTGCGGCAAAGCTGTCTGAACCAGTCAGAATCGCCGTCGCTTTAGGATCGTCATCCGAAAAATCGATGTCTACGACTTTCTCACCTACGTCGCCGTTTTCATTGACCGACGCGCCGATCGCAATCGTTCCGTCCCCAACGAGGTCGATCGTCGGCAACTCATTCTCGAAACGTGTCGTTACCTTGAAGTCGTCACTCACCGTGAGTTTACCATCGGTTGCCACGACTGTGACCGTAACCTCGCTCGTTTTGTTTTCCGCCGACGTATTAGCACCCGTGATGGTTAGATCACTACCGTCAACAGCAACCACATTTGTGTAAATGTTCGTGTGCGCGGAATAAGTAATGTCATCGCCGTCATCATCTGTGAAATAGTTGTCTAGATTGAATGTTCTAGTCCCGCCTTGGATAAGTCTTTGATCCTTGATCGTGTCCTTATTTTTGGCGAGCTCGTTGACGTTCTTCAATGTCACAGTGACCGGAACAGACACTGGAGCTGACCAATTGTCCGTAACATTTATGGTAACAGTAAATGACGTTGCCTCTTCGTAGTCCAGACCTTTTCCATTCAGTTGTAGCGCATGCTCGTTTACGTCAGCCGTGGTGTCATCATCAGGGATTTCTTCGAGCGTTACCGTACCGCCAGCCCTGCTAACCTCACCCTTGTCGTTCTCTCCGACCAGGCTGTAATCCAACATGTCGTTGGTGTCGCCACCTTCGTCCAAATCGCCCGCGAGCCAAGCCGTCATCGGACCTGAATTGCTGTCTCCCTCGTTCATCTCAACTTGGTATCCAGTAGCGCCACCGGCAAATTGTGGCACATTGTTTGCACCAATTTTTACGCGGATATTCACTTGAGCAAATTCGACTGGAGAGAGTGCTGGATTTTCCGCAACCGTGTGTGACCAAGCACGAATGAATACGGTCGCCGCATACGTGCCGCGAGGTCTCGCAACGGCTTCAGTCTCTCCTGTGGGTATGGCGACAAGACTATCAGCAGTAATGGTTAAGACGGGTCCAGTGCGCTTCGTTGTCACGACTCGATTTCCACCAGTTCCCTCTGCACCACCCAGAGGAGCGTCTCCTGTCGCTCTCAATGGATTAGAAACCGAGCAATTGTCAGTTGAGCTACCGCCGGTATACGTGATATCCGAACCTGGTCCATTCGCTGTTCCATCTGGTCGAGTGGTTGCATCGTCTGCCACTTCCTCGATCGTGAGATCACCCCCATCGGCCGCGTCACAGACAAATACGTCGGTATTTCGAGCAGCCATAGGATCGAAAAACACGGGGGACCCTTCGGGATCGCTAAACAGCTGTGAAACTAACAACGTTCGCGAATCATTTGGATCCATGTACCATGTAGGAACCCTGCTTTGCGTCTTAAGCGGACGTTCATCGTACGGGGTAATCGTTAGATTGACGGTCAACATTTCTTTTGCTTTACCGTCTGCACCGTAACCGGTTACTATCACTTGCTGCTTTGCACCTTTTTCGTAGTCGATGTGGGCACCATCTTTCAGCGCTAGACCTAAATTGCCAGCACGTCTACCAGTCGCTGCGGCAACAGTCGCTGCGTCGGCAGCGTCTTTGATAGTACACAGGCCAGCAGTCGCTGAAAACTCTAACGCCCCGGATGCAGAACCGCTAATTGCATAGCAATTCGCCTGTGCTGGCGAATCTACAAAGGCATCCGTAATCCGAGTATTCAAGTCGTTAGTTGCCGTAGCACGCGCGTCACCGAAGCCGTTAGATTCCGGCCAAGTTAATTCCGTCGTACTATCGAAATCAAGTTGCGCATTCGCTTGAAACCCGACTAGAGTCACCAACGCGACCAGCAGGCTACCGACCGCTCGGCGCAGGAATGTCGTGTTTTGAATCATCATCCCATCTCCTCTAGAAGCTCCGGGTTCGATTCGTTGAGTCGTTTCGACGCGAGGCGATTCGACGACCGCCCTGACAGGCTTTTGTCGAACTCGCGTCGACGTCACCCAGGAACAAACGCTCCCGAGCGAAGACAAACGCGCCTTCCACGCTCGCACTCGAACTAAATGTTCATTGAAGAAATTCAATTGGCCTCTCCTCCAGTTACCAATCTTCCGCAACTGCGCCTTCGCATCCCTGCATTGGCCGAACCCGCAGCTACTTGAAGGTGGTCATCATACAACAATCTGACTCTCCTTCCTGCACAAAAACGCACCGCCGCACATGCAACGATGTTTGATGTATTCATACTTTTCGACGTAAGCCAGTCTCCAAACAAGCCGCTGTCGTGTTCCAGCACATGCTTTCACATCTACTCAGCTAACAATATGCAGTAACTGAACAACGTGCTGAAACGGTTCGCAAGTATACGCAATATAAGGGAATTCCCAAGAATAAATCCACAGTGTGAAGAAAAACACATGCAGTTTTCGCTCGTATGCCCACTCACGGATCACTATTAAAGGACACGATCTCATTAAAACACGGTGCCGATAACCTTCCACCTGCCTGTCGTCAACGCCCTCTCGACTATCTAAAGACCGAGGGTTGTCGACCGCATCCAATCGTTCGCGATTTTCAATCTGCGCTCATATTCTGAGCCTTGATGATCAGTATTTAGAACCCGACGCGAGATCGTTCACAGGCGCGCATCTTCTCGGTGAACGTCACGTCTACGCTGATACGGTCAATGTTTTGGAAAATCGGGGGCTTACATAAGCGGTGGCTCGGATCGCGATGGTTGGAGGACTTATTTAGTCGTCAAACACTCATCGCTTCTGACTCATCCCCGTTTAAAAACACGAGCGTACATGCAAACGCAACCTCGGTATCCATACCCGCGATGACCGCGAAGTTCAAAACACCCTCTTGCGCCATCTCACTACGACAAGCTGGACAGTCACGTTCACAGCGTCACCTGTCACCTTTAAAACGCCCACAATAAAAACGACGCATTCGGCGTACCAACACGCAGGAAATACGACGATCCACATTAGAACAAAACGCAGAGCGCGGCTAGCCAACGCATTGAGGCAACTCGGTTCGTCCACTAAATTCGTATTCACCAGTACTGTCGGACCTTCACTAACAAGCCGTTCGTGCTGCAGAACCTCATCTCATCGTCGACTGATCGTATAGGACTGGGTCATGGATTGATCTGTTATGGATACGTCAGGTTCGAGCTAACAAGGTCCGATTGAATTCGCATACATGACAGCATCGTCCGTCAAAACACACGGCGAGTTGTTTTTCTCACCACAGCGATCAAGCGCTTCACGCGAGTTTCCGCATGGCGATTTCGCAACGCATCTGGATTTCTGTCAATACGCCAATTCCTTCAAAGAGGAGCTAACACGTAAAGTAAGAACAGTGCGGCCAGGTTCGAAGCTCTTTGTTAGTTACGTGATCGGGAAAGCTCCCATCCCATGGTAGAAAATCCCGACTCGTGCGTTCGACTGTGCCAATTCCATCGACTAAGACCGAATCTTGAGCTCTCCCACGTAGCGTTCGACTGACTTAAGTGGTACGAATAAAACGACAGATCAAATCGCAAGATGGCGACGGACGCATCGCGTTCGATCCCCTTTCAGTGCGCGCAATGACTCCGCGCTCAATTCGCACTACTTACCGGGGAACCGCGAGCTCACCATTGAGTTTGTCACGTGGCAAATGACGAACTACAGGTGGACTGTTTCTAGGATGACCCCAAAAAAGAAGACAGAGTGCCCCTCATTACTTCTGTCAATCGCAAACGACGCTTCTTGTTCATGTTTCCTCGATGCAAGTCGCTCTTGATGGACGTCGTTGCAAACCCGCAATAAGCCACGCGGAATCCGCCGACATAAAGAGACGTGCTAAACGCGTTCGCAAAACCCGCCAAGCGCAAGAACGGACGTATGCTCAGCTACGACTCGTGCGACCGACGAAATTCGAACCGCGGCTAGCTTGCAAGACGAACACGAGAGCTACGACCTGATTCACCTACATTCAATGTTGAAGTTGCCTAAAGCTGTGCGTTACTTTCGAAACGCTTCGACGACCCCCTCTATGGCAGACCAACGAGTGTTTCAAGTAACGGCACAGAGCCGGACACACCATCTACTTTCACGCATTCAAACACCTCTTCAACCTGCCAAGTTCACACCTCTGAATTCATCTAAGAAGCTAGCCTCCCTTAATTACTCAGTCAAAAAACTCGGCATCAGCTCCCACCAAAGGACATAACGCTCGAACCCGCTCGCAGCGTACCGCACCCGACGTAACCCGAGAAAATCCTGAATGTGAACGGACGTGCTTCGCATTCTTCCCTGCCGCCCTCGTCTCTAACCAAAATCCATCGAAAACCACTTCATTAGTAGAGGGGATGGCGTGTGCGCAAGGTGTTTCCCATTCACGTCGAGATGTGTCCTGTGCCGTGGTCGAGTCGATCCGAAATTTGGTTCGTTCTTCGACACTACACATACGACTTCAGCAGTGAATCCCGTCCGAACACGGTGCAGTCGCGTCGATTGCGACGCTTTGTCGGCGGATGTCGTTTTGTTTTCAACCGCGCATTGGCGCTTCAGCAGGGACCCGCGGAGGCGAGTCAAACCTTGGCACAATGCCACATTTGAGCACGGTAGAAATCCCCACCATTCATGGCGGGAATGACGTCCGCGGCGCGCACCTCGTTAGTAGAAGAACGACCCGGTCAATCACAAAATCCTTTTTTTAAAGACCTGACGTGGGATACGTGCACTAAGCCGGAGCTACCATATAAGCTCGTCCAACGTCTGAATCCCTTCAAATATGGACAGCTATACCACAAGCGACCTGATTGATCGTGTCCGCGCAAGGCGAGACGCGTACTCCGAGCTACAAAGATCGCACCACTTCGTATTCAACTGCCCTCCAGATCGATCGTACAAAGGTCAGACCGAGTATTTATGGCTAAGTGTGCACCCGAGCGAAGGCGAGACGACTGGAATCTCTGTCACCATAACACCGAGGAAACCAGGGACTACGAATTTCAGCTAGAGTACGGACCCAGTATAGCCAGTCAGCGACGTCTAAAGAAATTGCGTTGGTTTCTAGGCGACGAGCTATTCAGGCGCACTTCACTAACGATGTTGTTCTTTTGGAGCGTGAACAACATTAGAACGTCCTTCACGTCCAGGTTTGGCTATCGCTTCACCCAGCATCCGCACTGGGACTTCTGTTCAGAGATGAATCTGGCACTCATCGATCGCATACGGCCTCGAGCCGTATTCGCCGAGAGCCGACCGTTACTTGAACGGTACGAACGCGAATTCAACCTCACCCCTGCCGCCACCTACTACGACGAAGATTGGAGCCACGTCCTTGATATTCGTCGCTTGAAGAACGGGATCGGGATCCCGTTCTATTGCTTCGACAACCTGAGCGCTAGACGAGGACATAGAGATATCCGGACACTAGTCCGCCGATTCGTATCAGGGGAGAGCGCGAGTTAGCAGTATACGAACACTCAACGAGCGCCGGTTATTCCGTCGTGTCAGTAGATTCTCCTCGCTGCTTTGCACGAGCTTCGATTGCAGCTACGATTAGTTCACGGCAATCTATTAAAGCCTCGATGACCTGTGCTTCGAAATTCAGTCGATACTGACGATAGCGGAGAGTCGAAGACGTAACAAAGTCAGGTTGGTCGAAGATCGTCAACGCGTCTGGTTGAAATACACCTATTCTGACCTTACCTTCTGCTCGTTCATCAATGTGTTCAAACGCGTTTCTCATTTCCCTTACGGCAGCGCTCGTCCGAGCCACGCTGTCTGGAATACTTAGCTCAGGACAAAACTTCTCAATCAAACCCTCTACCATGCGGTAACACCGCCCCAAGGCAATAATCGCCATCTCCGCCGTTCCAATAGCTGCAAAGTGCGTTTGCCGTGCCGATAAGCCACCCTGTTCTCTCTGCACGGTCTTCCGCGCCTCGACAGCCGCGCGCCAAAGCGAATGTGCGGCATCCGTGCGCCGCGCACGCGCGAAAAGGAAGAGAAAGAAGCCTAGCTGCTCAGTCGCGAACTGATGTCATGCCCAGACCGTGTTCCCAATAAGTCGATAGCCTCCCGTAGCGGCCGGATTGCGATATTTGTCCACATCGCGGATGTTGATGACCATCGCGCCCTTGGGAATCACGAGCCGTTCCCCTGCGACGATATGGACTCCTTCGCCAGTGTCCTTTTCACCGCGTCGTAAACTGCGTGCGTAAACGGTATTTCCCTCACGCCCAATCTCGACGAGCCTAGCTCTATATAGAAGGTCAGTTCCTACCTCGTTATTCGGGTTAGTAACGCTCTTCATCAAGATCATTTCTCGCTAGTATGTGGGAACCTTTCAAATGCCTTTACTTTAAACACCCAAAGTATGTCGTCGCATTGTGAGTTTCAGACTTAGCGACATGCGGTTTGCGCATTAACATCTGCGACGATGTGAGCTGAGCTTCGCACGACGAGTTAGAGACATGTTGCGATAAGTGCCAACCTGCACGGTGAGTGAGCCGCGTATCGGAAGTTAGATTAGCTGCGTGCCCGTCAGGCAGCGCTCAATTCAAATCTCTTAGAGGTTCCTCTACGATCAGTCGACAGATAGCCGAAGCTGCTCAAGGAAATTCAATTGTTACTTCTAAAACCGTTTGACTAGTCCGAGCGCTGCGCCATTCGAGTCATCGCCTTTCGTTGCTACCAGTTGAATCCCCCAACCTTCTCTAATTTGAAACTCGAAGCCTAAATGTCCAGACGTTTCTGAATCAATAAAGGACAATCCAGTAAAGAGTTCAAAGTGTTTCGTAATGCTGGTCCGCAGACCGAGGTTGGCGACGAGATCCGTTTCGTTGGTTGTTACCTCGTAGTTGCGTGACTCAATCTTGCCGTCAACGTGGTTGATAATCAACCTCGCGTACACGCTGGAACGCTGGCTCAACGTCTGATCGACGCCTAGGCCAAGGTATCCCGCCTGAGACTTCAACTCGACGCGATAGGCATCAAAATTGGTATGCGAAGCCCCAGCCACCAGATGGAACTGCTTGCTGAGCTCGAATTTACCTTGTAGGAGGAACGTATTCGCCGATTCGGAGCTGTCGTCAAACCGCACATGATCGATACCGATGCCAAACTCGTTGTAGTTGGTAGCCGACCACTCCGCAGCGAAGATGAAGGGAGTCAGTAGGATGGTAAGGATGTATCGCATGGTTGAGTCTCTTGCGTAATTTACGAACGATGTGAGGCACGGTGAGAAGCGGCATCAGCGCGACCATTGATGTCGCGAAAACCAATTGACAAAGGAAGCTCCTCGCTTTTTCCTGAAGTTCCTGTTCCAACTGTCAATATGAGTTTCGAGAATATCGACAATCGACACATTCTGTCCTAGCTAAATACCGAAATATTGACCGTCAGTACGAGCTCGATACCCGCGATGCCTTAATTAATACCAAGCTGTAACGTAGGCACCATCGAGCTTGGGATGATACTCTAAATCCGCAGTCAGCGACTGACTCTAGGGTTTTTAGGTCGATTCGAATAGGCTCGAGCGATACCTGGTGAATTGGTCTCACGAAGTCCTACGCGATTCACTTATTCGCACAGCGTCACTTTCTGAACAGGCGCAAGGTTCATTTGTCGCACGAACACTATGATCATCCGCGACATGCGTTGTTCTTCGCGGGTCATCAGTCGATAGTTGAGAAGAAACTAAATCTCGTGAGCCGGGTTCGCTAAGGCATCACAACGCGCCAGGGTGTATGGCATGTCGCGACAAGCTAGTCCGTCGAGACGCTTAGCTCAATATTAGATATGCCAATGCACAAGCCAAATTTCGCGCAAGCGACACCTAACTTCGCATCAATACACTTCGTCGTTCATATGAGAAAGTACTGTGAGGTTGCCGCTACCGGAACGATTCCATGCAACTTGCGAGGACCGCTTTGTCCGTTGCCACCAGATCTTCCCAATCTCTACTTTCAAACCAATACTGCCGACGCTCCTGTAACCAACTGCTTGATTTTTGGTGGTCGATCCAATCGTGAAGAGAGTTGACACCATCAAAGTCGTCCTTACGCAGACTGGTCGCTTCCGGTGATTTATCAAACAACTTGTCGAAAGGCATAGAGAGTGCATCCAGATGTTCATTGCTCCAACCAACCGCGCTGCATTGATTGCCAGCTGCTGCATATATCTGACCTGCGATCAATACCTCCATGAGTTCTGTGTCGAAAACGAACAGACTCAAGCTTGCGTTCGGAGATAGTTTTCGTACGGCTAGGACGGTCACGGATCCAGCCTGTGCGCCAAAAAAATACATCAGAGTCATTGAAGTCCTCAATCGATCGCAATTTTTCCGACAAGTCGACGTTAGCGTCGATCACTATTCTGTTTTCAGCGTAGGGGATGGAGAAGTTAATGAGCGAGTTACTGTCCGGTATGACACTCATGCCGCTAATTAAGACGCCACATTTCTCCCCGATGATCGACTGCACGATGAAGTACCAATCGGATCGTACGTGCTGGATTCTTACCCGCATTTCCTCTGCGAATTTGCGCGATGCGTCTATTTCGATGCCAATCAGGTCACCTTGCGAATCGTACATCACCTATGGTTCAAAGAGGCAAACCTCGACTTTCCGCAATCCTCGACCTTGAATCACATCAATGACGCTATCTCCCGAGTAGCCATGGCACACTTGGACCCCGTTGAGACAGTCGTATTCAGATGACGCAGAAACTAATCACTGCCACACGAGTACGAACAGAACAACGAGTTGGAGTATCCGAGCGGTTGAACGTATTGATGCTAGGAGCGCATCATCACTTCGCATTTATGAATACACGAGACTTTAAAACGGAGTGCTACACCCAAATCAAGCGCAGTCGAAGAATTGCTTGCTGTCAAATTCAGACTAAGCATTTCTGCCGACGGTCAGGTTTGAGCTATCGCGTGAAACCAACGCAGTACCGATGTCACCACAGCGTAAATCGGACGCAGACTTTCTGTGCGTGATCTCAGAGCAGCATTTCCAACCCTAGCCAATCACGGTAGGAGTTCGTCATAAACCATTCATGTTTATGAAATCTTGCTTTTTTCGTTTATACTTGAAACGCATTTCGGCGCAATCGTAACGCCAGTCATCTGCATCGGCACCTGAGGTGTTAGTCAAATGGCTGGATGGTAGCTCGAATTGCCTTTCTCAGGGAGGAGATCGAATGCTTCGTGCGATGGTTCACGTACCCGTCGCGAACTAAAGACGAAGCTCGGCTCATGCCGCAATTTCGACAGGAGGTGGAAATTGACATCCGACGCTACGCGATTCTTCAATCAACAGGCTCAGGCTTCGTCTGAAACTCTGACCCGTATCCCTCAAGCATCCAGCACGAGAGCAAAGTTAGGTCGTACGAAGATTGGGGAGGTCCTGCCTGCCTCGGACGATGCTACACATCGTCTTGGTCATATCTGGACCAAAGTACTGAAACTTGCGGTCTCAGTTTTAACGCTGTTCATCGCATCGTATGGTTACGCCCAAAACGCGTTCACAATTACGTCTGTGAATCCAGTCCTCGCAGAAAACACTGAAACTCTCAGTGCGATCAACGATCTGATTACCTCTGCCCTTCATGCGGATATCAGGAGTGCGCCATTCGACAATTTCAAATTTGAACTGGATCCTGTCGGCAAAACCAAATTCACGTTGTCAACTGCAGCACCACTAGCTCTGTCTCTCAAGACCGGTGAGTCGCTTGACTACGAACAGACGCGATCAATTCGATTTCTCATCCTCGCTACGAAGAAATCCGATTCGTCTTCCCCGTTAGGTAATAACGGCTTAACGATTACGTTAACGCTTACCCCAGTCGACGAGGAACCCGAAGTTTTGGGCGACTTCGCAAATGCTGCTGACGCTCAAACTGGTCGTGTCTTCTACGTTCAAAAAAACCCGGATGTTGGAACAGTTCCCTCGATATTCGCCCACCAGGTCTTTCGCGACCCTGAAGGACTTCCTATCGCATTAAAACCTTGTGCCGACGACTTTATGGTCATCGAATACGACTCGTCAGACACACAGTTAAGTGGAAATGGCATCACGAACCCTCGTGGCTCATTTGAAGATGACGCTCACAACGAAAACGCCGCAACGGGCACTGCTAGACACTGTACGCCACCAACCGACACCGGCAACTATGCTGCTTCGCGTGATGTAACTCGAAACGGCAGTGTTGTCAACGTCACCACGCAAGGATCGCTCGTCAGGATCACGCCGATAGCAGCGGATACCGCAAGCGTACATCGTGCCGTTATCACATTTCGCGGTTGGGCGGGAGCGTATGAGAATGACAACGGTGTTGCAGCAGATCCCGATAACGACGCAAAAATCTCAGACGTCGCGAAAATCACCGTCTACGTAAAGACTGGCGTCAACAACCCTCCCTCATTTAGTGCGACCGGCTTTCGAGTATTCATAAATGAGTCAACCGATGCTACGACGATTACAACGATAGGTCCACCTACCGCATCTCCTGGTTCGTGGGACGCTTCGGACATCGATGGAGACACCATAAGCTATCGATTGGACGGTCCAGCCGCATCGCTGTCTTGCAGAACCAACGTTGACGGAACAATAATCGAAGACGCTGTTGCTTTAGGACGTGGCTGTGCATGGCTTGAGCCGATCACAGACTTAAATCCCAATGTCCAAATTAAAGGAAGAAATCTCGATTACGAATCGGCACCACTTCCCGATCGCACCTACACCATCTACCTCGTCGCACAGGACGGATACAACCTAGCCGGTGTGACACCTCCACAGAGTCGAATTGGTATTCAGGTCGTCATACAGAACATCGATGAAGGACTCGAATTCAATGGGCCTATCGATGAGATCAAGCAGCTAGTCCTTGGTCGTGCAGGCCGTACGGTCGATCTCAACGATTACTTCACAGACCCCGACGGTCTAGCAATTGCCTACTCAGCGTTTTCTAGCGCGCCGGGAATCGTCAGTGTGGCAACAACGGGCTCATCTCTGACAGTTAGTCCTGGTACGAGCGCAGGAACTACGATCATCACGATCACGGCAACAGCTGTGGGATCAGCTGACGTTCTGCCTATAACAATTCCCATAACGGTTCGCGAAACCAACCGACCTCCTGAATTTGAACAGTCCATCTTGACCGTTCAAGTACCAAATCCTGTTGCAGAAACGCAAGCGACCGACCACATCATTCGACTATCAAGTCTCCGTTACAACGATCCCGACGGTGACACGATTTCGGCCACCATCCTTAACAGCGGCGTTTTTGAAGCCGTCGTCGATCCTGTAATCGGCGATCAGACGTACACCGGTGAGGTGGGGATAAAGCTCATCGGCAGTCTCGACTTTGAAACGACCCCTCAGCATACGTTGCAAATTCAGTTAAGCGATGGCTGGGACACAAGTACCAGGACCGTTTCCGTAATCGTAGATGTTGGGAACGTAAACGAAGCACCTCGCCTTGCGACCGATCCAAGCGGTGTGACCAGGACGATCCCACCTCAAACCGTCTCCGTAAACGGCACCGGATCCATTGACGTAGGTTCGTACTTCACCGATCCAGATCGAGGTGACCGCTTGCTCATTTCAGCCGCAGTTTCGAATCCAACGTTCGCGACCGTTCAAGTAACGGGGGACAGTACCGTCCAGTTCACCGGACTGCTGGAGACAGGTGTTACGCCCGTAACGGTAACGGTTACCGCACGAGACCTCGGTGGTCTTTCAGTCCAAGCGGCCTTCCAGCTCACTGTATCTTCGAACCGACCGCCGCGCTTGATTCAAGCGCCATTAGCCCAAACCCTGACAGTACATCAGGGCGCACAGGAAGTGTCATTGCTCGGTACGTTTGTCGACGATGATCCGGGCGACCGTATCGCCCGCTACGAAGCAACCTCAAGTGACGATAGTATCGTGATCGCCCAAGTGTCAAACGATGGCGTATCGGTGGTGCTCATACCTCGCGCCGAAGGACAAGCGACTGTAACGGTCACCGCGCATGACACCCGCGGCGGGATGGGAACTACGTCGTTTCTCGTAACCGTACTCGGCAATTCGCCGCCGGAAATAACGCAACTAATCTCGACCGTGACATTGCGCCCCAACGGAACGACGACATTAGATGTCACCAACTACTTTAGTGATCCTGATGGCGACGCCCTCACGTTCAGTACGTCGGTCGATCAACCGAACATCGCCACGACGACGCTGTTCAACAATCGTACGCTGACGATCCAGGGACGCAGTAGAGGTCAAGCCGAAGTGACCGTCACGGCATTCGATCCGGACGGCGAATCGGTATCCTCGACGTTCCTCGTCGCGGTGACCAATGAAGACCCCGTAGGCACTGGTCAAATCACATCCAGCATCACCTATCGCGGTGACACCGACACGATCGATGTGGCCGGTAATTTCACGGATGGTGATGACGACCCATTGACGTATTCGGTATCGGTTGTAAACGAGTCTGTGGTCGAAGCGTCGATCGAGGGCACAATGGTCTCGTTGACCGCGGTAGGGATTGGTGCTACGTCAGTCACCGTGACCGCAACCGACCCTTACGATGCGTCAGGTTCATTGAGCTTCGTCGTAACGATCATCAACCAGGGGCCGACCGTGGTGACTCCGATCCCCAATCAGGCCACTCATCGCGATGGCGAACTTAGCATCGATCTAAGTGCGCATTTCGCGGATGCCGATAACGACGATCTGACCTATTCTGTGGAAGTCGCAAATACCCAAATCGCGTCCGCGACCGTCAACGGTTCCAACCTCATGATCACGGGTAATCGACTCGGTTCGACGGTCGTGACCATCACCGTCGTCGACAACTTCGGAGGCCGAATCAGTTCGTTCTTCAACCTTGAAGTGCAAAACCGCGATCCGCAAACGACGATGATGTTCGCCGACCAAACCATGGTCCGCGCCGCACCGGTCGAATTCGATCTGAGCACCTTCTTTAGTGATCCCGATGGGGACGATTTGATGTTCGACGTATCTGTCTCGAATGCACAGATCGTGACCGCGAGCATCACAGGTATGACGCTCACGGTCGAAGGTATTGGTGTCGGTGAGAGTATGGTCACCGTAACGGCGAACGATGATCTCACGGACATGCCAGCCTCAGCCAGTTTCAACGTGACCGTCGAGAACCAAGCGCCGGTCGTTGCGATCGAGATTGAGGATCAAGAGATCACTCGACAGGAAATGATCGTGGTCGATCTTTCGATGATTTTCGAAGACCCCGACAACGATCCGCTGGATTTCGAAGCCAACGTCGCCAATAGCGCCGTCGCGACGGCAATGATCCAAGGCTCGACCATGACGGTCACCGGTCAAACCGTAAACAACACCCTAGTCACAGTCACGGCGACTGACGAATTTGGTGGTACGGTCTCCGATATCTTCCGAGTCACGGTCGCCAACCAGGCGCCTCATGTGGCACAAGAACCTGACGATGTCATCATCAACCGTACCGAGATGCCAACGATCGATATGTCCATGGTGTTCGCCGACAATGACGGTGATACCCTGACCTTGTCCGCGGAATCCGCAACACCCGCGGTCGCGCTCGTCAGGGTAAGCGATTTCGACGTCACGCTCCAACCGCTGACGCTCGGCACGACCGAAGTCACGTTGGAGGTCGTTGACCCGTACAACGAAACCGCATCGACCACGTTCACCGTCACCGTTGAAAACCTGGCCCCGCGTGTCAGTATGACGTTACCTTTCGTGAGCTTGAATCGTGTCGATACACATACGGTGGACGTTAGCGGCGTGTTCGTTGACGACGATGGCGACGACATGGTAATAACCGCATCGTCCGCTGACACCAATCTCGTCACCACTAGTGTGACAGGCACCTCGCTGACATTAGACGGCATCAACCTCGGTATGACCATGGTGACGGTAACCGCAACCGATGCCAATGGCGGGACGATATCGACCACCTTTAATGTAAGGGTTGATAACCTTGATCCAGCTGTCGCGACTGTGATCGAACCGTTTGCGCTGCAGGTCGGTGGCGACACCGAAACGCGTGACGTCTCGGCTGCGTTCAGTGACGACGGATCAGAAGTGCTGGTCTTGTCGGTCACCGTCGACGGACCCGAGGTCGCGACTGCCACGCTAGCTGACATGATGCTTGTCGTGACGCCAGTTGCGCGCGGCATAACGTCTCTGTCGCTTACCGCCACGGATGCACAAGGGGCAACGGTCGAGCAAATCGTCCGCATTGACGTGACTGATTCTGAGCTCAAGAAGGTCGCGAATACGGCGCTTGCAAGTTTCTCGCGTGCGGTTCTGAACAGCGTCTCGGCCACCATCGGCTCGCGTCTGATGGCAGATGCGGATGGCCTTTACACGCCGTTTACAACCTACAGTCTCGACGACTTCACGCCGAGTGAAGATTTTGTGCAACCGATCGATGGATTTTCCAACGTGTCGCCGTTTGCCGATCACTCGCTGCCATGGTCACACGGGCCATCCCAGAACGCGCTCGGGTACTCACCTAACGGCGCATATGACATCGCTTCAATGCTTGGTCGCGGCTTCGCACTGAAGTTGGCTGCCGCCGGTGATCCAACCTTCTGGAGCATTTGGGGTGGTGCAGATCGGCAGACCTTCGAGGGACCCGATCACGAAGGCAACGCGAGCTCGTTCTACTTCGGCGCTGACATGACCATGCAGGGTCGATGGACGTTCGGTCTTGCCGTCGGTCGAAATGCCGGCGAGTCGGACTATACCTACGGGACAGCCACCCAAACCCTGGACATTACGCTGACCGGGGTTTACCCGTACGTCCGGGCACAGCCAAGTGATCGCACGACGATCTACGGTACGTTCGGCGTCGCTAGTGGCGACCTCGAAACGACGATTATTGGCGACAACATCGACCCAGCCGATCTTAAAGGGAACATCGGATTGCTCGGCGGTCGACAAGTCGTGTACACCATGCCGAACGGATTCAACCTTGGCATCGTGGGTGACTACGGTTGGGCGAATCTTGAAACCGATGACGCCCCTGGCAGCGCCGGGAACCTCACTGCCGAGACCAGCAGAATCCGCGCTGGCGTAGAGTCATCCTTCAATATGGCCATGGGCGCAGACGGTTCGTTCGTTCCGTTCGTAACCGTCGGCTTCCGCTCGGATAGCGGCGACGACGAGATCGCAGACTCCGGCGTCGAGATCTCCGGTGGTTTGAGGATTACCAATCCGATCTTCTCACTTGACGCAAACTTCCGAACGCTAGCGACTTACGGCACGGATGACTACAGCGAAAGCGGGTTCAGTGTGATGGCCGTTCTTAACCCCTCAGCCGGCGCAACGGGTCTCAACATCTCGGTCGCACCCAGCTGGGGCGCAAGTACGATCAGTACGAACGCACTTTGGCAGGATGACTTCAAAGCCGATCGCTATCACCAAATGGCTGCGTTCACTAATCTGAATCAGGAATCAGTGAAATGGGACTCTTACGTTGGTTATGGATTCCTTGTCCTGGATGAGCGATTCATCCTGACACCGTTCCTCGACGTTCGAACCGGCTACTCAAGCTATCAAGATTTCAGCATTGGCGCGAAGCTGTTCCAATCCTTGCAAGCCAAGCAGGATTTGAATGTTGACGTCAAGATTGGTCAAGACAGCAGCATGACCGGTACGCCTGAGGAATCAGTACAGGTTAACGCACGGCTTAATTTCTAAACCTCTAAGTCCATCGACGCCCTTTCGCCAGGAAGGGCGTCGATTTGGACGCCTTATACGGAAGGTTCTTCTACGCAAGGTTCCTTATCGAGGTACGTTCCCGTTTAACTCGTTGCGCTGTCTAAAGTCACGCAACCCACCTGAATTTACGAAACTGACGCTTGCTGAGCCAAACTGAGCCACCCGCGCCGCCAACAGACGTTCACCTATATCCGTCTTGCGGGTCTTGCGTTGCTTGAGCCGGTAGGAGTCGACCAGCATGTCACGATCCCCGCATACTTCTGTACTCTAAATAGCGCAAACACTAACACAACCGAACTTTCACGAGGTACACTTAAAAACGACAAGCTATCAACTCTCCACCCTCGCTGCACAACCCGATGGAAAGAAGACGTACGTCTCGAGACATCAATCGCGGTGTCAAACCAGTTCGTGTCTTTAAGCCACAACTAAAAAAACATAGAAATATCCGTAATTACCTTGTATTAGTCACCGAATTCGCCCAATATGTTAGCCCCGAGCATGATCGCAATATAATGAGCGATCGTAGTAAAGGTGCACATACGGGGAGTAGCGGGTGGCGACTCCGCGAATGCCAAGGCAAAGAAAGAGAACAAACGCGACTAGAACTAGAGGCAGTGAAGCCAAGCAAGTTCGACGAACACCAAGAAAGACCCCGAAGCAGCTAGCGAGAGAGATTCAGATCCTTGAAAGCGAGCTCCAATCAGTAAAGGAGCAGTTATTAAAGTCCACCAACGCTTTCTCAAGTAATTCAAGATTTATCAGCCAGGTGCTTGATGGTTCCAGTCATCAGAATTCAGAGTTCCAATTCAAGGAGTATCCAAAATACGATGAATTGGTCATACTTGGCGAACGATCCGTCGCAATAAGAAAGCGTCTCGAGGAAATAAAAAAGTAGTTCCAAACCGACCTCAGTGCGTACGAACGTTAGATTCATAGATCAAGAATATTTCACCCCCCTTTATCCCCGTGCAGTCCCCGGTCTGGGTCCTGGTTGACAACGTCTATATTCGAAGCGGGTTCGCTCGCTAGGTACACGCGTTCGGCGGGCGTTTTTCATTATCTGTCACGGGCGTCCAGGTCAGCCCAAGATATTTGCCCTGCTTGACGCGGACAGGATCTGGACGCCATAGCCGGAACCTTACCTAGGCAAGATGCACAGGGTCCGCTATTAACCGTTCGATTGACATCCGGACTATCGGCATATCGTCTTGTGCTGTTAGTTGTAGAAGGAAGGCGAGACCGAGTTGATTCCGACCTACACCGTGGTCATGACCTCCAGCGAACGCTTGTCGCATGTCGAGGTTTCGACGCGTCATTGGCAGCTAATCAGGTGTATTACCGGTGTGGATTGATCGTACGGATGTTGTTGACGTAACTGCAATATCTGATGTTACCGACCGACGCACGGAAGATTGGCGTGCGATCGCTGATTCGCGACGTAATGCGTTCGGTGGTGAGCCTTACCCGGAGCGGCAGGCGCTACCGATAGGGTTTTAGCACAGATCATCGGCGTTTCACAAGGCTGATTAAAGTCATACGACGCCACTATGTGGTTTACGTTCATCGCTAAACGTCACCTACAAATTCGCGCGTCAGCATACAAAAACAGCGAATTCAATAGCGCGGACCGAACAACAAGGCTATCAAGACTTTCGAATTTGCTTTTTCCGATTGACGATAGGCTTTAAAACCAGCGATTTCCACAAGACGACAGTTAAAGCTGCCAGAAGCGTTTACCGCACAGGCGTTTCGACTCTAAAATCCGTAGTGAACGTTATTAAGTCTAGCTGACGCGAGAGTTGAAGCCAAGGGGCGGCCGTTTGACGGTAATTCAAATTACAGCGCTACGTGTTTTTGCGATACTGTGCGCATTTTGGATCGATATCGGTGCGGCAGCGCAACCCGTGTTTTTCGAAGTTGAGCGGGACGTTCACATTAAATCTTCGCAAGCCGACTACGTGGTTCGTAGCCGTAGCGTGACAGCCGAGAAGGATCGTCTGCTAGCGGCAGGGGTGATGGGCGAATTGCGGCCGACGGTCGAGTTGAACATGTTCAATGATGTCGTGATGCGAGGGGTCGTCGAACAAAGTACGCCCACGTCGTCCGGGTATGCCCTAGCCGGGGTGATTGATGGTTTGACGCCCAGTTCAATGACCATCGTCGTAAACGGCGACGTCATTGTCGGTGAGATACACACGCCCAGCGCCGTCTATCTCATTCGCACAGCCAGCAGCGGACGGTATACGATCCTCGAAATGGATCCGAGGATTCTGCATTTCACCGACGGTGATTGCGGGACGACAGCTCCCGAAGTGGCTATCCATCCAGGAGCCGCTATCGAGCAAAAGTTTGAGGACCTCGGCGTGATCGGTGAGAGGACTATCGGGTCTAAACCTAACGATATGCCAGCTGCTGAGTCCGGGGTGTATACGCCGCAGACTCGGCAGCAGGTAGACTTCGTGGCGCTTCCTGAAGATACAACGTGTAAAGGACTGGAGGAGCAGCCCAACGTCGTTGACATGCTCGTTGTATACACCCACGACGCCGTGACCGAAGCACAAGGTAAGGATCAGCTATTGGCTCTGTTCGACCAAGGTCTCGCGTACACTAATCTCGCGCTCAGTTCAAGTGGCGTCAAGGTGTCCCTCCGCATCACGGGTACCTTTCAGACGGACTACATCGAGACCGGAAATAAAAACACGGATCTGGCACGGCTAAGCGGCAAGGACGATGGCTACATGGATGACGTTCATCCCATGCGGAATGCCTGCATCGCAGACATCGTCTATCTGGTGGTTGGTCGAAGCAACGTCAGAGGAGTGGCTAGTACTTCAGTTCCTTTCGGATTAATCCGTAGTGACGCGCTCGTGGGCGTGTGGGCTCATGAAATAGGACACAACTTTGGCGTCTTACATGACAGGTGGACACATTATGAGTTCGAAAAGAACTCGGGTCCAACATCGTACCGACACGCGCATGCGATCTATCCGGCCCCCGAAGGCGCGACGTTTGATTGTTACCTAACGCGGGTCGCCTACAACACCCGGTGCGGACCCGAGGCAACGTTCTACTTCCTCCAGCGATTCTCTAACCCAAACAATCTCTTTCTAGGCGTCCCAATGGGAATTGAGGGATCTCAATTGGTTACCGGCGTTGACGGCCCATCGAATGCCGTCCGGATAATGAACCAATCTAGCGAGAGGTTGATGAATCAACGACCGCGCGCCCGCCTCGAGCTACTATATGAGGCGATCGTGGACTCGCCCACGATGCGGAGAATGTTGTTGGAAGAACAGGGAATGGCGAGCAGCCGAATGCCGCGACCATCGCTCGCACAATAATGTAGCTCATCTCCAATCGCAACAAGGTTACCGAGTAAGAAATTTGGGAAGCGTTCTTCGAGTTGGAGAAATACTTTTTATACGGCCAGATATTTTTGGCTCGTAGGGAGGTTTTATTGAAAATACAAAAAACTCGTATCGGTCGACTTTCAAAGGGCATACTGAGTGTAGTTGTGGCAGTGATCCTAGCAACACCGGTGCATGCCGAGTCTGCGTGGATATATTGGTTACAGATCACGGGTGTCAAAGCCGATGTACGGGGCAATCTTACGGTCCGAGTAGACCGGGCACCATCTAATCCGAGAGAAGGCGTTGATGACACCACTTTGAGCAAGTGTACGAGTGAGCTCATGTTCATTGACGACGATGATCCGATCAAGGCGCAACGTCTTTTCGATATGGCGAAACAAGCCATGACGCTAAAACAGCGGGTGAATATCTACGCCGCAGAGACCCCAGATGACTCCACTTCGAATCAATGTCAAATATTGGCAATGTGGATGTGGCCACCACCATCTGATTGACTATCTCCACCCACGCTATGAAGTTTCGTGCTTCTACGTCAAGTCGGTAGTCATTCCCCAGCGACATCCAAGCTTCGCGGCAACTGCTATTCGACGAAATATGTCTGATCGAATTTCATCCGCGCCACCAAAAATACTTCGAAGTCCATCGACAGGCTGGGAACGGTCTCTGTCATCGTTTTCGCCTAACGCTTGATTGGCGGAAACGTATGGCGCACACTTGGGTTTTGAGAACTCTCTCGGTCCTAATTAAATCCCGCTCGTCCATGTTGGGCGATTAGATGAAATCCGTCGTCTACGCCATCACGACAATTACGTTTTCGCAGCAACTTAAACTCGACATTTCGCCTTTCATTCTAATCTCTGAATTTCAGTCCGAAACGCAACAGTTGGCGTTTTCGTGAAACGATACTAGAAGAAAGTTGAGATGGGCTACTCGCTTGAGGCTTATTTTCGTTTTTCGAGCGCGTTTGATATGTTTTTGTTGGTCGTTCGACGGAGTTTGTGATCGCTCGACGCGTGGCGACCGCCCGTGGTTCATGGCAGCGCCGAATGGGGTAACGAAGGGTTAAGGATTATTCGCGTTGAATCGTCCGTTCGTGCGCGAAGCGGTCGGCGGCGTTGTTATAGTTGAGGAGCTTGCGATAGCGCCGGTCGATTTGGTCCTCGACCTTGGCTAATTCGTCCCGTTCAACACGGTCAAGGGGTTCGTGCTTCGGGTAGTAGCGTCGCAGTTCGCCGTTAAGGTTCTCATTGGTCCCGCGTTGCCAGGCATGGTACGGCTTGGCGAAGTAGATGTCGCACTTGAGTTGTTTAGCAATGTGCCCATGGTCGGCGAATTCGCCGCCGTTGTCGAAGGTGATGGTCTTGACCGTGTCGGCGTAGGGTTGCATCATGACCTCGATGGCGTTGGCGACCGCCCGTTTGGTGTAGCGTTGGACGCTACGGCATTTGATGAGACGCGTCGGGCGTTCCACCAGGGTGACGATCGCGCCGCGATGCTCGGTACCAATGATGGTGTCGCCTTCCCAGTGGCCAAAGGTCTCCCGGGTCTCGATGTCCGCGGGGCGTTGGTCGATATCGACACGATCTGGAATCAGATGGGCGGCACCACCGCCCTTCTGCGGACCACGGCGTTTACGATACTTCCGCAACAACATCGTCGTCCAGTCGTCGTCGCCGGCCTGCACGTCGCGGTCGATCAGTTCATAGATCCACGGCGTCGACAGTTTCAGGCTGGGATCCGCGGTCTTGTGCGCGATCACATCGGGGCTCCAGTCATGAATCATGCGTTCATGGATGTAGTTGAGATGGCGAGGCGTCACTTTACGGGGTCGCGCCGATGCTAGCCGACGACGTGCGACGGCGGTCCGATGGGCGAGTTGCGCTTCGTAGCCGACCTCGGGAATACCGTTCCGTTTCAGCTCGCGAGAGATGGTTGAAGGCGACACGCCGAGCCGGTTTGCGATGCCGCGTTGGCTACAGCCACTTGACAAATACGCTTCAATTTTGCATCGTTGTACAAGTGTCAGGTGTCGGTTGGTGGCTTCGGCCATGGCGTGTCTTTGTTGTCTTCGTAAACGCAAGCATGCCACAACCGCCTGGCACGTTTCAACAAAGACACAAAACGGGACGGCTCATGAGCCGTCCCGTTTTTATATTTCAATAAGAACTGGTGTTGCTTTTCGGAATTAAACTAGGGATCACTATTTGTTTTCTATTCGGCCACTATCCCATTGAGATTTGATCGAACTGGTAGCAAAATCTAGTTGCGGATCGTCTATGCAATGCGTTCGAATATTTGGGCGCCATGTGACCTGACCACGAGCCTGATGGCAGGCTTATTTGTACTCTGTCGGTGTTAGATGGTTGCTACCTTGTGAGACTACTCGACCGATTGCCTACTTCCTTCCGATAAAACGTGAGTTCAGTACTCGCTACGACGGTGTTTTTGGCGTGGTACCTACTTCGTTCGATGGATTACTAGCAAAGTCTTCGTTGACAGCCCTTACTTGAAACAAAACACGAACACCATTTTCTAGGTCGGCTACCGTATATCCAGTCGCATTTTCCTCTTCTGGCGCACTATCTGGAATCGCAACCCAATCCCCGTAATCTTCTTCCTCCGTTCTTACTCTATAGTCATGTCTCAATATCGCGCTACCGCCATCACTTTCGCTCTCACCCCAGCTAAGCGTCGCTAGACCGTCACCAGCCACGACATCTAGATTACGAGGAGGACTAGGCGAAGTAACCGCCTGTAAATCCTCGGCTAGAAAATCAACCGCAAGCGTATAGCCTCCTGTTTCCGTCGCATCGTAGCCGGATGCAGCAAGGTAGTAAGTGCCTAATTCGATATCCCAAGAAAGCTCAAAGTTCAGATTCGTTCCGGAATCGTCATCTTCGGTGAGCGTCATACCCTCGGAATCCAAAATTTTTCCGTATGTGTCAGTTCCGCCCCCCGCTCTTACTCGCAAGGTCCCTGGTCCACCATTGAATTCAAACAAATCGACATCGTCATTGATTAAGTTGCCATGCATAAAACCGGGTAAAACCGATATTAACGCGGCGTCCGCTGTTTCGTCAGCGTAATCATCGCCGTGATCTGAATCATTCTCGAACCAACCAATCCCTTCGTTACTAGATACAACCAAGTCAAAGTCCCCATCAAGATCAACGTCAATCGCGTCCGCCGACTTGACATCTGTCGCGACAACATTCGTCATCTTTGTTTCTCTAAACGATGTGCCGTCTCCAAAATTCTGATAGAGTGTGAATTCATGTCTCGGATAATAACCGCGGTATTGTGCATCCGCCCCGTAAAACAAAATATCTATATCTCGATCGCCATCAAAATCGTCCAACACCGTTCCTGGATTAATCGTAAAGGTGTCTCGCTCTTCGTAACTGTAGCTATCGATCGTTCGCCCTTTTTGGAATTCCAATTGGCCAGCATTCTCAAACATCAATAACGATGCTTCGTCGTCGTTGGCATCAGATTCATTTACACCCACGTATCTCACTAGCCAAACGACGTCAATATCACCGTCCCCATCCATATCACTCAATTTTGGCTCGTATATAGGTGGAAAAGTTTTACCTCGGCTCTCGAATTTCGCAATTTCTCGTACCTCCCCGAATATACCTTCGCCTTCGTTTCCTGCCACAAGAAGCGTAGAGTAGTACGTTTCAGTCGTGTCCTCGAGATCCCGGCTCAAGACCGAGATCACGAAATCCATATCCCCGTCTCCATCTAAATCGCCAACCGTGAGATTTGGTCTAGCTAAGTAATACAGATTTTGTTCATTGTCTTCTTGACCTTCTATTTCGTCTGCACAAAGATTGACTGGTTTTCCCATTCCGGGGTCTGAATCTTCCTTGTAGTTCAACACGCCAGCGAGTCCGCAATAGGGACCGCTAGCCGTAGGATTTCCCGTTAACACAATCTCGGCGCGCCTATCGCCATCCATATCAACTATCTTTTCGGGTGTAAAAAACCCTGAGACTGTATTGTTAGTTATCCCCGTACGTACAGGTGCGGCGAATCTGCCGCGACCTTCGTTTTGTATCAACTTATAGTAGTAAGTCGAACCATCTTCTACTATTAAGATGTCTATATCTCCATCCCCGTCAATATCGCCCTCAAGGATAGCATTGTGGTGTTTTTCATCCAACGTTTCAGCATTATCGAACATTCCGTCGCCCGCATTCCTAATCCACATGACTTCTGCTTGTGATTGACCGCCATTATTCCCTCTCCGGTACACAAAAATATCAGGAGACGCATCACCATCGAAATCTGTCACGACTGCGCGTTCCAAAAAACGAGAATTCCCTTCATTAAATATTGAAACGAAATTTGAGAAGGTGAGGTCAATCTTGTCGTCTGTGTCATTATCGGTGATCGATACAGAAGCAGTTCTGTCTACCAAAGCAAAGGAGCGATAGTAGGTTTCATCAGGAAGAATCGTGATTGTTACTTTACTGTTGTTTTCTCTTAATTCGTCGTTCTCCGTGAGGATACTAATCGTCGTCTCTGTCTGACCTCTCTTAAATGCAGCGCTTTCTGGAAGATCGTCGTCGGAGACCATATCTCTCGATTCAGATGAATCAAGATAGACTACCAGACTCTCGGTTCCGTCGCCAGTTCTTCTAAGTTCGAATTCCGCTGTTTCTCCCTCTTCGACTACATCGTTAGTAGCTAATATATATACAAGATCTTTCCCTAATGTATTCACCGCAATAGCAATAGAACTTACTAAAACGATGTTTTGAAAAAAGAAATTGAATCGTTTTCTAGAGTACGATAAACATCGTCTTTGCCGTGCTTTAGTAACTCGGAGTAAATCCTGATCTCGGTATTTGATACGGCGTGTCGTAGCAAACCATGGATTAAGGATCGGTACAGTACGTACTTGTAACATAATGTAATTTGCCAGTTTTCAATCGATTATAACGTCCTTCGGTGAAGTCTCAGTTGTGGCCGATGCGCCGGGGATGTTCTCTCTGTTGAGGTTCGTAGTATCAAATCGTAGACAAGGCCGTACTGACTCAATGCAGAAAAGACAACAAAACTAATGGCTCTTATGTATTTGATTGTGGTTTTTTCAAAATCGTGTCTAAGCTTTGTTAGTTATCAATGACTTACGACATACATGAAGCGATTTTTATTTAGGCACTATCTGGCTCACCTAGAGACTCTGACCGGGACACAGCGACAGCAAGTTATCGCAGCCCTTCAGCGACCGGATCCAGGCGGCACCGTGCCCCATCAGGTCCGTGCGCGTGAACGACGACTCGCCGATGAACGTCGGTGCATCCATTGCGGTGCGACTGGGACACGGAAGCACGGTAAGAGCGCTGGTCTGATGCGCTTTCGGTGCCTTGCCGAGGGCTGCGGTAAGACGTATACCGCGCTCACGGGGACGGGGTTGGCGAAGCTACGCCATCGGGGTAAGTGGCCGTTGTTTCAAGAATGCCTGCGACAACGCACCACACTCCAGGAAGCTGCAAACCGGTGTGGGATCGGTTATCGCACTGCGTTTCTGTGGCGGCACCGCTTCCTCGCTGAGGCACGCGCGTTAGCGCCGTTGTGCGGTGTGGTCGAGATGGACGAAACCTTCTTTGCCGAGAGTGCCAAGGGCGATCGGACCTTGCGGCGCCGCCGCCCGCCACGCAAACGTGGTGGCCTCAGAGGGCAGCGCGGCCTGTCGCATGCACAGCAGCCGATCATGACCGCCGTGGCACGCGGCGGCGAGACCTATGCCTGGCACAGCTTTGCCACGGGTGCGGTGTCTGTCACGGTCACGATGCGATCACGGACCAACCCGGATACGGTGATCGTTAGCGATGCGCACCGCAGTTATGCTGCCGCGACGCGTCAACTCGAGCGCCCGCATGAAGTGATTAATCGCAGTCATGGCGAGCGAGTTCGTGGACGTTGGCATCTCAACACGGTGAATAACCGTCACCAAACCATGAAAACGACCTTGAATCGCTGGCATCGAGGCGTCGGTACGAAGTACCTCGACAACTACATGAACTGGTTGATGCGTCAGGAATTTCGACCGGACAAGACCATCGAACCTGATTTCATTCGCGACCACATGCAGCAAAAGCAACAGTTAAATACATAAGAGAAGGTATGGACTCGCCCTCGGTGAGGCATCGCAATGTGCCAATAATGATTTTTCTCGATTAACGAAATCATTAGGAGAACGAGTCCATGAATCATTGTAAAGTTATCGGCATCGATACGGCAAAGCACAGCTTCGCATTACACGGGGCTGACGCGAGCGGCGGCACCGTTTTTAATAAAACGCTAACCCGTGCGAAGGTGTTGCCCTTTCTTAGCACGCAAGCGCCGTGTACGGTCGCGTTGGAATGCTGTGGCGGCTCACACTACTGGGGTCACGCCATTCGCGCCCTCGGGCACGACGTCAAGCTGATTCCCGCCAATTACGTCAAGCCGTTCGTCAAGCGACAGAAGAACGACGCCAACGATGCAGTCGCGGTGGCCGAAGCTGCCAGCCGTGCCTCGATGCGCTTTGTAGCCGTCAAGACCCGCGAAACACAAGCGCGTGCGGCGCTGTATCGCACACGTGCGCTCTTCGTGCAGCAACGCACGCAGACAGCCAATGCGATTCGCAGTCATCTGTTGGAATTCGGCATCATCTGCGGACGCGGATTCGCCGCGTTAGGCAAGCTCCGCGCCGCGCTTGAAGATGGCACGTTGAAGACCCTTGAACCGTTGCCCGTCTCAGTTCCGGGAACGTTAGCCGTGTTGTTCGACCAGGTTGAGCGTCTGACCACCCAGATCGACGACTGCGAGGCCAAGATGCGTGCGATCATCGCCACGGATCCGGACGCGAAACGGTATCAGACCGTACCTGGCGTCGGCCCGATCACTGCCTTCGCGCTGCTCGCATTCGCCGGCGACTTGACGCAGTTCAAGAACGGTCGCGAATTCGCGGCCTGGATCGGTCTGACACCAAGGGAATACAGTACGGGCGGGCAACAGCGTCTGGGCGGTATTACCAAGATGGGACAACGGGATCTGAGGTATCTGCTCGTACAAGGTGGCATGGCGTTGGTACGACAACGACGGCGGAAGTTCAGCGAACAAACCGCTGCTATCCAGGACGCGCTCGTGACCAAACCTAAGAAAGTGCTCGCCGTCGCATGGGCGAACAAGAATGCTCGTGTGCTTTGGGCGTTAACTCACCATGGAACGACATTCGATCATGCGCGCCATGCATCATCGAAATTCATTCATCAGAACTAAAGGAAACCAACACATGACCACCTACCAACCTGACACGGCGAACGTACCCGGCTAACCCCGGTCACGCCTGCCATTCCCTTGAGAAGGACCATAAACTGAGTAAGGATCAGGATCGAACAGACGCAGTCGGCGAACCCAACTTTGGCTAAGTGCCTACAAGCACGTACAAGAGAAAGGGTCCGGCTGACGAATTCCTCCTTCGGGAGACCCTTTCGGGCTCGCGGTTACGTCGTCTGACATCACCGCATGAAGAAGCCGAATATAAGACTGTCCTCGATCAAGATTCAAACATCAACAATGAAAATTCTCAAACGGAAAACGGGGCGAGTCCATATAAGCCAAAGCCTATATAGCTCAGTTAACTACAGCAATGCATACATTATTTAGCAACTTGAATATTGATCTGCCGAATGCGTCGAATGGAGTGTGCTCGTCGTCTTTCTTAAGCATCGGAATTCGCAGATCAATCGTACTAAGGGTGTTTCTGGAAAGACGTTTGCAGGAATCTCGTTTTCCGTTCTCTCTCATCGCGTTAGAGAGTTATAAATGATCCCTTATGCTCTTGGCTCGCTCAATCATGTATCGAAGCATTGTTACAGCACTCATTCGAAGCGGAAGTAATGTCGGAGAGTAAATACATCATTGAGCGAACGATCCATGCGGAGAAACGGACATGCCGACAAACCACGGGGTTACTTACGAAAAAATCTGGAGGTACAAGCTAGAAGATGATTTTCACCTAGACTTCGAAAAGGAATTTGGACTTTCGCTTCATACAAAATCCGAGATCAACGGCAAGTTTTATACGATAAGTGATCGGGAACTATCCGCCAAGCAAGGCTATGCGTGGGATGGCGCTTCTGGACCCGTCGTGCAAACCAAAAACAGTGTTAGAGCGACTCTCGTGCACGACATCATGTGCCAAGCAATGGCTATGAACGACCTATTCCGAACGCGAAGGAATCGAAAGATCGCCGACCGCATCTTTCTCTTGATCCTTAAACAAGACGGTATGGCTTGGCTACGACGCCAAGTCTGGTATCGCGCCGTACGCACGTTTGGTGGAAAACGGACTAAAAACGAGAATCGAGAGTAACGACTCAAGTTGGACACATACAGGTGAGAGATTTGTGAGGTTTAATGGCTAAAGAGGTAACGTTAGACCTGAACCCCGGGTGTGAACGATTCAAAACGGCGTTGCGTCTTTTGTCATCTTCTGTTACGACAACATAGGTTCTCGTGCATTTTAATCGCGGATTTTTCGAAATCGTGCCTAAGCTTTGTTGGCTATCAATCACTTACGACACGTATGAATCGAACGACACTTAAGTAAGCGTTATCTTGTCCTACCATATACCCTGACTGCGAAACAATTCGACCAGGTTATCGCGGCCATTCAACAAGCCGATCCAAGTAATACCGAACCCCACTAAGTACGCGAACGGGAACGGAACCTCTATCGCAAACGAACGTGCATCCATTGTGGCGCGAATTGCGCACGGAAGCATGACCTATGCATCGATCTTACCCGCTTTAGCTACCACGCTCATGGCCTTGATAAAACATACAACGCCCTCACGAATACCTATTTCGCTAAGCTGCGCAATCGCTTCAAGTGGGCACTTTTTCAAAACCGCCTACATCAGCAAACGACCATCCAGGAACCCGAGAACCGCTCTGGGATGATTTATTCTACGGCGTTTCTAATGCGCGGTTGATTGCTCGCTGCATAGCGCTCGTTAGACCCTTTATATGGCGTCCTAGAGATGTATGAAACCTTCTTTGCCGAGAGTCCCAAATGGGACCGAACTCTGCACACTCGTCACCCACCATGCAAACATGGCAGTCTTGAGGCTAGACACGATCTCTATCACGCCTCGTGAGTTGCCATGGCGGCGACCGTACAGGGTGCCTAAACCTACGCCTCACAAAGCTCCGCCACCGGTGCGCAATCCATCACGGTCAGGACGAAATCCTTGACCACGAATAATACGGCGATCTTCATAGACGCACATCTCAACGACGGGACTCTTACGCGACAACTCGAACGGTTGGCTGAAGTAATCATTCTAATTTAGTTCGAACGGAGTCGCAGAACATGGCATCTCGGCACGTAGAACAACCGTCACGGAATCCTGCACTCCCCTCCAAAATACTGCCTCGAGGGTTTGGCACTAAGTATTTAGACACTACACGCGGCGTATTTTATGTTTCGGGACTTTCTACGCGATTAAGCGAGTAAGCCTTATTTCACCCTTTACAATATTCAGCATAAGCGAGATTCAAGTAAATGATCGTCATTACGTTAGTAACGCCGATTAGTCATTAAAACCAATATAATGATGGTACACTCAACTCGTTAAGGTTCCGAAATTCCAAACTAAAGAGGCGGTGTATGACAGAAACTGGCAACTCTTCTCAACTTGAGGCTTTTCAAAATCCCGTTCACGAACTTGCTGTCGAGACAACCAGGCTCTTCTGCTATCCGTTTCTTTCTTTTCTTTTAGTTTTTCTAAAATTAATCCTTTTTTTACTAATCGCAACGTTATTCATAATCACTGTTATCGTAGGAATTTTCTTTGCTGACGTAATCGTTATATTTTTTAAAGGTATAATTTCAAAGTACATTACGAACGAAGATTCAATCGTCGCAAGTGTTTTACCTCTAATATTTGCTGTATGGCCTATCACCGTTCTAATCGGTAAGTTTCGCGAAAAAGTTCAACATAAAGTTAAAGCCACCTTTGTGGAATTACGAGGTTTTTTAGCCCGCGATTGGATAGCTCAATGGAAGATTGCGCGCTTTGCGCTTCAGATCAAACGTGTGTTCGGGGCTGTTTTTTCTTTAGCAAGAAGTGGCTTTACAATTATCCTTTTGGCACTTTGTTTATTATTTTTAATAACGCTTGCAGCAGCCCCGTTTGCGGATCAGACGCGTATTTCATTGTCGTATGTTTATCCTGAAAGTCACGGTCCTTGGTATCTAAACAACATTTTGCCGGAGAATGATCATAGGTATCAACCTTCTACGTTTCAGTTTCAGAAAGGAGCAAACTTCCATCTGTTTTACGTTGATAGTGGAAGCGTAAAGGACGGAAGGGGTATATGTCTTACTCCTCAAATGATCGGAAGTTTAGATGCGTTCGACGCGGCATTAAAGTCATGTCAGGCCGAGAACCCTAACGAAGCACTACGTTTGAAGGTACAAGGTCTATTCAGCTCTTCGAAGGTACAACCTAACAGAGCGTTTACTGAAGAGGAATCAAATCACTACAATGTCGATGTAGCGAATAAGAGAACCCTAACCGTTGCTTCTTATTTACTTCGCAAAGGAGGGAAACTAGATACTCAAGGTAATTATTGTCTAAATCAAGGTTACGTTGATGATATGTCTAATCTTTCTACCAGTTGCATGTTACCTAGTTGTAAGATGCAGAAAAGCGAGGATCACTTAATTAATCAAACGTGCGAATGTCATATCGGAGAAACAAATGGATTTGTGGTCGAGTATGAATATATTGTAGATTACGAAGAGCTAGAATCAAAACAGTTAGTTTCTACACGCACGGATCAGGAACGAATTACCAGTTTGGACTATCTCAATCGGTCAGTGGTTTTTGAAATCGTTTCCAGTCCATGTTGGGAAAATGATTATGCGGTTAACTCTCTTTCTCAAAACGGTTTATGACTGATTTGGTCAATTCATTCGTCTTACAATAGATCGTCCGTATATCTTAATCCTAGCTCTGTAGTACTCACGTTCCAAGAGCTTAGATTGATCAAAATAGGAAAACAGAAACTGATCGTGTTGACCGAAGTCCATACGTGTAGACCTATTGGTTAATTCTGGTAGGTAGTTCTTGGTATCTATCACAAAATAGGTGGGCGAGTCATAGTAACAATCCTATGTATTTTGCCCGGGAATTTGGATCCCTCAATCTAAGAGTAGATCATGTGTGAGCATCCCTTCTTCGAATAGCGCCGATTTCTGCCCGGTTTCCATTGTGCTTTCCGTCCTAGTCTTATTGGACAGAACCACATGCTTTGACCATTTGACAAAAAGCCCGCCTAATGCCGCAGAGCCAAGACTAACCCCACGCATGAGCAAGAAGCAGTCATGCCGCGTTGATCCAAGGAATTTTGGCAGTATCTCATGCCGGCCCACGTAATACGTTACTAAAACCCTCGTCTCAATTTTTACTAAAATCTATATTTTCATCAAACGTTGAAAAAAGTGAGACAATGGACGCAAAAGGAATTGATACCTTTGAAGCCATTCGTACGTTACTCTGCCAGGTTCCAGGGGCACAAATCAACTCGGTGCGGTACGACGAAGAATCTCTAACGCAGTACGGTATTGATGGTCTAGTCTTTTTTACTCACGCAGGTGCCAACTTTTCACTCGCGGTCCACGTTAAGGCAAACGGCGCGCCCCGCTACGTACGTGCTGGTATCTATCAGCTAGAAAGTTACATAGCTCGATTACAGCAGGTACCCAAAGGGAACGCCAATGTACCCATCATCCCGATGATCCTGAGTCAGTATCTATCTCCAAAGTCACGATCGATCTGCACGGACCATGAAGTTGCTTACCTCGATCTATTTGGAAACGCTAGGCTTGTTTTTGAATCAGTTTACATCGAGCGCGCTGTCGCCGATCGACCAGTCACTGAATCACGAGCGCTACGATCGTTGTTTACGCCAAAGGCTGCAGCGATCCTTCGTGTCCTATTACGTGAACCGGACCGTGCATGGCGAGTCGCCGAATTAGCTGACGAGGCTCGCGCGAGCTACGGTCATGTGAGTAATGTCCGGAGGGCGCTACTTGAACGTGAATGGATCGAAGTCGAATCCGAAGGTGTTGTGCTTGTACAGCCTAATTCGTTGCTGCAAGAGTGGCGCGATAGCTATCACCCACCCGTCTGCGAGTCCATCAGCGGATATACGACGTTCCAGGGCAGTGAGTTTGACCAGAGATTGTGGGACAAACTTAATCCGTTCCCCGAACATCCTCGAGCAATTTACTCCCTACATTCCGCGGCGCAACGGCTTGCACCACTTGATCCAAGTGGAATACACACGTTCTACGTTAACGAGAAGGGAGCCGAAGTTCTGTACGCCGCTTTGGCACTAACACGAAATGTCGAAGGTCCGAACGTCATACTCTCGGTCGTCAAGGACGAAAGTCCGTTTCTTGATGCGTTTGAACCTTCCGCGAATGTGTTCTGTAGCAGTCCTACCGTAACGTATCTGGATCTCTGGGCTGGAAACGACCACGACAAGGCGGCAGCAGAGAATCTTGCGCAGACCTATTTCCCTTGGCTGAATTAGCCTAACGGCACGCTGCCCTCTACGTCCAACGAACGACCGTAGTAGTCAATTCGTCAAGAGTCGATGCATTAACATTTACTCAAACTGGCACGAGAAAGCACCCAGAGCCCCTATATGGGGGTCACTCGGACACGCAAAACGCAATTTCCATCGATCGACGTGATGCGCCCCCACCTACTGGTACGGCGGATTCGCGCCTAAAAATGACCTCGCAGAAGCGTACGTTTTCCATGTCATGTTGGAGTACTTAACCTGGAATTCGTGCCTTATGGGCCTATCGGCCGCGCCATGTCGTTCTTGACTAGCTTTCGCCAGCTTACGTCACGTTCATTTCAAGCGTCGTGGTTAAAGCCGCTCTGTAGAAGGATTCATCTTGCCCACTTTTTGTATGGGTTTCGATACGCCTAGCTATTGTTCTGGATCAGAGTGGGCATGACGAAATGCGTAATTCGACCTCTCGACCTAAGATCTTGAATTTATGAGCCAGACTATCACAAAGTTACCTGTCTGGTCGACAATCAAGACTGGTCTTCACATAGTAAGAAGGCAGTTCGTGACCATCGTCGCGATTGCTTTGATCGCGAGTTTTGTAACAACTCAAGCCTTATCGGGACTAAATTCCTTTATTGATTCAACTTTCGGATTTGACTTGTCGGAATTCCCTTCTCTGCAGGCTCTTGAATCAGTACCAATCGTTTTTGCCTCTACCTTGATAATGTGGTTAGCGGTGGTTCCTCTAACCATTCAGACAATCGAATCACAGCCCCAGACCCGAGTTAACTCCTCGATCGAATCAGCTTGGAGCTTAGCGGTCGCTGCATTTCGCACACTTAATGTTCGTATTCTCGTTCGAACGTTCTACTACTTAGTAGTTAGCTGCGCAATTCTGGCTTGCTCTGCTCTACCCGTGGTCGGTGGATTGATCCTAGGAAATTTCACCATCGCTATGGTGATACTGGCGTTAATGATCCCTATTTCGATTTGGATATCGCTGAAATTGACCCTGGCTTTCCCTGCCATGGTAATGGAAGATATTGGGGTATTCTCATGTTTTCGTCGAAGTTGGATCATGTCAAAATCGCAACTAGGAAGGCTCTTTGTTGTGGTTGCGATCGCATCAGTTCTTGCTACCTTGTGTACGGTGGTGTTTTATCTGGGCTTGTTTGTGCCGCTTTGGCTGCTACACGACAATCCCGGGGAATGGATGAACACGCTTAACCGCGCAGGAACCTTCGTCAGCCAGATATTCACCCTAGTTTTATTGGCACCGATCGTTTCAGTGTGCTACTACAATCTTCGAGACTCTGGCCTGTGAATACTCACTTTACCACGTCGTCGGTCATGCCACTCCGTTGTTGAGTCGCCTTCTCCTCGCACGCGGGCGAGCGATTGGACTACTTACCGTTCTCGCGTTTGGATTTCCGCTCCACGCCCAGTTTGAACGGACGCACGTCAACTTTTCATGCCCTTGTACGCTTGAAAGTAGCGACGGTGAATCGGCCGAACTCTCGTTTGGTCTCGCCAACAACACAGACACCGCGGTCGATACGCTCTACGCGACGGTCGGCATCGTCGCAAACGAGTTTAGAGAGTCGGAAAGTGAGGATGAACCGGCCACTAACACCGCATTTCTCGACACCGTTGCGCTTGAAGTGTCAATCGACCCCCAGTCAACGACAGAAGCCACCACATACACCATCGATTTAGGCGCTATTCCAGAAGGCAATTACTACTTCGAGCTGCTGCTGCACAACACCGAGACGCTGGACGGCGAAGAACTGCTGGATTCCGTCTGGTTTAAGGGACTTCAAGAAACGCCTCCGACCACGCTCGATTTGGAGGACGCGAACTACCTCGTCGACTCGGACGGCGACGGTGTCGGCGATCTGAACGAAGAGCACGAAGGCACCGATCCGTCAGACCCGGACAGTACACCTGAAGATCCCACGATTGATGTTCTGATCTTGTTCGAAGACGGCGCGTTTGAGCATTTCAACATGGATTCGAACACGTTCTTATCGCACATCGTCCATGTAACAAACGACATGTACGAGCAAAGCGAGAGTCCTATCAAGTTTCGCACGGTAGGAGCATTGGATTCGTCGACGGTGTCTGAACTCGCTTCGCGCGCACCTCTCGAAGAATCGCGCTACCTCGAACTCCTGGACGAATATCAGGCAGACCTAGTCGCCGTCTACCGGGGCGGCTCCGGCTTTCTGTGTGGATTCGCCGTGTCAATCGGTGGACTACATGGGAGAGGCTTTCTACACCCCAGCGAGCGATTTCCTTACATTGAGATGTTTCTCGACCCAACGGTCTGCTCCATTGATACGACCGCACATGAAATTGGTCATCTAATCGGTCTCGGCCACTCTTTTGAACAGTTTTCTGTTGGTGCGTTTCCCTGGTCACGTGGACACGCGGTTGAAGGTGAGTTTGGCACCATCATGTCGTACGCTGAAGCGGTATTTCGCGGCGTAGGTCTCGATGTCTTCTCAAGTCCGAAGCTCGACTGCCTTGGCAAGCCCTGTGGCATCCCGCACACCGAACCCAATTCCCACGGCAGCGCCGACGCGGCGCTGACGCTAAACATCCTTAAATACCAGTTCGCGCAAACATCCACTCCCGATCCTGAATTCGACGTCGACGGGGATGGCTTCGGCGCAGTCGCAGACGCGTTTCCAACCGATCCAGACGAATGGGCTGATACGGACGGCGACCAATTCGGCGACAACATCGATGCGTTTCCTGACGATCCATTAGAGTGGGCAGATGCCGACGGTGATGGCATCGGCAACAACTCGGACCCGGACAACGACAACGACGGGATCCTGAATTTCGCCGACCCTGATCCGTTCGATGCCGAGGCGGATGCTCTACGGCTTACGGCGATTACCAGCGACGAAACGGGCGATTGGTTTGGCTACTTTGCGACGACGATCAACGATTTAAATGACGACGGAGTTGCAGACCTTGCTGTTACCGCTCCTATAGCAGACATTGGGGAGGAGGAAGCGTCGGGCAAGGTGTATCTCCTCTCGTTCAACGATGTCATCGCGCCTACGACGACTGATGCGACATCGCCTGGGACAAAGTCGCTCGCCGACGTCATGGCAGCAGGAAACTCCTGGGAAATTCTTGCCTCTGCTGACGACAGGAGTTTAGGTGTACAGCTAGTAGTTCTCGACCACGTGGACGCTACGCCGGAAATGGTGGTGCGGAGCATTGATTCGCTTTACCTGATCACGTTGGATGTAACGGTTCTATCGGCCCTCGATTCTGCGGACAGTACCAACGATCGCCAAATTTCCCTTGAGCAATGTGACGATACGGATGGCTGCGTGCGGCTTGAGCTCGGCGCGCTTCTAAACGCTACCGATGTGTCTCCGGTTGCTGACTTCGATGAAGATGGGCGAATCGACATCGGCATCGTTTCATTTGTGAGCGAACAACAGGAAGATCTGTCCGTTTATTTCCTGAGTCGCGCAGGTTTCTCTCAAATCGTCGCTGGTACGGAAGACGACCCATTCACTCTTGTCGATCTGTTCGATGCCGATGAAGCAAGTTTCGTACTCACAACCTCAGGTTATTACGGCGTTGCAGACCTCGAATTTCTAGGCGGTACGTTGGATACTGCAACGAATGACCTCGCACTAGGCATCCTGGGTGATGAAACGCCTGGTCGTCTCTACTTGCTTGGCGGTGAACAGCTCAAATCAATCGATGAATTCGACGGCGACGACGATCGACGCATCGACATCGACACGTTGGTCGGTCTCAATCAAACCTATCGTGTCACTAATTCGGAAGACTCTAACTTCGGCATCAGCGTCGATGCACTATCAGATAGAGACGACGACGGGCGCAACGACCTGATGGTTTGGGGCTCCCAAGGCAGAAACTACCTGTTCACCATCGGAGGGATTCGCTTTCACGATCTGAACGATATGAGTCTCGACGCCTCAGTCGATCTACCCGAAGATGCTCAGGAGGAATTCGGCACCTGGCTGTTCAATCGATTCGGGAAACGATCTCCGTCATCTTCATCTGGAATCCTTACCTCACACGGAGCGTCAACCTCCGAACAGCTCGCATTTCCCTTTTTGCGATCGATGTTTATCGCAGACTTAAGCGATCTCGACTATCTGGATGACCCTTCTGGTGACGACTTGAACAGCGTCATCAACATCCCCATACGTGTCCGCTACCCCGACATATACGACATTAGAGCGCCGTTTGGACCGAGTGGACGGATGAGGATGGCCGGCGTGACGTCGGTCGGGGACCTAGACGAAGATAACAAGCCCGATTTTGTGTTCTCCATGTTTTCCGGTGAAACAGAAGGGTCCGTTAGCACGATGTATGCGGTCTTCACGTCCGAATTGAGCGTCTTGGACGAAGCCGATGGTGACGACGACGGCGTGGTCATGCTTCAAAACAACATGGCCGATATCGACGGCGATGGGATCCCGAATCTGCACGACGATGATGATGACGGCGACGGTTTACCGGATCTGCAGGATACGTACCCGCACCTAACGGAGTTTCGTTTTGACGCAGATAGAGACGGCTACGCAAACGCGATCGATGTCTTTCCGTTGAATCCCTTCGAATTCTCGGACATCGATTTCGACGGCGTGGGCGACGGTCAAGATATAGATGCCGACGGTGATGGCATTCTCAACGACGACGATGAATTCCCATTCGATACCGACAATGACGGGACGCCTAATAGACTCGACCCCGATGACGACAACGATATGGTGTTGGACGGCGAGGACGTATTCCCCATCGATCCGTCCGAAAGTTCTGACATTGACGGTGACGGGGTTGGCGACAACGCCGACGAGTTCGACGATGACCCGACAGAAGCGTTCGACACCGATAAGGACGGCATAGGCAACAACGCAGACCCAGATGACGATAACGACGGATATCTCGATGAAGAAGACGCGTTTCCGTTCGATCCTACAGAGTGGCTCGATTCCGACGGCGATGGCTTCGGTGACAACCAAGACGCATTCCCGCTCGACCCCCTCGAATGGGAAGACAAAGACGGTGATGGCTTAGGCGACAACCATGGCAGCACGGCGTTTAACTCCTATCGACTCGTCACAGATTGGGAAGCGGTCGTTGGAGGGATTTTTGGAGTCGCGTCCGTCGAAGCCTATCGACTCGGCGACTTCGATAGAGATGGGTTTGACGACATCGAAATCGCCAACGCTTTATCTAATGTCTCCGGTGAACCTTGGATTCTTTTGTCGAGTGCCGACCTCGAAGCGATTGATAGCATCGACGGTCAAGTCAACAAAGTCATTCAAATTAATCGCATACATGAAGGACCGTCGAGCTGGCGGTTTGTCAATACTCAACCTGGGTTCGATTCGCTCAAAATCAGTACCGGGAATGTCGGAGACCTAAACGGCGATGGGATTCAAGATTTAGGCTTGTCAAACCCATTGTCCTACGGTGGCGCCGGCGCGCTCGCGCTCGTATACGGCGGGGGTTGGTCCGAGCTCGACCAGGCAGATGGCGAAATCGACGGCGAAATTGACTTACATGCATGCGTCGAATCCAAGTCTTGTACGAGAATCCGCAGCGATGAACCTGCGCACGCGTTCAGTTTGCTTAGCGCACCACTAGCAAATATCTTTGGCGGTGATGAAATGTCACTTGCGATAAGTGCGGCGAGAGGGCAAGCACGCACACGTGGTCGGAGTGGGCTCGGCACATCATTTTTGATCTCTCACAAGTCTATCGAGGAAACGGTGTCCGCAAATACGGACGGGAATGTGCTCCTAAGCAATGTGCTGGAACACGCCGACACTTACTCGTTTTACCCCGAATTTGAGGGTCTTTTTGATATGTTCACTTTAGTCGGTCGCCTGCCCGACCTGGATCAGGATAGTGTCGACGAGCTGATGTTGCTCACGCCATTGAGTCCAACAACGCGCATCTACGTACTTTCATCCAGTGACTTGCAGGGGATGGACACGGCAGACTTCAACGTCGATGGCGGGATCAATTTAGCCGCTTCCTATCGATTCCCTAACTCCTTCCGTATAGACGACTTCGAGCTCTTTCAGTCCAATATCGTGACGTCATCTGTACAAGACTCAGTAGACGGCGAACAACGAAGTCACCTTTTGCCGCTTCTCAAGATCGGTGACCCCCAAACGTCACACCTAGTCGACTTGAGGTATCTGGCGGAACACGATGGTGCGGACGAAGACTCGGATGGCGTCGTAACCACCTTTGATACGAGCGCGAATTACACGTGGACATTCCCGAACGTCGGGCTCCTAAGCGTTTGCAAGCCTGACGAAACAATGGGAAGGGCACAGGTCATTGCGTCACTCCTAGATGTCGCCCTAGATATTTCGTCGGCGAATCCGCTTGAGCTGCTCGTCTTCAATACCGAACAATTGGCATCGCTTGATAGTGTTGATGACATGGAGGACGGGACGATCGATCTAAATGCCGTACTTGAACAAGAAAGTCCAGCCGTCTGGCATCTTTCCTTCGGTCAATTAACCGCTAATACCTACTATTCCTACGTCGGTTGCGCTGGAGATTTTGATGGTGATGGCCTCGAAGACATCATGGTTTCCCTAACTAACTATGACGGTCAAAATCAGCGTGGACAAATCCTCTTGATTGCGAGTGCCGACCTTACTGCACTTGATCGATTAGACGGTGAAGAGGACATGCGAGTTGACGTAGATCTGCTATGGCCGACGGATTGAAGGTGAAAGAGTGGCGAGTCGGTATTAAGTGCAGGCCTAAATAGGTGCCAACTTCACTACAATAAATCGAGGTTCTAATGAGGACAAACTTGTGACTCGACTGATCGCTGCAATACTTGCTCTAGGACTTCTCTCCGGGTGCGCTACATTCCTTAAGAGCGACGATGAAATTACCTTCTCCGGTGCCGGTGTACTCGCTTCCTATGATCAATCGATGGGCGAACGGACAGACCTGAATAGAGTCGACGTCTCCATGAACAAGCGACAGATAAGACCCGTTGAACTCGCTACCGAGAGAGTGAATTACAAGGAACTGGCAGATCTCGATGGACTAACCGTAGAGAATCTGAAGGAGAACTTTGGACGCTCACAGAATATATCGTTTCCGCGAAATCGCTAAATCTCGGTGAGGCGCGCTCACCTAGATTGCGCAAACGCTCAAGACTCAAGATTGTGCCGGTTACCTCATTGACGCTCAATCATTACGATACGTTGAGCACTCGAAACGCGTACGCTGGCAGCTAGGCATATCGAACACCGTCAGAGAGCCTTGGCATAGTCCGAGAGAGTCATAGCTGATTGGCCGTGCCCTACAGAAATTAGTGTATTAGCGAATCGCACGTCCGCCGTCACGATGACCGTGATCGCGATCCTCACCGATCAGGACCTCTGCCGGAGTATGCTGACGACCGCTGGTCAATGGACGTATCTTGTCCATGATTTTTAAGAATGCGGCGCGTTTTAATGCCATGTCATCTTCGACTTCACATTTCAGGATGTGGCGTGCCTCGCCTTCAAGCGAGCGATTGTTCAATGAAGCGCGTAGCTTTAACCGATCAAAAACATCCTGATCCAGACGACGCACATTTATGGTCGCCAATAACTCTTCCTCAATTTCTGGAATCAAAACGATACCAAATTTGCGGTATGCCTGCCTTGGCAAAGGTTGCTAAGAGCTGAATCTCCAGCTCTTTATGGTTCACATCGATCGATGTGCTGTTCTAGTCAAGTTAACAAAGTGAGTCGTACGCTGCAGCTGAAACACACACCAGCATAGCAACCAAAAATGAAGAAAGTTGAGCCTATCGCGACATCTTGGAGCTCCTTATGTAGTCTCCGCCATGGCGCCTCCGACTCTATAAAAACGCTTTCTAGCAAGCTACAGTTTGTTCGGTGTTTTCAAATCGAAAACTAACGCAAAACGATACAAGCAAACCACCGAATTTGTGAATTTGAACCGGGAACACAAACGGTCAAACTTTGTCTAAATCAACCCATTTTCGCGGCATGGTTGAACACCACAAATGAAGCAAGCCACCCTTATTTTTGCGGCCTTACTCACGTCCTCCAGTCTAATGGCACAAACCTATGTCACCGTCTCAGGTGACTATTTCCGGGCAACTTCAGACGAGGTCCAAGACGCTGACTTCGACGGTTGGGGAGCGGGTATCGATTTGACGCATTGGTTCGACAATGAGGTCTATGTAAACGTATCTGGTGGCATCCAAAACGCCGGAATTAGTGAATGCATCGAAGGCTTCTGCGTCAAAGCTGACACTGACGTTATCGGCACCTCGGTTGCACTCGGTAAGCGATTCGAGAACTTCACGCCTTTCGTTAAAACCAGTTTTGTGAAAGTCGACACAACATATTCGGTGCTCAACCAGTCATTCACGGACGACGAGACGGACTGGGACGTCGGATTTGGTGGTCTGCTTGAGTCAGGCGACATGCTTTTCGGAATCACAGTCGACGGCCTCCGTGATACAGATGACGGATTCACCGTAACGGGACAAGCCATTTACAAGGTGACAAGTACCGATGGCATCTCGATCAACATCGGTCGACTCTTCAACGTTGATGATCTTGAAAGTACTAGGTTCGGTATCGGCTGGGTGAGGTTCCTCTAGGGTCTCAATCGATAGCCCGTCAACGGGCATTAAAGTCGTGCGGTCAGCGCCCGTGCCTGCCAGAAACCAGATCGTTCCTTGTACTGATAGACGTGGGAGGTGCACCCATCCTTGAATATAAGGTCGTTCGGCTAATGTCTTGTAATCGCCTTTCAACATTCACAATTAACGTCCTTGGATTTACTTCAACATACTCAATAACCGCGTGACCTCGCGGCACATTACTTTCATCAAGACTGCGAAGAAGTGAGTCTAGGTTGTCCTCTACGATCTGAATCTTTCCTTCGAAAGCCGCTACCCACTTCTGCGGATATTTACTGACCAAGTCAGGGTCAGACCAGATCGCGTCAAATGACTTCGCATTCTGATGAAGGGTGTCTACAAACTCCTCTATGGGGACGCCTACCCAATCATCAATTTCGCTCATTCTTCTCGGCAAACCTCATTCTCATACGTGTAATGAAAATCATTCAGAGAATTTAGTCTAGCAACTTCGATGCTTTTCTCGCAGAGAAATTACGATGTAATTCATAAAGACGGATAAAGCCAGACACTCTATCGAATTCGAGCAATGGACTTAAACCTATAGGCCAATTTGGATTTATGTGACCAAAATTAAGTACGAGGATTAAAGCTAGCGTTCCGATGAACTGGCTCGTTCCCAGAAAATCGCATCCGCGATGACGGTCCCAACCGTAGTTTCTGTTGAAATGCTAACCTTCACTTCGCCAGTTTCTAGTTCAAAAGTACCAATAGGATTCCAGCCGGTGACCAAATCATCGCCGGGCGATACAACCGATCGAACACGTCCCACTTGAGCAACTGAAATATCTAGATCTGGTCTCTTGACACGTCCGCTGCTAGTCAATCCATCTCGCCCACGGGTATCAAAAAGGTTATATCTGACATCCGCGATGTCTGGAAGATGGTAATGCAGATTCCATGATCCAGCGTGCGGAAGATAGGCACGGAAATGAGCTCTCTGCGACGTCGACTCATGCTCGGCTCGAGCGAGCGTTCGCCGGTACAACCCGAATGAGGTATCGACTTGCTGACGCGTCCATCCGGTTTCGCTTCTATTCGAGTAAATACTGTACAACCGAAGTCCTTGGTCTGTACTTACGAGTTCTGGATCAGGCTGATTTAATGAGATCATTCGAACGGAAAATCGTGGTTTCGCGCCGATGTTAGGCGGATCGACCATGAACCCTGGGTCGAGATCATCGATGTAAATTCCGTCGCCGATTGCCAATTGCCAATCAGAAGGCTGGATCAAAGGAGCGGGATCACGCGACACGGCGGGGATATCTTGACCGCCAACGGAATGAACGTCGAAACTATATCGGTTCAAACTGAAGTACGGGATTACTTTCATCACCCGAATAGGTGCATCAACTTGAATTGAAACTACCGCGGAGCTATCGCCTTCAAGCGCCATGGGTTCTGTAGATCGGGTCAAATAGATCGGCAGATCTCCCGCACCTGCGAATTGATACGAAACACGGAACAATCCCGCTCTTTCTTCTCGATTCTGCACATGAAAGGTATGTTCGAAGACGGGCGATCCGTTGCTGTCATCCGGCAAACGCTCCGTCGTGAACGCACTCGCAACAAAGCCTGCGGGTCGGATATCGTGTAGCCAATCACCAAATCTATCTCGTAACGACATACCTAGCTCTGACGCAACCACGTTGAAGTCATCGTAGGTGAAAGCGGTGCCCTTGTACCGGTCTACAAGCGTCCTCAATAGCGTCCCTACTTCTTCAGGACCGAACCAATCTAATATGAGCTCTCCCATGGTCTTGCTATAGAGGTAACCTGCGTGGAGTTGATTTCGCGGGGTTTGCAATGTTGATGGCTCCTTGGATGACCCCTCAAGCATCAACTCCCAGACCTCCGGTCGTTCGATATATCGATTAAAGTAGAGCCGGTTCAAAGTATTTCCGGTGCGTTCCGCATCGAGTTCAAACGAAGCTAAACGGGCTGTTGACCATGTTCCTACCGTCTTCAGGTTTTGTACTGAGTAAAACCCCGACGACTGAGAAATGACTTCGGACGCTAAGTACTCGATTAAGAATCCGAACCATTCGGCGCGAGGTCCCGTGGGTTCCGCGCGAAAGCGCACAAAGTTATCGACAAACGCCTTTGAAACATCACCACCGATTACATCGTTTCCGAAATATCCAGTCAGATACGCTAGCAATCGTTGGCGCTTTTCTTCATCCGTCAAGTCAGCGTCTCGATGGACCGAATCGGCGATTGATTGAAAGTTCGCTGATAGGAACATACCCTCTCGTAGGAGAAATACCCCGGGTATAGACTGCGTGGAAGGCATCTGCCAGCCACCACCATATGTTCGCAGGTATATCGGCGTTTCAACGATCGTATAGGTCTTGAATGGGAATTCGAATCCTCGGCTGAGAGCGAACGCAATTCGTTCCTCGATTTCCGCTTCGATGTCGTCGAGAATAGCCTTGAATATCTCGAGATTTTGAGTGTGTTTGGGCGACACCAATAGTTCGAAGTTGATACCTGCTATCGACTTTGCTCTCCGCTCGAACTGAGCTGCAAACAATCCGATTTCATGGATAGGAATCGACGGTGTGAACGTATGCACCCTACGATCGGAGCCTACCTCAATCCCAGATTTCCCTGGTCCACCGACATGCCACTCGATCGGCGTTAGTACCTCAAGATTTACATCAAAGTAATCGCGTGGTCGAAGGCTGATGGCGTCCCGGTCAAGGTGCGGACCGGCCATGGGATACCACGCGATTGCCGAGGTAAGTGCCACATAGTCCGTTCGGTTAATCGCCGCGTCCGATCCCAGTAGGAATAGTCCGTAAGCGCTTACTGCATCACTAGTCATAGGATCGATCGCGGCGTCTAAATAGGCAAAACTCGAGTCAGGAGGACCATGTGCCTTGATCCGCAAACGCGACCCCGCGTTACGCTCTAGATTTCGGGGAGTTACCACCCTTAAAAGACCGCTTTCGAACGAAAAGGCTGCTTGATGGTTGCCAAGTGCGAGGTGCTCGATTTCGTATCCAGGATTGAGAGAGAACACCAATGAGTCGTCTTGGTGTAATTGCTGAACCAGTACGAAGTCGACCACGAGATCAATCGTTATAGCGCCGCCGGGGTCGAGCTCGATCTGTCCAGTGAGACGCTGAATATCAATCTGTGAGGTGCTGTCGTACTTTGCGTGGTGATCCCGCCAACCTGCGAACTGATCTAGACGTGAGGAGGTTTGTGCGTGGACGATGCTAAATCCGATTCCCGCTACTACCGTTATTGACGCAGCGAGCGCAACAGGCTTTCGGGTACGGACAGTATTTAGGCGTGGAAGCAGGTATGCCGTCCAATACAGTAAAGCAATCGCTAACAGAATGAGTGCGAGTCGCTGGGAGACGATAGCACTCGATGTGAAATTCGGTGCAAGCTCGGACGACAACTGAGTACTGAGGCTATAGGTTCCTAGCACATCGAGTAAGTACATTGGCGCATTGTTCTGTAACCAGTACATCAATAGCATCAACCCAATCGCGAGAACGGCCGCCAACACGCGAAACCGGACCAGGACCGTAAGAAACATCACTGTGGCGATCCAAAAGAACAAATAGGGCAAAGCGTCAGTGACGAGAGTCGCGAGCATGCTGTACGGCTCCGGTGAGCCAAATCCCAAGTTTGGAAACGCACGCTCGCACAAGACAGCGACCACGACATACACGCACATGAACGCTGCGAACAACAGGAAAAACAGCGTAGATAACCCAAGCGCACGCCCGAACACGATTTGGCTGTTACTTATGGGTATCGCACCGATCACTTCATCCATTCGGGCAATCCGATCGCGCGAAACAATCTCGATGCCAAAGAACACGAGCCCAAAGGTGATAACGATCTGAAAGTCGGGAAAGATCGTGGTCGGCGACAACAACGGCGAGTGCATGAAGGTTCCAGAACCAACCGCCGAGAGTTGCGAATACACGTTTACCTGCTCGATGGTGTTGGTCACACCTACTAAGAGGGCGAACGCGACAACGAACCAAGTGCGCGTCAGACGGAGATCGAAACGGATCTCCTCGAACGCTAAGGTCCAAACTACGACAAGATGAGCTCTAGTCGAATCGATGAATTTCATGGCTAAAGCGATTCACGACACTTCTATCTAAGACCGCCAACTCGTCATGCGCCACAAAACCACAACTCACAAATCTTTTGGTCTATCGACTTAGACCGAAGTCGCTCTCGAAGTATCTAATCGACAAGGCTCGTTTAAACTCGTTGCTTATTAGGCTGCTCTGACTTCAGTTGCCTGTCTACCGGATCATCGCCCTTTCAGCACGACAATACGATTTGATTCTGTTTTCGATGGATAGTGGATCACAACATCATCTTTGCCATCGTCGTCCAAATCACGCACACTAGCGAAGCGCTCATCAACGGGTGCTTCAACATCGACATTGATAGGCTGATCCGACAACAGTTGCGAACTGTCCACGCCAAGGAAAACCGACAGTTCATCCCATCGTTCAACGGCTAGTAAATCCATCCGCCCGTCGCCGTTCACGTCGCCTGATAGTACGGTCGGAAAGAGCACGCCTCGCTTGTCAAACGGCGCAAATGGTGGTCGTACCTTTCGCCTGACGTCCGGTCGTGCGGGATAAGCACCATTTTCTAGACGGTACACAGCGAGATTCATGGAAATGGAATTGCCTACCATCGCTCGAGCCATACCACCAAGCCCTGTGTTGACCGACGCCATAGTTAGATCTTTCATGCCGTCGCCGTCAACATCCATGTAGCGCTGCGACGCGTAACCCCATGCGCTACCCCCTGCAGGACCTGGTGTCCTTGCCGATGTGTCTGGCAGGTGCGAAAACCGAATTCCTTGTGCTGTCGCGCGTCCGAAATGGACATCGTAGCGTCCACGAAGGCTGAACACCCTGCGTCCTGAGAAGGTTAAGGTGACGAGATCCGCAATTCCGTCTCCATTCAAGTCCGGAAATCCCTGCAAGATCGTGTATTCGAAGCGACCGCCTAGTCCGAGCAGCAGGGAAGCGACACTTCTATCACTAAACTGAAACGCAAGTGCGTACGATCCATCGAAATCGAAGGGGACATCTACTGAAAAAGAGTCTGGTACCTGAGCGAAGCCACCTGACTCATCCTGGCGATAGACCTCGAAATGAGTGTCGTTCCAAAATGCCAGATCAGGCTGATCGTCTAGATCGTAGTCAAATTGATGTATGCGACTTAGGTACCAGGGTAATGTCTGGGCGTCGATCCCGACCTCACCGTAGGTTAACTCATCGCCATATGCGTTAGCGTCAACGTGCGGCTCAGGGGGACCGATCTTGGTCGGGTCCGAATACGTCCCATCGGGCAATTGCGAGGATATCCAGAATCCATCAGTATCTGGCATGATGACATCGTCTCGACCATCCCCATTCAGATCGCGGACCACGTTGAGACGAGGGATGCTCCCATCCCCCGCTCTTCGAAAGCCAGCGTTTAGTTCAATGAGGTTCTCTTCATTACCGGTCGCTAAATCAAACCGACTAAAGCCCCCAATCCGGTACGTAAGCAAGTGGTCGCGACCTGCCAACTTCATTCGGTCGACAAACAAAACACCTTGGTCAAGTGGCCAGTTTTGAACTTCCGTCCATCGATCACCTTCCAAGCGAAAAACCTCAACATGAGAATTCCCTTCTTTGTCAGTGCTCAAGATGGCGAGTTCGATGTGCGAAGCGTCGGTAAACGAACCCGTCAAGACGGTCTGATGCACAGCTTCGCCCGAGTTGATCTCGTGTATATCGAATAACTCGCCTTCGTTAGCCATGCCCGTACCTACCGTGGCAATCGCAAAGAACCAAACCAATAAGGTCTTAAGTACTTTTCGCACTCGCATGTCGCCCATATTTCGATCAAACCGAACTGAAAGTCATCACAGCCTATTCAATACAACCTTCATGCCAAGGCCACGTAGTTGACAACTCTTTGATTTATATACATTTTTGAGGATCTCAGGTTGCAGTCGTCCTGATCAGTTGGCTATCCTCGCTAAAACGTGGTGTGAATTAGCTCGATTAATACCAAGTACTCACGAATTTCGTTTTTTTATTCAGACTTGACAGAATGCACCAACAGCTAGCTTGGATTCCCAACCTGTGAGGTCCGAAGATACTCAGCGGTCCGCTCAATACCGACGTCGATCGGTATGCGCGGCCTCCAATTGAGCATTTTTTGAGCTTTCTTACTACAAAAGTAATGGTGCGTCGTCAGGTAGCGTATTGCAAAGCGCGACACGCCATCCTCTGGAATGATCTCGCGTGACATCAATTGGTAGTAGAACTCGACGATCGTAGCGGCTAAGTATGCAACCCAAGACGGGACACGACCCAGGATCGCAGGATGATCAATCGCTGCTAATACCCGCTCGACAAACTCAAAAAACGCAAGCGGTTCACCATTCGTGATGAAAAAGGCTTCGCCAGAAATCGCGGAATCATCCGCCATCCGAGCATCGGCCGCTTGCACAGCATCGACGAAGTTGTCGATATACAGGAAATCCGACAAATGACTGCGGTTCCCGATTTCACGCATACGGCCTCGTCGAGCGAGAAAGTTTGGAATCAGTCGGTTGTCGCCCGGACCAAACACCAAATGCGGACGTAACGCACAAGCACGCGTTGTACCCTCGGCTGCAAAGTCCAACACCGCCTTCTCCGCCGCGATCTTGCTTTCGACGTATACACTCGGAGCTGCCGTGGCATATGGAAGACTCTCATCACCGTCTTCAACGTCTCTACCGTCGTAAACCACGCTCGCCGAACTGACGTAGATAAGACGCGCGACATCCTGCTCTCGACAAGCCGCGATGACGTTTTGCGTACCGCCAAAGTTCGTCGCCCACACCGCGTCTCGTGCGTTGTTGCGGGTCTGTACCAAAGACGCGCAGTGAATGACCGTTTCCACCTCACGACACGCATGTTCAACTGCTGGGTAGTTAGTGAGGTCGAGCTTTTCAAAACTTATTCCTTCACGCAACGGACCGCGCTGTTTATCAATAACGCGAACCGGTCGGCCTGTCCGTGCATATGCTGACGCAATCGTTGAACCAATAAAGCCGCTTCCACCAGTGACCAAGACGGTGCCCAAGGATCCCGAGTGACCTATCGGTATGTCCCAAACATGCGATCCCAAACCGGGAAGATCGAAGCGTAGTTTGAGTTACGGTGGGTGCTGTGATGGAAATCGTGACGTACAGCCCAGTAGTTGAACAGTGCGAACGCCGGATGTGGTACGACTAAATTCGTGTGCGTGGCAATATTTGCAACCGCATGTACGAACGCGACGATGAGGAACGACGCCACGCTGATGGGGCCGACGACCGCCATCGCGGCGAACAGCAATGCTAAACCCCCAGTGGTTTCTGCCGGATGTATGAAGAGTCCGTCCATAGCTTCTGGGAATTGCACGCGATGATGCACGCCATGGACGTGACGCATCATCGTATGTGTGTGTAGCCAACGGTGAAAGAAGTAATAAAGAAAGTCATAAACCAGCAGCACGAGCAGCGAATCCACTAGAACGCGTAGAACGCTGTGATTTACTTCTTGTTGGTACAGGACGCCTTCGCCAATTAGCACGGCAACTACGTATAGCGTCGCGGCGAACGTGCTATTCAACGTGATCGACACGTATTTTCTCGGGATTGGTTGGGTTACCGTTCGGATCCGAAGATGCCGAAATTGAGCCGAAGCCGATGACCATGTCGCAACGCTTCCATATATTGCGACCGCCACGCCGACACCGGCGAGTCCTACAGCTAGATTCATGGGATTCCTACTGTTCCCGACGACGCGTTGACGCTTGCTCTAACTCATTGTAGATCGGTCTTAATGAACCACGTCATGAATTTCAATAGGCGCTTTCGAGCCTCAATTCAAGCCTAGCGCTACATAGCTCCCTTCGAGAACCAATCGGACAGAGACATAGAAACCGAATATCGGCAACACGATCCAAAACAGATTCGGTCCCCAGATATATATCAGAATTTCTTTGCGATTAATCAATCGATGGCGACCCGCCATAAAGAAACTCATGATGTAGGCGGACGTCACGTAAATCCATTGCCAGAAGAGTAGGACACCGAGGATTCCCGCCACGCGCGCGGGCAGAAATGGGATCGTGAACGTACCGAGTAATAGCAAGGAGAGTAGCGGCGTAACCACTCCATTGGCTACGTCACAGTTAAAGCCGAAAGTCTTTCGATCTGCATAGGACGCATCGTACAGAGAATAAACGCCCCATAGTTCCGCCCAAACGCTTGGAGCAAAGACTTTTCGAAGCGGAACCGACATCGTCAGAAACTTGAGCGCTGGAACCGCACCTGATTCCGATCTCACGGAGTCCCAACTTTTCCTTTTCTCTTCGATCTCGGAAATCCGCAAGAACAGGCAAATTTCCCAATAGGACACCAAGATATTCACCGTTAGAAACAAAATAAGTAGCGAATGCGCGACATTGAAATCGCCTGTTGTCCAGAACCGAATGGCAAGCGCCGCGCCCGCTAATAACGCGACGAAGACACATACGATCAACCAGATTTTCATGAACCAACGAATGTAATGACGACTATATCAATTGATGTTAAATCAAGCCGTGTTCGGGATTTCGAATAGTTCTTAAGTTCCCACCTCGCTACTACGGCATCAAACTCTTTCAATCTCAAAACATCTAACAACAGAATCGAATCGGAGGCAACATGCCACACACTCGGCAGATTATTGCGTTTTCAATCGGGTTGATTGCCGCACCTCTCTACAACATACAGGCGCAAACGGTCGACTTCCACACCACCAGCGATAAGGAAAACGACGTGGTCGTTGTTCCCAATCGCGATATGAATATCTCGATCGGCCATGATCTCGGTGATATGCGTATAGAGATTACGAGTAACGACCAATATCGAACATATCGAGCGACGCTTGATCAATCATCCTACGTGGCATATGCGAACCTCGAAGCTGACCAAAAGCACTTTGTATTTGACCTGACTCAACGTCGATTCCGAGCATTGACCTCCAGCGTCATCGTCGAATTGCACGATGACAGAACGCTTGAGCACGTCATGGCCGACCACGACGTAGCATGGGGACGAGGATATCCAACGCTGGGTTTTGCGGCGTTGCGTTTATCCCAAGGCGCGAACCCAACCTCCGTCGTCGAGCAGCTTCGACTCGATCCGAGAGTTGTAGACGCTCAAGTGACCTTCGCCGACCAATTTCGTAGATATACGGGAACGCTCAGCCCGACAAACCGTACCTCGTCGGCAGATCACCAACCACTTGGGAAGGAGTCGTTGACGGAAGATCTTTATATCGTCCCAAAACTCGAGTTCACAGCGCCAGATCCTACGTTCAACATCGACATATTCAATTTCGGCGGGACCACGTCACGGATATCGACGCTCCGGAGCGAACTCGTATCGGTGGTCCCCAACCCGACGACCAGTGACCCCAATGGCTTGACGTTTTCTACCGTTGCCACCGATCACAAACGCATAGAGCCAATCGATCCGAAAGGGGAACCGTTTGAAATTACAGTGACGTTCGAGCGCGATTCGCTCGATGCAAACACCACCTATTTACTTGTGCTGAACGTCTTTGCGGGTGCATTCCCCGCCATCGGTACAGCCAGGCAAGCGACGGGTCAATCTGGATTCACGTTCGACGCCTTGAAACGCATCCGATTTACCTGCACCGCGCCAGACCAGGAATTGATGTCAGCTGGTACGGATCCCTTGCTAACTCATCAATGGCATCTGACGAACACAGGGCAATCGGCGCTTGCGAGACGAGGAGGCACAGCGGGCGAAGATTTAGGCATGGCGGAGACGTTAAGTACCGGTCCTACCGGTAGCGGGGTCAAAGTAGCCGTCGTTGATACGGGTTTGGAACTGTGTCACCCTGATTTATGGGCTAATGTCGAACAAGGTGCTTCGTTTAACTTTAATGCCGAGAGCCTTGAGACAACGGAACTGGATCCTTGGCTTTTTCGACAGGAGTCCAGCGACCCTTTCAATTTTGATCCGGCTGTAGGTCACGGCACCTCGGTCGCAGGACTTATCGCTGCCACCGCTGACAACAGCGTTGGCGGCCGCGGGGTAGCGCCCAACGCGCATCTTCGTGGCTACAACATGCTGCAAGCGTCAGATCAGCTACATGCTCTGATCGCTTCACTTGGTGCAAGTGATTTTCAACCAGATTCAACGGACGTCGATATCTTCAACATGAGCTTTGGCAAGTTCAGTCAGCCGCCTACGAAACTCGCCGCCTATGAAGAGCAAGTACTCTTGAACGGTGTCAGAAAGCTGCGTTCTGGCAATGGCGTTATCTATGTCAAAGCCGCGGGTAACAGTTTCATTGACTGCCATTCCCTAAGTCGTGATATCAACAACCAGATAGGATGCGTGTCCACTAACGTCGATGCGGCTCAATCGCTCCCATACATGATCATGGTCGGCGCACACAACGCGGCCGGAACGAAATCAAGCTACTCAAGTGCGGGGGCGAATATTTGGGTCAGTGCGCCAGGAGGAGAATTTGGAGTCAATTTTCCAGCGTTGGTCTCCACGGATTCAATGGGTTTAGATCGAGGACTCGGAACTCTCGTTCGGGCTCTTGGGCGATCTCTCAGTCTGGAACGTGACGATGAGCTAAATCCTCATGGTAATTACCTATCGATCATGAACGGTACGTCCGCAGCCGCGCCCAACGCGTCCGGTGCGGTAGCCTTACTACTAGAAGAAAACCCCTCCTTCACCTGGCGCGACGTGAAGCATGTATTGGCGAACAGCGCACGCAAAATCGACCCAGATATCGAAGCCGTAGATCTAACCATCGACGCGTCTTCAAAGACCGTCCGACTGCCGTGGACGGAGAATGCGGCGGGATATTCCTACCACAACTGGTATGGGTTTGGCGCGGTAGCGATCGATGATGCACTGGAATTCGCGGAGGAACATGAGCCGAATTCACTCGGCGACTTCCGTGAATCTGGGTGGTTCGAACTCAGTGAAACGGTCGACATTCCCGATAACGATCTCGCCGGCGTAAGCCAATCCCTGAATGTACGGGGATTGATCGCGGATGCCGATATTGAAGCGGTTGTGGTCGAAATCGATTGGGAACACGAATTTCCGAACGATTTAGGGGTTCATTTGATATCGCCGGAAGGTACAAGGAGCGTTATTCAGCAAGTATTCAACGAAGCGCTCGCCGTTCAGGACATGGGAACCTTCACATGGCGCGTGCTCAGCAACGCGTTTTACGGCGAGAATCCCAACGGTGATTGGCGCTTGGAAGTTTTCGATGCGGACGCAGAGGATGTTGGTCAGGTATTCTCTTGGCGGTTGCGCGTTTATTACGGCGAACACCCGTAGCATCAATCCTCGTTTTAGGATGCCTCAATCTTGGCGTTTCCAAGACTTAGCAGATTAGAGTGTCGATCTTTTCTTTGGCGATGTCTATGAAGCGAATGCTAAAGTGGGCTACCATACCTCTCGTGTGCGTGTTTCTGACCTCGTGTACATTCTTTGAAGATTTCTTCGACTTCAAGCAGGCATGTACTGCGGGTCAATACCTCGTGACTTACGTCGAGATCGCGACGGAAGTCGTGCAGGTCACATGTGCAACGGAGGGACAGCTTGACGTTATGAAGCAGGATAGCACCATTCGGATCATTAACGTAGGACCCGTCACGGAGAACGCCTGATCAACGTATTAATAGTCAAGTTAATCGTCGGCTACATCGCGATGACCTTAACCATCGTGGTGATTGTGTTCTCAGGTCAGCTCCTGCTCGAGTGGATCACAGACAAGAAATTGGTATTGGTGCAGACGTTCCTGCTCTTCTTTATCGCCATTTTGACGGGGTTGATCGCACGTTCACAAGCTCTCCGCTTGCTGATAAAGCCAGAAGCGCTTAGAAAGGACGTACAAAGAACGGCAACTGAAGAAAAGGTCCTACACTTGCTCGAAACCCCCTGGTTCAAGCTCTTCGCGATGTCGGTCTGTAGTGCATTTGCTGCCATCGTCGTAGGCGTTTTGAGTTGGAGCATTGATGTTTGAGACTCTTAGCGTAGATCAATCGAGTAGTCGTAGAATCGCGTGAAATTACCTATTTCGCGGATTCCAAATTGAAATATAAGTTCCCGCCTCCACCTAACTTTTACGGCGATGCGAGCGGACCCGAAATTCCATCTCGGCTCACGCACTTGGGAATTCTGTCGTGCGATGGTTCAGGCGTCTGCGTTCAACTTGAATATGCGGACGGAAATGGTCCGCACATGGCGCGTATCGCAATGAGTTTGCCGGCTGCCGTGAAGCTATCCAACGAATTGAGCGATGCCGTCGACGAGTACCTCTACGAGACTGGCGAGGAGATCGAAACGACCTGATAGGTCACAAACGACTCTGTAGTCTATAACTCTCCCGTAGCAATTTCCCCTGGACTTTAAAACTGAAGATTCGCCAATCGCAATTCGTTACTACGAACATAGCGACAACCATAAACATCAAAGAAGGGAAAATAACGCAGTTAAAGAGATCTTCCAACAAGAAACTGTTGACGATCGTCATCCGCCATCGAGTATCTAAGAAGAGCAAGTCGTGACCAACGAAATCCGTAGCCCTCTATCAAAGGCGAATCCGCCAGAGCATACCGCACAGGCGGTCTCGCTGTATCGTGACTCGCAGGCGCAAGGTAAGGACGAATACGCGCCAATGGTTAGAAAGTTCTATGAATTGGTGACGGACTTCTACGAATTCGGTTGGGGGGATTCATTTCACTTCGCGCCAGCCAAGGACGGCGAGTCGTTCGAGGATTCGATTGCTAATCACCAACACTTCCTCGGTGACGCAATGGGACTGAAACCTGGGATCGGAGTGTTGGACGTCGGGTGTGGCGTGGGCGGACCGCAACGTGCTCTCGCGAAGAGATTCGGCTCAACGATTACAGGGCTCAATATCTCTGAATATCAAATCCGTAAATGCGAGGAATACAACAAAAAATCTGGATTAGATGATCTGTGCCACGTCTTACGCGGCGACTTTATGGCCATACCTGCGGAAGATCAAAGTTTCGATGCGGCATACCATATTGAAGCCATCCCGCACGCACCCGATAAAGAAGCTGTTTATGCTGAAATATTCCGCGTCCTAAAACCAGGTGCGATTTTCGCTGGCTACGACTGGTGTATGACCCCTTTGTACGACGCCCAAAACTCGACACATCGTGCGATTAAGGAGCGAATCGAATACGGTAATGCATTGCCACAGATCGTCTCCTTCTCGGACATAGCTGACAACCTTAGATCGGCCGGATTTGAACTGCTTGAGACGCATGACCGAGCTTCAGACGCGGATCCGGGGTTGCCTTGGTATCGCCCGTTGGAAGGAAGTGTGCGATCGTTGAAGGGTTTTCCAAGATCGAGCTTCGGTCGAAAAGTATCGACGCTGACCTTGCGTATTCTCGAAACGTTACACGCAGTTCCGAAGGGGGCCTTAGACGCAATGGATATCCTCAACATCGCGGCTGATAGTCTTGTAGCGGGCGGGAGATTGGGGATATTTACGCCGATGTACTTCCACAAAGCACGCAAGCCAATTTAAGAAAGCTGACGGATCGGTAGCGTTTCTACCCAGATGGGTGATCTTTCGGTATGAACTGTTGATACCAATCGCGAAGTTTGAATATAGGCCCATCGTCTCGCGAGAGCCGAGGACTTTGCTGATAGATCTTGTTTTCCCAGATAGAGATGTCGCGTTCCCATTGCGAGATCCAGTTACCGATAACGTACCAAACCAATAGTCGAGGAAGCCTTCGATCCGCAAACCATCGGAAGTTCACTTGCAGCTCAAGTGGTCCGACCGGAAGGTGGGTCTGATACATTTCGATTTCGCCTAATTTAGGTACGGTGAAACGGAACTTCACCACGCTTCCCGGTCCGAAAAACGAAATCACCGCGCTCGCACCCGCTTTCTGAATGCGTCGCCCGAATACAGTCAGCATAGCCTTATCAACAAAGTACATCTTCCAGTCGATATCGGGGTCGACGTACCAATCCGTGTCGTGCTCAATCTTTACTCCTGGCACCTTAACTTGCGTCCACGGGAAACGCATCTGTCCATGCACGCGCGAAAAATGCGCTTTATCCACTGAGTTTTCCGCGAACTCAACGATGTTCATCTTGACACGTCCCGCATCGTACGCGCCTCTATATACGAACGTTCCTTGATCCACTTCAGGAATGCTTGGCACGGGGTAAGGCGGTGCTTCATCTAAATTCGGCTTTTCTAAACATGAATCGTGGTACATAAATAGCTGACCGTGTAATTCCTGTACCGGAAACGGCGCTGTGAGAACCCCTTGCGGGACGTGTTCACTGTACGGTACATGCGCTACTCGTCCATCACCCGTAAATTGCCAGCCGTGGAAGGCGCACTGAATACGATCACCGATCACACAACCGAGCGCCAGATTGGAACCAAGATGTGGACAAAATGAGCTCATCACGTTCGCCGTGCCGTCTTCCGTTCGCCAAAGAACGAGCTGGCGACCTAAACATTCGATGTAACGAAGTTCACCTGAACGCAGCTCTCTTGAGTCGAGTAGACGGTACCACCCGCTCGGATACGGGTGGGGATATGAATCAGCTCTTGCCTCATCCGACAGGCCTTGAACAACAGCCTGTTTGCTCCGTCGTAAATTCATCGATTACAAGAACGTGTGTTAACGACTTGAATTTAAGTAGATTCAGATTATGAGGTTAGGAATCCCGTGGATCATCCTGCGCCGCACGTGAGTCTAAACCGTCCATCGAATGTCTAAAGATTGGTAGTCTCATACAGGAATAGTCCGAATCGAATCCAGATGGGATATTTACGCCGATTAGTCCTAAACCACAAGCCCGCAAGTCACTTGACCACCTTGTGCACACTATTAGCGCATGGAAAATTCGGACGAGCTAATATCTCTCCCTGATCCACGACGTTCCCAGGACCATCGCATCATCACGACGAAAACAACCTGTTCGATCACGGTATTAGTGATAAGTTGGTTCTTGTTCGCCGGCTGTGGTGGTGGCGGAAGCAGTCCAGCACCTGTCACGCCACCCCCAGCTCCTATAACGCCCCCTCCTCCACCTCCACCCCCACCGCCTCCACCTCCGCCTGTTTCTGTCGGACAGCCGTGCGAAGATGGTCAATCAGGCGATTTCGCGTGTCAGGGTATTTCGCTACGTAGTCACTTAACCAGTGACGAAATGGAAGGTGAGTTTGGCAGTGACATCTGGGGTTGGCACGATGCTGAAACCGATCGCGAGTACGCGTTAATGGGTATGCGGAATGGCACTGCATTCGTGGACGTCACCGATCCGGACGAAGTCGTTTATCTTGGCAAGTTGCCGACGGAAACCCAAAACTCAGCGTGGCGCGACATCAAGGTCTATCAGAGCTATGCGTATATCGTTGCCGATCACGCCGGCGCACACGGCATGCAAGTATTCGATCTAACTCGTCTACGTGATCAGACAACAGCTCAGGAATTTGTCGCGGATACAGTCTACGGTGATTTCCAAAACTCCCACAATCTCGTGATCAACGAGGACACCGGTTTCATCTACGCCGTCCTCACCAACACGTGCGAGGCCGGTCTCCATATGATCGACCTAACGACACCGAACAACCCCCAATTCGCTGGCTGTCATCGGGCAGCCAGAACACATGACAGTCAATGTGTGGTGTATGACGGAAGCGACACCGATTACGTTGGAAAAGAGGTCTGTTTCAGTTCGAACGAAGACCACGTTGAAATAGTCGACGTCTCTGATAAGTCTTCGCCGGTAACGATCTCGAGTTTAACGTATGACCAGCAGGGATACGTGCACCAAGGATGGTTGACAGAAGATCATCGGTACTTTCTGCTAGGGGACGAGTATGACGAAACGAATTACGAACAATCAACCCGGACCCACGTAATTGACGTATCCGACTTGGATGCCCCCGAATACCTTTACCCGTATGAACACGATACCCAGGCTACTGACCATAACCTGTACGTGCTCGGTAACCGAGTCTTTCAAGCAAACTACAGCGTCGGACTTCGGGTTTTGGAGTTCGGCGATCTATCGGAACAGGAGATGTCTGAGATCGCGTACTTCGACACGTTTCGAGAACACGACGAGGTACAGTTTGTTGGCGCATGGAGTGTTTACCCCTATCTGCCCTCCGGGACGATCATCGTCAGTGATATCGAGAACGGATTGTTCGTTCTATCGCTAACGCTTGAGTAGAACGCGAACATCAAACGAGATCGAAACTCAGTCTACGACGACCGATTACAGATGTTTGAGAGTCTAATTTTGTAGTGGAAAAGGTCCGATTTCTCCCATAGATATTCGAACCCACCCACGAAGGTAAAAATGCTGACACGTGATCCTTAACCATCTGTCACGCCAAGAGAAACTCCAAAAGACAACAATGAGATACAAACGACCAACCATTAGATGGTCTCTCGCCGCGGCGTTACTCGTCGTCAGCTCACTATGGCTCGCTGCACAGTCGACCCAAGAAACCATCCCTACTTGGATTGTGAAAGTCACAGTTGTTGAAGCTGAAATGCCTAACCTGAGCGAGAATCAGCGAAACATCATCTCGAAAGCCATGGAACTGGATGCCCACATCGCTCACCCAGACTGTCATTTCGAACTGGATGCAACGCTGGAGTACATCCCAAGCCGAGTCGAACGATTCGATCCCTATGCGGAGGAGGACTCACAATGGACGCTCATTTCAATCGAAGATCGGGAACCACGAGAGCGTGACCACAAACAGACGCCGCGCTACACACGAATGAGTCCAAACGAAGCTTGGTACGATCTAAGACGAAACATCGATTGGGATTCGTTAAAGGTGGCGAATGAAACCGCAGATCGAATGTCATTCGTAGGTGTGAAGAAGCTTGAAGTAGGTAAGGACGAGTTCGTGCCAGGCGAAGTCATACTGGAAATCGACAAGGAGGAGAAGGTCCTCGAAAAGGTCACGATCACGATGAACGAGCCTCACAAGATCAACTTCTTTGCAACCATCGCCGCAATGACAATGACTCAGAACTATCGATATGACCCGAGCATATCTCGATCGATGTTGCATGAGTTGTCAGTTGACTGGAAGTTCAGGTTCTTTTTTGCTCGCTCGTCTTCCAAGGAACACATGGTCTATCGTTACGAAGACTGTCAACCGTCTAGCATTATCAAGTCAACCACCGACCAGTGACGACAACGATCCTTTGCCTGTTACGCTTCTTAGCGAAAACGCTTGGTGTTCAAGCGCAGTACTTTCCATCTCAATCTATCTGATGCAACGAGCCTTCTGCTAATTGCTTCTTCTCATTTATCTGGCCAGAGCGCGGAGACATCCACCCGGCCATTCTGGTCGCCATCTAACTGATCGAGTCGTACGAGGTTTCTGTATGAGATCAGAATCAGTTGCGCTCTAACGGTACGACCGTCGCGGTCATACAGAGAGATGGCTATATCTTGTTGATCGTCGCCGTCGAAATCGCCAGCGCATTCGAAATCAACGTTATAGGTGTGTTCCGCAAGGTCGCCAAAAGAAATAACCCACGAGTTGCGAACCTCTTGATCGACCGCTGCCTCTAAATCGATGCTCCCATCTGCTTCGTCGTCAAGCCCGTCAAGAGAGCTGAGCTCCCGAACATCGAAAAGAAATACCTGTGGTCCGTCAGTGCTTGTGTTGCCTTCGATATTGCGAAACATCGTGGCCATTCCCTGCACACGCCGTTGTTCTCCATCGGGTTGACAAATTTTCAGTTCGTCGACGTCGGGGAATGTCCAAGTGTTGTACTCACCTGTCCGAAACGTTGAGATGATCCCGTTGCGAAATCCTTCTGCACGATCATGTGCTTCAAGTTGACGAATGTCGACAAGGTACATCAGTTGGGGAATACCTGCTCTGAGTAACGGCAAAAAATACGACGTGGGATCACCGCTTTGGATAGCGAAATTCGTTGTCGAGATTGAGTTCAAAACATCGAGATCGAATCCTTCGATCCTGAACGAATTTGCTTGTGAGTACGAGTATTTGAGATCAATCTTCTGATCGATCTCCGAATCGGCACTGTCCATGAGCGGTAGGTCACTTGACGCCAACAGATATAGATAGGAGCTGTCGAGATTGTTCACGAGCAGTTCGTCTACACCGTCCCGGTTCAGGTCCTGAATACGGCCAACTGAAACGACTCCGACAGCAGTGTCGTCATCCTCATCAAAAGAAGGATCGCGCTCTGAATAAAACGTCCACGCACCTTCATAACTAGTGACCGTATCAACAAACAATGATTCGTCTGTATTGGCTTCGTCTGCCTCAACGATCGCTTGATTCGGCAATACATACGCGGAGCCAACGCCCGTTTCGTCTGGATCTCGAATTTGACTTCCTAGCGTACCAACCATCAGGGTCGCCTTGTCGTTTCCGCCCAGGTCCTGGATTAAGCGACCATTGATGCCAAACCCGTGCCTTTGATTCGAACTCTGCACCCGCGTGCACCAATCGCGCTCACTGCATGCGCTCAAGTCGATTTGCCCGTCCAACTCACCATCTGCACTATCGTAACTTGACCAATCTGCGCCGTAGACAATCCAAAATGAGCCCGACGCGCCATTCGTGAGTGGATCAAATAGCACGAAGTCGAGTTCATCATCGCCGTTGAGATCCCCGATCGTGGCGCCACCAAAAAATAACGCGAAGTCGCCTAGATCCGGATTGACAAAACGGAAACTTGACGGAGCCTGGTGAACTAGGCTCAAGTCGATCGTTTGGTCAGACGTTTCATCCAGCGCATCGAGTGTCTGGAGGTCTGCACCCGAAAGAATGAGCGTCGGATGACCGGAGACATGACGCAACGCATTGCCTACCTCCAAGTCATCGATGCCGTCCCGATCGAAATCGCCGAGACTGAATAGGACAGCCCCTGCAAAGTCGATGGTCGCGGGATTAAGCGTATACCATTCAGACAGCAGTCGATAAGACGTAATTGACTCGGATCCGTAGTTATCCCCGTAGCCGTCGCCGTCCTCGTCTGCCCACTCATAGGGGTCCATTGGGAATGCGTCGGAGTTGTCGCCATAGCCGTCGCCGTCGGAGTCGAGCCATTCATTTGCGTTGAGCGGAAACGCGTCTTCCTCGTCGAGATACCCATCGCCGTCGTCGTCAGGATCAGCGTTATTTCCAATGCCGTCCGCGTCGGTATCTAGCCATTCGTTGGGATCCATAGCGAATACGTCACCGTTGTCACCGACGCCGTCACCGTCAGAATCGATCGTCTCTAATGGGTCAAGTGGGAACGCATCGTCGAGATCGACCACGGAGTCATTGTCGTCGTCAGGGTCGTCTTCGTTCGGCAAACCGTCATTGTCGGTGTCGGCCGGATACATGTCTTCTTCGTTCAGAATGCCGTCACCATCGATATCTGGGTCTTCGCGATCTCCGATACCGTCGAAATCCAGATCTGAATGCTCCGTTTCATCTAACGGATAGGCGTCAATCGCGTTGGCGTGGCCATCACGATCGGCATCGTAGCGGTATTCGCTCAAATGGGGATAAACGTCGATTAAGTCGTGTACACCGTCGCCGTCATCGTCGTCATCGTGAATGTTTGGTAAACCGTCTGCGTCGATATCCCCGAAGTTGTTGTGCAACATGACAATATGGTCCACGTTACCGTCCGCTTCATCCAAGGCCTCCAGCTCCGAGGAGTAAACCAAGTACATCGTGCTGAACGTTCCTCTGACATCCTCGGAGATGACGCTGAACGCGAGTTCGTGTTTGTTATCGCTATCAAGGTCACCCAACGTAGTCACTCCAGCAAGCGCCGCGTCCCCTTTGGGTCCTACCGGCACGCGCAGCTCGTATATGCCTGGATATCTGATACGCAACGGTAAATTGACGTAACCATTGAAGTCCATACCCGTCGGGTCATCCAGGTAGTCGAGATCACCGAGTTCGGCGATGAACATGGATCGCGTTCGTGCCGTGACGAGCAAATCGAGCGAATCACCGCTTAGTGCGGGAAGGACCGTCGATCCGGACGCTGGTGTTCCTAACCAAAGGTTGTTCAAATGCCACGTACCTGGCGAGTTCCTGAAGTTACCCACCAGCTCTACTGATCCGTCAGTCACTAAATCGTTTTCGTCATGCAGACTCAATCCTGTCGTCGTAAACGCGAAAGTTCGGAACCGGCTACCCCACACCACCAGGTCATTACGTCCGTCGTCGTCCATGTCGGTGATCGGATCGAGACCGATCCCGAAATTCGCGTCATCCACATCGCTTACGCGGAAGGTGCCAGTTGCGGAAACCAACGAATCAATGTCGATTTGGCGATCCCCATCGGCATCATGCTCCGTTAGCGACTGTAATTGCGCACCACTGAGAATAAAGACTCGTCCAGGAGCAGCATTTCCAACTACACCGAGAACGAGGTCGTTTGAGGTATCTTCCGCTGATCCGCCGAGATATTTCAAATCCGCCAGTCCGTTGATCCCCGGCGTAGCGAGACGAAAAACGGACGTCTCGTCTTCAAATACGGCAGCGATCGAGATCGTATCCCCGGCCTCGCCAGACAGGGTAGCTCGAGGCAGAAGATAAACAAGCGTCTCATGTCGCCTGTTGGTCGTGTACGCAATGACGCCAAGATCAGTCCGGCCATCGTCGTCAAGATCATCCGTCGCCGCCACACCCGTGATGACAAGATTGGTGCCGTTTTGAACCCGTAGGCAGCCATCAACATCATCACAGTGTTCGACAAATAGTTGTCGATCCTCTGTGCCGTCCGCCGCATCAAAAGAAGATAAAGTCTCAGCATTCAGCGCAATCAAGTAGATAACATCGTCAGCCAGTAACACGAGCTCCATTGTGTTATCGCCATGCTCCAATGTCTCAAGCTGGTGACCTAGACGTCCGCCTGGAGACTGACCATGGAGCACCCAAGCACCAGGTTCCTCCAATACGTCCGACAGGGTTTTTGCCCCTGGTGTCGCACTCTCCAAGGAGGTCGGCTCCGCTAGTTCTGCTAACGAGAAAACGTACACCTTGCCCGCATCTTTCTCGTCGCCGAAGTCCGATCCAGGCGCAGATACCGCAATGTCCCGCACCCCATCGCCGTCCAGGTCACTCACCTGTACCGCAAAGTAACCAAACTCGTCTCCTTCTTCTTCGCTGCTGATGCTGATGAGTTTCGATTGTGTGAGCGCCGCGTCGAATGGATCGGGATCATCAAGATTCAGAATGCCATCGTCATCGATATCAGGATCCGCGTTGTCGCCAATGCCATCTCCGTCTGTATCCGACCACTCGAGCGGATCGTTGGGAAACGCGTCGCGATTGTCACCGAAGAGGTCTCCGTCCGCATCGTTTGATTCGGTGGGATCGATCGGGAATGCATCGTCAACCGCTCCGACACCGTCGCCGTCGAAATCAAATTCCGGGTCCGGTGCCGACGTGCGGGCAAACTGGTATTTGAGAACGTTAAGCGAGAGGGCTGAATCGGCACTGCCAGAATCATTGGGTTCAGTATGCAATACACCGCAGGGCTTGCCATGGCAATCCAACCTCGGGTTCGAAAACACGTCTACCCGAATTGCACTAAAGACGCCCCTGGCGTAAGACATGATCGTGCCAAATTCACCATGAACCGCATGTCCACGTGACCAAACGTACGTACCAGTCGATAACTGCTCAAACGAATGCCCGAGCCCCATTAGGTGGCCAAGTTCGTGCGCCGTCACGCTAATGCTGCAACGCGGGTCGAGAAATACCTCCGTATACGCGAATCGTTCATTCGGGTGCAGGAAGCCTTTGTCGCCATGTCCACCGATCGACAGGGCATACCCACATACACCGCTGAGATGAACCCGAAATGCGACGATAACGTCCGCTTGATATTCACGTAGTAGTTCAAGAAATCTAGCTCGGTCGAGGGGGTTGCCTCCCGCGATCTCGGGAAGATCGTCTGCATCCAGAACCCCAACTGCACGTAAGTGAACGGGACTATCACTTTGGTCGTACATGTCATTGGTCGTTGCGAGCACGTGCCCAATGAACGTTTCTGCGTCTACGTTGTAGCGCTCAAACGAATGTTCTTCGTGTAGGACCAAGACATCAATGACAGGTACCGGTGGCACGCTTTCCGCGTCATCAGGATCTGTTCCCTCTAGTCTCTCATTGATATCTCCTACGCCGTCGTCGTCGGAATCAATCAAGTAATTCGCGTCAATCAGATCTAAAGTCTGAACAGGCGTTTGATGTTCACCTTGAAACCAAACTGAATCTAAGCTACCGTATTGGTGGTATGTCTCGTTCTCGTGTAACAGCAGTTCAAAGTAAAACGAACCTTCCGGTAGCTCACCTAAATCAATCTCGTAGGTCTGTACATCTAGTTCCGTCTCCGGTGTGATAACTTCGACCACACGGAGAGTATCAACTAACGCGACATGCTGGACTGATTCGCCAGTTTCCGTAGTCCTATCGCCCGCGATGGCTAGCGTCGCATATAGATCGCGGACAACTTCCTCCGTGTGATTGACGAGTCCAAAACTAATCTCTGCCGTTTCCCCATCGGTACTGCTGAGAGTACACGGACACGTGAAGTTGACATGCGTCCGCTCAAACTGCGCGAGCGTGGGCGCCGCCGTGAGCGCGATAAGCAGTGCGAGGGAAATACGCCACATGATCGTTAATAGACTCAAGACTGAAACGTGATAGTTCGATTCGGTGAGGTCAGGGTGAGCTCGACATTGATTTGGGTTTACTTGACTGTCAAAGCGCCGCTGACTTACGTAAAACGCACCATATTGAAGGAGAGTATCCGTCCTAGCATACCATCGGTGCCCGCAATCAATACCTAGTGTTGCCGCAAAATCTAGTCCGCGAGTACCGGCGTACGTCTACCTCGGGCTGTCTAGAACCTCACTCGGACCAGATTTTGGTTTGAATATTTCAACCAATTCTTCAATTCGAAATACCCTGCTGGAACCTGAGATTCTGGTCCGTAGTAACTCCGGCCACATAACCGTCTCCCTCTGCTATGTCCAGCAAGCTTCCATTGTCTTTCTCAAACCAGCCTTTCTCGCTCAATGTCTCGACGACGTGGACGTTAAGGTGTTCTCGTAATGGCGCAGGTGTTCATTGATCGGAGAGCACCTTCAAGTTATCAGCGCCTTTTTTAGTGACATAGCTTCATGCGCGAGTACAGCTTTTACCTGCTGCTCACTCACACCGGGAAACCACTCGACAAAGTCGTGAATAGTCGCGCCACAAGCTAGATTTTCGTAAAGTGCCGCCAGTGGAACTCGCGTTCCAGTGAATACCCAAGCACCACTGACCTTTCCTACTGTCTGCTCAACTTCAGCACATCCAGACCACTTCATCGTCATGTCTCCTTCGACCATGATCCGCGCAATTTATTGTCAGTTCCTTCCTGCAAAAGTTCGATATCTAGAGCCGCTTAACTATAGGCAAATTAATCAACGATTCTCAGATAGATTCAGCGAGCTAGTGACGCCATCTATTCCGATAGTTGCGCCGCCTTCAAATTTGACAGAGAGTTTCCATCACATTGATCAGATACTCTCTCAAACTGCATACGCTTTCTTACCAGCGATCCAAGCTCGAATATGGCTTCGCTGATAATCCCGCAAGGAATTTAGTAGGCTAAATGAACGTGCGATTACCGAGGATATGTGAGAAGCTCGCGATTGCCACGATTTTGTTTTGCGCTCTTTCTGTTAGTGCCAATACCGAACAGATTACACTGCGTCTACACACGTTCAACTCGCCCAACGCGATCGTAGTCCGTGATTTTCTGATTCCCTGGGCGGCACAGATTAAGGACATTTCTCAGGACCGCGTCACAGTTCAGATCTTTCCTGCAATGCAACTCGGTGGCAGACCCGCAGATCTCTACGGGCAAGCCCGAGATGGCGTAGTCGACATCATTTGGACGGTACAAGGCTATACGCCTGGTCGATTTCCACTTACGGAAGTCTTCGAGTTACCTTTCGTATGCGGCGATGCTGAAGCTACGAGCGTAGCCATGATGCAGTTTTATGAGGATTGGATGCTCGACGAGTATTCAGATACGCACCCACTGGTATTCCATGCCGCAGCGCCAGCCCATCTACACACTGTCGCACAAAAGGTCACTAGTCTTAACGACCTCAAAGGGATGAAAGTGCGTACGTCATCGCAGATCAGCGCCGAGATGCTTGAATCACTAGGCGCTATGCCGGTCGGAATGCCCGTTCCCCAGACCTATGAAGCGCTCGCACGTGGTGTTGTAGACGCAGCATGGCTTCCCTGGACCATCATGCGTCCATTTCGATTGCATGAGGTGACCAAGTATCACACCGAAGCAGGACTGTGCTGCACTCCTTTTGTACTGACAATGAACAAGAAGCGATACGACGAACTGCCTAGTGAAATCCAGCAGATCTTAAATCGGACGACGGGCATAGAGTTGGCGAAACGACTCGGACGAATTTGGCAAGCGGACGAACTGATAGGTCGAGAAATCGCGGAGACTCGAGGACACGAAATCTTGTCTCTTTCCTACTCAGAACGAGCGCGTTGGGAAGACGCCACGGCTACCGTGATTCAGCGCTGGATAACTAAGGTCACTGCAATGGGATTTGACGGTGAGAAACTGCTCGAGGATGCAAGAGCCCTAGTAGCCAATTACAGCGATGGATGAAAACGATAACTCGGTTCATCCGAACCTACCTTGGCCTCCGCCTCAGAGAGATCGATCGTTAGGTGAGCGATTAGCTGACGGTATCGAATGGCTTTCGTACTTGTTCGCCATTGCCGGCGGCATCGTATTGATTGCAGTTATGACCTTGACCGTCATAAGCATCACCGGACGCTACATATTCAATACTCCGATTCCCGGGGACTATGAGCTAACAGAAATTGCCTGTGCCATCGTCGTATTCGCCTTCTTTCCTTACTGTCATGTAACAAGCGCGAACATCGTCGTTGACTTCTTCACCAGTCGGCTGACGATTCGCCAAATAGCGATTTTGGATTCATTGCATGGCTTGGCGTTTACCATCATGGCGGGATTGATCACTTGGCGCTTGTTCGTAGGCGGACTGAGGAAGTTCGAAGACGGTGAAACGACGCTCTATTTAGGAATCCCTATTCATTTCGCCTACTTCGGCGCAGTGATAGCTGCCGTGTTATTGACAGCTGTTTGTGTAGTCGTGGCGAAACGGCACTTTAGCGCGCTCCGTTCATGACGAACGTAGAGTATGGTGCGCTCCTATTCGGGGTCTGCCTGCTTCTTGTTGCGTTACGCATGCCGGTCGCCGTCGCCATGTTTCTTGTCGGTGGGTTCGGTTTCGCTTCATTTGCAGGTTGGTCTGCTTTTCTCAATTTACTAAATACTGCACCGTTCGGTCGAGTATCAAGCTACACGCTGTCCGTATTGCCGTTATTCCTCTTGATGGGTCAGCTCGCTACGCACGCAGGGCTTAGCCGTCAGCTCTTCGACGCCGCACGGGCTTGTATTGGTCACCGTCGAGGTGGGCTGGCGATCGCCACCATCGGAGGGTGCGCAGGTTTCAGCGCCGTTTGCGGTTCGTCAATTGCGACTGGGGCGACGATGGCATCCGTGGCACTGCCGGAAATGAGAAGAAATGGTTATTCCGGTGCGCTCGCAACCGGAACGTTAGCTGCGGGTGGCACATTAGGCATCCTCTTCCCACCTTCGATCATTCTCGTTATCTACGCCGTGATTACCGAACAATCGGTAGGAAAGCTATTCATCGCCGGGCTAGTTCCCGGTGTTATCGCAACTTTCGGCTACTGGGCGGCAATCGCCCTTTACGTGAAATTTAATCCTAAAGAAGGTCCTGCAGCGCCAATCGTGCCGTGGAGCGAACGGTTGCTTCAAATGAGTAGAGCATGGCCAGTCGTATCGATATTTCTCGCGGTGATTGGCGGCATATATTTTGGTGTATTCACGCCGACTGAGGCGGCAGCCATCGGTGCCGCTGGTGTGGCATTGGTTGCGCTTGTTGCGCGTCGCTTAAATTGGTCGACCTTAAAAGCCAGTGTTCTCGAGACGGCGCGTGCGACCGGGATGATCTTCCTCATCTTAATCGGCGCGGAGACATTCAATTCTTTTCTCGCCTTATCGCAAATTCCAGCGTCCCTGACCGACGCCTTCGCGAATTCGGGTCTCTCGCCGATGGTGATCTTAATAGGTATCCTGCTGATCTATCTCCTGCTCGGTTGCGTGATGGACAGTCTCGCAATGATTCTGCTGACGGTGCCCGTCTTTTTCCCGCTCGTAACCGGTCTCGAGCTTGGATACACAGAGGAGGAAATCGCAATCTGGTTTGGCGTGATGGCGGTGATCATCGTTGAAATAGGGTTAATCACGCCACCGATTGGGTTGAATGTCTACACGATCAACTCGCTCGCACAAGAAGTCTCTCTGGTTGAATCGTTCAGAGGTACGATCCCCTTCCTGATAAGCGGATTCCTCCTATTGGCTCTCATTCTGTTTGCACCGATAGTCTGCCTCTGGTTAGTTCGATTGGTGTAGCGTAGGAACGCGCTGCCATGCAATGTACCAGTGGTATTCACAAGCCGCGATTAGCTCCTAGGGGGCTTAGTGACAACGCGAAGGGTTTGTTAGAGGACACATAACATGAACGTTAACGAACTGATCGTCGATAACCGCGAACGAGGAGTATTTAGAGTCCATCGTTCATTGATGCGGTCCACGGAAGTATTCAAACAGGAACAAGCCCGAATCTTCAATCGATGCTGGCTATATGTGGGGCACGAATCAGAAGTTGAAACAGCTGGCGACTTTCGACGTCGGACCGTGGCAGGTAGGCCGCTAATCTTCAATCGCGGAACCGACGACGTCGTACGTGTATTCCTCAATTCCTGTCCTCATCGCGGATCCCTAGTTTGTCGCGAGTACGAAGGTAATACTCGTACACTAAGGTGCTTCTACCATGGTTGGTCGTTCAATACAAAAGGACAGCTCGTCGGTGTGCCCGGTGAAGATGCATATGGACCAAACTTCGACCGCGACGAACTAGAACTAAAACAGCCACCAAAGATCGATAGCTATCGCGGGTTTTACTTCGTCAGCTTCGATCCACGTGTCGAAGACCTTGTTACCTACCTTGGCAACGCGAAACCGTACCTTGATCTGATCGTAGATCAAGCCGAGGAAGGAATGAAGGTGATCTCCGGATCAACTAAATACCGAATCAAGGCGAATTGGAAGATGCTCGTTGAAAACAGCCTCGATTCATACCATCTAAATTCGACGCATCAAACCTATGTGAAATACGTTACTGAATTCGGCACCGATGACATTGGAAGCTCGCTAGAGTCACGACCGCCAGGCGTCGTTAGAGCCCTAGGAAATGGGCACTGCGTCGTAGAAAACGCACCTGTCAATGGTCGCCCTGTCGCCCACTGGCATCCAATTTTTGGCGAGAGTGCACGCGATGAAATCGCACGCGTTCGGCAACGACTACAAGCGAAATACGGAGAAGAGCGCACGCGTCTGATCGCCGATACCTCGCGCAACCTGCTAATTTATCCGAATCTGCTCATCTTAGACTTCGTTGCCGTCTCAATTCGATCCATTGAACCTCTAAACGCGAACAGTATGGACGTAACGGCATGGCAGCTGGTTCCTCGCGAAGAGTCCGGTGATAGATTGAAAGTAAGGCTTAGTAGTTACCTTACCTTTCTTGGTCCAGGGGGGTTTGCCACCCCGGACGACGTCGAAGCGCTCGAATCTTGCCAAGCTGGCATCAGTGCAATCGAAGTGGCATGGTCCGATGTCTCTCGCGGTATGCACAAACGCGCACCCGCGACTACTGACGAATTACAGATGCGCACCTTTTGGCGACAATGGCTTGCACAAATGCAATTCGAGGATATGAGCCATGCCCAAAGCGGGCGGCGGAACTAGAAGCAACTGACATCAGAATTCATAACGAATAGAGCAGAAAAACGGTCGATCAGACGAATCATGACCATCAATGAAAGTCCTACGTTGCAACAGCAGGTCGAACAATTTCTATACGACGAGGCAGCACTATTGGACGACTGGAAGCTGAACGAATGGCTCGATCTATTTACAGAGGACGCTAGGTACGTTGTCCCGACTACAGACCTTCCAGAAGCAGACCCGAATCTAGATCTAGTTTTTATCAACGACGATATTTCTCGGCTTCGGGCGAGAGTAACACGATTGCTGAGTCAGCATTCACATCGCGAGCACCCTTTGTCTAGAACTCGCAGATTCATTTCGAATGTGCGGCTAGCCGAAAGCGAAAGCCGTGAACTGACCGTATTCGCGAATATCCTCGTCTATCGATTTCGCAGTGGTGAAGGAGCCCCTTATGTTGGTTCCATCAAATACGTGTTGAGGAAGGACGGGCAGGATTTGAAAATCGCTTTTCGCCGCGCAACACTAGACCTCGAGGATCTCGCCTGGCACGGAGCTGTAAGCATCATTTTTTGAGTCCGAAGACGCCTTGCCAGAGTAAATTCAATCGAAGCCCTCGGGAAGATGTTTCAGCAATCCCGCAAACACTATTAGGGGTTATCTTTTTCGTTCTCGTTGCAGCTTCAAGCGCAAGGAATTTCGCTCGTAGAATTCAACGAGTCAATACGGACATGGAGGTGCATCATTTACGCAGTTGCTTTTGTGACAGATAAACCTGGAGTAGTCGAAGTACGTGCAGAAACCCGTGACACGTACCGGTCTTACCTAAAAAACCATCCTGATCACCCCGATATTACTGTTCATCATGCCGGACCTACTCTCGGCGACGACGGCGAAAGCATCACTGGGTTGGTTGTCGTACTAGAAGCGCCGTCACTTGCGGAGGCTCGTTCATTCTTGGCCGATAGCCCGTACGCGAAAGCAGGTGTATTCGCCGAGTGCGAGGTCCGAGAATGGGATTGGCTCACCGGACGGCCGGCCTAGAGCAACCCTTTTCAGTTTATTTACTCGAAAACAGAAAACGCACGGCGGTCTTTCGTTTCACAAATTGATTCGAAATTTGCTACTTCGTCGAAATATTGGTTCTGCTGTTCATCGAGATGGCGCAATTTACCTTGAAATAGTCCGCCGTAAAGCCGCTTTGATGAGATGCTGACGAAATGAATCACTGTTCACACATTGATTTCGCCTCTCATCGCTGCGGTGTTAGCGCGTATCGAACATGTAATTTACTCTGACGTAGCCAAACCTTCCCGCTAGCCCATAAGGCGTATCTGTGGGATAGCGAATACCCCAAAGTACGTTTGAAAGATGCGTTTTTGAGAGTTCCGTGGGCAAGGTACCAAACAAGTTGTTAATTCCGAGAGCCACTTGAAACGATCCACGATCCAGCCAACCTTCAATGTCGAATGTCTGAGCGGAATCGACGGTGATCTCACCGGTATCCAACGGATTCTGGGTCGCTTCACCAAAGTGGTTCATACGTAGCAACGTTCCCCAATCGTCTCTCCGCCATTCGACGCTGAAGTTGCCTTGACTGCTAGGCTGTCCGCGTTCAAGCGTAAGCGCACCCCATCCGCCGAAATAGTCCGCAAACGTCAAATCTGCAGTTGCCCGCGCGGGCATGTTCTCTTCGGTGATTTCAGTTTCGTTGGTATGACCATTTGCAAAAAACCAGAGCTCGCCCGTCGTAAGTGGCACAATCCATGATGCCGAGACATCCACACCTTGCGATTGGGTATCTACACCATTGAAGAAGAACGTTGCAGTCGATGCATTAACCGCATCGCAGGCTGATATTCCCACGCAATCAAGCCCCTGCGACCTTACCACTCTATCTTGAATCTTCGTGTCGTATAGATCCACCGAAAACCTTAGGTTTCTCTCGCTCGACCGCCAGAGAAGGCCTGCGCTCCAGTTATCTGACGTCTCGTGCTTCAATGAATCAATACCGAAAGCACGTGCCACAGGATGTCCCTCGTTTGCGGAGAACGTCGTCGTTAGACCCGTGTCGCTTCCAACGAAGAGAATTGAGTTGAATCGCCGCTGTGAGAGACCTGGCGCTCGAAATCCTGTGGACACAGCACCTCTAAGTGTGACGTTGTCAGTGAGCGCGAAGCGAACGGTGAATTTTCCCGTGGTCTGACCACCGGCATCGCTGTAGTCTTCGGTTCGCAATGCAGCGCCCAATGAAAGCCCTTCCGTTGGGCTGCTTTCTACTTCAGCGTAGGCGGCGTGACTGTTGCGATTGTCCTCACTTAACCTAGCATTGAGAGGACTATAACCTGGATACCCTTGAAACCCACATGCTGCGACCACGCCTTCAAGCGGCGACCCATCCGGTCCGACCGCGAATGCATTGAAGTCGGACACGTGCGGTAAGCCACACGACCACGAAGCTTCATCCCCTGCCTCTTGTTGGTAGTCCTCGCGACGGGATTCCAACCCCGCGGCAACCGCTGTTTCAAATTCTCCTTCAAACGACCTGCGAATATCCAAATTAGTCGTACGCTGCTTGAACTCAATTCCCCCACTATCCCCATGTAGCGGTCCCGCATTCGCGATCACATCTGCAACAGTCGCGTGAGGGTTTTGTGCGAGGTAATTGGCGCCTATCGAAGCGTTGATTGAATCTGACACGCCGAAATCGAACCGACTCCGCCCAAAAACGACACTTAGGTCTGTCTCCCATCCAGCGACCGTGTCGCGCCAACCGAGTGCCATCGAATTGTCCGCAACATCAGACTCTTCATAAGGAACAAATCCGTCCGGGTACACCGGGTGAGTATTGCGTTCGTGGAAATTGATGAAATTGGGTACGACGAAATCCCACACGTCGTCGCCCGTTTCGATACCGTCCCAGTAGTTGTATTTAAAACGATAGGCGCCACTCGATCGACCTTCTCGTTGGGAGATACCTCCAAACGCGTAGAGTTCGCCATCACCTCGAAACGGCAGTGAACTGTTGAAGAACAATCCACGTCCTGAGTGGGAAGGTGAACTAGAACGGATTAATTCGTCCTGATAGTTTGGATCGAAGCCGCCATTGCCACCATTGCGTCGAATCGGATTCCCGGTGTACCACTCACCTGTGACATTGAGGAATCCTCCACCCGCGAGGTACATGCCGCCGTTGTAGGACAACCCATGGGTTGCACCACCAGCGCCATCCGAATTGCCGGAGTGGACGATGATTTCGTGGTCCGTACTTTCTTTTAACGCGATGTTGATTACGCCCGCGATCGCATCAGATCCGTACTGGGCAGCTGCACCGTCGCGCAGGACCTCGACGCGTTTGACGGCTGCCGAAGGTATGGCGCGCAGATCGGTACCACCCGTACCGTAGCCGATCACGCCATCGAGTACGCGTAACCATGCCATGCTGTGACGCCTTTTGCCATTCACAAGTACCAACGTCTGATCCGGTGCGAGACCACGAAGCGTGGCAGCGTTCAATAACGCGCCATCGCCTACCGAGAGTCGTGTGTAGTTAAAAGATGGCGCTAATTTGGTGAGCGCAGCACCCAGATCGATCTCGCCCGTCCGAGCTAACTCAAAATCCTGGTGCACTTCAACGGGCACGGGTAATTCGTCAGCGCGGCTTTCAAGCCTTGCGCGTGTACCAATGACGACAATCTCCTCGATCATCGTCGCGCCTGTTGAAGCCGTCCCGCTGGCTTGACCAAAAACGGGAGAGGAAAGTACAGTCAACAGGCAAATTAGGGAAAACGATTGCTTCATCGTCCGTAGACTCCCCGATCGCCGGAAACTCATCATACCAACCGCCCAATTTATAGATGGAACAATGTAAGGTTGAAACGTACTCCGATTACCCAGTCTGCCCGACTCAGTCGCGACTAGGCGAATCTCCAGCGTGAATATCCATGAACCAAGAACTTTGGCGCGACCAAATCGGCCGGAACGAGCTCCATCAGATTGTTGATGGATGGGAATCTAAGTCCCCGACGAACGGGCCGCTTTGAATCCGGTTGCCGAATCGTGAGTAAGTGCTTGATTCCGTACTGTCTAGCGGCGTCGAGAACAGCTTCGTCGTCGTCAATAAACAGTGTCCGAGCACTATCGAATGGATGTGCTTCGTTCAAGCTCTCCCAAAACTCTTGTGTCTCTTTGGGGTGACCGTAGTCGTGACAGGACACGATCGTTGCGATCTCATCGCTTAGGTCACAGTATGAATCTTTCACGGCGAAGCAATCTCGATGCGCGTTGGTGACCAAAATGCTGCAGATGTCTTTTCTGCGTAGCCAGTCGAGAAAAGCTCTTGCTCCCGGACGAAACTCGAGAAGGTGCGCGACTTCATGATGAAGCGCAAGCAGATCAACGCCCGTGTACTCGGTCCAATAGTCAATTCGATAGTAATCGAGCGTATGAGCCAACTCCCGCATGTGTTGGAGGAGCGCTTTTCTGGCTGAATCCGCATCAAAACCGTTGTTCTCGCTGTATCTCGACGGTAGGAGCTGTTCCCAAAGAATATCGTCGAAATTTCGATCTAGGAGTGTACCGTCGATATCGAGAAGTAGCGTATCGATTTCCTCCCAGTTAACCACTGTCATATTCGTACTCCTTATCTTCTAGCCACTTCGCGAACTTGGATCGCAGCTGCACTAACCTCGACTCTCCTTATCTTTGCGATCTAGTCCCTAAAGCAGCACTCTATATGTAAGACACCATTAATTGTCACCTATTTCAGCCATATCTGCAGGTCCTCAAACCGGGGTCTACTGACCCATTACCGTTCCGTCGCCGAATTTACGATTCAAAACTCGTACCATTTATCCACTAACAAATCGCCCTCTCGTCCCATGTATCGCCTCGCTTCGTACCTCAGCAGTGTCCCATTCAGCACCGCAACATCCCGATCGCTTCCTCAAAACGAGCGATACGCCCGGTCTAAATTCCCTACAGATCCAACCATGGACAAAGCCGCACTACCAATGAAAAGCTTCGCTAAACCCCGAAACGCCGTCGTGCGTTTCGCTCAGCTCGCGCTTCTGATGCCTATCGTATTTCTCTGCTCCTTTATCAACGCCCAGACTGCGTTCAGTAGTACGAATGTCACGCTGGCATGGAGCGAAGATCCAGCCCTACAGTCGTCGCAACTATCAACTCTTAACACCCGTATTCAGGGTGCACTCAACGCTTCTGCGGACGACTTTTGCTTTGCAATCGAAACGACTCCGACAGATCTTCTCGAATTTCCGGCGCTGAACTGCACGATCGGTAGCGCTGCGAGTCCCAACGGTTACACATCCGCAAACGCGTCGTTCGCACTAGCACTGGGCGACATGCCATTTGACTACGACTCGCGCGTCGCACATACGCTCACTTTGACAGCTAACGAAACGTCCACGACGCCTCAAGCACGTACTGCCAACAACCTTCACGTGACGTTTACGCTCTCGAATATTGACGAACCTCCTGTCCTTACGGATGGAGCGTTTCGTTACGTCGCGCCCCCGGCTCATTCAGAAGAGGCCCGTTACCTTGAGGTTGGCGATACGTTTCAGTACAACATTGGTCTACTCTTCCGCGATCCGGAAGGTGCACCTGTTTCGCTTCCTCATTCAACAATAGAAGTATGTGACACTGGCGTTGCCGGTAATTTCGTCGAGAATCCGGCTCGTTGCTACAGTTACAGCAACCTACCCGCATCCCCAGACGTTCTATCAGTAGAAGCCCGTGGAACGCTTTTAGTTGCCACCGCAAACGGTGTTGGCATGTCCAACGCTGGCGTCTATTGGGCGAAGCTTTACTTCGGCGCTAGCGACCAAACTAGCAATATCACCACCAAGCAGCAAGGCGCAAACGTGACCGTGTTCGTAAAGCAAGGCGTCAACAACCCACCGCAATTCGCCGGTGGCGCGTCTGGCTTCTCGATATCAATCGATGAGGTCGCAACTGGAAACTCATCCGTCTCAACCATCAACCCGATGCCACTTGGTGCTTGGAACGCACAGGATTTAGACGGCGACGCCGTCGAATACAGCCTGGTCGGCGCACAGGCGAACTGTCGCGACACGGGTATGAATGCGGTCCAGATTGGAGAGATGTGTATCGCCGTCGTGCAACCTGCGTCCGGTGTCGCTCTTCGGGGGTACTACCTGGACTATGAGAGTCCATTTCTTTCGCCAACGAAGTCCTTGAGTGTCACGCTGCGCGCTAGCGACGGTTGGAACCATGCTGATATCGCCATCGAAATCACGTTGATAAACGTCAACGAGCTATATGCGCATACGGACCCGACCACGCAAAGCGTACTGCCTACGACGGTTCGTTTGCTTCAGGGGAGCAGGCGTAGCTTCAATCTCGACTCGTACTTCACCGATCCTGAAATGGACGCCATCACTTACACCGTATTCCCTAACGCGCTGACTGACTTGGTTGAACATTCAGGCAGTAGTTTGACGCTAGTTGGCGTCGGCACCAGCGCAGCCAATCCAACTATCTCCGATATTGTCACAGTGAGGGCAACCGACGGAACGCTAACTGTCGAGCGAACCATCCAGGTCGAAGTCCGCAATACGAACACCCCACCTAGATTTGAACCAGCTGGTGTCATCGGCGTGGCTGGTGACATCAACGAGAACGTTCCTCTCGGTACCGCAGTTTCCCGTTTGGTGCAGTACGCCGACGATGACTCAAACGCCGACGAAATTATTGTGACGTTGAGCTCAAGCGACTTTAGCGCGATCGTGAACCCGATCTGGGATGGCTCGAATGTATGTCAATCCGAATCAGCAACCTGCCTGCGTCAACCAAACCGGATCGCGATTGTTTCGGCTGCAGCCATCAACTTTGAACAAACTTCGACCTACACCATCCGACTTGGGTTGAACGACGGCTACGCGTCAAGTGATCCCAATCGAAATTTCACGATCACAGTCACCGTACACGACGTCAACGATGCGCCAATGGCATCCGGAAACATAGCGAATCGGTCCTTGAGTGTCCAGGGAACCTCGACATTCAGCGCAGGTGAGTATTTCAGCGATGAAGACGCCGGAGATCGTCTCATCGTTCACGCGTCGAGCAGTAATCCGAGTGCCGTAACGGTATCAGTCCAAGGTGTGAATCAAGTCACCATCACAGGTGCGGCCATCGGCACGAGCACCATTACATTGACGGCGACCGACAACGCTGGGCTGACGGCAACGCAGACCTTCCAAGTGACGGTACAAACCAATCAATCACCCGTTGCGAACGCCGAAGCATTCACCAGCGCACTTCCTGCCAACCTCGAAATGCTCGTAGGTGAAATCCATGACGTTCCCCTCAGCGGCTTATTTACCGACCCTGAAGGCGACACCATCACGGTCACCGTTGCGTCCAGCGCACAGGGCGTCTTACTCGCCACGGTAACCGGGAGTGGTGAAAACGCAGAGGCTGTCCTTACTGCTCGTGCGCTAGGAAGCTCCGATCTGACGTTTACCGCAACTGACACAGCCGGGAATGAAACGACGGAGACACGCACGATTGAAGTCGTAAGCGAACGATCGGTCGAGAACCGAGCCCCAGAAGTTAATCAGACGGCACTCGACGCTGCGCTGCCTTCGAATAACGAAATCGTTGTCAATCGCAGCATCGAATTGACGCTCACTGACTTTTTTTCAGATCCTGATGGCGATGAATTGACCTTCGAAGTCGAGTCGTCAGCTCGAGATATCGTGCTTCCTTCTTTAGCGACCGACAACGTGGCCTTGTTCCTGTTCGGAGATGCCGTCGGTACCGCGACCATCACGATTACGGCAACTGATACCGAGGGAAATACGGCCTCGGTTGAGATTGAATTCACTGTCGTCGAGGAAGCCGCTACTGAAAACCGGCCGCCGGTCCTCAACCAGACTGCGTTTGAAGCTGCATTGCCTACCGACAACACGATCCAACAGCGCAACTATCACGAGTTTAACTCGGCAGGTCTCTTCACCGACCCGGATGGCGACGATATGACCATACAGGTAGTCTCGTCGAACACCTCGGTGTTGCGCGTGTCTGGCTCTGCCGGTTCGTCCACCACATTCCTAATCGCCCGTTCGATTGGTTCAGCTGACCTTTCCGTCACGGCGACGGATACGGAGGGGAACGCAACGATGGGTATGGCAACGATCAGCGTGGTTGCCAACGAAAGCGACGGTGAAAACCAACCACCTGTGTTGGATCGCGACGCGTTTAACGCCGCATTACCAGCGAATAACAGGATTCCGGTTCCTGAGTTCTTCGAACTCGAGCTCGATACCATGTTCACGGATCCAAATCCGAACGACAGCGTCGCTGGATATGACGTAAGTTCCTCCGACGATAGCGTGCTTCTCGTCGTGCTCGACCCCGGCAACATCCTGACTGCATTTGCACGTACGGCTGGTTCTGCGATGATGACCATCGTCGCACGCGACACCGAAGGCGCTGAGACCACAGTGACGGAAACGATCACCGTGACGGCAGCAGCAGCTAACGCGCTCGTCCTAGGACCTCAAACTCTTGACCGCAGCGCGCCACTAACGGTGGATATTCGCGATTTGTTGCCTGACACTGATTTAAGAAACGCAACGTTCAATCTGCAGCCAGTGGTACGCGATGCATCGCTACTCAACACGCAAGTCGACGGTTCCCGTCTGACCCTTACGGCATTGAACCAAGGCGAAACGTTTGTGAAGCTGACAGTTACGAACGAATCGGGCTATTCAGCAAGAACGATGTTCTTCGTGAATGTTGTGAACGCGGCGCCAACACTAGTCACGCCGCTTGACGACCTGCGAACGACCCGCGTGAGCGACCTGGCGCTTGACTTGCGCGATGCGTTCCAAGATGCCGATGGTGAACCGGTAGTGGTCACAGCACGCACCCTCGACGATTCGATCATTGACAGCACCTTTGACGACGGCGTACTGACAATCTCGGGATTGCAGGTCGGCGAAACCACTGTAACGCTGATTGCCGTCGATACAAATGGCGCAACGACCGAAGCGTCATTCAAGGTTTCGGTCGACAACATCGGTCCATCGGTCAATGAAGCCGCCGGACCTATCCAATTGCAGGTAGGCGGTGAACCCTACCATCTTGTCTTCGGAGATTGGTTCACGGACGAAGACGATGCGTTGACCTATACGTCGACACTGGATGCAGCTAATGTGGTGCAAGCCAGCGTCACAGAAATAGGTGCGACCTATACACCTCTCACGCAGGGCAATGTCGGACTCACAGTCACTGCAAGCGACCCGCACGGAGGCACTGTGTCGGTGACCACTGAAATCGTAGTAGGTGACGAACGTTTGAAGGAAGTTGCGGCGAAATCCCTCGCTGGGTTCGGTCGCGCCATGGTCAGTAGTGTCGCCGCTGCGATCGAAAAACGCACCAGCATTCCACGCGGAAATTCAGATCTTTCGAACGATGCATGGTTAGAGGACGAATTCGACGAATGGGTTGCGCTTAGCACATCCCATCAGGCGTTACCAAATCCTGCATCTGCTGCGAGTACCGGCGGTGGAATGCCGTTGAATTCACTGATTGACGGTGTTGGTGGACGCAACTTGACTCCGATTGCGTCTGATCCCGTATCGCCATTAAGTACTGGATTCTCGTTTGAATTCAGTTCCGATGAGAAATCTACGCCGTGGTCGGTCTGGAGCAATGTGAACCGTCAGTCATATAACGGCGAAAGCTATGACGGCACGCTCACCAACACCTACCTAGGCATCGACAAAGAGGTAAGCGATGCGTGGGTACTTGGCCTAACCATCACGAGACACGAAGGCGAGTCCAACTACACGTACGGAACGGCAACCCAGCACATGGGTATCGAACTCAATCAATTGATGCCTTATTTCCGTTATGGTCGTACCGATCATTCCTCAATATGGGGCACGATTGGTGTAGGTAGAGGCGATCTAGGGACCTCAGTCGTAGGCGCAGCTGATGCTTCGAGTGTCTTGAAAAGTGAGCTTGCCGTTCTAGGTGGACGACAAAGAGTTGCCAACTCCTCTAGATTCGAGCTCGCGCTACGTGGCGACCTCGCGGTGTCGCGTCTTGCCACTACGGAAGGTGAAGCTGCCAATGCCGGTCTTAATGCGAATGTTCATCGTGTGCGAACAGGGATCGAGACGTCCTATGCATTGGAATGGATAGGCGGTTCGACGCTAACGCCATTCGGACAACTGAATCTTCGAAGCGACCGCGGCGATGGTGATACCGGTTCTGGCTTTGAATTCACCGGCGGTTTAAGACTTTCCCAGAGTGTGTACTCCGTCGAACTGATGGGTCGTACCTTCGAGACGCGTGGTCAACAGTCGTACACCGAAAGAGGCTTTACGATGACGGCAACCGTTAACCCATCACACGACGGAACGGGCTTTTCAGCCACAGTCTCACCACAATGGGGCGCGAATGTTCCCTCGAGCGATGCGATCTGGAATGACCTCACACCCGTTCATGGCATTCATCCGTTAAGGAATCCGGGACAAGCCGCGACCTCCGGAGGAATGAAGCTAGATTCTCAGGTTGGTTATGGGGTATTGATTGCTGACGAACGATTCCTACTCACGCCCTTCATACAGCATGTGCAATACAGTACCGAGCAACGGCAGTCGCAAATTGGTGCACAGCTCAGGCAATTCGTCATTTCTAAAGCATCGATTTCGTCACGATTTACCTTCGGTCGTATGAACACGTTGGGAAACCAAGACGAAATCATGTATCGACTGTCAGTTCAGATGAGCTTTTAAGTCCAATCGTTAATGAATGAATATTTAGCCTCAGTTTGCGTGATTCGTATAAATATAGCTAGAGGTCAAATGTGACATCTCGATTGACGTCAACCTATGCGATAGTGGAAGCAACAGTATGAATTTCCAAATCTTCGGACCGTATCCAGTACCCGTAGGCAACGACCATCCGGGGTTCATTGACGACTCCGATATTAGAGCCTTTTGGTCAGGTACTCCCGAACTCGATGAACTATCGTCAACATGCGGTGTTTATTTATTTGGTGTTAAGGGTCAAGAAGGACGGAGAAAAGAACTCAGTCGAGACCGTATTTGGTACGTTGGAAAGGCGGAGAAGCTCAATTTCAGAGGTGAGTGTTTTAACGGCAGGAACCGCAACAGTTACAACAAGGTACTGAACGCTATCTATAAAAATAAGGGCGAGGCGGTTATGTTCTTTATCGTAAGATGCGATCAAGACGGTTCTTTTTCGGAAAGCGCGACGGAGGGTACCTACGATGGCTTACGTTTCCTAGAAAAAATGTTCATTCAATTCGCGTTACAGAGCAACGCAGAACTGTTGAACGTCGTAGGTTTAAGAAACTATAAAACCACCTTCATCGAAGGCTTACTCAATGACAGTAAGGCTGGACGACGCAGACGTGACGTAAAGCATCTTTGGGGTTCATTGGGGATTACGGGAAAACCAATAGCGATAAACGTTGACAGTAAAAAATCGAACAATTATCGTGTACTGGGACCGTACGAAGTGCCGATTAAAAGTTGGCAACTTCCCAAACAACTTGACTATCCTAGATTTGGCGAATTATTCGAGAACATAAGCGATCGGGAGCAGTTCGATATCGCCAATAGCTCCGGTGTTTATATTATTCTATCTCAATACCGAAATAGCGTGAAACCCGTATTTGTCGGCAATCTCAACGGCTGGGAATCCTCTCATAGACAAGCAGTAAATACGACCCAGTATTTCGAGGGATTTCGTATAGATGAAAGAAGGTTATCCAAGAGTGTCAGGTCAGTACGAGGAAACTGGACAATTTACTTTCTACCACGCGTCAAACCAAATGGGAATCCGGCTAAACCAAACCGTGATAGCGAAGACTTTCTCCTCAGCCTAGTACTTGACTACGCAAAAGCAAAAAATCACAATGTACGTAGCTCGGATTCGAGTAGCGGATTTTTGTCGAACCTCTACTTGGAAGGATTCATAAACGCAAATCAGGGGGAGTCTAGGCGCAATACTGTGCGATCGTTGCGAGAATTTCTATTCTGAGGCTGACAATCCTTAGATTTCATAGTACAACACTATGGTGTCTACGGATTTTGATGATCTCTAAAATCCGTTAACTAAAGTGAGTTTTCTTCCGCTAGTACGCCCGAGCCGTAACCGATGTGTTACGAATATGAAAACTTGACCGAGTGTAAAATTGAGAGTTCCAAGTGCTGGTGTGCGCTGACACGACTTCAAGACTCGTCGACGGAATCAGGGTCCTCGAATTCGCTCTCTGAAGTGAACTCTAGTGTTTAGTTATTTAACATATCGCCAAGTTTAGTCTTTCACTACTTCATGTATGATCATTAGACGGATGGTTGAGTGCGCCGTCCTATCGCGAAAGACTAAAATTGACATTGCTATAGCGAAAAATCTAGTATAAATGGCGGTAGCATCGCCATCTATACTGCGACTGATTGCTAACTAATTGTTTTTAAACGAATTAGCAATATATACTAAATCGAATTGAGATCGTGTTTACTTACCTTCACACGATGCTAATATCGTTAAACAATCCACGCATTCGCGCCGCTGCGACCCCGGCAGTCAGGTTCTAACTCACTAAACGATTTTTCGGGAACAAAACGCACTTCGTCGGCGACAAACCAATAGATGCCGACCTTCATCAATTGTGGCAGACCAAAAGAACGACGCTGACTTAATCTCGCGCTATTACAGTGCGGCCGACGATCAAGCCCTTGCGCAATTCGTACAGAAGCACCGCGCTTGGGCGATTAGGTGCGCGCGACGTTATGTTTCAGAAGATGAAGCAGAGGATGTCGTTCAAGCTTCGATCATTCGACTGATGAGCGCAGAACCTGTTGGTGGACGCGTGAATAACCCTTTGGGTTGGTGGCACACCGTCATTTCAGCGACCGCCAAAGACCTCATTCGCGAATCCAGCCGTCGAACGAACCGTGAACACGCATACGCGACAGACATTTGTTCATCGTCGATCGTCGAAGCGAACGGCGACGATGTGGACCTCCTTAACGCAATCTACGACGAAATCCATCGTACGGATAGTCGTTTTCGTGACCCTTTGCTCAAGCGTTACTTCGAAGGCCTGAGCTACGACGAGATTTCTCGCCAGCTCGATCTTCGTCCTGGTACGGTCGCTTCTAGATTGGCTCGAGGTATTGAACGTGTTCGTGCCGCGCTAGAGTCCAAAGGCATCTACGTTCCCTCACAACTACCGGAAACCGCATTTATGAATTCTGATTCAAATACGTCAGCCGATGTCGCATCCTTTGTCGAGCGTTGGAAGAGTGTTTGGTTTGTGACCATGCATACGAAGTCGCGTGGCATAGGCCATTTATCTGCTAAAGCAGAGACCAATGGAAACGTTACGCTGAGTTATCGACTGGATATGGCTCTTGATGCCGCACCCATCGGCGACCCGCGGAATTCGGCGGCTCGTCTCTGGTTCGAGAATGAATTTTCGATAGAGGATATTCACTCGTTTAAGTGGTCGTCTTTTCGAACAAAGGAAGGAGCTACTGATTCAGCTAACGAAGCAATGGCAAAGCGCGGTATGCATTACGACCAAGACCAATTAATCAAATGCGTCTCAAATGGCGCGAAACTCTCCATTCAATCGAACGCGGGCACCACGACGATGGACGTTGCTGGTGATGGTCCATTGGTTCCGGATATACAAGCCGCTTTTTATGTGTGCCAACTTCCACGCGATACAGAAACAGTCACACCGATTCGGCTAATCGCTTTCGAACGATCCTTAGAAGGTCGACAATGGGCTGTGCTGCCAACTGAAGTACGCTACGCTGGTCGTAGCGGCCCGCCGGTCGGTCTTAGTCACACGTTTGAGATTGACATGAAAGCCGAAATGGGACGCAATGCTTATATCTGGACGGATGACGACGGCGCGTTTATCGGTATGGGTGACGAGCGAGAGAGTTTCATTACAGTCGACGACGAAGATGCCGCGCTTGCGATGTTCGAGCGACAACACTAATCGGATACGAGATAGCCCGTAGACGGCTTGTCCATAATCGTTTGTATCTGCGATCAACCGCGATGACTACGCAGTGTTTTCCTCATGACGTGCGATCTGAGTTCGGATTTGGTCTAGAACCTCGGCGCTTGTACTGTCTATAGAGGCGCCGAACGAACCTAAGTTTTCGTAAGCAACGAGCTCCGAATCGAGATCACGCATAGATTCCCCGTCGATCAAAACCATTTGCCTAAGTCCTTCGTTACTGAGCGTCCATTGAAAACGAACCTCTATTGCGAGTTCGCCACGCTTATCAGAAGCGAAACCGGTGAGTGTCGTCTGGTGTACCAGCGTTAAGGGCTCTCGTTCAGAAAGCTCGTCGAGCCCGACCGCAAGATGATCCTGTTTGGTTGTTTCCCAGCTCTCGGCTGAGAACAGCGTAGGTGAAATAACTTGATTCTGACCATGCTCGACAAACTCAAGTTGGGATATCGATCCGAACGTCGTTTGAAACTCCTCCAATGAACTCGTGAGAGACTGAATCACGGGGTTTACCCAATGGGCATACACGTCGTTCAATCGATTTGAGTCAAGGCTTGACATCGGTGCGTCGACACGATATTCGTCTGTAGACTCGATGTCTCGACTGATCTCTAGCTTCTCAAATAGGTCGGAAACACTGTTAAAAGGCACTATTTCCACGTCGCCTCTAGATTGGTGAACGGTACCGCCATATATGAGGTATTTCGACTCTACATCAGGAAGTGCTTGTTCAATTGTGTTCAGCGAATCTAGTGCGTCGGGCGGGATCGTTGCGCTACTCCTGATCTCCATCACTGCGTCTGATGTCTGTCGACCAAACAGCAGCTCGCACTCCAGTCCGTGATTGTCGCGGAAAAAGGACAGATTTGACGGCATACCTTTGTTAAACCGGTACTTCAGCGCTTCAGTGACGACCATGTTTTCGAATAGTGCGCCGCGCAGTGGGTGCGTGGTGATCTGATCGCTAGTCTCAATTCCCATCAAATAAGCGGCCAATCCCACGTCATAGAAATAGAGTTTGGGCGATTTCACCAGCCTCTTATGGGTTTCCGCCTGTGTGGGCGGAAATCGAAACGCGATATAGGTGTCTTCCAAGATGCGGAACCAATTACGAGCGGTCGTATGCGACACGCCTGCATCTCGTCCTAAAGCCACCAAGTCCATGGTTCGGCCGACACGCCCTGCACACAGGCGTGTAAATAGATCGAAATTAGCTACATCGCGGACACCACCGATGCGGCGGATATCACGATCGAGAAACGTCGCGAAGCACTCTGACAGAACCATACGCGGCGATATAGCCTGGTCATAAATTCTCGGATAGAACCCGGAATACAGTACGTCATTCAATGTGCCAGAAGCACCAGCCCGTGTGCGTTCTCTCAATGTCAGCGGTAATAGGCACAGCGTCGCAGCCCGTCCCACCAAAGACTCATTCATCGCACCGATGATTTCAGAATTCTCGCTACTGATAAAGATGAATCGACCGTCCTGCTGTTTGTCAGTCTCGTCTAATTGAAGGTATCGGATCAGATCAGGTGCCCGTTGGATTTCGTCGATAATCGCGTGATCGCCTAATGACGCCAAAAATCCGTTTGGATCTTGTGCTGCAAATTCCCGTTGTTCTGGTAATTCGAGATCAGCATAAGGTAGATGCGGCAAGGATTTCCGGCACAAAGTCGTTTTACCCGCCCGACGTGGTCCTGTCACCATGACGCATGGGACATGTGAGAATCGATCTATGAGGAGACCGGCCAAATCCCGCTCAATCATTACCGAACAAACTCTTTTGTACAATATGAAAGTTAAATATTCATATTGTACTCAACCTAAAATATTCACAACGCTCAATTTAGCTCCGCGGGTAGAGGCTTTCAACCCATCGCTTCGCCTATGGTTATTGGGAACGAGCGTCTTATCGTCAACATCGTTGAGGTTTCGCTGTTTTTACACCCCTAAAGTACATCGAACGTGTTCACGGCCGTTCCCAAGTCTCAATGGCACCAGGTATCGCCTTAAACAACGTATGAATTCGCGGCGTCAGCTCGTGTTGCTGAGCGTGCAATTCCGGAGCTCGGGTCGCAAGTTTCGCCATCAAATGCTGCCACTCGAATGCTAGTTGACCGTGGGTTACCTCAATTAGCCCCGAAGTCCTTTCCTGTCCGATCTTGCTCGCGTTAAACCGATATCCCCTTTCAACTGACTCGACGTGTACTGCCTTTAGATATTCCGCGATATACCCAGTCGGCGATGTTTGTGACTGGAATCTGCTCAACTGAGGATGACACCTATATCCGCTCGTTTCCCCTCGAAGTACCGCTTGCGCCAGAAGCGCCTCTCGCCATAACGCTACTAAGCCGCGAGCGTCCAATTGCGATGGATGAATACTCCAGAGACGCACCCGACGCTAGCTCCTATATATCGACTAACTTGACCTTACGTGATTTAGACAGCTTTGTAGGAGATTTCGTCTGCAAACAGCTTGGAGACATTCCTCTTATATCCGTCCATATTTAATTAGTGATTCCGCTAAGCCTAGCAAGGGAAGCCATGCCTGATTCACCCGTAATTGATGCTCAGGTCCACGCTTACGAGAGCGATCGACCGGAACGCCCCTGGATTGGCTTCTTGCACGGCCCCGAGGAGGCTACCGGCGACCAAATGGTCGCCGCCATGGACGAAGTCGGTGTGGACGGCGCGCTGCTGGTATCTCCCTACAGCATGTACCGCTATGACGCGAGCTACGCCTTAGAGGTCCACGCGAAACACCCAACCCGATTTGGGCTAATCAAACCGTTCGACCCTCATGCTGAAGACGTCGTCGAGCAAGTCGTCAATTGGTCTCGATTAGATGGCACCGTCGGCGCTCGCATCATGCTCCCGGACCCTTTTGCAGTCGAAGCAGACGATCCCGGACTCAATCGCATCCTCGCAGCTGGACGACAAGCCCAAATCCCCGTCAATGTGCTGTGTTGGGGCAACGCGCCTTTGCTAGGTGGATTGGCGGAACGCAACCCAGATACGCAGATTGTCCTGGATCACCTGGGTCTGCGCCAACCTTTTGAGCCGCCACCCCCTGAGGACCCATTTGGGGATCTACCTAAAGTTTTATCGCTCGCCGCTTACGAGAACGTGGCAATCAAAATCACTGGCGCTTGCACGTTGTCGCACGAACCCTATCCATACCCCGATATCTGGGAGCCATTGCAGCGCATTTTTGATACATTCGGAATCGATCGATGCCTCTGGGGAACGGACTGGACACGCGCCGTCAATCTTCTAACCTACGCAGAGGGAGTCGATGCTTTCCGCAATTCAGAAGTCCTGAGCTCCTCAGATAGAGGCGCACTTATGGGTGGCAATATCGCACGCATCTATGACTGGCATCCTAACCTAGCGTAAACCCTTCGATTTTGGTATAAACCTTCCTCGTTCTTAGAAGGTATCACGAGCCTTTTCGGGGGATTCCGATTCTCCAGGCTCAGCACGTACACGTGATTCGTCATGTCGCGTAGCTCCATCAAATTTCTGCACCGAAGCGTCTATTCGGTCGGATTTCTTTCATGTTTCCTGATACTGGTGAGTTGTATTGGCGGCACCGGTGGTTCATGGGTACCCGCAACAGACGATCCAGACCCCTCAGAAGAGACTGAGCCGACAGAGCGTACGACTGGACATCTCAACTTCGAGAGTCCCCACTCCCGACCCATCGCCGTCCACCCGGATGGAGATCGGGTCTACGTCGTCAATACGCCGTCGGACACCGTTGATGTCATTGATACAGAAACGTATGAGGTCGTAGCTCGAATCCGAGTCGGCGTCGAACCGGTCGGTATCGGTATCAAGCCCGACGGCACCGAAGTCTGGGTCTCAAACCACGTATCAGATTCGGTGAGCGTAATCGACGCTGATTCGTCCAATGTGACATATCACCAAGTCCTCCACACCATTCAGGTTTTTGACGAAGACACAAAATCGACGCGGTTCGACGAGCCCGTGTCCATCGCTTTCGTGGACGACGATAAAGCATATGTTGCGCTTTCATCAACGAATGAGATAGCTGTCGTCGATGTCGCCACGCGAGAAGTCACCGCGAGGCTTCAGGTGACCGCACAGGACCCGCGTGCGATGGTCGTGCGGAACGATCGCCTCTACGTGATCCCGTTCGAGTCCAACAATCAGACAGGCGTATCTGGATGCTTGCCGGAAAACATGGCTACCGACCCCAATTGCACGTTCGATGCGGACGCACACGTGGTCAACGCGCCTGACGGCAACGCGCAGAGTCTCTCTTTGAACTACATCCTTGACATCGTGCGCGATTCGCGTTTTCCTGACCGCGACCTTTACATATTCGATACCGAAACGGACGAACTCGTTGAAATCGTCGACACGCTAGGAACGCTGCTCTACGGGATTGCTGTGGACTCCGAAGGCAACGTTTATGTAGCCCAAGCCGAAGCGCGCAATGACGCCAACGGTAAAGCGGGAACGGAAAAACACGGCTTGCGCGAACTCGAGAATCGCGCTTTCCTCAACCAGATCACCAAGGTTGATTGCACGGGCGATACGTGTGATAGTCCCGAATTCATCGATCTCGAACCGCTACCACCGGAACATCCTGAGCGGGATGAAGCCTTGGCAACGCCTTTCGCAATTCAGATCAGCGAAGACGATACGACCATCGTTGCAACCGCCGCGGCGTCGGACAAAGTATTCACCATGTCCACGGAATCGGGTGAAGTACTCGACCAACTTGTCGTCGAGAGCATCCCGCGCGGACTCGCACTTGCTTCAAATGAAGACGGCGACCTTCAGCGCGCTTGGGTACTTAACGCACTAGCGAATTCGGTTACCGTGGTCGACGCTTCGAACCCAGAGGCATTGTCCGTTCTTCAAACCGTCCAGCTCGAGGATCCTTCGGACCCGATTCTCAAGCAGGGCCGCATCGCTTTCAACACTGCGGACGCGTCTACTACGGGGACGTTTGCATGTGCGAGCTGCCACCCTGACGGCCATACAGATCAACTGCTTTGGGTGCTTGACACCCCTTTATGCGATGTCGGCTGTGATCAGATCCAACCTCGCCTAGTACAAGATATTAGGGGATTGCTTGGAACTGCTCCTTACCACTGGGACGGCATCCCCGGAGACCCGTTCGGCGGGATTAATACCGGCAGCATCGAGACGTACGTTGAACCAAACTGCGATATCGACAACGAAGAGAGCTGCACGTTACACCTGATCGACGGGTCGCTGAAGACGACGATGTGCGACCAAGACGATTGCACCGTTAATGACGACGACAAAGCTGGACACCTATCTGCGGACGACCGTGACGCGATGTCCAAGTACCTTCTCAGTGTCCCTTACCCGCCATCCGTAGAACGGCCTTACGACAACACGGTCACGGAACTTGGTTTGGAAGGCATTAGAGACTTTCACTTTAACGAGCAGTGCGGAAATTGCCATTACCTACCACATTGGACGACGACCAACATGGGTGGCAGTGGCATGGATCTCCCCACATGGCGAGGTGCGAGTGACCGGTGGAAGAACGCGCCGCAAAACCGATTCTTCTTTGTCGACCAAGTGGGTGGCGACACGCGAGGCTTCCCAGAACGATTCAGCTTCACGCAAAGTCAGAAGATGTACCAAATGATCCTTGAAGGTAGCGTTGGAGCACCGGGGTCATTCGCGCGGCAAATCACACTAAACGCCGATACAGCAGATCTAGATCTGACCAGCGATTTGCTCCGCGCGCTTGAGCTCGCAGACCAGGAGGGCGCTATCGTTCTGGAAGGTCAAGGCATCCTTCTGAGGAACGAAGACGACCCTTCAATCATTGACCTTTCGTTCGAAGGCGACAACTACCAGGACACGTTAGACAACCTGACCGAATATACGCGCGACGAGCTACTTGATCTTGCACGAGACGATGAGCTTCTCGTCACGCTCACTGCCCGATTCGGGACGGGGGTCGACTATGAGCACCCACAGCCAACGATCTGGCCCGCTGGATTTCCGATTCGTTTGATCTTCCCGGGCGACCGACCGCAAGAGTTTCCCGAGCTGTATGAGGAAACGGAAATGCGCATGCGCGGTGACTATATCTTCGAGGGGGCACGCCTCTACGTCGACGGCAGAAAAGTAGAGGGGACGATTAGTTGCGAGACCGGGGAACTGCCCGATTGTGAAGACAACATCGTCTTAATCGATCTCGAAGAACTACCTAGCACTGGTGGGCTAGAAATCGACGGTATCAATGTTGTTGCGGACAACGCCACCATGCATCTATTGCAGGTGCAGAACCCGCAAGGCTTGTTCAGCAACGATTTTCCGTTTTTTGTTCTTACAGAGTCGAATACAGCGAGATACGGCAACATCCTAGGAAGTGACGGCACCATTGACCAACAAGGCGGATGGCGTGCCAATACATCCGCTGGAAGCGTCACATGGAATGGCGAGGCGCACTTCACGGTCCACCAAGCGATCGATCGTCAACCTTGGCGGGTTTCTTTAGAGCACGACGTGACGGTTATCGAGGGCCGACCATACTCGATCTGTTACACCGCCAAGAGCGACGCCTACCGTTACATTGAGGTGAATGTCGACACAGGACCCGGCGGCACGCAACCCTACCGAGGGCTAGTTAGTACAGGTATTGATCCGGAAGTAGGAGGTGGTGTACGAAATATTGGCGTCAGTCTAAATACTGTATATCGGCAGTTCCACCACCGCTTTATTGCCAATGAGACCGATCGCTCTGCTCGATTGACGTTCAATCTTGCGCAGAGCGAGAACGACGTTTGGATCGATAACGTTGGTGTGTTCTTCGGTAAGGATTGCGGCGACCCGTAAAGGAAATCTCCTCAACGTCAGCCGATCGCGTCAACTCAATACATGTGATTAGATGGGATTCAAATCACCACCATCACCATCTACACGTACCGCGCCTAATGGCGAGGTTTAATCGCTAACGCTTCTGGATTTCCCGGTCCACGACAGCAAGTAGAGATTCATCAAATGACTCCGTCATACCGTCATCGATAACCTCTGTACACCAATTGATCGAACGCTTAAACCCCCAAAGAGAAAACTTGAAATCCCAACGCTGCTTTCTACCCTCTTGACTGGTCTCTAGTTTGAACTTGCCTTCAGTACCCCTTTTGAGTTTCTCTAAGATGGACATTCCCTGATCTGTCGGAATATGTCGGAGGTCTCCTGCAATGAAAACATTGGGCAGGTAACCAGCGTAGGTACCTACTTCCCGACCGTTTATGACGATACGAGTAGACACCGTTTCACCATATTTGGGATTACCAATCGCATAAGGATGCCGCTCCGTTATCAGACTGCGAACCGTCACCCCAAAGTTATCACATTTGAAATAGAGCACATCGCCCCAACTATTACGGCGCTCGATGAATCGATGTTCTTGGCCATCGGCGTCAACGCAAGAACCATTGTGCCACTTGATACTGCGCTTCCAGTCGGTACTCGGTTCACAAAACTGACCGCCGCCTTCTCGAAAGTCGTAAGTCTCCGTTGAAGGGTTGATCTTAGACATAACGCTCGCGCGTGCCGCTAGTGTTGGGAAGTGGTGTCCACCCGGGAAAACATCAGGATATTTGATCGTTCCATCCGAGTCCGTGATGTGAGTAGATCGAAAATGCGGTGAGTCACCAAATATCTGCTGTTGACTCAAAACGGGCAACGAAATCAGCACTGTGAGAATCCCCAACACTGCGTATCTCATTCCGTATCTCCTAGACTCGGTTAAAAGGTCGACGTTTTCTAGAGCAGCTCGTCGAGCGTGATTCATCTGGCCGCTCTGTACATATTTGATTTTGCCAAGGCGAATTTAGTTCCATGATGACACTAACGAACATCGAGTATTGAGAGATGTCGCTTGGTGGAAGCGCGATGCTTACCGTGCGATATCTCGTATTCTGGCGTGCGGCTACCACTTACCAATCACTCTAGCGTAGCAGCGTCGGCGTGCACGTCAAGGGCTGGGGTTCCCGGTAGCAAATACTGCAGCCTTTCATCATCAAATGTCAGGCCGTCTGATTCACCATGGATGCGCTGTGTGTATCCCGCTCGATAGTTTGGATCACGCGCGACCATTCCATCGAACCCATGACCACCGCGACTAGATAAAGGATATCTCTTAATCGATGCGGCGGGATTATTCGAGTTGAACTGGGAAAGCCCGTCCATCGTGATCGTTGCACGGCCTTGTGTCGCCGTATAGAAATTGATGCCACTCAACGGACTGAACCCCTGTAGGCTGAACCACGAAACATGCTCACTCACCATGTCCAATACGCGCCCAATAGCAGGGTTGTCCTCGTCGATCAGTAGGATCGCCGCAGCTCGAAAGTCCCGCTGGGTATCTGGATATGCCGGGTCGCGGGAACCGTGTTCTGCCACAAGTTGCTCCGCTGTATAGACTGTCAATCGACTCGCAGTAAAAATGGGATCGCCGCTATCGGTTAGGACAATCTCATCATCTTCGTCACGAAGCCACTCGCCATCTTCGGCGATTGTCAGATCAGGGACGTCCTCCAGCGGCGCGAAACCGGCTAGGTACATCTCGATGGGACTATAGGGAATGGAGTTGCCATCGTTTGCGATGGGTCCGAAACGGCCTGCCGAATATTGGCCGTTGCCGAGATCGACCAGATTCGCAAGATGGAACCCGCCAAGCTGCCCGTACGCACTGCTGAAACGCCAGTGCGAGGCCGGCGAAACAACCCAGTTCGCCCATCGATGCATCACCTCGTGTAGCGAGGGACCTAGATGTATTAAGTCATTTTGGGGGAAATGCATTGCGCCCTGAAGCTTGGCCGATCCCCAGTCAGCAGAATAAGAGTGGGTTTCTCGACCGATACCCATTGTGTCATTAGAGACAGACAAATACAGACCTAAGTAGCCGTGCTGATCGCCGAATGCTAGATTCGATATGAACATCAGAAAGTCGAATTCATCATCGAAATATTCGTAGAACTCTTTCGCATATTCGTGGAATGCAAGCGTGTCGGTAGCCAGCTTTTCTTTGACCGGAAGAACGAAAACGTTGTCGTTGTAGATTAGAGGTTCGTCATCGACCGTTGCGACGGTTCCGTAGTGAACGGATACGCCCCTATTCCGAAGCGCGGGACCATGAGTCTCAATCGAAGCACGGTTCAGCGGATTGTCCTCTACATTGACAAGATCACCGGCTTCCAATCCGCTGTTGGCCACTAACGGGGACAAATCTGAAATGTTGTTGTTAGTCAGCCAAAGCTCGTCCAATTCAGTCAGATTGGTCAGCGGCGCTAGATCCGATACGTCGTTTCCCGAGAGGACGAGTCTTGTCAGCCCCACCAGACCCGAGAGAGCACTTAGATCCGATATTTCGTTCCCCCGGAGGTCGAGCATCATCAACTGAGTCAGCCCTGACAACGGCGCTAGGTTTGATATGTCATTGTTCTTGAGAATCAGGCTTGTCAGACTAGCTAACCCCGACAACGGCTGCAAGTCTGATATGTTGTTGTTACCCAAGTCAAGTGTTGTCAACTCGGTGAGTCCTGTCAGCGGTTCTAGGTCCGAGATTCCGGTATCCAAAAGGTCAAGGTCCTTCAGCTTCGTCAGCCGTGTCAACGGCGTCAGGTCCGAAATCCTGCTACCTTGAAGCTCCAGCTGCGTCAGTTCGATCAGATCTCCTATTGGTTCCAGATCCGAGATATTGTTACCACCCAAATTCAGCCGTACCAAGCTAGTCAGACCTGATACCGGCGAAACATTGGAGATGTCGTTGCCGGTCAACTCGAGTATGGTAAGCGCAGTCAAATCCGTGAGCGGTGTCAGGTCTGAAATGTCGTTGAAGTCTAAATTGAGGTTGGCTAAGGAAGTCATGCTTTCCAACGGCGTCAGATCCGATACCTTTGAATAACGAACCGACAGTTCCCTTAACGACGTCATGCCTGACAAAGGGTTCAGATCAGTGATGTTCGAATTCTGAAGCGTCAACACTTCCATGCCGGTCATGGACGACAACGGCGTCAAGTCGAACACCGCCTTGATAGGACTGAGGTGCAGAACCCGCATCTCGCTCAACCTTGAAAGCACCGCCAGATCCGACACAACGATAAATTGGAGATTCAGCATCTCCATACTGGTCAGGCCAGAGAGTGGCGAGAGATCGGAAACGTTCCTGTTGCCCTGCAGGTTCAGTTCATGAAGTAAAGTTAGTCCCGCTAGAGGCTCTAGATCTGAAACGTTGTTGTATTGAACCCGGAGCTCTCGGAGTCCCGTCAAGGAAGAGAGCGGCGTTAGATCCGATACGTCGTTGAAAGCAACATCTAAGAGTTCCAGCGCGGTCAGACCAGAAATCGGCGTCAGATCCGATACATCGTTGTCCCTCAAGATCAGTTTTTGAAGACTAGCCAGGTCAGAGAGCGGCGTCAAATCGGAGATTAAGTTGAATCTCGCCGATAGTGTCTTGAGATTCGTAGCGAATTGCAAACCTTCCAGATCACGGATGCCCTCCCTTTCCGCCGTTAGGCGGTCCAACGTGGAAATCTCGTCGGTGAAGATCGGGGCACCCGGTTCCTTCTCAAGGATCTGTTCAAGCACTGCTCTAAGCTTTTCGTCGGGAATCGTGATCGATTCACCGGCTCGCAGGGGGTGTGGATCGTCGGCATCCAAGATGCCGTCATTGTCGTCGTCTACGTCGGCATTGTTGCCAATACCGTCCCCGTCGGTATCGACCCACTCGTCCGGATCGAGCGGAAACGCGTCACCTTCATCCGCAAAGCCGTCATTGTCGTCGTCTACGTCAGCGTTGTTCCCAATACCGTCGCTGTCCGTATCAACCGACTCATCCGGGTCGAGCGGAAATGCGTCGTTCGCATCCAGCACGCCGTCATTGTCATCGTCCGTGTCGGCATTGTTTCCAATGCCGTCGCCGTCCGTATCGACCGACTCGTTCGGATCCAGCGGAAACGCGTCATCCGCATCCAGCACGCCGTCATTGTCATCGTCCGGATCTACGTTGTCGGCAATACCATCGCCGTCCGTATCGAGCACCACGACCGGGGGCACCGTCTGCCCTCCACCGCCGCCACCTTGACAGGCGCCAAGAGCCAACAAAAAAACCAAGAAACAATAGCGAAACGGATTAGTAGCCGTCATCAAGATGGATAGAGGATTGCCAGTTTATTACATTTTATATCGGTAAAGTACGTATCAATCTCAGTTAAAAACCCACCCCTAGATAGAGTGACCGCTTACATTACGCCGTCGTCGTCTATCTCTTCCTGGCGGGTATAGCGCCTTTCGCCGGCTCGCGGCATGCCCGTCTGATTCGAACTCCATCAATAGGACTGCCTCGCACCACTGCTTCAACGGCGACGGTTATTTTCGGGGGAGACCCAAAACAGCTCTCGCCGAGCGATTAACCTAACCGATGTAGATACGTCTAGCAACGACGTGACTAGTGGAACGGCCGCGACTAAAACGACTACCGAATCGTGTCTTCCAATTCCGGTGCACGGTATTCTGAGTCCTTAAAGCAATACAATGTTGCATTAGATAACTATCCAAAGAGCAATTGGTACGGGCTAATGCAATCACGTGGTTTCCAACGATTCCATCCTGATGAATCAATGAACTTCATGCTCAATCGCATGCAAACCGACATTGAAGCTTCAGAGCTTGACGTTTTCGCGAGGGAAATTTCTGATCTTGACGACTGGATAGAAGAAGCGCTGGTCGCAGGTGGCAATGCCGCTTCTCGGGACCGCTATCAACAGGCAGCCGCCTATTACCGAGGTGCCGAGTTCTTTATGGCTCCGGACCATCCTGAGAAATCTAATGCCTTTGATCAATTCATGATGTATTTCGATTTAGCACGCCCGGAAGTGGCCGAGCTGCGTTCAAACCTCCAATACGAAAACGGCGAACTCTCTGTCATCGACATACCACCAATAGGACCCGAGAAGGATGTGATCGTGGCATGCAGTGGATTCGACGGTTTGATCGAAGAAATGTACGACGGGATGCTGTCTTTGGCGCAAAACGGATATCGAGTTGTGCTCTATGAAGGACCCGGTCAAGGTGCGGCGCTCCGACGACACAAGCTCCGGATGGACAATCAATGGGAAAAACCAGTTTCTCGGTTGCTTGATGACTTGCAGATTGAATCGTGTACCTTGTTCGGTCTCTCGCTTGGTTCTTATCTAGCTTCTCGTGCCGCTGCATTTGAACGCCGCGCAAAGCGGCTCGTCGCCTGGGGCGTTTTATTTGATTTTTATGACTGCTTTCGACATCGTATAGGCGAAGAAGCGTTTGCAGCGTTAGATCAATTGGTCGAAAACAACCGAATTGACGTCATCAATAATCTTCTCGCGGCGCAGATGGCGAGCGATCCTACATCACGTTGGTCTCTGACACATGGCATGCATACCTGTGGCGGCGAATCTCCTTTTGAATTTCTTGCTTGGGCTAAAACACTGCACCTACGAGATATTTGCGAGCACATTCAACAGGATTCACTTTTACTTGGCGCTTCAAATGATCATTTGGTACCACCTGAGCATCTTTGGGAGCAAGCCAGAGCACTGATAAATGCGCGCTCGGTGAACGCGCGTATGTTCACTGAACACGAGAGGGCCGGGGAACATTGTCAAGTGGCTAATACGCCTCTCGTCTTCGACGTTATTCTCGCATGGTTGGAAGGCACAAAAGCGAGAGATACTTGAACTCGAATCTTTCAGTAAATCGTTGATATGGTTCTTGCATCAGAACGCGACTCAATCAGAGTGGCTCGTCGATATTTTGGGACAAAATGTGAACGAGATCGAAGCAGCAGCTCGCTGTATCTTGCGTATATACCGTAGCCCGGAGGAAATGTGAACACAGAACGTTTCGCCATTCAAAAGTCAAGCATGACGGGACAACTTCAACGTAGTCCGAAACACCGAACCGGGGGGCGTTCAAGCCGAATTGCGCAAGACGTGATCGCCGCAACGCAAGAGTTGCTCATGGAAGGTACTCTCAGGGACTTCACTTTCGAAAACGTCGCGCGACGAGCAGGTGTGAATCGGGTTACGCTCCATAGGCGGTGGGGTAATAAGTGGCGCCTGCTGACCTGGGTTTTAGCTGAAACCATGGCCTTTCAGGTACCCCCACCCGATACCGGGTCCCTACGCGAAGACTTATTAGAAACGCTGCTTGGTTTGAACAGGGTTGTGGCTTTGTCCGCGAGTGCGGCCATCTTTCAGGTTTTGTTCATCGAGTCTAGATACGACGAAACGATTCGAAATGTCGTCAGGGACTATTGGGCAACACGGAAGGAGTTGGTCGAACTGATAGTAACTCATGCGATAGAGAAGAATGAACTGTCACCCAACGTAAATACGGAGTTTTTCATCGACATCGTATTTGGCCCGTTTTTCTATCGCGTCCTTAGAACGGGTCAACCGATCTCTGAACGGTACGCTGAGACACTAATCGATGCCTCCTTGACCTGTTTGAGTCGCCTTGACGAGAGTTTCCACGAGTCGATGGAATCGCAAACTTGATAAGAATGACGGTCAAACACCAACTCTCTATTTGAAATGAAATATGAGATGCTAGCGTCGAGAGTATTGTGTTTGACTCTTACATTCGGGAGACTACAAGAAACTCCTACGACTCCTCTACCCGTCGAGCCACCATCTCATCAAGATTTGCCGTGCACCACTTAATCGCACGTTTAAATCCGCGAAGCGAAAACTTGTAAAACGACGTCCCTATTTTTCCTTTTTGGGTGGTTTCAAACTTCAGAATCCCGCCTTCACCAGCTCGTATTCGGTCATAGAGCGATTCTCCGTTATCCGTGATGATCCGCCGAATGTCTCCTACAACGAAAACGTTTGGGAAACGCCCTGGATACGAACCAACCTCGCGACCTTTAACGATGACTTTCGTCGTGATGTTTTCCCCATAGGCTGGATTTCCGATCGCGAACGCGTGGTATGCGTTAATCAAGGATCGAGGTGATACACCGAATGCATCACAGCGGAAATACATCACTTCACCGTCTTCACTGAAGCTCTCAATGAACCGATGCAGATCCCCGTTTGTATCGACACATGATCCGCTGTTCCACTGCAACCTGCGATTCCAATCAGTACTGGGGACGCAGGATTGACCCCCGTGCACCTGAAAATCGTAGGTCTCAGTTGAAGGAAACCGGCGTGACATCACCACAGCGAGACGACCCTGTCTTGAAAGCTGCGTCTGCTTATGGAATTCGCTAAATTCCTTGAAGAAGAACTCTTGCGCTTCTTCACGTGGTTGCCCAGATATTTGTGCGCAAAGAAGGAGCGCGAAGAGTGTAAGAACAACCCTCACGGTCTAATCCCTCGCATTAGAAACCAGCCGCACCAAACTGACGATCGGGGGAGCTGCGAATAGAGAATTGAAAGCCACGGTTCTCGAATTCAAGCAATTTACGTCGCGATTGTTGAATAATGGTTCCTCTATGTTACAGTGCCTGATCAACATCGCAAACAAAATCACGCGTCCGTGGTTATCCCACATCGTGCGCGTTTTGTTCACCCGTGGGCGCGCTACGCTCGCGAGCTTGACCCGTACTCCCGATTTGCCTGAAGAAGTGTGTGATCGAATCGCGTTGCGCCATCCATATCTCACTCGAAGCAGAGCATTGGGAATCTAAATCCGGCTTCTGATCCATGAACGACCAAGAGAAATACCTATTCGACCTTCGCGGCTATATCGTCGTCAAGAATGCGCTTACTTCCGATCAAGTCAGAGATCTATCGGATCGATTGGAAGATCGACGTAAGAACCCACCGGGAAAACGAAACGACAAAAAGTGGTTCATCTTTGGGTCGGACCGGACTGTATTTGCGAACGAGGAGGACGCCGCTTGGACCTCGCCGTCGCTCTTAGAGTGGGGAGGAACCTACATCGACCTCATCGATCTACCCACGATCGCTCCGTATCTCGAAACCCTCTTAGGTGGTGGGTATCGTCTCGATCATGACTACCTCAAAATTGAAAATGAGGAGCGCACGAATACGCTCTATCTGCACGGAGGTGGACAAGGCGCAGGGGGAGCTCGTGACATCGTCGGTCCAACCGACGGCGGTCAGTGTTTCTACCGGTACAACAATGGCAAGTTTTACAACGGACTTGTCTCAGTTGCATTCGAACTAAGCGACGTCTCCCCTGCGAGTGGTGGCTTCGCGTGTGTGCCTGGGAGTCACAAGATGAACTTCCCACTGCCAGAAGATTGGCGTATCAGCAAAACCCAAGCAGACGTACACGAATGCGTCGATCGTGTTACAGCGAATGCGGGCGATGCGATCATTTTCACCGAAGCTTGCGCTCACGGAACCATCCCGTGGGAAGGAGGCGGAGAACGCCGAACAATCTTCTACAAGTATTGTCCCCACGCCGTCGCTTGGGGAGCCTGCTTCTACAACGGCGATAACTACGGGGAACTAACGGATAGTCAACGTGCAATTCTTATGCCACCCAGCGCATATGGTCCACATGAACACACCGCTGCGATTTGGAAGAAGGCGCAAGCCGAACAGGCGGAATTGCAGCGCTTACGGAAAGAGTTGGCTGAATTGAAGGCTCAACAAGACGATAGTGTTGGGAGTTCCGCAGACTCCTAGAACTAAGCTAGATCATGAGGTTGTTCGTTCTATCCGGAAGACCACCCCTGTCGACCTGGCTCCATATTCAATAACTTCAAGGCAACTCACTAAATGCATTGTCCGTCCCCTCAAGCGCCCGCTCGATGTCCCGTTCTGTATGAGCAATAGAGAGGAACATGTTGTGCCATGGATGCAGGTAAACGCCGTGACGCAGCGCGTTGGCACAGAAAGCGGCGACCTTAGTCTTCTTTGCGTCGTTTTCAAATTCGATCATCGGCATTTGCGGTGGTCCACTTTGATGAATGCCAAACCCATGTCGTTGCGCCTGTTCGTAGAGTCCGTCACGAAACTGTTGGCCGAGTTGCTCCATTCTGTGAGGAGCTCTGGCCTCCTTCAGCACATTGAGTGTCTCAATCGCCGCCGCAAACGGTGCGCCTTGGTACCAGAACGAACCCGTGTAGAAGATGCTCGACGCCGCATCTCGATACGCCTCACTTCCTAATACAGCTGCTAATGGCTCACCATTGGCAATGGCTTTGCCCCACGCAGAGAGATCAGGTTGAACACCAAGCTCGGACCAACTCGCGTCTAACGACAGTCGTAGTCCCCCGCGCACGTCGTCCAGAATCAGTAGCGCATTCTCAGCATCACAAATCCTCCGCACTTCTCGCGCAAACATCGGATCAACTAATTCCTGCCTGTTCGGTACGTCGTGCTTGTACGACGAGACCACGATACCGGCGAGATCTCCTTCGGCTTTGCTTGCTTCTGATACAAGATGGTCGACATCGTTGAATCGATATGTTGGGTAGTGCACGTGCTCTTCTACTGGCGTTCCTTTCGCACGACGGTTTGCCCACGGTTGTGAACCGTGATATGCGCTCTCGCCCACCAGGATCTTTCGTCTACCGGTGTGGGCTCGCGCGATCATGTTGCAGATGGTGGTCGCATCGTTGCCATTCTTAGCGAACACCGCCCATTCCGCATGCGTGATTTGGTTTGTGAACCTTTCAGCCAGTTCGACCAATACGGGCGGCGGTCCGTCGCCGATATCAAGTCGGTCGCGTTGGGCATCTGCCGCCGCGCGAATACGAGGATTGCCGTACCCTGCAATCATCGGGCCGTAGGAGCACATGAAGTCAACGTACTCGTTACCGTCGACATCCCAAAGACGACACCCCGAAGCGCGTTCGAAAAACTGCGGATAACCTTCCGGCATGCCTCGATGAACCGCCATGTGTCCATACATACCTCCAGGAATGACTCTTTCAGAGCGTCTTCGAAGCTCTGCATCGATCGATTTGTTGGTCATATGTCCGGTCTCCCTCTCCACAAGTAAGTGCGAAACGGAGATTCAGAAACCCTTGTTAGCTTCCTAATCTCGACGGTTTCAAACCTTGCTCACGCAGTTCATCTGCCCCGAACAAAGTAAACTGCTTCCGAGTATCACGTGCGTGTCGAACTATAAACACGATCTTATCGCATGTATCGACGAAAACCGATACCATCCGTAACACAATGTTGGTAGGTTGCTGCATACTTCGCACTACGTAAACAAGTCCCGGTTACTCAAGGGTTGTTGACCGTTTCGGTGACATGGCAAAACTAACCCGACGACAGCTCACTCAGAGCGTCCTTGCCAGTGCAGCGATCGCACCTTGGCGTGCATTTGCCGACGCTCCGACGGGTCAAGCTTCTACGGTTCCATCGGGCACGTTAACTGACTCTGGCATCACCGACTCTGAAATCGTTCTCGGCGTTTCAACGGCATTCAAGGGACCATCTCGCGGGCTAGGAATCGAACTCTACCGCGGCGCGGTGTCGTACTTCTCGCACGTCAACGATCAAGGCGGCGTTCACGGGCGTCGGATCGTGCTGAAGTTGCGAAACGATGGCTATCAACCTGTTCCTGCCGTCGAAAACAGCGTGAAACTCATCGTCGACGATAAGGTCTTCGCGCTATTTGGTTACGTTGGCACACCGACCGTAACGCGCGTGCTTCCAGTACTTAAAAAGTTTCAAGATCGCGACTTCCTGTTGTTCTTCCCATTCACCGGCGCACAGCCACAGAGGCAGCCGCCCTACGACGAGTTCGCGTTCAATCTTCGCGCGTCCTACAAGCAGGAAACCGCTGGGCTTGTCGACAACTTCATCGCCATTGGACGCGAACGTATTGCCGTCTTTTATCAGGCAGACGCCTACGGTCGCAGTGGCTGGGCCGGGGTACGCGCAGCACTTAAGGAATACGACAAGAAACTGGTCGGTGAAGCCACGTACCGACGTGGCGAACAGTACACCGCGGTAATGCGAGCACAAGTCGAACGCCTTAAGAAAGTCAATCCTGACGCCGTCATTTGTATTGGCGCTTACGCTGCTTGCGCTGCGTTCGCTCGCGACGCCGTTGATGGCGGTCTAGAAATCCCTATCGCAAATCTTTCGTTCGTCGGTAGTGAAAACTTGCTGAAGAAATTGACCGACGAATTTGGCACAGAAAGTGAGCGGTATTCGCGATGGCTTGTAAACTCACAGGTGGTGCCTTCATACGAAGACTTGACCATGGCATCCATCAGCGAATACGCAGATCTGATGCAACGCTATGACCCATCGCCACCTCCCGAATTTGAGGAACACGACTACGTTCCTTTTGCCAAGAGCTTCACGAGCCTTGAAGGGTTCTTAAACGCGAAGTTAATGACCGAGATTCTGAAGCGAGCCGGACCGAGCCCTTCTCGAGCCTTACTCGAAGATGCGGTTTTCTCGATCCAGAACCACGATTTGGGTATCGGTGAGATGGTGCACTTCAGCCCTGAGCGCCGACAAGGTTTGGATCAGGTGTACTACACGATTGTAGAAGACAACCGGTTCGTCGGTCTCACGGATTGGAAAGCCAAGTTCGCGGTATGAAGATCACCCGACTGTTTCAACGCACGATGTTTGGGATCTTCTTTTTGTTCCTACTCATCGGCGTATCCACCTCTGTAGTGAGTATCTACTCGGTTGATTTACATCTGACGTCGGAGTACGAAGAAAACAGTCGCGACATCGCCAAGACCATTGCTGATGCCAGCGTCGACATCATCCTTAATCGAGACTTATCCTCGTTACAGTCGTTGATCGACCAATTCGTCGAGATACAGGGTATCAGCTACATCTACATCGTGAACGATTCAGATGAGTACCTTGCACACACGTTCGTACCTGGCATTCCTGAGGAAATACTCGAAAGCGAACGCAGGGTCGGTGAGACAGTGACTCGCAACCTTGCTGGAATGGGTGACTTCGTCGAAGTAAGCAGCTACATCTTGGCTGGACACGTCGGTAGCGTGCATATTGGGATGGACGTCAGTCACGTTGCGTTAGCAATCCAGCAAGCCATCGGCAATCAAATCTATCTCATCGCGATCATCTTCTTCGTCGGCATCTTCGCCTCGATCTGGTTCGTCAATTTCGCGGCAAAGCCGATTAATTCCTTGTTGGACTATGCCGTCACCCTTGCCAAACAAGAAGCAGAGGAAGAGCCAGAATCTTCTAGTAAACGGATTCTGACGAGAAACGATGAAGTGGGTCATTTAGCACGGTTATTCCAGTACTTCTCCACCGTGACAGATCCAGACAAGCTCGAAGACAACCCGAAAGCCGCAGAAAACGAGTAGAACATGGCCAGTATGAGTCTCGTGCGTATCAGCGGCGTTCCGTTTCCCGTCCCGCGCGTGATGATCGCAGGCGTGTGCACGGTTTTACATCTCTGTTTTGGCACCGTCTACGCATGGAGTTTCTTCCAAGTGTTGCTCGTCCGACAGTTCGGTTGGACTTTTACTGATACTGCCATGGCGTTCGGATTCGCCATCTTCTCGCTTGGAGTCTCGGCAGCATGGGCTGGTGTGCAACTTCCTAAAGTCGGTCCTCGTCGACTCGCATTCTTGGGGAGCGTGATGTTCGCGGCCGGATATCTCATAGCCGCATTTGCACTTTCACAAAACTCTCTAGCCTTGTTTTACCTTGGTTACAGTGTCATCGGCGGCATCGGACTCGGCATGGGTTACGTGACACCCGTCGCGACTGTTGCAAATTGGTTCCCTGAACATAAAGGGCTCGCGACCGGGATCGTCATGATGGGATTTGGCGTTGGTGCACTCCTACTAAGCAAATTGCTTGCGCCGTTTTTGCTTGTTTACACGCAAGAGGATTTGACCAACGTATTCATGTGGCTCGGTGTGATATTCGGCGTAATTACGATTCCCGCCAGTCTTCTCGTCGTAAACCCACCCGAAGACGAGACAAAAGCGCGAGAGCAAGCTTCACCCTCTTTGTTCACCGAGGAAGACGACCCTCACTACGTCAGGGACTGCGTGAAATCTCGTGAGTTCTTGGTGATGTGGGTGATCTTCTTTGTGAACATCGTCGCCGGTATTACGGTGATCAGCTTCCAATCCCCGCTACTACAAGACATCTGGAAGCTCACTGACCCCACGATCGAACCTAAAGTACTTGCATCCTACGGTGCGACACTCATCGCCGTATCCTCGGTATGTAACGGCGTAGGAAGGTTATTCTGGGGTTTGTTGTCCGATTACATAGGCCGCGTACGTGTTTTCCGAATACTGCTAGCCACTCAAATGGTGGTGTTTGGAATGTTGATGACCGAACGTGATCCTTGGATCTTCTCTATTCTTCTGTGCTACGTGCTATTGTGTTTTGGTGGTGGGTTCGCTGTTATTCCGTCATTCATATCCGATGTGTTCGGCACCAAGAAGATGTCGTCAATCTACGGCTTTATTTTGACGGCGTGGGCCATGGCCGGCGTATTAGGACCGCTGTACGTCGGGTATCTCAAAGACAGTTACCCAAACAAAGTCGTGATTTATTGCTTCTTGATTGGCGTATTGGTTCTGAGTATTGGGTTTGTCTTTTCGATGTTGTTGAACAACGACCGAATCCGAATCAACAAACCCACTATGGCATCCACTTTATTGGAATTCAATATTCCTCTACCAAGAGTGGCGAGCTCAAAATAACAAAATGGGCTCCAGGCAGCACTAGCAGATACGCCCACTCACTGCGTTACAGCACTTAATCCGGCAAGCCCAACACACGCTTTGCGATGATGTTGAGTTGAACTTCTGACGTTCCGCCTTCGATTGAATTCGCTTTCGAACGTAACCAACCTCGAGTTGAACCTCGTTCAAAACCGGAGAATCCGTCGCCTGCCCAACCTAAACCCTGTGAACCTAAGATGTCCATCATTAAGTCTTGCCGGCGCATGTTCTGCTCTGTGCCGTAATACTTGAAGAAAGAGGACAGAAAACTCGGTGCGGCATTACTGGCCGCTTCTTCAAACGAACGTCGAATCGTGAGCTGATAGGCGGCATCATCGATGTTCTGATGAACGATGCGATCACGAATATCCGCTCTCTCTATCTTGCCGTTATTCGCACCACAATAGTCTTTTGCGATTTCATCGATGGTTCGCGTTTTCTGGCGTGTACCACCACGACCCCCAATCGAGCTACGCTCGTATTGGAGTAGGCGTTTACCCACAGTCCAACCTTCACCAGGATTGCCAATGCGTTGCCGTTTGGGGACGCGCACGTTATCAAAAAACGTTTGACAGAACTCTGATGATCCACTGATCAATTCGATGGGGGACACCGTAACGCCCGGCGTTTCCATATCGAGCACGATAAAGGAAATACCTTGGTGTTTTGACGCATTAAAGTCAGTACGAACTAGGCAGAAAATCCAATCCGCCTCATTTGCGCCAGATGTCCAGATTTTGGATCCATTAACAATGTAATCGTCACCGTCTTCATCGGCACGACACTGCAGACTGGCAAGATCTGAACCGGCACCCGGTTCACTGTATCCCTGACACCATCGAATTTCGCCACGAACGATCTGAGGCAAGTGTTCCATACACTGATCGGGCGTACCAAACTCCAAGATCGCAGGTCCAATCATCGTTAGACCGTGTCCACCTAACGGCGCGGGCGCATTGATACGCCTCATCTCGTCCTCGAGTACTTTAAGCTCGTCGGGGGACAACCCTCCGCCGCTATATTCTGTTGGCCAAGTGGGAGCTGTCCAACCTCGAGATGCCATCCGATCTAGCCAAATTTTCGTATCCGGATTTGGGTACGTTTCCTTTCGCCCACCCGCTGTATAGCTTCCTGAAGTACGTAAACTCTCCGGACAATTCGTCTCTAACCAATCCCTAGCTTCATTCCGAAACTGTTCTAACGACATCGAATTACTCACCACTACGAGGCGCAAATTATATTTGTCATAATTCAGACACTTCGCTAATTCCCGAAGTATCTTCTAAATTACTGAGATCCCGAACATTTAACTTGACTTATATCAGAAGCGCTATATTAGTTATAGTGACAAATCAAAAATAGAACGTTACCTAAGACAATCTTTATTTATATTAATCTGTTATCTTAAATACATTCGGTAGGACACCTTAATATAGTTTAGTCGACTCCAAATATAACCTTCTAGCTCATCGGACCGAACTTAACTCAAATAACTCCCCCTTCATCGAACTCGGCGCCGTCTCGAATAAAGACTTTGATCAGTCCGTAGTTTCTCGATCTATTTCTCGCTCCTATTCGCTTTTTCATATAATTGTTTGTGGTAAATGTCGTATGGTCTACTTATAACAGACAAAACGCAATTTTCATCTGAGATCCCGATCACACCTCCCGCCTCAAGGGCTTCATCATGGGCTCTTATCGCATCCGCCCATGTCATACGATAGTGACAACTAGCGATTAGCTAGTTCCCTAATTGCCTTTTGTCGTTTTATCGATGTTTCTCGGATAATACGTTCCGTTGGTTTCGTGCTAGGCGTCTCACGTCTATTTGTTTTTGGTTTTCGTGCCAGCTATGAATCCTTATGTTTTTTCTGATTTACACCGGATTCTTGTGCTTTGGGGTAATATCTCTTAGCCGTGTAGATTTCCCCCGTAACGCAAGCAACTGTAACCAATCTATCGAAGTAATTAAGGCTCTAAGTCTCATCGTCAGCATCGAATTGGACCGCACTTACGATACACTTTGAATGCATGTTGAACTCGCGAACGATAGGTAGTTGCTTACTGCAATTTCTAGTTAAATCGATATCGTCGGGGTAAACGGCGATTCTGCCATAATGATTACCAACGATAATGTTGCTCCTTAGATCAAGACCCAGTCTATCGCACGATATGCCTACATTGCAAATGCTGATTGCGGGGGTGCTTTGTTCGTAGCGTCGCTAGTTTGCAACAACGATTGAATCCAGCACATCAACTTCTAAAAATGCAAGAACAACGCGAAACGATTCATAAGGTGCCAATTCCCACGCACTTCTTCTCATATCTCGTGGCTGAGGACGGTACATTCCTGAGTTATGGCGCTGAAACTGGCCTCTCATTGACGGATCAAACCAACGATTCGGTGATCTGGGATCGCTTAAGAGACGGTGGTTTTGAACACGTCTCCACCGGTTACACCATCAATTCATCTCGTCAGATGGGCGAAACCGCCACGGCGGTCGAGATAGATGGTGATGCACATTCTTTTCACGTCACCCACGGTCCTGCCGAACTACCTTCAGAGTATCTCGCAGCATTTCGCGAGCAGGGCTGGGTGTGTCTCACCCAAATCATTGACGACGACACCTTACAAGAACTCGAAAGAACAGCGGGTACCGATCGATTCGCACACCTCCAAATCGATCGGACTCAGCCTGCGATCTGCCAAAACGCCGCAGTCGCGCGAACGGCCGCAGAACCGTTGTCTTTGTGGTTAATCCGACAATACATGAAAACTGACGACATTCGGCTTTCGCATGTCCCTGGATTTGCTGTGCTGGGTCAGGATGATGGCAAACGTAACGTGCAAGGCTGGCACTCCGACTTCCCTTACCACTGGGGCGTTCCCGCGCGCGGACTCGTACCAACACCATCCGGTGAAACGGTACTAGGTGTCCAACGCAACGTTTGTGTCTCGCCATTTACGCGCGACGGCGGCGCAACCGCGTTCAAACTCGGTTCGCATGCGCTTGATCGACCGCCGCCTAAAGAATGGGGAGATGCAACCGCTCATGCAAAACCCGGTTATCGAGCCGAACACGGCTTACCGTATAACGGACCTGACGCAGATATCGTCGACGCACCTGGCGGCAGCATCATCCTTTACGATTCTCGCACCTGGCATCGTGCGGGCGTAAATCGAACGGCTAAAAAGCGAGCGGCGATGCTGCAGGCTATGACCCCGATGTACATCTTTCCTAAAAACGACACGAGTCACGCGTACAAGAAATTGCTCGATTCGCCTGTATATAACGAGCTAAATGATCGGGAGAAGCAGGAGATCCAGAATCTAATGGTGCATCAATTCATAGGTCCTGGCGGCGAATACGCCATCACGCCTGATAGAGAGCTGACCGAAAAAGTCAAAACCGCAACGACGAGCGGGTACTAAAGCATGAGTAAGCCAAACGTTCTCGTAATCTTCACGGACGACCAGCGTTTTGACACGATTCGAAGCCTTGGCAACGAACGGATTCACACGCCGAATATCGACCGCTTGGTTGAACGAGGCACCACGTTTACGCAAGCGCACATTCCTTGCGGTACTCACGGTGCAATCTGTATGCCGAGTCGCGCCATGCTGCATACGGGTCGATCGTTGTTCCATTTACACGATTCAGGAAGCAGCATTCCCCATGACCACACCATGCTCGGTGAGACGCTACGCGATGCCGGTTATCAAACTTGGGGGGCAGGCAAGTGGCATAACGGTCGTGAAGCGTTCAATCGGTCGTTTGACGATGGCGACGAAATTTACTTCGGTGGTATGGCCGACCATTGGAACGTTCCCGCTTATCACTACGACGCCAGTGGAAAATACGACAAGCGACTCGCTTATATTCCCGAACCGACGGCGTTTGGGAACAACAACATTGCATGGCGAGACTGTGATCACATTCATGCAGGATGCCATTCGAGCGAAATCCTGTGCGACGCAGCGGCTGACCACATCAGACAACACGATGGAAAGCAACCATTCTTTACGTATGTCGCGTTGCTAGCGCCGCACGATCCACGCACGATGCCTCAGCAATTTCTCGAGATGTATCCGTTCGACGAACAGGATTTACCGCCAAATTGTTTAGGCGCTCACCCGTTCGACAATGGCTCGCTGCATATCCGCGATGAGCTATTGGCCGAGTTTCCACGTACTCCGGAGGAACTGCGTCGTCACAACGCCGAGTACTACGCGATGATCACGCATCTCGATCACGAGGTCGGCAAAATCCTCGACGCGTTGGATGAGAAAGGCTTAACCGACGATACGATCATCGTGTTCGCTGGCGACAACGGTTTAGCAGTGGGTCAGCACGGTCTTATGGGCAAACAGAACTGTTACGAACACAGCGTCCATGTGCCGTTGATCTTTGCGGGACCAGGTATTCCTCGAAACCGTCGCACGAACGCATACGTCTATCTGTTCGACATCTATGCAACGTTATGCGAACTACTGGAAATCGAATGCCCGACTTCAGTCGATGGCACCAGCCTCGTCTCTGCAATGCGAGATGAAACTCAGTTCGTTCGCGACTACATGTACTTCGCATATATCAGCACACAGCGTGCTGTCAAATCTCGAACGCACAAGCTGATCGAATACCGTGTTCGGGATAAGGAACCACAAACTCAACTCTTCGACCTTAGCCAAGATCCGTGGGAGCAGCACAACTTAATTGGTAGACGCGATTTAAGTAGTGTCTTGAACGAACTGCAAGCACAGCTTCATGCTTATCGTGACGATTGGGAAGCTGGGTTCACCGGCCGAGGGTCAACGTTCTGGGAAAAATACGCGGCGACTTAACCTACAACGCCCCATCTAGTTCTGCATGTCCGTTCATCAATCCGCGATCTTCGAGGAGAGTCACGCTCACCACCTTTACCTCGAATTCGAGACTCCCGTAGTGACAGGCGCTCTCCCTGGCGCAGAGCTGTTGGCAGCGCCAGTTTCACGCGTTCACGAAACTTTTGCGTTTAGCGGCAAAGTTCTCGACGGAATCGATCACCGATTAGTCCCGCCCGAACTTACGCCGTTTGAAGAAATAGTCGGTCGAGACGACAAGGTTGCACCTGCAACGCAGGGTGACGTGTTCGTCTGGATTCAAAGCAACCAACGTGACGAGGTTTTCGTACGTGGGTTGGAGTGGGTGCGGACGCTAGGCGATGTCGCCCGGTTGAAACACGAGTCACACGGATTTCTCTTTCGCGATAGTCGCGACCTGACCGGTTTCATCGATGGGACTTCCAATCCCAAGGACGGTGAAAGGCTAGACGTTGCTTTGATACCGTCTGGCGCGCATGCAGGTGGTAGTTTTGTCCTAACGCAGCGTTGGCTACACGACTTATCCGCATTTCATGCGCAGGAAAACGAAGATCAGGAACGAGTGATTGGACGCACCAAGAAGAGCAGCATCGAGCTAGAAGAGGCTCAAATGCCACCAGACAGCCATGTGAGTCGGACTGAGATTGAACGAAACGGTTCCGAAGTTGAGATCTATCGTCGTAGCACTCCGACCGGTGGTTTAACCGATGCAGGTCTCTACTTTCTCGCGTTCAGTGCAGAGCTGCAGCGGTTTACGTGGATTCTTGAGTCGATGTTCGGTAAATCCAAGGACGGACTTCGAGATCACTTGCTAACCTTCACAAAGCCATTAACCGGCAGTTTCTATTTCGCGCCGAACGCGCAAGCTTTGCAGCGTATATTCAGCTAGCGTCCGATGATTAGCAACACAGTTCCAGAGCCATCCTCTTGACACGCATCGCATTCGTTATCGACCCGCTCGATTCGCTAGGGGTCAAAAAGGATTCGACACTCGCCATGATGTGGGCAGCGCAACGACGTGGTTGGGACGTGACTTCGCTCCAAACAAGCGAACTTTCCTGGCGACAAGGCGAAGTTCTTCTCTCCGCTCGTCAAACTGAGCTAGCTGACTCACCAGACAATCTTGCTTCAAGTCCCGACGTGCGGTATCAAGTCAGCGAAACCATCCAACAGTCGGCCGGGTCGTTCGACATCGTATTCATGCGCAAAGATCCACCCTTCGACATGAACTACATCAACACGACCTATCTATTGGAGCAAGCCGAGCAAGCGGGGGTGTTGGTGGTGAACAAACCGTCTAGCCTGCGAGACTGCAACGAGAAGTTCTTCACGACCGCATTTCCAGATCTGCTGCCTCCTCAAATCGTCGCATCACGCATTGACGAGCTGACTGCTTTTCACAACGAGCATGAAGACGTCGTCTTCAAACCGTTGGACGGCATGGGCGGCAAAGGCATCTTTCGCGTGAAACAAGATGATCCGAATCTGAACGTGATCCTTGAGACGCTAACCCAGAACGAAACCACGGCCATCGTCGGTCAGCAGTTCATTCCTGAGATTCGTGACGGCGACAAGCGAATCCTGTTGATTGAAGGCGAACCCGTCCCCTACAGCTTGGCACGGATCCCTAAAGCCGGCGAAACCCGGGGCAATCTCGCCGCAGGAGGTACGGGCATTGCACGACCTCTAACTGATCGCGATCTTGAAATCGCCGAAGCTATCAAACCCGAACTGATCCGCCGTGGGCTGGTCTTTACGGGTATCGATGTGATTGGCGATTGGCTGACGGAAGTTAACGTCACGTGTCCAACCTGTGTCCGGGAATTGGATCGTGAATGTGGTCTAGATATCGCCATGGAATTAATGGACTGTCTCGAAACCAAATTAACGTGAACGCTTTGTTTCCGCGCGTCGATGGCCAGCTTGGCTTTGCCCTCGCCGTATCCGCCGCGCTTCACGCCGTAGTTCTCTTCGCAGTACTGGCCGTTACCCAAGAAACGCCTGCACCTAAGGTCGTTAGCGCGATCAACTTGCGGTTAAGCACAAGCGTTACACCTGCACCACAAGCAACAATCGCACTCCCGGAAGAAGTAGTCCAGATAAGCGATCCTGTCATCGAAACGGTACCTGAAACTCCGGTGGTGGAGGTGGAGGCAGTCGACGAAGAGCCTTGGCGAACGTCCGCACCTGTCATTGCCACGCCGACAGAAACTCGCCCGTTGAAAATCGATCCGGCTTCGCTGGAAGCTTTTGTTGGATCAACAACCAAACTCTTGCCGCCTTCGCTCGATACTGAAATAGACATTGCGGAGCTGTATCGCCGACAATGGCACCAACGCGTGCAGCGGATCGGCCAACTTAACTATCCAGAAGCCGCGACAAAGATGAAATTGACCGGTCAGCTCACTCTGATCGTTGCGATCAACACCGATGGTTCGCTTGCGTCTGTTGGTATAGTGCAGTCATCCGGATACGATGAACTCGACTTCGCGGCACTTGAGATTGTGCGGCAATCCTCGCCTTTTGAGCCATTACCACCCAACCTACCGCGTTCGAACGGGAAGTTCCGATTCGATTCGACTTGGGAATTTCGTCGCTAGCAGACGGATTTGAGCTTATATTTGCACCGCTTATGAAGAGTCTCGCAAATCATTTTCTGTTGCCGTTACCGGACCAAGACGGTTCTTATTTCGACGGATCACTCACGTATATCTGCACCCATAGTGATATGGGAGCTTCCGGTCTGATCGTGAATAGACCCACAAAAATCGATCTGAACAAGCTGCTCGAACTCGTTGAGATCAAGCGATCGATGAAATCTGCGCCCCAAGTGTATGAAGGTGGCCCGGTCGAAATGAACGCTCCCAGCGTTCTGCACACAGACGACGTCATGGTCGAAGGATCGATCGAACTAGGACACGGCTTGGGGCTGACTTTGCCGGTCGAAGATACGGCGTTCCACTCCATGCTAGAACGCATTTCAGGTGATGAAGGTCCCCAGAAATACATGGTGATGCTGGGCTACGCTGGCTGGCATCAAGGTCAACTCGACAAAGAGATCAACGACAACGTGTGGTTGACATGTCCGGGTTCGCATGAGCTTCTCTTTGAAACGCCCATAGGAAGTCGAGCCGACGAGGCTGCGCGATCAATTGGTATTGATCTTCACCTGTTATCTGGAGACTCTTCTGGGTACGCGTGAATTGCCCTCTCATTCGTGCCTCAGTTCCGCAACGACCCATCAGACAGCGCTCGTCTTTGACTGGGGCATGCGTCATATCGGCGTAGCCTTGGTGACTAAATCGACACATGTCGCGATCCCACTAAAAACTCTGGATGCCAAACGAGGCCAGATCGGACATGCGCAAGTGGATGAATTGGTGCGAGATCACTCGCCCGATGTGCTTGTCGTCGGGTTACCGTTGAATATGGACGGCTCATCGTCGAAAGAGACGAAGCACGCACAGCGATTGGGTCAACATCTAGGCAACCGTTTTGACTTGCCTGTCGCATACATGGATGAACGTCTGACAACGCGTGAAGCAATCGACCGCAGTGAAAATCCGAATCCGGATCACAGTTTAGCTGCTTTGGTAATCGCAGAAGCGTGGCTCGGAGAGCAAACATCGGTATGAGCATGGTTACAGAACAGCATGCCATTTCCGCGAACGATGCGCGTACAAGACTTGAGTGGATTCAAGATCAGATAAACTCAGTAACTGACGAGATTGGCCTTTCAACAGATACGGTCCGTTTCGTGGGCGCGTCAAAAGCTCAACCTTTAACCACGATTCGAGCATTTGCGCAAGCCGGCATAAAGGCGTGCGGCGAGAACTATCTCCAGGAAGCGATTACGAAACTCGACGAGCTCAAACCATACGACCTAGAGTGGCACTTCATCGGCCACATCCAGACAAACAAGGCAAAACAGGTGGCTGAGCGATTTACCTGGGTTCAGACACTGGATAGCCTCCGACTGGCGAAACGACTGAGTGACGCGCGTCTCGTCTCACACCCTAACGAACCTCTGAACTGCTGTATCCAAGTCAACGTCGATGACGAATCTCAGAAAGCCGGTGTTAGTGCGGATAGCTACGACGAGCTTGTGGAAATAGCTACTGATTTACCCGGCATACGTCTCCGTGGGGTCATGGCGATTCCAAAACCTTATCCAGACCTTACACAACGAATCGCTTCGTTTGAACGTGTCAAGGAGATGTTTGACAATGCGCCAAAACCACAACCCCAGTATTGGGACACGATATCGATGGGGATGTCTGAAGACTATTTAACCGCGATACGCTGTGGCGCAAATCTCGTACGACTCGGTACCGTGTTGTTTGGCCCGAGGCCGACTAAATGACCCGGATCGCATTTATTGGCGGTGGCAATATGGGTTATGCCCTGGCCGCTGGTGTAAAAAAGTCGCTTCCCGATCATCAACTCACAGTCGCCGACCCCATCGCAGGTCAGCGCGAGCGATTTGAGACTGAAGGTATTGCGACGACACCGTCCAATTCCGAAGCGATTCGCGACGCCGACGTCGTCGTGCTGGCTGTTAAACCGCAAACCATCAAAGCGGTCGCATCGGAGTTGCATCCAATCCTCAACGACCAACTGGTCATTTCAATCGCCGCTGGTACGCCACTGGTAAAACTAAACGCGTTGTTCGGCGAACAGCTCGCGATTGTGCGATGTATGCCGAACACCCCGGCGTTAGTCGGTGAAGGAATCTCCGGCATGCTTGCGAATGCCAATGTCACAGCTGCACAACGCTCGTCTGCCGAGTCGATTCTTCGTGTATGTGGGCTCGTCGTGTGGTTTGAATCCGACGACGATCTCGACAAGGTCACCGCGCTGTCAGGAAGTGGACCTGCCTATTTCTTCTATCTAATTGAATCGCTCGTCGCCGCAGGGGAATCTATGGGTCTAGGGCGTAAAGCCGCATTGCAGCTCGTTGTGCAAACCGCTATCGGCGCCAGTGCGATGGTCTCTCGGGACGGTAACGACCCTAGTCAGCTTAGAGAAAATGTGACGTCGCCTGGTGGTACAACTGAAGCCGCTTTGAATCATCTCTCACAAAAGCACGTCGACCAGGAGTTTGTAGCTGCCGTAACCGCGGCTTACCGCCGAGCTCGAGAGCTCGCGACCTAACTGATGACGATATGGCGTTTCGTCTTGAATTCACCATACAATGCACCATGACGCAGACGCTCACAATCCTTGCATTACCGCATTCGGTTATCCAAGTAGATTGACTCGTAACAAGATAGATCTAGTTTCTTACTGATGGACCTCATTTTCTTTCTTATTGAAATTCTGCTTGGCGTGGTGGCAATCGCTTGCCTCTTGCGCTTTCTCTTTCAGGTTTCGCGCGTGAACCCCTTGAACATGGTGGTAGCTTCAACGCGGCGACTTACTGACAGACTGCTCAATCCCTTTAGAGCTGTTGTCCCAAGTGGGCGATTTATCGATACTGCGTCCCTTCTCGTCGCATGGATTGCCATGTCCGGTCGCGTCGCGATGCAATTGCTACCCGGTTACATGCAGCTCGACGCAACTCAATCTGTCTCTGCCCTTGGCTTCCTTTTGACGAGTCTTGGCATGAGTCTGGTCCGACTGTTACAGTATTCGATCTGGATATTCATCGCAGCGTTGGTCGTAGGCGTGATATTGAGTTGGGTCGCGCCCCAAAGCACGTCTCCCTATGCGCAGTTGGCGCGCGAACTTCCCGCAGTCCTGCTGCGCCCTGTACAGCGCGTCATGCCAAATCTAGGCATTCTTGATTTCTCGCCGATGATCGTCCTAATTGCTCTCTTCGCTATTAACAGCCGCATCATTCCCTGGCTGAATGGTCTTTTCTTCTAATCCATGGACGCGTCAGCTTAGGTTTATCAAGCTGACATCTTCAGAACCTTTTTAAACTATTCCGCATGAGTCAACCATCCTCACAGAAGGATCAAGTGGAGGCAGATTCTGTCGGCGTCGTCACGCCCGAATGCGCCGAATTCAACGAACCTTTCAAGATGGAGAACGGCGCAATGTTGCCGTATTTCCAGCTCATGTACGAAACGTATGGCGAGCTCAATGCGGATCGAACAAACGCGGTGCTGATATGTCATGCGCTTTCAGGTCATCATCACGCGGCTGGTTATCACGATGCCGATGACCGTCGTACCCTTGGCTGGTGGGACAACTGCATCGGGCCCGGCAAACCCATCGATACGAACGATTTTTACGTCGTCGCGTTGAACAATATCGGCGGTTGTCATGGAAGCACAGGACCCACGTCGAACAACCCTGAAATCAACGAACCGTACGGGTCGGATTTCCCGCAAGTCACGGTCGGCGATTGGGTGAACAGTCAGGCGCGATTTGCAGACTATTTGGGGATCGAATCATTTGCTGCCGTGATCGGTGGTAGTCTCGGTGGTATGCAAGCAATGCAATGGGCGATCGATTACCCTGATCGTGTGCGTAATGCGTTACTCATCGCGTGCGCGCCAAATTTGTCAGCGCAAAACATCGCGTTCAACGAAATCGCACGGCAAGCCATTCTCAAAGACCGTAATTTCAATGAAGGTCGCTATCTTGCAGCAGCCTCGAAGCCGATGGACGGTCTAGGAACTGCCAGGATGCTTGGTCACGTCACGTATCTCTCCGCCGACGGCATGGAACTGAAATTTGGCGGTGACGTAAAGAGCGATGACGCTGCTGACTACTACGACGTCGTAGGAGAGGTGACGAGCTACCTTCAATACAACGGTCAGAAGTTCGCCGGGATGTTCGACGCGAACACCTACCTGCTGATGACGCATGCTTTGGATCAATTCGATCCGGCACGCTCATTCGACAATGATCTGGTCGAAGCACTAAAGAAAGCAACGGCGAGGTTCCTCGTGATTTCCTTCACGACGGACTGGCGATTTGCACCTGAGCGTTCGCGGGAGATTGTGGACGCCCTGATTTCCGCGGGTTGCGACGTTTCGTACGCCGACATCGAGTCGCTCAGTGGACACGATTCATTCTTGCTTGAGATTCCGCGGTACCACCGAATTCTCACGTCGTACATGAAACAGATCTCGGAGAGCTTGGCGACGTGAAGCAAGCCGATGACATCATCATCGATCTGGTAAATCCCAACGCCCGAGTCCTTGACTTGGGGTGTGGCGACGGCGATTTGCTGTGTCGACTACGTCAAACCAAGTCAGTAACAGGCTACGGCGTCGAAATCGAACATAACCGTATCGAGGGGTGCCTGGCACGTGGCGTCAATGTGATTGAACACGACATCGATGCAGGCTTGGAGCGATTCCCAACGAATAGCTTCGATATCGTGATCATGAACGAAACTTTGCAGGCAATCAGCGAACCGCGAACCCTCGTTCGCGAGATGTTGCGGATCGGGGAAGAGTGTATCGTGACGTTCCCCAACTTCGCCTACTGGCAGTGTCGCAAGCAATTGTTCTTTGGCGGTCGTATGCCGGTCTCGAAGCATCTGCCTAACGAGTGGTACGACACACCCAACATTCACCTTTGCACAATTCACGATTTCGACACGATGTGCGCATCTGAGAACGTACGCGTGATCTCGCGCTATGTGTTCAACCACAATGGTCGCGAAACGATCGCAACAAAGATGTTTCGAAATGTCCTAGGGGTCACGGCGTTTTATCGGCTTGGTCGACCATCGTGACGAAGTTCCGTCCTCCGCGCTGGTTTTTCTGGCCATTTATGGTGATTAGTGTTTGCCAATTCGCAACCGCCGAACAAAGTGTCGAACTAGCTGGATACGAAGTGCATTACAGTGTCATACGCTCAACATTTCTCCAGCCGCAAGTAGCTGAACGCCACGACATCGTACGTGCGAAAAATCGAGCGGTCATAACGATCTCCGCACTTCACGACGATTCAAAGCCGCCTCCTGACCGTATCACAGGAACGGTCACTAATCTCTTATCGCAGCAAACCCCTCTCGAATTCAAGCTTGTCGAGGAAGGCAGCGCACGGTATTACCTTGCGACCTTTCTATTCACCAGCGAGGAGCCGCTGACCTTCAAAGTTCAGCTGCACCTGTCCGACGAATCCCACGAGTTCAGCTTCAAACAACCCGTCTACGACCAATGACCGCCAAAGTTGCTCTCGCCACATCGAACGAGGGCAAACGGGCGGAACTTGCCCCTCTGTTCGAAGAACTGGACATCGAGCTCGTGTTACCCGATGCAAGATTGATGAGTGAAATCGAAGAGTCCGGCTTGACCTTCATCGAAAACGCGCTTATCAAGGCGCGAGCCGTATCGGCAATTACGCAACTTCCAGCAATCGCTGACGATTCTGGACTCAGCGTCAACGCGCTCGACGGAAAACCAGGAATCCATTCCGCACGCTACGCTGGTACACCTAGCGACGCATTGAGGAACAATGAAAAACTCTTGGCCACCATGAGTGATGTACCCGACAGGGAGCGAGAGGCGTCATTTCAATGCGTTCTTGTGTATTTACGTCATCCCGACGACCCGGTGCCGCTAATCGGCATTGGTTCCTGGGAAGGCGAAATCCTTCGCGCTCCACGAGGTTCTCAGGGATTTGGCTACGACCCTTTGTTCTTCCTGCCTAGCCTAAATCGAACGGCCGCCGAACTGACAACCGAGGAAAAGAACGCGATCAGTCACCGAGCGAAAGCCGCGAAGCAGCTTGTCGCAAAACTGCACGGAAGCTGAAAGATCTGTGGCTTCGTTACCAACTTCGCCGAACTCTATTGGCCTCTACGTCCACATACCATGGTGCGTACGTAAATGTCCTTACTGTGACTTCAATTCACATGAACTTAACGGACCAATAGGAGAAAGCGAATATGTCACCTGTTTATTACGCGATCTCAACTCTGAGCTAGCACGGACCAACGGGACGATTAACACCGTCTACTTCGGAGGTGGCACCCCTAGTCTGTTTCGGCCGGATTCATTTGCAAAGATTCTTGAGCATCCTGCTCTGCAGAACGTGGTCGAAGTCACGATGGAGGCAAACCCAGGCGCTCTTGAGTGTGGATCTTTTGCCGACTATCGGCGAGCCGGTATCAATCGTGTTTCGATTGGTGTCCAGTCACTAAATCCAAAGTCCTTGCGTAAATTGGGACGCATTCACTCAATCGATGAAGCTGGTGTTGCCGTCGAACAAGCGAAAAAGGCGGGTTTCGATTCAGTCAACGTCGACATGATGTTTGGCCTCCCGGATCAATCGATCGACATGGCGATGTGCGATCTTGACCAGTTAGTGGCGTTTGAAACTGAGCACATCTCGTGGTATCAGCTAACCATCGAACCAAACACAGTTTTTGGTAAGCGACCCCCAACTGTTGCTTCTGATGACGATCGCGCAGATATGAGTGACGCGGGATTAGAACGACTCGCTGCAGCTGGTTATCGTCAGTACGAAGTTTCAGCGTTTGCTATCAACACGGGCGAATTCGAATGTCGTCACAACGTCAACTATTGGCAATTCGGAGACTATCTGGGTATCGGTGCTGGAGCGCATGGCAAGGTGACCCAACAAAATGGAACGATCGTGCGGACACAAAAGACCCGGCGCCCGGAAGACTACATGGGAGACCAGAAAACCCTTGCGCGAGACATCGATCGAGATGAGCTACCGGTTGAATTCATGATGAATGTTTTGCGACTGAACGATGGCGTCGACAACCGTCACTTCAATTACCGCACCGGTTTGTCGCTTCAAAAGCTCGAGCCTGCATTGAGCCAGTCGCGAGAAGAAAACCTAATCGATCCTAATCGAATCTCTCTAACAAATTTCGGTCGAAACCACCTGAACTCAGTTGTCGAACGATTTCTATAAACGAAAGAACCCTAATCTCTAAGCGACATCAACTGACTTTAGGTCAGATCAGTTTCTCGCAACCAGTACCCGACAGGTAATCCATGACGGTCCCGCGATCCTCTGGGTCAAGAGCGAAATAAGCCTCTCTAATCCATTGGAGACATTTCGCCTGGTACGGAAAGGTCGGTTGAGCCCAACGCTGACCGTCCACGATTGCTTCGAATTCCGATTCGCCGCCGTTTATCGCGGCGCTATTGGCGAGCATAACGGGCACGTAGGTTCGGCCGATTTCAGTGAGTAAATCTCGTAACTCCGTAGCTGCTTGCTCTGGCTCAAACCAATCCTCATCATCAACTTCAAGCCCACAGAGATCTTCAACCCTCATAACCCAAGCTCGTACGCGCTGTGAGCGCTTAGCGAGAATGGCCAGCGACGTCGGTTCGATTTGCGATAGTTGCGTGAATTGACCGAAAATCCCAAAGTCGGCAGGACAAGGTCGCGAACCTAATACGAACTCGTTTCGTTGAATAAGATTGGCGAGGATATCAATCACACGAAGATAGCTGGCTTCAATGATCGGACGCGTCACGTCGTTTGAGCCGACGACGTACAACCGGTTGATTTGACGGTCCGTAAATGCTGCTTCAAGCACGGATGCTTGGTTGTCGTCGACTTGTATGTTTCTAAAGAAGGGCAGCAGCGAACCAGCGTTTGCGGCGTCCTCTTCATACGCCCAGCGGTAGTGGAACATGATCTTTGTCAGCCATTCGTCGGCATAGTCTTCGACGAGGTCACTCAAAAACCGTGTTATTGGATGCGGCGGCGTAGTAGAACGAGCGGGAAACTCAATATCCAAGCGTTTGATGATGGGTGTTGAATCGACGACGGCTTCAATTTCGCCGTTGTCATCTGGTAGATAAAACGTCGGGATAAGACTTACTTTCGGCGGCGGGTAGCCCTCGTTGATCTTGCGGTTAGACCAATCAATCGCATATGGGATGCGCTTGTAGCGCAACCAGGCGAGCATTTTGCGCGTGTACGGGGACCCTGGAGCCCCAACCAGTTCTAATCGAGAGTCTTGTGATATCGCGTCCACGTCCAACCTTTTGTTCTAACAGAGCCCGCCAGTGCGATAGCTCGAATCCATCGAACAGAGAATTAAGTCACGCTTTATACGCAGCGAATCACGATTCTCGTTTGACGTACTCAAACTCGGTAACCGAATGCCCTAATCGGATACCGCGTATTTCGTATTTCGTCGTAATTCGGTCAGATGTGCCTTTGACGATACCACCTATTAGAGCATCCACATCGCCGAGCGCTTCTTCTATTTCCTCTGCGTAAGAAGCCCAGTCAGTTGCGATCGCTAGTTTTCCTTCGAACTTCAGCTTCCCTGCCGCTACCTTTGCGAATTCGCGCGTGATCAAGCGACGCTTGTGATGCCGGGTTTTGGGCCACGGGTCCGGGAAAAGCACCCAAATCAGATCAAGCGAGTTGTCAGGAATTGATTCCAGATACGTAAGACCTTCTCCATCGACGATGCGAACATTCTTGATATCTTGCTGTTCACATCGATTGATTAACGCACCGATCCCTGGCCGAAAGACCTCGACTCCGACACAATTCCATTCCGGATTCAACGATGCGAATTCCGCCAACGCGTTGCCATTGCCGAAACCGATCTCAACTAATACAGGGGCTGTGCGACCAAATGCTTCTTCGATAGAAGCCGATGAGAGTAAGTACTCGTCCAGTCGTTCGAGCGCTCTAGCCTGAGCGACAGTTGTGCGACTACGACGACGTACGTAGACGCGTCGCTGCGGGAGGGATTCTGGTTTTTCTTTTTTCACCGTGGCTGATTCGGAGTTAAATCGCCACGTCGCGAAAGCCTGGGTTCGCTCTACGCAAGCGTCAGTTCGCCGCCAATAGACTCCTTGATATCGAGCAACGCTCGGCGTTCAAGCTGGCGCACACGTTCCGCAGAGATGCCGAACTCAGCTCCTAGATCCTCTAACGTCCGCGTTTCTTCGCTGATAAATCGACCGTAGACAATTTCGCGCGACCTGTCGTCGAGCGCTTCAAGTGCGGCTTGCAGTTTCTTGTGCATCAGCTTCGACCACTGTTCGTCTTCTGCAATTTCAGCAGGATCAGAATGGTCGACATACAGAACATCTTCAGGCGCGAGACCATCACCATCATCCGACGCATAGTCGTCCTCAGTGGAAGTCTCGAAGGAAACATCCTGACCGCCTAATCGGGCTTCCATCTCGCGCACTTCTTCGGGTTTTACACCAAGATCTTTCGCAACGAGTTTGGTTTCGGCAGCGGTTAAGGTGTTGAGCTGGCCGAGTTCCTGTTTCTTACTGCGCAGTTTGTAAAACAGTTTGCGTTGCGCCTTATTTGTAGCGATCTTGAGGATTCGCCAGTTGCGTAGTACGTATTCATTCATTTCCGCCTTAATCCAGTGGACGGCGAATGTAACAAGACGGACGCCACGATTCGGATCGAATTTATTGACGGCCTTCATCAAGCCGACATTTCCTTCCTGGATCAAGTCCTCCTGCGGTAGCCCGTAACCTTCATATGAACGAGAAACATGAACTACGAATCGCAAGTGTGAAAGCACAAGCTCTCGAGCCGCATCTAAATCATCATGCTCATAAAGACGACGTGCGAGTTCCCGCTCACGCTCAACGGTAAGTACCGGGAATGAATTGACCGCATTGATGTACTGCTGAAGATTGGCGCCAGGCACCAAGTTCGACATTACAAGTGCGTTCGATGTCGTCAACTTAGGCTTTTCCACGGGCATAACTCGGGATGTTTGCGTATTTATCTTCGCTCACACCCATTACATGGGGGTAATTTTCTTATTTTCAACTGAATATGCAAAGTACCGAGGCCGAGCACGAGTCTGTCTGCCAAGTGGTAGCGACGGGCTTTACTACCTATGTTTAATTCCGCAACGCTAGTCGAACTCATCAAGATGTCGCTCAGTCAAGCGCAAATCGATCAATTCCTAACGGAAGGCTACACCACCGTTCCACACTTCTTTAATGAGGATGAAGTGGCTGCGATGCAGATCGAAGTCGCTCGATGGATCGATACTGGGATGTTTCGCGACGTATCAACAAATCCGGAGGTTCGACAGAACTACCAGCTCATTCCTCTCTACTCAAGAAGCCCTCTGTTTAAGGCATTGCCGTTCGCGCCTAAGGTCATCAACGCAGTCGGCAATCTGATTGGGCACCCAGTGATCAAAATCCTCGATCAGTCGTTTTACAAACCTCCGCAATCAGGGATGGGAACGAGCTGGCATACCGACAACGCCTACTTCAAGCTGCAGGATCCACTCCGTGGAACAGCTATGTGGATCGCCATCCACGATGGCGATATCGCAAACGGAACTCTCAAAGTCGCCCCGCGCGCATTCAACGAGGATTTTCCTCACACGCGCGATCCTGCTTCCGACCACCACATCCACACCGAACTCGACGAGGCGCGTGCTGTGCATTGTGAACTTGAGGCTGGCGGCGTAGTGTTCTTCTGTTTCGGTACGCCCCACGCAACAGGCAACAATCTAAGCAATGAATCCCGTGTCGGCGTCGGCATTCACTTCGTCAATCGGGATTACACTTCGCCTTTACAAGAGAAGCATTGGGAACAAACGGTCATATCGGGTGAGCGTACCGGAGAGAACTTTGCGGATGAAGTGCGTGCAACGCTCGTTCAAGCTGACAGCTGAGACGCAATCATCCAACAAGAATCTAGTCTTGGTCTTCGTAGTCCTTAGAGTGTAACGCTCGCTGCATTCGGACTAGGGCATCTCGCTGTCGCGCTAGTTCAACCTCGCCAAATTCCTTCTCGGGCTTCGGCAACAGGTCAAAGTTACCAAATCTGTCCTCGCCTCTGACGAGAACCGCGGTATCACGAACCTTGGTTTGTCGGACGTGCGTCGCGCAATACCTCAACACCATACCGATACGTCGATCGGTCGTCTGATTTGGCGTTGAACCATGGATCAGACGCACGTGATGCAACGACATTTCTCCTGCGCCAAGCGGCGAGAGTACGACCTTTTCTTCGTCGATGTCTCCCTCAATGACCTGCCCACGTGACAGCAAGTTGTCCTTGCCAAATGTGTCTTCGTGGTATCGGACTTCCTCTAAGTGACTTCCTGACACGAATTTCATCGGTCCTGTTGCTTCTGAAGCGTCTGACAGCGCTATCCACGCTGTCGCCACGTCATGAGGTTCTAATCCCCAGTAAGTCGCGTCCTGATGGTAACTCACGAATTTCTGGTCAAGAGGCTCTTTAATAAACCAATTCAGTGACCAGAGAAGTACGTTTGGACCTAATACGTCTGAAATTGGTTCGACAATGCGCGGATCGTGCACGACGCGCCACGCCCAATCAGCAATCAGATGAAGATCTGTGATGTGACGCTTGGCACGCTCGGGACCGAAATAGGTCTCCACCGCTTCGAACTGACGTCGTAACTCCGCAGTTTCCACTTCGCTGTAAACACGAATGGGTGAACAAAACCCATTTTTTTGAAAACTACGTATCGCCTCAGCGCTTAGATGTGCACTCATGCGAAAACCACCCGCTGCCTAAGGCAACGGGTGCCTATTCCTACTCCAGCCTCCAGCCTCGCATAGTCTAAATGTGGTGACTAAACCCTTCACGCAAGACCGGTTTGACTTTCGCAACGGCCAACAATGACTCAACGCAATCACGCAGGGATACTTCAAACGGCCTAAACTCGATACCGATCAAGTCGCGAATCCGGTCATTACGCAGATCGGCTTTCGCCCAAATTCCGCGAAATTCCGCTTCACGAGCTTGGTGACGCTCCGGATGGTTGTCAGTGACTTCTGGCGTTGCATGCCCGATTTCCGGCAGGATCTCGTCAATCATCGCACAGATTTCTTCGACTTTCGGCGTGTCGGTCGACCAGGCGATATAGCGTTCACCATTTTTCGCAAAAACGCTCTCAAGGACTCCGATATGACACAACGCGTCGTCGCGTACATCCACCGTCATCCACGGTCGATACACGCCATTCTGGAAGTATTTCCCGGTTAGCATCATCTCGACATTGTGCTGCCATGGCCCCATATCCTTCTGGTGCGCGGACTGGATCGGCCCTACGTTATCCGCAGGACAGACCGTAATGGCATCCCATTCTCCACCACTCTCTTCCGCCGCATCGGAGAAGGTTCGTTGCGCCAGTACTTTGCCCATTGAGTAGCCTTGACGGTCTGGTGTGCGACGTTCGTTCAACTCATCCGGGTAGCGATCTTCGTAGAGCGTTGGTCGCCGCTCAATTTCATTCAGATCCATTTCTGAGATAACGGCTGCAATACTTGATGTGACCACGACCCGTCCAACCGTCCGCGACTTGTTGACGCTTTCGATCATGTGGTCGCAAACCATCTTTACGTAATCCTGATCGTTGTAATTACTTACATGAGAGACATGTGCGACACCATGGCAACCCGCAAAAATGTCGTCAAATACACCAGGATCGTCTAGATTGGCGGAATGCAGCGTCAAACGACCCGACGCATATCCTGGCATGTTGCGTAAAAACGCACAACGGTTATCGTCGTTGACATCTCGGACACAGGCTCGGACACGGTAACCTTTGTCAAGTAACAGGCGTACGACCCAACTTCCAATAAATCCAGCAGAACCCGTTACTGCGACGGTTCCTCCCTTGGGGATTGCAGGCATGCGATTTCCTTTCTCAGTTAATGAATTTGCGGCGCCTATGGTATTCACAGCCTTTGTTGCCGTACGATTTAGACTGCAGAAATAGCATGACAAACAGGTTGCTCCGAACAACGAATTCCGCACTGGTTTCTTTAGGCTGGACGGCGTTTTTTGACGCCCAGATCTCCGAAAAAAACGGGGCGTTCGAACCAGCCCGCGTCATCTCCGTAAGCCGGCAGTCCTTTGAGATTCAATCGGCTACGTTACGACAAAACGTACGAATGCGCGATGCGCCTCAACTTAGCGAAAGTCCTACCACTGGCGACTGGCTACTACGTGACGAGACCACTCACGAACCCGTTCAGCTTCTAAACCGAAAAAACCTATTGCAGCGCCGTCGGAGCGGCCGCGACCGGGGCGCGCAAACTATGCTCGCAAACTTCGAATGTATCTTTCTGGTTGTATCCGCAAATCAGAATTTCAACGAGTCTCGTCTAGAACGAGGCATGGTGCTTGCGGCGCAAAGCGGAGTGGAAGCCGTGATCGTCCTAACGAAGGTCGATCAATGCATCGATCTAGCTTCCTTTCGGCGTCGACTGCGTCAAATCCCGATATTACCCCAAGTGCATGAAGTCGACGCTCGAAATGCTCGCTCGTGCCAGTCGCTTACTTCGCTTCTACGTCCTGGCGAAACCACCGCGCTACTCGGCTCATCAGGCGTAGGCAAGTCCACATTAATCAATACTCTCATAGGGGAGGACCGTCAAGCTACTCAAGCCACTCGCATTCAAGATGCAAAAGGTCGCCACACCACAGTTCGTCGGACGTTGATCGAACTTCCTTCTGGCGCAATCGTCGTCGATAACCCAGGCGTTCGTGAGCTTGGAATCGTCAACGGTGAAGATGCAGTCGCTTCGGTATTCGACGATATTTCAGAACTTGCCATCCGATGCCGCTTTAACAACTGCGAACACAGTGCGGAACCTGACTGCGCGGTTCAGCGTGCGGTACACCAAGGCGAACTCACGGAACGTCGATTAAGCAATTACGTCAAACTGCTCTCAGAAGCGAGACCTTTGTCCACATACACATAGATGCGTCCGTCTAAGCTCACCGATTCACGCGAAGTTATGAAGAGCGAATCGGGTGGCTCTCTCGTCTTATGCTTGGTTATATACGTCGTACGCCATTTCACCAGAATGAGGCTTGCGCTCCACTACAACCCGAACTGTCCAGTCTGCGTGCGGCAAGCGAAACGCACCGCCCGACTGGACTGGCTGCGGACGATTGATCTCACGACAGAGATTTCCCCGATAGGCGAAGTCCCTATTGGCGAGATTGTTGTCGTCGACAAGAAACGCCGCCAAGTATTCTCCGGGATCTACGCTACGTGAAAAGTATGTCTGCGAGTCCCACTGCTCTTTCTGTACGGCCTTCTGCTCTATTTCCCTCCATTCCGAAACCAGCTTGAAAAGTCGCGACCAGGATGCAATGGAGACGCCTGTGAGATCTGAAATAACACTTCTTGTGATCATTGCTACGCTACACCTTTTCATCGGAGGAGGTCACCAATACACTCATATCCTCGCCGGAGTGCAGAACTCCCCGCTGCAAATTCTGTTCATTTTGATCGTCGTCACGATCGCACCATGGGTAGCGATCTATCTCGTGTGGAAGAGGAAATTCAAGCTAGGTGCGATCCTGTTTTCACTCTCGATGGGCGCGTCACTAGTCTTCGGTCTGATGTTGCACTTTCTCGTGGAAAGTCCGGACCTGTACTTGAACGTGGTGCCGAAACACAAAGCTTCCTTCCTCTACTCTGCGCTAGGTCTCGCATTCATCGAATTTGTGGGATTTGCGTATGGGGCACGCCTTGCCTTACGCGATCGTTCTAAGTCAATGTGACTGGATGTAGTAACTGTCGCCTCAGGACGATACCCTCACACACAGACACCTAAAACCACCTATTCGTATAACTTCATCGGTGCATGAGCGAGTTCAGATGGGTCTTCTGATGATCGCGAATAACACACAACTTACTTTTATCCCGCTTGCGATAGCCACCTTGATCTGCGGCTGTGGTGGAGGCGGCGGCTCAGACCCCACGACGACGACGCCTCGACCGGCGACCGATACCGTACCCCCATCAACTAGCCTTACGAGCGTACCGCCTTCAGCGACGAATCGGACGACAGCCGAATTCCGGTTCGCCAGTAATGAAGCAGGTTCAACCTTCGAGTGCCAACTAGACGACGGCACCATCGCCAGTTGCACCTCGCCGCACACCGAATCTGACCTTAGCGAAGGGGAACACACGTTTCGCGTACGTGCCACTGACATGGCCGGGAACACCGACGCCACATGGGCTGAAGCCACCTGGCGTGTTGATCTAACAGCGCCGACCATCCGGCTCGTAAGCCGACCACTTGCGACGACCCCGTCTAATCGTGCGATTTTTCATTTTGTGGTTTCCGAGGAAGGCGCTTCGTTCGAATGTCAACGCGACGATTTGGACGCAGTAAGTTGTACAAATCCCTGGATTCTCCCAGGAATCGTTCAGGGCGAACATTCAATCAGCGTAACCGCGGAGGATCCTGCTGGCAATGTCAGCGACCCCGTCATTTTCGATTGGACAATCGCTCCGAATACGACACCTTCGGACGATATCGATGGCACCGTAACCGTCACGGATGGCGACCCTGGCGGACTATGGGTGATCGCGCAAACAACGGATACCCCAACGCCATTCCGAAAGATCGTGGTCACCGCAGACGACGGGCGTATCGACGATCCTGATGGTGGCTGGAAAGGGCGGACGTTGTGGGCGAGCAACAATACGAGTGTGCTTGAGCTCATTGAAGACACTGGACGCGGAGACATCATGAAATTCCAGTTGCGCGACCACCCGCTAGCCGAATGGACCATTCCCCCTCCAAGCATTGCCTGTTAGATAGAGTTGCGGCCTTGTACTTTCCGTCTCATCCCGCCATACCAAATAACGCACTTTCTTGGCAATTCACCCAAGCAAGAGGACCTGGCGGACAGCATGTCAACAAAGTCGCAACAGCCGTCTCCTTGCGAGTATCGGTCGACGCGCTCCATGTAAAACCAGAAGTTCGACAGAGAATGATGGAATTAGCGCTGGTCAGCAATGTCAACGATCGCGAGATCGTTATACGTTCCTCTGCCCAGCGGAGTCAATGGCAGAACCGCATTGCTGCATGGAATCGACTGCTCTCATTGCTTGACGAAGCTTCGCGAACACCCAAGGCGCGGGTCCGTACCAAACCTACGGTCGCTTCAAAACGCAAGCGATTGAATCTAAAACGTCGGCAGGCGCTTACCAAGGCGAATCGTCGAAGACCCACTCTCGATTGATGGTCTGAACCCGGAAAACGATGATTCACTTCCAAGCCATCGGCTGCACTAAAACATGCCTTGTTCCAATCCGGCATTCCGCTTTCTGATTGGTCGCCGCAACAGTGTCGCATCTTGGCAGCTCCAATTTCGCATCCTAGTTACAATACGAATGCGTTTGTTTCATCCCCGTTCTTGGACTCTTTGCGCTACAAAGTACTTAGTTCGTTCTACGCAAGATACACCGAAGATCCAGCACATCAGAAGCACTTTTATCTCGCGTTAGTATGGACCTACTCATTGCTTGCCGTTGTATTCTCATTACTTGGATCAAGATGGTTTGTAACCTTATGGCTGGTGTTAGCTACTCTGAATTGGTATCTAGCGTATACATGCTGGCGAAAGTCCAAGAATGCCGAACAATAGCCGTTAGCGTGTCGACGCCCTCTCCCGCACATTAAGTGAGAGTGAATCTAGTACGTCCGAACCCGATGAAAAGTACTCACTGGAAAAGTATTGTTCGGAACCCTCGTACGCCCAAGCGGTCCGTGGTTTATCGTTTTTTCACCGTACTAACGGCAATCGTCGCACTTGTCCAAGCACTGGCTCAAGAGCCTTATCTATTCATTGTTCTGAGTTATGCAGGACTTAGCATCTTCTTCTGGTTTGCAGCCATTCTCGTACGGAGAAAAGAGAAAAGAAACGAAACTCCGACAATCGACGAATTTCTCCGAGATTCATTGGTTAGTGAGAATTACGCTGTCCACTATTTTGTGGTCATATCGACGATTTCCACGTTTAGCGCCACGATCATATTTTTCATCGACTGGAGTTTTGGCATCGTTTTGGCTTTTCCGGCGGCGCTCTTCGGGTATTTGGCGTACGTCTCCTATCGAAAGAAGAAATCGACCATCGAGCAACTCGATTGAGCTATCAGCCTTAACGCCCCAACAACCAATCAACGAGCCCCAGCTATATGAGTGAAGACGACTGATCGGTGCAATCGCCCAAGACAATATATCAGCTTTCTATTTGTGCATCGTTTGACTTACAGCGCTTGGTTCTCCATCTGAGGGTATTGCGCCGGAAAAAGTACGGACACTAGATCAGCTGTGCGCTCACCTTTCACTTCGATGCCATTTGAAGCTATCACTTCATCAGGGGTTTCACAACCGAGAACGAGCTGCACAATCGATTGATCGCCGCTGATGCAATTCGAAGTATCAGCGCCGTCGACCACCTGTACTCCCCCTTCTTCAGTGACCAGAGTTATCTCTTGAGAGGCATCGTGTTCTTGGAGACAAATCGACAGTGCGCCTGGCCACTCCGCGAATCCTGTCGTTTGGAGCCGATCACTTAGAAGCGGCGCGATCTTAGTCATTAGTGTTTTCAAGTTAACGATTTTCGCAACATACCATCGAGCTCTTCCATTTCTCGTACCAGTGAACAACCGGCACGAACTCATCTGCCGTAGCTTTGTCCCGACCGCGCTCTTATAGTGCAACCGGTCGAAATAGCACTCAGCGCATTGCTCAGCATCTGCGACAGACCTTAGAGCAGCTAAGCATGTTTCCGCGTCCCCTGCGACTTCGTCGACCCAAAAACTTGCTTCACCAGGACCGGGGTTTCCGCTGACATAGCCTGCGATCTGGCCGCCTGAGTTCCGCCACATGTAAGTTGAAAATTCGCCTGGATGCTTATTCCGTCTGTAGGTTGGTCTTCGAACCGTCCCGGTCAATCCGGTGCTCGACGCGTTATAGACTGCAGCTAGTTCCTCACGGTGCGTTGATTCGACCCGTTCGAGCGTTTGCTCACCGTTAAGCGGCAGGTCAGTTACCTTTACTTGCCACTGTAATGCGCGCCAGCCTAATGTAAAACCATGTCTCAACCAAAAGGATTCATCATCGAACGTCACTACCAAGTCGTAGCCCGATTCCGACAACGACTTGAGGGCATCCGATACGATTCGATCAAAGACGTTCTCTCGCCAGTCGGTTAGTTCCGCATCAAGTACATCTCCATTGATTCCCGCAACACGCACCTCAGCTTGACCGATCTGCATCGTCAAGTCGTAAACGTTTAGTGCCGCGACCAGTTTTTCATCGCCTCCTTCCTGAATGAACGCTACGCGAGATGCGTCCCAGTCTGCATGACTATCCGACAATCGCCCCCCTCGCCATTCATGACGACTGGGATGATCTTCGGCTTCGAAGAGGTTGTACACCGTAGGTGCGTCTTTTGCCCGATCGGGAGCCGTAAATCGCAGCACGCGATCGCTGAACTCCCTACTTTCTGATGGTTTGTGATCACTCAAGAATCGCTTGGCCAACTTTGACGTGCTCCTTCTCAGTTTAGGTTTCGCATCATGCAAGCGCTTTTTGACGGTTGTAATAGGGAGATTTAGAAACTCCGCTACTTGGGAACTTGATTTTTCGCCAATGTAATACAAGGTGACGACATCGCGCTGTTTTTGCGGCAGGGAAGCGATCGCTCGACCCACCAGCTCTGACACTTCTCCTTGCTCAATCGCATCAAGTGGTGACGGTGCGTCTGTCATCCATCTTTCTTCTTGTTCTTCAAGAGGCACATCGGGTTGGCGTCGTCTGCTAATGCGGTCACAGTGTTTTCGCACTACCGTTCGTAACCAGGGTACAAAGGCGTTCGGCGAGCGCAATGATTTGAGTTCAAAGAAAACAGCCACCAGAGCTTCTTGCGCCGCGTCCTCCGCCAAATGAAAGTCCTTCAACAAGGAGAATGCGTAGCCAACCGCCATGTCTTGAAATCGCAGCACGAGATCGCGAAACGCTTCGCGGTCGCCATGCTGCGCTCGTTCAACAGTTTCGGCGAGCGAAGCTCGATCGCGCCGAGGCGTCATATTGGGCGTACTTTCTCTCAAGAGGTCTGTCCAAGCAACTTGCTTACGAGAGACCCAATTTGTCTAAAGATAGATACCGTTGATTTCCAGCGGAGTCTCTCGATAGAATGCGACGTCATCGACTATAGGGCGGAGTTTTGTCGCTTTCTTGGAAAGAGAAACTACGTAAATTCGCAGCTCGTTTCACTGACGATCCAGAATCCAGAATGGGTTTGTATTCTGGCATGGGCATCTTATACACACCGCTCGCGGTCCTGTGGTTCCTAGTTGATGTAAAGTGGGGGATCGCATGGAGCGTGCTCGCTGCAGCCGCTTGGGGTCTCGCATATTTAAACTGGCGAAAATTCAGATCGGTCAAACGATAAATATCGCGGGTCGCGCCGTCGATCCGAGCGTACGGTAAATCCAATGACGATGAACGCTACATTCTTGCAATCTCTTGTCCAAAACCCTCCTAAACCGAAGTTCGTCGTGATTTACGCGATCGTTGCGCCACTAGCCACATTGTTCGCTCTAACGACCTTGCTAAAGGACGAGCCGGAGTGGTTCTATATCCTGATCTTTACAGCTTTGGCAATCTTCTTCTGGTACGTGCTAATCAGGAATCGACCTATGAAACCAAAAAACGGGTCTCACAAAACCAACGCAAATGCGCCTACTACTTCTAAATATCCAAAAAGCAGGTGGCATTTTCAAATTTTTCTTGGATTGGCTACCACGCTATGTGCTCTATTAGGCTTCTTCGAAGAGTGGCGTATGGCAGCGGCTTGGGCGCTCGTCGCAGCCCCGACTTGGTTTGGGGTATACGCATATTGGTGGGATTCCAGGCTCGTCATTCGACACAGCGGCAAATAAACCCACTTCGCGATTCTGCGATGATTGAAGGAACGGCCATTTAATCGGGTTCATGGTTGTCTCGGATTAGCGTTCTGCTTTGAGATTGAACCTCGAATCGCAAACCGTAATCTAAATCTCTAGAAACATCGTCTTCCTTTTGGCAATTCAAAAAAGAGCTGTACATCAAATGATGAGTATGCGGGAACAATTCAAGCGGCTAATTCCCAAAGCCGTTGTTTTCGTTCTGGTCTTCACCGTAGCTACGACTGTACTAAATTTCTACTGGCCATTCGAGGAAGCCGTGCGTGTTGCTGGGGCGGGTCTTCTCGGAGGAACGTTCGGGTATTCGGTCGTGGCGCTCTGTTCATGGCTGTGGCGCAGACGGTCTTCCCGAAAATCGGAATAGGGCTGAAATCAGTCGTGATTCACCAAGACTTAAAGATGTCGACTAACAAATTTCGTTGTAACGCAGATCGAGTTGTCGATCCCCTGTCTAGTTCGTGCTAGCGGCTTGAACTTCCGCGCTTTGTTTTAACGGCAATCGAACGGTCATGCGTGTAAATTCCATGACTGCACTGTCAACCGATACGTTACCACCGTGCGCGCGTACGATATCCGCTGCTAACGCTAACCCAAGACCCGTTCCTTCATCCGTCGGTTTGGTTGTGAAGAAAGGCTGGAAGATCTTCTCGATGGCCTCTTTTTCGACGCCTGTGCCATTGTCTTCGATTTGAATCTCGACTCGGTTGCTGTCAAGTTGTGTACGGATGGTGAGCGTTGGGCTATAGGAATCCCCCTCCTCTTGTTCGACGCGCCGTTTGTTGGTTGCGTAACACGCATTCATAAACATGTTGAGGAATACCCGCGCTATATCGTTCGGTATCGCATCGATTTCCGGCAGATCTTCAGCTAATTCTTCCTTGATATCGAGCTGGAATTCAGAATCCGCCGCTCGTGCACTATGAAACGCCAGTCGGGCATGTTCTGACAGAACGCGATTGATGTCAGTCGGTACCCAGTCAGACGCTTCCCTGCCCATCGCGAGCATGTCACGAACAATCGAATTCGCACGATCCCCGTGGTCACGGATTCGCTGCAAGTTGCCTGTCAAGTCTTGCTGGATTTCCTCGACGATCCCTTCGTCACGATCTTTTTCATCAACTTCGAGTTCCTCGAACAACTCCTCTATCAGCTCCTGTGAGACTTCGGCAAAGTTCATCATGAAGTTGAGCGGATTCTTGATCTCATGCGCCACCCCAGCGGTGAGCTCGCCCATAGCGGCAAGCTTTTCGCGCATCACGATCTGCTGCTGTGCGGCTTTGAGCTCCTCATTCATCGCTTCCAGGCGGTCATTGCTCTCTTCCAATTCCGCATTTAATCGCTCGACTTCATTCAGTCTCAGTGCTTCAAGTGATTTTTTGCGAAACACTTCAAGCGCTTCGGCCATCGTCGCTATCTCGTCTTTGCCATCGATGGGAATGTCGATTTCCAGATCACCATCCGCCATCGTGTGCATCCGATCGGCCAGCGTGTCGACCCTTCGGACGAACTTGCGCAATACGAACTGACGAACAATCAACGCGACGCCCGCAATACCAGCAATATTCAATGCAAGCAGCAGGTAAACCGCCACGGTCGTTGCACTTTCGGCCTGACCTGTCGCGGTATTCGTATCGATCGAAGCAGCATTAACCAGAGCTTCTCCACTCGCATACAGGTTCTCAACGATCGCGCGATTGGCCACGATGTACTGTTCTTCAACGGCTTTCAAGCGAAGAATCTCCTGCCGCAAAGCGAATCCGCCGTCGGGTCCTTCACCGATGGCGAACAGCTGCTGAAGCGGACCAAGGATCATGGAAACATCCATCTCTTGCGGAATCAATTTCGAATAACGCTCCACCGTCGCCTTGGTGGCTTCGAATCTCTCAAGCAACGGCACCAGCTGATCCGCATCGGTCTCATTGAACGCCGCAGCGATCAGCTCTGCGGACGACTCCAAAGCACTTTCGATCTCACTTAAGTGGCGATATGTATCGAAATCCGCCGTGTTCACGCCGATTTGCGTACTCGGGGGGTCCGACAGATCACGATAACCTGTCATCGAAAAAAAGAGTTGATCGTCCAGAATCTGTTGCAGCTGACCGCGCGCTTGGTTTTGTAAGCGGTCGACTTCATTCATGACTCGGTCTGTCGCGGCGAGTAGCTCGAAACGCCGGTTAACTACTGCAATCGACGCCTCGATATTAGTCCGCATCGCTTTGCCGGCCTCAAGTAACTCAGCGGCTCGTTCACTACCGGTTTCAGTTTCTGAGATCGTGGCAATGTAACTCTCGAACGCTTCCTGCGTCTCATACACACTTTGAACGATGGCACCGAAGTCACTTTGTGCAGCTGTCGAAAGCCGTGGCAACGAAGCCGCAAGTGCCGCGCTTTCTTGTGCGACTTCAAATGCGGAAATCATCTGCGGCACGTTCTCATCGTTGACTTGCTGGAGTTTTGTGTCAAGGAACGCGAAAAACGCGAACGCCACAGCACTGGCAAAGAGCGTGATTAAGGCGGCACCAATGAAGTAGAACACCAACCGTGTTGATATTCGCTCTCGAGATCCCCACAAACGTCGGAAGAAAGGGATCGACTCGTCGCCCATTAACGACGTAGAAGCGCGGCGACTTGCGGTGCGCGATTCGTCAGCAGGGAGAACAGCTGTGTCTTGATCGTCAGCCATCGTCGAATCCCTTCCTTACTGCACCGCTTGATAGGTCTGGTTGTCGCCGATCATGGTGAGGAATACCTGATCAGATCCTTGATTGTCCGTCTCTCCAAACTGCAAACTAAAACCATCAAGATCATCAAAGGTCATATTGCGCATTGCGTCCATGAACTTTGCACGCGTGAGCTCACGACCAGCTTCCTCTAGCAGGCTGATCGTCATACGTCCTGCCAAGTAACCCTCGAACGACACGAACCCCGTTTCTGCTAATGGGTCGTGTTTCCGCAACGCTTCGCGATATTGCCAAGCGATAAGGAGCTCTTTACTGTCTGGTGTCGGCACGACTTGGGAAACGTATACGCCTTTGCCTTGTTCACCCAAAGCGCTTGCGAGCGCTTGACTACCAACGAACGAGATGGTGAAAAACACGCTGTCAAGTCCAAGTTTCTTCGCCCAAAGAATGAACTCCGCCGTTGGTGCGTACGCGCCGATAATCACAATCGCTTCCGGATTAGTTTTCGCTACATCCAAGAGCGCTGTCTTGACGGCTTTGGTGTTACGAGGGTATGCGCCTATCCCTACAAGCTCCCGTCCGAGCGCACCCATCGCCTTTTGCACACCTTGCAAACCAACTTGGCCGTATGAATCGTTTTGGTAAACGACGGCGATGCGAGAAACGTTGAGCGTATCAGTTAAGTACTGAACGATGCGGCTTGTTTCTTGATCGTAAGATGCACGCAAATTAACCGAATAGGACGTTGAGTCCCGTAAAAATCCCGCTCCGGTAAACGGTGCGATGTATGGGACTTTTGCCGAATCTGCAATGGGTAGAGCGGCGCGCGAAGTCGGCGTGCCGACGCCGCCGATCAACGCAAAGACCTGATCTTCTTCAAGTAGTGCGCGGGAATTGACGATGGCTAATTCAGGTTCGTAACCATCGTTCCGTTGCACGAGTTTAAGTTCGCGACCATACACCCCTCCCGTTGCATTCACTTCCGCGAACGCCGCTTTGATCCCTAGGTTCATGCCTCGTCCCAACGCCGCCGCGGGTCCTTCAAACGCAGCCGATTGACCAAACAAAATCTGGTCCTCCGTAACGCCTGGAATAGCCGGTATGGCTTGCGACGCATCGTCGCTAGCGGAATCTTCAATCTCTTGCGCGATCCCACTTAAACCGAGCGTGAGCGCTATGCAAAAGACAAACCGACGTATCGTGTGTATTCCGGTCACCATACTTCCCACCTTTAACACCGAAATCCGCCGTTTGACGAATGCGCCCGTCGCACGTTCGACGAGATCACGGCTCATGGTTATTAAGAAAGGTGTTTCACCAGTTTCAGGCGGTTCTTGCCGTCGCTGTAGTCGTATTCGAACTCGTTCATATACGCTCGCACCAATGTCCAGCCTTTGCCACCGATTTCAAGCTCTTCGATCGTATCCGCTTCGTTGTGGTGTGGGTCGACTGTTAGTGGGTTGAATTCCATACCGTCGTCAACGAGCGTGACCTCAAGTCGACCCTCCTCATACGCGACCGTGACAAAGATCTCATGTAGATCGTCGTCTTCGTATGCATAGCTCACGATATTGGTGAACAGTTCTTCAACGACGAGTCGGATTTGAAAGACGTCAGAAAACGAAAGGTCTAGTTGCTCAGTGAACTCCTCAATCGCCGTGTCAACTCGCTGGATTTCGTCGAGACGATTCTCGAGTCGAACAGAAAGTTTCCCCGCCAAATTTCTCGCAGCTCCTTACGCGAACGACTACAGGTATTGGTCATGCCGACCTAACTGTTGGTCACGCTAATTCTATTGTTGCACTGAAATCCGCCGAATGCCCGATGCGTCTGTTCAGTACAAAGTTGTCAATTCAACGAATTTCACTTTACGTACCTGCTGTACGCGTGCGATCTAGATGCTCGTGACGCGGCGAATCAAATTCGCTATGCTAGCGCCATGAACTGCGTGAAAACCCCTTCCAACTACTTGTAGGCCGAATTGAGGTATCCCCCTCTAAATATCCCTAATGCCCTATCCGTCGTGCGGGGTTTGTGTGGGTTGTTCTTTCTCTGGGCCGCTTTCACCGAGCATTGGTTCGCGGCGTTTGTTGTGACGGTCTATGCCGTAGTGAGCGACCTAATCGATGGGCCAATCGCACGTCGCCTCGAACAAGCAACGAGCCTCGGAACTCGGATCGATCACACCGCCGATTTTGTTTTCGTTTTTCTCGGGCTCGTGGGTCTAGCGTTGCATGATGGTAGCGTCGTTCCAGTTGTCCTCCCGTTAGTCCAGCTTTGCGCATTTCTCGAATACGCCTACACCGGCGCACAAACCAACACGTCGCTCCTGCCAAGCCACTTAGGTAGATACAACGGCATCTTGTATTTCGTCGTCGTAACTACAGTCACCACTCAATACGCCTTTCAACTTTATTGGATTCCTACGGAATTGATTTTTGGTTTCTGTTGGCTCTTAGTCGCGTCCACTATCCTCTCGATGGCGATTCGCATCGCATCTCGAATTCGAAAGAAACACTAAGGCTCTTGAAGGTATTTACTCAAGTGCAGGCTTCTCTAAAACGATCAACGCCGAAGCTCTACGTGTTTTTTTCGCCGCTGACTTTGATCACGTTGGTACTTCTCCAAACGGGAAATGTTGTCAGTGCGCAACCGGAAGTCGCTGAGTCGGCCGACGCCACCGTCCTGATCGAACGCCTCAGCAAAACGAACTTACTAAATGGATTCGAAATTTACGACGAGCTGAAGCTTGTCCCGAAAAGGACTTCCTCGGGAAAAGGTCCACATACGGCGCCTTCTCGCGCGTTCTTTACGGCGAATCCCTATGAACCACGTTATCAGCGGTCCTTTGATCGATTCGCCGAAATAGAAAACAGTCTCCCTCGTATCGCGCGAAGATATGAGGTGGACGAATCGGAGCGTCGAATCGAGTACTTTTGGCAAGAACCGGTTTTGGAGTGGTACGTTTCCATGCCGACGAACACCCAAGTATGTGCTGTTCGATTCGCTGATACACGTCGAGAGGACTATGAACTACGGACGTATTCCAATTCGGACGAAGCCATCGCCAATGACCACGTGATCACCCACCGATACCACTGCGGTACATGCTCCTCACTTCGGAATCTTTCCGTTTACTTGGCGAAACCCGACCTAATGACACCTGTACGAACGTGTGCACGGAAACTCACCCTTCGAGGCATCAAAAAATGCCTAATGGAATCGATCGGATTTGAAGCGCTCTGCGCGGAAACCTGGGCATACAACGTAGCACATACCAGGCGACAATGCATGACAACATGTCTTAAACATTATGGTGTTTGGCGCGTCGTTCGAAACGACCTCGGAGAAGCTCACGTCGATGACACGGGGAATCTAAATCCTTGTCTGGCGTGCGATGAAAACGTCTCCGGCCCCGGTTTTCAATACGCCGCAGGACGCACAAGACGGGCGTCGGGACTGATATCGGCCATCGAGCGCTCGGCAGATGAAGTCTATCCTGTTGACCATAGCATGTATTTCGAATGACGCGCCCTCCGTACCATAGCCACCCATTTTGATTTGTTGTGCAGATGGAGATCGGCGAATGAGCAATGATGCGACTAAGGAAAAGCTCGGTGAACTCTACCAACAGCTCATGGAGGTACGCAATGCAATGCTGGAACTCCAGAAGGGTATAGAGCCAGAACCGGTCGAGAATTACGAGCTAGTCACGTTGGACGGCAAGCGTCGTGTGTCATCCTTTTTCGGTGAGCACGACACCCTCTTTCTCATTCACAACATGGGATCTCACTGTGTCTACTGCACACTATGGGCAGACGGCTTCAACGGCGTCATCGACCATCTTCAAGATCGTGCGGGATTCGTCCTAACCAATCCAGAATCTCCGGAGAAACAAAAAGAATTCGCCGAATCTCGAGGTTGGCGTTTCCCCATGGCTTCGCTAGGAAACTCTACACTAGCTGTTGATTTAGGTTACGACAACGGGGCAGGTGAGTATCTACCGGGAGTCACCGTATTGAAGAAACTTGATGACGGTTCTATCGCTAAGGTAGCCGACACCCCGTTCGGCCCCGGCGATCCGTACTGCGCGGTATTCAACCTGTTCGACCTGATTCCGGAGGGATACGAAGACTGGCAGCCGAAACTCGCCTATTGAGGCGAAGTTGCTTCGTCGAATAGCTCCTTGTTCGCTCTCGGTAGAAACAGCAAACCAATTGACGCGTTGAACAGCACAAAAAACGTGTGCATGAACAAACTAAATACGCCTACTTCGGGGTAATCGGGAAACAACGCCGTCCATAGCAGCAGTGCGCCTGCATGAAACGGTAGCGGGAGCGCCGCCGCAAGAAAAATCAGCGGCAGAAAGACCAAGAGTTGTCCGAAACTTGCTTCGACATTGAATAGCGCTAATGCGATCGTGTAGACGATCACCGCGCCAATCAGATTTGGCGCTTTGTAAAGTACGGTTAAGGCGTAGTGTTTTAAGCGTGCTTCGCGAAACGCACGAAGATATCGATGATTGCGTATGTTCAGGTTCTTCAGGAATAGCCCTCGAAAGAACGAAATCCAGACGACCAAGAACACAAACGCCGCAATAAATACAACGGGCAGGATTACGTCCAACGGTAACAGTTTTGACGCCTCAACAACGTATTCAAAGTAATAGATCAGTCCGATCACGGAGAACAACAAAAGTTGATAAATCTCCATGAGCCCCAAGAAGATCATCGTAGACAGGGTTTCCCAGCCCGGAGTTTTGTGACGCCTTAGCAGATAAAGCGTCATTGCGCCTTTCCCGACTTGCTCGTTAAGCAGTGAAAGGATGTATGCGGAAGCCCGAATCGGCAGAATGTCACGATACCTGAGCGTTGGTGCGTTAAACCAGCGAACCGCACGCCACGTAACGTTTGAGTCGATGAGAAAAAAGAACACCGAATATGGCATCATGACCGCAAACCAGACAAGCCAGTTCACGTCGCCGATAAAGTCAAGCAAGTAAGCAAGCAGCGTTAGTCCTTCGCGAGCCGCGGCAGCGCTTAAACGGCTTAGAACCAAGTAAAAACAGCCGGCCGCTAATAGCCAGCTAACTGCTTTAAATAGGTAACTCGGTACGCGACGTTTCGGGATTGTTTGTTCCGACATACTTTTATCCAGCGCTTCAAGTCGAATTATCTGCCTCGATTTCGCGACCATACAATAGCGCGATTTCGCCGCGACCAAGGGAGTTTGACTCGATGCAAACAGGAGCTTTCACAGGGTTTGAAGTTGAAGTCCGAGATCCTGGCATTGCGTGGATCAAGTTCAACACCCCCGAACGTTTAAACGGCTTAACGCAACCCATCAAGCGGGATCTGGTTGAAACCATCATTCAAGCTCAGATGGACAACGCCGTTCGAGTGCTGGTATTTACAGGCGAGGGACGTGCGTTTTGCGCCGGCGACGACATCTCCGGACAGAACAAGCCAATTGGCGGGGAACCGCTCGTACCGCCGATTCCGCCCGGTCACGATACCGAGATCGGTACGTATGAGGGTTTGCGGCACCTTTCCCAAGCAGTGAACGTGGCCATTCGGAATTGCGACAAGCTCTCCATCGCCGCGATCAACGGCGTCGCCGTTCAGACGGGCATGACGCTAGCGCTCGCATGTGACTATCGAATCGCCGCAGCTGGCGCGCGTATCGGAAGCGCGACCTTGCGATTTGGTCTGCTACCTGATGAAGGCGGCCAGTACCTCATGGTCCAACTGATCGGGATCGCGAAAACCATCGATTTTCTAATGCGCAAGCGCATCGTGCTCGCCGAAGAAGCGCTAGACCTGGGTCTGCTTCACGAGGTGGTGCCTGGAGATGAACTTGAATCGCATGTGATGGCACTCGCGGAAGAACTCGCAAATGGACCACAAGTCGCGATGCGATTGCTCAAGCGCTCGATTTACAACGCTTACGAAATGTCGTTTGAACAATCACTTGACGAGATCGCCGCTAAAACCGCAGTCTCTGATCATCATCCCGATGCTCGCGAAGGCGGTGCCGCGTTTCGAGAGAAACGTGCACCAAACTTCAACGCATGGTTAAGCAATGGCCGCAACGCTGATCTAGCTGCCTTTCGCGCGAGCTATCAGCGTATGTTGCGAGAGGCACGTCGGCTCGGTCTAGATGACGCGAACATTCGCGCCCTAGCCGACGAATACCCCTTGTAAATTCACCTCGCAATTGAATTCGGCAAGAGCGACAACCAAGGTCGCCGCTCTTGCCTACGAGGCAGATTGTGAAACGCTAGCGGTTAAGCAAGCGCCTCTTTTGTCGTCTTGACGATCGCGGAAGCAACCTTATATGGGTCCGCATTTGAAGCCGGTCGTCGATCTTCTAGGCGTCCCTTCCAACCTGCTTCATAAGTGGCCGCAGGTATTCGGATCGACGCGCCTCGATCGTATAAACCGTAACTGAATTGGTGGATTGACTGTGTCTCGTGTTGGCCCGTCAATCGTTGTTCGTTGTCCGCACCGTAAACCTCGATGTGACGGTTAATGTTCTCGCCGAACTTCTCACAGATCGTGGTAAACAGGTCCTCACTTCCTTCGTCCCGCATGATGCCATTGGAGAAGTTCGCGTGCATGCCGGAACCGTTCCAGTCCGTGTCGCCTAGTGGCTTGGGATGCCAGTTAATGCCGTAGCCGTACTTCTCAGCGTTACGTTCAGCGAGATATCGAGCGATCCATGTTTCATCGCCAGCCGCCTTTGCGCCCTTTGCAAAGACTTGGAATTCCCATTGACCCGCCGCAACCTCAGCATTGATGCCTTCAACATTGAGACCTGCTTCCAGGCATTGGTCTAAGTGTTCGTCAACACACGCTCGACCGAAGGCGTTTTCCGCACCGACTGAACAGTAGTACGGACCTTGTGGTCGCGGGAATCCTTTACTTGGGAAACCCGGCGGCAAGGACGTTTTAGTGTCCCACAGGAAGTACTCCTGCTCAAATCCGAACCAAAAATCGTCGTCATCGTCATCAATAGTCGCACGACCATTCGTTGGATGGGGCGTGCCGTCGGCATTTAGGACTTCAGTCATGACCAAAAAGCCGTTGTTGCGTGCGGGATCTGGAAATACCGCGACTGGTTTCAATAACAAATCTGATGTTGCGCCGTCAGCCTGTTCGGTAGAACTACCGTCGAACGCCCACATGGGCGCGGCGTCAAGCGAACCGTCGAAATCTTCCTCAATACGCGTTTTAGAACGTAGACTTTGAGTCGGAGCTCGACCATCAAGCCAGATGTATTCGAGTTTGCATTTCATGTAGATACTGCCTCGTAAAAATGGGTTGCGAAATTTCGAATCGCGGGATTTTATGCAAAATCTGTGCCAGCGCACAGATTCGTGCGAAAACCAACATTTCTTGCCATATTGCGCCCATTAATTGCGCAAACTCCGCCTTGTCCCGATCAATATTTGTGCAAGGCGAGGTGTGATCGTCTCAATGTCGGATGTCGTCTACGTCTGGTTCAGAGTATTCCTCGTCATATTCTGGATCGAACAAATCGTCCAACGACGGGTCGCCCATATCCAATTCGATCGGATCCAACACGGTTGCCTGATTGACCAACGTCTTGAGTTCACGGCGAATTGGAAACGTGGAGGAGGGTAGCAGCTGCGTCATGAACACCACGGCCATTCTCTCCGAGGGATCAACCCAAAAATAGGTGCTCGCCGCGCCTCCCCAACCCGACGTTCCGTAGTTATCCACCACCGACGACTCTATAGGATTGACGACCACGGAGAACCCCAGACCGAACCCAACACCCGCGAACGACGTTTCAGAAAAAACAGACTGACCCATCGCAGCAAGATCCACACTTCCTGGCAGGTGATTGGAGAGCATGTATTGACGCGTTCGAATACCAAGAAGCGGGTTCTCGAGGCTCGTTGGTTCATATCCCAGCAGCATGCATGCGAAGCTCATGTAGTCATCGATTGTGCCGACCATACCTCCGCCCCCGGAAAAATATGTCGGACGTTTGTGATAGTTCGAGTCCGATGGGTCATCTTGTAGTCGATAGCCTGACGGATGATGGCTATAGCATGCCGCCAGTTTGTCCCGATCGTCAGGTTTGACGCAAAAGCCGCTGTGAGCCATTCCCAATGGCTTGAGAATCGCCTGTTCGATGTATTCGTCTAAATCTTGGCCACTGAAATGTTGTACCAAGTATCCGCAAACATCCGTGGCAACGCTGTAGTGCCATCGAGATCCCGGATCAAAAACCAATGGGATGTCCGCGAGTCCCTCGATCATGTCATCCAAGGTTCGCCCCGGCCCGCCGCCTACTTGCTTCTCGCGATACAACGCATCCACCGGATGACTCTCCATAAAGCCATATGTCAACCCGGATGTGTGGGTCAGTAGGTGCTTAATCGTCATGGGCTCGGCGAGTTCTCTAGTCTTCATTGAACTGCCTTCGCCGCTTTCATAGACTGTTAGATTTTCCCAAGCGGGGATGTGCTTGCTGACGGGATCGTCAAGCTGAAATAAGCCATGCTCATAAAGCGTCATCAACGCAACGCTAGTGATCGGCTTGGTCATCGAGTAGAACCGAAATACGGTATCTCGCGCAACAGGCGTTTTCCGCTCTACGTCCGCATAACCCGACGCAAAGTAGTATGTCTCATCCATATCGCGTGTAATCAAAATTGATGCACAAGGCAATTTGCCCGTTTCAATGTACTTTTGGACATGAGCCCCGATACGACCTAGCCGTGTCTCTGACATCCCTGCGATCATGAACTAGCTTCCTTTTCTACATCCAAACTAAACGGTGCCGAACGACAAATCGCAATAATTCCGCATCTTCGACAAGAGCCAGCGAATCTCACGAACGTCGAATCTTTTTGCGCACTTGAGGTCTATTGTTCCACGCTAAGTGTGTTAACGAATAGTCGGTGCTATACCTAGTTCCATGAACATCGGATTCGCTGGCACGCCCGTGTTTGCCGCAACGATTTTAGACGCGCTTCTCGCGTCCAAACACGATGTGTCGTTGGTTCTCACGCAACCCGGAAGACCGGCCGGTCGAGGTCGCCGCGTCCGTCCAGGACCAGTGGAATCACTGAGCCTCGGACAAGGATTGGTTGTTCACGCTCCCACAGATCTGCGTGGCGTCGAAACGAGGCTTGAACCTCTGGACGTGTTAGTTGTTGCGGCGTACGGTCTGTTGCTCCCCAAGCGCGTACTGACCGCGCCGCGATTCGGATGCATCAATGTACATGCATCTTTACTGCCAAGATGGCGCGGAGCTTCGCCGATCGAACACGCCATCCTACATGGTGATAACGAAACCGGCGTATCCATCATGCGAATTACCTCTCGCCTTGACGCAGGACCAGTGTACCGCCAAGCCACATTGCCGTTAACTAACAAGAGCACAACATCATCGGTAACGGAAGCGCTAGCTCAGCTAGGGGGCATTGAAATCGTTAAAGTTCTTGATCATGCCGAAGACGATGCGCTTGACGAACCTCAACCTCAAGCCGAATCGCAAGCCTCCTATGCGCCACGATTGAGTAATGAAGCAGCACAAATCAACTGGCGCGGAAGTGCGATTCAAATTGAGCGTCACATTCGCGCGTTTCATGGCCGCGGAATGGCTTTCACGACGTTACAACTGCCTGATCGAAATGTGAGAATCCGCGTCCTCGAAGCCAAGCTGGTCGAACGTGATGGCTCACCCGGTCAAGTCCTCGCGGCGGAATCCGAACCAGTTATTGGCTGCGGTCAAAACGCACTGGCTTTGCGGACCATTCAGCTCAGCATCGGAAAAGGGCGTGCGATGTCCGGGACCGACGCCGTAAACGGTTTTGCTTATCTGTGGCGTTCCGGGACGCGCTTCGAGAACCCAGAGGTACTGCAAGATGCGTAATGACGATATTCGTCTCGCCGCTCGCCTCCTAATCCGGGTCCTCAAGGGCGAATCGTTAGAAACGGCATTGGAGGTATCTGGCGCAGCGTTGGCTTCCGCGCGTATCCGAGCCTGGGTTTATGGGGTTTGCCGTCACTACTTCTCTGTTTCAGAGCAACTGGCTCGCCTTTGTAACACGCCGCTGCCGAAACTAGATCGTGAAGTACTCGCCGTGCTCTTGCTCGGTGTGTACCAACTCACCCATTCGGATGCGAAACCACACGCTGTCGTCTCTGAATCGGTAGAAGCCATCAAGCGGCTTCACAAACAATCCGCCGCGTTTCTTGTCAACGCCGTCCTGAGAAAAGTTGAACGGGACTTCAAGCCCAAGTCCTTGTGCGGTAAATACGAACTACCCGATTGGATCATCGAGAAACTAAGGGAGGCATACGGCGACAAGTTCGTCCATAGCCAACTGGTGCTCCTCAATAGCAGGATGCCTCAGTGTCTCCGCGTAAATCAGCACAAGATCTCGCCGCGAGATTTTCACGGAGTATTGCGGGCACAAGATATTGCCTTCACGACTCTGCGTCAGGACGCAACCCTGCGACTTTGTTCCCCTCAGCCTACTCATTCGATTCCAGGTTACACTGAGGGCTGGTTCGCGGTGCAGGATGCAAGTGCACAGCTTCCGGTTCGCGAGCTCGACCTCCGGCCCAAGTTAAGGGTGTTGGATGCTTGCGCAGCTCCGGGGAACAAGTCGTTCCAGTTGTTAGAACACGACATAGAACTAACCGCTCTTGACGTTAATCCTGTGCGACGCGCGTGGTCTGATAGCGAGAGCAAGCGACTTGACCTTCCTCTCACCATCATCAAAGGTGACGCAACCAACCAGATCTGGTGGGACGGTCACCCGTTTGAACGAATCCTTCTCGACGCGCCGTGTTCGGCGACCGGCACGATCGGTCGGCATCCGGATGTCAAAATTCACCGAGCTCCCGAGCAGCTGGACGCCTTGCATGAACGCCAGGTCCAACTTTTGAGTAATCTATGGAACGTGCTTGCGCCCGACGGTGTATTGGTTTACGCAACGTGCTCACTGTTGCCAGAAGAAAACGATGCTGTCATTGCCGAGTTGGCAGATACAAACAATGACGTTCAGTTCGAGTCTCTTAGTGTGCACCCATCGGAACGTCCGTTGATCATTCCACAGGACTACGGCGTTCAAATCTTCCCAGATCCCAATTGGGGAGACGGGTTCTATCTCGCTAAATTGCGCAAAGTGAATCCTGCGTTATGAATGTACTTATCCTCGGCGCGGGTCAAGTCGGCAGAACCGTGCTACAGTCGTTAGCCGCTGACATCAACATGGACGTGACAGTTGTAGATACGGACCAGCATGCTCTCGCGGAAATCCGAGCAATGCACTCGTGTAGCACCGTAGCAGGACACGCCTCAAGTCCAGATGTGCTCAGGGAAGCGGGCATTGAAGATTGCGATGCAATTGTCGCCGTCACCGCAAGCGACGAAGTCAATCTTGTCGCCTGTCAGGTTGCGCTCACGTTACACGATACCCCAATGCGGATTGCGCGTGTACGGAATCTCGATTATCTCGGTGAAAACCACGTCAAACTGTTTTCTGCGGGAGGAATTCCAGTCGATGAGCCAATCAGTCCTGAGCTAACCGTCGTAAATCATCTCAAAGACCTAGTTGAGTATCAGGGCGCTGTCTACATTGCGGAATTTGCAGATGCAGAAGTCGTGATGACATGTACGCGAATGTTGGCCGGCAGCGATTTGATTGGATTGAAGCCGAATCAATTTGCGACAGCGAGCGGGAACCGAGCACAGCTCGTCGGGTTGTTGCGAGACAACAAGATGGTGAATTCGCTTCGGGATGCGAAGATCGCGGTAGACGATCTTGCCTTCATTCTGGGCCAAAAAAACGCCATGCACGAACTCTCGCGCGACTTGAGTGGCATCATCAAGCCGTATCGGCAGGTAGTTATCGGAGGCGGAGGGCAAATCGGGATGCGCCTTGCCAAGGACGTGCACGAGCTCTCCCCTCGACGCAACATCAAGATCATTGAAGCAGACCCGGCTCGGGCAGAGCAGCTGGCCGGTGAACTCGAGTCATCCATGGACCTCACGGTACTGAGCGGCGACGCCTCAAGTGAAGATTTCCTACGAGCGAACGACGTCAACGACTCTGATCTTTACTGCGCTGTGACGAACAATGACCTCGTCAATGTTGTATCGTCGTTGACTGCTAAGCGGTTGAACGTTAAGACAGTGTTCACACTCGTTCAACACGTTCACTACTTGGAATCGCTCGTACAAGCAGGCATTGAGATTCCGATTTCGCCACAGCAGACCACCGCGAACATCATTCAACGGTTATTCCGCGAAAAAACCTTATCGGTGTTCCGCCATTTGGCGTTGTTCAACCTCGACCTTTTCGAGCTGAAAGTCCAGGGGAACGCGGAAACAAGCCGTGTCGTCGGACAACAACCTTCGCAAATGAAGTTGCCAAAGGGAACACATCTACTTTGCCTAGTCCGGGGTGCCGACCAGGAAAACAGTGCCGGGCAGACGGAAATCTTCCCGTTTCACGCCAATCCAGATGTTAGGCTAGAGGAAGGCGATCGCGCGATCTTCATTACAGAGAGTAGCGATGCCACGACGAAGGCCGAACAACTGTTTCGAGCCAAGGCCTTCAAGCTCTTCTAATGAACTACGCGGCCGTAGGCAGCGTGTTAGCCGTACTTGTGATGATCATCGGCGGACCGTTGTTAGTAAGTGCGGGCGTAGGTTTCTTGTACGGCGAGCAAGTCGCTATGGTCTTTGCGGGCTTGGGGCTGGTGTTTATTCTCAGCGGCGGCTTTGTTCATCTATTACTCGCTCGATTTGATCGAACGGTACGCGTTCGAGAAGGCTTTTTTATTACGACGCTAACGTACTTCGTGTTAGGTCTGCTCTGTACTCTACCGTTTATGGTCAGCTCGGCCAACGTTACGCAAAGTTTCACGGATGCTGCCTTTGAGTCGTTCTCCGGCTTGACGACGACCGGCGCGACGGTACTGACGGGCCTTGAGGAACTTCCTCGCACGTTTTTGTTCTATCGCGCTTCTTTACAGTGGATTGGCGGGATGGGCATCATCGTGCTTGCCGTAGCGATCCTCCCGATGCTAGGAATCGGTGGGATGCAGCTTTTTCGTGCCGAAGCACCAGGCACGATTACGGACACAAGCCTTAAACCTCGTATCGCAGAAGCGGCGAAATCGTTGTGGTTCCTCTATCTCGCACTGACCATTGCTTGCGCGCTCGCATATTGGTTCGCCGGTATGTCCATGTTTGACGCAATTTGCCACGCGTTCACAACGGTGGCAATTGGTGGCTTCTCAAATTACGATGCGAGTATCGGTTACTTCGACGAGCCCATGATCGAGACGGTCGCCATACTGTTCATGCTGTTGGCTGGTCTCAATTTCTCTTTACACTATCGCGCAATCCTAGTCAAAACGGATATACGCGAGTACTTCCGCGATCCTGAAGCGCGCACCTACGCCGTCTTTATAGTAGCCGTAACAGTGCTCGTAACAGCACGACTCGCAATGGCTGACGATATGACCGGAAGCGGGTTTCGCGACGCGCTCTTCCAGGCTGTCTCATTCGCGACAACGACGGGCTACACGACCACTTCAGTTGACAGCTGGCCGCTGTTGTGTCCCGTAGTCCTAGTTCTCGCTTCATTTGTTGGCGGTTGCGTCGGTTCGACCGCTGGCGGCGTCAAAATCTACCGCGTTCTCGTGGTTATGCAACAAGGGGTCCGCGAAATCAGGCGCTTGATCTTGCCCGATGGTGTATTTACTGTAAAGCTCGGTTCCGAAGTCGTCGCAGACCGGGTGATCGAGGCTGTGTGGGGCTTCGTGACGATGTATGGGCTCCTCTTCGTGTTTTTACTAACATGTGTACTAATGGTCTCGGACCTAGATATTAAGAGCGCTTTTTCGGCAGTTGCTGCATGCTTAAACAACCTTGGTCCCGGGCTTGGCGAAGTCGCCAATCACTATGCATCCTTGAATGCGCCAACTAAGTGGCTGCTGATTCTCGCGATGGTATTAGGTCGGCTTGAGATATTTACGTTGCTCGTATTACTTGCACCACGGTATTGGTATCGATGATGCGAACTCGACCCGTACTGTGGGTTCGATCGCTCTTGTTTTACATTGGGTATTCGCTCTCGACCATGCTTTGGGGCACATCGCTCACGGCCATCGCTCAGTTTGTTCCAAAACACTCACGCTTCCGAGTCGTCATCGTGCCTTGGGTCACGTTCGTTTTATGGTGGTTGAAGCTGACATGTGGTATCCGCGTTGAAGTAACGGGCAAAGAGCACCTAGGAGATGAACCGGGTATCCTGCTTATGAAACATGCAAGTACCTGGGATGCCCTTTACTCCCAGTTGCTTGTGTGCCCACAAACCACCGTCATCAAAAGAAAACTCTTATGGATTCCCTGTTTCGGCTGGGCGTTTTGGGTCACTAACCCCATCGCGATCGATCGCGAACAGCGCATGTCAGCGTTGCGCTACATCGTGGGTGAAGGACGGAAGCGATTAGACTCCGGTTGTTGGGTGACCTTGTTTCCAGAAGGAACCCGAATGCCTTCCGGGCAAGTCGGCCGATTTCAGCGAGGCGGAGCGATGCTAGCTAAGCAGAGCGGAGTGCCGACCTACTTTGTTGCTCATAACGGAGGACGTCTATGGAGTAACAAATCATTCATCAAACGGCCAGGCGTCGTTCAAGTACGAATCTCGCCACCGCAAGTAGTCGGCGAACGGACCTCTCAGGAATTTAATAGCGATGCTGAAGCGTGGATGCGAGACCAGATCGCAGAACTTGACGCAGTGTCGTGAATTAATGCGACCCCAAGCTTTTAACGAAAAAATGAACGAAATCTTCCAAAAAACAACCTTAATCTAAAGAAAAATCGTCAAATGAGCCCGAAAATATCCTATTTTTGTGCTAATTTCAGGGTTGTGCCCTAAAACCCAAAGCAGCCTCACAAATCCAGCTATTCTAAAGAAGTAGAGAAAGGCGTCCCTGACATGCTCATGTGGTTATAATATTTATGCATCTCGTCATGATAGCGGCATGTAAACTGGCGTATGTGATTTACGTTACTATGCCAACACTCGACACCCAGCTTTTCTGAATTAAACTTCTCGCGATAGTCCGCGACAACGAACGCGACCAGTGATTGCTGTTCTTCCGGGACTTCACTCATCATATGATTGAAAATATTGCGGTACTGGGGACGCGTAGTGCCTTGAGAAGCAACACCGAGCCATCCTAAAGCCTTGAGATTGCTTTTTTGTTGACCGCCAAGACCGTGAAGGAATAAGAAACCCACTCGAGCTTGGGCATCCTTAAACCCCAGTTTCGCTAGTTGAAGAAGCTCTGGAAACGCTTCCTCGTATTTACCTATCTTGAAGTTTCGCGACGCGCTTTCCTTTTGGCGATAGATCTGCTCAAGTTCAAGGAAATCCATACTGCCTGGATCGATTCGTTCTCCTTCTACGATGACTTCTTCCATGTCCTGCGCTCGATACCCACTCGCACGTTGGAGAACTGACGACGTCTGCTCGCTCGCTTCGTCTGCGGTTGCGGGGAATATCCATAGAGATGCACTCAGCGCAAGGGGCAGAGACATACTCTGGATCACTCGAGCCATTAAGTTACTTGGTATCACCACCGTACACATACCACTATCAAATCAGTAAACTCTCCAAACATTGCCCGACAACTTAAGGTTGCCTTAAAGACGTTTCGACGCGTTGGTCTATCTTACTCGCATTTGGAGATCAAATCTGTTGTGAAATATCCGGTCAAATCTATCTAAAATTACGCCTTGGAGTAACGTTCAACCGAAAAATTCGGAAACGCTACCTGTAGATTGCAAGTCAGTAGTCAACCATTCGCTTGGTGGCGGATGAGACGGCGACCGCTTTATCACGTGGGATTCTGCGAGCAGCGGAATGTTGCCCGCAATCCCGTTTGTGATTGCTCCGGCGGAGAACTGCCTGTCAGGAGGCTTGAGTTTGGATTAGCGCTAACCAGCAATAATCGTCAACCAAGTGCAGATACAACCCTCTGACTAGAAATAGTTAGATTTTTAGGGACAGTGCGACCGAATAATGGCGACCGTCTCGTCTTTGAGCGTTGCTAGTTTTAGCACTTTAAGTAACGCTCTTGGCCGATCGGGGCTTGGGATGTAGCGGATGTTTCACGTGAAACATCCGCCGTTTGCTCTATCCGTGCAGTTTTTCGGTGATCGTCGATTAGATATCCAAATTAGCCGCATTTACCGCCAGTGCATTCGCCGTGATGTACTCTTTCCGCGGCGCAACATCATCGCCCATTAGGTCCATGAAAAGCTTATCGGCTACCGCCGCATCCACTACATCGACGACTGACATGTTACGAATCTCTGGATCCATGGTAGTGTCCCACAATTGGTCGGGGTTCATCTCGCCAAGCCCCTTATATCGTTGCAGTGTAACGCCTTGGTGGGCTTTTTCGAGCAGCCAATCCAAGCCGTCCATGAAATTCGTCGTCTCCAACCGATCATTACTTTTCTCAAAGTACGCACCTAGGTCAAGCAAGCCTTCAAGCTCGGCGTTAAGCTGGGCAATCGATCGGTACGTGCGGGAATCTATGAAGTTTTGATCGAGCACATGCGTCTCGCGTGCGCCTCGAAACGCTCGCGTGATCTGCGGGTAATATCGCTGCGTTTCAGGGTCGTGTACCAGGTCCGTAGTAAACCTCCCCTCTTCAACAGACAACTGGGTTTCGAGCAATGCCAACCATCGCTGCATGCTCGTCTCGCTGTGAAGATCTCCCTCACGCGCGTACAATTCGTCCGAATCCGTGATACGAGCGTCGTAAGAGAGTACCGGCACATGGAAAAGATGTGATGAAATGTACGTTGGCATGCTTCTTGCACGCGCTTCAAGGTTTTCACGTGTCTGCTGAACTTTGAGCGCGAGGGCTTGGATCGCTTCGTCGGCCATTGGCGGCGATTCGTCGTTGCCGTGAACCCTGGCCCCATCCAATGCGCTCGCCACGTAGTAGTCATCTAGCTCCGCATCGTCCTTTACGTAGCGTTCACTACGTCCCTTCTTCACCTTATAGAGAGGTGGCAAGGCGATATAGATATGGCCTTCTTCAATGAGCTTTGGCATATGACGGAAGAAGAAGGTTAAAAGTAGGGTCCGGATGTGTGAACCATCGATATCCGCGTCCGTCATGATGATCACGCGATGGTATCGAAGTTTGCTGACATCGGTCTCACTGCCAATCCCACAGCCCAATGCAGTGATCAAGGCAGTAATTTCCCTAGACGACAGCATCTTGTCCATGCGTGCGCGTTCTACGTTAAGAATTTTGCCTCGAAGTGGCAAAATGGCCTGCGTTCTTCGATCTCGAGCCTGTTTTGCAGACCCACCCGCAGAATCGCCCTCAACGATGAAAATCTCTGAAAGCGCAGGGTCCTTTTCCTGACAATCTGAGAGCTTTCCTGGTAATCCGCCTAAATCCAACGCATTTTTTCGCCGCGTGAGCTCTCGGGCTTTCCGCGCCGCTTCCCGCGCCTGCGCAGCTTCCACCATGCGCTCAGCGATGCTTTTCGCTTCCTTGGGATTTTCTAGTAGGTAGTCTGACAGCAATTCGTACAACGTCGTTTCTACGGCCGGTCGCGCTTCGCTAGATACCAGTTTATCCTTGGTTTGTGACGAGAACTTGGGATCTGGCAATTTCACGGACACTATGGCTGCGAGCCCTTCGCGTGCATCCTCACCCGTAGTTTTAACGCCACTGCGCTTGGCAATATCCTCTCGTTCGATGTAGTTGTTGAGCGCTCGCGTCAATGCGGTACGAAAGCCTATTAGGTGACTACCACCATCGGACTGATGGATGTTATTACAGTACGTGCGAACCTGTTCCTGGTATGCATCCGTCCATTGAAGCGCTATTTCGACACCAATTTCACCATCCATGACGCGTTGGAAGTGCACAACATCGTGCAACGGGGTTTTAGAACCGTTCAGATACGCGACGTACTCCTGCAAACCGCCGTCATAGCAGAATTCGTGCTGTTCGTCGGTGCGTTCATCCGCTAGAGTCAATCGGACACCTGAATTCAGGAATGCCAACTCGCGAAGTTTGGCGGATAGCGTGTCAAACCGATACTGGATTTCCTTAAATATCTCAGTAGACGCTTCGAAATAGCAGGTCGTCCCTGTTTGATCTGTTTCACCAATAACTATTAATTCTGAGGTCGGCGTGCCGTTTTCGTACGTTTGCTCATACACCTTCCCCTCTCGACGAATTGTCAGGCGAAAGAACGAGGAAAGCGCGTTAACAACAGAAAGACCGACACCATGCAACCCGCCAGAAACCTTGTAGGCATTGGCGTCGAACTTGCCTCCCGCATGAAGCGTCGTCATGATGACTTCCGCGGCAGGCTTTCCTTCATCTTCGTGGAAATCAACCGGTATTCCTCGTCCATCATCTCGAACGGTGATCCCGTTGTCAGGATGGATGACGACATCAACCGAAGTGCAATGCCCGGCCAGCGCTTCGTCGATCGAGTTGTCTACAAGTTCTTGAACCATATGCTGCAGACCGGTGCCATCCTCAGTGTCACCGATATACATACCTGGTCTGCGACGCACCGCATCCAGCCCGTGAAGTACCTTAATACTGGTCGCGGTATAGTCGTTTTCGTTCGAGCGGTCGGTCATGTGATCTTCCTTATTCGACGCCTCATGCGTCGCATTTGCAGGAGTTAGATATGCCTCAAATCCTTATGGGGCTTTATTCTCGGCCAATGTTCCACGTGAAACATTCATAAAACAAACGCTTTCAGCGGAACGGCTACAGTACATTTCCCTTGTTCAATTCAAAGCGGGTTATTCGTTCTACCCAGTCGTCCGGTAACAGACTCGTGCTCACAGCCGAGCTAAGCACTTGAGATCCCAATTTCGCCATAAGATTGAGGAAGCGGTCAAAGTGGATATCGTCCCACTCTGAACCAAGATCGTCCACCAACAGCAAAGAGCGATATCCGAGTGATTTCAGATGCTGAACCTGCCCTAATTTGAACGCCGCAGCGAGTGCGCGCGCCTGACCTTGAGAAACGAGAACCGCTGCGCTCGGCAATGCTCTGCGCTGCCTGCCGTCCACGCTGATCCGCACATGAACGTCAGCGCGATGTGGCCCTGAATTTGTCATGCGTAATTGTACATCTCTTGGCCTCTGTTTTCTCAATTCTTCTGCGAATTCCTCACCTCGATAGCCCGGGAAAAATCGCATCGACAATTCAAGCTCTGGGCATAGTTGAGACGCACTAGACGCGACTTCTTTGACCATGTTTTCGAAGCACCTACGTCGCAGCGCAGTAAGGGCTTCAGCGCTAGCGACTAATTCGAAATCCCACGCGTCGAGTTGAGCGACCTGTCGGGTTCGAAGCGCAGCATTTCGCTGCCGCAAGACATGCCGGAAATGTGCCATCGTGCGAAGTGCGTCAGAACTCTCGTAAAGGACCCCAAGATCGAGCCATTTACGTCGTTCGATCGGCGCGCCGAAGATAAGTTCGGCCAGGTCAGGTAAGAACGTCTGAATCGGAACTAAGGAGACAATTTCTGATATTCGCTGAACGCGTCGTCGGTCGAGGCGCAGTTCGAGGGGAGTACCTCGACGTTTGGTAAAGTCCAGTCGAAACGAGGACTCGTCCGTATTAAATCGTCCACGTATGGCCATGTCGTCGGCCGAATGGGAAATCTGGCTCTCCAAGCCCCCTCGACGAAATGATTTACCGCGCACTAGGAGGTGAACTGCCTCAAGCAACGACGTCTTACCGGCACCGTTCGGTCCCGTGAGAAGATTAATACCCGGTTCTAACTCGAGCGAGAGGTTTCCGATGTTTCGTACATGATCGACTTCCAGCCGATCAAGAATCATCGATCTGACATTGTGGCTAGCAGATAAGCGACGCCGATGTCATCAGAAGCATCTGCCTCCGCCCCATCGCCGCCTTTTGTTCCTACGATCCGGATATTTGCGCGCAAGTCCGTTGCATTCGTACTAAATTCAACCTTCTCCGTTTTGAGGGCGTGTAAGACGCGTAGGACTTTCTCGCCATTAACAGCGAGTTTTCGCGAATCTGTCAAGCTATCAAGCGCGACTTGCGCGGAAACACGATCGTTACGCGTTGACGCGGAGCGCATAGAGAGCACGTTCTCATCAAATTCCCACTGAACCCGATGGCTACTGTCGATTGCGACGACTTCGACTTGATCAAGCCCTTCACGGAGGCGTTCTCGGTCACATACCATCGACCAGCCATATTCTTCAGGAAATACGTTTTGGTATTGAGGGAAGACACTGTCAACCAGGTTAGAAGTCAACGTAAATACGCCAACGTTTGCCGAAAAGTGATTGCTACCGAACGTCATCTTGACAACGTCTGATGCATTTGCTGCACTACACATCGACGTGACTTGCAAAACCGTCTTGCGTGGTACGACGAATCGCTTAATCCCATCGCCATCGTCATCACTTTGGCCTAATGACGGTACACCTCCTGAAGACGTGGCCATCGCCAATACAGACGCTTCCGTACTTACGGTTCGTAAATAGGTTGGGCTGAGTTCAAAACATGTCGCAACCATATACTGACGGGAATCTTTTACCCCCATAACTGGGTTTGTGTACATGAGCTGTTCGTGTAGGCGCGATGCAGGAATCTGTATTTCGACATGATCGTCGGGTGGGGTCGGAAGATACCCGTCTAATACCGTCGAATTCGGCCCCGTCATAACGTTTAGTTCATATTCAGAATGACCAGACGTGATCTTGATCATGTCGCCGGCAGTCTCAAAAACGACTGGTTCGTTCTTTCGAATCGCCCGGAATATGTTGAATAAGCGCAAACCTGGGATAGATGCGCCTCCTGGCTCGTCGACATGATCCAGCTGCATCTGTGCCACCATGGTCATGGTGAGATCTGTGCAACTTACCTGCAACTCGCCGTTCTCCGCTACCCGAACGCGGGCATGCGAAAGTACGTCGCGAGTCTGCGTCCGTTCCAGGACTCCTGTAATGTGCGAAAGCACGTTTAGCATTTCGTCTTGCTGGACTTCGAACTTCATGCTCTTTGGTCTTTACTGCTTAAGGAATTCTGACTATTTCTTCAACTCATGCTTTAGCCAATCGTAATCACGACGGAGCCGAGCATCCGAATTCATCTTACGTTCGATAGCACTCAACGCATTCTTAACCGTGGAATGATCCTTTCGTCCAAACGCAGTTGCGATCTCCGTATGAGGTAACGACGTAAATTCGTGAGTAAGCAGCATACCCATTTGCCGTGGTATCAATTTGCTGTGGACTCGAGCCGCACCTTTGATGTCAGTAACGCTGACATTAAACCGCTCACTCACAAGATCTAAGACACGTTCTGCCGTTATCGGTTTTCTGGTGCGATTCAAATTTCGTAATGCACGATCAACCGATTCTTCGGTTATCGATCGTAGTCGTCGTCCAGAATGCTTCTCCGCTTTAACAATGCTCAGCAACGTGCCCTTAAGAATTCGAATGTCCCCTTCCAACTGCTGAGCCAGATACTGAGCAACATTTTGAGGGAGATTGACATCTTCTTTTGCCGCGTGCTGCAGCAGAATCTGCACTTTTGTATCCTCGTCCGGTTCCACCGCGTGGATCGATATGCCCCCTAACAAGCGGGACCGGAGCGCAGGATCCAGTCGCTCGAGATCCGCGAGTGGCCCTAGGGAAGTAAACGCCAGCTTCGTTCGTTGCTTCTGCCAGATATTAAGAAGGTGAAGAAATTCTTCCTGAATTTTCTGCTTGCCGACAAGCCGATGGAGGTCGTCAAGCAAAATCACGTCATGTTGGGAATATTTATCCTGTAGCGAACGCATTGCTGCGTTGATGTTTCGGTTTTGAGGGTTCTTTGTGGTCAATATCGAAGTAACTTCGTTGACGAGCGACGTCGAGTGGGTGAGCTCGATCGCTTTGTCGGGGAATTTCTCATAGATGTGGTGTCCGATGGCATGGAGCAGGTGCGTTTTTCCCATGCCACTATCACCATAAATCACCAACACCATCAAATCGTCGTTGAATGAATTGGCAACATCGAGCGCGACTGCTTTCTCGACCCCTTTTGTGCTTCCAGTCACAAACTGGTCGAAGGTGAACTGCTTGTCAAGATCTGGTTGCGATGATGTCCGCGTAGGAGACGTGCGACGATTCGACCGAAGTGGCTTCCCAACAGGCAGAGATCGCCTATTGCTGAACTCAATTTTGATAGATGCGTCACCAACCTGGTTGCGTATAACCGTTCTAATCGCTTCGCCAAACGCGTCTTGGACCTTGCGACCAGCCCACCCGTTAGTTGAAGATATCAGCAGAACGTCGCCTTGGAAATCTGCTCGAAGAGGCTTAATCCATTTGTCATATTCATCTGCATTGAAGCGTCGCTTGAATTGGTGATGACATCGCTCCCAGAGTTCCGATTTGTCGCTCAATGATGTTCTCGCTATCTTGTGTTCTAGTCGTCTTATTTCCCCACTGTTTATACGCGTCTTCGATCCATGAAATCAAGTGTTAGCCAATCCCTGGCAATCGCTCAAACCCGCTCCAAATTCAATAGTCACGTTGATAAGATCAGTGCGAATGTGATTCATCAGACTCAGTCTCTTGCTACTCTTCTTTTCTTCTTTCGTACCGGTCAAGTGCCCTGATTCGTAAAGGGTGTGAAAACCTTGTGGATAACCTGAGGGTTAATTATGAACGAACAGAAATAGGCTAATTCTTACCTTGGTTTTGCACCCCTTTTCCCATTGTTTCAACATACAAAACCCTAGAAAAATCAATGAAACAGCTCTGTTTTCCACCAAATTCGTCACCCCCAACGACAACTAATCGTCTTGTTATTAAGTTCGCATCATCCTACATCAAGTTCTCTAATCTCGTCGTTGGCTGTACTGAATTTCAGCACGATTGACACCCCGCCATCGCTTTCTACAATTCCCCACTTGCCGATTCCAGCCCTAATTGGATGAAACGCACTTTCCAACCCAGCAATATCTCCCGGAAACGCACTCACGGGTTTCGCAAACGTATGTCGACGAAGAACGGCCGCAAGGTGATCAACGCGCGTCGAGCTCGCCAGCGGAAACGGTTAGCGCCATAGCGCACCGAACGCAGCTCGGGTTTCCCCGTCGCGTACGAATCACGAAAAAACGAGAGATCGATCACGTTTTCCGAAACGCTACGCTGAGAAAAACGTTTGGTCCCATCGCTATTACGGGCGTCGAGAACAAACTCGGGTTTCCGCGGTTAGGTCTCGCTATCGCGAAACGATATGCGAAAAAGGCTACGTGTCGGAATTACCTGAAACGGGCGATACGGGAGTGGTTTCGTCAAAACCAAGGCGAATTTGTCTGCATTGATCTCATGGTGTCTTTACGTCAAAGAATTGAAGAGCCGCAACATATCCATGGGTGGCTCTCAACGGCGTCGACATGCCTTAGAAGACGCAGCTGAAGTGTTAGCTTGAAAACTACGCTTAAACAACGAACGCTGGCTCGTAGAGCGACTCGATCGGTGATTCGCGCCTACCAGGTTTGTATCTCTCCGCTATTCCCTCCGTGCTGTCGGTTTTATCCAACCTGTTCTTCATACGCGATCGAAGCCATCAATCGGTTTGGTGTCCTTCGTGGTTTGTATCTCGCCGCCATGCGTATTGCTAGATGTCATCCGTTTTGCCACGGCGGCGTTGATCTTGTTCCAGAAACGTTCGTTTTAGCGCCCTGGCGACATCAAGATCTGGATCACACAGAGCGAGCCGTTTCGTGAACATTCAGGAAATCCTCCGCTACGGGTTGTTGCTCGGATTGGGAATCTGCGCTTACTTACTCGTCATGCAGTGGACGGAGGACTATGGTGGCGCAACCCCACCAGCACCGTCGGAGGAAGCGCCGCTAGTTGTCGAATCTGAAGAACCAATGGCGCCGGATCAGCGAGTTGACGACGTACCAGTGTTAGCCGCGGAGTCAGGTGATGTGCCTGATGCATCATTGGTTCGGCGTAGTCAGACGGAGCAATCGACCGCGCGGCTGACAAGCCGTGAGAGCGACCTCATAAATATCAATACGCCATTGATGCGAATGAAGATCGACCCGGTGGGCGGTGACATTCGTCTCATTGAACTGCTGGAACATCCGATTTCCTTGGAATATCCGGATGTTCCTACGACACTCCTTCAGAAGAACTCGAATCGCACGTATATCGCGCAAAGCGGGTTGCTCGGCGAGGATGGATTCGACGGGTCTCCCACTAAACCGCAATATTCAGCACCACAACTTGATTATGAAATCGTTAATGCGCCCCAAGACATTGTTCTCAGCACCACGCGGGCGCTTGATGGAGGAGACATTACGGTTCGAAAAATCTTCAAGATTGACCCCCAACAGTACTTGGTCGATGTTGTGCACGAAGTCGACAATAGGTCGACTGAACCGTTTGTTGTAAATCTATTCGCGCAACTTACACATGACGGCAAACGCGAAGAGTCGACAACGTTTCTTGGCCCGCGACCGTATCTAGGTGCTGCACTAACCACGAACGAGACGCGCTACGAAAAAATTGGCTTCGACGATGTGGACGAGGAACGATTCCGTGAGGAAGTGGATGGCGGGTGGATCGGGATCCTGCAGCACTATTTCCTATCGACTTGGGTAGTCAACGACAACGCCAATTACCTCTATTACGGTATGCGGGATTCGTCTGGCAAGTACCGCTTCGGTCTAACTGGACCAGAAAGCGTGGTTTATCCCGGCGAGTCCGGCGAGTTCATTCTTCGGTTCTACTCGGGTCCGAAGACGCAACGCACGCTGGATGCGATCGCCGATAACTTAGAACTGACGGTCGACTATGGCATTCTGTGGTTCTTATCTGTTCCCTTGTTCTATGTGCTTGAGTTTGCACATGGTCTCGTCGGCAATTGGGGCGTGGCGATCATCATTCTCACGATCATCGTGAAATTGCTGCTCTACCCGTTGTCGGCTATGAGTTACAAGTCCATGGCGCGAATGCGGACGGTATCGCCTCAGATCAAGCGCATACAAGAAAGATTCGGTAGTGATCGGCAACGCCTTAGCCAGGAAGTGATGGCGCTTTATAAGAAGGAAAAAGTCAACCCGATGACCGGTTGCCTGCCGATGCTTGCGCAGATGCCAGTGTTCTTGGCGCTCTATTGGGTGCTTTATGAAAGCGTCGAATTGCGTCAGGCACCGTTTTTCCTGTGGATCCAGGATCTATCGATCATGGACCCGTACTTTGTGCTGCCGATTTTGATGGGTGCGTCGATGCTATTGATGCAAATGCTCAATCCGCCGATGCCAGATCCGATGCAACAGAAAATGATGAAGATCATGCCCATACTTTTCACTGTTCTGTTCGTCTTTTTTCCTGCCGGGCTGGTTCTCTATTGGTTGATGAACAACATTCTGTCGTACGCACAACAGTATTACGTCACCAAAAGCGTTGAGCGAGCGTCGGCTGCCAGCAAGACCGTCGCCCCGAAGTAACTTTATCTGAAGCGCTCGCATGAGCGAGACCATCTGTGCCATCGCAACGCCTCCCGGCCGAGGTGGGATAGGCATCGTCCGCATTTCCGGACCGGCGTGTCGGAATGTGGCGCAAACGCTACTCGGGAACGTGCCGCCACCTCGTTCAGCAACGCATAGCGATTTTTGTACGACGGAAGGCGAAATCTTGGATTCGGGAATCGCCCTTTATTTTCCGTCTCCAGCCTCCTATACAGGTGAAGACGTCCTTGAACTTCAAGGTCACGGCTCGCCAGTTGCGCTGGACCGCATCGTGGGATATCTCTTGGAGCAGGATGTTCGATTGGCGAATCCCGGCGAATTCACCGAACGTGCGTTTCGCAATGACAAACTAGATCTAGCTCAGGCCGAAGCAGTCGCTGATTTGATTGCGAGTGGCAGTGCTGAGGCGGCGCGAGCGGCGACCCGATCGCTTTCAGGCGAGTTTTCACGGCGTGTACGTGAGCTGGATCAGGGCGTCTTGATGCTGAGGATTTTCATTGAAAGCGCGATCGATTTCGCAGAAGAAGAGATTGATTTTCTCGGCGACCAGGAGCAGCAGAAGCAGCTGGCCGAAATGCAAGCCCTGGTTGAGAGTCTTATTGAACGTTCCAGTGCAGGTCTCACCATGCAGCTCGGTCTGGACGTCGCCATCGCGGGAGATCCAAATGTTGGGAAGTCGAGTCTTTTGAATCAATTACTCGGCGAGGATCGCGCCATCGTGACCGCGACTGCGGGTACCACGCGCGACACGCTACACGGTGAACTATCTATCGACGGACTTCCGGTTAGATTGACTGACACTGCTGGACTTCGTGAGAGCGATGATCCTATCGAAGTGATGGGCATGGAACGCGCTGAAGCTGCCCTTGAGCAGGCGGATTGCGTCCTTTGGGTCGTCGACGACGAAGATGTGAATGCCGCGGTGCCAGAGGCCTATCAAACGAAGGCTCTTACAGTCAGTAATAAATGCGATCTCACGGGAAGGGAACCAGGGGCTGTCAACGACAAGGTCTTCCGTACCTGTGCTCTGACCGGTGCTGGTTTGGATGAATTACGTGAAGGACTGAAGGGTGTCGCAGGGTTTCGCTCGGGAATCGATGCATTTGCCGGTAGACCTCGACATATCGCATCATTGAAACGAACACACAACGCTTTGGTTACGGCTGCCAACGAGCTGTCGGCGCTTCAGGGAGAGTTAGTCGCAGAGAACCTACGCGTTGCCCATGAATGCTTGGGTGAGATCGTGGGTGTGACTACCTCCGACGACCTGCTCGGCGAGATTTTCGCTACTTTTTGCATCGGTAAATAGTCCTAATTGAACGAAGTACGGCACTAATTCAATAACTGTCGTCATTGAAATTCGCGAAAAATCTCTAAACTTATTCATTGACGACTTGGTTTGCGCTGGACTTTCTAGCAATACATGTTGTAAACATCCGCACAAACTCAGTTGGGACCTCGAAGGGGATGGTTATGAAAGCGATAGATAGCGACGGTAAATCGACCAGATGGTCAGTGGCACGAGTTGCGGCCGTCATTGTTGCGAGCTTCTGCCTGATGTCGGTGTATGCGCAAGATGAATCAGATGTATCGTCGATGGCAGGCCACAAAGCGAACGAAGAAGGTACCAAGCTCTACAAAGCCAAAGAATATGAAGCGGCAGTCCCGTATTTACAGTTGGCGGCAGAGTGGGGGTTTAAGGATGCTCAGGTACGCCTTGGTCAGATTTACTTCAAAGGATTAGGGTCGGTTGAGAAGAACCCATTGCGAGGGCTTGCGTGGCTAGGCACTGCTGCGTCAAAACCTTCCAGCGCAAATTACACCGGAATATATGAGCGTGCGTTGGCACAGGTGCCCGAAGAAAATCACGCTGCGGTTGAGCGTGCAGTGGCTTCCTTTTCGCAGCGCTATGGTAGTGGCGAAGCCGCCGTTACCTGTCGGATGAAAGCGCCACTAGGCTCTAATATGGCGCAACTTAGTTGCGATTACGACTCGAAATTTGCGTACTCCAAGCCGACCCAATCTGCTTGGGAAGAACACGCGAGTTCGGCATTTACGCTGTAGAAGCTGCGTACTTACATGTGGGTAGCACGGAGGGTGATAGCCTTCCTTAAATGAAGTATCCCACCGCATTCGATGTGATTGTCATCGGCGGTGGACATGCTGGCGTGGAGGCCGCCCTAGCGTCCGCCAGGGTCGGTGCGTCCACGCTGTTGCTGACGCAAGCGATTGAGACCATCGGACAGATGTCTTGCAATCCCGCGATTGGCGGGATCGGCAAGAGTCATCTTGTGCGGGAGATCGATGCACTTGGCGGCACCATGGCCATCGCGGCAGATCAAGCAGGCATTCATTTCCGAACACTCAACAATAGCAAAGGACCGGCCGTTCGGGCAACCCGTGCGCAAGCGGACCGCGTTCTTTATCGCAACGCGATTCGCCAGGTCGTTGAACGCCAGCCCAACCTAACCATTTATCAGGACATGATGGTGGATTTGACGTTGAAGTCAGATCGCATCGTCAGCGTCTCAACTCGGCTCGGGATGGAGATCGAAGGCGGCGCTGTGGTGTTGACCACCGGCACCTTTCTTGGCGGCCGCATATTTGTCGGCTCGGAACAGCATACAGGCGGTCGCGCGGGGGATCCAGCGTCACTTGAGTTGTCCGAAAAGCTCCGCACGCTACCATTGGCTGCAGGACGGTTAAAGACGGGTACCCCTCCACGTATCGATGGCAGTAGTGTTGACTTCACCAAACTAGAAGAGCAACCTGGCGACGAACCGAGACCCGTGATGTCGTTTTTAAGTTCGTCTGACGTTCATCCTCGTCAGATCTCCTGCCATATCACGCATACGAACCCTCAAACACACGAAGTCATCCGACGTGGCTTGGACCGTTCCCCGATGTTCTCGGGTGACATCGAAGGCGTGGGACCACGATACTGCCCATCAATCGAAGATAAGATCGTGCGTTTCGCGGAGCGAGACCAACATCAGATCTTTGTTGAGCCTGAAGGTCTCCAGACCACCGAGCTCTACCCGAATGGAATATCTACGAGCCTTTCCTTTGATATTCAGTACGAGGCTGTAAGAACGATTCGCGGGTTTGAAAATGCTCATATCACGCGTCCGGGGTATGCAATCGAGTATGACTTCTTTGACCCCCGCGGCTTGATGCCGTCTCTAGAGACGAAGAGCATCGAAAACCTGTTCTTCGCGGGACAGATTAACGGGACGACTGGGTACGAAGAAGCTGCAGCACAAGGCTTGGTAGCGGGTCTTAACGCCGCAAGGAAGGTTGCCGGTCAAACAGCATGGGTGCCGCAACGGCATGAAGCCTATATTGGCGTTTTGATAGATGATCTCACGACGATGGGTGCGAATGAACCCTATCGCATGTTCACCAGCCGCGCCGAATACCGGTTACGCCTACGTCAAGACAATGCAGATTTACGGTTGACGCCGGTTGGTCGTGAGCTAGGCCTCGTAACAGAAGATCGATTCAAGACGTTTGTAGCGCGTCGGGATCGATTGGATAAATGCAACTCCGTACTCGCAGGTACAACGGTATATTTAAACAGTGACCTTGCAAATAAGTTGTCGAAGGAGACGGGAGAAGCAATATCTAGGGATGTTTCGTTGCTTGATTTCGCTAAACGGCCCGGAGTCAGAGCTGAACATTTAACGGCCAGCGGTGTTTTTACGGATAAAGACGAAGCATATCTGGTCCAAGCGCTGATTGACGTCAAATATCAAGGCTATTTACGTCGACAAGACCAAGCGATTGAACGTTCGAAAGAACAGATGGGCATAAAACTGCCTATTGACATGGAATTTGAAGGAATAGACGGCTTATCGAACGAATTGCGGGAGAAGCTTGAAAAGGTGCGGCCTTCAACGTTAGGCAAGGCTGCCAGCATTCCTGGCATGACTCCGGCCGCGTTATCTTTACTATCCGTTCACGCGAAACGACATTCTGGACTCCGGAAAACAGCATAACGCCGAACCCGTCGTTAAGACGTTCACACAATATCTGAACCTAGTTCGGAAGTGGAACAAGACGGCGGGTTTAGTTTCGTCTCGTGATTTGGAACACTTGAGGTCTCGACATCTTGAGGATAGCTTGGCGTTGCAAGAGCACTTAGGATGCGCCCGATCGTTATTGGATGTGGGTTCTGGGGGAGGCTTCCCGGGAATCCCGCTGGCAGTATCGAATACAGACATTAGGACGACGCTAGTTGAGCGTAATCAGAAGAAATGCAGCTTTCTTAGGCACGTTGTCATGACGCTGAAGTTAAGAAATGTTGACGTAGTAAATGCGGACATTCGCGATATTGAAGAAGAGTTGAATCAATTCGACGTAATCTCCGCAAGAGCGGTCGCTAGTCCAGATCAGGTCTGGCGCTGGTGTCGCGGCATGCTAGCCGAGCATGGCCGTCTATTGCTACAGACCGCCTCGTCATACGACGGAAAATTGCACGACGCAATCGTTGAATCTCATCTGTCCAGCGGTGTCGGTTGGATTAACGTTGTGCAAAGGAATGTGTCGTGACGCACACCCTCGCGATCGCCAACCAAAAAGGTGGAGTGGGCAAGACGACGACGGCAATCAATCTCGCGGCGTCGCTGGTGGGTATCGGTAAATCTGTTTTACTCCTGGACTTGGATCCACAAGGCAACGCGAGTAGCGGGAGTGGCGCGCTTCGTAACGCCGATACGCTGACCGTGTACGACTGGTTGGGCGAAGACCATGCCTTCGATGACGTGGTACAAACAAGACCTCCAGGGATGGATGTTATTCCCAGCGATGAGAATCTGACCGCAATAGAGACAGATCTCTTGACCTCAGAAGATCGTACCGTTCGCTTGCGGAATCGTTTGGACGGACGCGATCGAGCCTACGACTATACAATCATTGACTGTCCGCCTTCCTTAAATGTTCTCACGGTCAACGCGTTTGTCTGTGCTACCGGTGTGATTGTTCCGCTCCAATGTGAATACTTCCCGCTCGAAGGCTTGACTTCACTGCTGAATACGGTGGAACGAATTCGGTCTGCGGGCAATCCAGGACTTCGTGTCGAGGGCCTCCTGCGGACGATGTATGACCCGCGGTTGAGTTTAACGCAAGCCGTGTCCCGGCAACTTTTTCAGCACTTTCCAGATATCGTCTATCGCACAGTGATCCCAAGAAACGTCCGGCTAGCCGAAGCCCCCAGTCATGGTGTGCCAGTACTTTTATACGAACCAAACTCGAAAGGCTCGACGGCTTATGCGGCGCTCGCGAATGAAATTGTTCGCCGGCACGCCAAAGTAGTGAGTGCAAGGTAGCTGGCGTGCGAAAACCTCTCGGGAAAGGTCTTGACGCGTTGTTGGGGGAAGTGGCGCAAAGTCAATCGCCGCAGTCGGGAGATGGACTGAAGGAAGTACCAATCTCGCAGGTTAAGCCGAATCCAAACCAGCCTCGAAAGATCATTGATGAGGACTCACTGGCCACATTCGCGGAGTCCATCAAGCAACAAGGCGTCATGCACCCGATTACGGTGCGGCGCATTGATGACGGTACCTATCAGATCATCATGGGTGAACGGCGTTGGCATGCAGCTCGAATAGCAGGCTTGCCAGCGGTACCAATCATCGAACGCCAAGCCACGGACAGCGAAGCCATGGTGCTGGCATTGGTCGAAAACCTGCAACGCGAGGATCTAAACCCGTACGATGCTGCGGTTGCGCTGCAAAGTTTGCAGGAGGAGCACGGCTTTTCCCAGGAAGAGGTTGCGAGCGCCATTGGCAAGTCACGATCGACCATCAGCAACTCGATCAGGCTACTCAATCTTCACAAATCGGTGCATGACCTTCTCCGTAGCGGGGAGCTAGAAGAAGGCTCCGCACGTGCTTTGCTTGCGCTCCCAGAGCAATCGCAACCAAGCGTTGCACAGAGAGTGGTGAAGAACCGACTGAGCGTGAGGGAAACTGAGAATCTGGTCCGCCGCCACAATAAATCGAAGGTCACGAAACGAACAAACCCGGACACTTTGCGACTTGAAGAAGAGCTCTCCGATGCATTAGGAGCTGGTGTCAACATTACGCAACGAGGCAAGCGCGGCGGCTATCTGCGAATTCAATACCGGAACCTCGAGCAGCTGCAGAGCATTATCGAGCGGATTAAGAACTCGGGCACGGGCTAGATTCCAGGCGTAGGCGGCGTGGTAGAAATCCGAGATTATCGGGTCGTGACAAAGTCGATGCGAAAGAGACCTAAAGAACTTTCATTGATAGAGACTGAATCGTGAGAATCATCGTAAATGGCCAACAGGCTTTCGGAAGATCTGTCCTGGAGGCGCTTCTCGAACGGGACGAAGAGGTTGTCGGTGTGTTTACAGCGCCGGATGGCGACAGTGGTTCGCAAGACCCGCTAAAGGAATGTGCCATTGAGAACGATCTACCAGTAATTCAGCCTAAGTCGTTTCGACGCGAGTCTGTACGTGAGCAGGTGAGTGAACTGAATCCAGACTTGTGTGTGATGGCGTACGTTACGCTGTTCGTACCTGAGACCGTGCTAAATATTCCGACCCATGGCACCATTCAGTATCACCCTTCGCTGCTACCTATGCATAAGGGACCCAGTTCGATTAACTGGCCCATCATTTTTGGCGAAGAGAAGACCGGATTGAGCATATTTTGGCCGGACGATGGTCTCGACACCGGTCCGATCCTTATGCAGAAGGAAGTCGCGATAGGACCGGACGACACGCTGGGGAGCGTCTATTTCAACCATCTTTACCCCATAGGCGTAGATGCCATGATGGAATCGGTCGACCTAGTGCGTAACGGGGATGCACCTCGGATAGAACAGGATCCGGAAGCCGGAACCTACGAAGGTTGGTGCCGGGCGGAGCAAGCGGAGATTGACTGGACGAAACCTGTCGACGAGGTGTACAACCTAATCAGAGGCTGTAACCCGCAACCTGGAGCGTGGACGTTGTTTAAAGGTGAGCGGCTGCAGATCTTTGATAGTCGTCGGGGTGACTCAGACGACTCTAACCCCGGTCAAGTTGTTGCAATCAAGGAGGACTGCATAGAAGTAGCCGCAGATGGAGGCAGCATAGACATACTTCGAGTGCGGCCCACGGGTGGAGGGAAAGTCCACGTCCCGGAATTCATTGAATCAGTAGCTATAAAGGTTGGAGACGTACTGGGGAAGTAGGACTTGCTAAAGAAATCGCGACGTTGCTTGCGATTCCTTTCGACTTTGCCGCCCTATCTCACTCAGCTTGGGTCGCGTCGGAAACTGGCACTTCGTGGCATCGACGGCATCTTGCTTCGTAGGACTCTGATCCGCCAACGTAAATAGTTGGCGCGTCCGCAGGCGCTGGTTTGCCATCGATTAATCGCTGGTTTCTTGTTGCCGGATCGCCGCATACGACGCAGATCGCGTTGAGCTTGTCGATTTCATCTGCACACGCCAATAGTAAACCCATTGGCCCAAATGGCTGACCGCGAAAATCCATGTCCGTGCCTACCAGGATGACACGTTTCCCGGAATTAGCCAGTGCATCCACGACTTCACAGATGCCATCATCCAGAAACTGGGCTTCATCGATTGCGATGACCTCGCTATCCGCTTTGACTTTCTCTGCGATCTGCTTGGAGTGAGACACGGGTTCAGCATCTATCTGACGTCCGTCGTGCGAAGAAATACGAAATTGCCCGCCGTATCGGTCGTCAAGTATTGATTTGAACAGTTGAATGCGACGTCCAGCAATTAGTGCGCGTCGTGCGCGTCGGATGAGTTCTTCAGACTTTCCGCTGAACATGACGCCGGTAATGACCTCAATCCAACCGTGCCTCGCAATTTGCATCGCAACATTTCTTCTGGTTCTGCAGGTGTAGAGCATAGCCACGCGGGTTGCTTGCTGGTTTAATAGTCAAAGCAGAGAGTTCACCGCTGGCCGTCGTTAGACAATCGGCGTAAGCGGCGTAAGTACTTATCCGAGGAGATCTAGTTTGAAATTTGGCCTGTTTTACGAATTGCAGCTTCCGAAACCGGCTGGACAGCCGCAGTGGAATCCCGAGGATGAACACAAAATCTATCATGACATGTTGGATCAAGTCGAGCTCGCTGATAGTTTAGGGTTCGACTACGTATTTGAGGTTGAGCACCACTTTCTAGAGGAATACTCGCATTCGTCTGCGCCAGAAATGTTGATGGCGGCACTGTCGCAGCGAACGAAGAACATTCGGTTGGGGCATGGCATCGTTTTGATGCCGCCCGGTTACAACCATCCCGCACGAGTTGCCGAACGCATCTCCGCACTTGACTTGCTGTCCGATGGGCGCGTCGAGTTCGGCACAGGAGAATCTGCGTCAACAATGGAAATGGGCGGGTTTGAAGTCGAACGCGAACAGAAAAAGGCAATGTGGGAAGAATGCACCCGAGAAGCTGCAAACATGATGGTGCAGACGCCTTATCAAGGTTTCCAGGGGCAGTTCTTTTCAATGCCGCCACGCAACGTGATTCCAAAGCCCCAACAGGATCCGCATCCGCCGTTGTGGGTTGCTGCGTCGCGGCGTGAAACCACGATGTTAGCGGCACGATTTGGGATGGGGAGTCTTGGCTTCGGATTTGAAACGCCTGAGGAACTAGCGGAACGCACCAATGAGTACTACCGCATTATTCGGGAAGAGTGCTACCCGATCGGACATGCGATCAATCCGGGCTTAGCGGTTCTTACGACCTTTATGATGGGTCAGACTGACCAGGAAGCACTAGAACGGAGCGCAAACGGTCCTGCTTTCTTTTCGCACTCACTGGGGTACTACTACAACCCGATTACTGGCGGTAAACATCAACCGGGTGAAAAGAACATCTACGACAGCTTCCTTGAGAGCAATAAGAAGCAGAACACGCTGTCAGCCAAAACCGGGTTCGTGAAAGAAGAAGACATCCGCAAAGACGAACCAGAAGAAGAGGTTCAACGTGCCCTTTACCGAGCGGCTCGGACTGGCACCGCAGTCGGGACGGTGGATCGAGTGCGCGAGATGCTGTTGACTTATGAAGAAAACAACCTAGACGTCATGATCTTCGTCGCACAATGCGGCGATCGCAAGCACGAACACATCATGGAATCAATTGAACTGTTCGGCAAGGAAATCTTGCCAGAATTCAAGGAACGACACGAAACCAACCATAAGGCGTGGCGCGAAGAACAGTTGGCGTCTGTTGACTTCCCGATCAATTCGAGCATCTGACGATGGCTAGACCCGACCAAGTACAGGACGATCAACTACGGGATTTGTTTGTAGAAGCTCAGGGCTCAATGAGAACAGGACAAGCAAACGAGGCAGTAAAGTCAGTCGTTCGAGCCTTATATCGCTTGCTCGAGCTCAAACCCGAACTAACCACTGAAGAACTTGAACCACGACCCGGGTGGAAGATGCCGTTTCTAACGCGATGGCCACAACTCGGCGCGAATTTCGTTGAAGGGTCGTTGGCGAAACATGAACCAAAGATCGAGTTCGTAAAGGAGAAGTTCGCGCTGTCGGAGGCGATTACATACTACGAATTTACCTTGGAAACAGCTATTAAGCGAGGAGCGTAGAAGTTCATCGCTTTATGTCATCGCAATGGTCTCGCGTTTATGTTGCATAGGCCGGACTGCAGAACCCATGCGCTAATGGATCATCAGGTGAAATTAATTTCTAGCGGTTGATGTTCCGGTATCTCTAAGACCATCGCGCACGCAGGAAACTAGCTGCATCGCGAGTCACAATAAACGGTTATTGTTCGATTTGTTGTACGCGTTTGAGGGTGGTATCGCCATCAGGAGCGATACCCGCGAGAATTGCGCGGGCCAGCTTGCGTAAGCGCGACAAAACAATGGGTCGATACTCGAGTTGCTCGACCGAGACGTTGATGTGCGGTGATTCCGGCGAGGCGATCTTCTCGTGAGTATGTCCGTGGACGTTAACAATCCCGGGAGGAACATTCGGCAAAGGAAGATGGGTGAATACGAGAGGCGGGTCGCCTAGGGAGGTCAATACTGCTTTCACTTGGTCAAACTCCGTGACTCTCACGTTCCCGCCCTTCGTTAAGTCGTGATTGCCGAGAACCAGAATTTTCTGATGGCCCTTCGGGACCGGCCTTGGCACCGAAGCGCCTCCGAACCAAATGTCGCCAACACAGACGAGCGTTTCACCCTGTTCAACACCCAACTGCCAGTTCGTCCAGAGCGCGGCATCCATCTCCTCGGCGGAGCGAAATGGACGGTGGCAGTAACGAATGATGTTCGCGTGTCCGATATGGAGATCCGACCAGACCTTGACCTTTTCATCGGGTGCGTCAAGAACGCCTTCGCCGTACTTGTCCAGCGCGAGAGACATCGCTCGGTAGGTCTTGCCTCCCCGCCCCAACACTTCGCGTAAGTCGTCGCGATAGATATCTACTAGTGGTGATTGCATGGGCTCAATCTTAGGATCAGACGCGAAGCAAAGAAACAAAATCTCGCAAAAATTGATGCCTCTCAAGTGCGGGAAGCCAAGAAATTGTTCTAGGCAAGCGTCTCTATCCAGCCTTCGGAGCAGCGGGCTCGACCGATACGGAAATTTCAAAAAACTGATCTTGTCAGACGCGAAGTCCAAGAGATCGCCATACCTATAATTCGCACGGTTTTTTAGGGGCGGAAAGTCGCTCCAGCGTTAAAAACCATCGCATTAAACATCGATTCGGCAGCTCTTCGAACCGACCGCTCCACTTGTTAGATTCTTCTTCCGGCGCATCAAGCGACGACAGGCGATTAGTGCTTTTTGTGCTATGCCAACTAGTCGCCGTCGCCGTTGTTCTTGCTCTTTCCGCACTGACCGTACCAGTGCATGCGCCTTATGTAACGATTGGCGCACTAGCCGTGGTACTTCCAAACTCGGTTATCACGCTCATCATGCGAAATGCGAACCCCGGGGCACTTGTCATGTTCGGCATGCTTCGCTCCATCGTTATAGCGTTCGCCGTTATTTGCGTGCTTTTGCTGTTTAAACCGGCGACGATGCCTTATTTGATTGGCGCTGGTCTAGGGATCGTGGTGATGACATTCGTGCCGATTGCACTTTCGTTGTTGCGACCAGCACATATGAGTAATAGAACGAGCGCATAAGGTAATAAAGGTATGGCTACGGGCGAAGTCACCTCCGCGGAGTACATCGAGCACCATCTATCGAATCTAACCTATGGTCGTATGCCGGACGGCACGTGGCAGTTTGCACAGAATCCTGCGGAAGCGGCGGAAATGGGATTCTGGGCGATCCACGTCGACTCGTTCGCTTGGTCTCTCGGGCTCGGTGTCCTGTTCCTCCTGATTTTCGGTATCGTCGGACGACGGGCGACCTCGGGCGTCCCGGGGATGTTCCAATGCGCGATTGAGATGATCGTTGAAATGATCGAGGAAATCGCCAGAGACATCTTTACATACAAGAATGACTATGTGGCGCCCATGGCCGTGACGGTCTTTGTGTGGGTGTTCCTCATGAACTTGATGGATCTGGTGCCGGTGGATTGGATTCCGCACTTGGCAACGATGCTGGGGGTCCACTACATGCGGATCGTGCCGACCACGGATGTCAACGTAACGATGGGGATGGCGTTATTCGTTTTCGCCATGATCCTGTTCTTCAGCATTTGGAAGAAAGGCATTGGGGGGTTCTTGGCGGAACTGTCGTTCCATCCGTTCCCTAAGTTTCTTGCGCCTCTAAATTTCGTGCTCGAAGGCATTACGCTATTGACCAAGCCGCTCTCACTTGGTTTGCGACTGTTCGGTAACTTGTACGCCGGCGAGCTCATATTCGTATTGATTTGTTTGCTGTTTAGCGGCGGTATCGTGCTGACGCTAAGCGGCGTCGTGCTGCAATGGGCGTGGGCAGCGTTTCACGTTTTGATCATCACATTGCAGGCATTCATCTTTTCTATCTTGACTGTTGTTTACATGTCTCAGGCATACGACACAGGTGAAGATCACTGACATTAGTTTCCAGGTAGGAGAAATTACTCTATGGAATTAACGGACCTGATTTACGTTGCAGCAGGCTTAATGATGGGCCTTGGTGCCGTGGGCGGCGCGGTTGGCGTTGGCATTCTCGGCGGCAAGTTCTTGGAAGGCGCTGCGCGTCAGCCGGAGTTGTTAGGTTTTCTGCGCGTCCAATTCTTCATCGTACTCGGTCTTGTTGACGCGATCCCAATGATCTCTGTCGCGCTGGGTCTATTCGTGATGTTCGCGTTGTAAGACAACCTTGAACACCGCCACGTACTGGACCATAGTTACTAAATCGTAGGTCGCCCATGAACATCAACATCACGATACTCTGGAGTTCGATCGCATTCTTCATATTCACATGGTCGTGTTGGTACTTTATTTGGCCACCACTCGTGAATGCGATTCGTACCCGGCAGCAAACGATCGCTGACGGTATCGAAAACGCTGAAACGGCGGCGCGCGATCTGGCGCAAGCCGAACAGCAAGCGGACGAGATCATGCGCAATGCGCGCCACGAAGCACAGACCATTCTTGATCAGGCTCGAAGTCAGGCGACATCGATGGTAGAGGCCGCGAAGACCGAGGCTCGAGAAGAAGGCGAACGGTTGAAAGCGGCAGGTGTCGCGGAAATCGAACAGGAAGCCAATCGGATTCGCGAAGCATTGCGGAGCGACGTGGCGGCACTCGCGGTCCAAGGCGCCGAAAAAATCTTGGAAACGAATATCGACGGCGATAAGCATCGCGAGTTGTTAGAAAAACTGGCCGCAGAACTCTAAGCAATGGCAGAACTCGCGACTCTCGCCAGACCGTATGCCAACGCGGCTTACGAATTGGCGAAGCAAGCCGGTCGTGTAGACGTTTGGTCTTCAGCGCTGGAACTTCTGGTCGAAGCCGGGAAAACCCCTGAAATTCGGGAATTGATCGGATCGCAGGTCATCGCCCACGGACAGAAATCGCATACGCTGAATGGCTTGCTGGGCGAATCAAACGCGCCTGAGGAGGTCCGGCGCTTCGTTTCCGTGCTAGCGGAGAACCATCGATTGGATTTACTGGCAGACATCGCAGCGCTGTTTGAAGCCCGCAAGGCGGAAGACAGCAAGATCCTAGATGTGACGATTACTTCGGCGGTACCGCTATCTCCTGATCAGCAAGCAATGTTTGAGGCCGCACTACGTAAACGGTTTGACCGTGACGTCTCCGTGACTACCGAACTTGATCCCAGCTTGATGGGAGGCGCGTTTATTCGAGCGGGCGACTCTGTAGTGGACGGCTCAGTCCGCGGTAAATTGGCAAAAATGCAAGAGGCGCTCACTCGCGCCTAAATACGAGCGAAATACATGAACACACTCAATCCCTCAGAAATTAGCGATCTGATCAAGGATCGAATTGCGAATCTGGACATCAGTTCGCAGCCGCAAAACCAAGGAACGATCGTATCCGTGTCAGACGGGATCGTGCGTATCCATGGCTTAGCGGACGCACAATACGGCGAGATGATCGAGTTCCCAGGCGGTGTCTATGGCATGGCGATGAACCTGGAACGCGATTCCGTCGGTGCAGTCGTCCTCGGTGACTACAAGCATCTCTCGGAAGGAATGACGGCTAGATGCACGCAGCGAATTGTTGAAGTTCCGACGGGACCTGAATTGCTGGGTCGAGTCGTCGACGCGCTCGGGAATCCCATTGACGGCAAAGGCCCCATCGAAGCGACCGCGTCCTCACCGGTGGAGAAAGTCGCACCAGGCGTCATCGCTAGGCAAAGCGTGGACCAACCTGTGCAGACTGGCGTCAAATGTATCGACTCAATGATTCCAATCGGGCGTGGCCAGAGGGAGCTCATCATTGGGGATCGCCAGATCGGTAAAACTGCGCTTGCGGTTGACACCGTCATCAATCAGAAAGGTACGGGCATCAAGTGTGTCTACGTAGCGATCGGGCAAAAGATGTCGACGATTGCGAACATCGTACGCACATTTGAAGAGCACGGCGCGATGGATCACACCGTGGTGGTCGCCGCCGCCGCGGCTGACCCGGCCCCGATGCTCTACATCTCGCCTTACTCTGGCTGTGCGATGGGCGAGTACTTCCGAGACCGCGGCGAAGACGCTCTGATCATTTATGACGACCTGACAAAGCAGGCGTGGGCGTATCGCCAAGTTTCGTTGCTGTTACGCCGACCGCCAGGGCGCGAGGCGTATCCCGGCGATATCTTTTATCTCCATTCGCGACTACTTGAACGAGCGGCGAAGGTCAATCCTGACTACGTGGAGCAGTTCACCAATGGTGAAGTGAAGGGTCAATCAGGATCGCTAACGGCGCTGCCCATCATCGAAACGCAAGCTGGCGACGTGTCCGCGTTCGTACCAACGAACGTCATTTCGATTACCGACGGTCAAATCTTCCTTGAGACCGATCGCTTCAACGCAGGGATTCGACCTGCAATGAGCCCAGGTATTTCAGTATCTCGAGTAGGCGGTGCTGCACAGGTGCCGTTTATGAAGAAGATCTCGGGCGGCATCAAACTCGCGCTGGCGCAGTATCGCGAATTGGCAGCGTTCTCACAGTTCGCATCCGACCTGGATGAAGCAACGCGCTCCCAGTTAGAACATGGGCAACGCGTTGAGGAGCTGATGAAGCAACCCCAGTTCTCACCAATGACGGTATCGGAAATGGGCGTTGCGCTGTTCGCGGCCAACGAAGGGTATCTCAACGGGGTGCCGGTCAACCGGGTGCTGGATTTCGAGCGCGATCTTCTCGACCACATGAACACGAACCACGCCGAGTGGATGCAGCAAATCACTGATTCGGGTGACTATTCAGACGAGATCGAAGCGTTCCTGCGTGAAGCGCTGGAAGAATTCGTCAAAACCCATTCGTACGCGGACGAGTAACACAAGATGGCTGGCGGTCGTGAGATCGTAAAGAAGATCGGAAGCGTCCAGAACACGCAGAAAGTGACTAGTGCCATGCAGATGGTGGCGGCTAGCAAAATGCGACGGACGCAAGATCGGATGGAAGAAGCGCGACCGTACGCGCGCCGCATTCGTAACGTGATCGGACACTTGGCGAACGCGTCGGCGGAATATACCCACAAATATATGGTCTCGCGCGACGTCAAGAACATCGGCTACATTGTCATCTCCACGGACAAGGGGCAGTGCGGCGGCTTGAACTCGAACATGTTTCGAGTCTTGATACAAGACATCCGGAAATGGGAACAACAAGGCGTTCCGGCTAGTTTGGCTTTGGTCGGGAACAAGGCGGCTAGTTTCTTCCGTTCAGTGGGGGGAAACGTGGTCGCCGCGATCAACAACGTCGGCGAAAATCCAGAAGTCGAGAGCTTGATCGGTGGCATCCGGCGCATGCTTGATCTTTTCGAAGAAGGGAGCATCGATCGATTGGATCTGGTCTCGAATCAGTTCGTCAACAGCATGACGCACCGGCCGCTCATCGAACAGCTACTGCCGTTGGACCCAGACCCTGAAGACACCTACAAGCACATGTGGGATTACCTGTACGAACCTGACGCAGAAGAGCTGATCGAAGGATTAGTACAGCGATTTCTGGAGTCGCAGGTCTACGAAGCAGTGGTAGAAAACACGGCTTGTGAACAAGCCGCACGCATGATCGCGATGAAGAACGCGACCGACAATGCAGAAGAAATGATCGAGGAACTGACATTGCTGTACAACAATGCGC
>JAPOVV010000099.1 GCA_026707945.1 Gammaproteobacteria bacterium | reverse complement strand
CTGCTGACGCCATCCGCATAGACTCATGAACTGACGGCAGATCCGAACCAAGCATGAAACCGCCACCTCAAATAGCTCTCGTCGTTCGAGAGCAAATCGGAAGCGTCTACGACGAATTACTGCAAGTGCTGATTGACCTTGCAGAGCATCCAGTCTCCATGTTCAACGATCAAAGAGATCGTCTAGTCGAGGTACGGAACAAGGCTCTGGCAATCGTCAGCGAATGGGTACTGCGACAGCCCGACATAGCGGCAGCACTTCACAATATGGTGCCACGTTCCTGGCGGGTATCCGACATTCCCCAAGCGCTGTTAGAGGCAGCTCTGTGGGATGACTATTTCAAGATGCCTGAGTCGGTATTACTCCCGCCGACTCGTCAGGATCGCGTGATTGCGACTGTACCCAGCCTTCTCGGTCGACTCGATAATGACGGACTACTCCGACTTGCTGATACAGAGACGCTACCTAATGGGATCTTCTATTCGAAGCCTACGCTCGACTCTCGACAGCATCAGCGGGATCGCATCAATGCACTGCCTCACGGCGTATTCTATGAAGATCTCGCTCTGCACTACCATCAGTTTCTGCGGCGATATTTCACAAGTTCGATTCACTATGGACTGATATTCATGATTCTCCGACTCGCGCAACACCACCAAGTCGAGGCTCGTATAGCCATAGATACACGTCGTCTGCGCTACCGGAATGAGTACCAGGAATACTTCGAAGCGGACTATTGGTACGGTCCAATTCTTCATGATGACAAACTCGATGACCTCAATACTCTTGGATTAACGGTCCACGGAGACTCCAATCTCGCGGACACGACATCGTCACCTCTGTACTTGGCAACATCGTTTCGGTGGCAGAAAGATGGAGAGAATCTCAAGTCAATCGAGATCGAGGAACTCGTCTATAAGACAGGAGCAAGCTGCGATCCAATACTAGCTCGATACCTCCACTCCATACGAGACACGGCACAACGAGTGTTCATTCACTGCGACGGTGCAGTGAAGGGCTACGATCTGGCTGGATACCCCCAGACTACTACCGACTTTGTGAAGAGAGGTAAGAGCCCCTATTACCGAAAAGTCTTTCGACTTGACGGCCGCATTCTAACTCATGATTGGTCAGAAATAGTAGCGCAATGGTTCAGAGGTAACGCTCTCGTACTCGAATACCTATCAGCCCTTGCGGCGTAGCCTTCTCAATGATGTTCTAAGTGTTTCTGAGCTTTCCTTTTGGCCGCGACGAAGTGGGTGGCAGTTCGTATGTAGGGCCTCCGCGTTCTTGGGTCTGCTGGGGTTCATTTGTCTGGCCGCTCCCCTAGAGGGCCGAATCCGGCGACGATGGAGTCCAGAGGCCTGGTTCCGCGCTGATCAGGTGCTTGACGACATCTTCTGCCTTCTTTCTGGCATGTTCGACGAGTGCCCATTGCAAATAGAGGTCTGTGGTCAAGACGTGGACGGCCCCGATGAGCTGCGCGGTGTTCCTCACGTTCCCGTCGGGGGCGGGCCGAGATGACGGATCCATCTCGCGGTGCGGGTTGGCAATCCACAGAGTAAGATCAGGGACTCGACCCTCATCGATGCCGTAGCTCTCACGGTACTGCCGGATTCGATCGGCGTCGTTCGTTCTAGTGCCTTTGGTGTAGCCCTTGATCTCGACGATGGCCGCCCAGCCGGGGTTGCAATCAAGCGTGAGACGTAGATCCTCGCGCTTCGGCTCCCCCTCCTTGAGTTCGGAATCCATGTTCTGCACAGTGAACCCGAGACGGGTCAGGATCTTCTCAACCACCGCCACCAGTTCAGTACCATCGGACCAGATAGCCCGTCGAATGTCCGCATCAGCAGCCTCGCCTGCTATAAGCAACTTGACTCTTAGAGCTTCGCGCTCGTCTTCAAGACGCGCGATTTCTCTTGCGATAGCCTCGATTTGCGATGCTAGGAGACTGCTGATTTATTTGGCCTGAAAGGCTCGCGTTTCGGTGCGGGGTGTGGGATCCTGGGGGCATGCAGGG
>JAPOVV010000102.1 GCA_026707945.1 Gammaproteobacteria bacterium | reverse complement strand
CGTCCCCCCGGCGGTCAGTTACCCACACCCCCCCCTCCTCAACGGTGAACATTGCAGCCTTGTTCATCTCGAAGTAGCGGGATGTCGTATGCTCTATCGAGTTTTGATACTCCATCATCACGTAGTCATAACCTCGTGAACAGATATACTCTCGAATCATGCGGTAGGTGATCATCTCCGGCCACAGTCCGTCAACACCTTCATTCATTTTTGCTTTATTTTCTTCATAGAATGATTCGGCTTTTTCCAAACGCACTCGATCGTTGGGATAGAGATTCTTGTTCATGTAGATATTTTCCCACTTTTCCCATAGTGGCTCTGCAGTCGGATGCGGTTTTAGGTTGATTGGCTTGCTAAAAGCACGGAGAAATATGGTATACCACGCCGGATTTTTCATCAGGTTGGCAGACAGAGCTTCCTCGTGCTTGAGGGTGTCGATCATCATAAAATTCGTAATCTCCGGGACTCCGGCAGGCATTACATCCGCAAAGAACCAATCTCTGTCTTTTTCCCGATTGGCAGGATTGCGGAGTTCATCTACAACATCAATATCGTCAATCAAGATAAGCGTTGGTCGCACATAGTCCACGTTTTCGCCACGAATCTCCATTCCCCGCGTGAGTCCTAAGACAGCGCAGCACTCTTCTTCTTTAGTTCCCACGTCTCCGATGCCAAGTCGAACAAGAAATTCTTCGTTGCTCCATGCGCCTGTCTCAGCAGATCGGTCGCCAAAATCATCTCGGATGAGCGTATTCTTTTCCAGCTCATTCATGAGTGTCCGCATACGGCGGAACATTTTTCCCTTATTCTGCGTCATGATGACGATAAACTTCTCGATATAATGTCCCATTATTTTGTCGAATGGAGAATAGAGAATGCGATGGAGTGGATAAACAAGGGTGGTGAGAGTTGTTTTTGAGGAGTTACGTGGTGCAAGGATATTGATGTTTCGGTTGCGTTGCCCATGAGGGATAGCATTCAAAATGTCAAGATGGTATTTTTTGAATGGTTTTGTGGCAAGTTTCGGGATATATCTCAGTATGAACCAGTCGAGATGCCAGTAGCAAGCAATAAATTCTATATGCTCTGCAAGTTCGTTTTCGCCATCTTTGACAAGTTGCAGATACAATGCTTTTAATTCTTCTTTGGGTTTATCCCTTACTGCTTCAATTTCTTCTTTTGTTGGTATGGAACGAGCCATTTTTTTCGCCGTAGGGTTGCAAAAAATTGAAATACTTCTTATACTTTTTTATCTATAAAAATAAGGAGTTTCTCATGCACACAAAAAAAGATACTCGGGGTCGCCCCCTCAAAGCCGATGATACTTTCATCGAAGAATTTATTGACAAATACGCTTCTGTTGAACCGTTTTGGAAGCCGGAAACCGTGCCTGCATCCGTGATGATAAATCGGGTGTTAGAACAGAAGGAACAGGATGACACCCCTGAAAATCGCAAAGCGGTGACGGCGCTAACTCGGCAGTTCATGCCCGGCACAGACCGCTACAACTCTAAAAAGTATAACCCCATCCTTGAGCAGTATCGCCAGAAGTATAAGCACATCGTTACATTCCAAACTCACGAAAATCTGAGCGTTGTTGCGAGCATGATTCCTGAAGTAGCGCGAAAGTTGGTTGCGGATGGCGAGTTTTCGATTGCAGATTTGGTCGCACTCATCCGCGTCAACAATGAGACGGCGAAGCATATTCAGGGTGAACAACGTGAAGATAGACAGGAGATAAAGGATACGGCGAAGGATAGCAGTGTAACTGAAGGAAATGTAGAGAAGGCGACTAAAGTGCTAGAATTGATGCAAAAGTAGGTTGCATCCAGATTTTGCGCCACAGATGAAGCGTCATCCTTGTGACGTTGCATTCCGGGTCCCGTAGAAGTATCGAGAGGCGGTTGCGCTCAGGAATGTGCGTCATTCTGAAAAAACGTTCCCGAAGTTTATAGAAGGTGGGCTGGTTTCTGCGTTTACACGGCAACGGGAACTTTGTCTCTCCAATCAACTCCTTCCACAGCG
>JAPOVV010000111.1 GCA_026707945.1 Gammaproteobacteria bacterium | reverse complement strand
TCGGAGGTGACGTCACCGAACATGCGATCCTTCTCAGCAGCGATCGCCTTGCTCGTGTAACTCAACCGAATGGGCTGACGATACTGCTCCCCGAGCTCGGGGAAGTCATCAGGATGATACACGAGCACATCAGCCTTGCGGATCTGCTCGATGTGGTAGTCACCAGCATCGACAGTCTGTGAGGCTTCGTCTGTGTCGTAGTAGGTGAGAGTGACAGTCTGATCCGTGTTGATTGGATGAGATGCCTGCAGATCTCCCCATTGTGAAAATTGGTCGACTAGGGATGCCGACCGAACCGACCGACCGAGATAGGTAGAGACTTCTGCCTCGGCACTATCCAGCAGTCGACCGATCAGTGAGTCTTGTGACATGTCATCTGCCGTCAGCCCTAGGTATTCCCGAGCTCCGACCACAGTGACGGGTCGCACACTATCCTCAGGGATAGTGTGCGACCATGTCACAGGTTGGATTAGGTATCGAGCAGTAATGCTGCCAAGCCCGTGCCGTTAATCACGTCAGCTGTGACCCGAGCTCGACCGAGCACAATGATAGTGCCAGGCTCAGTCTCAGTGTAACGTCTGACATACAGATCACGCAACACACTGAACCAAACACCTTGGAAGCTACCAAAGATCGCATAGATGTCGTTCTTTGTAGATGGGTTATCCGGTAGTATGTCAGAAATAACCACAGGGTGACCTCGGATCATGTCCACACCCATTCGTGGATCGAACCAATAATCCCCGTTGGTTCCCTGCACCAATTCGTGCACCAAGGCTTCCATCGCTCTCGATATGATCCACACTGCACCCCTCGCTCGGTGACGTTGAGGGACCGCCTTGTATAGAGCATTCAATCGATCATCCGCCAGTGCCGTAGTCAAGGCTGTGGTGGCTGTCGTATCCACATCGGTCTTAACAAACTGAACCGCATCTGCCAGAGCACCTGGTGTGCTATGACCCGAATTGGCTACAGCCGATGTCTTGATTGCGTCATACGTTATGGTGCCTTCGTATTGCGTCCACTCTTGCACCATCGCCATCGCAATGAACGCATCAAGACCCATGACATCATCAAAAGATTCTTCCGTGAATTGAGCTGCTAGCTCGGCATTGTTGGCTTGAATCTGCTTCTCTGTCAAGCTGCCAGAATACGTCCTGCTGCCGTGTGTCGACCTCGCAGCAAAGGTGCCGAGCTCCCCTTTCGGCACTTGTGCCGATGGTGCCGTCATGCGATTCATGAAGCAGTATGGTCTAAACGGATTCATGTTGAGAGGCTCAAACCAAACCGGTGCATGACCCTCTGCAGCACCAGGGGTGCTATCAATGGAAGTTACCGCTCTCACCATCATGCGATGGTCAAGTGGCAGCTCGAATGAGACCCCACCTTGCTCGTCTCGCTCAGCCTTCCACTTAATGTCATGCGCCGTGCGAGCAAACAAAGGACTAGTGCGGTCAATACCTGACGCCTCCTCGGCCTTCTCGATCAGCTCCTTGATCCGAGATTCAAGCTTTCGGATCTTGGTGCCAGCATCTGCCTTGTAGTCATCAAAGGCTCTCTGTAGTCGTGTTACCTTGGCAACCATCGCCTTGTCGGGCACCACCACCTCTTTGGGATCATCCTTCACTTCAGGGTCCTCCTTCTCGGACTTCTCCTTGTGAGCTCGCACCATCTTGTTTCGGAGCTCGTCTATCTGTGCATTCTCGTCTGCTGGATTGAGAACGATGGATGCTTCCATGAGCCGAAGCTCACTGATCCGCATCACGTCATCATCTTCGTCATAGGTCCAGTTTTCAATCCAGCCACCAATGCTGATGCCTTTCACAGCTTCCCTTTTGATAAGGGAAACCGCCTCGACACCTCGGCTGATTTCGGAGAAGATTGGCCCCTCACCCATCAGGGTGTCACCATTCTTCAGCTCAATCTCCCACTCACCGATTACATCCGCATCGTTGTGTGACCACAGCATGGGGATGGTGGTGGAGGCTTTGAGTGAGGCATCCAGGCAACCCTTGTCCAAACAATTGCCGTTCCAATCC
>JAPOVV010000073.1:908-2071 GCA_026707945.1 Gammaproteobacteria bacterium | reverse complement strand
ATCTCACTGCTACCGAACGCGGTGCTAATGTCTTCTCGAAAATTTGAAGAGCTTATTGATATATAAAAGTCGTAATCTCGCTCTTTCTCCTCCGTAGTGGTTTTCCCTTTCTTCTCTACGGCGACTGTGTCTTCATTCGCTTCGGCATTCGCGGCTTTCTCCTCCTCGCAGAAGGCTTGGCTGGCAACGACGAATGCAAGAGTAGCTATCAAGACTCTTAGGGTTAAAAATTTCTTCACTTCAGTACTCCTTGAATTAACAAAACTTCAATAACGAGAAAATTTCAATAACGAGATGCTCTAATGATACAACGAATGAAGCGAATTTCGCATTGACCGAGCGAGCAAAAAAAGCAAACTACTGAAGACAGATTCAGAATCCTCACTGTTCAGAGCTTTCTGACTGACAGCAAAGGCTCTTAGACGCTCGGTCGAGTGAACCTGCTGAGCAGTTGTGGGAAGCTGGTGGACAGGTGGTCGAACCCGTATTTCTATTGTCTCAGATAGGCTTTAGAAAGTGTACTTCAATGATGCGTTCAACGACAAGTGTCTTACTTTATCGTCAAACATTTGCGTTAAACTCACCTCGGCTGAGGTCTTCTTGCTGTCTCGATAAGGAATGGGAACTTCATAACCAATCGAAGCTACTGGGGTATAACCCTCAGCCCCTCCGACAAGTCTCACGTACCTGAACAGCACGTTGTCTGCGGGATCATCCAACGTTAGTTCAGCGGTAATTTGATGCGCTTCATATTTGGCAACACCAACTTTCGCAAAAAAAGACACATCACGCATAAGTTCAAAAGAGAACTTCCCTACGACACCGACATATGTGTTACTTCGAGTCGATATCGACGACCTCAATATTCTTTGGTTTATGTTCTTCTTCAGGTCATCAAGTACTGTCCCCGGTGCGATGGCTGGGGTTATTTCCCCATAACACTCGAGCCCAAACCACTTGTTGTACTGAGCACCCCCGGCAAATCGAATGTGTGCACCCTCACCAACGGACGCATCGATATTCTCTCGAAAGTGCGTGAAGCCAGCAGATACAAACGCTAGATAGTCGCGTCCTTTCTCCTTGGGGCTGGAAAGCGCGTTCACCTCCTTAGCAGTCTGAGTTTTCACAGCTTTGGTGTCAAGCTCTATTTGTTTCTCAGCGAA
>JAPOVV010000073.1:0-898 GCA_026707945.1 Gammaproteobacteria bacterium | reverse complement strand
TTGCTCAGCGAAGAGCTGACCGGAAATAAAGAGGGCGACAACTACAAAGCCGTTGATGGCCGAAAATTTTTTCATTTCAATTTCCCTTTAGTAGATAAGAATTTGATGTCGATTCACTCATGAGAATCCCTCGTGATCCGAGACCACTCGCAACACTAGCACGCTCACAAACAAGAACACTCCTCGATAGACTCGATTTTATGCTAATAGTTCCAGTAGTTCGGCTGCAGACTCGGTTTCTCGGAGGTTGCACCCAATTTCCAACTTCTCGTCTACAATCAAATCATGACCGAAATCGCTTTTATAGCTGATCCGATCCCCTCTCTCAACGTCGCCAAAGATTCGACGATCGCGATGTTTCGTGCTGCGATACGTCGGAATTGGAAGGTCTGGGTCATGGAACAACGCGATCTTTATTGGGAGAACAGCGAAGTGTTCGCTTTCGCTACCCCCTTAGACATGCATCATGAATTTCTTGAACACCTTGATCCTTCAGTACTCTGTGACGAACCCTGGTATTGCTTCAAGGGAGACAAACAAAAACGCACACTGGCATCCTTTCACGCGGTATTCATGCGCAAAGACCCGCCGTTTGACATGAATTACATTTACACAACCTATATGCTCGATCGCGTTGAAGCTCAAGGTGTGTTGGTGGTAAATAAACCGTCGAGTCTTAGGGACTTCAATGAGAAGTTCTACGCGACGCATTTTCCCGAGTTCACTCCACCCATGGTTGTCGCTCAAGATTTAGCATCGTTAAAGGACTTTTACTTTGAGCACAGGGATGTTGTATTCAAGCAACTAGATGGAATGGGCGGTAAGGGAATCTTTAGAGTACGTGAAGATGACCCCAACCTCAATGCTGTGCTCGAAACGCTGACCGCGAATGGGACCT
>JAPOVV010000088.1 GCA_026707945.1 Gammaproteobacteria bacterium | reverse complement strand
GGCTTTATGACCTTCCACGCTGCCTGGATAGCAGGCTGAACAACATTCTCCCAAGCCCACGCTATTGCTTTAGCAACTAGCTTTACAAGAGGCTCAAGTGTGTCCTTCAAATACTCCGCGAACAACTTTATCAATGGCCACACGACTAGCTCGATAACTGTCCGTATGACCTCAAAGCCAAGTCTAAATGCCTCAACTAGAACGCGTAGAGCTGGTCTAATTAGAGTGTCGAAAGCCCACACTATTCCCTCAGCTACCGTCTTCACAACAGTGCCGACAGCTCTAATAGCCGGCATAAAGTTGGTCCGCCAAAGAGTGACTACAAAGTCAACAGCCCTCTTTATCCGTTCTCTCACAGTATCCCAAACAGAGGCAGTTATCGTACCTTGCTCCGAGTTAGTAGCGCCCCAGTCTTTCACAGCAGATACCATACTCCCGAATATCGATATAGCGTTGTCCCTCAACGTATGGAGTACGGGCATGACGACCGTAGTGACTACATTCGCAACAGCCTGAAACGCTTCAACTGCCTTCCCCCACAGAATATCAGCTATAGCCTGAACGGTAGGTATCAATGGATCTCGAATAAACGCGACAACTTTCTCAAATGCCCACACTAGCCCATCCCTAATAGCGCGTCCTACAGTATTCACAATCTCTCGAAACGTATCGAATTTGAGATAGGCAAAGACCAAGCCAGCCGAGAGAGCTGCTATACCCGCGATTACTAAATGGACCGGAGCAAGTAAAGCCCCAAGAGCAACTGCCTTAGCAACTATAAGTGTCTTCAACGCGATCAACTTCGGAATCAACGCTGCTATAGCAACAGTACCTAGAATCGTAATAGCTGGAATAACGACTTGCTGAACTCCCGAACCTAGCTCAAACAAGCCTTCCCACACATACAACGCGGCGTCTCGCACATCGTTTACTACTCGACGGAATCCTCCGAACTGAGTATATAAATCATGGATCCGAGAGATGACTAGCTCTACAACATTTATCACTCTCGCATAGGGAAGAAGGAAGTTACTAGCGGCCGTACTTGCTACATCAAACCCACGACTTATACCATCCAACATAGCAGGTAAAGCAACCGTTAGTCTCTCTAAAGTTGGTATCACTACCGGCAACAAAGCCTCTCCGATAGTGTATTGAATGTCCGTAACGGCAGCCTTGAAACGCCTCATCTGCATGTCTAGCGACTTATTCATTACTCCGAACGCGGTATCTGTCGCGCCAGCTGAATCCGAGACTAGGCCGAGTGTCTTACTAAATCGTTCAGCGTTATCTCCTGTGACTCCGAGCAGAGCCTGAGCGGCTCGAATGTTGCCCGTCATCTCAAACATACCTTTGCCGGTATTAGTAGCCTGTTGCTGAATCAAGGCCATAGCCTCTTCGAGACTTCCGCCTTCCGCAATAAACTGCCGGAAATTCTTGCCCGCTATCTCTTTGAAGTTGTTACTGAGCTTTGTACCTTCCTTTGACAAAGCAGCTAGCGCACCCTTGATCTGAGTAGTTGCTTGCTCTGTCGGAGTACCAGACAGAGTTAGCTGAGCTAGCCATCCCGAGACATCCTCGATAGACACACCAGCAGCAGCAGCAGCCGGACCTATGTCTGAGAAACTAGCAGCGATTTCTTCGACCGTTGTCTTACCAGCCTTGACCGTTCCGAAGAACACATCAGACACTCTCATCGCATCTGCTGTGTCTATCTTGAACGCGTTTAGCGCACTAGAGAGAAGGTCTACCCCAGCGCCTATCTCTGTAGCACCGGCAGTAGCAAACTTAGCCGCGACATTCGCGAAGTCGCGGACATTCGTTGGATCGGCAACACCAGCCGACAGTGAGTCGTAGAACGCTTTAGCTACGTCAGTTCCAGCCTGTCCATACTCTGTCGCGACAAGCCTAATGTCAGTCTGTAGAGCCTTTATCTGGCTGTCTGTAGCGTCCCCAATCAGGGTAGCAACTTCACGAACTCCCTTGTCGAGCTTGCTGAACTCAGCAACAGAAGAAGCAGCTATACCAGCGAAGGCAGCGACCGCTGCCTTC
>JAPOVV010000108.1 GCA_026707945.1 Gammaproteobacteria bacterium | reverse complement strand
CACCATCGAACGGCGTTGGTTGTTCGTCTGGCCAAGCATCCGCCCTTCAATTCTATCAAAACCCGCCGTATTGGATAGAGATGACGTGGCAATGGTCGGCGTCGATGGCTCCTTACTTTTATTCCAGAAAAAAGAGGGCAAATGGCTCCAAACTCAACTCATTAAAGCGAAAACGGCAAGAGTGTTGCCAGACGCTGTCTTAACAACAGCGGATCTGGACGGAGATGGAAGAAAAGAACTGATAGTGCCCGCTGTACCTTCCAGACTTTATAAAAACGCCATACTCGGCGATGACATCGAGCCAACAGAAATTCACGCATATCGCCTCAACCAAAAATCTCTCCAACTCATGACCAAATACACCGCAGGCAAGAATGGTGTTTTCGAAGCCATTGGCACCCTAGTCTCGGACTTGGACAAAGACGGGAAACAGGAAATTCTAGTCACCAAAAGTGACTACGACCGTGGAGCGACTCATCTAGTTTTAGGCATGAGGAATAATAAACTTGCGCTAAAAGCCCGAGGTGACGCAATCGGGCAAGGAAATCGCTGGTCGCATCTATTGGGCGCATTTAATATAGATGGCAGTGCTCCGAAAGTTCTAGCTGTAGAAACGCCACATATGGCAGGCTTCTTGCTGGCACTAAGGCTTAGTGGAAAACGACTCCGCGAGCGAGCTCGTATGGCTGGTTTCACCACGCATTCGGTTGGTTCACGTAACCTTTGGGAATTCACTTTGCTAAGACGCCGAGGAGTTGCGGAAGTTGTGATGCAAGAAGTCGGCCGGCAGCATTTGAGCGGGCTAGCACTCTTCGGAAATCGCTGGCATTTCAGATGGACGAGGCCTATTCCTTCACCCGTTCGTTCCAACATACTCACCGCAGATTTCAACCAAGACGCGAAAGACGACATCGCTTTCGCCGATCAATCCGGCCTCGTGCACATTTATTTATCTAAGTAAATCCTCATCGATTCAATTTGGAAACGACGATCGATTCTAAAACGCGACATCCTCTCATTTCTAAAATAATCAATATTGTCAGAATGACATACGGTACGCTACCGATTCCTCCGAATGTTGAAAAAGGCATCGCGTCCAGGGTAAACAGCCGCATCTCCCAACTCTTCGTTGATCCGAAGCAGTTGATTGTATTTTGCTAGCCGATCCGAGCGACTGGCGGAACCCGTTTTTATCTGGCCCGCGTTAGTGGCAATCGCCAAATCTGCAATTGTCGTATCCTCAGTCCCGCCGGAACGATGGGAAACTACGGATGAATAACCAGCTTGCGTCGCCATCTGGATAGTTTCGAAAGTCTCCGTCAAAGTACCAATCTGGTTCACTTTAATCAGGATGCTGTTGGCCACTCCCTCTGCAATACCCTTAGAGAGTATCCCTGCATTCGTGACGAAAACATCATCGCCCACAAGTTGCACTCTATCGCCTATTGCTTCGGTCAAGGCAGCCCACCCCTTCCAGTCATCTTCGGCGCAACCATCTTCAATAGAGATGATTGGATATTGACGTACCCAGTTCTCATAGAGCACGACCATTTGCTCAGGCGTTTTCTGGCTTTTGTCCGACCAGCGGAACACATATTTCCCCTTTTCAAAAAGCTCACTAGATGCCGGATCGAGAGCGATGAGCACATCGTTTTCCGGTTGATAGCCCGCCTTCACGATGGCTTCGAGAATCGTTTCAACGGCTTCCTCGTTATCCCGCAAATCAGGGGCGAAACCACCCTCATCCCCAACTGCCGTGCTGTAACCCCGGTCTTTCAGAACCACTTTCAGTTGGTGAAAAATCTCAACACCCATTCTTAAGGCATCTGGAAAGTTCTTTGCCCCGACAGGCATGATCATGAATTCCTGAAAATCCACGCAGTTATCCGAATGCGCCCCTCCGTTTAGGATGTTCATCATAGGAACCGGAAGGGTATGGGCATCCGCCCCGCCGAGATAGCGATATAGAGGGAGGCCATGCGCATCGGCAGCCGCCTTCGCCGCCGCCATGGAAATCCCTAAAATCGCATTTGCCCCTACTCGGCCTTTGTTTGCAG
>JAPOVV010000040.1:1693-2057 GCA_026707945.1 Gammaproteobacteria bacterium | reverse complement strand
TGTTGTTCGAGTGCTGTTTTCTTCGCCGCCAATGAACTAACAGCCTCTTTATAAGCTGCATCGGTACTCATCCATATAACACGCCGCAATTCATCGTAAGAGTCGGTTAATGGGAAGGAACCGCCGCCTCCCATCAGGCCGCCCAAGAGCCCTCCAAACATACCCCCACCACTTCCTTCAAAATTCGTGTTATCAAGTTCACGATCTCCAACCCTTACATTGACTGACAAATTTCGACTCGTAGTTTGGCTTGTATCGGCAGTGCCTCCAAGAATGGACTGCACGGCACTCATGGACACCTCATCGACGGCGTAGGCCAAGAAGTACGGTGGTGGTTCATCATCAATTTGCAATTCTGTCAATG
>JAPOVV010000040.1:1148-1683 GCA_026707945.1 Gammaproteobacteria bacterium | reverse complement strand
TGTCAATGAACTCTCCATTTCATCTGTAAGCGCTCGAATCAACACATCATCCGCATCCTTGCTTGCCTGTCCTTGTAGGCCTACAGTTAAAGTAAGTGCGACAAGTGGGAAGAGTTTTTGTACGTAGTTCATTTATCTAATTGTCCGTTCTTAGTGAGTATGAATGCTTCGGTCTGCGGGCGGTCGTACCGGGGATGGTAGAATTGGCGGAATATCCCTTGAAGTACCAGACTTTTGTACTTCTACTTGAGACACAAGAAGCGATGGAGCTACCGTAGATACTGGTACCCACCCAGATTCTGCACCACACATGCCGTTGAACACCGCGTAGTCGTCTGCTCCCTGTTCCACTCGACTAAAAGTCGTCAATGGAGTACCAATTAAATCGGCCCCCCGGATGACTTCTGTCTTCCCATCTGGGTATATCTTGTAAACCAACACCGGCGTAACATTGAACGCGTTTGGTATGGTTCTCCCAGTGGTAGTAAATCCGCCTTGAATATCGTGAAAAATCAACCCATATGGTTTATCTTCT
>JAPOVV010000040.1:0-1138 GCA_026707945.1 Gammaproteobacteria bacterium | reverse complement strand
CGCGCTCTATGAACATTGTCTTCAATGTTTCATAGGAGACTGGATTTTCCACTTCAACAAACATATTCGACTGCCGAGCAATCGCTAAATATCCAGCGTTCTTTCGTCCGTGCCCGTTAGACGTGGGAAAGCCTTCAAGAGGTCGTCGAGACATTAGGAACCCTTTAAGTACACCGCGGTCGACGATCACTACACGTCTTCCTTTAACTCCTTGGTTGTCATACTTATATGTTCCAAGCAGCGGAGTGTCGCCAAATTTTTCGACCGTTGGGTCGAACACAACTGAAATAGACTCGGGAAGAATTTGAGTATTCACTGCCTTGAGGAACGTTTGACCATCATCGTCGTCTTTCAGTCTGTGTCCTTCCAATCGATGCCCAAGAACCTCATGGAAAAATACGCCAGTTGCCCTTCCATACAAAATTGCGGGTCCTGTATAAGGTTCGGCTAAAGGGGCTTCGCGTAGTGCTTTCAAGTCTGCTATCAACGTTTGTACTTCGGTAACTATTTGTGTGTCTTGGAGAAGCGATTCCTGTGAAGTTCCTTCAAACGTTAGCGACTTACTAAGTACCATTCCATCATCAGCTTTCGTCGAGGCTGAAATGATCAAACGAAAGTAGGGATGTGAAACTTTAATCTTAGTTCCTTCTGAATTTACAAACCAACGAGTCTCAATGTCAGTAGAAATCGTCGCACTATTTCTACGGATGTGATCCACATCGGAGAAGAATTGGGTATAGAGTCTAATTTTTCGTTTCAGCAAATCTTCATCCACTATAAGATCTTTCGTTTCTTCCGCGTAGGTCTCTGTGGGAGTTTGCGAAAAATCGCCTGATTGGTCGTCTTTTTCGACCTGTGCTTGTAATATTGACTGCACGTTGGTAAGCTGTGTGACCGCTTGCTTGTACTTTTTGTCTGTATGTGACCAAAGTACCGTGCGTAAAGCTTCCGGATCGTCGACGGGAATCACCGACGGAAGCCCTAAGTCCAATATGTCTCCAAGGCCACCAAAGGGGACGTTCACAGGATGAGTGTTGTCTACAAAGTAGTCTCCCACCCGAATGTCCACGTCAAGGATACGAGTAACAGACTTTTCCGATCCAGTAACTTGGCCGAAGGCACCACTGATGGACACTAC
>JAPOVV010000011.1 GCA_026707945.1 Gammaproteobacteria bacterium | reverse complement strand
TGCAAACTGACAACATGGACGGAATCCAAACCAAAAGCTTTTTCTATAGCCTCCAATATAACTACCAATTGAATGGTAGAGCAATTGGGGTTTGAAATGATTTGTGGCTTGTAATTTAAAAGATGAGAGTTCACTTCGGGAACTATCAACAGTTTATCAGAATCAGAGCGAAAAGCGGAAGAATTATCAATTACAATCGCTCCTTGTTCTACGGCTAGAGGCGCCCATTTGAGACTGACATCCGCGCCAGCAGAAAAAAAGCAAATATCCAAATCTTTAAAAGCTGTTGGATTCAAAGGCTGAGTTTGAATTTTTTGCTCTAAAAAAAAGCAGGGTTTAGATCTGGAGGAAAATAGCCTTAGTTCTTTTATTGGAAAGTTTTTTTCTTTCTCCAACAAACTTAAAAAGCTTTGACCTACAAGTCCTGTGGCTCCTACAACTCCCAGCTTCATATAAAATTCTTCTTAATATAAAGCTTTATTTCTGTCCAGATAAAAGAAATTGGTTCATGACACTTTAAGCTATCTATGATAGGTATTAAAGTGTTAAAATGACTAGGAAAAACAGGTATTTTATTCGTTCCCGAATCACAGAGAAGAAATTTCGTGAAATAATCAAGTTATTTTCAGCCGATTTAACAGCTCAACAGATAGCCTTATTTTCTGGAGTAAGTAGAAATTGTGTTAATAGGGTCATAAAACAAGTGAGAATAAGAATGTCAGAAGAGTGTGAAAAAGAAAGTCCATTTGAAAAAGGAGAAATAGAGATGGACGAGAGTTATTTTGGAGCCAGAAGGGTTAGAGGAAAAAGAGGAAGAGGAGCTTTTGGTAAAACTATTGTATTTGGATTAAAAAAAAGAAAAGGGAATGTTTATACTCAGGTTATAAAGAATTGTTCAAAAACACAGATTTTGCCTCTTATAAGCTCAAAAATCAGTAAGAAGGTTAGAGTTTTTACAGATGGTTTTAGGACTTATGATGGTTTAGTAGATATGGGTTATAAAAAGCATTATAGGGTTCATCATGGAAAAAATGAATTTGCTAAAAAAGAAAAGAGGGTTAAGAATCATATCAATGGGATTGAGAATTTTTGGGGAATAGCGAAAGTAAGACTTTATAAATTTAGAGGAATGGATAAAAGAACTTTTTATTTACATCTTAAAGAATGTGAGTTTAGATTTAATCATAGACAAGATAATTTATATTTGTTATTATTAAAAATGTGCAGAAATAACCCGCTTAAAGTGTCATGAACCTATACTTTTGATAATCTTTAAGGCTTTCTTTTTCTATTTCTTTTTCATAATAAAGACCTTCTTTATTAACAAAAACTTTTTTTATGTCTTTACAATACCTTAAAATAATATCGTTTTTTGTTGAAAACTTTTTATTGCTTGGTGACTGCATTCCGTCATAGCACCAAACTATTTCATTTAAAAATTTCTTTTTATTAAAAATAGCATCCATAATAATCTTAAGGCTATGAGACATAACTTGATCACAATGCAAATAAATTGAGCCTGTATCTTTTAAAATCCTATGCATTTCAATAAGTCTCATTGTCATATAAATTAAATAAGACTTGTCCTTATCCCCATTCACAAGACCTATAGCTCTAAGAATTGAGTAAAGCTTTTGATTTTTATTAGCTAGCTCCCCCCACCAAGCGTCATCCGTGTCTGATAAATACCACATGTCTTTAAAGTGAAAGCCCGCCTCTTTTGAGCCGATAGGACTGCCATAATTCCTGTTAGAATTAAAAGGCGGATCAAGATACACAAGATCAACAGACTTGTCCTCTAAACATCTTAAGACTTCTAAGTTGTCTCTTATAAAAATAGTCCGATTAAGTTTGCTTGCATTCACAAGCTGAGTATCGGCTTTCACTTTGTCAAAACTTTATAGGTTAATCGTTTTTTATTTGAATTTTGGACTAAGGACTTAACTCTGTTAATTGTATCAACCTCACAATTTCCTTTATCAAGTCTGAAAGCAAACTCATTTAAGTATCTGTTTAAGTGCTTTTTAGAAAAGTGATGATAAACGCCCTTATGCCCTCTTTTCTTTAAACCCCTTACGTTTCA
>JAPOVV010000060.1 GCA_026707945.1 Gammaproteobacteria bacterium | reverse complement strand
AGAACAGTAGCGGATCTATCCCGAACGCTGGAGTGGATAGCATGGTATTGACCATACCATAAAGCTCCATCATCTGACTAGCCTGATTAGAGGCCTTTAGCCGATCTACCTTCCACTTTCTGTCCGTCACTAAGGGACGCCACGACCGATTTGGCCCGGCGTGTCTCTTAGCTAGCTGCTCGACCAAGTTAGCTCCAGCGCCCTGAACAAACTCTCCATCATGCGAGAACACTAGATCAATCATCATGTTAGATACAAAATGCATGTCCAGAACGTCCTGAGCGTGCAACGCGGTATTTAGGAGTGTCCGAGCTGGGTCCATCTCCCCTAGACCGCGAGAAGGAGCCGGCGCGGCGAACCTTCTCCGGTATGAGACTCTGTTAGCTACAAGAGTGTCTATCTCGCCAAAGTCAGGCGTATACACGTACAGAATCTGCCCAGTCTCAAGAAGCATAGAAGTAATCGGAGACACTCCTACATAGACCCAGGCCGGTCTGCCCGTAGGCCCGACAAGGCCCAGCATCCGTAAGTATCCGTTGACGAACAAAGACCAGACAGCCTGCTGGATTACCTCCTCCATAACAAACTCAGGCGTCGGCTGCTTCATCCAGCCAGGTAGTCGAGTCCTAGTCGCGAGTACATTCCCATCGAGGTCTACTATCTCAGGCTCAGCTTTGTTGATTGCGTCAGCAATATACCCAAGACACTTCCGCACTATCGGGAGCTTGAGGATAGGCTCACTGCCCGCAGAGTTGACATGCTGGATAGGGACAGTGCCGGAGATAGGAGTATTCGTCGGAAGCAGTCCGCGAGTGTCTCCGAAGAGGAAGGTTCTAATGCTCATTCACCCATACAACTACATGCGCCATAGTCGTCCTCCTCTTCGTCACTTAGTCCCTCTCGCGTTAGATCATCTCTGTACTGGTCTAGGGTCACCGGCACACCACGCCTCCGTAGCAGAGTAGAATCCCTAACCTTGTTACGAAACTCTTGCTCTCTCAACACAGCTCGATTATACGACTTAGGCCGAGTCTCTAGTAGCAACTTCCAGTACTTCAACCCGCCGCGGACACATCCATACTTTAGACAATTGTTATGGGGCATACCTTGCCTATATGCTGGTATGTTGTACCCTTCTACAGCAGCGAGACACGCTGCTTTATCTATCATCGGCTCCCATAACAATGGGAAATCACACGAATAAGGATGGATATTCCGCACTATACCAGCGACCCTATGCTCTTCAGTCCAGTCTATACCGAAATACTGCACTGCCTGATCAAGCTCATACCGCTCCCCTATCCATTTAGCGGACAGCTCCGCCTTCAGAATTCGACTACAGAAAGGGGCACGATCATCGGGGATGAAGCGTTGTTGAATAGCCAAATCCCATACATCCAAGCCATGGGTCAACATAACCAATTCAGCTCCTAAATCGGACGCTGCATCCCGAACAAACTTCTCCCATAAGTCATCCTCTGAGAGAGTATTCGTAGTTAGCAACAAAGTGTCTTCTGCTCCGACCTTCTCTATCACCCGTTGGGCCGCGACATATGACCCAGCTCCCCCTGAGAAATGGACAATATGCTTACACTCCACCGGTCAGCCTATCCCACATGTCGTCGTATGATTCTTTCTGCCCAGGAGCTACCTGCTCACCCGGACGTACGGCCGTATTATACGCCATAGTAGCGGCGATCAATGGGGACACAAACTCCTCCTCAGTCTGTCTCATAAATACCCATCCGCCACCCGACAAAGCCCACCGGAATGCTCCCTTATTAGCGGAGTTCAGTATCGGGTTGTACCGCACCGCGACTCGCTGCGGCTCAGAGTGTATAGCCTCCCAGAAGCGACTAGCAGCTTTATGCATCTCCTTCGTGTCATACCACCGTACTGGATACCCCGCGATAGTTAGACGTTCTCCAGTTCTTAGGAGTGTGTTGTTGTTCGCCATCGCTACCTCCTGAATATCCGTATTCCTCTCTAGGACAGACAGGATCCAGTCATAGGCTGTCTTAGGGCCCTCTCGCACATCCACTAACTCGATCGGGCCGGACTTGTCGGAACACACCCCAACCGTTTCTTCCT
>JAPOVV010000107.1 GCA_026707945.1 Gammaproteobacteria bacterium | reverse complement strand
CTCCGGATGCGTGTAAATCACAGAAGGCACAGTTTCATAGTTAACAATTGGTTTGTGTCCGGCAATTCTTTCGGCAACCATTACTCCTTCTTCCATACCTTTATGCGCTAACATCGGACCACGCACAACATCTCCGACTGCGTATACGTCGGGTGCATCCGTCAAACATAGGTCATTAACAAATAAAAATCCACGTTCATCGATATTGACTACACATTCTTGGCTCAGCAAATCCTCGGTATACGGTCTGCGACCCACTGCAACAATTAGCTTATCGCATTCAAGTACCAGGTCTTCACCCTTGAGCTGGTACGCTACCTTTACCACCCCGTCTTCTACAGTTGACGACACTACTCTCGCGCCCAGACGTACGTCTAAGCCTTGTTTCTTGAAGATCTTCAAAGCCTCACGCGCGGCACGTCGGTCCGCCATAGGCAGAAAGTCCTCAAGTGCCTCTAAGATCACAACTTCTGAGCCAAATCGGTTCCAAACACTACCAAGCTCTAATCCGACAATACCGGCTCCGATGACACCCAGACGTTTCGGTACTTCTTCAAATTCCAGCGCGTCGGTGGAATCCACGATCAATTCGTGGTCGATTCTTGCCGCTGGAATGTCGATCGGTGTGGATCCGGGAGCCAAAATGACATGATTCGCAGTGATTGTTTCTTGCGATCCGTCGTGGCTTGTGTAAGTCACCTCACGACCGCTACCAAGTTGTCCCGTACCCGGTAAGAAGGTTACTTCGTTTCCTTTGAATAAGACGTCAATTCCCGATGTCAGCTTGTCCACAATAGAGTTCTTGTACGTTAGCATCTTAGAAATGTCTATTTGGTGGTCTTCTACAGAAATTCCCATCTTTTGAAATTCGGTCATTCGCGTAAATGTATAGGACACATCGAGAAGCGCTTTCGAAGGAATACATCCCCAATTTAAACAGGTTCCGCCTAATGTAGGTTGACCGTTACGATCAATCGACTTGTCAATACAAATGACTGCGTGACCGAGTTGCGCGCTACGAATCGCAGCAGCATAACCGGCCGGACCTGCACCGATTACGACGATATCAGCTTCACGACTCATTTCTTTTCTCCCTAAAGTTCCAGCAAAATACGCGCTGGATCTTCCAGCATTCCTTTAATCGCAACCAAAAATCGCACGGCCTCAGAACCGTCAATAAGCCGATGATCGTAAGACAGCGCTAAATACATCATAGGTCGGATCTCGACACTGCCGTCCACAACCACCGGTCGTTCCTGAATCTTATGCATTCCCAAAATCGCAGTTTGCGGGGGATTCAATATTGGTGTCGACATGAGCGAACCGAAAACACCGCCATTGGAAATAGTGAACGTTCCACCTTGCATATCTTCAATGGCCAATTTGCCGTCTTGAGCTTTCTGTCCGAACTCCACTATTTGGTCTTCGATTTGAGCAAGTCCTAAAGCATCGGCATCTCGCACGACTGGTACGACCAGGCCGCGTTCGGTGCTCACTGCAACGCCTATGTCATAAAAGCCGTGATAGACGATGTCGGAACCGTCGATAGACGCATTTACTAACGGAAATCGCTTGAGTGCTTCTACGGAAGCTCGAACGAAAAAGCTCATGAAGCCCAATCTCGTCCCGTTGTGCGTACGCTGAAACTCTTCTTGGTATTGCTTGCGCATACGAATAATTGGAGCCATGTCCGCTTCATTGAAAGTCGTGAGCATCGCGGCAGTTTGTTGGGCTTCGACCAATCGATTCGCGATCGTCGCGCGTAATCTCGTCATTGGTACGCGACGTTCGACTCGTTCCCCGGTGTCCGCTGATGGTTCCTCGATTTCTGTATCCGGAGCTTTCGCCCTTCCTGTCTTTGCTTCTACACGAACAGTGCGGGAAGCAATCGCGGCTTCTACATCGCCTTTGGTAATCATCCCACCACGACCAGAACCGCGGACTGACGCCAAATCAACGCTGTTTTCTATGGCTAGTTTCCGAGCCGAAGGAGCGGCAGCGATCTCTTTCTGTTCAGTGTCTACAGGTTGATCGCTTGTTTGCTCAGATTGTTCTACGGCAGGAGGGTCTCCTTCTTCGACGACGGCGATC
>JAPOVV010000010.1 GCA_026707945.1 Gammaproteobacteria bacterium | reverse complement strand
ATCTTTGGTGTTTTGATTGCATATCGCGAGTTACTCATCGAGCAGAGAAATGTAATGTGTGTGATGCTTCGCCCTTTTCATTGATTCGATGTAATCTTGATTCTACAGGAATCCAGAAATTCTTTCTTGGCAAAAAGTAAAGGAGAAGAGGTGGCTAGTGTCGGAATCATAGCCAACCCGCAATCGGGCAAAGACATCCGCAGGTTGGTGGCGCTGGCAAGTTCTTTCAGCAATAACGAAAAGGTTTTGATGCTTCGCCGCGTGATGGCGGGTCTTGCTGCGATGAATCTGGATAATATCCTGATTTTCAACGATCTCGGATCCTTGGGCGCTGTCGCAGTGGAGGGTTTTCGTCATGAGGACAGAAACTCGAAAGTAAAACTCTTTGAAGTGGATGCCAGGGGAGAAACGGCTGATTCTACCAAAGCGGCTCGCAAACTAGATGAATTCGGCGTTCGGTGCATTGTCGTGCTCGGAGGCGACGGTACTTGTCGTGCTGTCGCCAAAGGATGCAGCAAAATTCCCATGATTCCCTTGTCAACTGGAACGAACAATGCCTTTCCCTTTCCGTGGGAAGGTACTGTGGCCGGTATGGCCGCAGCATTATATGCCCTTCACCCAAGAGTATATGGAAGCGAGAAGAAGGTGACGAAACAACTCCATGTGAACCTTGATGACGGGCCCGAAAGCGCCTTGGTTGATATCGCTATCATCAAGGAATCATTCTATGGAGCGCGTGCAATCTGGGATATAGAGCGCGTGGACTCACTGGCTCTGACAAGGAGCGAGCCCGGGCGTTTGGGGCTTTCTTCATTAGGCGCGAGTTTGCGCCCGATTGATGAAAACGAAGCCGTGGGGCTGTGGTTGAAGTTGGGAGCGAACAGGAAAAGCAAACGTCTCATCCTTTCTCCTATCGGACCCGGGCAGATTGCTTCCGCACGCGTGGAGGAACCTGAAACAATCAATGTAGGAGAAAGTGTTCACTATCGAGCGCCTGACGATCGCGTGCTGGCCTTTGATGGGGAGAGGGAGCACATCTTGAGCAAAGGAACAGACATAGAAATATCGCTGCGACTAGATGGTCCGTCCATACTGAATGTTCCTGCTATTTTGACGAAAGCGGCCATCCGAGGCGATTTAAAGACGAAGGGTTGACGGCCTCGAAAGCCCCGCCACTCCCGGGAGCGGAAGAAAAGTATTTGTATATAGTTGACAAAAAGTGGCCAAGTGATTATTTTATCTTAGCACTCGAGATGGTCGAGTGCCAACATATTGATAAATAAAGGATTTTAAATAGTAACCTTATTCATCTCAGAAACTTTCGGGATGTTTTTAATCACAAAAACGAATCGGTCAACTTGATATCTCAGAAGAGAAGAACGGCTTGGACGCAACGCTGACGAATGATTTTGCATAGATTCTATTAGGGAGTTCCTCGTTGATACGTGTTGAAAACCTAACAAAATTTTACGGCAACCTCCGTGGGGTGGAGGAAATTTCCTTTCAAGTTGCAGAAGGAGAGGTGCTGGGTTTTCTCGGGCCCAACGGCGCCGGGAAATCAACGACCATGCGCATCTTGACGGGCTATATGCCGCCAAACTCCGGTTCAGCTTGGGTGGCAGATGTCAATGTTTCAGATTCACCATTGGAAGCGCAGAAAAATCTCGGGTACCTCCCAGAAAACAATCCACTGTACGGAGATATGACTGTAAGAGCCTATCTGAATTTTGTAGCTTCTATGAAAGGCATGAGCGGTGCGGAAAAAGAAGCGGGCATCCGAAGGGTGGTCGGAAGTTGCGGACTCGAAGAAGTTGTTGACCGCTTAATCGGCAATCTGTCAAAAGGATACCGCCAGCGCGTCGGTTTGGCGCAGGCGATGGTGAACGACCCGACTGTGTTAATACTCGATGAACCTACTTCAGGCCTTGATCCGGCTCAAATCGTAGAAATCCGAAACTTGATTTCAGAACTCAAGGGCAACCGCACGCTAATTTTAAGCACGCATATTCTTCCAGAAGTGAACATGGTTTGCGATCGGGTTGTCATTATCCATCAAGGCCAGATCGCGGCCGAGGGAGCACTCGATTCGCTC
>JAPOVV010000091.1 GCA_026707945.1 Gammaproteobacteria bacterium | reverse complement strand
GCTACCAGCTCCGGAGTGGCTGAGCGTGATGGCATTGTTGGTGAGGTACGCGCTATAGAACGCGGCGGGGCGGTCATCGCGGTTCCTGCCCATCAGTGTGAAGATTTGGTCTCGTGTGGGCAGGAAACCGATGGTGATACGGACTTCGATGTTCGTGAAAAGGACGTTAGAGCCGTTCGCTCTCTGTCGGAGATCAAACTCGACTTCTAGCGTGTCGGATGGCAGGCTTGAGCTAGCGACAGCGGAACTGGAGGAATCGGTGCGGTTCTGGTCGTTCGCTGACGGAATATTGAACCAGCCGGTATTGACGATGCTATTGTTCGGTGGCATACGCAACCGGGCTTGACCGCCGCTCACACTGGCGTTGTAGGTGTAGACCACCTGGAACACGGCATACCCGCGGGAGGAGTTCGCTCTCAGGAACGAGCGGATCGCGGATATATCAATGCTTGCGGTGTGTGAGCCGTTGTTGTCTATCTGGAAATCAGCGATTTCGATGTTGTGACGGGCAAGCGTCTGGTTCTCAAGTCGCGTGATGCGTGCCGCTTCGTCTGCGCCTATGCGTGTCCATACATATTGTGTCGAGAGTCCAACGGGTGCGGTATAGGTCGAATTGTTCAGCTGTCGGACGGTACGGGTGGTATTATTGTAGAATAAGTAGGTCTTGGTCGTGTCGTGCGAGGTGATCGCGTTGCTTGCGTCGGTGTCGGTGTCTAACTCGCCGAGCCAGACGGCGGATGAACCGAGTGCGCGTGACGGTTGCACATATCCCCACCGGACGAAGGGCGCTTCTGAAAAGGATTCGTACCAGTGATGCCAGTTTGGGTTGTAGTAGAACTGGCCAATCGCGCCGCGGATAGAGGGATTGTTGTTGGGGGGGCCTTCGGAGTTTGAGTTCGAGTAGTTCGCCCATGTACCGGACGCATCGGTGGAGGGCACCTGTACGGGTTCGATGACATACTCGTTGCCATTTTCGTCGATCCGCACACTCTTGCGCCGTGCAGCGGTCGGTGTGATTTCGCCGTCGAGGATGTCGCGGTAGATCGGCGTACCGATAGCGTCAACCTCAGTGTCGAGGGCGGTGAGCGCAGATAGATCCGCTTTCAATGCGAGTGCTGAATTTAGTTGGGCTTGGGTAACGCCACCAGTAGCAGCAGCACCACCACTTCCATAAATCGCCATTTTAATTCACCCTATCGGTAATCATTATTCCGACATTGACTGTGTTTCCATCAGTGTTTGGGAATGTGATTTGGATTTTATCGTTCTTTGCCAAAGCAACTTCATGCGAGAAAAAGAAGAAAATATCCGTTTCGCCCTGAGTTTGTGGATTTATGCTTTCTAACTCAACAGCAATATCATTGTTGATGTAATTTATTGCAACGCTTTCAGATGTCGTAGGGACAGCAGATATTTTGACCCATGCTTGCCGAAAAAAACCTTCGTGACTGTTCCGCATAGTGTAGGTCAAATCGACTGCGCCGGTGAACTGTTCTGCGACTGTTTGTACCATTATTATACCCCATCTCAATTTTTATGGCAACCTGCGATCTCTTAACGGTTCTCTCGTTGATGTTGTTGCGCCAGAAACTGTCCAGTTATAAGCACGATTCCCAACCCTTCTTCGCCACAGCGTTATTTCGTCCCTCACCCGTTCCTTTCCTTTTGGACGCGCTTTTTTGTATTCCTCATTGCCTTCTGCAAGGAACATACGGGTCTGTTGATGTTCTATTCCGTGTTGGGCAAGGCTTCCGTAATAGCAGACACGATTTTCTAATGTGGATTGTAGCTCCAAATCTATCTCTAATTCATCGTTCTCATTATCAATGAGTTCTTGTGTGATTTTAGGATGTGACCGCGCATAGAAAATCGAAAGCGGTTCTTCGCCCATCTCCGATGTTTCTTGTGGCGGAGGCGAAATGTTGAGGACATGACGCGAAGTGTTTGGCGGAACAATTCGTATGTTATCACCAACTTCTAACGCATTATCTTCACCGCCACTCAAAGTCTGATAATAAAGCGTGTTTACATTCGTGCCGTCAAAAATAGTTGTGATTTCTGCTTCGCTACCATCAGTCATGTTCAGAAGGCGGTCGCCT
>JAPOVV010000087.1 GCA_026707945.1 Gammaproteobacteria bacterium | reverse complement strand
CTAGGGATAATGCATGGGCTGAAGGGCACGGAGGTCAGACCTACTCCTAATGTCGAGGCGTACACTCCTCGGGAGATTATTGAGGCTGCGCGTTTGTCTATGGGAGAGATAGATTTAGATCCAGCTTCATGTGATTTAGCTAATACGGTAGTAAAGGCGAAATTGTTCTATTCCGAGAATGATAGTGGATTAGATAGATCTTGGGCGGGATGTGTGTGGCTGAATCCTCCTTTCTCTGGAGGAAGATTGAGGTTGTTTGTTTGTGCTCTCTTGGCTGAGTTTGTTCATTGCAATGTAGATAAAGCTTGTCTCTTAGCTCCTCATGTTGGAGGTAGTACTTGGGTAGATGAAATCAATGCTGTGGCGGACTATATCGTTTGTCTGAAACAGCATTTACCGTGGTGGGGTCCACAGAGAACTTCTGGATCTGCTATAGGTCATAGTGTTTGGCTGTTCAACGCTGATCCTAGTCCGTGGAGAGATTGTCCGCTAGTGACAGCAGTGTACAAGAAACAATGGGGAATGTATAGCGATATCTAGTGTGTTATACTACCATGCGTGATAGACATTCGAGCCCTCCCTTCGGAACACTCTGATCCTCTTGCCGAGGCAGCGCGCAGTTTCAAGAAGCTCTCAAATTCTTCGCGTGAGGAGTTGATTACTCAACGCGGCCTAGAGTCGGGAGGTAAGCGCATTTGGGGCGGTCAGGGCGTGGCTGCATTTCGAGTAGGTACGGGTGAGGTACTTACTGGGGACAAGCCTGCAAAGATGAAGGTTACTCCTCTGCTGGACTCTCTTGCCGAGAGTGTAGAGGGGCCGGATACAGTTCATGGCTATGGTTCTGTATTTGATGTGGGGTACATTCTTTATGACGCATTCGGGCCGTATGTGGAGTACATGAACTCTTCGGCTTTCGAGTCTTCACTTGCTCTTCCAAGCCTTCAAATGAGCTTTCTCCGATCACATGAAGGTCTGGGGTTAGCTACGACTACGGCTGGGCGGATGGCGGTCGGAACGGACGACTTCGGATTAGGATTTGTAGCGTCGTTGTCTCTTGTCGAGAGTGACGCGGCGGACCTACACAACAAACTCCGAACTGGAAGTACCTCTAATCAGACGTCAATAGGAGGCTGGATTAGAGAGAGTGAGTGGGATGAGGATTACACGTCGGTTGAAATCACCGAATGGTGGCTTAGCCGCGGCGAGATAAGTGCGGTTCATGCGGGTGCTAATCCAGCCGGTTGGGTGGACATTCGCGGCGGAATGGGTAAGAAGAAGAAACGAGAACTCCTACTCTACGGAGTGTGAGCACAAGGAGACCAGGGAGAGTCCATTGCTAAGTCAACTTATTAGGAGGTAAATCCCAATGGCTTTGGCATCTGAAATACTCCGTAGGAAGTACGATACAGCACGCGAGGAGCGTGATGCGTTGATAACGGAGATCAATGAACGTGTCCTCAATGGCGGCGATGCCGCTACTGAGGATGAGCGCAAGAGACTCGAGGATATGCAGAAGCGTATCGATGAGCTCAAGGAAGATTACGAAGCTCAGCGCGATCTAGAGGCTGCGTATACTCAAGATGCTGAGTATTCGCGGAATGCTTCAGAGGAGGCTGCGAAGATTCGTGATAGGTCCGCTGAGGATACAGAGTCTCTGAGACGCGCTGCTCGAGACATGGGTGGGCCAGAAGCCTTGAGAGAGTACGATGAGCGAGCTGGGGATCAGCTAGCGACATTCGCAGAGATTGCTGATAAGAGATTGATCTCAAAGAAGCTATCGTTGGCGCCGCACCTTGCTCATAACTTCAAGCTTCTGAGAGATATGGGAGTGTCTGCCGCAGACTACGTAAGTGCTGTTCGCGCTGGTCAGACGATGGTAGCGGAACGTCAGAAGGAGGGACGGATTGATGTCCGTGTCTACGCTGCGGGCACAGAAGGAGCAGGTAAGGAGCTAGTACCTACATTCTGGGATAATTCTCTTTACCTCTTCGCCTCTTATGTCGGAGGAGTGCAGAACTCTGGTGCTGAGGTTATTCCATTGATGGGTAACAACGTGCTCAAGCTCCCGAAGGTCACAGGCTACGAGGCGGATGCTCTTCAGCAGAGACCAGAGAGTCAGACAG
>JAPOVV010000075.1 GCA_026707945.1 Gammaproteobacteria bacterium | reverse complement strand
CGCTTCTCCGAAACCCGGGAAAGGCCCTCACGCCGAAAACAAGGGGTGTTTGGATAAGGCATATTTCGGGGCTGAACGGCAGGAGGCTCCCCCTTGAAGCAATCGGCCGAATATGCGTCTCTGCAGGCGCCCTCCTCATCGTGGATGGCGCCCAGTCCGTAGGACACATACCAGTCAAAATCAAAGACACCGGCGTGGATGTCTACACCATATCAGGCCAGAAATGGCTGATGGGTCCGGATGGCACGGGCGCAGTCTATATCAGGCGTGGAGCAGGCAAAAAGATTCAGCTCTCATCCGCCAGCTTTCGCTCGGCTCAAAAAAAGAGATTGAAAACCCTGTCTTTCACCCCGGAGGCGAGTGCGATGCGCTATGAAGTCGGCACGCTCAATACACCCGGGTTCATTGGTTTCCGGACCGCGGTCGAACACTTCAAGAGAACAGGGCCGGTATCCATTGAAAAAAGAATTCTGGCACTCGCGAATCGCCTGCTGTCCCAAATCCGCGGGAGCAGGAACGTCGAAGTCATTACGCCTGAAGGAGAGGCGCAGTCCGGTCTGGTTTCGTTTCGGATCAGGAACGTCGAATCTCAAAACGTGGTGGACAGGCTATACAGAAAACACCAAATCATCCTCCGGGCAGTGGTAACTGAGCCTCCCGCAGTGAGAGTTTCGATTCATTATTTGAACACGGAAGAAGAAATGGACTCGATAGCGAACGCGATAGCCACAATAGCTGCCAGCAGAAGAAAACGATAAAAACCAACTTAAATCTACACAAAAAGGCGACGGTTATTTCACCGTCGCCTTTTGTACGTTTGATTCGGGATTATTTTTTCAGCGTTACGTTCACAGCCGTAGCGGCGCCACCCTTCACCGATACTTTCATGGATTTCTTGCCTAAAACCTCGTGCCAAATCTCGAGGGTATAAGAGCCCGCGGGAACATCTTTTATCTCGAATTTCCCTCCCGCGCCCGTAACGCCAACATAGGGGTTATCCGCTACGACAATATACCCTTTCATCCAGTCATGAACGTCGCAGGTCACTTTCAGGATGCCGGGCTTTTTGAAGTAGCGTGTCGACATTCTCAGCTTTTTCTTGAACTTCGGCTGCGCGATATTGGCTACCGAGTTTCCCGTTTTGCCTGGATGAGTATGGACGTTGTGGAGAATCTTGTCGCTGTTCTTCATCAACAGTTTCGACTTCTGTTTCATGACGACAACTCGAGGCAGGTACACGCATCCTTTTTGATCCATAGTCGCTTTTTTCTGGCTCTTCGACCATTTCTTGCCGGATTTCACGCCTTTCAGGGACACGACGGCCCACACCACGCCGCCGTCCTTCACGACAAGACTCTCATCCTTAATCGGTTTTTTCGCGCAAACTTTTTTATCTTTATTCACGGATAAGGTTTTTTGTTTCGGGGCCGCGCCATCGAACTTGATCGCTCCGGTGATGGACCCCCCACCGCTTACTTTTCCTTCCTTATAAGCGTCCGCGGAGCCAGCTAATGCGATGCTGAGCAACACCGCAAACATCCAGCACAATTGAAAGCGTTTGGGAATCATGCCTACTCCTCTCAAAGTATTTTTCAGGTTGGCAGCTACTGTTTCCAAAAAGCATGCGCGCAATCATTCGCACACGAAATATCGGTGGCCTCAGCTACGGAACCTCTAAAATTGACTTCTAATCAAATCGGAACCGCCAGGAATTCAAACCCGCTCCATTCAAGTAATGCACCTTTCACTTTAAGTCAACCCTCTCGATGGTAGACTTCGGAATTCATCTGAATTCATTGCGCCACCAGGCGGAATGCTCAGAAAAAAATGAGTTGAATCCGCCGCCGGAAGGAATACATCCTTCCCGCTAACCGGAACGACTCCTGGGCCTTGATGTTTACAACATGGCGGACTCTGGGGTATCTCTTTTCAAAGACGACGCATCGCCGATACGTTGAATTCTCCAGGAGTTGATAGTGAATCCGAACCTCCATGACGCCAAAATGCCCGAAACGCTCGATGGGTGGGCCATTCTTCATCACATTTTCAGGGTCAACTGGCCTGCCTGGAATCGCCTGGAGAACGCCCGGCAACACCGCATCCTGGATGAAGCGACTGAATACTTCGCC
>JAPOVV010000096.1 GCA_026707945.1 Gammaproteobacteria bacterium | reverse complement strand
ACAGTTAACTGCCCAAGGCTGATCTGATGATAGGGGGAAGTATGAACCCACGTACACGGAACTTGAGCTTGGCGTGGACAAATGTGACCGGTAGCGTACTCTCGATACTCGGACCAAGTGCGGTGATGTCACAGGAAAATACAGGGGCTCTTGAAGAACTCATCGTTACAGCACGTAAGGTAGAGGAGCCACTGCAAGAGACACCCTTGGCGGTAACTGCACTGTCCGGCGCACAGATGCGCGCAGAAAGTATCGTGACTCTGGATGACGTCAAAGGCATACCTAACTTGTCCGTTATAGGCGGAGGGGTGACGCAAGGGCAGGCAAGGCTGGCTATTCGCGGCGTATCGTTTACCAACACTGATCCGTTTCAGGCGCCGGCAATTGCGCTGTCGGTGGATGGTGTTTACTACGACTCCATGACCTCTGCGATCCTGAACGTGTTTGATCTGGAATCTCTGGAGGTTCTGCGGGGCCCTCAAGGAACACTGTTCGGAGCCAACTCGCCCGGCGGTGTGATCAATGTAAAAAGCCGCCGGCCTTCAGGTGAGTTCGATTTCAATGCTGAAGCGACATTTGGAAACTACAGCAGATCGGACGTTCGGCTTGGCGTGGATATTCCGCTGGTTGACGGCAAACTGAACGCGCGTGTGGCCGTGCTGAAACGAGACTCAAGCGACAGTCCCTACGAGAATCTGGCGACTACGCCAGTTCGTTTTGCCCCGCCTGCGATCCCGTTTTCATTGCTCAACGACCGACTCAGCGATGAACTGGCACCGGACAGGCGGGATGTTCTCCTGGGTCGGGTGGTCCTGGACTTCACTCCGACTGAAGCGCTCAGTTTTACATTGATTCATGAAAGTCTTGATGATGAATCCACGACTGTTCCATTCAAGGGGACATCCGATGATACGGTCCCGGCCGGTGCGCTGACACCGCCTGGTCTTCCAGGCGGGGATGATCCTTTTGTCGGAGTTAATGACCTTTCGACTTTTGGGCCGCTTGAGACTCAGGTCACGATGTTGACGATCGACTATGATTTGACAGAATCTTTGACGCTGACGTCGATAAGCGCACAGCGCAACGAAGAACGACTCAACTCGTGGGATGTAGACGGCGAGTTCGATCCGTTTCTCCACTCAGTGCAATTCTGGGATCAGGAACAGTTTACCCAGGAACTTCGGCTCCACAGTAATTTCGACGGCCGCTTAAATTTCGTTGTTGGCGGATTTTACATGGATGCCACCCTTGACAAGATTCAGGAAAGTCAGCTGAGTCGTGATGCCCTGTGTTTGGCAATATTTGGGACCGCTAACCCAGGACCGCCGCCGGCCGGCGGCTGCCCCATAGGAGGCTTTGCTCCCGACGGTATGGGTGGTTTTATTGGGCCTTTTGCGGCTTTCACCCATAACTTCAGCGACGTTCGGCAAGATACGATCAACACGGCGCTGTTCGCTCAACTGTATTTTGATCTGAATGATAAGACGCGGTTGACTGTGGGTGGTCGCTATACAAAAGACGAAAAGGATTTCGTGGTCGACGTTCGGTTTGGTAATGGCGCGATTGGATTTGATCCAGGGGTTAGCCCGCCCACTCCGGGTGCTATAGAAGTTGATGAGTCAAACGACTGGTCAAATTTCTCCCCAATGGTGAGTATTGATTATCGTTGGAACGATGACGTGCTGCTGTATGCGTCGTACCGCGAAGCGTTTCGAGCGGGAGGCTATCCGGGCCGCGCGAACTCCGTCGCGTCATTCCAGGAGGCTTTTGACGAAGAGTTTCTTTGGCCATCGAACTGGGCGTCAAGAGTACGCTGGCCGACGGTCGCGTCAGGCTGAACGCTGCCTATTTTCACAGCAGTTATGATGATCTTCAGCGGGAGCTGCAGGTACTCATTCCTGTGGGTCCGGAAAATCTCATTGTCAATGCGGCCAAAGCAACCATTCAAGGGCTCGAAGTTGAAATGACGGCGTTGTTGAATAACAACCTGACACTCCGGTCCAGTCTCGGCTACCTCGATGCCAAATACGACGAGTTCAATCCGAGTCTTCGTCCAGACCAAACGCTCATCGAAGATATCGATGAGCTGACGGCGCAGCCGTTGCCGATGGCTCCGGAATGGACGGCGATGT
>JAPOVV010000090.1 GCA_026707945.1 Gammaproteobacteria bacterium | reverse complement strand
GGTCACGCACGAATTTATTCCCTTCTCCGAGAGGCCTTCAACCTGGTCCGCCATGAGGGCGACAAGGGGTGAGATAACCACGGCGAGAGCTCCAGTTTTGTAATAGCGGGAAAGAGCGGGAATCTGGTAGCAAAGGGACTTTCCGGTGCCCGTGGGCATGATGCCCAAAACGTGTTTTCCGGCCATGTTCTTCTCAACTATCGCACGCTGCATTGAGGTGCCGTTTTTGCAGGCTGGTTTCTTGCGGAAATCGGAGAAACCGAACCAGCGCGAAAGCTCCTTGCGGGCGTCGTGTCTTTCCGCACACCAGCTGCATCCAGAGTTGCCACAAGCCGTGTCCCGGAGCAGGCGAACAAGCCTGCCCGCCTCGGGGAACTGGTGGCGTACCCAGGGCGGCATGACGGAATTTCCCCCCGACACTGAAAGCCAAGCGAGAGTGTAGGCAAAAGACCAGCCGAGCCGCGGAATATCTCTCATGGCTTCTTCTGCCTGCACCGTCCAGGCCCTGTTTTCAAGAAACCTTCCTATCGCCTCGCGTGCATCATCGTCCGAGGGACGTTTCGAGCGTCTGAGAAAAGAGAAAAATACATCGAACCCCCGCATGTTCTCATCCGTGCATGCGAGCCAGTGCCAGGCCGAGAGAAGTTCGGGGGACGATTTTTCAAGCGCCGAGATTTCATCTCTGAAAAGTTCAAGAGCGATCTTCACGTCAAGCTCCGGGTCGCTTGTCTGCGCGCGCTCAAGACCCGCATCCTTGTAGTGCTTTACAAGTCTGTGATAGGGGTTTTTGGGAAAGGCAAGAGGACTCAGCCAGAGAGTGTCGATTGGAGGAAGCCGAAGGAGATGGAGACCGGGGTTTATCGCTTTTATGTGGGGCAGATCGAAACCGATCAAGTTGTGCCCGAGAAGAAATGCCGCTCCCTGTGCAAACTCATCAAGTCTTTCAAGCTCAGCCCGCAGGTCTCCATCGCGAAAGCGTATGGACTCCCCCGTGTCCGAGCGTATTGCCGCAAAGGCGTTTAGCCCGCTGCTTCCCCGCTTTGCTTCAAGGTCAAAAGAGAGGCAGGGATGAGGAAAAGGGATGTCCGCACCGCTTGAGGGAACATCGGGCGTGTGGCAGAATATCTGGCTTTTATTCATTCAGTTCCCCCTGAGAAATGTCTTTGCAGGATATCTTGTCTGTTACTCCTTTTCAGATTTTCTCGGTTTCCGGCGAACTCTGGATATTTCCTCTTTCTGTACGAATAACACGGACATAGAGCATACAGGAAACAAGGAAAACCCGCTATTATTCCTAGGGGTTGTACCATCCGCACAAACGGCGCATGGTTATATCATAGTGAAGCCGTTCTATAAGGTCTCGCGAGGTGGGAATGTTGAAAACGGCTTTGGCGATGAAGGCGTTGGAGATGGCCTGGCGGAATTTACGGGGTCTGCCTAGCAGGTAACGGCTGTTGCAGAGGATGTTCGGGGGAAGATCGGATTTTATGGCGGAGGTGCAAGTGGCTCATGGACTCGGTCTGCTGCTCACTCGTTGACCGCAAAAATCAACTCGTCCCGCATGCATTCCGCAGCAAAGGCGAATACCGCCTGCAACGCTTCTTGTGAAATCTGCGGGTAGTTTTCGAGAATCCTCTGTTCGTTCCAGCCCTCCACAAGCAATCCCAGCAGAAACTCAACGGACAGCCGGGTACCACGAATTACAGGCTTTCCTGAGAAAACCGATTGATCGCTATGAATATAGTCATTCCATTTCACGGAAACACCTTCAACTCACGCAACAGGGTAATTTCCCCCTCCTGCGCACCAAAACAATACTGGTTAAGTGACTAAAATAAAGTTTCAGACTCATTTCCGTCTTCGCTGTAATCACTATATTAATTTAGGATAACTGACACGGTTGAGATTATGAATTCAGACTTTTCTCAGTTTCGGTCGGCAAGTAAAGCAAATCTTGAGAGCAAGCACATAAGAAACTGACTCCTTGAGTCAAATAGACCAGTTCGGTAATCTTTATCAATCTGAAAATCAAAAACAAGAGAATCGATGATTAAATATGGACATTGCTGAGCATGTTTCAAGTTGACAGAACTTCAAATCGGATTATTCCGTTGCAGGCTAAAGGTTTCGCCGAACTGGGCTTTAAG
>JAPOVV010000022.1 GCA_026707945.1 Gammaproteobacteria bacterium | reverse complement strand
ATATTGGGATACTCCCGTACCAGCTTATGAGCAAAGTGTAGATCGCGTTCAGGCGTCCGGTAGTCCGCTAGCCCTCCTGTCTGTCTCGTCAGTCCCGCATCATATTTGTGGTCGACAATGTAGTAGTCAGGTCTCGCCACACAGCCTACGCGGGACAAGACTTTGCAAGTCATCTCCCAGTCCTCCATTATCTGGTATGTGAACCTCTCTGGGAGCCTTGGATCTATGACCATGAAAGGTCCGCAGATAAAGCCCCATGTGTGTATCCTCTGCTCCACCCAGTAAGGGTTGTCGTAGGGATACACTCCGCCGAACGGAGTCCGAGCTATGCACATGTACTGCCAAACTTCCTGAGCTACTCGAAGAATCGGCATCTCCGTGACATGCTTCCATTGACTCTTAGCGTGCCAGACTCTATACACTCCCTTCAGGTCATCATCGATCTGGACACAAACAGCTCCCTCCCTTAGCGCTAGATCGATGCCTGTATTACGGTTGCCTGGCCAAGGCTCCCGAGAGACTTCTACGCTCTCCGCGCCCGCGGCGAGATAGTCCCTCTTGTCCTTCTTGTCGTTGACGACCCAAACATTTGGCTTGATAGGGATTGTCTCGACAGACTCAGGCCGACGATGAGAGGGTACAGCTACGAAGAACTTAGTCATGGCAAACATGATATGACATAGTTGTACAAAGCTTCTAACATTCTCAGTTGTTGTTCCTGAATACCCAATGTAGTATCTCCAAATACCCAATCAAACATGTCATAATACCGCTCTTTATAAGAACAATGTTCTAGGGAATATTCTTCATTGATTAGGCTTATCTCCAGATCAGTCAAACGTGCAGCTTTCCACGCCTCTCGATAGTCGTTAACAAGCCACAATCCTGTCAACGCACTTCCTACGATCAGTATGTCCTTTATTATGGTCCATACTTTCATCTTCTTCTCCTTGTTTAGTCAAACAGCGTTAGCTGCTTGTTCTTATTCACGCGTCGAGAGTAACGCGCGATCTTAGTGTGTAAACGTTCTTGCTTTGCTCGATATATCATCTCTCGTTCCTTCCTCTTCGAGACTTTCCGCTCTGTCTCCTTGACAGCCTCTACACATATCGAGCACACTTTCGCTGACTTAGCGAATCTAGTCCAGCGTCGGGCAACATGACACTCTGTGCAGATGAAATACTGAGGCTCATCGCAGTGCCAGCAATGGCGATTAGATGGATGGAGAAAGATATCCTCACAAAGAGAGTTATAGCAGCGCGCCACAACTTCCTTTGGATACTGAGAATCATGCTTTATCCGAGGTTTGAGAGACCAATCTTGAAATAGATCGGGAGGTCCGTGTCTCTCGACATTACGCGCGTAGTCATAGATCCAGTACACCCCTCCGTCCGTATCGTTCTTCGGACGTGATCCACGGCCGCACTGCTGGAGCCACACGACAAGAGACTTCGTGGGGCGGAGAGTTGCAATAATCGGAATACTCGGAACATCAACGCCCTCTCCGAGAACGTCCACAGACACAAGATGAGTTAGTCTCTTGAACTTGAGCTTCGCCAGTAGTCTCTGCCGATCCTCTGTCGGAGTTTCTGCCGTTATGTAGTCAGCTTTCTCTCCATGCTTGCGGAGCAACTGCGTAAGCATCTCAGCGCAGTGTACTGTCGGAGTAAACCACATAGTCCGATGATCCTTCATGTCTGCGGTGTGGCTGAAATAGTGCTTGAGTACAGGCTTGTGAGCTAGGAGCATAGACACTTCTGACTCCATCCACGCGAAGGAGTAATCCCCGGTAGACATAACCTCAGCCTGGCTATCATCGATAGAGCATCCCTCCGGTGAAACTACCCGTGGCGTAGCGAGATAGCCAAGCTTCTGTAGCTCCGATGTAGTCGGCCCCTGAACCATGAGAGAGTACCAGTCCTCGAAGCCCTGACGTTTACTCATTCGCCATGGGGTGGCTGTAAACCCGAGCAACAAGCCTCCTGATCTCTGCCAACTAGCTGCTAACTCTCCCCATGTCCGCGCTGGTATGTGGTGTGTCTCATCTATTATCATGAGACCTGGCGAAGTCTTTAGCTCCGGCCATGTCCGAATACTTGGGGACACAATGTTGATCTTGCCCGGATACCAGAATCGGCTAGAAGGAG
>JAPOVV010000035.1 GCA_026707945.1 Gammaproteobacteria bacterium | reverse complement strand
TGAAAGAACCGAATCTGACTTAGAAACCGCACGTCACAACATCGAACAGGTAAATGAGCAGTTGGAACAACGACGGGCACAACTTGAGGAATTGCCGGCCAATGCAACTGCACAGCGCCGTAAACTTGAACAAGGAATCAGAGTTATAGAACAGTCAGCCCAAACGTGGCAACGCGAAGCCGAGCGTCTCGAAGGAGAGTTGGCAGATGCACGTCCGGCAGATGCAGCAGATGAACCTCCCCCTGAAACACCACCCGACGAACCGCCAGAGGAGACACCTGATGATGATACCCCAGTGGAAGCACTCGATGATGACACGCCAGAAGGAACACCCCCTGAAGAAGTTGTTGAGGAGACTGAAGTTGAACCTGATGTCCCAACTGTTTCGTTAGAGGAAGCCCGACGCCTACAGCAGATGATTAGTGACTACGTGGCAACACAGCGCCGTTCTCGTACTGAGAATCCGTTACTAAGCCAATTTGAGAGGGCTTTGGAGCATCTTACGACAGATATTGGCAACTCGGTGGTAGAAGTCGCGCCGGAGTGGGCAAACGTACTGAGGCTTTATGATGATGCACCCAATATCGCAGCTGCTACGATGCAAGCGAACTTCATCAATTTTGTGCGACGCGAACTCGACAACGCAATCAACGAACCTGAACGGTTTGGCTCAATCATCGACCAGATTTATGAAGGTGCAGGCACCGCCGATGACATTGCCGAAATGGTTGACGGATTGAGCGACAACGCACAGGTTAGAGCGCAATCAGCGTTTCTTGACCGGGTAATAGAGGACTGGGTATCCGGCGATTCACGCGCACTTGCACGGCTTTCTGAGATGCGCGGAGACGGACGCTTGGAAGCCCTGTTAGGCAGTGAAACAGTCGAGGCGTTTGAAACGCTTGATACCATTGTTGATAACTACCTGAACCGGCGTCCAGCGATGTCTCAAGCAGAAGAAGCCCGTCACTTTGAAGCACACTTGCAGGGTGTCATTGAGCGCGTCCGTCATTGGCAAGCGGAGTTGCAACGTCTCCGCGACAATCGAAACTTTATGGATCGAGAGTCGCGGCGAATTCGTCAAGAAGTTATTGAATCCGACCAACAGCTACAACTTTTGAGCGAGGAGCGGAATCGGATTGGACAAGAATTGCTTGAAGATGAAGCAGAACTAAATCGCTTGCAAGCCCAAAGCCGATCAAGAAGGCAATCGGATAATGACATTTTACAACAAAACCTCGCTGAAATAGAAGAACGAAGCAGGGATCTGCGTCGCAGAGAAAGCCAAATTGAAGCCGAAATAAACAGGCTAAAACAAGAAATTGAGCGAAAAAATGCTGAAAGAAAACAAAAGGCAGAGGAAAAAGCAAAGGCTGAAGAAGCAAGGGTAAGAGCCGAAGCACGATTAAAACAAGCTAAAGCCGAATACCAACGCTACCTTGACCTTGACGTTGCCGATGAAATAGCTGATCTGCGCCATGAACACCGACAAGCACAAGAACGACGAAACGGTGATACACAAGATCCCCGACAAAGAAAATTAGATGTCCGAATCCGCGAGCGACTAATAGAGGAAGGCTTCGATCTTGACAACAACATACTTGCACGGAACGCTATCCGAGATTTCGCTTCCCAAGACCCACAAAACTACAAGATTGTCCGGGACACAATTCGAGAGGTGTTAGGCGATAAAAAAGGGCAAGTCAAGCAGATGCTACTTTACCTATCGGGCTATGCGTTCCGTCGGGCGTTTTGGACAACTGTTGCGCCAGCAGCGGGAACTGGATTTGCACTTGGGGGTCCGATGGGAGCCGCGTTAGCAGGCGGACTGATTTTGGGGCTATAAACTTTGTCAAATAAATGGGGCATCAAAACAATACAGCGACGGTACAAACCTCTTGTGAAGGGCCCCGAAGCCGAGAAGTATGCAATCAAAGCGTTGCAGGCGATGATGGATCAAGCAAAACGGCAAAAAACGTTAGTCGGTTTCCGTGTCCTACGCGAGATGGGACAGATGGTAGACCGCGAAAGCGAAGCCGATGAAGAACGTCCACTTTACCGCAAACCGGAGCCCGGTCGATTCCGTTACCAACCGCCACGAGTAGACCGCGAAATCGAAGCCGAAGATGAATCGGAAGAAGGGCTTGG
>JAPOVV010000050.1 GCA_026707945.1 Gammaproteobacteria bacterium | reverse complement strand
AACGGGTGAAGGTCGAACGATCCTGGTGTTGAGATTGGAGCCTGAGACTACACGATCAGACATCAGACAGTGCCAGTCACCTGTGCGGGTCGAATGATGTAGTAGGCTTTCGTGATCACTCTCGATTGCAAAGTCTGAGGTGGGTTGTAGTGTTCCCGCATCAGATTGAGGATGACCAGAGGCACCCCTTCGGTGAGGTTGTAGGCGATCTCTTCAGGCCACAGGTCGGCAGGCAGTCGCACATACACCTGCCCGTTTTCAAGTTGTGATTCAACCGATGTGGTGTTCAGTTGCCTCGGTCGAAGGTTCGGATGAGTGGTGACACTGTTGATCGTGATCGAGTCATTGTCCTCACCTGTGGTGATCGCAATGTCCGCAAGCCAAAACTCAGCCACTGTCCGAATGGGGGTGTGGCTGATGTCTAGTGGTGTGCCGTCATCCTGCTGCCACTGGAATGAGAGATCAGTTTGCTCGTATTGGAAGATCTCTTCGACATCACTTGGGTCAGGCTGAACGAATCGCCTGGGATCTGAGAGTAGTGCCATTCAGTCATTTTATTCAAATAAAAAAGCCAGCCGACTGAGGCTGGCTTTCTTCTGATAATGAGATTTAACCAGATTCTCCAGGTGGACCTCGATCACCTATCAATTCAATCGTTTTACGATCTAAATACTCACCCTTCCCATAGAGGATCTTTTTAAGTCTGTCCTCGGACCAGCCCGTGCGATCACTATGAGTCTTTATAAATTCGTCATGTTCGGCTTCCATCTTCTGTAACGTCTCATCAATCAACTCGTCAATCGTCATCCTTCGTCTCCTGGCGGTCCTTTTATTCCAGGACCTCCCACATAGCCAAGGTTGCTCAACACCCGATCACAAGCAGCCCCATCATTAAGAATCTGAGAGACCTTGCCCATAACACTCAGAGTGTCGGGGAAGCCACAGGCATAAGACTCGATGCCTCGATAGAGCACCTCCCTCACCATCATCTCTTCGTCCGACAAGCCCTGAACGTGTGACATGGCTTCCGTGCCGTCAGTGATCCTCCTAGGCTTCACTGAATCCAAGTCAACCGAAAACTCAAAGAATCGGATAGAGTCGAGCACCTTGTGAAGTCCCGTCCCGATCTCCTCACCACGAATCCCTGCAGCCAGAATTTCACGAGCTTCCGCTAATAACGTCTCCAGTCTCGGTCTTTTGTTGTTACTCATCATTCTCTCCTGGACCGACATCTCCCCCAAAGAACACATGCCAAACGAACAGACCATCATGCACTGTGCCGACATAATCACTGAGGATGGTGTCATGGCTGTCCAACGTGAGACCACCGGTGCCATACACGATCACTCGGCAGTTACACAGTGGGGCTTGTTCATCGACCAATCCCCATATACACATGTCACCCGCAGGGTCCAATCCGACATGCAGAGGCACAAAGCCCTTCTGCATCGTTATGACCTGCTCAGTGTTTTCTCGGTTGAGCTGATACTTCCAAATTGATCTCATCGTGCGTCTCCTGGACCGACCTCCCCCTCCCCATAAATCGATTCTTGTTTATCTCTCATCTCTTCAAAGGGCAACCTCAGATCACATCCATCCGTGTGAAACCACCCATCGATGGCATCTGCCAATGCCATCACATCCACGTCAAAACCGAACGTCTCGGTGACCGATCTTCGTTGGAGGTTGTAGTATCTCTCTGCAGGCTCGCACCCGAGCTTGTAGCATCGGGCAAAATACCAGAGACACTCCAATTGATCAGCCATCTTGACGATCTCAGGCATGCCATCCAAGTCGATAGAGAAGTTATCCATCACAGCTATTTTCTCTTGAGCCTCTAGGTGCTTCACTGACACATAACTCTTGACAGGTCCTGGGATGTCAGCCATGTAGATCTCCCCAAGGTCATGAAACAATGCATGCTGCAGGGGCACACCTTGATCAAGTCTTTTCCCATCATCAAAACTGCTCATCCGAACCAGATAGGTGGCAATGACCATCACGTTAAAGGTGTGCTCGGCAACCGACTGAGGCGGGATGTCGACTGCCGTGTGATACCGCCTGACCTGACCTGCCTGCATTGCCTTGATGATTGGATGGTAGTCCATCAGAAGACTACACCTCGCTCTACAAACATTAGGACAAAGGACGCC
>JAPOVV010000089.1 GCA_026707945.1 Gammaproteobacteria bacterium | reverse complement strand
TGGGGGTAAGGAGAAACCGGGCACATCCCACAAAATCAAGGGAAGCACATGGCCGATCCTATCACCGGTGAAATACACTGGCTGGCTGGTGGTGGTCGCAATTTCAAGGCGATTCACCGAGCCGGCATTGGGGTAACGCATCACACGCTCGCTGGTGGCGTACATGGACCAGCCATACTCAGCCACCTTTCGCTGAAGGAAGCCAGCCAACGCCGCAGAAGTAGTGCTGGCAATCTCAGCGAAATCCCAGCCTGCGATATTGCGGTAGGCTTCTATACCCGCACCGGAGAGTCCGTCTGGGAGTAGCTTCCCGGTATAGAAACCATAATCAAGTACTGTCATGTTTCATCCCTCTCTTCCAGCATCATTCGCTGTCTATTAGTGGGTGGCGATATCGCCTGCCGCGATGCCGACAATGATCCGGGTTTGACTCACAGCCAGGGCAGCGACAGACACGCTATCGCCTCCCGCAGTTGGAGCAGTATGTGTGATTTCACCTGCGGTCAACCCAAGATACTGTGGCCCTTCGACAAGGCTGGTGAAGCCATCCACGATACCCATGAAGCATACTTCCACCGAATCGCCAATAGCAGTTTCGTCTTTGTTCATACCACCACGACCGGAAATATCTACGATCACTCCCAACGCTCGTGAAGTAGCGGTGGCATCAGCATCAGTAAGGACTGCTTCACCATCGGAGTCGAGACAAACAAACTGCCCGCGCTCCATGCTGGCGGAGGCAGCTTTTACCTTCACGGTCAGGCTTTGTCCTGGGATGACACTGATCTCATCAGAATTGTAACCCATCGTTCATTCCTCTCTCACCCAGCTACGTGGGCAACCCCAATCTTTCGTTTGTTTCCTGCAAGAAGCGCTTCTCATCTTCTTCTTTGTCAAAGGTCTTGGCCAACGAATTCTCAGCTTCTCTGAACATTTCGCGTTTGAACTGCACACGAGCGGCGATGCTCTTTGGACCATGCGCGGCTTTCTTGGCATTCTCCATGAAGCTGCTGATGACCTTGGTTTCCATGACACCCTTGAGGATTTCTCGCCCTTCATCAGCGCTGGATACGACCGGGCTGTCATTGCGCCATACAAAGAGGGTCAGCAGTTCAGCCAGCTCTGCATCACCCTTTGAATACTCGGCCACAATATCCCCCAACTCATGGAAGAGTAACTTCGCAGCCATCGCATCGACCTTTTCCTGCAGTTTGACAGTCGTTGCATCTGTCTCCTGTACTTCCTCCTCTGGTTCGGGGGAAGCGAGCTGCTCCACCTTGCCAATGAGAGTTTCCACCGCTTTCTCCAGGGCTGAGAAGCGATCCTCGTTGGACTCTTGTGCCTCTTCGGACACTTGTGCCTCTTTCTGCTTCACTTCATTTTCAGTCATAACCCTCTCTCCTTGCTCCAGATATGAGATATGTGGAACTGCTTCACTATCTTCGATTGCGGCGCTGCCCTTTGCCAGGAAGTCAATCCCGCGCAGCGTACCTTCACTGAGTTTCTTCACTTTTTCCTGCTTACTATCCCAGAGATCACCAACTACCATCGATGAACCGATGGGGATGCCCAGAGATACCACTGTATCCAGGTAACTCCGGAAGCGCTCGGAATGCTTGTTGATATAGACCGAGCCAAACAGAGTATCGCCTCTTTGCTCGACGCCGATCCAATGCCCTACCCCGCCATCGTCTGTTTCCCTGCCAAATACGCTGCCGTGACCCATGTAAGCAGGCACCCTGTCTAGGTGGATGCCTCTGGATACCATGTCGAATACTTCCTGGTCGACATCGCCAAACTGATCATGCCCTTGCATCTCACTGCCGAGTTTCATCAGTGGCATGGTGATGAGCATGGGTGCAGAGTCAATGGACTTGAGCTTTTCGATATCGACAGACAAAGGGGTCGCTGCGTCGGCGCCGATGTTGAACTCGTGTTTTCCGAGGTCGAAGCGGTAAAGTTTGCGGCTCTTTGCTTCGGTCATTCTCTTCTGACGGCCTCTCTCGCCGGTCGTGGGATTGCGCGGTCCCGCCCCGGGATATAAGAGCGGCGCTTCCTGCTTGGGAATAAGTGGTGCATCCCCCAGCAGAGAGCATCCAGGCGGTCGCTCAATCCTTTGTCAGAGATTTTACCAGTAAAGGTCAGCATTTGTTCCTCT
>JAPOVV010000085.1 GCA_026707945.1 Gammaproteobacteria bacterium | reverse complement strand
CATAACGGTCTCCCTCACGCCGATAAATGGCGTAGTGATGCTGGAAGTCTTCTGTTTCGGCAAGCCATCCGTCATTCGGGCGGTTTTTGCCCAAGTGACAATGGCGCGGTACGCTTCTAAATCTCATGACACAATCAGAAAGTCAGGCGCGCCGTCATTTCGTGGTCGCACAATTCAAACATGACGCGCTCCCAGTCTTCTTTCCCTACAATCAGCGTGCCATATTCCTGCTTTGCCGTGTTTGAGTAATTGTCGGCAAAATACTTTGTCAGTTCCTTTGCCCGCTTGGTGAAAGGCTTTACCGAAAGCACTTTACCATAACGGCTAATTTCAAAATCAAGTTTTACTTTCATAATCGTCTCCATTCGGAAAGTTCACCTATTATATCACATATAATTTCAAATGTCAACTGTGAATGGTACAGTTCGCACTTCTACTCGATACTGGTCATCATCCTTATCAAAGAAATACCCCTTCAAGTATTCCCCGCGCCGCCTAGCGTCCTCTTCGTCCTTGTACAAATCGCTTTTTTCATTCCAAGCGTCATAGGCAGTCATTATGGACTGTACCTCTTCGTCCTGTATCAAAACAAATTGGTAAGTAAACATTTTCATTTCTTTTTCCTCTTGCTCTTGCTGCTATCCCGGTTCTGCGCCAGTATCCATTCGATCAGTTCCCTTGCATCGTTCATCGCCTGTTCGCTCGTAAAGGCATTGAATGTCCGGCAATGCCCATTCAAATCGCAATAGTAGACATCATCCCCCCATTCATTCATTTTCCGCTTCAATGTGAATTTATAGGTGCGGTATTCATGGGTGCCAAGATCGTACCGCATCATTTCACCAAGCAAGATAAATATTTGAGGGCGTTTTTCATGTCTAGTCTCCCTTCGCAACGTCATATTCGGCGAAGTCTTTCCTAGCAATTTCAAGGTACGAAATTGCCAAATCGATCTTGTCGTCAATCGCGCCCTTGATGGCGCGGCGGTTGCCGGCGGAAATGAGCCCGTCCGTGTCCGCAAGGACGGAAGCAAACGTCTTTTCAAGGAAATTCACTGCCTGTGCTGCCGAAACGACAGACAGGCACCCATGCTCAAGTAGTTCCTGTGCCGTCTTCATGAAAGCACCCCTGTTTCATGCCGTTGAGCCTCCATTTTTACTGGTTCACATTTGATGTGGAATGTATTGTAGTCGGCGATGTGTCTGGTGATGTAGTGGCCTGCTTCGTAAGCGTTTTCGAATGTGGCCGCGTGTTCCCAGATGTGTCCGTTTTTGCTGTAACTGATTTTGTACTTCATTTCAGTCTCCATTAGATAAGTTCATGGTTGAAGATTTCTGACGCCAGTTTCCTTGCGGCGGCTTGGCGCGTGCGGTCACCCCCGATGAATGCGCCTGCCGTGCCATCCGCCATAACTGGCGCGCGGGTCCAGAATGTCTCCATCACGGTTTCCCCGTTATGAAGCGCATAACGGGTCTCCGCACGGACATAGCCTACAATCCTGTCCGTTGCGATGGCGAACACCCGCCGAATTGCCGTCTTTGTCATGGTCATCGTGCTGTCGCTCCCTTGCACCCAACATTCAGGACAGATTATAACACATTTTGTTATGAATGTAAAGCGCATCCGTGTCCGGGCGGTCAGCCCGCCGCGCCGGATCCTGCCGAAATACTTTTGCGTGCCTGAAAACAAAAATCATCTTTCCGGGAAAAGTCCAAAAAATCACAGGGATTTCGCTATCGTATTCAGGGGTTTTCCGAATGTCCTTTTCCGTGCTCCCTGCGCGCTCCCGGACCCAGCTGGAATATGCGAATATCATAATATTACCAGATTCTAATAGACCTCGGTTCTGCCGTTTCCACCCATCGTGGAAATTCGGCACGGGCGGGAACAGGTCGCGCAAAATGGAGTAGAAAAGCGCGCCCATCATTCCCTCCCGCCGTCCGGCATGGGCCCAGCCCGCGCCATCGGCTTATGATAGTCTCCCAGCGCGTTACGTGCGCGCTGGACCCGCCTTCAGGGGCTTATGTGTGCGCCCGCCCGATTGCGGGCGCACGGATAAGCCGATTAGCGACTAGTTACACTCCATGCATTGCAGTCCACTTGACTACATCATGTTCAATGGCATGGTCGAGCATGGCAACGGCTTCCGCGCGGGTTGGCTCTCTACC
>JAPOVV010000086.1 GCA_026707945.1 Gammaproteobacteria bacterium | reverse complement strand
CACAAAAAGATTATCGCAACGAGTATGAGTGCTTCAGGTTCAATGCTATCGGTAATGCATACCCACCCCAAGAGTGGCGGCGCAGCACCAAAAAGCCCGCCGATAACAATGTTCTGCGATGTTCGATGTTTCAGAAAGAAAGTGTACAACAGACCGTAACCGGCCCAAGACGCGAGATTTAGCCAAGCCGCTAAAGGGTTCACTAACACAAAAAGAACTACCAGTCCTGTGACACCTAACACAATCGCAAAGATGATGCCATCTCGAGAGCGTACACGGCCGGTCGGTACCGGCCGATTGCGAGTGCGAGCCATTTGCCGGTCGATCCGCGCGTCCACTACATGATTTACCACTGCGGCACTGGCTGCGACAAGAGCTATACCGACCAACCCGCAGACGGCCGACAACAATAGCGGCAAACTTGGAACCGACAGATATAGTGGGTCCAACGCTAGTAACATGCCGACAAGTGCACAAAGCAACATGAGAAGCACAACACGCGGCTTCGTCATATCAAAAAAGTCTAGAGTGCGATTCACCGGATCAGCAAAAAATATCGGGCATGAAACTCAGGTATTTTAAGAGTGGTACTGCTCTCGAAATGTTCCCCGCATTACTCCAATTCGGAAATCATCATACACCATCATGAGGAGTGATAGAAGTCCGAATATCACGAAAAATGTTTCCAAGTGTGAAACCAACTAGTTAGCTACTGCATCTGTAGGCATGCTCCGCGGAATTCCTAAAAAGCGTAACGAAGATTTTTCGATGCGAAGCAATGGAATCGCGAAGTGTCCGCAATGACCAGCTAGTAGGTCTTGCGTGATATAATTTGTGTACTCGTTAGACATTCGGACTCTCGATACAAAGAAGTACTGAGATAAAGAAACGTTGCGGGTCCATCAAAGTAACTTCACGGACTCCGGAACACGGAAGAAGGCATCATGAACGAATTACGACGTAATCTAGATTTATTGGCAAGCAAAGGCTCTCGCTATTTGCGACGGTTCGCATTGAAAGGGGCTATGGAAAAAGCATGGCCTTTGGTGGGTATTGTTGCTCTCCTATTCCCACTTGGCTATTTCGGCTATCGCTGTTATGAAATTTATGAAGCGTTTCAGGCGACTGCTACAGGTGCGAGTTTCTCGCTCGTGTCGGTAGGCTGGGGACTGTTGTGGACGATGTTGATCGCGTTGTTAATTCCGGCGGCATTTTGGCTCCTCCTCTATTCTTTAGAGTCCCGACGTTATCACGGCGCAAAAGAGAGCTTGGTTCGAGTTTGGCCGGTGGTCTTTTTGCTCGCGCTTGCGTTCCCCGTAGGCTATTTTGTATCGTACCTGTTCCAGGTTCTGGGCCAATACGCCACCGTTTCCTATGGTTTCAGTCCGTTCTTAAGCTTGGCGGTACTCGTGGCTGTGGTCTTAGTGGTTGCCATTCCTTTCGTGTTTATCGGCCTATGGGCATTTTTCGGCTTTTCCTTTGGACGCGTAGACCGACAGACTTCACTGGCTTTGTTTGATCGTGAACTTGGATTGAAGGACCGTCTGCAATCGGCGGATGAATTCCGTTTGAAGGAACAAGCAACGCCCTTCGAACAAGCCGCGATTACTGATGCTATGCCCCATGCGGAAGAAGCATTGCAGACGCGATTGGCGAATATAGAAATTGCGAAACCGGCAATGGATACGATCAAATGGCCGCTGGTTTTTGCCGCGATGTTCATATTTGTTCTCGGGTTGTCGACGAACGGATTACAGTTTGAGAGATCCACGGTTGAGCTTGCGATGGTTAGTCCCGACGATCATGTCGATCCTAATGAATCCGAAGAAGACGTAAAGCCGCCGGTATTTCCGGACGAGAAGACTACCGAACAAGATGTGCCCGAGCCGGATGCTCCTGACGCAGAGGAACAAAAGCCGACCGAGATGAAGAAAGCCACCGAAGCGACCAATTCGGAATCATCACTAGCGGAATCGGACGAAGCACAGAGTGTGCCGCAGCAGACATCGGAGAGTGGATTAAGTGCGAGCGCTTCCAAACAAAACCAGCCGGGACAGGCGGCATCGAATATCGCTGGACTTGGGAACGAGAAACAGAAAGAAGAAGAAGAGGTAGCAGAGAAGAAAAAGCCAAACCAGAGCAAACCGGAGCAAGAAAACGATTCGAAGGAAGAAGAGAAGG
>JAPOVV010000053.1 GCA_026707945.1 Gammaproteobacteria bacterium | reverse complement strand
TTCATTTTCCCGATGCTTGTACCGCTTATACTGTGCGGCCGAGAACCCCATCGGGTTCTGGTCCCGAGACAATGCCGCGCCAATACCGTAGATGGCAGAACTCTTGCCGGACGTGTTTGGTCCGCTCAAGAATGTGACCCCTTGTTTCTTGATATCGAAAGCAAGGGATATGCATCCGCGAAATCCGTCTATTTCAACTCTGGTGCTGGTGGTCATTTTGGTGGGTGCTCAAGGTCTTCTGGATCTAATTGATCTCATCCAGCCTTTTATCGGCTAATTGGTCGCAATGCCATATGAACTCGCGCAAACTTTTTCTTGCCGCATCAACGGATACTGATGCAGTCGCAAACTCGCCCATGTCAAGTTTCACCTTTCCGTCCGTCAACAACTTTTCTGCTTTTCTAAGGTTACTCCTAAGCAACTTGATATGCCAGTCTTTATCCATGCCGTAAGCTTGAGGCGTTTTGAGTCTTCCCATAACCAATCTACTCCTCAACGTCAATGAACTGCGGGTTAAACATGATTTGACGTCCATCGCCACCTTCAAGGTCGAACCATTGCTTTTCGAGCAGCCAATACTTTTCATCCACCATCATGACTCGCATCCCTTCAGGCGGATATAGCGGTGGATTGTCATGCCGTCTAACAGGCACATTCAAGACCCTGTATTGTGAATGATTGTCTCTTGGTTTCATTTTAATTTCCTCGTTTTTAATTTCCTAGTTAAAGAACACCCGGATCGATGGTTGCTGCTTCGGCAACAGATTCATCGATTCTCTCCGCTTCGTTCGTCTGGTCATTCTCAGTTGTCGCATCCTTGGTTTCTACGTTGTCGGTTTGGTCAATGACTTCGCCTGCCGTATCCTTCGGATTTGGCGCTTCCTCTGGAATATTGAAATCATCGCCGAACTGTTCCTCTTCACGAGCCAGAGCATTGGCGAGATTCCCCCGGCGCGGGAGACGCTTCAACAAGCGCAACAGCACCGTCTTCTTACCCATCGCCACCGCATTCACCGGATGCGACCATGGGCCTTTCAGAGCCCGAACGTAGGTTTTCTTGTGGAACTCAAGGTCCGCCTTGGACATCACTTCAAATTCCGGCCAGTTGCTTCCGGGATATTTGGCGATGGCGTACACCGCCACCAGATTCTCCCAAGTCTTAGCGACCGTAACGTCGCTATCCAACTGAACGGGGCGGTGAATGAGTTTGGGGTTCAACCCCTCTTCGTACTCCCATTCGTCTCCCCTGAAGATAGCTTTCACCGCAATGCTGATATTCGGGATGGCGTCCCGTGCCAGAGTCAGAAGGCCCGGATACATCGGGATGTATTGCACCTTGCTGTTGAACGGCACCAGTCCCGCCTGCACGCCATCCGGGATCAATCCGTCTTGGGCGCAGGTCATGATGGCCACCTGCAAGGTTTTCTGGTTGCATTCCGCCAAGTCTGGGTTTCTTACCAGGGAATTGATGGCGATACGCGAGAACTGTTCAGGCGTCATGCCCATGGCATGAATCAGTTCTGAACTGAGGTCAACACTCTTTTCAATGTTGCCTTTGGCTTTCACCAAGGCAGTGGGTTGTTGGTCTGTCATAGGTAAGTCTCTGAATTAGTTGCGCCGGAGAACCGGCAAAGGTGGACATCGCATTTTTCGCAATGAAATGATGATGGATTGACCTTTCTTACATAAGCCACATCGGCCAATACCGTTGTTCCTTGTGCGAAAGTATCTTCCGCATAGGCGTGATAGGGAATAAATCTTCTCAGGACCATATGCGCCTTGTCGCTTTGCGTGATGTCGGGAATGAGCAACGCGCCCATCTCCGTGATGTCGGGAAGGTCGTTGACGGTGTTGTTGAATACATAGGTGGCCAACCCCAAATCAGACCAGTATTGCGTACTGACCTGCTCGGCAAACACGATATTCACCAAAGACCATTTCCCCATCTTGACCCGAATGAGCAGATTCGCCTCGGCTTCTCAAGAGAAAGGATGGTCAATGTCGCTTTTCATGTTTCCCTTCGGGTGGGGGGTGACCTCAGAGATATTGATGTCATGCCTGTTCAACATTTTTGTGATGCCGTTCGCGTTGAACTCTGCGAGTTTTTTGGCAACCGACGCATTCGGGATGGTGTTGTTCCACGCCACGGTCCCGGCGTCTGGGAAATCCTGTTGGAACATTTTGG
>JAPOVV010000116.1 GCA_026707945.1 Gammaproteobacteria bacterium | reverse complement strand
AGCCTTCAGTTTAAGTAAAACAGCGCTGTACAGTTTACAACCACGGTTTGTTTTATTGTGCTTGTAGTACTACAGTGATATCCTATAGGTGATAGAGGTTGTCGCATTTAACGAACTTCAATGTCTTGGGTCCGCGCCGACTATGGGTGTGCGAGCGCTAGTCAAAACGGGAACCTAATTTGAAGGTAGGCTCTCTTCCACTCTAAACAGCCCAAGGTCAGAGACTTGGTATTTGCCGGAGATTTGTTCGTGAAGAGCAGAAGCTATACTTGAGCACAAAAGTACTTGAAGAGTACTATAGAACAACAAGAGGAAAATGGATTAGAAGTCGACTCAAGATAGTTGGAGTTGCTTGACTATGTAGGCAAAAAACTCGAAACCGAGAAATAGCTGTGTATCATAATGGAAATGGATTTTGAATTGAAAGACGGGTTTTTATGAAACGATCAATTACGACCTGCTTGATTGTCTGCGGGGCAATGTTCCTTGTAGAGTTCGGTACGGAACTAGCAGTCCAACCTAACAGCTCACTGTCGCACCTTGTCGGCGTAATGAGCGCACAAAGTGTTGTCGGAGACGAAGAAAAACCAGAAGATCCACGGCCGGAACGAAAACTGCCACACCCTTCTCAAGAGTGGGTTATTCAACTTGATAAGATTTCCGCAGCTATTGATGAAGAAGACTACGAAAGCGCAAGAGAGATGTTGGATCGACAGGTACAACGAACAAGACGCTGGAACGAACGCGAATTGGCGATTTTTCACCAGAGGTATTTGGATTTAGCCCTGGTTACTGAAGACTTCAAACTTGCTATTGAACAAGCAGGGAAAATCTTAGAGTACGCGGAACATGTTTCATATTTCACGGAAGAGCGAGTCCTTTGGATAATTGCGACCATTTATGCGAGTGATGAATACCAGGACTTTGACAAAGCACTTGAGTACATTCAGCGGTGGCTAGATCTTAAGCTGGATTGGGAAGAAGGATCTCGGCAGTACGCATTCATAGGGAGTATCTACACCCATATGGAAGACTTTTACAAAGTTGAAGAATGGATGACTCGGGCTACAGTAAGGTCGATAGAAGAAGGAAATGATGTACCACTATACTGGCGGGTGCAACTGTGGCAGGCGTATAGACAACTCGCTGAAGAACTCATGGATAGTCCCACGGAACGAGATAGTTACCTGCAAAAAGCTTTAGCATTGTCGCGGTTTTTGGTTGACCAAGACATTGAAGAAAAAGAACATTGGGCAAGATTGAGTTCCGACTTTGCGCAAATTGAAGAAGTTTCAGGAACTGCCGATGGTGATTATGGTGGGAAGGCGTTTTACACTATAGAAGCAGCCTATCACTTTGGTTTGTGGGACACCGAAAGCGAATACAAGAAAGTCATCTCCTCTATGCAGGTGAAGGATGCTAGCAGTCGCGCCGTCCTCGTCTTCGAAGAGGGATTTGATCAAGAAATTATCGAACGAAATTTCGATAACTTGTTTAAATACGGTCAAGCTTTGTACTCTACCGCTAACATGGCAAAAGCCGCCGAAATATATGAAGAAGCTGTTGGATACGTCGAGGATGGTAAAGTGTTGCATACGCTGGCGAGCCTTCACCAACTCTTGGACAATTTCGATCAGTGTATTTCGTTCGCGGATCGAGCGCTTAGTGCTACCGAGAACGAGCTCGGAGAGGGGAGAGTTGAACAAGTTAAGTTCATCAAGGGAGTTTGTCAATTTTACAATGACGAACTAGATGAAAGCGAGATGACCATGGAGTCGCTACAAGAGGAAATCGATACTGACACAGAACACTCCACGCTTAAAAATTTGCGAGAATCGGCTGGTCAGTACATCGATTTAATTAATGCTGAACGTGCCCGAATCGAATACAAGGAGCATGTCGACGAATTGTGGAGCAAATACAACGAATCGAAACGTGGATAGGTTGCACGCACTGCGGAAATTGTTTTTTGGTACCTCATAATTCATGAAGAGAATTAGTTTTAAGGGATCTCCGTCCTTTTGTGTCGAACTTGGGTGAGGAAAAGGGTTCAACCAACCTAGACGCTCGGTGAGGAGGTACAGAAGTGTCGAAAACACGCCTCACTCACTGAACCAAGAACTTCAGGTTTGTTTGTTCCCGAGACGAGGGAATGATCTTAATCGATTCTTCAGCATTGAAAACTCATTC
>JAPOVV010000113.1 GCA_026707945.1 Gammaproteobacteria bacterium | reverse complement strand
AAGGATAGGAGAATAAGAAACAAAATGAACAGACAGCGAATACAAGAGTTAATCCCGCACCGGGACCCGTTTCTTCTCGTCGATCAGGTGACAGCACTCGACCCGGAAGAAATTTCTGTTGTAGCCCAGAAAAAAATCACGGAAGATGAACCATATTTAGATGGTCATTTCCCGGGCAATCCCATCATGCCGGGTGTATTGATCATCGAAGCGTTGGCGCAGACTGGTTTGATATGCCTGTTCGAGCTGAAATTGGTTGATCCGGGCGGTGATTTTTTTTTCACGGGTATCGAGCAGGTAAAATTCAGGCGTCCGGTTGTCCCGGGCGATTTGTTACAACTGCACGCAAAACTCCTGAAAACCAAACGGACTATATGGAAATTTGAAGGCCGGGCGTTTGTAGGGGAGCAAATCGCCGCCGAAGGTCTTTTCACCGCCTATGCCGCTCCCCGCTCTCGATAGACATTGAACGTTATAGCCCCCACTTCTCATATCGACCCGGAAGCCCAACTCGGGCATGGTTTGAAAATCGCTCCGGGAGCTTTTGTGGGCGCAAACGTGATTCTTCGGGATGGATGTGAAATCGGGCCGAACGCGACCATTCAGGGACCTGCCGTTATAGGTGAGGGGTGCCGGATTTTTCCGAATGCCGTTATCGGCCTGGAAGCGCAAATTGTCGATTTGCCACAGGATTCAGGCGGGGTCGAAATCGGAGCGGGTACGGTTATCCGTGAAACGGCGACAATCCACCGTTCTATGTATCAGGGCCAAAACACGGTAATAGGCGGAAAATGCTACATCATGGTCGGTGCGCATGTGGGTCACGATTGCCGCGTGGGTGATGAGACGGGCCTGGTGAATCATTGCTCCTTGGGAGGGCATGTGGAAGTCGGGGAAAAATGTTTCATATCCAATTTCATCGGCGTGCATCAGCGTATGCAGGTCGGTGAGGGTTCGATTCTGGTAGGTCCTATTGCGGTGAGGAAAGACGTGCCTCCGTTCGTGAAGATGGCGGGCACTCCTTTTCGTGTGGTTGGACTGAATGTGGTCGGTTTGCGCAGAAGAGGCGTTTCGGCTCAAGTGAGAGCGGACATCAAGAGGGCGTATAAAATCCTTTTCAACGAAACCGGCACAATGGCGCAGAAAATAGAAATAATAGAAGCGCAAGCGCCGTTAGGAGCGGAAATTCAATCCGTGGTAGAATTCGTGCGCAATTCGAAGAACGGCATCTATCAAGGTCGCGTATAAGGGCAGGTTTTTTAAGAGGTTAAAAGCCCATGCTGGATTCTCTGCGAGTTGGCGTCGTTGGTGTTGGCCATATGGGCAGCTATCATGTGGCTGCGCTTTCCGAGCTTCTGGATGTGAATTTGGTGGCTGTTTGTGACTTGCTTCCCGGTCGCGCCCGGGAACTGGCTGACAGATATGGGGCGGAGGCGTTTTCTGATCCCGTCGATCTGATCGGTCGTGTAGATGCGGTTTCTATCGCTGTTCCCACCCTGCAGCATTTTGAGGTGTCCCGGATATTCCTTGAAAATCACATTCATGTATTGGTAGAGAAGCCCATTTGTACAACGATGGATGATGCTCGCAAGCTGTTCGACATGGCCACCAGAAACAATCTGGTTCTTCACATCGGACATGTGGAACGGTTCAACGGGGCCGTTCAGGAGTTGGGCAACATTGTAGATGCTCCCACCCTGATTGAATGCCGCAGGTTAGGGCCCTTCTCGCCGAGGGTAAGGGAAGATGGAGTTGTGCTCGACTTGATGATTCACGATCTCGACATCGTTTTACGGCTGGTGGATGAGGAGATCGATTTGCTCTCGGCAACTGGCGCGAGTGTTTTCTCTGATCGAGATGACGTGGCGAATGTCCAGATTTGCTTTGCCAATGGATGTCTGGCGAACCTTACGGCAAGCCGGATGACACAGAACAAGATCAGGACACTTTCCGTATCTCAACCGGACGCGTTTATTACGCTCGATTATGCGGACCAGGAACTAAGAATTCATCGACAAGCCGTGAGCGAGCATCATTTGACACGAGAGGAACTCAAATACCGCGAGCAATTTCAAGTGGAAAGGGTATTTGTCCACAAAGGCAATCCGCTCCAGCTGGAATTGCGGCATTTCTTGCAATCGGTGCAGCTCCTGGATGTTGTTTCCGAGCCGGAAAAAGAATTACGGTCTTTGGAGGTTGCCCTTCGTGTCGTAGAGATGCTGAAAAGCACGATGCCCT
>JAPOVV010000054.1 GCA_026707945.1 Gammaproteobacteria bacterium | reverse complement strand
ATTGCGGGCGGAGAGTGACGCGCCACCGCGTCCTGCAACACGTGATTCAAGTCTGAGGTCGCGACATCCAACTGCCCAGATCGATGGACTTGCCGAATTTTCGTATACAGTTTGTTGATGCCGGTGCGATTCAGCGCTGAAGTGTGGTGTATCGGAATCCACTGAGCAAAGGTCAAACGTCTCGATAAAGATTTCTTCAATAGGCGGCGCTGCTCCGCGTCCATCGCATCCACTTTGTTTACGACAAGAATCAACCCCGTACCAGCTTCCACAGCATAACTAACAATGTGCAGATCTTGCTCGACGATGCCTTCGGTCGCGTCGATAACCAGTAGCGCGACATCTGCCGCGACCATAGCGTCAAGTGCTTTGACGACGGAGAATTTCTCTACGACGTCGTGCACTCTACCCTTGCGCCGAATACCCGCAGTGTCGATTAGTACGTAGGGTTGATTGTCCCGCTCGAACGGAACGAAAATCGAGTCTCGTGTAGTGCCTGGCTCATCGAACACGACGCAACGATCAGCGCCGAGTAATGCGTTTACGAGGGTCGATTTACCGACGTTGGGACGACCGATCACCGCGACAGGGATTCCGTCATGATCAATGGGCTCAATGGCTCGATTCAAATGGGGTTCGAGCGATTCGCGAAGTGCGCTGACTCCATCTCCATGCGTAGCCGAGGTGAATAGCACGTCCCCAAACCCTAATCCACTCAATTCTTCAAGTGCGAGTAACTGTGCCTGCTTGACCCCGTCCATCTTGTTGGCAACCAAGCGCGTCGGTTTGTTAAGTACACGAAGCTCTTGGAGGATGATTTCGTCCGCCGGCGTTATTCCTTCCGACGCATCCAACAATGCCACGACAACATCCGCTTCGTCAATGGCGAGTTGAACCTGCGCGTTTACAAGATTCGCGATATCGGATGTATCGTGAAGCCCGCCAGTATCGATTACTGTACCGGTCCGTTCACCAAACTCCGCTCTCCCATATTTACGATCGCGCGTTAATCCTGGTCGATCATGAACGAGTGCGTCTCGACCACCACAGAGGCGATTGAAAAGTGTTGATTTGCCGACGTTGGGACGACCGACTAGTGCGATCGTTCCAGACTTCAAGGTCATGAAGATCGATCAAGCTCGAGTGCTATGAGCCTACCGCCTTTAGTCAGTAGATATACGACACCGTCTTCCTGTACCATCGTAGGTTGGATCGCCGAACTATCTACGCGTCTGCGTGCGATTAATCGCCCATCGCTTTGCGCTATTACGTGGACAAACCCAAGATAGTCCCCTACGAAAATGTAGTTACTGAAAGCAAGTGGGTCGGTCAATTGCCGTCGAAGTAAACCTTCTTGCCGCCATGCGATGGTTCCGTCTCGCTGCTCGATACCTACGATTTCATCGTCGTCCGTGACTGCAAACACCAAACCGTAACCGGCTTGCAGAGCTTTCGTAGACGCAACCTCCACCTGCCACAGCGGTTGCCCATCCGAACGTCGAATGGCAGTTGTAGTGCCTTGGTGCGTAGAAGCGACCACTGCACCCTGTTCGACGAGAGGCTTACCGTCAACGTCAACCATACGCTCAAGATCGGATGTACCAGTCGGCAACGAAACTGTTTGCTCCCACAGCAACTCGCCACTCGTGGAATCGATAGCGGACAGGATGCCAGTTGCGAATCCAGCGTAGACGATACCAGAACTGAATACGGGCGTAGACGTACCGCGCAACGTGACGAGTGGATTCTGTGTATGGAATACCCACTTCTGCGCACCGTCTTCTAGAGCAAGTGCAAAGAGATTGCCATCGCTTGTTTGCGCATAAACGGCGTCCCGCGACGCGATGGGAGGCGCCAGTACCTCACTGGTCAGCACGACTCGCCACCGCTCTTCTCCATCGGAAGCGGCAAGCGCCACCACCTCACCGCGCGCGGTGCCAATATAAATCATATCCGCGCCAACGCCGAGACCGCCCGTTACGAATGCGGTATCGCTACGATCCACTACGTTCATGAATCCCTTGCTTCGCGGGCGGCCAATTCGGGTCATCCATTGAAATCGACCCGATTCGTGCTCAATTGCTGCGACAAATCCGTACGCGTCTGCCGCATACACCACACCTTCGTCAATCGCGGGAGAGATATCGATGAATTTTCGACCAATTCCCCGACCGACATTGCGACGCCAAAGGACTTGGAGCTTTGCTTCAGGCGCAAACTGAGTCAACGGCAGCGGCTTATCAGCCTTAGGTTCCTTCGGTTTGTCGTCACGCGTAGTTAGCGTTTTCAATGTGCCGCAGCTGGTAACGAAAATCGCCGCGAACAAGCAAACCAGGATCGATAGCGACAGCGATCTTGGTCCCTTAATCATGGTGCAGGTGGAACGCTAGCTAGGCGCATCTCAACGACGCCACTTTCAAAACCAACCGGCAGCTGGTCTTTGGCCGACTGGTATGCGTCCCTTGCAGCATCCAGTTCATTATTTTGAAAATGCACGTCACCCTTCAACATGAGCGCTTGCCAGCGGTACCCTGCTGTTTGGACTTCTTGCAATGTCAGTAACACGGATTCGTAGTCTCCAAGTTCAAACTCGACTTTGGCTTTACGCAGTGCAACTAAGTCACCTATCGGTGAACCCCTTGCAACCTCGAAAGCCCTAGTTAAAGACTCATGTGCGGCTTCAAAGTTCGCTTCATCGACTTCCCCTTTTGCCTGGCGAAGCAACGTGAATGCAAAGTAAGCCGATTGGCCATAGTTCGATTCAAGCTCTTCGACAAAAGACGAGGTCGGTTCGCCGAGACCCGATGCTTCCAAGTAGCTCGTATACAGATTCGACGCGTCTTGAGCCTTGTCGGACTGGTACGCCTTAAAGTAGTCCCACGCGACAGTACCGCCGATCCCGACGGCAAGCGCAACGACTACCGTGATACCGTAGTCCTTCCAGAGCTTCTTTAACCTGTCGACCTGTTCTTCGTCGGTCAAATAATCAGACACAAGATGCTCTTTAGCTCGGAATCAATTTGAGTTAAGCAGCGTAGAAGGTAATTCGGCCACCGGTACAGTGACTTGCTCCCGGTTAATTCGCAACCACTTAAGGGATACCTGGTTGCTGGCTGCTTCTTGCGCGCCGATTATAAGAGCGATTGTGGCACCGCTACGGTCCGCGGCTCGCATTCGAGCCTTCACTTTACCTGCGCCTTGATGTACTCGTACACTGAGGCTTGACGCAGCCCGTACTTTCGCCGCAACCTGTAACGCATAGTCTTCCTCGTCGTCGCTTAGAGCTACGACGTATACATCGGGCGATGAAGCCTGCGAAGCTAACCCCAACTCATTCCTCAACAACGCTACGCGATCAACCCCGATCGCAAAACCCGCTGCCGGACAAGGGGCACCTCCGAGTAGTTCACAAAGACCATCGTAACGACCTCCGCCGCCAACCTGCTTCTGTGCGCCGAGTTTGTCAGTATTCCATTCAAAAACTGAGTGCGTGTAGTAATCAAGACCACGAACGAGATTCGGATTAACGGTCGCGCGGATGCCTAACCGCACAAGACGCTCTTGAAATTCGTCGAAGTGACGACGGGACTCAGCATCAAGATAGTCCGAAATACTCGGAGCTTGTTCGATGATTTTCTGCGTTTGCTCGTTTTTGGAGTCCAATATGCGAAGTGGGTTTTGTTCAAGACGTCTTTGACTATCCTCGTCAAGTTGCGCTTTGTACTGAGCTAAATACTCCACCAAAGCGTCTCGATGCTGCTTCCGACTCGGAGTATTTCCTAACGTATTAATCTCTAATGTGATTTCTTCGGCTAATTCGAGACTTTCCCAGACGTCCTGCACGATCCGAATCAACTCTGTGTCAACGTCAGGACCACTAAAGCCGAATGCTTCCGCTCCAACTTGATAGAACTCCCGATAACGCCCCAATTGCGGGCGTTCGTGGCGAAACATGGATCCGATATACCACAGTTTAGGCTGATGACCGCGATACATGTTGGCATCGATAACTGCTCGAACGCATGATGCCGTTCCTTCTGGACGAAGCGACAGGGATTCCGTTTCATCGTCGAATGTGAACATCTCCTTGGATACCGCGTCGGTCGCCTCGCCAATACCACGGCTGAACAGTGCAGTTCGTTCCATGATTGGCAGGCGAATGAGTGCATAACCGTAGCTCTCAAGCGTTTCACTAAATACCGTTTCTACGAGACGGATGTTCGCGAGTTCATCTTCATACAGGTCGCGCATGCCGCGCACGAGCGACGATCGTTCCGACATCAAACTAATCTATTGAAGGGTCAGGTTTGCGACATTGCCGAATGTGTGCGGCGCCAAGTCGACTTCTTCTTCATTGAATCGAACTCTTACAACCGACGCATCGCCGATCCTGACAGTGAACGGAAGCATCCCCACTAGCGGCGCAATTTCACCAACTTGACCCATCTTGTAGTAGAGTCGCTCATCGTTAGCACCATATACCTCAACCCAACTCGGACCTGAGAAGGTAATGACAATGACTCCGGTGTCCTGTGCGTCTACAGTCGCCTCGAATGCATCGTCAATTTCTGATACTGTTGGCGTAGGTTGAAAAGATCGCGATGGCGTCTCCGTTTGGGCTTCGCTACCTTCGGCTACCTGATTATTTTCACCCGCGAAGATATCACCAACTCCGTCTAACCCACTTGTCGATTCGCCTACGCGCGGACTCGACACCTGAATAGTCGATTCATTCTCAGCGGCAGCGCTCGATTCATCCCTCAGATAGAACGGTAGTTCACCACCCGATGTTTGTGCTTGCGGAGGGTCTGAAGGCGCTACCACAACACCAGTGGTGCCAGACCCACCAAGCTCATCGGCGCTCGGCCAAACCAACCAGATGACGCCACCGACAACGAGCACCATCACAGCGACTAGTCCAAATATGATCGCGTCAGACCGCTCACGTAGCCTTTCAGTCAGTAGCTGTTTCGCGGTTGATTGATAGTTGATCTGCGGAGAGAGATCAGCACCCGTCTCAATTGGGCGAGCGTGGTCTACTGCGAACCTGGTATCGCCTACATCGATATCCAAAATGTTGGCATAGGCACGGTAATAACCCTCGATGTATATGAGCCGTTTTTCTCCTATCGTCTCAAGTTCGCCATTCTCCAGTGCCTCGATGATCTCGGGCGTAAGCTTCAACCTTTCGCCTACCGACTCGACGGTCATCTTCGCACTTTCTCTAGCCACCTTAATACGAATGCCCAACTCTAACGCGGCATCGCGCAAGCCGCTCGTTTCCATCCCATGTTCGCGCATGGTCTGCTCGATAGGCGTATCCTCTTCATTAGCGACATCCGTGGAAGTCGTGTTCTTGGGCATTTGTCCGTCTATCGTCACTAGCTCAATATCGGTTAAGTTAGTTAGGGACTGTTGAAGTCGGAATCTTCTCGGCAGGCGCAAAAATCGGGTTTACGCCTTCACGATAGCGCGCGGCACGACGTGTTCGATCGCTGACACGACCGACAAGTTGCCCGCACGCTGCATCTATATCCGCTCCGCGGGTGGTACGGCGCATGGCCCTAACACCGTTATCCATTAGCAGCTTGTGGAACGCGTAAATTCGCGTTTCGCTTGGTCGCTGATAGGTGCTTCCCGGAAATGGATTGAACGGGATTAGGTTGACCTTGCATCGAAAATTCCGCAATAGCTTAGCGAGATCGAGTGCGAGACTAGGCATATCGTTTACTTCATTGATCAAGGTGTATTCGAACGTGATGGTTGCCTTGACATCCTGCGATTCAAGATAAGCGCGGCAAGCGTCTATCAGTGCTTCAATTGGGTACCTTCGATTCAAAGGAACAAGTTCAGAACGTATTTCATCGTTCGGAGCATGTAAGGAAACCGCAAGCGCGACAGTGGTTAATCCGCACATTCGCTCTATGCCCGGTACAACGCCCGCTGTACTGACGGTGACACGTCGTCGAGACAATCCAAAACCCAAATCGTCTTTGAATACATCAATCGCCTTAAACGTCGCATCGAAGTTGAGCAACGGTTCACCCATCCCCATGAATACAACGTTCGACAGTCGTTCGTTAGGTCGGTTTTCTTGCAACCAAAGACAAGCTTGTAGAACTTGCCCGACGATTTCTCCTGCTCCCAAGTTGCCGTTAAAACCTTGTTTACCGGTCGCACAAAACGTGCAATCCAATACACAGCCGACCTGAGACGAAATACACAGTGTTTGGCGACGACCATCCGGAATCAGCACCGTTTCGATGGTATCCCCTGATTGAGCTTTCATCAACCACTTCACGGTGCCGTCTTGCGACTCTAAGACAGTCAACACCTGTGGAAGTTCTACCGTGAGCTCCTCCGCCATAACGCGCCGCAGAGTTGCCGCGATGTTCGACATACTTTCGAAGTTCAACTCGCGCTTGTGGTACAGCCACAGCATCAACTGTGTTGCACGAAAACGCTTCTCTCCTCGAGCCTCAAAGTACTTGACTAGGTCGTCACGGTCGAGACCTAGCACATTCTGACGCTGCAAAGTGTCTTTACCGGCTATGAATTTGGTCCTCAGGAAAGAAGTATGCGATTTCTCGGTCCGCCGATGACGGAGAATCGCTTCCATGGACGGCATTTGCATCAACCGTACTGGCGAAGTCCGCTCGAATGGTTCCTGGGTCTGCTTCCTGAGGATTTGTCGCACCCATTAGAGTCCGATTGGTTTGGATGGCGTCGTCGCCTTCGAGAACCTGTACGCAAATAGGTCCAGAAGTCATGAACTCCATCAGTGGTTCGAAGAATCCTTTGCCTTTGTGTTCGGCGTAAAACCCCTCCGCTTGATCGCGTGATAAATGCAACATTTTTAACGCAATGATTTTTAACCCAGCCTTTTCAAATCGGGAGAAAATCTCACCAACGACATTCTTTCCGACAGCATCCGGTTTGATAATCGACAATGTACGTTCAATAGACATAAATTGATCTCTAACGATAATGGGGAATTGAAGAATCGTTTTTTAGGAATTGTCTGTCAGACTTGCATGAACGACTAGGAAGTCTGTCGCGTGAGATAACGCAGCGCGCGAATTATAGGTGTCCGACGTCCGATAAACTCCGTAATGATGAACAGTGCTCGACTATAGGAACACCATTTTAGTAGTTCCTATGCGATTTCCTTTCCGATCTATAGAAATAGGCGACTGTCGTAACTAGATTAACAAATTGCACCCCGCTTCATATAATTAGGGAGGTTGTAGATTCACTTTGACGAAGTACTAACTTTGAAACACAGTAAGAAAAGGCGTGACAATCGCCCGACCATAGATACGGGCAAACCGAAACATCACGGTGAGACCAAGCCGAATCAAGAATCACAAGAACGGAAGTCAAACCGAGCGCTTCTTCGTCAAATCGGCAAAGAACGACATCGGCTGATGAAGGATTTGGCAGATCTCTGACGATCACTATCAAATATCGTTCGAAGTCCTACTAGACGCTCACGAAGAAGCACTAGAATACGGAGGACTGAACGGAATCCGCGATGAAGAATTACTTCATTCAGCAATCACAACTCCATACGTTGGCTACTATCCGCACGTTCACGATAAAGCCGCAGCACTGCTACGAGGATTAGCCTGCAATCACGGTTTTGTCGACGGGAATAAACGAACCGCCAATTATGTGATGGAATTTTTCATACGCAAGTGCGGCTATTGTCTGAAAGCATCAGATGAAGAGTTAAAGTCACTCACAATGTCGCTCGTAACTCGTGACGTCACCCGAGAAGCTGCTTCTCAGTGGTTTAAAAAGCGATTGGCCAAAATCAAACCTTAGACTAGTTCCACAATCGCAATATATTTAAAAACTCCTGCTCTATCGTTTCTATGATCCTGAGGACATCGACTTACTGTAAATCAACAGCCAATCATTTAATTTACTTTTAAATCGAACATCCTCAGGTTTTAATATACTATGCTTGTTATACGTATGATTGGTATTTAATCGTCTGCACCGTTCAATGGATTAATCTCTTACTACCAACGTCTAATTTGAATCACACAAAAATCGAACATTTGGTACTTCTTCCACAAGCAACGACTTTATCGCTCAAGCAAGCAATTCGATTATAGAATTTCAATCGCGCGTCAGGACTTCTAGTAGATGCCCATCTATGTCGCGCCAATAAAAACCGCGGCCGCCATTCCAGTTATTGATCTCCCCGTTATCGGAAGCAAAGGGACCGGAGCCGTACGTTACACCTTTAGCTTTGATTCGGCCAAAAATGCCGTCAAATTCTTCATCAGTCACTTTAAATGCATAGTGGTGACTCCGAAACTCTCTCGCATCATCGAAGTCCATCGTCAATGAGTCATTGACTACCACCGGGGCGAAATGACCTGTCATGCCTTCGTAAGTTAGGCCCATGATTTCGGCGAAGAAGCGTGCTGCTGCTTCTTTATCCTTGGATGGTACGATCGTATGGTTCAGTTCCATGAGCGAATGTTCCCTAAGTCCTACAGGAGACTGAGCTACTAATTATCGATGTTTTAGGGTGTCTTCATGCTGTTCGCCGAGAAAGTTGATCTATCTAGTGGCTCTACGATCTCGCAGCGTATGAACTACATCCGCGATCCGCGTCACGGCGAAATCAACTTCCTCTTCTGTCGTAAATCGTCCGACCGTAAACCGTAGGGACGCCGAAGCGAGTTCGTCTGCAACACCGATTGCGCGCAATACGTAAGAAGGTTCAACTGTTGCGGACGTACAAGCTGAACCTGAGGACACGGCGACATCGTTCAATGCCATCAAAAGCGTTTCACCATCGACACCTCCGAACCCAACATTGATCAACCCCGGAATTCTTTGATCTTCAGACCCGTTCAAATGCACGTCTGGAATCTGACGGAGATGCGCCCAAAGTCGTTCACGTAAGTTGCGCAGCCGTTCTGATTCACGCTCGAGCTCCTGCTCACAAACGGATGCGGCGGCACCGATACCGACAATCTGGTGAGTGGCTAACGTGCCAGAACGTAAACCTCTTTCGTGCCCACCGCCATGAATGATGGCTTGAAGAGGGATACTCGCAGCACGCCTGACATAAAGTGCACCAATACCCTTAGGGCCGTATATCTTGTGACCCGAAATACTCAACATATCTATATTGAGATCTACCACGTTGACCGGTACCTTACCGACGCTTTGTGCCGCATCAACGTGGAAAAATACGTTTCTATCGCGACAAATCCGACCGATGCTTGCTATGTCGTTTAAGACACCAATTTCGTTGTTGACGTGCATGACCGATACGACGAACGTATCGTCCTCAATCGCATCTTCCACATGTTTTGGTGACACTAGTCCGTCCGCACCGGGCGTGATGTACGTGACTCGAATGCCCCTCTTTTCTAAATAGTCACACGTGTCCAGCACGGCTTTGTGTTCGTACGCACTGGTCACAATGTGACCAGACCCGTAGTGTTCTGCAAGACCTTTCAATGCGAGGTTATCGGACTCGGTCGCACCGGATGTCCAAACGATCTCCAGTGGGTCTGCGCCGATTAGCTGAGCGAGTTGCACTCGGGCGTTTTCGACGTGCTCTTCGGCTTCCCAGCCGAACACATGAGATGTAGAAGCGGGATTACCGAAATCGCCATCAAACATCAAGCATTTGCTCATTTTGTGCGCGACGCGCGGGTCAACGGGTGTCGTTGCCGCATAGTCGAGGTATACCGCACGGGCGCGCGGAGACGCGTTATTCAAACGTAGAAATCCGTTAGATCCGTCGCAAAAGAACGGCGTTAGCAGTCAATTTTATGGTGGGAAATTTAGGTAGGTCACGTACCGAACGAGTGGCAACCACGCCTAATCGGCTTTCGTTGCCATGGCGCGCTCAATATGCGTATACATGCCGCGCAATATTTGTACCTCGGTTTCGTCAAGCTCAATTCGACCGAACATTCTTTGAAAACGGGTAAATGCGGTTCGCGGCGCGCTCGGATCGAAGAAACCGATCGCGTTCAACACACGGTCGAGGTGCTCATACATTGCGACTATCTCGGCATGTCTGGCATGTGGGCGATCCCAACCCGCCTTCACATCACTATTCCCACGCGCCTTGAACAGTTCGTACACGACGATTTGCACCGCCATGGCAAGATTGAGAGAACCATACTCGTTAGACGACGGGATGCGGACATGGACGTTACACAGCGCTAATTCTTCGTTCGATAGACCGTTGTTCTCGCGGCCGAACAGAATGGCGAGTGGCTTCGACTCATGGGGCATGCTCGCAACATCTATCGCGAAATCCACGACACTCTTAACCGTCCAGGGAATATGACGATCACGCACACTCGTCCCCACCACATATCCGCAATCGCCAATTGCGTCTTCAAGCGAATCGAAAATTCGCGCTGATGCGACGACATCCAATGCGCCGGCAGCACGCCAGTCAGCTTGTGGGTCGGGGAACCGTTTCGGTTTCACCAAGTACAACGAAGAAAGGTCCATCGTCTTCATTGCTCGCGCCGTTGCTCCTATATTCCCCGGGTGAGACGGTTCAACGAGCACGATTCGAATTTCCAAATTAAAGCTCCCAATAACGACGGCCACTTTGCCGTAATGCTAGAATTTTTCGCGTGCAACCCATCCTAAGAATCGCGACACAGGCGGTCCGTGCGGCAGGTCGCGAACTGATGGCTCGCGCACCTAACGTGCCTTCTTCGCGCTCAATATCTGCGGCGAGTGAAGCGTATTTTCAACGTACGCACGACCGTGCATTGCGCACGATAGCCAGTACGATTCAGCGATCTTATCCGGAGCATCTAGTCGTTTCTGCTGACGACTTCGACAAACATATGAACGCCGACATCAGTTGGGTCGTCGAACCAATTTGCGGCCGTATTAACTTCCTCCGGCGCTTTGATCACTTCTGCACACTCGTCGGTATTGCACAAACCAATCGCCTACAACACGCGTTGATTGTGGACCACTTTCGAGACGGTCATTTTCATGTCACACGCCGTGAAGGCTGTTTTACGAACGACGGGCGAATGAGAGTAAGTGATACGCGAACGACGAACGACGCTCTGGTTGCACGCGATGGGATTGATTCGAGTGAAGACTACGCCAACTTGCGCCTCACCACACGAGTTTCGGGTTGTCTTGGACTTGATATCGCTAACACAGCATGCGGGCGATTCGATGCCCTCACATACACAAACGCGTCCGTGTTTCACTTTCAATTTGCACGCCTGTTTATTCGCGAAGCCGGCGGATTTGCGTCTACGTTAAGCGGCGGCGAATGGTCTACGATCGAGGACGGACTCATTGCAGGAAACACGTACTTGCATAGGAAACTCGTCGCAGAACACTCGAAGCATGCGTCGGTCGCTGTCGTATAGAGGTAAGTCTGCTGCGGTCGTTAGACGGTGTCTTCGCCGCCGTCCTTTACGGGTAAAGCTAAATCTTCGCTCGTAATGTTGAGCATTAACAATAAGTTCGCCGCTACATAAATCGACGAATACGTACCCACGACAACACCGATCGTCAGCGCGGTCGCAAAACCAGAGATCTGCTCGCCACCCGCGATCAAGAGTGCTAGTAGAACCAACAATGTCGTCAACGAGGTCACCAACGTCCGACCCAGCATCTGGTTCAGGGAGATATTGATGATCTCGACGGGTTTGCGCCGCCGGATTGTTCTGAAATTCTCGCGAATTCGGTCTGACACGACGATCGTGTCATTGAGTGAGTAGCCAATCACCGCTAGAAGCGCCGCTAACTCCGCAAGATTGAACGTCCATCCAAACATACAGAACAGACCCACTACAACAATCACGTCATGCGTCAACGCGACGACAGCGCCAAGCGCAAATTTACCCGTAAAACGCAGCATGATGTACAACAACACCATACCGAGCGCGACGAGCAGGGCGAGACCACCCTTCTCCGTCAATTCCTCTCCTACTGTAGGTCCAACGAATTCAGACCGTCGGAGATCGGCGGCACCAATTCCCTCGACGAGGGACGCACGAATGTTGTCACCCAAGTTCGATTGATCAATGCCTGCGATCGGCGGCATGCGAACCTGTACCTCAGTTTCACTACCGAGGCTCTGCACAACTGCATTGGCGTAACCGTCTTCTGCAAGAATCGTCCTAACGTAAACCGGGTCCACCGGCGCTTCGAACGCCAACTCCACCAACACGCCGCCAGTGAAGTCGAGACCACGATTTACGCCAAGCCAAACAAACGCGACCACGGATGCGACGAGAAATAGCCCGGATAGAACCGTCGCGATATGGCGATGCGCCATAAAGTCAATATTGAAATTCATATCCAGACCGTCCGAACGGCACGATTACCGTAAACCAAATGGACTAACCCACGCGATACAAAGATCGACGTAAACATGGATGTGACGATGCCGATGGACAGCGTGACTGCGAATCCAGCGACAGGTCCACTTCCGATCGCGAGTAGGATCAAAGCCACGAACAGAGTAGTCACATTCGCGTCAAGGATCGTCACGAACGCTCGGTCGTAACCATTCTTGATTGCGGTCGCTGGAGGGGAACGCTTCAGTTCCTCCCGGATCCTGGAAAAAATGAGTACATTGGCATCTACAGCCATACCTACGGTTAGCACAATACCGGCGATACCGGGCAACGTCAATGTCGCTCCTAGTAGCGACATAACAGCTACGAGCACGATCATGTTCATCGTCAAGCAGATATCCGCGATCACGCCGAATACCTTGTAATAGACGATCATGAAAAGCGCTACCAACGCTAAACCAATGACGACGGCAAGCATGCCTCGGTCGATGTTCTCGTCACCAAGTGACGCGCCAACCGTTCGTTCCTCAACGAAGTACATAGGCGCGGCTAGTGCACCCGCACGTAGCAGTATCGCGAGTTCTTGTGCGTCTCGCACTGAGATTCCAGTGATTCGCGAGTTGTAACTGAGCGCGCCTTGAATCGTCGCGACGCTGATTAGGCGTCTTGTCGTCTCAATCTTTGTACGTTCGACGCGTTCGCCATTAACGAACTCGTTGACGATAACCGGCCGTTGCTCAATAAAGATGATCCCCATTCGACGACCGATATTTGGTGCCGTCGCACGGTTGATGCGCTCACCTCCGATGCTGTCAAACTGCATATTGACTTGCGGTAAAGAGGTTTCAGGATCCCGCGCCTGTTGTGCATCGACGACGTTGTCGCCCGTCACGATGTTCTCTTTCAGCAGCCGAACATCGACGCCTTCGTAAGGTAGAACCTCAATCTGCGAGGGTCGATCAGATACGGATGCTTCCAGTCGAAATTCGAGCGTAGCAAATTTATCAAGGATCCGTTTTGCTTCTGAACTATCTTGCACTCCAGGCAGCTCGATCACAATCCGTGAGCTTCCAAGTCGTTGCACCAACGGTTCAGCGACACCGAGTTCGTTCACCCGATTCCGCAAACCAGTCAGGTTCTGTTCGATCGCAGCGTCTTCAATCTCGTTCAGCCGATCCTGTGTCAATGTAATTCGAATAGCCGGTGTGCCTCGCCACTCAACCTCCTCAATCACGTGATTGGGTGGACCATAGGACGATTCAAGCACTGCCATTGCATCCGCCCGTCGCGATTCGTCTGCGAAGGGGATGTGAACGTCGAATTCAGACACGAAGTCCTCACTTGGAATATATCGAACGTTCTCTTCTCGTAATAACGTCGTTGCTTTGTCCGCCTCGTCATTCAGTTGCTTGTTGATCGCACTCTGCATATCGACCTGAAGAACGAAATGAATGCCCCCTGCCAAGTCCAAGCCAAGCGTCATCGGCTTCGAGCCTAAGTCACGTAACCACTGAGGCGTCGTCGGTGCTAAATTCAATGCGATGATGAACTGGCGTTCGATGCCGACCGGATTTAGTCTCGATTCGAGAAAATCTTTCGCTCGAATCTGATCAAGTTCATTGAATAAATGGATCTGGCTACCGCGCTGGGTTAGTGCAGCCCGTTTAACCTCAATTCCCTCGTTTTCAAGCAAGTCACGTGCTTGAGCGGTAAATTTCGTGCCAATGACTGTCGATGCGTTATCGACCTCAATCTGCACCGCATGGTCCGGTGGATACAGATTTGGCATCGCGTAGAGAATCCCAATGACCAGTACACCTAACGCTATGACGTACCGCCACAACGGATACCTGTAGGGTTGGTCTGCTGGAGTCCTTGTACCAAATAAGTTCTGGCCAAAGACGCGGTTGTCGGGCATGTGAGCGTGCTAGGCCGAAGCTTTGTTTTCGGGTAATTCCTTAAGCGTACCCTTGGGTAATGTCGAAGAGATGGCAGCTTTCTGGAAACGCAATTCAACCTTATCTGCGACCCTTACGAAAGCGTAGTTTTCATCGACTTTCGTTATCTCACCCATGATGCCACCGATGCTGACGACTTCGTCGCCTATCGAAAGTCCTGCCATAAGAGCTGCTTGTTCCTTTCGCCGCTTGCTTTGCGGTCGAATGATTAAGAAATAAAAGATCGCGATCATCGCAACCAAAAAAATGATCATCGTATAGTCCACGAGAGACCTCCTACGCGACGCTTCGTGTTGAGTTTAGACGCTGGGACCGACGCGATTGGCGTCGGCAAACTGAGCGAGCAGACGGGAGGCAAAAGCCGAGAGCGTGTTCTCTGAAATGCGCTCTCGCAACGCGGCCATCAACTCGTGATAGAAGTGCAAATTATGAATGCTCATCAATGTGCAAGCGAGCATCTCCCGACATCGATCCAAATGGTGCAGATATGCACGCGAGAAATGTTGGCAGGTGTAGCACTCGCATGCAGGATCAATCGGTGAAGCGTCTTGCTTGTGGATTGCATTACGTATCCTGACTACACCGTGCCACGTGAACAAGTGACCATTACGGGCATTGCGCGTCGGCATCACGCAATCAAACATGTCGATACCCAACAACACCCCTCGAATCAGATCCGAAGGTGTTCCCACGCCCATCAGATAGCGAGGTTGTTCAGGAGGCATTTGTGGCACCAAAGCTGCAAGTACCGCATTCATCTCCTCGATATTCTCTCCAACTGAGAGACCGCCGATTGCGAGACCATCAAACCCGATCTCATGCAGCGCTTCGAGACTTTGCGATCGAAGATCGTCGTAGACGCTACCTTGGATGATCCCAAACAATGCACCTTCACCTTGATACGCCGATTTCGAAGCCGATGCCCAATTTACCGATCGCAACATCGATGCTCTCGCCTGCTCGTGCTCTGCCGGATATGGAGTGCACTCGTCGAAAACCATCACAATATCAGAGTTTAGTGTCGTCTGCATGTGCATCGATATGTCGGGGCTGAGTCGAACTTCGTCGCCATTGACGGGAGATTTAAACGTCACGCCTTCGTCGTCAAGCCGTACGCTATCTCGCAAACTGAAAACCTGGTAGCCACCGGAATCGGTGAGAATGGGACCGTTCCAGTCCATAAATCCATGTAGTCCACCCAACTGAGAAATGACCTCGGGACCCGGACGTAGCATCAGGTGAAACGTATTGCCGAGAAGGATTTGCGTACCAACGTCTCGTAACTGTACCGGGGTTAGCGCTTTCACCGAACCGTAGGTACCACACGGCATAAACACCGGGGTCGAAACGGTTCCATGATTCAAGGTGAGTTCGCCTCGACGTGCGTCGGCCGATCTCGCTACAACCTTAAACACGGGTCCGTTCCAGGAACATCGCATCACCATAGCTGTAAAACCGATACTCTTGTCGCACGGCTTCTTCATATGCCGCCAGCATTCGTTCTCTTCCATAGAACGCCGATACGAGCATCAACAGGGTCGATTCTGGCAGATGGAAATTTGTCACGAGCGCGTCGACAATCTGAAACTTAAATCCGGGCGTAATGAATAGGCGAGTTTCACCCGAGGTCTCGTTATTTTGCGCCCAAGATTCGAGCGTCCTGACGACCGTGGTTCCTACCGCGACGACACGTGAAGCCTGATCCAACAAGCGTGCAACCGTCTCATCAGGAATCTCAAAGCGTTCTTGATGCATCACGTGTTGGCTCAAGTCGTTCACGCGAATAGGTTGAAACGTACCCGCACCAACGTGTAGAGTCACACGACAGATCTCGACGTCCTTTCTCTCAATCTGAGCGAGAAACTCATCGTCGAAATGCAGACCCGCCGTTGGAGCTGCAACAGCACCCGGCTTGTTTGCGTACACGGTTTGATAACGCTGCTCGTCACTCTCCTGTGCTATGCGGCGGATATATGGCGGTAGCGGCACCGAGCCGAATTCGTCAAGAAACTCGAGTACAGGACGATCGAACCGTAATCGATAGAACTCTCCTTCGCGCGCTATCACTGTGACAGTTTGACCGCAACAATCCAATGTGCGATCAGACTTAAGCGGTTTACTTACCGCGACTTGGCAGAGCGCCTCAGTATCGGTTTCAATGCGTTCAACCAGGATTTCAGCCTGTCCGCCAGAGTCCTTGACGGCGTGAAGACGAGCTTTAACTACCTTTGAATCGTTGACCACCAGCACATCCCCCGGCCGAAGATAGTCGATGAGATCCCTAAATCTTCGGTGCTCATATCCCGCGGAACCCAATACCATCAAGCGACTGTCCGTACGCTTCGACAGGGGCTTGCGTGCGATAAGTCGCGACGGAAGCGAGTAACTGAAATCTGACTTCGTAAGCGGCATTACCGGTCGACACACGCCTTTAACATTGCACGCTCCTACAGCCAGTTCAACAAATGCGCGTACCCGGGAAACATCGTCAGACTCTCCGCCTTATTCTGATAACCGTTGCGACGTTCGCCACGATCGTCCATCTTGCTGAAAACCATGAAGTAGCCGAAAGTCGGTGGGAAGCTGTCATTCAACGCTTTGAAGCGGCAGATCGAACGAATCCGCCGCCGAAGAACGCAATTCTGTTCGCTGGAAGTTCAAGCATCGTTTTCTGGCGATCATTGTCTGAAGATATGGCGCCGCTTACCGTCCTGAATCGAGGATTTGGCGGTTCGCAGATGTTTGAACTTAACATGTTCCGTGATCGCATTGTTACGCCGTATGAACCTCGTGCTGTCCTCGTCTACGAGGGCGATAACGACGTTGCCGCAGGTAAGCAACCTGACGAGATTCTCGCCGAATACCGCGATTTCGTCGATCACCTTAAAGAGCAACTTCCTGACACCGATGTCTATTTCATTGCTGTAAAACCATCCGTACGTCGAGCACATCTATGGTCCACTATGGTCGAAGTCAATGACGCTTTAAAAACGCTTGCCGACGAACACGACCACGTGCAGTTTCTCGACACCAGCACGCCGATGTTAACTGAAGAAGGTACCGTCATGGATGGTTTGTTGGTCGAAGACGGACTGCACATGAATGCGAACGGTTACTCCATCTGGACCGATGTAATAATGCCCGTCCTAATGTCCGAATACGCAGACTAATACGACAATTGATTGGTGCCTGAGGAGAGACTCGAACTCTCACGGTGTTGCCACCACTAGATTTTGAATCTAGCGCGTATACCAATTTCGCCACTCAGGCGCATTTCAAAAAATTATCCCACAGCGACGAAGCGGCATGCTTGACGATGTCAGACCTATATGCAGTAGGCGCTTCGCCATTTGCGAGACCAAGCTTAAGAAATCTTGTGGAAGATATCGCTATTGACCATGAAACTATTCCAAGGCTGCGTCTTGCGTGTATGCTCTTCGTCGACGTACTCTCGTGTTAACACCCAGAGGGTATGAAGCGAACCGTCGTCGCTTGTCCTGCCGCTGAAATTGACAAGCGAACCGACTTCACCGAAATCGACTACGAAACCGATTAGCTCGTCATTGATTGAACCGTGGACTGGGTAACTCTCTCCCTCTACAGCACGACCCTTCTTCGATTCAAACGAGCCGTAAAAATGCGACCCTTTGAATTCGTCGATCACTAACCGTGATCCATTCTGATTTTCCCAGATCCCGACCCACTCCATTAACCGATCTCTTTCAAAAACAGTTCGTACATGAGATTATCGAACGCGACGAAGCGAACGAGCGGGATTTTTGCGTGCTCTTTGACCGTACGGACCGCAACAGGGACCGCCAGATGCGGGGGATAACCGTAAACTCCAGTTGAGATCGATGGAAACGCTATCGACGAAAGTTCGTACTTTGTCGCGAGATCGAGACATGCTCGATAGCACCTCGTCAATAACGCCTCTTCGCCCAAGCCTCCACCGTGCCAAACCGGACCAACAGCATGAATGATGTATCGACATTTCATCTCAAATCCGGGCGTGATCACTGCGTCGCCCGTATGACAACCGCCTATACGTCGAAGCGCTTCTGGTAAAGCCGATCCAGCGGCGTGGTGGATTGCGCCGTTGACGCCGCTACCGCCGGTTAGATCGGAATTAGCCGCGTTTACCACAGCGTCGGTAGTCTGCGTTGTAATGTCGCCGACTAAGGCTTTAATTTTGAGCATCCATTCCCCATAAGATCCTAGACTGAGCGCGCGAGCGTAAAAGCAAGGTCGAATCAGCTTTGCACAACAATTGAGATTGTCCAAACCGTCAAAACTCAACTACTGCACAAGTTCGTGTTAACTGGACGCTCTTCGTAACGAATCGCCGATGTTGAGCAGATTAGTTCCCTGAGCCGTTACTCACTTTCCCAAGGACTCATTGACTACTTCAGCATGCCGCCAAGGTATTTGAGATTGCTCGTTGCGACAATTATGTTGTGAGGACGAGCAATCGCCGCGATGCGGCCGTTAGCGAAAGGCGGCGTACGATCGATCGACGTACCGCTGCAAACTCAGATAGGATCAGTCGATCGAGAACTAGCATCCGATTTTCCTCAACCAAACTTTGGTATTTTTCTCATTGCGTCACGTGGTGGCAAATCCAACTCCGAACCACCGAAAGGTGCGAAGAGATTGTGGATCGCTGTGCCGAGTCCTTGCAAGGGCTCTTCGGATACATCGACAGCGAATGACCGAATCTGATGTGCTTCTTCCTCTATCGAGCGACCGTTATGGGTAGTACGACTTCTCAATCGTTCCGTCACATCATCATCGAGATTTCGGATCGTAATGTTCGCCATTTTGTAAGTATCAGAAGTAGTTTTCAAATCAACCATTAGGCTGCCAATCGACGTCGCGCTTGAGCTAGATCAAATGCGGCCTGACGTCTTACCCAGAAGTCTGCGTTACTCCATCCCTGTTTTTCAAGTGCGATCGCCATTTCCGGTGAAATACCTGCTCGACCGTTCAATACTCTTGACAAAGTAGGTCGCGCACAACCGAGAAGACGTGCAGCTTCGGTGACGGTCAAGCCACTTGCTTCGATGCACTCAAAACGAATCGTCTCTCCGGGATGGGTAGGGTTCGCCATCGCATTCATGTCAATCATCTCCTAGTGATAATCAATCAGATTCACATCCGTTGGTTCACCATTCTCGAATCTAAATACGATTCGCGAATTTGCACTGACGTGAACACTCCAAAAACCGTCCCATTCTCCGCTTAGCGGATGTAGACGATATCCCGGAACAGCGAGATCGTTTGGCTGAACGGCGTGGTCCAGATCGGCGAGGATTCGACGAATGCGAGAAACCAATTCAGGCGGCAATCCACGAGGACTATCGGACTCATATAGCGTACGTAGCGCTTTGTGCCTGAAATTCACCATCGAATTGTAAGTTGTAACGGCATACGTTACAACTACAGACGTACACAGATTGTTTAAGAAATAGTGCGTGTTACTCGATATCTAAGGAAAGCCAAACCATTCGCCTCTTTGAAGACTAGCGAGAACAATCACGTCATATGATGCTATCTAATATACAAAAACTTCTTCTCTCAACTTACGCATGACAACGCCACGTCGTGAAATTACCGACACGCTGCAATTTGCGCTCGATGTTCTTGCGCTCATTCCGCATCGATTGCACAAGACCGCAAAGGAGATTCGCGATGAGCTCGAAGCGAACTCGATACGACGCGATTTGCGTTCTGTTCAGCGTATGCTCAAAACCCTCTCAGACTTCTATCCGCAGTTAGAGGTCTATACCGATCGAAAGCCCTATGGGTATCGATGGGGTACTCAGGCACCAAAGATCATGTTGCCTAGCATGTCGTCTATTGAAGCACTGTTGCTCGTTATGTCACAAAATTATCTGAGCAACTTCCTACCCCAAGATTTGAACAACTCCCTTCAATCGTTTTTCCTTGAAGCAAACGCTGTGCTGAAAGCACAATCGACTGACCAATCGGCGAAGGATTGGCTTGAAAAAGTACGTTTCAGCCCACCCTCACAGCCGTTAATCCCTCCTGAAATCGATCCAGAAATAGTCGAAACAGTCACGCACTGCCTCTTTAACAATCTTGAGATGGCTTTAACGTATCAAAATCGACGAGGCGAAATCAGTGAGTACGTTGTCCACCCGTATGGTTTGATTGATCGTGCGCCCGTACTCTATTTGGTTGCCGATAGCCTACGAGTCGCTGAAGTCGATAGGCGGATTCGAACGTATGCCGCGCACCGAATGATCAAAGCGAGGGAACTAAGTCATAAGTTTGATCGCCCCTTTGATTTCAACCTAGACGAGTATGTCACCGAAGGAAGGCACATGTTCGGCAAGGGAGAACGCGTCAAACTACAGTTTGAGATTCGCGGAAGCCCTGGAATGCACCTTCAAGAGGCACATCTTTCTGAAGATCAAGAGATTCAGGAACTTGATGACGGTTGGCTTCGCGTTACGGCTACGGTTAATGAAAGTCTCGAACTAAAGCGCTGGATGAACGGTTTTGGTGAAGACATCCGAGACGTCGATATGACATTCCTCGACGATGGGCATACCTCTAGATCGTAGAGGACATTTTTCTCAGAAGATTACCAGCCGGGACCTAGCGGTCGTGTCGATATTACAGTCCCGATCCAAAGGACTAGGGGCTAAGGTTTTGATGGAGTGCATTGATGTACGTCGGACCGATCCCACAACATCCACCTAAATAGGTTGCACCCGCCTCGATAAACCGGTTTGACCAGTCTACGAAGGATTCTGGCGTTAATCCAGCATCCCGAATGATCTCTTGATCGTCATCGAGCGTCCAATCTTCGGGAACGGGTTTGAAGCGATTCGGGTAACCACCTACCCGACAGAACGCAATTTTTCGTGCACATTCGATAGCGCTCAGAACCGATTGTGGTGTCGTGCAATTGAATAAGACCGCAATTGGCTCATGTACGCTTATCGCGTTAACCGCTTCCGTGACGGTCTCCCCAGTACGGAGTTTTGTTCCATCTCGATCGTCAAGCGTAAACGAAACCAGCCACTCGAATCGCTTATTTACATGCGATTCTCGTAGTGCCTCAGCCACGTGCATAGCTTCTTCAATCGATGACATCGTTTCCGCGAGAAACATGTCGACAAATGGTGCCATGCTGTCAATTAGCTCACAGTAAACCGGGACCGCCTCATGGGCTGGCGGAACAAGATCTGGGCGATAACTTTCGTCCAAGGGCGGTAAACAACCAGCAAGACGTCCGTTTCTCGAGCCACTTTCGTCAAGTGCAGTACGTGCCAACTCTCCTGCTAACGTCGCTAGTTCGCTCATGCGATAGCCAATTCCAACTTTATCTAGATAAGAAGGAATCGTCGAGTACGTATTCGTTGTGATGATTTCTGCGCCCGCTGCAAGATATTCCTTGTGAAGTGACTTAACCTCGCCTGGATGATCAACGAGCGCACGTGCAGACCAAAGTCCATCGCGGGTAGAAAAACCTCGATCCGCGAGCTCTTCACCCATGCTGCCGTCCATCAATGTGACGATCTGTCGTAGACTCTGCGCCACCGCGTCGCTAACTCACAATCGTAGTGCGCCCGATCGCTTCAATCACGCTGCGTGATCGACCGCGATTTCAAGAGGCGTTATGACTCGCCAATCTTTGCTTCAATTCCCGCCGGCGCTTGTGCAAGATCGGTTCGGTATAGCCGTTAGGCTGGATAAGACCTTTGAAGATCAAGTCGCATGCAGCCTGAAACGCGAGACTCTCATCGAAATTCGGCGCCATCTTCATGTATGCGTCGTCGTCGGTGTTTTGTTCATCCACAACAGCCGCCATACGTTGCATCGTTTCGCGGACCTGATCTTCCGATACCAGTCCGTGATGTAACCAGTTCACGATGTGTTGACTGGAGATACGACAAGTCGCCCTATCTTCCATAAGACCGACGTTATTGATATCGGGGACTTTTGAACAACCAATCCCCTGATCGACCCAACGCACCACATAACCGAGAATGCCCTGTGCATTGTTGTCTAATTCGTTTTGCACCTCTTCGACTGACAAGTTCTCGCCTTGCGCGAGCGGAATCGTCAAGATATCGTCGATACTTGCTTTGGTGCGCTCCCTAAGTTCCCGCTGACGATTTGCAACGCTGATAGAGTGGTAGTGCAAGGCGTGTAGGGTTGCCGCAGTAGGGGAAGGTACCCATGCACACGACGCGCCTGCCGTGGGATGATTTTGCTTGGTTTCAAGCATTTCTTTCATTTCGTCCGGTTTCGGCCACATGCCTTTGCCAATCTGAGCTTTCCCTTCAAACCCAGTTTCGAGACCGTTATCGACGTTACTGTCTTCGTAAGCGAGAATCCAAGTTTCCTGTTTCATAGGTTCCTTGCGCACCATCAATCCAGCTTGCATGCTCGTGTGGATTTCATCGCCCGTACGATCCAAGAATCCCGTGTTGATAAACACTACGCGATCTTTCGCAGCGCGAATGCACTCTTTCAGGTTGAGGCTCGTTCGGCGTTCTTCGTCCATGATGCCGACCTTGATCGTATTACGAGCAAGTCTCAAAACATCCTCAACACGATCGAATAGGTCGCACGTGAATTGCGTTTCACTCGGCCCATGCATTTTCGGTTTTACGATGTAGATACTGCCGGTCTTTGAGTTCTGCTTCGAACCATTTTGTTGTAGATCGTGTACGCCACAAAGACTGGTCACGACCGCATCCATGATGCCTTCGTAAATTTCGTCGCCATTCGCATCAAGAATCGCATCGTTGGTCATCAAGTGTCCGACATTCCGTACAAGCAACAAACTGCGCCCTGGTAACGTTATCAGCGAGCCGTCCACGCCAATGAACGTTCTGTCATCTTCAAGTACTCGATGGACCGTCTCGCCTCCTTTTTCAAACGATTCAGCCAAGTCGCCTTTCATCAAACCTAGCCAATTGCGGTAAACATCCGTCTTGTCTTCGGCATCTACCGCCGCGACAGAGTCTTCGCAGTCCTGTATCGTGGTGATAGCGGACTCAAAGATGACGTCCTTGACGCCAGCTCTATGCGCTGCGCCAACATCATGAAAACGATCAATTTGCAATTCAATATGAAGACCATTGTTTTTTAGCAGCACTGAACGGGGTTCACCGCTCTCACCGTCTAGAAAACCCACAAACTGTGTCGGATTCTGTAAGGACACGGTGCCGCTGTCGGTCTTTACTTCCAGGGTCGCGGTTTCACCGGCTCTGTTGACTCGATACGAAGTGGCATCGGCATGACTTGCGCCGGCTAATGGCACGATTGCATCAAGCTCTTCAGCGACACGAGCGATCACCAACTCGCCACGAACTGGGTTATATGTGGAACCTTTTTCGGTACCTGGTCCTTCAGGAATGATGTCCGTACCATAAAACGCGTCATATGCGCTGCCCCACCGGGCGTTAGCCGCATTCAATGCGAATCGGGCATTCAAGACAGGTACCACCAACTGTGGCCCCGCGATTTCTGCGATTTCCGGATCGACGTTTTCTGTCGCAATCTGAAAGTCGTCGCCTTCTTTTACTAGATAACCTATCTCGTGTAGGAACGCCTTATAGTCTTCGAGACCGATCAATGATCCTCTACGTTGCAGATGCCACTCGTCGATCTGTTCTTGGAGCTCGTCGCGCACGCGCAAGAGTTCAGTATTACGAGGCGTGAGTTCTGCGACCAAGTCAGCGAAGCCTTGCCAAAACGCTTCGGGATCTACGCCAGTTTCCGGGAGCGCTTCGTTGGCTATGAAGGAATCTAACGTTGAATCGACTTGCAGACCAGAACGATCGACTCGTGAAGACATGCAGTAGCACCTACAAAAAACAGGGCGATAATGCTATCGATTGCCGTTACACACACTTTCAAACACTCACGGGAAAAGACGGAGTCAAAATCGAGCGGCTTAATTCGTTCCGCGAGAATCCTCGTCCTGGAGGCGTTTCTTCATATGTAAGCTAACCCGCTCGATTTAACTTGCCCGTCCGCCGCAATACGCTAAATCAATGTCAACACTAACTCAAGACGTGGACTCGACATGAGTGATTCAACTACACCCGTCATCGTAGGGATTGCGCAAGTCGAGCAGAGAACAAAGGACCTTCATAACGCCAAAGAACCTATTGACCTAATGCTCGATGCCACGCGCGCCGCTGCAATCGACACCGGCAATCCCTCGATCATCAAGCGCGTACGGTCGGTTCGCGTAAGCCAAGGTCAGTGGCAATATGGAAACCCAGCGAAATACCTCGCAGAAGAACTGGGTCTGAACGGCGTCGAAACCGGTAAGACGGTCTTTGGTGGAAACGGCGTACAGACCACCGTCAACCTTTCATGTCAGGATATTCAGAACGGTAAATTCGACGTCATCGCCTTAACTGGCGCGGAATGCGGCTACTCACAAGCGAACGCCCGACGGTCAGGTCAAACTCTTTCTTGGCGAGAGCTACCAGGTACGCCCGATTGGACAATTAAGTACGGAATCGGTGTTCGCGATCCCCTCGAGACTGAACGCGGGATCGGCGGCGCTTCGCAGATGTATGCCGTTATAGAAAACGCAATACGCTACGACCGAGGCGAGACGATCCCCGAACATCAGGTCTTGGTCTCGGAGTTGTGGTCACGCTTCAATGATGTCGCGCAACACAATCCCAACGCGTGGTTAAAACACGACATCAGTGCGGAGGAAATCCGCACTCAGGGTCCGAATAACCGACCAATCGCTTTTCCGTACCCGAAACTCCTGAACGCTAACAACAACGTTGATCAAGGCGCTGCACTGCTTCTATGTTCCGTAAGCGTTGCCAAAAAGTTAGAAATCCCAACGAGCAAGTGGATTTATCCGTGGGTCGGTACTGACGGTCACGACACCCAGACTGTGTCTTACCGTGCTAAATTCACACGCGCACCAGGATTACGAAAAGTTGCTGAAACGGCGCTCGAACTCGCAGAGCTGAACCTTAGCGATATCGCACATTTTGATCTCTATAGCTGCTTTCCATCCGCGGTGCAGGTCGCTGCAAAAGAAATAGGTTTAGACCTGGAGCAGCAGCTCACTGTGACAGGTGGGCTGACATTTGGTGGCGGACCACTGAACAACTACGTGATGCACGCCATCGCACGTAGTGTTGAGCTTTTACGCGAGCAACCGGACAACATTGGCATGGTCACTGGCAATGGCGGAATCCTCACTAAGCACGCACACGGCATCTATTCAAGCACTCCTCCGTCCAAACCGTTCGCGCATCGGGATGTACAAACACAGGTCGACACCTCTGAAGATCGCGTCACAGAAGCAAACCCTACCGAGCCGGTTCAAGTCGAAGGCTACACGGTGATTTACGATCGCGAAGCACCTATGCGGGGTGTCGCCGCCTGCCTCACACCGGACGGCAAGCGCACTTGGGGGAATACGACGAATCGCGATCTCATGGTAGAAATGCAGACACGTGAGTTTTGTGGACGAAATGTACACATTGACTCGAATGGTGCCATGAGTCCTGTTAACTAGACCTAAAAGACGATCAGAGCACGATTACTTGAGTAGTAGCCAACCGGCAGGCTTCCTAGTTCGCATCATGGCGATGATCTATGACGCGTTGGTTGTATTGGGTATTTGGGTATTTACGATCGTGATCTTAGTTACTGTCAGCGGCGACGCGGTCGTAGGCGCTTGGGTACAAAGTCTGTTGTTCGTTGAATTGTTCGCTTTTTTTGCGTATTTTTGGATCCGGCGCGGCCAGACCATTGGCATGCTCGCGTGGCGTTTGCGCATCGTCAGCGCGGAACCTATGACGTTACGGAAAGTCCTGATGAGATTCGTTGGCGCACTGTTAGGCTCAGTGTGTCTCTTTGTAGGATATCTTTGGATTCTTATCGATACCGAACGACGGAGTTGGTCCGACCTGCTGTCAGATTCGCAAGTAGTGCGCGATCCAAAACCACCGAAAAAGCCGAAAGATCAACCGTCATAAAACCCTTGTTGGTGAAGCCCTAACAAGAGTCGCTCCCGATCGGACTCAATTCGCCGCATCGCAGCGTCGTCCACGTGATTGAGGTCATGTGTGGTTTTTACTCGCTGTGCTATATCGCGTCGACCGTAGTGGATCTGCAAGAAAAATCGTCCAGGATGTTCTGATTCAGGCGGCAGGCGTCTATGCCATACGTCGGAGACAAAGAACGCAGCATCCCCCGGTTCAGCAACTAGCGGATCCGCGGTTTGATCGTTCCAGGTCAAATCAACGTCCGCGATTCGATCTTGCGGCGGTGGACGACCTGACTTATGGCTACCCCTAATTACCGCAGTTGGTCCACTCGCCATTGGACACTCTTCAAGGTACAGCTGAACACCAATCGCAAAAACGGGATGGGGAAGATCCTCCGGCCAGTGTTGATCCTCTCGCAATGGGATGTGTGGACCTGCGTCGATGTGCCAATTTCCGCCACCATGTGTCGAACCGGTCGCTGGAGGATTACGCCAACATGTATTAGCGATGACGTGACAATCTTCGCCGATTAACGGCTCGATGACATCCAAGATACCACGATGAGCAGCAGCTTTCTGCGCCAAAGGTGAGCGGTTGAACATTTCATAGCGAAAGTCATCGGACCACGCACGCTCTTTCTTCGCGTCGCGATAGTCGGGACCGAAATTCGAATAGACTCCTTCAATCTCATCGCGAAGTACGTTGAGTTCATCGCCTTGGATAACGCGCTTTACCAACGTCGCGCCATCGCGTTCAAGTTCTTGAGTCGCGAAACTTGCTTCCTCACGACGTGGAACAAGATAACCACCTGGCCAAAGTCGAGTGAGCATGTGAACCGCTTTCTCTAGTTATAGTTTGCAACGAATTATGTAGATTCAGAATGAATAAAGGACTTTATTCGTGTCGCCTACCAATGCACAGGAAGATATCCAACCATTGACGCAACGAGTCGGAGATCTGAATCGTTATCTTATTGATTTAAAGGGTTATTTAGTTGTAAGTGATGCTCTTTCAAAGAACGAAGTTGATAGCCTAAATCAAGTCATTGACGAACAGTTACTGCCACCTCCGACAACCTACAATCGATTTGGAACTGCACCACTTGGTTCTGGCTTTCTGGGGTGGCACCCTGCGTTCGTTGCATTAATCGATCATGCAAATGTGATCGACCTTCTTCAGTTCCTTCTCGGACCATCATTCACGTTACGTGCGATATACGGGATTTATGAAGAGCGATTTGCGGGTAAACCGATAGGTGGCGGACTGTCTTCAAACTCGATACCGGGTACGGAGACTGAGCTCTCATGTACCGTAGTCTGGAACTTAACTGATACGGGTCGGGGCATTGGTGGACTATGCTGCGTCGACGGTAGCCACCATTTGAGGCGTGACCTACCGGTGTCAATTCAAGCAGAAGCGCACATGTCTCCGCTCGTCGTAACACCTGATGCATCTAGTGGGACGGCGATTATTTACACCTCGCGTCTTGTCCATGGCAACGGTTCGTGGCTCGGACCTCATCAACGTCGTTCACTTTTTTTCGAGTACGCGACGACCCACGAAGGAGATCTACAGCAGGCAATCGACGTGCCTTCGTTCCCGTTGTCGCGTCGACAACACGCGATTCTTGGGCACTCTAATAAGTGACGAGATTCCGAGTACTGAAACTTCAACATTTGTCCATTCGAGGGACGTCCACTCAGGGCTTTTCAAGTTTGCAGCACATATGTGATAAGTGCTTCGAGTAGGATAAGCATCGAATTCGTTCTGCCGTTCTCACTTTTGGCCGTTAGGTCAATACTGCCGCGAGGACGCCGTTCCATATTGGAGACGACATATGGCAATTAACGAAAACTCTGCGATGCAGATGGACAAGACACTGCATTGGCAAATTCTAGGCGCGCTCGTGCTCGCCGCGATTTGTGGTTTGATATTCGAACCTAATACGACAGTCGGTGACGGCGTACTTAATGTATTCGACTTCATTGGTGGATTGTTCCTCAATGCACTGAAGATGATCGTCGTGCCGTTGATCATCTCTACGATCATCCTCGGTATTGGCAATATGGCGAAGCAAGATTCATTCGGTAGGGTCGGCGCGAAGACCGTCGGACTCTACCTATTGACTGGCATTCTCGCAGTCATTTCTGGCTTACTGTTTGTCAATATTCTCCAACCGGGAGTCACCGATAACGCGCCTCAATTGGTAGCGGGTATTGGTGATACGAGTAGCATCATGGAGCGTGTCGAAGGTCGATCGACCGGTGACCTCATTGCCATCATTGAGCGAGCGATTCCCGCAAACATATTCCAGGCCGCATCGGAGACGCAGCTGCTTGCGTTGATATTTGTTGGTGTGGTCTTTGGTTATTTCATGTCCAAGTTGACCGGATCAATCGCCGACACCATGACCAACTTCTGGACCGGTGTGCATGATGTGATGATCATGATCACGTTGTGGATCATGCGCTTTGCCCCGCTTGGTGTTCTCGCACTCGTCGGCGTCGTCGCCATAAGAAGTGGTTGGGACGCGTTTCAACCCTTGCTGACATTCGCAGTAACGGTACTACTTGCGCTTGCATTCCATTTCCTCGTAGTTCTACCGCTCCTTCTCAAATTCGTAGGAGGTGTTAATCCACTCTCGTATTACGCCAAAGTGTCAAGAGCTCAACTTACTGCCTTCTCTACTGCTTCATCATCAGCGACACTCCCTGTGACGATTCGTAGTGCCGAATCCGCTGGTGTATCGAACCGAGTTACCGGTTTCGTGCTACCACTAGGCGCGACGGTCAACATGGACGGCACCGCACTCTACGAGTGTGTAGTCGTCATCTTCATCGCTCAGATCCTCGCCACGACGGCGGGTGTTGAGTTCACGTTGATGCAGCAATTGACTGTCGTGATATTGGCGTTACTGACTTCAATCGGCGTCGCAGGCGTACCGGCAGCGAGCTTGGTGGCGATCACGTTGATACTGACCGCAGTTGGTTTGCCAGTGGAATTCATCGGGATCGTGTTGGCGGTCGATCGAATACTTGATATGTGCCGGACGGCCGTTAACGTTACGAGTGACCTATCCATTACCGCGATCATTGCACAAAGCGAAGGCGACAACCTTGAAGCGGCAAATCACGAATCGGTGAGCGAGTCTGAAGATAGTTCTAGTGCTGCGTGACAGCGTTAGTTTCTTGAGTAATCAATGATTAGTGTGCGAGACCTTTACGGTCTCGCACATACGAGTCTAATCGTGGATCATGCGCATGTCACATCATGTCAAAATAACAGAGCCTACACAGGATCGGTCGTTGAGTTAGACGGAAAGCGATGAATTCGATAGTTCGAAAATAGAAACATCGGTAAAGTCGATGTCGATGACCCGCTGCTCGCAAGCTGTATCGGAAGAAGAGAATTACTACGTACTCACGACCGTATGTCTTTCCATCTACCTAAGCGGTCCGTTCCAAGTCGAGACTTGAGACCCTGTAATTGCGCTTGGTTTGAAGCGCTAATGTATCTGTCTTAGCGAGACTCCCTCGTGGTCGAAAATGCAGCCGGGATGCAGCAATCGACACGTTCAACGCTTTTCTAGATAATCCCGATACGAATCGAACGAGCTTTTGATCGACGCCCTTTCTTCCCAGAAGACATCCGTCTACGTGTTCCCCGTTCCGAGTTGTGCGAAGTTGCTTCGTTCATTGAGTTTTCAGCGACCGTAAACGATGACTCAAACAAATCTGTTCTAAGTTTGATATCATTTTGATATCCGCATACAGACGTACACGTATGGCAACGATTAATGTTCGTCGACTTGATAATGACGTCGTCGACCGTCTAAAACTTCGTGCGTCATTGAATAACCGATCGCTCGAGGGCGAAGCGCGCCACATCCTGGAATGTGCCGCGAACGACGATTTTGAAATAAAGCGCGGTGCCTTCCTAAAAATATCAGATCAACTTCGCGAGATGACGAGAGGAACCAGACAGACACCATCGGAAGACCTGATCCGCGAAGATCGTGATCGCGACCATCGCTAGTCGGTCTTATGCAATTCGTCGTTGACGCTAGCGTAGCGGTTAAGTTGCTGGTTGAAGAAGCACAATCCGATGAAGCACGTGAAGTACTTGCAAACGCCACGGCGCTGCACGCACCGCGATTACTAGCTTCTGAGGTTGCCAACGTGCTTTGGCGGAAGGTGCGTTCACGTCAACTCGACCGTGCTATGGCTAGCACTGTAATCAATTCTCTCACGGACATGCCTATCCGCTGGCACGACGATGAGATCGTAACAGCCCATGGTTTACATTTGGCAATGACGATCGACCACCCGTTTTATGACTGCTTGTATCTAGCGCTTGCATATCGAATCGGTACAACGATGGTGACTGCGGACAAACGTTTTATGACTGCAGTAGCGCACACGGAGCACGAATCGAAGGTCGTGACACTGACGACCTACGGCAAGATACATTGAATGGCGTTCTCACCGACAGATGTCTACTTAGACGCTCAGTTTTGGCGAACCGTAAAAATTCCCTAAATCCTAGAATCGACATGCAAGTAACGTATATAGTGTTTTCGTGATTGAATTCCCTCTTGTATTCGACCGCCTAATGAGATCTGATGTACGTTCTTCGAAAGCTCCTTCGGTCCGGTCCCGCTCGAATAGAAACGTCGACGAACAAAGTGTCCCCATCAGAATCTAGTTGATAGCGCTCGGTTCCTGAGGTGTGACTGACGACGGACCTCACGACGAGTCGCGATTGCTCCCATCCCGCATCGATTTTCCATTCCGCACGTGTTTGTAGTCCCCAAATCAAGTCTCGGTGTTGCCCGTCACCATAGGAAATACCAATCGAGCTTTCGTCTTGCTCTATCGCCAACCGTTCCGCCGAAATCACAGGGAAATCTTGCGTCGCGTAAATGATTGAACCGAATGAATCTGATCGCTTTCCCTCAATCTCAGCCGCCTTCAATCGCTGACGTGCGGCTTCGGTGTTCGGTGGGGCATCGCTACGTGCTTCGTCCAGAACCCAAATCCCTGTTAGATCGACGCCATAAGGAACGACGGAGCTCAATGAACTTGACGCCGGGCCACAGTTTACGAGCATTAGCGCAGTGCACACAACGAAGGGAATAGATGCCTTGCTATCGATACACATGACTACACGTGACTAAAAATTGAACCTTTATGCTGATTGTTAGGTCTAGAGCTTCTATTCCGTACGCAACGCTTCGATCGGATCCTTATTGGCCGCACTCCGTGCCGGGTAGAAACCGAAAAAGACTCCGATAACACCGGAGAACACAACTGCCATCATGAGCACCCACCATTGGAAATAGATTGGCCAACCCGCGAGATACGACGACCCAGTGCTCACTACCACTGCCAACGCGATTCCCAGGATGCCACCAGCAATACACAACGCAATCGCTTCAACCAAGAACTGTTGCATGATGTCGCTGTTGCGCGCACCCACCGCCATGCGCAGACCGATTTCCCGCGTACGTTCCGTCACGGAAACCAGCATGATGTTCATGATGCCAATGCCACCCACGATCAGCGATACGGCAGCGATCACCGAAAGCAATGAATTGAATGTATTTTGTTGTTCTAGGCGAGACTCGATCCACTCGGACATGTTGTTGACAGAGAACGCTTCACGTTCTGGATCAATTCGATGACGCGTATGCAGCAGCTTCTTAATCTCTTCTTCGACGTACAACATATCCTCTTCGTTTTCGACTGAGATATAGATTCCCTCGACCGCATTCCCCGCCACGCCTTGACGTCCGAGTAACCGTGTTCGAGCAGTCTTCAGAGGTATCAATACCACGCTATCTTGATCAAACGATGTCGAACCAGGCGCCATTCCCTTAGACGCCAGCAATCCGACAACTGTAAATTGCACGTTTTGAACTCGAATGGTCTGACCAAGAACTTGACCTTCACCGAAAAGTTCAGTTGCCGTCGTAGAACCGATGAGAGCAACGCGTGAACCACGGCTTAGTTCCGTAGGTTCAAACAATCGCCCCTCGTTTACTCCCCAGTTGCGTACGACCAAAAAATCTTCGTCGATACCGTACACCGACGAATTCCAGTTTCGATTTCCAACCACGACTTGTGCATACCCACGCATTGTCGGCGCCGCCGCAACTATTTCGGGAATCTCCCGCTTTATCGCGTCTGAGTCGTCCTCGGTTAGTACCGCATTCGCTCCCGCCGCGCTTCTTACACCGCCACGACCGCGCCAGCTCCCAGCATAGACCATCATGAGATTGCTGCCCATCTCACGCATCTGACGATCAATATCGTGCTGTGCCCCCGCAGTTACCGTCATCATCGTGATCACGCAGGCAACCCCGATCATGATGCCGAGAATGGTCAGAAAACTACGCATCTTGTGGACGCGGATCGAGCTCCAAGCCACGCGGAGTAATTCAATGACATCCATATCTACGCTGCCTCGGCCTTCAGCTGCTCTACTCCGGTGATCTTCCCATCCAAAAACCGGATCATTTGGTGCGCGTGCGCTGCAATCAGATACTCGTGTGTAACGAGCACGATGGTTAAACCCGATTGGTTCAATTCATCAAAGATATCCATGATTTCTTCGCCTGTATGCGTATCTAACGCACCCGTCGGTTCGTCCGCGAGCAAGATGGATGGTTCGTTAACTAATGCACGCGCTATCGCCACTCGTTGTTGTTGACCCCCCGATAACTGCGTCGGGTGGTGACCTACCCGATCCTTGAGACCGACTCGTTCAAGCGCCGCATATGCCCGCTCACGTCGATCGTGACGCTTTATGCCACCATAGAGTAATGGCAACGCGACATTGTCTAGCGCGGAAGTTCGTCCAAGGAGATTGAACTGTTGAAAAACGAATCCGATCTTTTTATTACGTACGCCGGCAAGCTCGTTTCTAGACATGCGACTTACTTCCTCGCCATCGAGCCACAGATTGCCCGTATCGGGCGTGTCTAAACACCCGACGATATTCATAAATGTGGACTTACCGGAACCCGATGGTCCCATGACCGCCGCATAGTCGCCGCGCGCGAGCTTAATCGAAACCTCATCAAGCGCGTGGACTTCTTCGTCACCTAAAACGTACGTCTTGCTAAGACTCTCACAAGTAATGATCTCGTTCTTCAAGAGGTCACCCTCTTCGCTCGAACAATCACCATCTCACCCTCTTCGAGACCGGACACCACCTCTGCCATGTTGTCGTCTTGCAAACCGATCGCGATGGTTTTCCGCTCTTCCTCGCCGGTCTCAGTCAGTACATACACGGACTGACGGTTACCACCGCGCATCGCGTTCATTTCCTCGAACTTAGCGCGTTGTGCGGGATCGAGTAATTCAGCAATCTCCTTATTCGCGTCATTGAATACACTCATCATGCGCTGTCGCATTTCGGTTCTCGAACTCGGCGGACCCCCTCGCCCGCCGCCTCCAGTAAACATCGCTCGCATACGTTGGCTAGTCGTTTCATAGATTGCGGCGACTTTTGTTTTCTGGTCGTCGGTTAGATTGAGTTGCTCGGCGAGCTGCTCCGCTTGCTGTTCAGGCGTCATAAATCCGCCGCCGCCCGGTCTTCCACCACCGCCGCCTGGCCCACCCCCGCCAGTGGAGCCAGATGTGGATTGAGGTTCAGGTTGACTTCCGCGTGGTGCATAAGTTAACGCGGAATTCGGCACAGTGAGCACGTTTTGACGGCTCCCAAGCACCATATCAACGGTAGCCGTCATACCTGGAAAGAGCGATAAGTCGTCATTCCGCGCGGTAACGATGACTTTGTACGTGACGACACTCTGGTTTTCCGTGGGTGACTTTCGTATCTGCGACACACGACCGTTGAAATCCCTATTCGGGTAGGCGTCTACTGAAAAACGTGCAGGTAATCCTTCACGTAGTCGTCCAACATCGGCTTCGTCGACGCTCGCTTCGACCTTCATTTCGTGGAGGTCATGCGCTATGACAAAGAGTTCAGGCGCTGAGAAACTCGCAGCAACCGTTTGCCCTATTTCAACCGCACGATTGATGACCGTACCTGAGATCGGCGCACGAATGTACGTCCGCTCGAGATCGAGTTTAGCTTGCGCCAGAGCCGCTTCCGACTGCGTAAGACCTGCATGCGCGTTCGTAACCGAAGCATTCGCGATTTCCACGGACGCAATCGCCTGATCTAGCGCGTTCTTATCCGTTTCTAGTTGCGACACGGAGACGTGCCCATCCAAGGACAGCTCCTCAAGACGCGAAAGTTCCCGTTGCGCACGTTTGAGATTACTTCGAGCCCGAGTCAATTCCGCATTTCGACTTTGAATGTTGGCGTTCGCTACTTCAACATCCGCTTCCCGTTGCAGTAGCCTTGCTTCGAAAGTACGCGGGTCAATACGAGCAATAATCTGACCTTGTTCAACTTTGTCGTTGAAGTCCACTAAAAGCTCGGAGATCTGACCCGATACTTCGGTACCGACGATCACAGTATTGACCGGTTCAAGGGCACCAGTGGCGTTGACAACGCTCTCTACGTCACCGACTTGAACTGCTTTCTGTTCGTATTCAAAAGTGTCGCCGTTACCGCGCATTGCGTACACGGTACCGCCAGCAACACCTGCGATGACGAGAAGGATGGCAAGTGTTAGCCAAGCCTTTTTCATAGGAGGAAAATCGTTGGAATCTCTTAGTGATACGCATTTTATGAAGATTGACGTCGCTTAAAATGCGGGTGCCTTCCGTTATCTTGCTTGTCTATACGCGTTTAACGTAGTTTTTGAATATGAAATACGACGTCATTTCGGCCGACTGCCATATCGACTTTCCATGGTTACCCGAAGACCTCTTTCAAAGCCGTTGCGTGGCAGAATTGCGGGATCGCATGCCGTTTGTCGAAGAGACGTCATCAGGACGATTCTGGACGTCAAAAAATGGTGCGCGATTTGGTCTGCAAAATGGCATGGGCTCGGCAGGTCGACGATATGTACCTGGCGAAATTCACCGGTCTGACCGCATGGCGGCACAAGGGTTGTACGACGACGGTGAAAGAGGTATCCCCCGGCTCACCGATCCAGATTTGCGCTTGAAGGATCAAGAACGTGACGGGATTCAAGCAGAAGTGCTGTACGGCGTACTAGGTGCATCGATGCGACTACAAGATGACGAAGCTGCCGTTGAGCTCGTCCGAATCTACAACGAGTGGTTGGCTGACTTTTGCGAGAAGCACCCAGATCGATACGCCGGGATCGCGAGCATAACGGGAGCATCCGTTGAAGCAGCCGTCGCCGAAGTTGAACGGGTCGCGGCTCGGGGTGCGGTTCGTGGCATCGAAGTTGCGATTACGCACGATATGCTGCCGCTCTTTCACCCTGACTGGGAACCGTTATGGGCAGCGATCGAAAGTGCACAACTACCACTGCACTTCCATACGATCGGCCCCAAAATGAGCTACGACTACGCTACGCTCGGTCCACTACAGCGGCGCCAGGCGTTCGCAGTTCACATTACCGGATTCCAGCTTGCCATGGCGACCGTCCTGATGGAGGTCGTTTACGGCGGCGTACTTGAGGCGCATCCGAACTTAAAAATCGTCATAGGGGAAGCGGGCATCGGTTGGATCCCATATCTCCTCGAGCACATGGATCTGGAGTGGGAGGATCAGTTTGCGGATCTCACGTTAACCATGAAACCATCCGCTTACTGGCATCGACAGTGCTACGCCACCTACCAGAGCGACCCAGTTGGCCTACGGTTGCTGGATATCCTCGGTGAGGACAACGTGATGTGGGGAAGCGACTTCCCTCATCCAGACGGCGTGTGGCCGGATTCGCAAGAATTTATCGAGCGTGAATTCAAAGGTGTGCCCGACTCGATAAAACGCAAAGTGACGTGTGGGAACGCAGCTAATCTGTACGGATTCTCAACCTATGCCGAAAACTGAATCCAGCGACTAAACCGCCTGTGTTGATGACAGCAGATTGACGAATTCCCGATAGGGACCGTCGTCGTGCTCCACTAATTCGTCGTGAGTACCGATCTCGAGGACTTCGCCGCCGTCTAGAAAGACGATCTTATCTGCCTGGCGAATCGTCGATAAGCGATGTGCGATGACGACCACCAATCGATCTTCCGCTTCGCTACGCAACGAGCGAACGAGCAGATTTTCAGTTTGTGGGTCAAGCGCTGCGGTTGGTTCGTCCAGAATCACGATTCGCGCGTCACGCACCAGACCACGCGCGATGCTCAGCCGCTGTTGTTGTCCGACCGATAACGTATCGCCAGACCTTCCAAGTACCGTATCAATTCCTTCCCGCAGGTCTTGAATGAACTCCATACAACCCGCTGTCTCAAGGGCTTTCACCATGTCCTCTTCATTGGCGTCCGGATTCGCCAAGCTCAGGTTCGAGCGGATGGATTCGGAAAGCAAGAAGTGTTCCTGGAAGATATACGCAGTCTGTTTCCGCAATGACGCCAGATCAATCTCCATGACGTCGTTGCCGTCGATCAACACGCGCCCAGATGAAGGTTTTAGGAACGCAGGTAAGAGATAGGCTAAGGACGTTTTACCACTGCCCGTTGGACCGACGATTGCGACGACGTCTCCAATCTTCAATTCAAGATTGATGTCTTTTAGCGCTTCATGGCCGTCGGGATAGCTAAAACCGGCGTTTTCGATGCGAACACCTTCTCCGATTGGTCCCAATTCGTTCCCGGGTCTGTGCTCTTCTTCGTCCACGGCGAGATCCATGAAGAAAAAGACGCGCCGCGCCGCAGCTGCTTGATCTTGAAGATTGAGCCACATGCGACCAAATTCGTAGAACATCCACTGCAAGCCCATGTACATGCCATACAACGCACCGTAGTCACCGACGGTGAGGTGTCCGTCGATAACCAAATTCGATACGTACCAAATGAGATAGAACGAGAGCGGCCATCGGACAACCTGCAGAATGAGATCGACACCGAGCCATGGAAACATGGCAATTCTGGTACGCCAAAAGGCGTGAGCCGAACGTTTGGCAAATCGCTCCTTTTCCGTCTTCATCGCGCCAGGACTTTGCACAGCGCTGATGTTGTTCATCGTCTCTTCTAACGTATTCGTGGTCGCTGCACCCGCTGCTCGTTGGTTTTGCGTCATCCGCCGAATCCACGTTGACGGCGCGATGGTCGTGAAGATTGTTATTGGGATCATCAGCGCCATAAGACCAACGATGACCAACGACACTTCAGCATAGGTCCACCAGAGTTGGTAGAAGAAAAGGACAAGCCCCATCATGACGAGAAACGGTGTGAATATCGTTTCCGTGATATTGGTAAAGATCATTGGCGTGTCATAGAGGGTCCGATACAAGGTATCGCCGACCGCCTGATCATCGATGCGCGTCATCGGCGCTTTGGTCAGTCGCCTGAATAAATCGGTGCGGATGCGATTGATAAAGCGTTGAGCGAGTCGCACACTGACCCACCACTCGGCAATACCCCAGATACCACCAGCATCACTGCCGGTGAATGTACCGCCGCCACCGCCGCTAACTGCGTTTTCGGCATTGCTAGCGGCGTCTCTCCCCGCGTAAAGGTCCGCTCCGGTACCGCCGGTACGGGAACCTATAAGGAATAGACCGAACACATAAACGATAAGTAACATCAAGGCGATGTTTAGTGGTTCACGACCCTCAAGGAATTCGAGAAACCAGTGCATATGTGGCGGGAATCTTGCTTCGTCAGCAATGAGCGGCACTTGCAGAATCACATGATCGATGACGATCTTCGTGAACCAGCCGATATATAGGCTTGGCACGAGGATCATGGTTTTCATCGCCCATCGCGTGAAAAACAAGCCCTTTACGTATTTGAGCCACTGGTAGCCTCTAAAGATGATCTTTAGGGCTTCAAGGTGTGATATCTCCGGGGCAGTATCAATGCGATCGTCAAATTGAGCGCCGGATAAAAAACCACTGGCAATCGTATGGTCTTTCTACGTGGTGTCAGTAGTTTGGTTGACTTTTCGTTTTTGTATGTACTTACGGAGCATGAACTAAGAACAAAACTAACCGAGCTATCCGGCGCGCCGACTTCAGGACTATACGGCTTGGCTCGTTGACTGAAGATTTACGAACTCGCGATATGGACCATCTTCGTGTGACATCAACTCCTCGTGATTGCCGACTTCCTTGACCTCACCTTCTTCAAGGAAAACGATCTTGTCTGCTTGGCGAATCGTCGATAACCGATGCGCGATAACAACCACAATTCGATCATCCGCTTCACTACGCAGCGATCGAACCAAAAGATTCTCAGTTTGAGGGTCAAGTGCGGCGGTCGGTTCGTCCAGAACTACGATTCGTGCTTTGCGCACTAAACCTCGAGCGATGCTCAATCGCTGTTGTTGCCCAACGGAGAGTGTGTCGCCCGAACGGCCAAGCACAGTGTCTATTCCATCGGGGAGCTCATCAATGAACTCTATGCAGCTAGCGGCCTCAAGGGCACTCAAAATATCTTCTTCCGTTGCATCTGGATTGGCCAAGCTCAAGTTCGAGCGGATGGACTCGGAAAGCAAAAAGTGTTCCTGAAAGATATAGGCAGTTTGTTTTCGCAATGAAGCAAGATCGATTTCCATCACGTCATTGCCGTCCATCAGTACCCTGCCGGACGTAGGTTTGAGGAAGGCAGGTAGCAGGTAGGCTAACGACGTCTTACCGCTGCCCGTAGGTCCCACTATCGCAACAACCTCGCCGATATTCAGATCAAGGTTGATGTCCTTCAACGCCTCATGACCGTTTGGATACTTGAATCCAACGTCTTCTATTCGTACGCCTTCTCTTATTGGTTCTAACGTCTTTCCAGGTTGATGTTCTTCGTCGTCCGCGATGAGATCCATGAAGAAAAACACCCTACGTGCTGCCGCGGCTTGATCTTGAACATTCAACCAGAGACGGCCTAACCCCTGGAACGACCCTTGCAATCCCATATACATAAAGAACAATGCACCGAAATCACCGACCGTTAGCTGCCCTTCGATCACCAAATTAGTTACGTGCCAAGCGAGATAGAAAGCTAATGGCCAGCCAACCATCTCCAGAATGATGCCTACACCTAGCCAGGGAAACATCGCAATGCGTGCACGCCAGAAAGCATGAGCGGAACGCTTGGCAAAGCGCTCCTTCTCCGTTTTCATCGCTCCCAGACTTTGCACCGCACTGATGTTGTTCATGGTTTCTTCGAGCGTATTCGTGGTGGCAGCGCCCGCCGCGCGCTGATTCTGGGTCATACGTCGGATCCACCTTGACGGCGCAATCGTCGTAATGATTGTTATGGGGATCATCAACGTCATCAGACCCACAATCGCCATGGACACTTCCGCATACGTCCACCAGAGCTGATAGAACGTAAGACCGAGACCGACAAATATGAAAAACGGCGAGAAGACAGTTTCGGTGATGTTGGTAAATACCATCGGCGTGTCGTAAAGGGTTCGATACAACGAATCCCCAACCGCCTGATCATCAACCCTCGTCATCGGTGCTCGAATCAGCCGTCGAAACAAGTCCGTTCGTAAACGATTGATAAATCGTTGTGACAGGCGCACACTGACCCACCACTCGGTAATGCCCCAAATCCCACCGGCGTCACTGCCTGTCCAAGCACCGCCTTGTCCGCCACTAACAGCATTTTCGGCATTACTAGCCGCGTCGCGTCCGCCATACAGATTAGCGCCTGTTCCGCCTGCTCGAGTACCGATTAGAAATAGACCGATGACATATACAACGAGCAAGACCAAGAAAATGCTCAGAGGTTCGCGCCCTTCGAGGATTTCCAGGAACCAGTGCAGATGTGGCGGAAAGTTCACCTCGTCGGCGATGAGAGGCACCTCTAGGATCACGTGATCGATCGTGATTTTTCCGAACCAGCCGAGGAAGAGACCCGGGATGATGATCACGGTCCGCATTGCCCAGCGAGTAAAGAAAAGTACTTTGACGTATCTAAGCCAGTAAAAACCACGCAAGATGATTCCGAGAGATTCTGCGTGGGAAATTTCGGAGTCTATATCAATACGATCGTCGAACTGCGCGCCAGCCTTGAACCCACTGATGATCGTGTGGTCTTGTTGCGTAGTGTCGGTCGTTTGATCGACTTTGCGCCGTTGTATGAACTCCCGCAGCACGTCGCTATACCCTCATTGAACCTGAGAGTCGATTAATCCCACTTCTTCAGCCTCGACGAAGCGACGATAGCGGCCGTCTTCCATGTTGAGCAGATCCTCATGTGTGCCCGCCTCCACCACTTTTCCATCTTCAAGAAAAGCTATGTTGTTAGCATTTCGAATCGTCGAGAGGCGATGGGTTATCAAGAAAACGACCTTGTCCTTACCCCACTCTGAAAGATTCTCAAGTACTTGATGCTCCGTTTTGGCATCTAGCGACGCCGTAGGCTCATCGAGAATCAGAATCGGCGTATCTCGAATCACTGCACGCGCTATGGTGAGCCTCTGTCGTTGTCCCGCAGAGAGTTTGGCACCGCGTTCGCCCAAATTTGTATCGTAGCCTTCGTTCAATTCCATGATGAACTCGTCGGCACATGCAATCTTGCATGCTCGTTTTACGGCATCAAAATCAATTTCCTGCAAACCAAACGCGACGTTGTCAGTGACTTTTCCGGTAAAGAGCACGTTTTTCTGCATCGCGATGGCGTGATTGCGACGGATGTCGTCTAACCGAAAATCGCGAATATCAGTCTCATTGATCCTGACCCGTCCAGCGTTTGGGTCATATAAACGGAGTAAGAGCGACATGAGCGTAGATTTGCCCGATCCCGTTACGCCAACGATCGCCGTAATTGTTCCAGCACGAGCGGATAGATCGACTCCTTTCAGCACTTGCGCGCCGTTCTCGTATTCGAAATGGACGTCCTCCCATTCAACCGTCTGAACGCGCTCAGGGAAATCGACAGGATCTTCAGGATCAAGAACTTTCGGTTCTAAATCAAGGAAATAGAAAGCACGTTCCAGACCGATGAACATATCCTGCAACATGCACCAGAAGCGAACGAAACCTCGACCGGTACCAACCACTTGCCCGATGCGACCATTCGCCGAGTTGAACGCACCGAGATTCCAGACCATAAAACCAACAAATACGATAGCCCACCCCGGTACGTTGGTTTCACGATCTTCCAACACCCACTTGATCAGCAGATACTCAAGACCGATGATGACCAGTCCGCCGACAATCGCGACGATAAAACTCAATGCCACCATACCAAAACGAACGTACAAAGCGGCGTCGAGCGCCTTGTGAGCATCAACGTCGAATCGATCAACGACGATTGATTCGGCATTGTTAGCCTTCACAACTTTAAGAGCCGCAAACGTCTCCTGGATTCGAGACGTCAGATTACTGTTTGTAACCCGATTGCGCACAGCCAAGCGTCGAATGATTGGAGTTGCATAAGCAGTAATCACGGCCATCGGGATAAACGAAAGCATGCAAACGAGCCCAAGAATCGGGTCAAATGCAAATACGAACATGAATGCGATAAGTAAATCGCGAATATCGTTAAACGGACCGACGACTACTTCGTCAAGCACGTTCACGACCATGGAACTATCTTGATATATCCGGTAGATCGCGTCGCCTGATCGATTTGAGTGGTGAAACGCGAGCGATAAATACTCCAGTTTTTCGACCATCGCCACTCGTAAATAGTGATTAACGTTTTGCCATATCCAAGCTGGGTAGTAGCGGAGCAAGAATGCGAGAATGATGCCGAGTATGTCACCTGCAAAAAACCACATGAGCATTCGATTTCGGATCGTCTTTCGTTGATCAGCCGTCAGCTTGTTCCCTTCGAATCCTTTCTCTTTAACTTCTGCAAGCTCCTGTTCGTCTAGAAACTCGCTTCGTAGGTAGGTTTTGTCGACAAAAAGAAAAAATGCCTGTGCGGGTTGCAGCTTGTCGTTCACCATCATCTTGTTGTCCCACAAATCAGAGCGAATCAGGCCTGCATATAGGAAGAGATTCGTCAGGAACAAACCGAAAAGGAAAATTGCGATGATGTGAATGAGCATCGGTCGCATGAACGGAACGGATCGAACGATCACGCTTCCCATGCGTTTAGCCGTTACTTCTGGGGCTTCGTTTTCGTCCGATAACGCACGTGCGGTTTCTTGTCGAGCCCAGGTATCGAGGCGCTTAACGACACGGTTTATGAATTCAGTCGTCGGTTCGCCTATACGACGATTGAACGACACACGAATATAGGCAAACAGTTCTTCAATGAGACTACGCATGATGGAATCCGGTCTGAGTCTGACTTAAACCTTGACCTTTCCGTATCTTCGTATGCTCGAATCGAGGTACGTAAAAGGCAGACATTGGCGGAACTTAAGCGAAAAGTACGCGCGTTATGTCGACGCGTTTGAACTGCACGTTGGGGCGGTAACTCACCTCCCCATCAATGGAAGTCATAGCTCCTCGTTGCGCGCAGCGTGTACGGGAACTACATACGATAACACAGTCAGGATTGCGAAATCCGTCGCGTAGCGCGGATTAAGCGGTCACGTTGCTTCGGAAGGCTCGACCACAGGGGGATGAGCATGCACCGAAGGAGGTGCCATAAGTCGAAGCTGCTGCGGGGTTGCAGTCGGGTAATCTGCTGGTTCGTAAACATCGTGTCCCCACCTCGAGTGCGGTGGGCTGTACTTGTACAAGAGTGCCCGACGCTCGTGGTTCGCTCGCCATTCTTTGGTGCCGTGGATGAGCGCTTCGGTAAAAATCAAGACATCGCCGGCTTCAATCGGTGGTTGATACACGTAGTCAACGTCGCGATCAAAAAATGCCACGTCCTCAGGAAAGAGCTTTAGAAAGTTCGTCTTGTGACTTCCAGGCACGCAGGCAAAGCCACCGTCCCCTTCGTTGGCGTCAGTTAACGCATAAGTTGCAACGGTCAAGCCGTTTCTCATAATGCCGTCGTTATAGTGGTACCAATGATCGGAAAGGTGCATTCGAGGACCGCCGTGCAATCGGGTACGCGATGCGTCTTTCTGCATGAATATGCAGTAATCATGATCTAACCGTACGCGACTACCTACGAGGTCGATTAAATACGGGAGCAGTTTCGGGTGATCGGCAAGATCCAAAAAACGCTGGTGCCAACGTGATATCTCACCTGTACGTCGATGCGCTCCGTCCTCAGGTGTTCGCGGCCAGACAGCGTCTGCTAAATCTGATAGCTCTTGGCACTCCAGCTTGGAAAGAACACCTTTGACAACGAGATATCCCTGCAGATCGAAGCGAAACTTCTCTTCATCCGTTAAATGCGAGGTTCTCGCCATGATCGAAGGTACCGGATCCGATTACAGTAGCATGACCTTCGTGCGAGTCCCAAGGAAAGTCCATGGTTAATCTAATAGAAGGCGTTCGTGTCTTGGATTTTACGCACGTCCATGCCGGACCACTGTGTACCTATCAGCTTGCTCTGATGGGCGCATCGGTCCTAAAAGTCGAAGCGCCTGACGGCGGTGACCAGATGCGGAGAATGGGTCGGGGTGCGGCACCTGGCATGTCGCCAGGATTCTTGGGACAGAATGCCAATAAGCGATCACTTGCGATCGACCTAAAAACAGGCGAAGGCCAAACGGTCGTCCAACAGTTAGTCGCACAAGCTGACGTCGTCGTCGTGAACATGCGTCCTGGCACAACAGAACGTTTGGGAATCGACTACGACGCATGCCGAGCGCTGAAGCCTGAGCTTGTCTACTGCGCAATATCGGGCTATGGCCAAGACGGACCTGAGAGCAGCCGACCCGCCATGGATCATCTCATGCAAGGCGAGTCCGGCATGTTCCTCGCAACGGGTACGTTGGAACAACCCGTGCGCGTTGGATTTGCGATTGTTGACTCAAGTACGGCTGTGATCGCTTCGTCGGCGATCAATGCGGCTCTATTCCGAGCTAATCGCACTGGTAAAGGTGCGTTTTTGGACGTCTCCATGTTGGAATGCGCGATGACCGTCATGGGGCTTAACTACTACAACTACCTCGCAACCGGCGTCGTAAATCCACGGCCAGGACCTAACCCGCTTGCGTCGATCGGATCGGCGGGTACGTGGGAGTGTGCCGAAGGGACGCTGCTCGTAAACGCAAATAGCTATCGAGGCTTTACTCGCATGGCACGTGCCGTTGGTCGATCTGATTTGATCGAAGATTCGCGCTTTGATTCGATGCCAAAACTAAGTCAAAACAGTGCAGCGCTGCGGTCGATTTTTGGCGAGATTTTCAAGACCAATACAGCGGCACACTGGGATCGCTTGTTAACTGATGCTGGCGTCCCAAGCGGTATGCTCAAGGGACCTCCGGAAACGGTCGAACATGCGCAGCTTGCGTTTCGAAACTCACTCGGGGCCATCGAAAACGTGCCTGGAATGACAGAACCACTCGGCTTCCTCGGGGCTGGGTTCTTGGTTGACGGATTACCAACCACGCCGGAAGAGTCGCCACCATTGCTTGGTCAACATTCACGCGTCGTTCTTGAAGAACTTGGCTACAGTACAAACGATATCGAGACGTTTATTCGCGATAAGGTCATAAGTTGCCCGGTCAACGTGTAGCGGTTGTCGGCGGCGGCAACGCCGCGCTTTGTGCTGCGATCAGCGCGCGCGAAAACGGCGCTGACGTTGACCTCTTTGAACGAGCCCCGTTTGACTTAAGAGGAGGAAACTCACGCTTCACCGCAGGCGCGATTCGCACGACGTACAACGGCGTTGAACAAATTCGAGAACTCATGCCAGATCTCACCGATGACGAAATCGAGAACACTGAGTTTGGCGAGTATTCGGAAGCTGACTTCTTTGACGATCTCGGTCGTGTCACCCAATATCGCACGGACCCAGACCTGGCGGAACTGCTGGTTAAGCAGAGCTTTCCGACGCTACGATGGATGCGCCAACACGGTGTGCGATTCCTTCCCCTTTATGGGCGCCAATCCTTCGAAATCGACGGCAAGCGACGATTCTGGGGCGGCTTAACCGTTGAGGCGTGGGGTGGCGGACAAGGTTTGATCGATCAACTTACACAGATCGCAACGACACTCGGCGTTGAGATTCACTACGAGAGTCGCATCACACATATCGACCGAAATATCAGCGGATTCGAGCTTTCGATTAACGGAAAAACGAGCCGGTCCTTCGATAGTGTCGTACTCGCTTGTGGCGGATTTGAATCGAGTGCAGAGATGCGAGCTCGCTATCTTGGTCCGAACTGGGATCTCGCCAAGGTCCGTGGAACGAAATTTAATACCGGAGACGGTATTCGAATGGCACAAGAACTAGGGGCTGCGACCACGGGACACTGGTCAGGTTGTCATGCGGTCGCTTGGGACCTCAATGCGCCAATGTTTGGTGATCTTGCCGTGGGCGACGGTTTCCAGAAACACTCATACCCCTTTGGAATTGTTGTTAACGCCAACGGTGACCGATTTCTCGACGAAGGTGCAGATTTTCGAAACTACACGTACGCGAAATACGGCAGCGAAATCCTCAAGCAACCGAATCATCTTGCCTGGCAAGTCTTTGATCAGAAAGTAACGCATCTCTTGCGCGACGAATATCGCATTCGTGAAGTTACCAAAGTATCAGCAGGCACCCTTGAGGAGCTCGGTGAACGAATGAATGGCGTCGATGCCCGTGCATTCGTTCGCTCGGTTCAAGCCTATAACGCTGCGGTAGAGGAGTCCATGCCGTTCGATCCAACTGTGAAAGACGGCCGTTGTACGAACGGCTTATCTGTCAACAAATCAAACTGGGCGAATCGCCTTGATTCGCCACCGTTTGAGGCATATGGCGTCACGTGTGGGATCACGTTTACATTCGGCGGTCTCGAAGTTGACGCGGAAACGTCAGTACTTGACGAACAGGGTGATCAAATAGAAGGACTATACGCAGCTGGTGAGATGGTCGGCGGACTCTACTACCACAATTACCCCGGTGGATCTGGTCTGATGGCGGGTGCGGTCTTCGGTCGAAAGGCCGGAATGAACGCGACATCGGTGTAGCAATACGACTATTCAGCGTGAAAACGCCCTATCGAAAAAATGTGGCTTTCCCGATAACCGTTAATTGGCTCGCCCTCTTTTCCACTAAATCTGACTATTTGATTGGGGAATATTGACTTAACTACACAAGAGGAAGAAATTGCAATATATCCGTGTTTGGTAGAAAAAGTTTATTTATAAGGTAACGGCAAGTTACGACGAACTAGCCTCGTTTCGCCGATAAGCGCGTACACGAGATTTATCAGTGCGCCAGTGATCTTAGAAACCCCGCAAGAGACTTCGAACTGTCGTTTTAGTTGTGATGTCGCGTCTCGAAGGAGACACGACCGCTACCAGGCAGCGGCTCTATATGCGACGAGGTCGGACCAGGACAGACGTACGCCCCAAAACTGAGTGATCAGTTCGGTCATCTGGTCGATGGTATCGAGTTCACGGATGCTCCGACGCTTGGCATATTCCTTCACGTACCGATCCAGATGCTGCTCGGAGAAGCGGTGATAAACGCCGACGTACCCACGCTTCAACATTGACCAGAACGACTCAAGGCTATTGGTATGGACCTCGCCACGGACAAATTCGCCGCTACTGTGTTGCACGGCTTCGTGCGGTTGCGGCAGGTCTTCGTAGCTTTTCATCTCATCCGAATACACGGTCGCATCGGACCGGACATTCTCTTCCAGATAGCCCTGCAGCTCGTCCTTCTTCGTGTCGTAAACGGCTTCGGCGCGGACTTCACCGGTGGCTCGATCGAGGATGCCGACGACTGGGTACTTGCCACCTACACCCCGCTTCCCGCCTCGCTGGGAGGCATGTTGGTTCTTCGCCTTACCGCCGACGTAGGTCTCATCAACCTCGATCGGTCCGAGCATGAGCCGGTCTTGGCCATTGGCAAAAGCGGCGCGGATGCGATGACCCAGATGCCAGGCGGATTTCTGAGTGATGCCGAGATCACGCGCCAGCTTGGTGCTGGCCACACCTTTCAGGCTGGTCAGCATTAGGTACACGGCGGCGACCCAGATCCGACAACTCAACGGCGAGCGATGCATCACGGAGTTCGTCTTCACGGAAAAGTAGCGTCGGCAGTCGTGGCACCAATACGGCTGGGGGCGTCGATTCGCACGTTCAGCAATCCGGCTGGAGTCGCAATGCGCACACTGGACACCGTCGGGCCAGCGACGTGCTACGAACCACGCTTCCGCCGTACGTTCATCCGGTGCGAACTGCTCAAGAAACTGCGTGAGCGTAATACCCTCGCGAGGACGACGAGCGTCCCGTAAACGAACCATAACGGTTCCTATCTAAGGTCGGTTTAGAAGCAATATTCTCCTATTTCATACGACATTTTGTGTCGCATGTTGGCGTTTTGTAGTTAAGTCAATAATCCCCATTTGATTCCAGTGAATTAATCCGATGACTCGATGCACATATCAGAAAGAACGAAGACTGAAACCACTCAAATTGTCAGAATCGCAATATATGTGAGAGCGACCAAGACGAGTGTCGGAACGATTGCTATACCGAATGAGAAAGCGATATTTTTACCTGTCCATTCGCTAAATCCGATTGTCTGTAACGCGACAATCCAAATAAGGTGTGCTTCCAAATGATCGAAATTCGCGCCAATACCCCAACTCTTACCCGAGTAAAACACTTCTGGTAATTCGATCCATCGCGTGAGCCGAAGAATTTCTAAATCCTCAGTTTCCGATTGACGTCCGAGCACTAACGCCCCCACCACTAACGCTACAACACTCAGTGTGATTCCAGGTACGCGACTCCAGACCGATAAAACAAACCAATCACCAAGAGTGAACCTGGAATTTAAGAGTGCGCTAACAATCCTGAAATAAACCGCTTCTAAAAAACTGATTAGACATAAAAAACCAAACACAAAAGGCAACGATGCTATCCCAAAGGACAACCACAAGATGAATGCGCCTACTTGATGATCATCGCTATCGAGTGTCGCTGCGTTATTGGAATGTGCCAGATCAGATTGCTCGCCAACTTCCGACACCAACCCGTCTTGAGCTGAATCTATGCGGGAGTATGTAAATGGCGACTGCAAGACGATTGATTGACCCACTCGCGCTTGCGGATACGTACCTATCGACGCAACGAATGCGTGTATCACCAGAACCGCGACCATAAAAACGACCGCAGGTATCCACTTACGCTCTCCTCTTAAAGCGATAAAAACTGCGCGCGGATTGTGGAATATCTTTAGAAGTGCTTCGCGTGATCGCATGTAAAAAAACTATTTGACGCTAATACGTAAACTCGACAGATTATCGTGTTCAATACTTGCACGTTATCGCAGAAACTGAATATGTCAGAACGAAAACCAACCGATCGTATAAGAAATAAGAACTGGAACGATCGTGAGAACGGTCGGAAACAACAACGTTGATAAATAGGTGATGAAATCCTAGTCGAACCTCAGTCTTCTGATCACTTGCGGCGATTCGATCTCCGATTGTGCGTCAATTTCGCGAGACTGAGGCGAATCTAGCTCGCTGCGGAGTTCATTGTCCATCCCGTTTCACTTAGGTCGGTCGAGATGCTCCGACTGCTTGTCTATCGGCTGATGAATCGTTTGCCACATTGGCCAGTTGAATCCAACCTGAACAATCGAGTACACGAAAAAAACAAACACAAGAACGTCCACGAACCACGTACGATCAGCCTTTAGCGACCTAAAGGTCTCCCATGGTCGATAGAAGATGGTTAGCAATGTCTATAGACTTGCCGTTCGTTCGCCGACAGAGTGTTCATACCGCGAAATGCGGTCGCACAGAAACTAAAAAAGGGTTTTGCAATCAGCTAAAACGTAGTTTTGAAGTGCATTTCGCTGTGCATCTCCCCGGTGCAGAAGATCGTCTATATTCGCAGTAGCGCGTAAACGACGGATCTATTCACACATCTAGTCAGCTAAGTAGCGCAAGGAATAGAACGTACGGCGCAACTGCAATCACGAACGAAAACAGCACACTCCTTCCCGACCAATCGCGAAAACCGATCGTTAGAAGAACGATCGGCCATATATTCGCAATCGTCCGGTAATTTAGAAAGTTACTAACTGAATCGATCGAAATGCCCGTCACATCTAGTAGTCGCGATACGATAGTCGATTCGTCCCCAAACAATTCGCTTGATGTGTACAGTGAAACGACCAACAAGCTAGTAACCGCTAGCGAGAGCACCTTTCCTGGTACATGACTCCACGCTACTAACGCCAGCCAATGATTGAGTTTCAATTCGAGACCTAGCAATCCACCGACAATTCTGAAATAAAACGTATAGATCAGAAGTAGCGTAGTCAATCCGAACAGCAAAACGAAGATGATGAATATTCCCAAGTACTCAGTGACGAAAGACTCTAATTCGCTACTCGAACGCTGATCACCATCTCTGATCACGGGGACGGTGTCGCGACCGATTTGCCGATCAATTCCCACGGCAGAACTCGAATGGCTCGATCCAGTTTCGTCTCTTGATCTAGATGCTTCTGATTGCCCTAGAGCGATAATCGATACGTACCTTGTGGAAATCAGATGGATTAGTGCTAAATCGATGTGAGACAAGACGACTACTAAACACAGTACGCTCACCCACGTACGCTTCAGCTTCTGAGCGGCGAAAACTTCGCTCGGTCGATAGAAGATTCGACTCAAGCACTGCCATGAACTAAGTAGGGTTGCGTCTTTCGGAGAATTCATGAACGTAATAAAAAAGCAGAACCTATAACCCGTAGTTACCGGTTCTATTTAAAGCCCAACAGCGCTTGAATTCGGCAGACACAGCGATCACTAACTCACTAGTAAAGCCCAAAAGGCGATATCCAACGACATCCATATGACAGCCGCATACAAAATCGCAGTCGGAATCGCAACTATCGAGAACGAAACGATGAAACTCCGACCCGACCAAATTCGAAACCCTATCGTTTGTAACGCGATAAGCCAGACCAAAGCGGCATCAAGGTGATAGACGTCGATATTGAGGATATTTACGCCACGGTCAGGTCTAAACGGAAGCGGTATCCACCTAGCAATCGAGAATAACTCGTAATTCACAATATTGGCTTGGTATCCCGAAAACAACAGAACCAAAATGACGCCTAAAAAAGCTAGAACCGCGGCAGGAATTCGACTCCAAACCGAGAACGCTATCCAATCCTTAGATTTAAAGGAGAGTTGCATTCGTGAACCCACAACCTTGAAATATGCAACTTCTATACCAACCGCGATCAGAAGAGCTAAAAAGGCAATCGCCACATTAAAGAGCGGGATTCCGCGGCTCGCAACGCTAACAAAAACCGTGCTCTCGCTGGTTGCGCTTCCGGCCCAACCATCGACATCTACGATCCCGCCTCGCGCAGATTCTTGAGCTGCTTCAATCTCCTCTCGATATTCCTCTAAAAACTTTTCATATCGTTCTCGGTCCGCTTCGGAAGGCACATACTCTGCATACGCTTGAGCCGCCGAGTAACCAATAAGCGCGCTATGAGCTACTACGACAGCTACGAGAACAAACGCCGCAAGGACCCAAATCCGTTGCTGCCTTAACGCAACGAAGACCTCGCTCGGGCGGGCAAAGATCTTCTGAAGAGCTTCACGCGTGTTCATTTAATAGTTTCGAATGAAATGCGACTGAGACCGACATTCTGTACGCCTACCGCACGTTCGCGCCAGTTCTGATGGTGCTAGTTGTTCACACGCGGAATGACTACCCGAAAGAACGCGCGGAAGGTGGTGTCTGATGTAAAGTAGGTAACGCTCTACGGAGCGAGGCCGACTACAGAAGCATCAATAAACCGTAGACCACAACATAGGGTACAGCCACAACGGCTAACGAAACACCCATTCCGCGTTCGGTCCAGCTGTCAAAGCCGACAGTCAAAATCACAATCGACCAGATTACCACGATGTCTAACGTCTTTACCGCTTGACCGAAGATCATGTGGTTCTCATTCGGTAGAGTCATCCACGTCGAAAATGCCAATAGGTTATAAGCCGTCAAGTCCGTCTGCGGACTCATGACGAGCGCAGCAACAACTGTAACAATCGCGACGATAACCCAAGGCATCCGACCCCATACCGAAAGAGCGAACCAATCTGAGAAATCATGTCCCGTCTTCATGATCTTTCCAACGACCATAAAGTAGAGCGCGTGAACGAGTGCAAGTACAAAGAAAATTACGATCGCACCAAGCACGGCAGAACCTATCGCAACAATCGGATTCGCGGCTAAGGAAAGCTGCTGCGCAGTTGCAGCTCGCATCTCGTCAATGGTCTCCTGTGGCATGCCTTGACGTTCAAATGTTTCGATCGTTTGCTCAAGATCCGCTCGCGCCACCGCTTCAACATCAACGAGCATCGTGACCGCAACGCCAGACACGATCGTGAACGCAAGAATGACTAATGCAGGCGCAAGCCACTTCGGTTCCTCGCGTTGTTCTTCAAACACAGCCCGTGGATCCGTAAAGATCGCAATCAGTGCTTTCATTATTTAGTCCTTTTCTGATGCGGCCGACACGTCGGTCGAAGGTGGGTTTGCGACACTCATGGGTCGTGTTCTCGTGGATTGTAAGGCATTCGAACGATCTCTTGACTCTTCTTCCTCAACTTGCTGCCGTTCGAGCTCAAGCTTGAGATCTTTCTGTGCAGCCTTCCCTTTGAAATAGCCTCCTGCGCAGAGCAGAATGCCACCAATTCCGCCCAAGGTGAACGCACCGAGTAGCCAAACGGAGATTGGTAACGACATCGATTGCCAGTTCAGCAACTTGAGCGATAAGGGATCGGGGTTATAAACCGTGAAGACCGTCCAAAACAACAGGACACCGACGAGTACGAGATAGAACAGCAGTCGCCCGAATGTCTTCATGATGGTCTACCGCGAGCTAGTCGATCAAACACGAGTAGCTATATCCTAACCTTGAATCGGGGAGATTGTCAGCTCTGATGTGCGACCGCTTCGCGTAGTTCACGACCCGGTTTAAAAAAGGGTATTCGACGAACGCCTAGTTCCACGGATGCACCCGTTTTTGGATTTCGCCCCCGTCGCGGTTTCCAGTGCCTATTCCGAAACGATCCAAACCCACGGATTTCGACGCCCCGGTCGTCTGCGATCGCCTCGCTTAGTTCGTCAAGGATGAGGTCGACCGCAAGTTCTAAATCTTCTGGCGGAAGGAGCGTCTCGTATTGCTGGGCAAGCGAGCTCACCAATTCGCTTTTTGTCACAGCGAATCGCCGTCGTCTAGTCCGAGCTTAATTCGGTGGCGCTGACACATGAGATTAACGAGTCATCCCCAGAGAAGATCATGCACTAAGAACTACCTTCTTCGAGCTGAGTCTTAACTAGGTCGCCAACCGTTTCCGATCGCGAGGACTCTTCTTCTTGTTTTTTCTGGTATTCGGCGTGTGCTTCCCGCTCATCTTGCTGCAACCTCGCTTTAACCGAAAGCGAGATCGAGCGACCTCTCTGATCGACGTTGACGATCTTCGCCGTAAGATCGTCCCCCACCTTTAGATGATGTCGAACGTCTTCTACCGGTTCGAGGCCAACCTCACTCGCTCGTAATGTACCCTCGACACCGGTCGCAAGTTGCACGATGGCGTCTTTTGCCGTTACTTCAGTGATCGTACCGGTCACGATTGAGTTTCGGCCGTTCGCCGCAGTGTAGTCCGCAAATACGTCATCTTGTAGTTGCTTGATGCCGAGCGAGATACGTTCTTTTCCAGCGTCGATCTGAAGGATGCGAGCTTCGACTTCTTCGCCTTTACTGTAACGGCGGATAACTTCTTCGTTCTTTTCGTCCCACGACAGATCACTTACATGGACGAGACCGTCAACATTGCCCGGCAGGCCAATAAAAATACCGAAATCGGTGATCGCCTTGATCGTGCCACTAATCGCTTCGCCAACTTTATGGGTCTCGTGGAAGAGTTCCCACGGATTTTCACGACACTGCTTGATACCAAGCGATACGCGACGACGCTCTTCATCAATATCGAGCACCATGACTTCAACGATGTCGTCCTTGGTCACGACCTTCGACGGAATCACACTGTGATTCACCCAGTCCATTTCGGATACGTGCACAAGACCCTCGACACCTTCTTCGAGTTCAGCGAAGCAGCCGTAGTCCGTGATGTTGGTCACCCGCGCTTGTACCCTCGTACCGCGAGGATAGCGCTGAACGATATCTACCCACGGATCGTCCCCAAGCTGCTTTGTACCTAAAGACACGCGTTGGCGCTCAGGATCGTAGGAAAGTACCTTCACTTCGATGGAATCACCAACCTGCACCATTTCACTCGGATGCCGGATGCGACGCCACGCCATATCCGTGACATGCAATAGACCGTCGATACCGCCTAGATCTACAAATGCGCCATATTCGGTAAGGTTCTTGACGATACCTTCTTTGACCTGGCCTTCCTGCAAAGACGCTAACAGTGCTTCGCGTTCTTCACTGAATGCTTCCTCAAGGATTGCCTTTCTCGACAGCACCACGTTGTTGCGTTTCTGATCGAGCTTGATGACCTGAAACTCCAGCGTCTGACCTTCTAATACGGTCGGATCTGGTACGGGTCGAATATCAAGCAGTGAACCGGGCAAAAATGCACGGACATCGTTGACGTCGACTGTGTAGCCACCTTTTACGCGTCCGTTCAAGATGCCCTTCACAGGTTCCTTGCTATCAAAGCTCTCTTCAAGCATGTCCCACGTTTCGGCACGCTTGGCTTTCTCGCGCGAAAGTCTTGTTTCGCCTGAGCCGTCGTCAATGGTTTCCATGGCAACTTTCACGATGTCGCCGACTTCAGGCATCTTTTCGCCGGCCGACATAAACTGGTCTTTCGAAATCACCCCTTCGGACTTAAGTCCGACATTCACGGTAATGCTCTCGTCGTCCATGTCGACTACGGTGCCATTGATGATGGAACCTTGTTCGACTTCTCGGAAACTCTCATTCAAGAGTTGCTCAAAACTTTCGCTCATATAACTCCAAAGACTGGTTGAAACTTACGTATTGCGTGACACCAAGCTACACCTTTCCTGATTCGTCGCTAAGGATGAAAGGTATAGAAAGGAATAAACGAACCGCGAAGGCGGCCGATATAAAGGTGTGGAAAACGGTAAGAAGTAGTTGAGTGCGGGATTGCAGGCGGATAAGTTTAGCGAAATCCCAAACAATGACAAGCCGCAAGAATCGATTAGCACTGCATATCTAGACTAACCTCGGTCTATCCTTTAAGCGCAATCAAATCCTAGCTACTACACCAAGTACGCTTCAGTGGAGCGCGGTACAGCGACGATGGTTAGGTGCTATCGAATCGATGGCTAACGCGTGTCGCGCTATTGCGAGACATTTCGTAAATGATTGATCACATCGTCGTCACCAACGTGAACTGGTCTTCCGACAATGTCCCACGGGATTTCACCCTTGGCGTTCCGCATCGTCGGATCCGCGCCAGCGTCCAACAGTGCCATGATCACATTTTCTTCATTCTGTCCTATAGCACCCGATCCCGCTGCTAGGTGAAGCGGCGTATTACCGTCGTTGTCTTGAGCATTAAGGTCCGCACCATAAGCCAGCAACTCGTGAATGACCGATTTGACAGTTCGACTACGATCCCAACCCTTATACAAGAGATGCAGCGGCGTCCGGCCACGTTCGTCTGTCATTCCAGGGTCAGCGCCACCGCTTAGTAAGGCTTCGACCAGATCGAGGTCGTACTCTTCCTCGAGCACGTGATGTAGCGGGGTTTTTCCAGTGATATCGCGAGTTCGAGCGCTCATGCCTTCACTAAGAAGATCTTCAACTATCGGCTCGTCTCTAGCGAAGAACATAGGTGTCTGTCCTCGATTGTCAAGCGCACCTGGATTAACACCTGCTTCTATTAAGTACCTCAGAATTGACCGATCAGAACGCGTCGCCGCTAGGTGTAATGGTGTCCGACCGTTATTGTCAAGCAGGTTTGGGTCCGCGCCAAGTTGAACCAGCATACGCATTACATCCACACTATCGGAATCATCCGCCGCGTGATGTAAGGGCGACCACCCGCGTGCTGTTCGAGCGTTCGGGTCTGCACCAGCATCAACTATCAACTCAATCGTCGCCGGACTAAAAGACGTTTCAGCCGCAAAATGTAGCGGTGTTCTTGAATTCGAATCGACGAGCGTCGGATCCGCGCCGTGTCGAATGAGCACCTCGATTGCCCGAGTGACTGGTGAATTTAATGTTATTTCATGCAAAGGTGTACGACCGTATGCGTCGCGGGCATTCGGATCACTACCAGCGTTTAGTAACGACTCAAGAACACTGGGAACGGGCATTCGTCCCGCGGCATAGTGCAAAGGCGTTCGAAGGTCTTTGTCAAGCATAGTCGGGTCTGTGCCGTTCTCGATGCAGACTTTGACGTCTGCAGCGTCTACCGAACGGAAAAAGGTATGGCTATTCCAGTCGTTGCAGTCTTCGGGAATATCAAAAAAACCTAGATAGTCGAATGGTAAGGGCGGACCTAGACCAAACGATATATCTATGAGACTAGCAGGACGTTCTTCGTCCTCATCCTGAGCCATGATCCTAATTACAAAGAAAAAGCAAGTTAACAATGCCGATAGATATTTCATGCACATCATGACTAGCTCCTTTGAGAACGAGACTATGTGTCGTGATTAAGACCCGATGGACAGCGTTGATGAAACTGCGCAATCCTGATCGTCAAAATCTTAGAAAGCTAAAAGTCCAAAAAATCGAATCCGCAGGTCGATCCTCCTAAGGAACGTCAAGCCACCCATCGCCGAGATCGATATGGAGCACGTGCACAACTCAGAAATTCGGCATCAATAGTCGCAATTTCGCTTCGGTATCAGCTGGTTTGATGGGTTATCGCTTCGGTCAATCGAAACGCTACCGAATCTTAGAATTGCACGCTTTCCGACTGCTGTGAATGTCTGTGTACGAAGGAGTGCATCTATATGAGTTTCACCGGTAATTACGACACCAAGTTCCAACCGGTTGTTGATCGTTTCGTAAAGAACTTCAGTGAATATGGCGACATAGGCGCGAGTTGTAGCGCAACAGTCGAAGGCGAATTCGTCTTGGACATCCATAACGGTCATCGAGACGCAGCACAGAGCGAGTCCTGGGATGCTGACACGATCGTGAATGTTTACTCCACGACCAAAACCATGACGTTTCTTTGCATCCTACTGCTCGTAGAACGTGGGCAACTTGCAGTTACTGACAAGGTTGCCAAATACTGGCCCGAATTCGCCCAGAACGGCAAGCAAGACATTGAAGTACGGCATTTCCTCAGCCATAGCGCTGGGCTGTCGGGTCTGGACGAACGAACGAAACCGGAAGACCTATACGACTGGGACAAGATCGTTGGTTTATTAGCCGCACAAGCGCCGTGGTGGGAGCCTGGCACACAGAGTGGTTATCACGCGCTCACCCAGGGCTACCTGCTTGGTGAAGTCGTCAAACGCATCACGGGCAAATCCATAGGGTCCTATTTCAAGGATGAGATCGCGACACCACTGGACGCCGATTTTCATATTGGCGTCGATCCGAAGTATTTCGATCGTATTGCCGAGCTGATACCCCCACCCGATGCCGAGCCTGATCCCAACGCGCCAGCGCCAGATCTTGAGAGCGTCGGCATTCGAACGTTCCTTAATCCCTCAAGCAACATTGACCAAACCCGGACTGCAGGCTGGCGACAAGCAGAAATTCCGGCCGCCAATGGACACGGTAATGCTCGGTCGGTCGTGAAAGTGCAGTCTATTTTGGCAAACCACGGAAGTGCTTTCGGCGTCGATCTTTTCTCGAAAGAGACCTGCTTCTCCGTTATGGAAGAACAAACAAATGGGATGGACCTCGTCCTTGGCGTACCGATGGTTTTTGGTCTGGGTTACGGGTTAAGGAGCGAGAGTTCGCCTATCGGTGTTAATCCAAATACGTGCTTTTGGGGCGGGTACGGCGGTTCTTCTATTGTTGTCGACTTAGATTCACGCGCATGCTTTTCGTACGTTATGAACAAGATGGAAGCAGGGGCACTTGGTGATCCCCGTGGCTTTGGGTTGGGCGCGGCGTTCTTCAACTCGATTTAAGCCTAGCTCGATTTCAAGTGAGGGTCTGATTGTGATCTTTTGCGTCGTTGCTCTTTCATTTTCGAGCTTCTGTCACGGAGCCTGCTCATTTCTTGAGCAGCGACAATTCGATCGAGCAGCTTGCGACACCAATCTGCCATTTCAGGTGTCTATTTAAGATGGTCGAGTGCCCTTTAACGTACATGGCTCTTATCCAAATGCACTCTTTCGCAACAAACTCACCATCAGGTCACACTCAGTCAACAAATAGGTAGCGGAACCATTTCAAATAGAGTTTTTCTGAATCCGTAGTAACCGAACGACATAGCAATGGTGAAGCGATAGAAATTGTGACGGGATCCGCCATTGTGAAAATATCGACCTCACGTCTGTGCCGCCGCTAAGTGAATTCGCATTAGACCTCACGATTGAAGCATGAGATCGTTCCTGTCGCGCGATGAACGAATTTCAACACGTTCCGTCATCGACGCTACCGGAGTCTGCTGCGCCTTTGGGTACGGGACACTCGCCTATCTAGCCGGACAAGCAGGCGAACCCGAGTTGATGACTTTCTATGGGATCGTCATTTGGACGGCTACGCCAGTCTTCTTTCTGTTTCTCTATCTCGTCCATCGGGACGAACCAATCTCACTAGGAAGATTGTTTTTCTGGGCGATCGTCTTTCGCCTATGTGGTCTACTCAGCGGACCGTTCTACGAGGACGATTTCTATCGCTATCTGTGGGACGGTTATCGATTTTGGGAAGCTGGAACACCTTACGGTACGGCTCCGGAAGCGTTTTTCTTAGATCAGAGCGTACCGGCCGCACTACAGGAGACGCTCCATCAAATCAACAATCCGGATTTGCCAACGATATACGGACCAACAACGCAACTGTTGTTTCTCCTCGGATTCCTTCTGAATGCCGGTAATGTCAGTGTCCTACAAGGTCTATTGATCCTAGTCGATCTGGCGATCCTCTATCTACTGACCCGACTTACACCAGCCCGAAACGTCATGCTTTATGCATGGTGTCCCTTGGTAATAAAAGAAATCGCGTTCACCGCACACCCAGATAGCCTCGGAGTCTGTTTGCTGCTCGCTGCTATCGTCCTAGCCACAAAAGAACGCGAAGGATTAGCAGCAGTGTGCTTAGGTTTTGCCGTCGGCGCAAAGCTGTTCGCCCTAGCGTTGGTACCGTTTGTGCTTTGCCGCGCGCGTCCGCGACACTGGATTTATTTTGTAGCGACGGTTGGATTGCTTTACGCACCGTTTTTAATCACCGGTGCGACAGATTTGGATTCCTTTATTGTTTTCGTGCAAAAATGGGAGTTCAACGCGTCCATATACGCGCTACTCTCTCTGGTGGTTCCGTCGACGACGGCCAAACTGCTTCTCGGGGTGTTGTACGGGGCATTTTTCATCTACTGGCTTCGCGTGCACGTAAGAGAAGACACCCTTATTCCACGCGGAGATTGGATTTTTGCGGCACTTTTTGTCGCAGCGCCGGTTTTTAATGCATGGTATATGTTGTGGGTGCTTCCTTTCGCGGCAATCTACCCTTCCCGGTGGGCGTGGACTGCGTCGGTCGCGCTCTTACTTTCATATATCACCGGGTTACATCTCGGCGATTACGAAATGCAAGCGTACGCCCAACCTTTGTGGGCTCGATTAGCCGAGTTCGGTCTAATTGCGACCGCGCTGCTATGGGACATGCAACGTAACTATTCAAAAAATCAATAGATTCGTATTGACTAAATCATGTTAGATGGCTTAAGCATTGGTGCGGTGATTCCAGCTCAGAATGAAGAAGACAACATTCGCCCAGTTGTTGAAGCGCTAACCAAGCTACGAAATGAAACTGGCAATCGCTTAATCGATCACATCGTCGTATGCGACAACAACTCGGCTGACGCAACTGCTCAACGTGCAAGAGAAGCAGGTGCTCGTGTGGTTAGTCAAAGTAAGCCGGGCTACGGCATCGCCTGCTTAACCGCTATCGCCGCGCTGCATCCCGTGGATGTCGTACTGTTTGTAGACGGCGATCAAGCATTCGATGTGAGCGAAGCGACACGCCTGGTACATCCCATCCAACACGGTGCGGATCTAGTCATCGGGTCCCGTATCCTCGGCAAAATGGAACCAGGTGCTTTGTCGTTACCTCAAGTCATCGGCAATCGAGTAGCCGGATTGTTGATTCGATTACTATGGCAACAACGGGCGACAGATCTAGGTCCCTTTCGTGCAATTACTTCATCGGCTCTGGCCAAGCTCCAAATGAAGGACGAGACGTTCGGCTGGACGGTTGAAATGCAGATCAAAGCGTTGCAGTCGAAAATGACGGTCGTTGAAGTCCCGGTCAGCACATTAAAAAGGCGACATGGCAAGTCCAAGATTGGCGGTACGTTACGTGGTGTCATTGGCGCTAGTGTCGGCATCCTCGGCATGATCTTAAAACTGGCAATTCGACGTTCCATCAACACGAAAACATCAGGGTAATTAATGAAACCATTCACTTACATTCTGGCGTGTACGATTTTTGCCGTCACCGTATTTCCTGCGCAGAAGCCTGAGTTAATTCCGTTCTGGGACGCGAGTGATGAACAAAACGCGGAGACGATCGACCATAGCGTTTGGCAATCGATACTCAATACGCATCTAAAGCAGCATGCGTCCGGCGTCAATCGATTTGACTATGCCGGGATCAAGGCGGCTCCGCAGGATATGTCGAAGCTCAATGAATACCTAGGCAATCTTCAATCCATTGATCCACGCGACTATTCGCGTACCGAGCAAAAGGCTTACTGGATCAACTTTTACAACGCGTTAACGGTTAAGGTCGTGGTCGACGCCTATCCCGTCGATTCCATAAAGGAAATTCACGAAAGCTGGATTCCTCGGTCGGGACCTTGGCGTGATGTGCACGCAACCGTCGTCGGACAGGATCTGACGCTCGACAACATCGAACACGGCATCCTAAGGTCTATTTGGCGAGACGAACGCATTCACTATGCAGTTAACTGCGCAAGTATCGGATGTCCCAATCTCGCCAGCGATGTCTATACAGCCGCAAATCTGGAATCACTCTTGGATGCGGGAGCTCGGTCGTATGTGAACCACCCCCGCGGCGTAGATGTCGTCGACGAAGACTTCATCGTATTGTCGAGTATCTACGACTGGTGGGTCTATGACTTCGGCGACTCAGAGGAAGGTGTCATCGCTCATCTAATCAAGTACGCTGACGTTGATCTAGCCGCACAACTAGAGGACTTTAGCGGCGCAATCGACTATGAATACGACTGGGATCTCAACCAACCTTAATTAATGACGTCATACTTGCTTCGCGACGTTATTACCTTTTGCTCTTAAACCTCGGCGTAAATTGTGAAAGCGTGCTACCCATGCGAGTAAGTTCTCGGGTGCGTGTTTCTTGCGCCACGTACTCGCCGCAAATTTGTTGGCTTCAGCCAGCGTCGGATAGATGTGAATCGTTCCCATTAACGCCTTCAAGCCTTTGCCCCACTTCATCGCTGCGATAAATTCCGCAAGAAGATCGCCCGCATGGTGACCAACGATGGTTGCACCAAGAATTCGATCCTTTCCAGGTGGTGTTACGACCTTGACGAAACCGCGTCCTTCCTCGTCGGCGAGTGCGCGGTCAAGATCATCTAGTTCAAATCGGGTGACTTCGACCTCGATGCCTCTTTGACGCGCTTCCTTTTCATTGATCCCCACTCGTCCGACTTCCGGGTCGGTGAATGTCGTCCACGGAATCACCGAATAGTCCGCCTTGAATCGCTTGAACGGACCGAACAGTGGATTGACTGACGCGTACCAAGCTTCGTGAGAAGCAGTGTGCGTGAACTGATAAGGTCCAATCGCGTCGCCGCACGCATAGATCGTCGGCACATTGGTTCGCAGAAACTCGTCGACCACGATTTCACCTTTCTCGCCGACAGCGACCCCAACGTCCTCAAGGCCAAGTCCTTCGGTATTCGGTTTTCGACCCACCGCGACCAAGATCGCGTCGAATGGCACCCGAATTTCCGATTCTTCGTCCTTCAAGCAAACCAGAACCCGTTCGCCATCGTTGACTTCAACCCGCAAGGCTGTGTGGTGAGTCAAGAGTCGAATGCCTTCTGACTCAAACTGTTCGGCCAATAGCTCGCTCACATCGTCGTCCTCACGCATCAATAGGTGTGGCGCTTGCTCGACGATAGCGACTTCGGATCCAAATCGAGAGAAAGCTTGGGCTAATTCGCTTCCGATCGGACCACCGCCCAGTACCAAGAATCGAGCCGGCACGGTTCGAAGTTCCCATATGGTGTCAGATGTGAAATAACCGGCTTCCTCCAAACCCGGAATCGGCGGAACGAACGGCGCCCCACCGGTGGCAATGACGATATTGCGCGTCGTGATCTCCTGTCCGTCAACGGCAACGCTGTACGGTGACGTGATCTTCGCGTCCCCCATCACGCAGTTCACGCCAAGCCCCGTGTATCGCTCAACCGAATCGTTCGGCTCAATCTTCTTAATGACACGCTGAACGCGATCCATTACCTTGTCGAATTCAAACGTCACATTGGTGCTCTCGAATCCGAACTCTTTCGCACGTGCTGCGTAGGACAACATCTTGGCAGAACGCAACAGAGACTTGCTTGGTACGCAACCCGTATTCAAGCAATCGCCACCCATGCGATGGCGTTCGATCAACGTTACCTTCGCTTTAACTGTCGCAGCGATCAGTGCTGCGACCAACCCACCTGAACCTGCGCCAATGACCACCAGGTTGTTATCGAAATGTTTGGGTTTCTTGAACTTTCTCATGACCTTGCGCGATTTGATGAAATCAAGGATTTTCTTAGCAAGAAGTGGTGCCAAGCCAAGCAAAACGAAGGAGATCCAAAGTCCTGGCGACAGGATGTCTCCTAAGGACTCGATCTGACCCAGTTCTGCGCCCGCGTTCACATACACGATCGTGCCAAAGAGCATTCCTAGCTGGCTAACCCAATAGAAGCGCCATGTCGAGATCGGCGTTAGCGCCATCACTAAGTTAACGACGAAAAACGGTACCGCAGGTACTAGTCGCAATGCGAACAGGTAGAACGCCCCCTCTCTCTCAACGCCGCGATCGATCGCAGTTAGATACTGTCCGAATCGATTCCGAACGACATCTCGGAATAAGAACCGCGTGATCGTGAACGCCATCGTCGCTCCAATCGTGCTCGCGAACGAAACCAGGATCACGCCTTGCACTAATCCGAATAAAGCACCCGCGATAAGGGTGAGGATGGCTGCACCAGGTAACGATGTCCCTGTCACCAACACGTAGATCAGAAAGAAGCCGATCACGACAAGCCATGGGTTTTCGTTTTGAAACGCTGTTATGGCATCTCTTTGAGTCTCAAAGAAGTCAACGGTGAAGAACTCCTTCAGATCAAACACAAAAAACGACGCGATGAGTAGTGCGACTACTACAAAGAGAATGATTCGACTTGCTTTCATGTCAGCGCCCTAGCACGATCGATGGCGAAATTCGGCACAAAAAACGCTCGGAAGCCATGCTGGCTACCGAGCGTTACAAAGTTTATGCTGCGGGCTATTGACCGAAGTTGTAGGTCAATGTTCCGCCAAAGGCCTTGAATTCCGCGGTGTTTCGTCCGTCGAGTACGTTGAACCAATGTACCCCGATGTCAACCGTATTTAACGCCAACGTCGCACCAAGGGAAATGCGCTTAATGTCTTCCGCGACAAACGGGAATTGGTCCCAATGCATGCCATGTGCACCAGGCCCCGGAGGAGGACCTATATCGATGTCGCCCGATGACGCCTGAATATGGTATTGCGCGCTTAGCACCAGATTGTCACGGGCAATCAAGTGCGCGTCGAAATTCATAAACGTCTCGCGCGGTACATCTCCCGACCGATTACGTACACCCAGTTCGGCAGACAGCGCGAGCCGATTGTTGATCACCTTCCCAATGATCCCGGAGAGTTCGATGCCACCTGCACCGTCGCCGATCGCCGTGGGTCCAGCGCCGACGCGATTTACATCGCCCATCACTTCCGCGGGTCCGTTACCACCAACGTCGTAATTCCCCGCAAGGATCGCACCAAATCTCACCGCGGCACTAGGTCCGCCGGTCACGACTTCGTCAAGAAAGCGCCATGTAACGCCTACTTCCGTATCGGTGAGCCCATCGGTGGAAAGCGGTATCGGTCGGCCATGTTTCGGTGAGACTTCAGACCTGCCGACGCTGACATCAAGTGAAACTGCGTCCGAGAAACCGTAGGTCCCATGGATACTGATCGTGCTTTGATCCAGACCCCGAAAGGGTATCGGGTTAGGACCGTTCTTTCCGACCCACATGTTGTCCGCCGACTGCGAAACGTAAGACACCGTCATAGTGCCTGTCCCTGGTGCGGGCAGCCAAACGGATCCGTCGGCTAACGCCGAAGGCGCTATTGCTAGCAAACCGGTCGCCACGAGTGCAATCGAAATTCGTGTCTTATTCATATCGGGTATTCCTACATCAGCCGCTAGAGCTTGTAACGGCGTTTCAGGTAGTAGTGCACCATTTCCTGTTCGTCTCGATCGAGCACTTTGATATGTTCGTCATCCGGCGTTCCAGGTTTGACGCTCTCATCCCTCGCCTCTAAACTGTTCTTCAAGCTGACTGCACGTTCACGATTCAGCTCACCTTTCGAAATTGGGCAAGTCGCACATACGAGTTTTTGAAACGTTAATGCCTTACCTTGCGTGTATGCATCACGTGGACTAATGGCGCCACCCGGTCGAATCGACCCTGATGCAATCGCGGATGACTGGATCATTGCCGTGACTATGCAGACTACGATCCAAGTTGCGATATTTCGCCTCATCGCTTTCCCCTTAACGAATTAACGATTACGTAATGGCATGTCGTGCATGCCTTAATTCTTGAGCGTATCTATTGAGATTTGCTTGCCGTCGGATTATGCACTTTGTTAGCTTAAGATCACCAACAAAACCAGCATATTTGTTGCGCTAGCTCGACCGTTCTGAATGCGGTCTAAACGGCAGCAGCGCTAAATTCGGTATTGACTATTTCGAAATGATGCGGGTGGTCGAGAAGCGTCTTAGTGAGCAACGAGTTGAGATGGTGACCCGATCGATAACCGACAAATTCACCCAAAACGGGCATTCCTAGTAGATACAAATCACCAATCGCGTCCAGCATTTTGTGGCGTACGAATTCATCCTCGAACCGCAATCCTTCCTCATTCATAACGCCGGCGTCGTCGAGACCGATCGAGTTCGTCAAATCGGAGCCTAAGCACTTGCCAATTCGGTTGGCCATGGCGAGATCTTTGAATTCGCCAAACGTTCGTGCGCCAGTCAGCTCTGCATCGAAATCAGCGCTTCGCAGACTGTCAAGTTCCAGATATTTCGGGAATGGATCAAAGACAGGGCTGTCGTGTTCGAATGTATAGGAAATTTTGAAACCATCGTACGGTTTCAGTATCGTATAGGCGTCTTCGGAAGTAACTTTCGTCGCCTGAGTAACGCGCAACCACTTGCGAGGAACATGGCTTGACACGACGCCAGTTTTTCTGATTGCTTCAACATAGGAGAGTGCGCTACCGTCTTGGACTGGAACTTCTCCACCGTTCAAGGAAATTAATGCGTTATCGATCTCTGTGACCCACAGCGCATACATCAAATGCTCGACCGTAGATACGTCAACTTCACTATGATTCCCGCTCAACGACGTTGACAGCTGGGTGTCGATTACGTTGGAGGTATGAGCTTTTACCGAACGATTGGTATCGGTACGAAGAAAGCGGATACCTGTATTCGCACCCGCCGGTCGAATCGCCATCGCACAGGATTTACCTGAATGCACGCCTTTACCGACAATATAGATGTCGTCGGCAACTGTTTTTTGATTAACCCGATCCATGGGCACGATTGCAATCCGAGCGTTTGAATCGTGGCATTTTAGCGGAAATCAGTGAGAAAAACGAACATTTCGCAGAAAAAATGGATTTTTCTCCATATTTGACACATTATGAAGCTTTTGCCCACCTAAATGCGCTGAGCATCGCGCCTATGGTGGACCACACAGACCGCCATTGTCGCCGATTGCTTCGACTTATAGCACCGAAAGCAACGCTCTATACCGAAATGCTGGTCGCGCAAGCCATCGTATACGGTAACGCCGATCGAATTCTCAAGTTTTCGACAGTAGAACAGCCTGTCATTGCTCAAATCGCAGGTGCGGACCCTTCGATCGTAGGTGACGCGACACAAATCGTCGCTGAATTTGGCTACGACGCCGTCAATTTCAACGTCGGTTGTCCGTCCAAAAGAGTCAAGAGTGGAGGTTTTGGCGCATGCCTCATGGAACGACCGGGCGAGGTATTTGCCATCGTGCGAGCTATGAAACAAGCTTCAGAACTACCGGTTACGGTGAAGTGTCGACTCGGTACCGACCGCGTCAGTGGATACGAGCAGCTGCTCGCCTTCGCCAAGGGCTTAGCCGATTGTGGTGTGGACGGCATCATCGTGCACGCTAGGATCGCAAACCTGAGCGGTGCGTCCACTCGCTACAACCTGAATGTACCCCCGCTCGATTGGGAGATGGTCAAACGACTGCAACACGACGTGCCGGATATTACGTTCACGCTCAACGGGGGTTTAATTGATGTCTCGCATATCGAGCAAGTTCGATCCTGGATCGACCGTGTCATGGTAGGACGTATCGCGCTCAATCGTCCAGACATACTCGCCTCGATGCACGCGTCTGTGTATGGTGAATTGAAAGATTACTCTCCTTGGCATATCGCGAAGCGCTATCGCGAATACATGGTCGAGCAACTCGAACTAGCTGTGCCATTACGCGCGATGACCCGACACATGCTCAGCTTGTTTCACGGCGTGCAGGGTGCAAAACGCTTCCGCCAGCACCTCTCCACTCACGCCAATCGTCCGGAGGCAACGATTGAGACGTTCGACGATGCGATGGAGAATCTCGTCAAGTCGGCGTCGATCAGATCGACCGAACTTCGTGAACCAGACGTTCATCTCATTGCGTAGTTCGGGGAATTGGTAGCGCGAAAAATCGCATATGTTGAACCGATTCAAAGCCGCATTTGCTCGCCGGGTCAACGATGATTCGATCGAATCCGATTCAGATGATCAACAAATCGCGCTCGCTGCCGCAATGTTATTGCTCGAAGTTGCTTGGGCTGACCACGAGATTGAAGAGCGCGAACTCGATCTGATTCGCAATTCCTTGATCGCGCTCTATGACATTTCCGCGAGCCAAGTCGAAGCCGTGATTGCGGAAGCGAAGCTCGAACATCAGGAGATTTCGAGTATATTCCCATTTACGCGAACGCTGAATGAGCAACTCAACACCCAAGAACGAAAACGTCTGCTGGAGAATCTTTGGCGTTTAAACGCATTCGATGGCAGCGCATTTCACTACGAGGAAGGCGTAATTCGCAAGATAGCGGAATTACTTTACCTCACACACACTGATTTCATCAACGCGAAACTGGGTGCAAAGCGAAAGTTATCGTCGTAAGGACTAATACCGTAAACAACAGCGCTTCACATCAGGCGTCTTTGAAGATCTACTCGTTCCCGAACACATTCTCAATGAAAAAGTACCTTCTGTATCTTGTCGCCGTAATCCTATTCAGTCCCATGGCGGCGGATCCAGGTCATGATGCTAGCTGTGCTAAAGGGATCGTCCTTTTTCAAAAAGCGTGGCGCGAATCTCATGATTTTTCGTGGTTACCGTTAGGAGGTCTCCGTTCCTACGAAGATGCCTGCAACAACGACACTGACTATCGACTCTACTACTCTCAAATGCGTGCAACGCTTGAATCCAAAGTAGGCAATCACGCCGACGCTCTGAGATTCAACGATTGGCGAGGCAACAGCTACTACAAAACAGACGAACTCCCGCCGTCGGTGCGCGCAACTCCTGCAACTCCGTATATCGTCGAACGTTCACTTCAACACAGATTCGTGGTCGTCAACGAACGGCACCACGTTGGCTCGGACCGCTTATTGACATTGGAACTCCTTGAACCGTTATTCGAACAGGGTTTTCGTTACCTAGCAGTCGAAACTCAAGCACATTGGGACGACATCAATGAACGCGGGTATCCCGTCGCTAGTGGTGGTTATTACTCTAATGAAGTCGTGTTTGCCCAAATGCTTCGAACTGCACTGCAATTTGGATATGAAATCGTCCCATATGAAATAGAAGACAGTCAACGTGCGTCTGAAAATCCGGATGAGCCTATAAACAGACAGGTCGAACGGGAACTTGCACAAGCCAAGAACATCATCGCTAGAACGGTTTCCAAAGACTCGGAGGCGAAAGTACTAGTCCACTGTGGTTATGGTCATGTACGGGAGACAAAAGCGAGCAATTGGACAACAATGGCTTATTTCCTGAAAGAACTATCTAGTAGAGACCCATTGACTATCGATCAAGTGCGACTGAGCGAGCGAGGTTCACTCACCGAAGAACACCCTATACGCCAAGAAGCACTTAAGCGAGGTCTGATTGGCGGTTCTCCGGTCGTTTTACTAGATAGCACCGACGAACGAGTGGACGTCAGTGCCAGTACGGATATTGAAGTCTTTGGTGTCCAGACCAGCTATGAACATGGTCGCCCCTCTTGGATGCGAATGGGCGGGTTAAGGGAACCGGTTTGGTTTGACACGCCAAAATGTGTGGACCAAACTTGCATCTTGGAAGCTATGGATCCATCGGAAGGCGAACATGCTGTGCCGTATGATCGTGTCGAAGCCAAACACGCAGAGAGAATTGCTTTATTCCTACCGTCAAATTCTCAATCCAATGTTCGAATTCTTGACTTGGATACTGAGATTCTCACGGAACGTCCAGTTTCTGTCGGTGTACCTTCCGTTCATGAATAGGTTATTCGAGGCTCCGCCAAATAACCAAATTCAAAGACAACCAACTCGTAATACCAGTAGCGTGTGGCGTGCGTCTAACTGACCTAGTTCTATCTAAAGGTTTAGTTCGCAGGTCGTTACCACCTAATCGCTAGAAACTTAGGAATACATGTAGACACTGATCTACATCGTTTTCTTAGTCCCGGCTGGAAGTAACGAAATCAACGCTGAGGACACTTGACGCGCCGCCTTTGCCATGTTCCATTCGAAATCTGATCTAACGAGGGAGCTCATATCCGCTAGAAATTCAGGATGATTAACTTTGTCCTCAAGATTTTGCTCGAAAGCACGACGTGTAATTGAACCGTCCTCTCGATCCATGTACTGTTGGAATACGGACACAATCCGTGCGGCGTTGCTTCGATCGTCCTGCAATCCACACGCTAAATCAAACAAGTCTCGGCCTTTCCGACGTTGATATAACGCTCGGAATTTCGTCGCCAACAATTCGTCAAGCTCGAAGCTGACAAGATTGGTGCTGCCTGAGTACCACCGTGAATCTACAGCGAAGCTGCGCTTTACTAATCCGAGCGCTGCGATGTGTTCCCGTGTATTGATTTCGATCTTCAGGCGCAATCGCATCGCCGGTACGTCTTCAGACAAAAATCGAAACACCAGCGTGACTCGACCCTTCGATTGCTTCCATGCGGCGTCACCCAACCAAGGTCCAAATACGCTTCGCAAACGCGCTATGACTGAACCAGCTGGACCTGGTTCGATTTGTACTAAATCGATATCTTCCGAGTATCGTGCGGCTGGTGTCAGATAGATCTTGTGCAACGCCGTACCACCACGGAACGCGAGCGACTTAGCTAGGTGCGGATCGGAATATAGCTCCACCAATGCTCGGCTGATCACGAGATCTTGTTCAATTTGAAAATTCTCAGTCCAAGGCGCATGTCTTCGCCACGCTTGAACATAGGCACGAGGAATCATTCTTCTGGATCAACATTCGCATTAACGAGAACTCGCCACTCCTTTGATCGCTCTATGATCTTCGCGTCGATACTGGGCAGAAGCTTGGTGAAGTTTCTTGCGTGCTGATGAACACGCTTCTTAAGTAAGGCAGTCTTGCGCGCAGCTCCGACAAGCTCCAATAGATAGCCTAAGCGTTGAGCCCAGAGAATCGATGCGGACTCCGAAGCTGCGACAAGACGGTTGGCGTTCAACTCATCAGCAATCTCCGACAGCAATCCCGCCACCCGGTCAACGCCTCCGGCACGATGCATGTACCCGACGAGATCTAAGGCCGTCGCTTCAACACTTGAGACGACAATCGATCCACGGGGGTTATTGAGACGCACAGTAGGTACCGCATCGATGTTTTTTCGAGCTACAAATGCCACCTTTACCTTGCCACAAGCGATCACAGGTCGGTTTCTTGCCAGCACGACCTGAAATTGCTGCGGTCTTTGGTGAGCGGCACCGAAATACTGTGCGGCAGAGAGTATCCCAACGTAGTAAGTTGTATTACGATATTCCATAAGCGCAGGGATGAATTCGTCCGCGGGTAAGCATCCGATTCTTCGATACTCCGGGGGTACGATCACATAAAAACCTCGAGCAGGACTCGCAATCTCACCTTTTCTTATCAATCGACTCAATGCTTGACGTGCAGCCACCGCGGTCGTGCCAAGCGTCGAGTGAAACTCAGAAAACGTAAAGTGGTGCTTTCCAAACGCTGCGTATTCGACGATGAGCTCGCGTGCTCGAACCTTTCGAACTGAACACATCACATAAATAAAGTATCAAAAATCGTCACTTTATTGTACTAAAATGGTATTTTTGGTATCGTGATTATTTTTAGGCGCGACTCATTTTGCCTTCACTACGTTCGTTTTGTCTAAACTAATGCGTATATTATCACTTGATCATTTTTACCAAGTTTGAACGAAAATCCTCTGCATTAAGAGAGCGAATGATGTCAAACTTTCAAGACTTACATAGAAACTTTCCGCCGAGTCTTCAGTGAATCGTGTTTACTCTCCTATGTTGTCGTTAACTCATCCAGTCCGACACTACCGTTGGCGACTTTCTAAATTTCCATCGACCAGCTACCGTCGTATCCGGACAACTCTGTTCTGCTTGGTTTGGATCTCTGCGTGGTCTGACGCGCTGAGCAACGAACGCAACGAAGAGGCGGTGGCGTCGACCGTTGCGTGTAGTTTCACGACCACCCCTATATCATCCGATGAGATGATCGTAGTTGGAGATATTATTGGTTCGCATGGAACGCGTTACGCTGCGATCCTAATACACGAAGGCAAGATTCGACAGATCGGGAACGTAGACGAAATTAGATCGGCAGCGCCCAATTCAAGTCTACTTGCTTGTGAGGACGCCTATATCTCACCTGGCTTCGTCAACGCGCACGAACATCCTCCTTATAGCGGCGGTAAACCGGGACCGAAGGTCGCACCCGTATACACAAACCGTTACCAATGGCAAGGTAAAGCAGGTGATCAATACGAGGAAATAGCGTACTCACGTGTTGAAAGCGACGCACAACTGTATTGGATTGAGTTGCGGCACTTGCTCGCCGGAACTACCACCATAGCCGGAAACGGCGCAGTGCCTGGTTTGCTAAAGAACGTGGGAAGTGGTGATCGCGACAGTGGGTTCGTTTACCAGGCAGATATGAAAACGTTTCCATTCCCACAAGCAATCGACGAGTTTAAGAGCATGCCGTGGCCGCACGATGGACCGTCGGTTGAACCTGAACTATCCGAGGGTATGGACGCCCGAACCCCGTATGTGCCGCATGTTGCGGAAGGGACCGACCATATCTCGAGGCTCGAAGCCGAGTTTTTCCTCGATTATGTCGCGCAGAATCCAGGTCGACGCTACGGGATGATTCACGGGATCGGACTAAGTAGATCAAGCGTACCGCGAATGAAAACGCTTGACGTAACGCTCGTATGGGCGCCTCGATCAAATCTGGCGCTTTACGGTGAAACAGTTGACGTGCCTTACTTCATACAGCAAGGGGTACGTGTTGCGCTAAGTACCGACTGGTCCTATTCCGGGTCATACAACATGCTCGAGTCGTTTCGGTGTGCAACGCACATCGCAGACGAACGATGGGATAACGCATTGTCCGCACAAGAGCTCTGGCGAATGGCAACTGAAAACGGTGCGTATGCCCTCGATCTCGAACAGACAATCGGCGCCTTAAAACCTGGTTACTCAGCGGACATCGCGATCGTAAGAGCCAAGACCGACGATCCATACAACGATCTCGTGGCGTCCAATGTATCCGATGTCATCGCGATGCTGGTAGACGGGAAAATAACGACGGGTCATATAAACGCGTTCAACGTCAACGAGCTTCCTCACAGTTGCAAAAATGTCGTCGGCAACCACTTCGTGTGCGACGATCTAGCGAAGCGAGATTTCACATGGGAGCAACTATTGGCCGCGAATGAACTAGCCGTTCCATTGTTTCAGACGGATGGGCAAGCAAGCTGCACATACTGATCAGCGTGAAGAAATCCGAGCAAATAAACCGATCGACCTCGATTACATTCACAACCTCGTGTAGAAATAACCATAGCAAACGAAACAAGAGACGTGCCCACGAGATCCTGCACATCAGTTCAACCGCATAAACCACAGTGTTCTGATAGACGATACCGACTGAGTTCCTTCTGAAGTAGCTAGATGAATACCTCAGAAGCACTTGCGAAGATTTTCTACCAACCGAGTCGGATATTCGTATCGCTTAAAGAAAAGCGATCGTGGCTTGTAGCTGGGCTCCTAATAACGCTGCTTGCCTATTTTGAAAGTGTCCTACCAGATGTAGACAAACACTACGATCCTGGTACAGACCGGCGAGTGACCATCACCAGACTCGTTCTCCCAGAACGCGGTGAAGAAATAAAACAAGAAATTAAGAACGGCAAGTACGATCACGCCATCGAGGCGACCCTTGAACCACACGATTCCGGTTACGCGCGGTTCAAATTAGTCAGAAATAAAACGTTAAAAGATGTCATATTTCCGTTTGGTCAAGTCTCTATGGTATGGTGGGGATTCCTCGGTCTCTACATCATGACATTTTGTGACGCGCTGTATTTCTTTGTAGTCGGCTCAATCATGAAACTTCAGTTGCAAATGCGCGATTGGCTAGCGTTTTCGGTTTGGAGTCGTGTACCGGCGCTGTCTCTCTACTTTATTTCGACCGTGTTAATAGGCGTGGCGTTTGGTAATCCTAAAGCGCTGTACACCGATTTCTTCTCGTTGAATACATGGTTCGATATACCAGATGTAGGTAATACGACGTTTTCTCTTACGTTCGACGGGGTCAACGCGGGTCTGGTTTGGATTTTGGTGATACAGACCATTGGATTCAGCATTTGGTCACGTAGGAGCGTCGCGTTCTCGTCAGTTGTCGTGTTGATCCCGACCTTAGTCTTGTATGGGTCCGCGGTCATATGGTGGATGTTGAGCTAGCTGTATCGAACGATCGAGGTCATTTGCGTTTTGTAGTCACGAATCCATAACCAACGCCAAATCCATCTCTCGGTGATCAAACGCTGGAGTGTATTGATCAATCTTGGTAGAAGACATTCCAACATCTCTACACATCCCCCGCCATCTTCGCTGAATCGTCTTTGCCATCGCGGACGCCATCGCGGCTGCGTCGGATTCCGTAACCTCGAACATTGGCGCTGTTTCTACCAGTGCGCCTATCGAAGGTTCAAATCCGCTCAATTCACTAATGCCTGTCTTGAGTTGCTTGTGGCGATTGGGATGAGGGTTTATGTCGAATGCAGGAGACAGTACCCAACGATCTCGACCAGTAAGAAGAAAACCATGGTTTTTCATGTGGTCGTCCGTATTTGAGACCAGAATCATGAACATTACGCGTCTATACAGTTCTCGAATCTCGCGGAGGGCTTGCTCACCATTTCCGCAATTGCTACGCATAACTTCGACTAGATCTGTGTAGTACACAGGCTCTTGTGAATCCCGCATGTTGAGAAAACTGCGTCCTGAGATATAGTGCATCCTTCGTTTTCCCGCACGATCGAATCGATGAATAATCGCCACGGGACGAGCTGAATGGGGTAGCTCAAGTCTCGCTCTAGCAACTCGCAGACCTAGTTCTTCGGCTAAATTGAGTGTTACAACCTCCATTTGTTCCACAGGAAGCTCGTCGCGTTCGGATGTGTATTTCGCAATTGCAAGTATTTCACCGTCATATATGGCGGATTTGGGGCGGGCGCCACCCAGGCTGTCGCCAGTACCTCTTAGTTCTCGGGCGATTTGCGTCAGATCCCCTTCACCTTGATCAAATCGCTCATTCAGTTTTTTGAGATCAACGAGTGTAGGCATCCTTGGCACTGGTGGCGCATCATTCGACTGTATCTCCCCTGCTTCGTCAATATATCGCAATGCACCCGTTCGCGTTTCATCATTCGCGGAGAGAAGGATTTCAAGTTCTGTCGCTCCTCGTCCGAGGAGGGCTTGAATCACTCGTCGTCCCCAGTTATCCGGCGCTGTGTCATTAAAGGTGTCTGGCAGCGCATAACGTCCTTCCCCTGAATACGGCGTCCAACCGGATTGGAGAGGCATGAATGGTGTCAGAGCGAATCGAATAGGATTTTCGAGCCAGCTCTCGTGATAGCGAAATACCGAATGTTGACGACCTTGATCGGCTTCGAAAACGAGGTCTCCTACGTGGTGTTGATCGGCGCCTAATACCACTGTGATTCGACGCTGATCAGTCATTAAAACGCGATCGGTTCTGACGAAGAAGCACTACGACGTCTGCGCTCGCTGTCAGTAGTCATAGATCTCACCCTTTTCGGCAACCGGAGAGAATCGGCTGCCGCGCCTAATTCATCCACTGACGGATCGAGAACACTAGCGAGTTTGTCCAAACTGTTAAGGCAGAGGAATTCCATCGCTATGCTACCTATAGCAACGCCCGGATCGCCACGTTCAATGCGTTGCACGGTACCGATCGAGACTCCCATCAACGACGCCATGTCTTTTTGCGATAAGCGCCGGCGTATCCGTGCTGTCCTCAGAGAGCCTCCTAATCGGGCTAGTGCTCTAGTTAATCCTGGTGTTGGTTGTTTCATATCAGGTACTCTTTACACTCTATATTTTAAGTATTATTTAATTTTAAAGACAATATATTATGTTTTGAAGTTTTTCGCCGTCTCAAATCAGAATATGAACCACGCAACCGAACGACCACTTAGACCCGGGTTCGAGAATCTCAGAATTGAAGATAGCTCGTCTTAACGGTTCAAAACACTCTCCAGTTCTCTGGCCTAGCTCTAGACATGCTCATTCAATAGACTCTATGAAATTAACGAGCATCTTTGATGCAGGAAGCCAATTCGTCGAACTGACCTCACCGATACAGCAAAGACTCCGACTGGCTACGTCGGATCGCTCAATATTCGCCGCTAACGACCGAAATAACAGAGGAATGCGCGAACGAATCATTGCGAATCTACGAATTCACGGTCGACCCACATTCCGTATATTCTGGTATGTAATGCATCTTCATAGGTTCTGATAATTTCGTTTTACATACTCTTCAGAAATATCGACTAACGACTAACGTTGAGTATTTCGGAATTTTTGAGGTGTCGTTTGATTGAATCAACGCTGACGGCGAGAGGTCGAACAACCATTCCAAAGGCGGTAAGAGTCAAGCTCAATCTGCAAGAAGGCGACCGCATCCGATATGAGCTAGAGGCGGACGGTGTGCGACTAATACCGATGAAACCCGTAAGTCGATTAGCCGGCTTCCTGAAATACAACGGTGAGCCGAAGACACTCGACGACATGGAACAGGGGATCAAATCTGGAGCGACTGAAGATTGATAGCGCTCGACACGAACGTGCAAGTTTGACGATTGGTTGGCGATGATCAAGACCAATTAACAATCGCAGCTCAACTCGATCGCGCTCGCCAAGCCATTTGATGATTTGGTTCCTTCCCTTCGCTAGATCGTGTTACGGTCTTCGACAAGCGCCGAAACTTCGTTGCCGCATGATGTGAAGTCGCATCTTGGCTCATGCAATTGGCGATGACCCTTTTTGGCTATATACAGCGAACTGCAGACAAACCAGCAACTGCAAAACCCTAGTGAAACATATAGTAAAACTCATAGAACAGCTTGAGGATTCGGCTGGATTTTCGAGATCGGATCTTGCAGACTTGACAGGCGCATCTAAAGATACAGTAGCGAGATGGTATGCTGGGCAATCATCGCCTCACCCCAGTGCACAACTGGTCATGTCAGATTTGACGTATGTCATAACACGCCTTGACATGTACTACAGTCGCGACGAGATTAAGAACTGGCTATATGCCGAACATCCTCAACTAGATAGAGCTCGTGCGATCGACTTGATCCATGACCGACGTACAGAATCAGTAATTGCGATTCTGGACCGGCTTGATCTGGATGTGTACATCTAGAGTTGATTCCGCACACATCAGAACACGATTCAGAATTAGCTTTCCATCTTCAATGACCCACATCGAGCCATCGCGATCAACGAATTTGATGAGCCGTTCTCAAGTTTTATAAAAATCGTCTGCGCCAAGCTTAGCAACTGGAATCGCAAATCTAAGTAAATCCCCGAAAAATCGGGTAAATTTCTTCATCGAACAACGACGTCTATCCCTAATAAATGCACAAATTGAAATTAATAAGGATGCAACTATGAAAACAAACGTAATCACAGAGCACGTACAGAAGACACCGTTTCAACCTCATGAGATTTTTCTAACGAGAGCAGCTCCTTGCTGACTCGAGTCTCTCGAAATTTGGCCATACGGTGAGGCTGCGCTTTCTATCGAGCGACCCGCCTTTAGACCAGCCCACCCCAAAATCAACGTCCACAGAACCGGTAGTCCGATATACATCAATCCTGTGGCTGTGTTGAGCAAGACTCGTTTCGTGCCATGTTCCGTATCGAGAAGGAAGTTTGAGACGAGCACGTCCGTGTCAGGATACATCGATGTGATCAGGTTTTGATCCACCCACTGCGCGAGATACCACAACACCGTCCAGAATTTGATACTGAAGATCGTGATACCCATTGCGATCATCACGTTCAATGAGTATCGACTCAGGACCAACAACATCGGCAAGAGTGCGTAGATGCACAGCAAAATCAACGGCTGCAACATCGGGAGCAATTGCAGGAGTACGGTGATGGTCAGACTAGCCACACCAGCAGCTACGGCAATGCCCGCGCCCGAAACAATCGATTTGATCGTGGATTCAACTCCGCTCAACCATCCTGTTGTCGCTGTATTTCGGTCCTTCAGGTCGTTGTTGGACCAAGTCGGTGGTCTGTTCAGTAACGCAGTCCGAGCAACCACATCCTTAAATTGCTCGCTGTTGAACATAAAACCGAAGTTCAGGAGTACCAATGGGTAACCTGCGGCTTGGACATTGACCTCTTCAATGAGCTTTTCGCGCAATCCTAAAGCCTCGTCCTCCCACCACCGTTTGCAGTACGGACGACCGTTTTCGGGTGGGTCTAACGGGTCATATTCCGTATCGCGATGGACGTCGAATGGCCAATCCTTGATCGGTACTGTTGCACGGTAGGCGTCGTAATAACCGGACGTTTCACGAAACACGTGCGACCCAATCCAATCGATATCTTGTTGCCCGAACTCGTTAAGCAAACGATCAATCGACGGGGAAGTCGATCGGTCCCGAAAGAACCTTGATCGACTCGGCACATAGCAATCCTGATGGAACTGAGCGACTTCCTGTCGCAACCCAGGATTCTGCAGCGTGACCATACGTGCGTACTGCGTAGCTTGGCGTATGTCCTCTCCACGTGGTAATCCTTCGATGACCGCATGATTTAAGCCTGATGACAAGGCGAGCACGGCGTACCACCAACCAGGCGTTTCAACGATTGCCTCGTGATCAGTAAATCCCGAAACTCCTAACGTGCTGTCGTTGACGCTCAGGTTAACAGGGTCAGGATCAGGATCACTTAACGTAGGAGGAGGTGTGTAGTGGATCGCATTTGCTTGAAACGCCGTTAGCGACGCCGGTTGTGCCGCCAAGACGACGACGAACAACGCAGTAAATAGCTCGAATTCAATGCGTCGGAGCGAAATCTCCGACGCGGGTCCGAGCGGAACATCGGCTGCAGGATCGCGCCAATTGTCCAGCAATATCCCGAGAAACGGAAGATAAACCACGCCAGTTTCAGTGAGGACGTCCCATAGGACACCATAGAACATCCATCCGAACAGTGTCGTGAAGATTTCCAGGTAGCTGTCAACATTCAATCCCCTATTGCGTCCACCAGCAAAGCGGGAAATTGCTGAATTACGAACAATTCAAGCATCGCAACGAGTACCAAGAATCGCCAGCGAAATGCCAAAGCCGAGACGCGGCGTAATGGATGGATCCAACCGCTAGCAACGAACAGATCTATGACTTGCTGCCACAGCAGGACTACGAGGAGTAACAAACCCACGCGAATCACACCGAAGACGGTTGAATTCATTGTTCCATGCAAGGTCAACAGAAGTACAACAGCTACAACCAATCCGATCCATGTGCGGCTGCGTTGTACGCGTAGCCATGTCAACGTTGTACGCGGCCGTCGAGCATCGGTCGGGTGTCGATCGGACCTAATTCAGGAATACCGCGAGACGCTTCGCGAATGCCCGTGGCTCGTTTCATCAACCGCTGAACCGTATCCGAAACGACGGCCTGCCTTGCTCGGTACTCGAACAACAGTCTTTCCGTCTCTGCGTCCAACGTTGTAATGGCTTGAGTTACATGATTGGTTGCTGTAGCGCTGCTCAGCGCCTCCGGGATTTGTCCACCTGTAATCAATAGTCTTCTCGCATAGAACGCCTTCTCAAGCGTTCGACTCACTGCAATGTCGTTCACTAACCGCGCTTTCACGACCGCTTGTTCGCCCTGGGGTAACTCGACTAACGCCTCTATCACTTCGCGGGTCAATGCAATATTCGGTCCAGAAAGTTCCGCAAGCGCATCTCGCGTCGGGGACGTGTGTGAAAGAAGCAAGCTATCCAACTTGGAAGTGAGCTCTTCAGACTCTCGCGTCAAACTCGGCAACAATCCCTGCCCTGGTGTTGAGAGCTTTGGGCAATTCGCACACGTCGTAACTTTGTGTTCCCCTACCACCTCCGTGACCCAGGTTGCTGCAACAAGCGGCGTTGGCCAGACGTACCGTATGCGACCTGCGACACTGGTCGGCGCGGGCGCTGTGTTTGCTGCATTCCGATTCAACGCGATGTTGTAACCTGCTTGCACGATATCGCCTGTTAATCGCAGCGGCGATTGCCCCTGCCCTCCCGCGGATTGACCGAGGACCCAAGGTACTCCGTTCGCCCCGTTTGCTGCTTCAACTTGCTGTTGAGCATGCACCGCGTTATTGCCGCCAATGCTCATCTGTCGCTTCCAATCGTTCCCTTTCGAGAGCACAATGAGTTCGTGATACGGGTTCTTGCCTTGCGCAATGTCAGCCTCCATCTGCCGACAATCTTTCGTCGCGAGATCGACCTTCAGTTTCGCGCCAACGAGCGCGTTTTGCATGAGTTCGTAGAGTCCTGGGTTCGCTCGTTGCAGAATGAGTGCAGGTAACGACGCGATTGCTCCCGTTGCTGCTTGAGTCATCGCACGCAGCATGTCTTCTGCGCCCGATTTGACCTGGTTGAGTGTCTCAGCGACGCCCAAGACCGGATCGAAGTTACCGCAGCTGTATCCCAGACCCAGCTGAGCTGAACCCGCGATCGCCAGCGATCTTTTACTCGGATTTAGTGGTTTAGGGACAACCTGTGCACCGCCAATTTCGTAGTACCACAAACTGTCCTCCGTCGGTGGATTAGCGGCGTGAAGAAAGGACGCGACAAACGCACAGCATCCGATTACACAAATGTTCTGTATTAGTCTAAAAACGGACGGCTCCCAAGTAGACGCTTCCCCGTGGTTCGCAACACTCGTATGGACGCCAGAGATTCCATATAAACGCCCGGGATTCGTCGATTCGACCCAAGTCCCAATTTGGGTCGTCTGCCCCGAACGGATTGCAATTCGTATCGACCTTCGGCGAGATCATTTGCCACAATCCGGTTGTTGATTCGCGCTCGTGCAGGTAGGTTGGAACCGTCGTGTGAGGCGCGGGGGAATCCAATTTGATCGCGGTATGGCGTCCGTGTGGACCGATCACGATGTCGCACGCTCGTTGGGCAATGACCGCAGCAGCTTTGGCTGGACTTTGCTGAATGACAAACCCAGAACGCGGGTAGACAGCACCCCACGAATTCGTTGAAGAGGACCCTATTTCCCTTTGTCCGGGTACCAGTGCTTCCGTTCGCGCAGACTCAAGCGGTGCGAAGCGCCAAGCGAGAGCATCCATCGTAGATTGGTAATACGGTTTGCCTGCCTTCGTCACCGATTTACAGAGCAGCTTGTCCGCTTCGAAAGGAATCTCTTCAAGTGGATGCCCGAAGACATTCGCTTCGAAGAATCTAACATCGCCGTTGCGTGACAAATCCGTTGAAACCGCAACATCGCCGCCAGCGCCAATGAATGGACTTGATGTAAGAACTCCAAATATGTTCAACAAACTCGCAGATTGCGTTGCAGCCAACAAGCGTCGCATTTCATTCCAAGGAATATCGACTGGCGCGCGTTGAACGGTTACTACGAGGTCCGGGATGTAATGTCGAACCTTCATGGAGGCCTGCACTTCGCAGCCTAATAGATCGCAATCCGACCAAAGGCAATTTCCGACCCACCGCCAGTTCAGACAAGAAGTAACCGCGTTTGAAGTTCTTACCGCGATCTGAGCGGTGGACACCGTTTCCGCATTGAACAGCGTCGCGAACAGACAAATTACAGCGAGAACCGGAGTCCGAATAGAGCGCATACGACGATTCTCGGAATCCACGAACGCTTGACTAGCTAAATCAAATCACGTATTGACAGGGTTTTCGTTCAAAATGAGACTTAAGGCGTGTATGGACAGGCGATCTTGTAAAGCGGGTACTAGCTGCATCATACAAACCAGCGCGGCAATGAAACGCTAGGTGAGGCTTCGTGATTCCCCGCTGACGAACACCATCACTTAGGAGGATTCTTCGAATTCCGACCTTGGAACCCCAGATTGGCGTATGATCGACAAGAGAGTGCCGACTCGGAGTTCACGGTGGTTCGGTGCGGGAATCGTGAATGTTCTGGAATCATCTTGACGACGCATCACTATGTGGCTTCCTCTTCTTCGGATCTCAAAAAAGCCATGCGCAGAAAGAATGCAACAATCCTCCCGACCAGATAGGACACGGAGTCTAGCCAACCCAGACCTCTATGTGGGTGACGTAAACTTCCTGTTGAAACCGCCGCTCTATTTCTTCTTGTGACGCGGTTTCAAAAAAGAGCTCGAGCGCTTCCTTTAGGTTCTCGCGTACCTCGGCAACATTTTGACCTTGACTAGCAACGTCAACTTCCGGACATAGAGCAACGTATCCATCTCCTTCGCGTTCAACGATTGCAGTGACGAGTCTCCCCATCTCTCCCTCATGCTAACTTCAACATCAGTCACAGGCAGTTAGGCCGATGAATCGTCTCTGTTCATGGGAGTTATATACCTGACTAAACAGGGTAAGCCGCAGTCAGCATATCGATTTGACGGATCGTCGGGCCAACCAATGTTGCAGCCCTTCCACGCCCAGTTGCGCCACTCCCAGACGCCCATATGTTCAACGCGGCGTTAATATCCGCATGAGACTCGTGTCCGCATTGGACACACTTGAATTCAGCCTGTGTTCGTCGATTGCGAGCATCGACATGCCCACAGACGTGGCATGTTTGTGAGGTATGTTTCGGGTTAACTGCGACGAGTCTTCCCGCCTTGTAGTCGAGCATGGCGCGCAGCTGAGACCAGCCGGTGTTCTGAATTTCGCGGTTCAAGCCAGCTTTCGCGTTGACGTGCTTGCCAGGTTGTGCCGCCGTCCCTTTCGCGGAGCGGGTCATGCCCTTCGTGTTGAGGTCTTCGACCACAACGGTGTGCGCTGAATTCGCGATCACCCGTGACACCTTGTGACGCCAGTCCTTTTTTTGGTTCGCGAGCTTCGCGGTCGTCTTCGCGTGCATCCGCTTGGCGCGTCGGTAGCGCTTGCTACCGGTCTTGCGTCGGTTCATCATACGCTGATATCGCCGTCGGCGTGCGATGAGCCGTTTCTGATTTGGCATGACCAACAGATGTCCGGTGCTCGTCGCTACTTGACCCACATTCATGTCCACGCCAACGGCCATGCCATCGTCAGCCCGTTCGGGTACGTCCACTTCGTACGTCACAACCGCATACCACTTGCCGCGGCGTTTCAGCACACGTGCCTGTTTCGGCTTGCCGTCCGAATACGGATTTCCACCCTTGCGCCGTAGTTTGCACGCGCCGATTTTGGGAATATACAACTGGTCGTCGACGATCTTGACATGGTCAGGGATCGTGAAGCCGTCGCGATCGTCGAAGCGACTACGAAAGGTTGGCTTGCCGACGTCGCCGGTCAGATCGTCGAAAAATCGCTTTCAGGTATCGGCCTGGTATTTCAGCACGTAGCGCACGGGCGCGAATGGCAATTCGCGAAGCCACGGCAGTCGGTTCCGGAGTTTCGTGAACTCCTTCCCCATCGCATAGAACGACAACGAACTCGGTTCCGGCTTGATGCCGTACGTAGCTTCGAAACATCGATTGAACTGATAGGTCGCTTCGCGTTCGGCAAGAAAGTAATTCCAGACGAAACGACATGCCGACGCGAGGTGTTCCAGTTGCCGTGCCTTGGTCCGCGTCACCGGCAACAGCCGGTAGGTAATATTCCGATTGACTCGCTTAAAACCTGATTCATCCCGCATCTTGACGTCATGCGAGTGCGTTGGCGCGTTAATATCCATGGACATAATTATAGTTATAAACGCGTTTAGTCAGGTATATAAGTCCCCTTTTCATCGCTAGTGCCGTGTCTACGACAATAGTATGCAAACTCCGTAGCAACGTGGAGTTCGATTTTCTGCTGATTCAAGCGCAGCGTGTTGTTCGAGTGTATGAAGTCTCATAGCTAGCACCACGCAACACAATTAACCCGCTCGTCTACTAGCGATGGGGACTCGCGCTATAGAAATGATTTTTGTCGCGCAAGACAATTGAGCCGTGACGCTAGCATTCGAGTAGTCAAAAGTAAACGGTGTGGGTGCGCGTCAAATCCGGGAAGCAAAATAACTCTACAAACCGAATACACAACTTAAAGTTGATAACCAGGTAATCAAAGAAAGTCACGAACGGATTGAATCACATGTTGTCGTCAATAAGCCAAAGTGAGCTAGACGATGCCGGATGGGCATTCGACCAACGCGCACCATTCAAGGCTTCTAACGTAGCTTCACTCATACCGCAGATTTTTGAAAGCTACGCTAGGATTTTTCACCCCGCTACGCAAGTTTGGCGCGCAGACCAAGTCCATGATAAGACGTGGGCTGACATTGCACGTATATGCGGCCGGCGTGCGCATGGGCTCATGCAATGGAAGAGCATCTACGATCCGGGCAAGTTGCTTTTCACTGTAAATCAGCCAATCGAAGGAACTATACCCTATCAAGTCTCACAGCCGTTACGACGATTACTGACGTCGACGGGCGACGAGCGATGCTATTTAGCAACCTGGGTCGGCTATGGGACGGACTATCGATCATATGTTCCGCCAACTTTAAGAATTGACACGGGAGCTCAGCGTGAGTATGACCTATTCGTCGGTCCAGTAACAATGCTGGATATACCGTTTCTTCAATACTCTCTGCAAACAGCGAACGTTATTTGGGCACACGACCGTACCTGGTGGATCACAAACGACATAGACCTTGACACGACGTATATCGGTGGCAGCAAAAAGCTTGTGGAAGGCCTTCTCGCGAGCGATGATCTGGAAGTTTGGCCGGCTGAATTGGAAGATGAAATTTGGGAGGGTTCCGACAAAGTCAACGTATTACCCGAGTAGTAGGTTTGGCGCGAAGCTCCTAGTAGCAAATCAGCACGAGTACACCCGATAACGAGCATTAATAACTGGTACGAATTTATGCGGCACCACAATATTTGTTCGTCGATACGGTCCATCGACTTAAACCACGACAACTGAAAACGATTACTTAAAATTATTTTGAGAACATAGTGTATCTGATCGTTTTGAGAATATAGTATGCTTGCTTGTGCGGATTGTCTCTAGACGGACACTAAGAGAGTTCTGGGAGAACTACCCGGATGCCGAAGAACCATTGCAGTCGTGGTATCGCGAAGTTGAGAAGGCGAATTGGGATACGCCAACGGATGTGAAGAAGAAATACGGTAACGCGAGCGTCATCGGAAACAACCGGATCGTATTCAACATCAAAGGCATCACATATAGGCTCGTAGTCAGGATCAACTACCACGCACGTATCGTCTACGTGCGTTTCATCGGCTCCCATGCAGAGTACGACACGATCGACGTCAAGGAAGTTTGAGATGGCGATGAACGAGATCAAACCGATTCGGACTGAAACGGACTATGAAACCGCACTCGCTCGGATTGACTTACTGATGGGTGCCGAGCCCGGTAGCGAAGGGTTCAACGAGCTCGATGTTCTGGCTGACCTCGTTGAACACTATGAGGACCGAGAATACGCTATGGGGTACCCTAGCCCGATCGCTGCGATTGAGTTCCGCATGGAACAAGCGAATCTAACGCCTCGCGATTTAATACCAATTCTTGGGAGTCGAGCTAAGGTTTCGGAGGTGCTCTCCGGTAAGCGTGCGATCACGATGCCGATGGCACGTGCACTCCACGAGCATCTCGGTATTCCCGCAGATGTTCTTATACAAGAACCAAAAGTTGCGCTCAAGGATTCACTATCCCTATTGAATTGGAACCGCTTTCCTCTCAAGGCAATGGCGAGTTTCGGGTGGATTTCTAACGAACCAAGATATATAGGGAGCGCGAAGGAGATCATGGTTGATCTGATCACGCGTTCTGGAGGACTAGACGTCGCGAGCGCCGCGACTCATCTAGGAGATATTCCTCAGCGTACTAATGCCAAAACAGATCCCTACGCTTTAAAGGCTTGGTGCTGGTATGTCCTCGCAAACGCGAACGAGAACAACCCTAACAAGCCTTATAGGAGCGGTACAGTAACTCTAGATTTTCTTACGCGAGTGGCACGACAGAGTTGGTTCGAGGACGGTCCCCGACGTGCGAGGGATTTACTCGCAGAAAACGGCATTTCGCTTGTCGTTGCGCAGCATCTACCGAAGCTCTACGTAGACGGCGCTGCGTTGCGACTCGGCAACGGTCGTCCAGTGATTGGACTTACGCTTCGAAATGATCGAGTCGACAGTTTTTGGTTTTGCCTATTACACGAACTAGCCCATGTCGGTCGGCATTTGGACGCCACAACGAACAGTGCATTCTTCGATGACATGTCGCTTCGCAAGATGGACCGAGAGCAGAAAGGCTCGCAAGAGAAGGAGGCAGATGCGTGGGCGGAGGCAGCCCTCATCCCGAAATCGGTTTGGGATTCGAGCGATGTAAAGGAACGACCTTCCCCTACGACTGTTATGCATCTAGCCAATACGCTAAAAATCCATCCGGCGATCGTCGCGGACAGGGTCCGACACGATCAACAGAACTATCGTCTATTACCCCAATTCGTCGGTACTGGCGAAGTGAAACGTTGGTTGACCTGAATATCCTCTAAGACCATGGTGTAGTCAGCCGACTCATACACCAATTCTTGCACCACGAGGGACGTAATTCGTCTTGGACAAGCACTGACACGCGACCACACTCGAAAAATGCAAGTCTAGTAGGATCCTGGCGTCCCAAGTCGCGTCCCGCGTTATTGTCATAGAACTTCAATTCGTCGATTAAATCCACCTCTTGCCGAGAATCATTGACGCGTAGCGCTAGCGAGTCGGGATTTACTCGGGATCGACGGGATGTCACATTCGCGCATGAACACGCCGAGTAATTCGGTCAATGGTTACCCGCGAAGCATCGTCGATGGTTGTTGACCGAAATACCTGCAGAGAGATTGATCTTTCGCTAGCCGTATAAATTCGTTCAAGTTCGATCTCTGAAATCTGAATCGCGGAATCGACCTACAGCTAACCCAACACCACGTTTAGTTCACATTCACAGATTCTTCTTCAACCGTCTGATTTCTCGACTTTACTCAGTGCGATCAATTGCTCAAAGACTAACTCAGGAAATACCTGATTCGCGCGACTGAGGTCGAATTCGACCATTTCATCGTTCCGCGAAATAGTCATCAATTTACCTTTGCGAAGTTCGTTAATCAGATTAATTAACTCGGGAAATTCGTACGACCGTAACGCCACGTTCATGCGCTTAGGCCATATAAACGAAAGTTCGTGAGGATCATTGTCATCGACTTTGATGACTACGGCCAAACTTGAAGACCGTGCTTCCTCGTCAGAGCGTTCGATCTCGTCGCCCGGTGTGATAAGGATCGCCCATTTGCCATCTTCTTGCGGAATCAGGGAAAACGCGTCGACACCTGATTTACACGTAACGTATGGCTGGATATACCGACTGCGATCCTTACCGTACGCGAACGTGCATTCGCCGAATTCCTCTGTATCGTACCTTTCCTCGTTAGGTTGTGGGGTCGTGATCTTGTTGGTTTGCGCGAAGAGCGGGGCGGCAGCCAGAATGGCGATCCATGCTGCCAAAAAAAATGCTTTGAGAACCATAACTAATCTCTTGGATTTATGTTGAACGAGAACTAGATCGATTTAGCAATGACGTTCATTGCCAACTCATTACTCATTGTGCACTACACGATCGGCACCGCAGAAAGGAAACATCGTATTCCATGCGAGAAAGACTGGGTTCGAGCGAATCCGCTCAATCGAAATTACGGATCATCCCTCGTTTTGTCATTAGACTACAACTTGCATCAAAAAGTTGAACTAAAACGCTCGAAATCCTGTCGATTTACTCACGCGTAGACTTCAGAGACACCGTATCGTTGTTCCAACACCATTTTGGATCCCTGCGCATTAATGTAATACGCAACGTGTGATCGTTTTAGCGCGATCGCTTTACCGTCGATTGCATCGCCAAACCAGAGGCTTCCAATGACTCGACAAACCCGCCTTTTTGCGCTGACATTGCTCTTCGTATCTCTGCCAGCGTCGCAATCCGCATATGCACAATCAGAAGATACCGCTGAATACAGCGTGAAGTTCACAGGCAACTGGACACTCGACAGTACGCCAGGTGGCGTAGTGGGTGGCGCTCACTTTACGAGGATCGCGGGCGGCAAGCACAACTCGTCCGTAACTTTTTGGGCATCAGGGCAGACGGCAACATCGGGACTCGAATCGTTAGCCGAGATTGGCTCGACGAGTGGCTTTATCAGCGAAATCAACGCAAGTTCTCACACCGATGCTTCATTTACCTCAAGCGTTGGAGGAGGCGGTACGGGTACGTCTACGTTTACACTCAACATGAAGAGAACCCACCCACTCGTCACGCTTGCATCCATGATCGGTCCGAGTCCGGACTGGTTTGTCGGGCTAAGCGGTTATTCCTTGCTGGACGGCGACGACAATTGGGTTTCTTCAGTCACCGTCAACCTCTATCCCTACGACGCTGGCACCGAAGACGGCGAGAACTTTTCGTTATCAAATCCTGCTACGAACCCTCAGGGCGTGATAACTAGCCTGCGGAACACCGGCAAATTCTCCGACGAACCGATGGCGAGGATTGCATTCACGCGTCAAAACGCCCCTCCCCCGGCACCCACGGTGAGCACCTATGATCCGGCGGACGACGCAACCAGTGTCGCGGTTAACACGAACCTCGTGCTCACGTTTAATAAATCGGTGCAAGCGGGGACCGGCAATATCGTCATCCGACCCGCGTCCGGCTCGGACATAACGATCGATGTGACGAGCAGTCAGGTGACCTTCAGCGATAGCACGGTCACGATCAACCCTACGAGCGACCTGAGCTATGGAACCGACTATCACGTGAGGATCGCCAGCGGTGCGATCGAGGACAGCTCTGAAAACGACTACGCTGGCATCGACGACGCCACGACTTGGAACTTCAGCACCATCCCGACGGTGCCTGTGACATTGGGAGCCTCGCCGAATCCAGTCACAGAAGGCTCAAGCGTGACGGTCACCGCGACACTCACATCGACGCTGGCGAGCAACGTCACCATACCACTTACGTTAACAAGCGGCACGGCCGAGTCTGGTGACTACGGCACACTCTCGGAAATCGTGATATCGGCCAATCAAATGTCCGGTACGGGCACCATCAGTACCTCGGACGACGCAGACTACGACGACGAAACGTTTACGGTGGCGCTTGGCAACTTGCCAGACTCCGTGGAAGCGGGAACCCCTTCCTCTGTGATCATCACTATTAGCGATCCCGATATCGCCCCAGTGGCATCGCTGTCTGCCGATCCCAATCCGGTCGTGGAGGGATCAAGCGTGACGGTCACCGTGCAGCTCACCGCGTCGTTATCGAGCGATGTCTCAATACCAATAACACTGACCAGCGACACCGCCGAGGAAGGGGACTACGGCACGCTGTCAAACATCACCGTCTTAGCCGAGCAGACGTCAGGCACAGGCACGATCACCACCGCGACGGACGCAGACAACGACCACGAGCGATTCACGGTTTCCCTCGGCGATTTACCAGATCCGTTGACGAAGGGAACGCCCTCCTCCATCGCGATCGCGATTTCCGATCCAGATTCGGAGGCTGACCCCGAGGTGTGGTTGGCAGCCTCGCCGAACCCGGTTACGGAAGGTTTCGACGTGACAGTAACGGCAAGGGTTATGGTGGCACAGGCAAATGGCATTTCCATTCCCGTGACGTTGACGAGCGACACTGCCGAATCTGACGACTACGGAATCTTGACGAGCATCGAGATCGCGGCTAACCAAACATCCGGCACCGGCACGATTGTCACTTTCGCAGACTCCGATGTAGACGACGATACGTTCACGGTCACCCTCGGCGATTTACCAGCTGGATTGGCTGTGGGATCGCCGTCGTCGGTGTTAATCATCATATCGGATCCCGACATCGAGACATCGCTTGAGGATTCTGTCGAGACCCCGACTGAACCAGCGAACGAGCCGCCAACCATTGCCGCGACCACGGGACCCCACAACCTCGGCATGACTGGTCCGCTGACGTTGGACCTCGCCTCGATCTTCACGGATCCCAACGGCGACACGTTGATGTACACCGCGCTTTCGTCCGACCCCTCGGTTGCGACCGTCGCGGTGGATGGCGAAACACTAATGGTGCGTGCGCTAGCGCTTGGTACTGCCGAGATAACAGTCACCGCAACCGACTCCGACGGCGCGTCCATTTCTCTGACATTCAAGGTCACGGTATCGGAACCCGAAATGGTGTGGTACTTATCGGGTACGGCCGATACTGCCACGCAGGGCTTTGTGCGAGTAATCAATTACTCCAATGCAGCAGGCGAGGTCACTATTACGGCAATCGACGACGCGGGTACGACCTACGCGCCTATGACCATGCCTCTGGCAGCACGAGCCGTTAAGCATTTCAATGCCAGCGATTTGGAGAGTGGAAACTCGGAGTTGGGTCTACTCAATGCCGCCGGCGAAGGTACAGGTAGCGGCATGGGCGCATGGAGGATCATGTTCTCGAGTGCGACCTTGGACATCGAAGTGCTGAGTTACGCACGATCAAGCGATGGCTTCGTGACCTTCATGAACACAACGGCTCAGAAAGACGATGATGGCGTTCACGCCGTTGCGCTATTCAATGCCGCGAGTGACACTGACCAAATGAGCCGATTGCGCTTGGTGAATCCAAGCACGACCACTGTTTCGGTGACGGTGAGCGGCGTTGACGACGCGGGTTTCTCGCCCGGTACGTCGGTCATGCTGATGGTCCCAGCGGACACGGCGTGCGAGGTGGACGCAGCCGCGCTCGAGACAGGCGCAGGGCTCGCCTGCGGCGAACCGCAGGCAGGCATCGGCGACGGTACGGGCCGGTGGCGGTTACGCGTGGCGACTACCGAAGATTCGTCGCTTGTAGTAATGAACTTGCTCGCGAATGCGAGCGGCGATCTGACCAACCTTTCAGAACTCGCAAGTGCGAACGACGACAGCGTCTGGCATGTTCCACTATTTCCATCTGCGCCGCGTGGTGCAACTGGTGAAAATTCGGTTCGGTTGCAAGGGTACTTGCGTATGGTCAACCGCTCGGACGAGTCGGGAAGCGTGACCATCGCTGTGGCCGACGACAGCGACGTCGAGTACGAAAGCCTAACACTAGCCCTCCTCGCCGGCGAGACCAAGCATGTCGACGCGACAGATCTTGAACTCGGCAACGAGGATATCGGACTGAGCGGCAGCACGGGTCAAGGTACGGGCGCGTGGCGGCTAACGCTTTCGAGTGAGGACTTTGAGTTCGACGTGCGTGCCTATGTGAAGTACGCCGATGGATTTCTCGTACCGATACAAACTACCGCACCGTCGGCGGATCGAGTGCACAAAGTTGCCATGTTCAATCCGGCTAGCAACACCAACGAAGCCAGCACGCTTCGCCTCGTGAACGACGGCGACACGGCAGCGAACGCGCTGATCACGGGTACCGACGACACCGGCGCCGACCGACTTGGTACTACTGTACGGGCGTCCGTGCCTTCTGGACGTGCGATCGAGCTGACGGCAGCTGAATTGGAGTCTGGAGATGCCTCGGATATCGTGTCTGGCGCGCTCGGTGACTTGAACGGTTCGTGGCGCTTGCGCATTGAAGCGGATCAGGAGATCAAGGTGATGAGTTTGCTTACTAGTGGGGGCGGATATCTATCGAACCTCTCGCATGCGGACGCAATGCGCGGCTTCGATCGTACGCCTGCGGCGATACTGGCGTCGCCACAAGAAGCTATCCTGCGCCGACATCTAAACAACAGGCTAGGAGCTCGCTGGAGTGCGGTCCCCGGCGCTAGGTACCAGCTGCACCTTCTGCGCGACGACGAACGTGTATGGCATACTCGTGGGTTTAGCGTATTGCGATGGAGTTGGCCGATCGAAGAGCTTGCCGAAGGGACCTACACCTTCCGCGTCTGCGCGTTGAACGAGGATAACGAGTGCAGTGCATGGACCGTGTCTAACGAGGTCACGATCAACTGACCAATTTGGCTCGGGCGTTATCCTGTCCGAGCCATGCAGCTCTTGTACGGGACTTACTTGCTTGTTTTGTAAGCACGTATGTATAGCCCGATCTAATATATGAAGCATCGTTGAACGGAACCGTAGCTGCGGTTTCCGTCGAAAACTCGATCGGAACGTCCATCATCGTATCAACTGGCAGTTAACTCATGAAAACTCCACTGACTCGATCACTCTATATCACGTGCGTGCTCGTGGTCGCGATTTCTTTGGTGGCAAGATCGGAAAGCGCAGATCAAGACGATACAGAAACGAAATGGACGTACGACGAAGAACACACGTATTTTCTAGAGGAATGGAAACGTGCAACGCGGGGAGACGTGACGACGTGGGGTATTCCAAAAGGCGTCGTATATCAATTCAACATCACTGAGGAAACCATCGCTCCAGAGATGTTCTTCAGCAAGGAATTTCAACGTGCGCTAAGTGGATCGCAACAACCCTATGTGCCTCAGCTCGATCCTTTCGAGTATCTCGACCGACTTGAAAGTAGCGCACTGAGAGATCCCAAGATCGAGTATTCGATCGAAAACGAGAAGCGGAAATTGGCTGCGTTATCCAGGCTAGTAAATCTAGACGAGTTATCCACTGACGCAATCAAAAAGATCGAACTGTTCCGCGACTATTTCGAGATGAAGCGTGAACAGCGTATCGAGACGGTTCGGGAATTGCAGGATCAAGAATGGTTTTCGTCCATTCCCGTTGACGGAGCGCTCGGCATGTTACACCCAGAAGACCAAGCGCTTCTCGAACCATATCGTGAACGCTTATCTGACTTTTTTGCAATATACGAAATCGCCCAGGACATGCCTGACGCGGAGCGTCGCGCTGCATACAGATTGCTCTTCCATATGCAAAAACACAAAGACGAGCCCTTAATAGCGCCTAGCCTGATCTCCGATCACGCTCGACGGGCAAGATGGCAGGCTTATCGCTATAGACCATACTCGATGGCACCTACAACACGGATAAAGCAGAAAATCGAGCGCCATTCCGATCCAAGATCTTCGTCTTTCGCGGCACTCGCAGTAGCAAAACCGCTTGTCATCCCGAGTAGTAGCGCCGAGGCGAGTGCGGTTATTGAAGATTTGAGTCCGGTTCCGGAAGAATACATTCTCCCGGAATCAGAGAGATTCCTTGTCAGGGACCCCGGACATGATTTTTGGTCGCGGTACTATTCAAAAACAATGTTCGGAGGTGCAGTCCTGGTCGAAGAAATGGATGTCGTCAGCACCGGCGTCTTTTATCCAAATCTACTCATAGACGTTAGAGATTCAGTGATCATGCATACGCAACATGAGAACGATCATTGGGTGACGAAAGTCAGTGCGTTTGACGGCATAAACAAATATCGAATCGTGGCAGATGGCAAATTAGAAAACGAGCAAAAAGCCGCCTTTATTGAATTCTCCACGAAGATCATCAAACGAAGAGGGTAGCGTCGAATGCGAAGTGTTCATTGGATGTGAATTCCAGTTCACGGCTGCCGAACGCTGAATGCCGTACCCGGAAATCCAAGTCCTCGACGCCTCGGCTCATATGAATATTTCTCCTTCACCCAGGCTCATCGTTCTAGCTCCAGCCAACGACCATCTGGGTCTTGCCCGTGCCAAGTCTCTCGCGACCGATTCTCCCGTTCAAATCCCAACTCTTGGAGTGTCTGTATACTCGATTGGGAGTTCGATAGCCCAATTCGGACTCTTTTTTCGAGACCTTGCCGTAACTGAAAAATGAAACGGGTATTTCCAACATCAGACGATGGATAGACCCACGCAATATCTCCTTGCGTCGTTACGACTAAACCAATAGATTCATAAAAACGTTGGCTCACCGGTAAGTCAGTAACTTCAAGCGAGTAGGTCAAGCCTGGCCGATTTTGCTCGGCAAACGGCGTTCCGACGAAGTCCGCAGGAGCACTAAGGACTGCCTCTTCAAATGGCGCGCGCTCCTCGCGATGAGTATTAAAGAAGAACTCATGTCCGTCAGGATCGCCGATCGAGAAACTCCCACATTCGTTGTCGGGTAAGGGATTTCCCAGGTCGTCCAGCATGAGACGTTCCTCAGACTTGAACTCTTCAAACAATGTCACCGGTATGCCAATCTCTTTCATGCATTCCTTCAATTGATGAATGTGGGCACCGCGAAAATTGACTAAATTGTCCTGCAGGAACGACATGAATGTCAGCGATTGCGAACGATATTCCAACGAAGTCCTTAGACCGGGAGCGTCCTCGCCCACCGGTGAAAAACCAAGCGCTTTGTAAAAACTAACTGTCTCCTCAAGATGAGGGGCTCGAAGGCAAACGCTAAAAAAGCCGAGTGGAATCATGATTTACGTTCAGTCTCTCTTAATTGGCACGTCAGAACACATGCGGTTGACCGCACCGACGTGGTACTTTATTTAGGTATTCTCAAGCGGAACACGAAAAGCGGGGATATTCAAGTGAGATCACTGTTAGTCGTGTATACACTGACTTATACCGTATTGAGCATTGCGCTTTATAAACCGATTGCGAGCAAGTCGAATGATTGCTACTGTAAATCACCCTTCGATCGCAAATAGGCATCTTTCGGCAACCCAGCCTGCTTCATGATGCTCTCTGCCGTATAAGGTTTGCTGATGTTCGAGGGAACACTGATTGCGGGTGACGATGGGTCGTCTATTCGCCGCCAGATTTCGTGACTGCCTTTTCCTTGCCGATAAAACTCCCAACCATGTGTTTTGAGTGCGCGAGTTACGTCCCGATAGAGAGTTGCCAATATTTCGTGCTAAGGGGTTGCAAGTTGCAGCTCGGTGAGCTGTAACTCCGGAGTACCACAATTTCGCGCAATTGAGCTATCTTCTGACTTATGTTTTACGCGCAAACAAAGGCGAGTCATCTCTAATTCTTTGGCGCTTATCCGTTCATTGAGTTCAAGTAGCTCGACCGCCACGTCAACGACATCGGCTAGAAATGCCGCAATTCCATGGGACTCAACTACCATCCCTGCGATGTCGTCACTAGTAGCAATCCAAATGTCTTCGTCCTCGTAATGGGTAACATCAACATTTAGTTGTTGCTGTTCCATCTCGTCGCAAACCGATAGCAGTATGTCGCGAAAATTCTAATGTATGTTCGATGGCATGCCACGACAATATCTTCAGTGACGATGACGACCTCCTTCTACGTTTGTAGTCGCCTTATTCGAAGGGTGGCTGATCTTCAGTTCCCCTCACTATTACAACTCCTTACAACATCTAATAGTCTCGAGCTCTGGGTGTGAAAACGCACTTGAAACAAGCAATCTTTGTCAGCTGCGTGATTGCGATCGCAGTTTCCTTGGTGGCGATATCGACGCTAACGGACGTTGGCGAAGCTCCAACAACATGGACGTACGACGAAGACGACAAGTACTTTCTGAATGAATGGAAAGAAGCAGGTGGGGGCGATTTTTCTACCTGGGGGTTTCCCGAGAACGTATTGAAGCAGTTCGACATCACAGCGAGGTCCTTGCCTGCGGAGGTCTTTTTCAGCAAGGAATTTCAAAGCGCCCTTTATGCATCGCGACAACCATTTTCCATTACGACCGATCCCCAAGATTACCTGCAAAGGTTAGACCCCACTCTACGAAAAGAACAAGAGTTCGCCTTTTCAACGGAGAACGAGAAGCGGAAGTTGGCTGCGATCTCAAGGCTGCGTAATCTCGATGAATTACCGGCTGAGACGTTGGCAGGGTTGGAACTTCAGCGCGACCACTACAACCGCATGAATGAGAGACTCTTGAAGATCCGGCGCGAGGGATCAGAACCTCAAATGTATGCAACCCGACCAGTTGACGAGGTTTTTATTGAATTGCACCCTATGGATCAACGGACATTGGAACCATATCGAGAACGCCTGACTGGCTTTTTCGCGATACAGGAAACCCTGCAAGAGATGTCGGACTCGGAACGTGAAGCGGCATTCAGATTACTAACGCTTATGCGGAAACCGATTGAAGAGCCACCCCGCCTACCGCCAGAGTATGCAGAGAAACTCCGACTCGAGTTCGAACAAGGCTACAGATTAGTGCCTGACGAATTAGCGACTACGAAGCTGCTAAAGCAGCAAATCGAAAGTCGTGCGAGCAAGCCATCCTTTTTTCCATTCGGACGCAGAAACGACGGCGAAGTTGCTTTTCGTTTGGACAGCGCTGAAGCGCGTGATCTAGTTAAAAATCTAAGTCCAGTCCCAATAGCGTACATTCTTCCGAATTCCGAAAACTTCATTGTCCGAGTGCCTCGGCAAGAAACATGGGCACGCTACTATTCATCGACCGTTTTTGGCGGCGCTGTGGCGATACAAGAATCGGAAGTAACGGACGTAAGCTATTCTTTTTCGAACCTGACGATTGCCGGTAGAGACGCGTTTATCATGCATCAACTGCACAAGGATCATCATTGGGTCACGCGTATTAGTGCGTTTAACGGACGGACCCGCTTTGTAGTTACAGCCGATGGAAAACTCGAAGGCAATCAGAGAGATGCGTATATTGAGTTTTGTCGACTGATTGTGGACGCCGAACTGTAGATTCTTCAAAATGCTCCGTAAAAACACGCTTGCGTCTGTGGGTCAAGTGGATGTGCACCGACTGGATAGCCAGTTATCTTCCAGCCTAATTTACGTTGAACGTTTGTTAATCCTTGTATTTACGTGTCGCCACATGCACTGCGCGACGGGTCAGTAAACTGAGTGTCCTAGTCGTCGAGCCGTTCAGCCACACGACACATCTCAAGACTAGATAGATGAAAGCTCGGGAAAATACGTGCTGTAAAAACCTCTGTCCCTTGTCAAAAACGCATCGGCGGCAATCAATGCATGCGCTCCAATAAGAAAATCAGTAATGATGCGACTTCTAGGACCCCCTTGTTGACGATAGTCAGCCCAGCGACGACCTGCTTCAAATGCGATAGACGTATTCAAATTGGACGTCGTTACATTTGAGGCAACTAATGCCTTTTCTAAATCGGATCGACTTGGAATTGCGGCGGCTAACTCCGCGTATACCACATTCGAAATGATGATTGCACCTTTGTCATATGCACGCTTTAACCTATCCAGTGACTGCGCGCCGAAGGTTTCGCTCCGAAAATACACGTCAATCAGTACGTTGGTGTCAACCGCAGTAATCATCTGCCTCGAATCGCTTCGATGAACTCGTCTGTCGGACCAAGTCCTTCGAACATCCCAAACACTTTCTCCAGCGGGTGTGACGACGAAACGCACTTCTTGAGGAGAAGGCCTTGGTCGGTGGGAACGAATTCGACTTCGACGTTACGATTCATGCCAAACTCATCACGCAAAGTCTTTGGAATCGTGACTTGACCTCGTTCGGATACTTTCATTACGGTCAAAATATGAATTTAATTGGCGGAAAATCATATTTGATTTTTCTGAATTCTGGAAATAGTGAGTGGAGCGTATTAGTGTGAAAGGTTCTCCGTTTATCGTGATATTGTCAGTGTCGTGTTCGCTGTGCTTGTTTACATCAATTAATGCGGAGCGAGCCGTATTCACTGGCGCGTCTGACCTCGAACCTATAAAAGTAGGATTCCGTCGCGATCGGGTCGTACTACACGACGATGCATTCCAAATCCTTAACGGTGACAATCCCTACCGCAACTACGAGGATCACGCCTACGAGCAGTTCACCTACGAGGCGACGTGGCCGGACTTTTTTCCAGAACTCGATAACGACATCCACTCTGAAATCGTGCAAGCGATTGGCAGCAACGATTTCACACTCAGCATTACGTTGGATCCAAGAAGCACGCCTCTCGTACCGCATACCGAGCGGGAGGGACAACGCTTTGGTTTGTATCTTGAATTCGACGATGGGCAAGCTTTAGGCGGCGCGTACATGGTCTTTGGGTTCGACAGTCTTGGAGGCGACATAGAACCAGGGAATCGCCCATTTGCTCTAGTAGGCCAAGGATATTGGAGCTACTACATTGATCCACGCGACTGTACTGGGACGGAAGAGACGCTAACGTTGGTACGGCGGGGGGATGTATTTCAGCTTTACACCTCTTCGGCAGGCTCGAGTTTTCTCGGCGTTGCCGGCCAGAGGGACGACGGCGAGGTCTATGCGGACATCAATGGAACGCTCGCGGAAAAAACGAATGGCATTCTGGACATCGGACCAAATCGCACGTTGACGGCATTAGCGCTTTGGACGGAATCCGCAGACAGAACGCTGTTCGACACGAATGCCGGGCGTATTCGCTCACTCGTTGTCCAGTCGGCTGCGCTTACTCGTGACATAAATCCTGATAGCCACGTGCCACCGCTTCCTGCCTTACCCTCATCTGACAGAGAGACGCATTCAATAGTTGAACTGAGCGGTGTGGTTCGCGATGAAGCAAGTTCGGTTCCGATTTATTACGCACACGTCGCAATACAGCGCGACGAACTTTCGTACGTGGTGATTACAGACGATAAAGGTGCATACAAAGCGTCATTGAGACCAGGTATGTACAACATGGACGTATCGGCAAAAGGCTACCGACCTCTCACCAAGTCGATCGCGGTCGAAGAAGATTCCGTAGAGAACTTTAGTCTGACAGACGTGGCTACGATCCATTATGTCGGCTCTGATCGCGAACATGGAACAATCCAAGCAGCATTGGACGTGGCTAACGATGGGGACAAAATTTATCTTGATCCAGGAACCTATGAAGCTGCACTAGAACTCGTATCCAACGTATTGATCAAGGGAGCGGGCGCACATCAAACGACGCTAGTTAAGAGCGCGTACCGCGACATCGCCATAACGCCTTTCCTTGCCGAATACTACCCTCCATATGGCTCTGACGGCGTAGTTCTCAAAGCCGCACTTTCGAACGTCGGCTTAGAGCACTTTACATTGGACGGTGGCGAAGACTACGAGACCTATAGCGCCGAGACCATCGCCGAACGCCTCAAACTGTTGATGGCAATCGATCGCGTGGACCTCGCAACAGTGTCAAGCATGCTCAATACCAACCCAGATCTGGCTACGGTTCGCTATTACACTGAAGATTCACCTAACACGGGAGCGACTTTCCTCACTCGAAATATGAACCCGTGGGTGAAATGGACCCCCATGCGCCGAGCGGACAACGTCGCGATCGCGAGGCTCTTGATCGAAAACGGCGCGGACATCGAAGGCTACGGAGGATACTCGTGGTCGTCCGAAGGCAGACCGCTTCACCTCGCCGCTAATCACGACAATACCGATGTAGCACGCTTACTGCTTGATGCGGGCGCGAACCCAAATGCCCTCGCACGTGGCCTCACCCCGCTTGAGTGGGCGAACGGACAAGGCGTTCGAGTTGCCGCCACCGCTGCTGTGCTCATAGACGGTGGCGCTGACTACACCTTGCTTGACTTGGCGCGCTTCAAACTGTTTGAACGGCTAGAACAGGAGCTAGGTACACAAATCAATGATCTGTTTCCGGTATCGGATGCCGAACCTACTAGCATGCTTCATATAGCAGTGCGAAACAACCTTCATGAAGTCGTGGCATGGTTGCTTGAACACGGTGCAGACCCCGATCTTGTGGACCGGAACGGATTAACACCTAAGCAAGTCGCAGCTGCGATGGACCGGTCCAAAGTGGTGCACGAACTATTAAATATGAAGAAATCGACACTGCCGTAATTCACGATGTGATTGATACGCACTATTCAATCAAAGTAGTTTGCAACACAGCAAGGCCTCGAGACGAGAGCCGACGTAGGAGTTAGAAACTGTTTAGGGAAATCTAGTTATTGCTACTTAGACTTACGCTCGTGACGAAGGCGGCTACGTTAGGTGGATGGGTAGAACGTGCGATCCGCGGCGTGAAGCGGGTCGGCCGACAAGGCGATGCGAACCTTCTCCAGCGCCGCGAAACCCCTGCCACAGACGATGCCGAATTCCTGCAGGTGACTGCGAATCGCATTGGCGGTCTGCGTCCGCTGGCGAACGTACAACGCACGCGTACGATAGAGGGACGCATGGGCTTGCGCTTCCCGCGTCTTGACCGCCACACCGCGCATCGACACCCGGCTCGCGGCTTCAACGATGGCGGCCGCATCGTTCGCGTCGTTTTTCTGGCGTTTCACGTACGGCTTGACATAGGCGGCCGGCAGCAATTTCACCTCGTGACCTAACTGCTGTATGGCGCGTGCCCAAAAATGGGAGCCGCCGCAGCATTCCAGCGCGATCAGGCACGGTGGTTGCTGCTTTAGAAACGCCAGTACTTTACTGCGTCTTCGTGAAACAGGTGGCGCCATTGACGTCCGCACCATGTAGTGCAAACTGTTCTTCGCCGTATCGATGCCGATCAACGTACAATGATTCATGGACTCGTTCTCCGTAATGACTTCTTAGCGAAAACGTCATTATTGGCACATTGCGATGCCTTATCGAGAGCGAGTCCACACCTTCTTGACACAACTGAGACTGGAATCAGTTCTTACGCGGCTGACGGTAGGTAGTACGATGGATGAGTTAAAGCTCCTCTCGCAAAACGGTGAGAGTTTTCGTCCTCATCGTTTGCAAAGGCCATAAACCTTGCACACTGGGTTGATTAAGGCTAATGCCACCTTACGATCCTGCTTTCAACCCCCACGATTCATCGTCCGGTGAACAATCTATTCGAGCGGCTTGCAGCGTATCGTAGAAAAAGGTGGCCACACACTCCTTCGCTTCATCATTGGTAAACATCATAGGAGCATCTTCTTTCTTGAGTAAGTCCAAAGTAGCCGTAATCAGACTACATACATTGTCTTTGTCATAACCGGAGATCATGGCGTCTCGCATTTCGGGATCTAAGTATCTGTAACCCACGTTGGTCGTGTATGTTCCAATGGCTTGACCTATTGCGAGCCCAAACATGTACCCTGCACGCGCATCAGTGATCTTGCTTTCCCGAATTTCCTCTTCGGTAGGTGCTTCCTCAGCTTTCGCATCGGTCCCATGGCTCGTCGCGATGCCAAGCAAAAATGATGCGATCAGTGCGATTGTGATGAGTGCTCGACGATCCATACTGTGTCCCCAAAAACCGTAGGGTTCTGTTTTAGCTCAGGTGAGAAGAGCAATTCTCACATATAAGCTTAAATCAGTTGTCTGAGAGTCTTCTCAGTGGTGTGAGTGAAATGTAGGTCGATTCAATCAGTCGAAGCTGAAGCGAAGAACGCGAAGTCCTCCGTACCGTTGAACGGATATCGTTGAGAACCCTCCGTCTCGCCTACGCCTAAGTAGTTTCGCAATGCTTTATGTACATGTTTCGGATAAATGATGGTGCCGTGTTCATCATCCTGTTCCAGCGTTTCAGGGTTAACCTTCTGTGCGAAGTGAAGTTCATCCGTCACGCCAACTGCTCGATCGGCCCACGACTGATTCTTCTCCATCACGACGAAGCTGCCGATCGGCCAATGGTCTTTACCTTCTTGCGCGTTGTAGAAGTTCGTCCGCCCAAAATCGGAACCCATAACCACCACGAGTCTATCGGCAACACCGTGCTCTTCCGCATAGTCCCACAAGTAGTCGACTGAATCGGTTAGATTGCCAAGTAGCCATTCGTGATCTGGATCGTGTGAAGCATGGGTATCGAAACCACCCAATCGAAGGTCAGCGCTCACCGACACACCGCTCTTGAACGCAAGCACGGTCAGCTGTACTTGACGTCGTAAATCACTCCGATACTCGTTGCCGCTCCCAGCGATGACGCCACTTCTCTCGCGCGGCTCCAGTTCAGACCGGGAAGGGATGGCATCAGCGTAGTCAGCAAGCGCATCCACCGACGCCATCGCAGAACCATAGAACATCCGATTACGCAATTCAGCTTCTAAACGGTTCTCTACCGCTACCAACTGTTCAATATCCGCAGCCTGACGTTCGCTGAGCGCGTGCCACTCGTGATCGGCAAGGTATCTGCGGTCTGATCCGTCCCTGCTCCGCCAAGGTCGTGCGATATTCCGTAGAAGATCTGGATTGTTGAGCCTTGTGTAGCGGACCAACCCACCGGTATCCGAAAACCCTCCGAAACTGAGATACGAGATCGGGAGTTCGTTGCCGTAGTGAGCGGCCAGCACTGCACTTGCGGAGGGGTAGCCCTCTGAGTTCCGGCCGCTCCAGTTGTGCACAACACCGACGGTGTGCGAGTTGGTTTGTGCGTCGACCCCATTGATGACCAACATGCGATCGTGGTATTTCTCAAAGAAAGCTTCGTTGTTCGCAAACGGCGCGTACGGTATGTTCCCTGCTTGCTGGATTTCGTTTTCTTCCGCCCAATGATTGATCACGCGTTCACCCGGTGTGTTCGTCTTCGGGTCGCAGAAACTCGTCGGATCCCAGCCGCCATCCGCTTGTACGAAGACGAACAACTTGCCGTTGTAGTCAGAAGCTTGCACTAATGGAATACGAAAGCCAGTGACCGTCGCTGCCGTTCCGGCGACGAGTCCTTTGAGTATGGTGCGTCGTTTCATCATTCGGCCCTACAGATACAAATATCGATAGTCCGTTAAGAGGTATGTCATTACGACCACCCACGTTCTTGCAACACCTTGGGTGTCCTGGAAATCGACCGTGCCGAAATACGATCCGATATGCTCCCAATCCCAGTCATGGCGAGGTCCGCGTCCGTCCCCCCAATCCTCCCGATAGACCCAAGCGTCGTCCAAAATCCCTTCAAGGAAATACTGATCCCTTGCCCAATCGCATTCGATGTCTTGCCAATTTCGGAAATTCGTACTCGCACGATCGCTTTCCAGGTTCGCTTCCCATACGTTCACAAATAACTCATACGCGCCTTGAACTTCCGGAGAGTCCGTCTCAACGTCAACGCCGTGCAATCGATCGTAAAGTCGGACAAGTTGCTCGCGTATCGACGTCGCCCCAGCTGATGACATCGTGTTCGACTGCACGACGATCTCTAGTTCCGCTAAATCCTCGCCATGCTGGTCGGCCCAAGCGACCACTTCGACGGTGTACGAACCTTCAGTTTCAATGCTGAATTCAGCGACCACCGGGAAGCATGTACTGTGAAGATTGAAATGGTCTCGCTCCTCTGTATCCTCATTCCAGGCGTTCGCGATCCCGCAAGCGCCCGAGGATGCAACGCGCGGTTCAAGATCCTTGAGACTGCCTTCATGAACGACCTCGTCGCTCGCATTTAGGACTCTAAGTTCATAGAGAAGCACATTCCGGTCACCGTTGTCGTCATCGAAGTTATTTGTAAAGGACATCGCGACTTCATGCATACCTGCAGACAGTTGTCCGGATTGTGTAAGCGTCTGCCGATCCACATAGGACGCAGCGTCGATTTCAAACTTTTTACCGAATTCCCATTTCGGTGTGATTCGTCGGTCATGACCTTCAAATAACAGCCGCTCCTCCTCAGGCAAGAGGAAAAGTTCTCGCATTACGATGGGACAAGAAGACTCTGACGCATGGCTTTGCGCGACCCCCGCCATCGTCGATGTCAACTCACGCGCGCGCTCAAGTATCCCATCGGAATCTATCCCACCATACAGTAGCCCATATCCTCGAGTCGGATCCGTGAGTGAACTCAGTTTGTCTTCGTGCGGTTGACTCCACGACTGGTCGCGGTGCCTCCCCCACTGAAATCCTGTGAGATCCAGAGTCTTACTCGCCAACTCTGCGGGAGTAAGAAGACGCCTCGCCCCCGCTCTCGAAACCGCCGAGCGCTGCAATTCGTCGTCACTCTCAACGGATGCAGCCCTAAACCACGGGCTCAGGGCGATCTCCACTAGCAGGTCCTTTAAATTGAAGGGTTCACCGTCGTTGATCCCCTCACTGAATGCGCTCGCCAACCGCTGTACTTCCTGGGATTGTGCGTTCGAAGCGAGCAGAGTCGGCTCAGACTCGGCGTCCTCGGCATATTCCGGTGGCTCGACCACTTCACTGCCCATGATCGCTGGCCACCAAAACTCCACCGTAGCCGTAGCGAATCGTTCATCCTCGACAATCTTCCCTGCAAGCCACCTCACACTGTTATGTGATTCGGTGGGCATGTCCTCACCAAAACCCGGTTCTCGCATGTCGCGATACCACGTATCACCATCGCGATAGAACGGTCCCGGCATCCAAGCCTGTAGTCTCCCCGCAGTCGAACCTTCCTCAATGACCCAAGCTTCTACGCGTACTTCGTAGTCACCAGTCGTGGATACCGCCAGCGGTAACGGGAGTAATTTCTGGCAGTCCCAAAGACGGTAGCCATCGGCAAAGGCGGTCCCGCAATCTTCTTCCTCGACGACGTCACTTACGTCGTACTGATGCACTACATCACCGTTCATGTCCCGTACGGTGACTTCGCCTAGTCCAAAGTGCAACTTCGTATCGCCGTCAAACGTGCGCAGGTTCTTCAAACCGAGTTCGTTGACCCGGTCGGCGAACAGCCGGACCGTTCCCAGGTTTACCGCCGAATCTTCTTGTGTGCGTCGCTCAACCGAAATGTCGTTGCGACCAGCCGGGTTGTACTTGTAAAACCGATCCAACGCATCCAAGCCACCCCGCTGATCCCGATAAGAGCCCCGGTCACCGTAGTTCTGAAACACGCCTGCGACGGGGTCGAGTACTGTATGGCACACGGTACACGCTGGGTTGCCCAGCGTTGGGTTGTTGGTATCAGCCAACGCAACGGGATCGGTAGTTCGCGAAGCCGATTTCTCAATATCAAAACCTAGAAAGTGGTAATAAGTCCATCGTGAACGCGCTCGATTGCGATTGGTCGCCGTCGTTGGGTAGCGCTGCAAAAAAACCTTGGTATTCAAGAGACCCGCATGCGGGTACTCGGTCGAACAAGGACCGGGGTCAACGACGACATAACCTAATTCAGCCCGGTCCACATCGTAGCCATCGCATCGACGATAGTAGTCGACTATTTCCGAAACTTTGAACTCGTGCGGGTCGTCCTCATCCGTGAATTCCGTCGTTGCACCGTAAGCCGTTGCCGTCATGGGATTCGCCATGACGTAATCAGCGGTGAGTATTTCCGTGTACGGCAAGTCGTTTTCCACGACGTGCGCCATCAATTCAAGAGGTTCTCTGCGGAACCCGTACTGTGCCTGCCGCTTGTAGTCGTTGTACGCGGTTCGGCCGTCTTGACCCGCGTTGTAGAGTGCTCTAGCGTACTCGACAAAACCATCACCGTCGTCGCCCACGATTCGAAAGTCGCGATCAGTAAATAACTGGTCATTGCTTGCACGAATGAGGAAATCGTGAAATCCAGGACCTTGCATCAGCCCTCGAATCGCCGTACGCAAACTCATCTCATCGCCTTCCACAAGCGCGTCGTATTCTTCGTCTGTGGGTATGCGTCCAGCGAACACAATCGCAGCACGTCGCAGGGTTTGTTGGTTTGACTCCAGCGTGACGTTATCGAACAACGTCTCCGCTGTCACGGCCGGTGGCGCTACTATCGGTTGACCGAGTAACTCGAGAAACCTTTGCATAGCCGCGAACTCGTCTGTGCCAGCGGCTATCCGAAGTCCAGGGGGATGACCAACACCTTGAATCCTGTCCAGAATGAGGGCTCCGCCGTCGCCCACCTCGTCTAACAACGCTTTAAACGCGTTCAGGTTCTTTGTTAGGTGCTTCGGGTCACCAACTGTGACAAAGACGAGACGTGAATTCTGAGCAAAACCGCGAACAACATGACAGTTGATGCAATCGCCGTGGATGATGGGCGAAATAGTTGACTCGAACAGGCTTTCCGCCGTCTCTTCCTCGTCTGTAGAAGTCACCGATGACGCGTGTGAGAGATTGACCAGGTGTCCGGTTGGCGTGACCAAAAGGTTCATAACATCGATAGGGGCGTCGGCGGTAACCGCTAATCGCCATCCACCAAACCCGTTACCAACCAACCCCGTCAGGTTTTCGCCACCCGATTCCAACTCGGTCGACGTAAGCGTGCGAGACGCATTAGCCTCGATGGTCAAATGTACCTTTCCTCGGCGTACACCGCTGTCGTCCGTGCCGTGAATCGTTACGTTCGCCGAACGCCGACCACCGTTGATTAAGCGCAGTAGACCGACTTGATCTTCATCGTCCACGGCCATGAACCACGAGACGTCGTGGCGGTTGTGGACCGGCGACACTGTTTCTTGGATGGGTGTCGACAAACCGTCCGGCGTCCTCACGAACGCGAGAACGTCAAGGTCTAATTCGCTCGAGAGCTTGAGTCGCCAATTGCCATCGCCGGAACCAGTTCCGCCGGACAGTCCTTTTGATGAATTACCTAGCTCTAGATCGTTCGAATCGATTTCAACACTACTGTTCGCATCCATCGTGAGCGAGAGTGTTTCGTAGGCACGACCGGAATCGTCAAACGCTTGAATGCTCACTGAGCCACCTCGACTTTCACGATTCACCACTTGGATCAATCCTCGTCGTCCATGTGGATCGGCTGCAGACATAAACAGTGGAACGAAACGCATGCCACTACTTTCGGCCAAGCTCGATAGATTCGTCATATGTCCGGCTGAGTTCACAGAGAAACTCATCGCTAGCACGCCTGGTACGGTTTCTATTTTTAGACGCGAAAGACCTTCGACTTCATTCAGAATTCCTGAGAGTTCTGGCGCCGCACCGGTTGCGAGCTCGTCAGTGGTGTAGGTTCTTGCATGATGCGCTGGTAACTCAACCTTGACCGGTTTACTCGCCTTGCTCATTTGGTCAACGCGAGAAATCAACACCGTTGCGGTTTCCGCATTTAAATTCACGAGCCTTAATAAACCTAGCGGACTCGAATCGACACTCGGTGCGTAAAAAGTGACGATAGGCGCGTCGTCGACGTTCGGCAAGATGTCGTTGATCGATGTCAGATAACCGTCGGGCATCTGAATGTATGGATGTGCTTCGATCGCCACCGTACTGGATAACGCCAATACCCACGCACCTTGCCCTGGCCCCGTACCAGCTTCCAGACCTTTTTCTAGGTTACCTTGCTCGAGATCTGTTGAGGTCAGGTGCAAAACCGACGAGGCATCGATCGAAACCACAAGTGGTGGAGACTTCATCCCTCCGTCGTCGATAGCCTCAATGGTCAGCTCGCCAGCTCTCGATGACAGGTTCAGCAAGCGGACCAAGCCCTGTCGATCTGAAGGGTCTGACGCCGACGGAAAATAAGGTATCACCAAACGATCGTCGTGACGCGCCACTCCCCCCGCCGGGATGCCAAAGAGCGCACTTGTTGGATGCTCTGAACGCAATCGCGTGCGCGACAAATCGTGTCGACCGCGAGACTGTTCGACGGTCTTGATGGTTCTTAAAACGCGTTTCCAGCGTTCCGAAATAGGTTTCGATTCCGCTTCGGTCACAGTTTCAAGATAACGAGGCATGACCACGTCGACTATGGGATCAGTTCGCCACCTCGATCTGTCCATCGCATGGGGAACCGCGTTCGGCTCCGACGGCGTCGAAGCGTACATCGTAGAGGGCATTTCCGCATGAGCCGCGTCGCGAGCAGAGGCTTGCCGCATTTCGAGCTCGCGTTGTTCAGCTATTTCCACTTGCAGCTGGCGTTCGTACGCGATCGTCGCGACATCAATGGCCGTCAATTCAGTGTTTGATGGATCATCAGCCGAAGCGGCGAGCGCGACCGCACACACGAGTCCGACGACGCCGAATTTCGTCTTCAAGAAGGCTTTCAAGTTACGACTTACAACGGGACTAAAAGTCTACTCAGTCACCCAGTCACGGGTCGGCGACAGTCATGTTTTTCGCAGCATACCTGGATTCGACGGATAATTTCAAAAATGGTGAAAGTACACTGGTCGTGGCGTTCAGAATCGTAGCTGGCAGATCCAACTCTGGAGTCATAGCTTGCTATCCAACGCTGCCTCGTATGTTGACTCGGTTCTTCGCGGTCACGTTATTGAGCTTTTGGAGTCAAGCGACGTTAGCAGATTCAGAGAAAATCGTAGAAATCGCTGAGAGTGAATGCGGTGTATGCCATGGTGAGAAAGGGGTTAGTGAAAAGCCTCTAATTCCGTCGATCGGAGGGTTTTCAGAGAGCGCCATTCTCGACCTTCTGACCACCTACGAAAACGATTTCAGAAAAGCACGTCGCGTGACGTTAGACGACGGGACAGAAACGGACATGATCGAAGTCATCGAAGCATTTTCACAATCGGAACTCGAAGCATTCGCGTTGTATTACTCCCAGCAGACCTGGATGCCGATCGAGCAGGCATATGATCGGGAAGTCGCGGCCGAAGGTGCCAAACTACACAAGGTGAAGTGCAACAAATGCCATATCAACGGGGGCAGCGTCCCCGAGTCAGATCATGCGTTAATGGCGGGTCAGTGGCGAGATTACCTGAAAGGGGAATTCAAGAACTTTGATGATGGCTCACGCAGAATGTCGTCGAAGATGCAACAGAAATATGAGACGCTCAATGCCGAGGGCAAACAAGCGATCATCGAGTTTTACGTGAGTGCGGGAGATTTTTGAAAGAGGGGCGACAGTGGGTGTCGCACGCATCTGTCTTGTTAGCCTAGTGATTGCCGTAGCTTCCTTCGCAGTCATTTCAAGCGAAGGGACGCACGCCGAAGACAGCACGCACCAGCAGATCCATCAATTGCTCGCCGACAAACTCGCGGCAGGTGAATATTCACGACGCGGCGCCGATGGGTGCCTGGGATGCCATGATGAGGAGGAACCCTTCCCGACTGCTTTGATCTTCGCCAACATCCACGGCCATCCGAATTTCCGAGGCACCCCGTTCGAGATCAGCGATTCATCAAAACTGCCGGCAGGATTGCAATGTGAGGCATGTCATGGACCGCTTGCGGAACATGGCGCGAAAATCCTGCCTGAGGGTGCTGTGCGGGAAGCCATGCTAAATTTTGGCGAGCGAGGGAACGCAAAGGTGGACCTCCAGAATCAACTCTGTCTCGCATGCCACGAAGACTACAACCGAATGCACTGGCGCGCGAGCCCGCATCAACTGGCAGATTTGGCATGTGCAAATTGCCACGAAATTCACAATTCGGTGGACCAAATTCGAACTCGAGCGAACCAACCTTCCATCTGCATGACTTGCCATTTGGACGTCGCGCTCGAACTAACGCAGCGAAGTTCACATCCGATTCAAGATTCCCACCTCATCTGTACCGATTGTCACGACCCACATGGCACTGCCGTGGCATCAAAAGAGATCGTCAAGGGTGAGTCGTTGAACGAATCGTGTTTCCAGTGCCATACTGAAATGCGTGGACCTTTCACGTGGGAACATCCGCCGGTGGTCGAGGATTGTTCGATCTGTCACGCACCACATGGTTCGAATCAGGCTTCGTTGCTTAAGACGCGGGTGCCGCAGCTGTGTCAAAGTTGCCATTCTTCGCTCGGGCATCGAAGTCTCGCGCTAGAGGGCAAGCTGGACACGAGCGATCCGAATGCAATGTTCGCGTTTGCGCAAGGGTGCCTCAATTGCCATTCGTCGATTCATGGTTCTGATCACCCATCGGGAAACCTCTTCCGCAGATGAAAAGCACGACTCTCAGACTAGCTGTCCTGATCGTATGTGCGCTGTTTCAAGTACATGTCCTAGCGGAGTACCCTACGAACTACGCTAACGTAGACGTTTCGCGATGGAAGTGCCTTCTCTGTGAATTCGATACCTACTCCGGTGCAACCGGACGACTTTCAGTAGCCTCGGTTCACACAACTGATGACGCCGACCGTTTCGGTCGGAATGGTTCATTCGAACACGCCGGTACACGATCGCTCGTGGACGCTCAAATGGGGGTCCACGGCGCGGGCGGATGGCTTTTTAGTGCGAATGCACGCAATATCGGTTTGGATTCGAACGACATCGCATTTGATATCAAGAACCAAGGCTCTCTCGAAGCTACGTTCAGGTTTCAGCAATACCGTCGCTTGACCGAGAGCGACGCGCTCACGCCGTTTCGCCTAACGAACGGTCAATTAAGCCTCGGTTCAAATTGGCAGCAGGGTCTGCAAACGAACGGATTTACAAGCCTTCCGACAGCGAATCGTCTCGTCGAACTTGCGACGACAAGACGGCTTCTTGAGTCGACGATCACTGTTGAGGTGATCCCAAGAGTCACGCTTTCTCTCGCACACAGGTCTACTTCTAAGGAAGGAGTACAAGAGACTTTCCGCGACGGCATTTTACAGTCCACCGCAATCCCTAAAACGATCGATCAGGATTCGATCACAAATGACATCCAAATCTCCTATCGTGACCCTCGATTGAGTACAGCGTGGTCGCGAACTCGCTCGAGATTCGATAACTTAGAGCCACTGTTGCGGTGGGAGAGTCCCTATCGCTTCGGTTTACTAGTAAATGAGAGTGCGAATGCCTTTTCGCACGATCATTTCAGCGACACATTCGACATAAAGATGTCGCTACCGCGTAACGGCATGCTGCGATACCACGAGCGGCGCGGCGAAACCGAAACACAACCCCAAACGTTAAGGTACGGATTGAGTAACCTGATCGACGATGTCGAACCTGTTCTCCTCTCTGCAAAGCGCAGATATCTCAGTCGACGACTTCAGTCGACGATGGCATTGTCTCGGACCCTCGAGCTTTCGGCTTCCCATCTACTTTATGAAATCAAAGATTTACGACCAACGGACGCGCTTACCCCTGCTATAGGGGGCCTATTCCTAGGACCATTGCGCCATTTGCGATCGGGCGACATAAATCGTCGCGAATCAGAACTTGGTTTGAACTATCGCCCTAATTCAAGTATGCGAGTATTGTCGAGGATTTGGTCAAACTCGATAACGCGAGAGAGTCAGGAAGTCGAGCAAAACGAAACTCGAGGGCTCGAAGTGAAGCTCACCCAACCTATAAACGATCGGTGGGAATCGTTTACGACGCTTCGAAGCGAATCGCGTAATGCGTCTGAGTTTCAATCCGTAACGACAAACAATCCGAATACCCGTCGTTTCCACCAAGCAGATATGACGCGTCGCGTTGGCTCCGTCGGTATGAGTTTTCTGTCCGGTAGGAAAAATGACTTCGTTTCTCTAGCGGTTGATCTCGAACGACAGGACTATCCAGCATCCATATTAGGACTATCTGCAAATGAAATTCGTGGTCTGACGCTCGGATACGGACTCCAAATAGGTAACCGAGTGGTCGCCGATGGTCATGTCGGATCGCATCGGCGATTTGCCGAGATCAACGGTTCGCAGAGCCTTGATCTGTCGATGCCTTGGACATATACGTCGGACAATGTCGTCAACTCAGCGGGACTGAAACTCTCTATCGAGCCGATCAACAAATTTGTTGAAAACATGCTTGTTGATTACACACTATCCGATGGTCAAACGAGGATGGAGACGCTCTTCGACAGTTCGACGAGCTTTTTCCCAGACCAGATTTCTCGTCACGAATCGATTGAGCTAAGAATGAGATTTGGAGAAACGTTCGGAATTACGGTCGATGCAAGAATCTACATAGAAAAATATGAAGCGAGCGATTGGTCAATCGACAATGTGACTCAAACGTCGCTATCTAACATATTAACAATGTCGCGCAATAACCCCGCGTACGACAACACTCTCGTTTCATTGACATTGAACCGATCGTTCTAGCGTCGATAGGTGTGCCTTCAAGCGCGAATAAGAGAAGAGGCCGGCTGACGAATTACGTTACGGGCTCGCGGTTACGTCATCTGACGAAACGACACAAGGAAGCCTAATAAATAACTGTACTCGATCAATATTCAGCTTTAAATAATGAAAATTCTCAAATTGAAAACGGGGCGAGCCCAAATCAGCGTTCCATTATTTATCCGTTGGAGTTCTATTCGTTGAGGGGATAGCCGTCGGCTTTTGCGGTGGATCGATCTTTTCCAGATCTAGCGTAAGGATCCGTCTGAGCGCTTCCTTATATTTAGGAATGTCGTCGTTTGCGGTATGCCACAATACATCCATATCAATCTGATCATAAGCGTGGCGTAAAACGTTTCCAATATCTTCAATCTGTCGCCAAGGAACGGTAGTTTCAATGTCCCTTAATGACTACGGGATCCCCTTTCGTGAACCCTCGGATACTTTCTCAATATTCCTCTCAATTCCGTCAGTGATACGATAGTCTTCGATCATCGTCGCCTTGTCGATACCGGAGAGATAGGCTTCAATTCTGGATATTGATGTCAGTATATCGTCGATGTATACGCGTGTGCTTTTCCTTTTTGCCATCAAAAGATGGAGATCAAATCTTCGGAAGCGGATTCCAATCTAGTGGGGTGGAAATTCTTAAGAAAAGCCAGTTCCACATCCGCACCTAATTGTTCCTTCGCGTACAACCGAATATCCGAAAGAGCAAACAATCCGACGCCTGGCTCCGTAGTAATAGCCAAATCAACATCACTGTGTTCAGTCGCTTCATCTCGCGCCACCGAACCGAATAGACCAAAAAATCGACACCTCGTGCTTCAAACTCCGATCGCATTTCTAGGAGTTTCTTGCACACTTCGTCTCTTCTCAAAATGTTAGTCTTATGCTTGGGATTGTTTTCCATGAAAATGAGTATAGGCTACTACGCAATTGAACGAATGGTCCATATATAAGCGAATGGTCGCTGATGGTCATGTCGGATCGCATCGGCGATTTGCCAAGATCAACGGCTACTAAGAGCTTGTCTATCGATGCCGTGGACGTATTCGCCTACGAATGTCGTCAACTCGGCGAGGCCGAGACGCTTGATCGAGCCTATCAATCAATTCGTTGAAAACATGCTTGTTGACTACACACTATCCGACGGTCAAGCGAATATGGAGTCTCATTTCGATAGTTCAACGAGCTTCTTCCCAGACCAGATTTCGCGTCACGAATCCATTGAGCTAAGTGTGAGATTTGAAGAAACATTCGGAATGACAATCGAAGCAAGAATCTACATAAAAAAATATGAAGCGAGCGACTGGTCAATCGACAGTGTAACTCAAACATCGTTGCCTAACGTCTTAACAATGGCGCACGACAACCCCTCATACGAGAACACGCTCTTTTCAGTACAGGTCAACCGATCTTTCTAGTCGAATGTGCGTTGCCTCGGCAACCGAAATAGTTCGAAGTTCACGTAGCCTAACTGTCATAAGGCATTCGTGACTCACGAGCATAAGATTTCTGATAAATACACAATCCGGAACAACACCGAAGGTAGATGTGCGAATAAATCTAGAAATAGACAGTGAACTGATGGACGAAGCGATCAAGTTGAGTGGCATGAAAACCGAAAAAGCAACGGTCGAACTCGGTCTTAAAACCTTGGTGAGTTTGAAGAAACAGGAAGAGTTCAGGCGCAATCGCGCTCGACTGGATTGGGAAGGGCAGCTTGATGATATGAGAACAAACGAGTAATCCGAGTTAATTCCAGCGTTCGGATCGATTATTTCACAGGAATGGACAGCCAACGCACGAAAATGCTCGACAAGACGCGGGGTACGGAATCAGTGAAGTTCGGCGATTTGAGCTCAACCGAGGTTCTTCCGGGTATCACAATTCACCAAGACTATAAGAAAGCGATAAGACAGTTTGATTCTCCCACGATCTTGGATCATGGTTGGACGGAATTCGGCACTGATAAGTACGGTAGGAGTTGCTGGGTTTAAAAAGTCAAAACGAACTCTTCGTCAGGTAATCCCCGTTTCTTCACGGATTTGGTCATAGGTAGACTTAACACGAGCAGCGTCGATCCATCCAGCTTTCTGCATCTCTCGTACTAACGGTTCGAATCCGAGCCAAACTTCATTCCAAGCTTTGAGTATGTTCAGTTCCTGTTCACTCGGTTTGAGGTCATTCGCCTCGATGTTGGCACGCGGTTGCGAGAGCATGACCATGGTAGAAGTCCGTTTATGGATAGACCAGACTGCATGAATCGCAGCGATTAACGTTCTTGTGTTCTTTTTTACTAGTCGCCGAAGCTTTCGATTGCGTTTGTACTCCACCGTTAGTGCCTCTCAGACTATGACAACCAAGCGATCATATAGCAAAGTAGAACGATCGTTTAAATTCTCCCGCGTAGTGCTCCTGTCAGTGCTAGCCTTATGCTCGGTCGTTGCGTGCGCACCTCTCCATTACGTCAACGTCGAGTCGGAAAACAAAAGTGGACGGGTCAAGTACCTCATCATCCATTTCACCAGCGAGAATTTCGCCGAATCCTTGCGTCTATTGACCGAACGTACAGAGCGTCCCGTCAGCTCGCACTATCTCGTTCCTGAAAATGGCGATCCGTCATATCCACACCGTCAGCTAAAGGTGTATCGACTCGTCGAAGAAGACCAGCGTGCGTGGCATGCAGGACGGAGCTATTGGCGGGGAAGTACCGACTTAAATAGTCGCTCGATCGGAATCGAAATCGTGAACCGATCAACGTGCGCAGCCAACAATGGAGTGAATGTGTTGGACAATCCAGAAGCTCATTGCGAGTTTCTCGAATACGACGACGAACAGATGGAGCTCGTTGTCAAACTCCTCCTGGACATCCTTCGGCGCCACCCTAGTATCGAACCAGACGACATACTCGCGCATTCCGATATCGCTCCTAATCGCAAATTGGATCCGGGGCCGACATTTCCATGGCGCTTACTCTACGAGCACGGCATTGGTGCTTGGTACGATGAGGATACGGTGCAGCGTTACCTCAAACGCTTCGAACAGCGCGGTGTAAATCTCGAGTTGCTGCAAAAGGCGCTAGCCACCTACGGCTATGACGTGGCCGAAACCGGTGAACTGGATAAGCGCACGGAGTACGCAATCCGCGCGTTCCAAATGCATTTCAGACCGTCCGACTGGTCCGGTCAGCCGGATGCCGAAACGGCAGCCATCGTATTTGCCCTGCTTGAAAAGTACCGACCCAACTCCCTAGAAACACTAATTCAGACATCGTAGTCGCATCGCTACGTCTCTCGGTGTGAATTGCTGCAGGCAGAATCGTCCTTTGAGTAATTTCCGGAAGGTTGATTCACGGCAGAAGGTGTTAGATTAGGAGTTCAAATCTAGCGTCGTTAGGTATTGGATGATTGGTTGTGAATGCGGAGGTAGGCGGCCGTGTCAATGCCATCGCGAGCGAACTGGCTCAAAGAACGGCGTTAAACGTAGTAGCAGTGAGTAAGTGCCTAATCAGCGTTGCTGTCTCAAACACTTCCAAGTAGCATTAAGGACGGTTTCTGATATAGGTCGCAACTAGCTGCTACTTTGAGCAATATGAGATCCGTCGGCATCAAAACACTGAATAACAATCTGAGTGCTTATGTCCAATTTGCGGCATCGGGGGAGACCATATTGATCACCAACCGCGACCGGGTTGTTGCCGAGCTTGGGCCGATTCAAGATAAACGATCGTCCGATCTCTCGGATGCATTTCTCGCTGACTTGGTGCGATCAGGCGTCTTGACGCCACCATTGATGCCATCGTCGACACCGCCGCTAAAACCGAACCCAATCGGCAATTTTGACGACGTCATGAAAGAGTTAGACGAATGTCGAGAAGATAGGTAATCTGCCTCGATACTTCTGTCGCGCTTACGTGCACTTTCGTTGAAAACCGATCTCCGCTCGAGCATCTCTGGCGCGAAACATTGGCGTCTAGTCGACTTTTTGGGTATGAGTTTGGACACGATTGCATACTCGCGGCTTGACAGATACATATGGTGATGCGGCACATTCGGTGATCGGTCGAATCGCTGTAGCGGAAATGACACCCAACGTGCTATCGTAAATCAACGACTCCATTCCGATTGAGGTCAACCTCCGAACGCTTGACGCGATTCATTTGGCGACTTGCACCTTTCTGATCGATCAAGGACAAAAGTTAGTTGTCGCAACCTACGATTTGCGCATGAGTGCAGCAGCGACAACAATGAATATCCCTCTGTTTGAAATGTAGGCTTTGTTATATCCTGAATGTCCAAGAAATCGGACTCAGAAGAACCGCCTTGTAGGTGCTTTACAAGCTATCGTTGATTCGTAATGGATATGACGCTCAGTGTTACGTGAAACGAGGATCTACTAACGACAAACGCACGATAACTGTGCTCATAGTGAATGGTCATTCTTGGATATTGTGATAAGAGTTGAAAATCGCTGATCCACGGGAGACAATCTGTCAACACCATCCATACAGTGGCAAATGACCATCGAAGTCGTTGGTTCAGGCATCGAGTCAAACGAATTTAGTTCAGGCGTGCAGGAAATCGCTGACGCGGTCGCACGGGCTGTTGAGGATTTTGGTTTTCGTTCAGGCGAATTGCGTCTGGTATCACATTACGTGAACACGGTCTTTCGACTCACTACTGATGCTGGTCGCTACGTCGTTCGCGCACATCGCGCCGCCAATCGCACCGCGAGCGAGATCGCCTCGGAGTTAGCGTGGTTGGATTCCTTGAGCTTGGAGCAAGATATCTCGGTTCCACGCGTACACAAGACCTTGGATGGTGAAGCAATCGCGATAGCTCCCGTTACAGATGAGGAAACCGAGCTTCCCATCTCGATACTCGGTTGGGTGTCTGGTCGAACAATCGGAGATGAAAAGCACCCTCGAGATTTTCGGGAACTCGGGAGAATGATCGCCTCTCTCCATCGGCATGCGCAAATCTGGTCGCCTAGCGCTTCCTTTGACCGTCCGACCTACGACTCAAAGAGCATCTTTCGACTAGATTTTCAGGTTCGAATGGCCAAAATTCTCGGTTTTAACGACGCTAGACCAATCATTGAGGCACTGTCGACACTCAGGCAACGACTCGAATCGGTCGAATCGGAGTTGGGATCTACGTCCGATGTATTCGGGTTAGTTCACGGTGACTTGAGCTTCGGCAATGTGCTGTTCGGAAATAGCGGCGCAATTCCGATTGACTTCGACGATTGTGGATTTGGTTATTACCTTCATGATTTTTCAGTACCGCTCGCCGGCGGATGGGTAAAACCCGGCTTCGATGAACGCTACCAAGCGTTTGTCACAGGTTATCGGCAGCGACACGAACTACCGCGAGACCTTCTTCAGCACGTACCTGTCTTTTTAGGATTGCGTTCAGCACAGTTGATCATGGACTACCTCGGTCAAGTTCCATGGAAACAAGGAATATTCGACCAATACAGAACTCGCCTGCTGCCTGCGCTAGAGGCATGCGATGTTTCATCCGATTGGATACGCTAACGCGACTCAAATCCGCACATTTTTTTGCAGCTTGCCACGAAGCGGCTGGACCGATTAGAAGCCAATCCCTTTACGGAGTCCTTAGTTTGAAGCCCCTAGTCGATTGCTTCTGAAGGAAGGATTGTCAATCACTGATTCTCCTCGAGTACTAGCTTCGCGCCGCGATGCATACATATTCATACACCACGAGTTCAACACTCGTCTCGGTGTGAAAGACGGAACTTTTAAGCATATCTCGTAATTCAGACACGTTTTTTGAACTCGCATACGTAGTCGCAAGATCAACATATTCATCCACAGAGTACAGAATGCTTCGCGGCTTTAACATCCAGTCGCGACACCGCAGATAGCCACTCTCGTCTACTTCATTCCGACCTTCGGCTAGAACCTCCTTAAGAGATTCACTGTAACCAACTGGCTCACGAACCAAATCTTCCAATTCAGCCTCTCGAACAATCGAATTCACTCGATCTTGAACGTCTGAGTCTGCGAGAATGGGGAAATACCAAAAAAGGCACAAACGACCGTCTGTATCAAGGATTTCCGAAGCTTTTCTGTAGCTAATAGCGGGATCAAGCCAGTGAAATGAGTTTGCGGCCGCTACCAATGGAAATTGATGCGGTACGACGTAGTCCTCAAATGTTTCCCGAACTATCTCAAAAGTCTGGATATCGCCTCCTGTGTATCGATTTTGCAGCAAATCTGCAAGATTGTCACTAGGTTCTAGAGCAGTTAGATTCGCGCCAGCGGCCAGTAGTTCGACTGTCAATTGCCCTGTTCCCGCACCGATCTCCAGTACGCGATGCCCAGGTTGAAAGCGACTAGTGTCCAATGCCCAATCCACGATCCAGGGCGAGAATGACATGCGTCCACGGTCATAGGCGTTTGGGTCGTGTCCAAACGCGAATCGGGATCGACGGCTCGTATTTGCCTTCATAAATCCCTCTTTGTTTACGTGAGTAACGCTAGCAACTTAGGTTGTCTTCCATCCGTCTGTGCTGCTAAGGAATATCCTAAAGTCAACTATTCGAACTCAATTCTGGCAACCGTAGCCTTCATGCGAAGCTTCGCAATCACCCGGTTTGCACTATTGAAGCACAGGACATTATGTTGTTACGCCACGCCTTCATTAGTATTCGATGCTAGCACTAACCTGCTCTCTTAAATATGAGATTTGCGCGGCGCTCAATCTCGTTTTTTGACAACTTCCTTGTACCATGTCGCACCTTTCATTTATTCCTACTTTGTGGAGTCGAGCTTAAGGACAGATGCCAATCTACATTACGAGCCTCTCGAACATGCCGAATCTAAGCAATCAATTCGATGTTCGCGACCTCGTTTCAATCATCGGCGAAGAGTTCCAACCGCCTACACCACCCGGCATAGACGCCTCTCGACACCACCGATGCAGTGTGGACGACATTGTCGAAGCAAGACCCGGACTGACCGTACCAAAAAACGAGCACATCGCTGACCTAATCGATTTTCTCAACACGTGGGACGCTGAAACCGGTTTGCTGATTCACTGTCACGGGGGCGTTAGTAGATCAACAGCAGCGGCTTTGATCGCACATACACTCAAAACCAACGATCCCAGTCAATCCGCAATTGCGCTACGCAAGGCGTCCCCCTACGCATCGCCAAACTCTCGAATCGTAGCGCTCGCCGACTCGATCATGGGATTAGACGGGCAACTGACCCGGGCTTTAAAAAAAATGGGACCCGCAGACTGGCAAACCGATGCCAACTACACCGCACCGCGACTTCACGCTAATGATGCGCACGGCTACGAATCGGATCGATACACAAAGCTGATCGTTTAAGGCAATCGACTTTACGGCGTTTTTCGATAGGACCAACCTGCCGATATACCATAAAATCAGATTGGCGGAGTGTGTCTAGTGCCTGTCAATAAGAAAGCCATCAAGCATTTTGAGCGTTTAGGCAAGGTTATCGCAGAGTCTCACGTACCGGAAGCACCCCCTAAATACCATTTGGAGGTTCGTGATCGCATGATGGCTATCGATCCGAGATGCGGTAGCGGCACAGAAGATCCACTAAGTGGCGATCTGGCATCACATCTAGCCTATCTTGAATTTCGTGAAGCATGGGTAAAGAAACGAGGACACCGTGGAGCCATCAAGTGATCGTTTCCGAACGGCACTATCCGTTCTCGCTGACGTATTCGACGCAAACGGTATCGATTGAGCTGATGATGGCGCCGTAGCCGCAAATCACTATCGCGAGCGAGTTCGTACGACGATGGATCTTGACGTGATCCCGTCCCTCACCGATCGAAAGGTCGACGCTCTGTTGGAAGCGTTACGGCAACGCTATTGGACTTCCCGTAACGTTATTACGGATTGGTTAATACGGGCTGAGCATCGAATCGTTGGAAGCTCAGATTTACTAGTGACCGGGACTGAGTACGATGTCGGCGCGATCAGCAGGGCACCGCAGGTCGTTCTGGACGAAGATCATGTCTATAAGACGCTTGCGGTGGAGGATGTGTTGATTTTCAAAATTATTGTCGATCGGTTTCAGGACAAAGAAGACGTTGAGTCCATTCCGGTCCGTCGACCTGAATTGGATTGGATTTACAGGAAGTAATAGATTAATGAGTTCAAGTTGGAGGAACCTCTACAGCGCTTTGAGTACGCTGCCTTATCAAATAGGGGAATTAACGAAAAAATCACGAGAGAATTTAGACATTGTAGTTCCGAACCGCAGTGATTCACCTTCCCGGTCCTACTTGAAGCCGAATTAGAAGATGTAGCGCCAAAATGAGACAGTCTTATCGACTAATTTGACCAGCGCTCAGGTAAGTCTCTTTTTATCAATTCATGATCGTACGGACGTGAACTAAAGGGACGGTGTGGGTTCGGTCTTTCAGTATCAGGTCGTTGGATTGGTCTGAAGCGATCGTCACAAGGTGAACTTATCTTTGCAATCCTTAATCTCTATTTTTTCGATCCTGCTCGTGCTGTTCACGTTCCCGGACCTTCATGATCTTGTCTAACTGTCGATCTCTAAGGAATTGGGCTAATCTTCGACTGTCGTTGCTGTCGTACAGTTTTTTTAACAAGTAGAAGTACTGGTTCCGGTCCTTCGCGGGGATAGTTATTACGTGCTGCCCGTTCGATAGTAGGATGCTGTTCATGAGCAGTTGGGACGTGCGTTTATTCCCATCAAAGAAAAACTGATTGCGTGCGCAGATCGTAAAACAGGTCACAGCACGCTCAAGCGCTGTGTGACGTTGGTTCACATCTTCTAGCATCTCATTGAATTTGCGATCGAGTGTGGCATGGTGTGGCGGGATGTATTCCACTCCCTGAATTCCAACCTGATCATCCCGAAAAGCACCAACTTTCGGTGCTTCGTCGGTGGCGACCAACTCGTTTAGCCCAATTGCTATTCTCTTTGTTAGTTCAAATTGATCGCTTTCGACGAGTCTGAACAGCTCCGTCCATGCGCTGTCCAATCGAAATACTTGATTTTGATCTGAAACCTTGTGACCACCTACGGTTATCCCGTCGAGAAGCGTTACGACTTCCGTGATGGTGATGGGATTGCCTTCGGCCGACGACATGTTATGGACGAGATCCGCCAGTGCACGTTTAGCGGTGAGTAGCACATACTGATCTTGAGTCAATTGATTTGACAAGCCGCTAGCTCCTATCTACAACGGCAACTCGGTTCGATTGAGTATGAGCAACTCATAACACATGAACGCTCATCTCGCCTGGTATCGCAAATTGATTAAGGAAATGGATTAGATCGGGTCGCTGCATATCGTGCCAGCGCACATGATCAGCGATTCGCCCTAGCGGAATCCCAGCTTGGGCAAACAGCGTCTTTACTTCAACGAGATCAAGCGATCCCAATAACCATCTAATAGCCTCGTTTGCCTCGCAATCCTTCGTCGGTTCTGCTAACAAAGCAGCCCGCACATCCACAGCGGGCACATGTTTCGACATTCCAGAGCAATGGGCACCGAGCAGTCCCGCGATGACTTGGTCAGGCTCTCTAGCTAATTGAGTGGATTGATAACACTTTGGATTTCTCTCAAAATCTAACCGCGGCCGCAGTATTTCAGTCATGACCATCAGTCGTCTTCCCGCGACTGTGAGAGGGAGAGCTCGTGCGCAATTGCGTCAATCATTGTGTTGTATGAAGGTTGATTCGCAACACCACGAAGCGGTTTCGTCGTTTCTCGAAACCAACGATCGGGTAATGATCGTAGCATGGCAGAAACTTCGTCACGAGATCGCTGCGGGATCGGTCGAATTGCTTCACGCAACGCCGCACGATCTTTGTTTATCGCCGTGTACAAATCGAATATATCTCGAATCTCGTATGCCCCGCCACCTATCATCCTACCAACGATTTTCTTGTTTAGGATTAAGGCGGAAGCCTCGGTCTTTACTCGCGTACTAGGAACGACGCGGTCACATACTTCAAATACCAATGGGTCAGATGGCATGACAGTGAGCTCGGTTCCTTCAACGTCGCAATAAATCGTACTTAAATCTACCCAGGACCTATGAGTGTTAACTGCTGAGATTCTGTATAGATCACGCTCCATCTCCGCGGCAGAAGTTCTTATGACAGAGTTGAATACGTCCGTTGCGGTGAACAAATCAATATCCGTGGAGATCCGGTGATTCCAGCGCGCTTGGAGGATCGTACCTCCCCCCATCGCTAGTGATTCTTCCGGGAAATACCTTACGAGCACCGGTAATACAGCACTAAGTCGACGTACAACCCATTCGGGTACGTTCTCTTCGTCCATGACCCTAGTTTTTAGTAATGAAAATCACGATTCTTCGTCGCATGAATTATTGAAAGCAGAACATACGTATGTCACCCGATCATTCGAATAGGCGCAGCGAAATCTACTCTTGATTAGCACAGACGTGTTTACGCGTTTTCGTCGAGCCTTCACCAACGTAGCGCTTCAATCGTCAATGCAGCATCGGTAACGCAACACGGATCTCTAGTCGTAACCAGATCTGAGGAAATAACCAGGTTGCAGCCCACGTTCCAAACGATATTCAATACACTTTTCGAGATCCTTTGCTACTTCAATTGCCTCGCCCGGGGCGATAACGGGCGCTCCAATCCGTCGTTGCAACGCAATAGTCATTGGGAGTAAATCCCATGCGTTGTTTTCATTGCTTTGAAGCACATCGATTAGATCCTGCGCTTCGGCACCAGCGGCGAGAAGCTCCGGTATTAGTCGCATGATCTCTTCGAAATCAGACCTGCGCTCAATGTCGAATGCTTCGTAAGCTTCTCGTAACGAGTTCAAAGCTGCTTCGACATCACCGGCATACATCAACGCAAGCGCCCTTGTACAGTTTGTAAACCAGTTGAGTCCCAGCGATGTAGCACGAACCGACATATCGGGGTTTCTAGCTAACCATCGTTGTGCATCATCGCAACAGCTCAAAGCATTTCTAGGCCTACCTAGTTCCGCCAATCTTCGACCTTTCTGCAAAAGAGCGATAAAAAAGCACGACTTTAGAAAAGGTGGGTCGCCGTCTCGCACACTGTCAAGTACACTCTGGAAATTTGCTATTTCCTGGTTGAAATCACCGACCATTCCGTGGTTAACACCTTGGTATCGCTTTGCTGCTATCAAATAGCCACGGATCCACTCGTCTTCGGTTCCATCAAATCGGTTTAAAAATGCATCAAAACTCTCAATCGCGCGGTAAAAATTACCACCTATACTGCCTAGCAATTTGCTCTTTCGGAACAGCGCAAGCGCTATCAGATGTTCCAGCTCTTCGTCGTAGCCTTCATCGCAAGACTGCAGAAACTTATCGAGCAATGTAATAGCGGCAGTGAGATCGCCCAATCGTTCATTAGCATCCGCTTCTAAGACGTGCGCGAAAGCAACCTGCGAAGCAATTTCGGTTTCGTCAAACTCGGAGTAACGTCGCACGAACTTCTCACTTTCGGTCCTAACGCGAACGTAATCACCAAGCTCAAAATGTGCCCACACTTGATTGAATTTGATTCGCCTTAATCCTTGAATCGACGTCATGTCGATCGCATCATTAAGTCTTACTTCAGCTTCCTCACCAACAACGATCGCGTGATCGAAGTTTCTAAGTCCAATGAAGGCATCGCTCCTGGCGCATGAGATGAGCGCCCAATTGACATCGTGATCGTGGCGTGATCCTTTCGAAAGAAATCCGTCAGACACGTAGCGCTGAGTGATTTCGAGCAGCTCGTCCCAATTCTTTCCCTCCCCTGCGAGTACAAGCGCATCGATAAGACGGAGTCGCTCATCGAACAGTACGCTGTGACTGACTTTCTTTGATATGTTCGCAACCTGTTCCCAGTTGGAGCGCAAGTCTGATTCACCTGCACGCGTTCGATTAACAAGTGCACTTTCAATGCCCGCATAAATTGCCGAGGATTCAAGCGCATGCGTGAATATCTGTTCGGTCAGCATGTGGACCTGCGATTCATCGTAGAAGGACACGATGAAATGAATCAACGATTCAACAACAGCAGTTTCGCTATTTACACGACGTAGCTTGTAGTAGAAACTGAATAGCCGTTCCGATGCGGCATATCGGCGATTTCGAGGTCCATCCCCATCAACGATCATCACTGCACCTCGATCAATCAATCGTTTTATCATCGTTGACACCACCCGCATATCCAGACGAGCTCGTGCCGCGATTTCGGACGTGCTGGATGCATGCCAGAGATCGATGAGCGCAATAAACACGCGTCTTTCCTGTTTCGGTAGAACGTCCAGCTGACTACGGAAATAGTCCGTATGTTCGTCAACCAAATTCACGAGTTCTTCCATTAGTTGACTGAGAGACCGATGTCGTGCGAACTCCGCCACGACTACGATCAAGCGAGGGTTTCCGCCCGTCAATATTTCTAGTGGTCTGATTTCGTGTTCCTTTGACTCAGCCTTGCTAACCATCGACCACAATCGTCCACACTCGTCGGTATTGAGTGGGTTAAGAGTCACAAGCCGGAAGAGTTCAAAGAACGGAGCGCGCGGATCGTCAAGCGCATCGAATCGATTCGTTGCAGTCGCTACTAGCGTGATTTGCGGCATCGACTGGAGAATCGCCCTTAGTCCCCAACCAAAATCTTCATCCAGTTCTGCGAAAAGCGATTGCACGTTTTCTACCAAAAGCACCAGTCGCCGGCCGATCCGATCGGCCACTTCCAGAACCGCCGAACGTGCGAGCTCCTCAAATCCTTGTTCAGCCCAACGGGACGTTAGCGATTCGTGCTTTTCATTCAACTCGTTGTGCAGAGCCACGTCGCTAGTTGCAAACTCTTGTGCCAAATTGAACAACGTCTCCATCCAAAAGTCTGCTAGGCTGTCGACCTCCTGGTTCTCTTCCATGAACTGCACAGGTAGAAAGTGCCGAGAAAACTCACTATCAGTCCGGACTTCAGCAGCCAAGCGCGTCAGCAACATGGTCTTCCCTTGACCGCGCGACCCAACAACTAAAACATGCTGGCATGAGGGTGTATTCATGTTGCCGCGTACAACCTCACACAACGTTCTAAACTCGTTATGGCGTACGACGAACTGTGCGGCTATTTCCTCATCCGTTTGTAACAACCCAGGATTGAATTTGCGCATCGGACTTTGCGTTTCGACTCCCGATTGATTGCTAGCTTTCATTCACCGAGACGACGCCAACTACGGCTATCCAGGTTGGCTCTCAATTTCAATCGGAAGTTATGAACGTCGAGTTCGTCGACACTCTCGTTGAGCCAGTTTTTCATGCCATCAACAAACCGCGACCTCAACGGGCGGTGTTCGTACGCGGCTTGCGCGATATCCGCAATGGCGTCCTCTGCGCTCGTGGCTCCTTCAACGTCAACGAACAAAACAAGCCATCCTTCGCGTGTTAACCGGCGCGGAAGTTCTTTGAGCAAACTTGTCTTCCCCATCCTACGTTGACCACTGAGAACTATGTGGTTTCGATCTTGTATCCGAGATTGAAGAATTTCTAGTTCCAATTTGCGATCGAAAAAGTCCTTATCTACTACCCATCTACCGGTTGATGACTTCATCTTCATCTCCTCTCAGTTAAATCCTGATGAATTGTATATAACAACAAACTTGTTGACAACAATCTTGTTGTCAACAAGTCATGCGCGATTGTCGGCACCTAGCGCGTATGAAGCGCGAGACGGGCAACGCGGCGAAAAAAGAAGATGTTTGACTCTAGTGGACTACGGTGCGTTGGACCTTAGATATACGAAGAACTTGAAATCCAGTATTTATAACCTATATATATGTATAGTTAAGCGACTTTTTCACGCGTTCAGACTCAAATATCCACTCAATTAGTCGAGCTTTTGAGTTTTCATAGGAGAACACTGATGAAACGAAGAATATTTAAACTCGCGGCGTGTGCCGCAGTGATCGCATTTCTATACCCGAATATCGACGCCCGAGAAGTTTCGGAACCAGCAGGTATTTTCGTCACACCTTCGAGTACTGATAGAGAGTATGACACTAACGACATCGAGGAAATCTTCGTCGAAGGTGAGCGTCTTCATGGCGACGACATGAATATCTTGGAAATGGAGCGCGTATATCGCTGGAAAGAGACTGCGGCGCGTAGTTTTAAATCCAGGCAATACGAGAAAGCGTTCCCTCAATTGTCGGTCCTCGCTCGCATGGGATTCAAGGACGCGCAGGCGCGTCTTTCCTACATCTATTTACATGGTCTGGGCGGTCAAAAGAAATCCAATATGGAAGCGCTCGGTTGGCTTGGAGTAGCAGCGACGGGTGAAACGCGTCCTGCGTATCGAAATATGTTCAAGCAGATGATGGCTGAGATACCCTCGGAACATCGAGCGGCGGTGGATGCCCACGTAGCGTCTTTCCGAGATAAGTACGGTGCGGAGACGTTAGGGATTACCTGCGATCGAAGCCGCACTGGTCACATTTCTAAGTTTGTTTGTCGATATTCAGCAGAAGCGAATGAGATTTTTATCTGGAGAAACTTATACGCGTTCTTAAACCAACCATAGGGCGCTACGGACCAAGACCGGCCTCACCGCAAACATAACCGGTGTTGCATGAGTTTCCTATGGCGTCAAGTGGACCGGAACAAATTCCGGTGAGTTCGTTGTACCAGATCTGTGTAGGGCTAGCGCAGTAATTCCCAGGCCCAAAACACGCGCCGACTGAGCCGGTGCATACCAACGTGTTCTCAATATAGCACTCGTATTCGGTTGTTACGACGGTCCAGTTAGGACCCGGAACCGTACCTACCGGAGCGCCAACAACCGGCTTCGCCGGACAGCTCCAGACGATTTCGGTCGCTAATTCCGTCACGATAGGCGTCATCTCCGGACAGCAGCAATCCGGATACGTGTTGCCGTTGGCGCAGCTAACGGGTTTGTCAGGACAGGCGCCCCCGCAAGTCGTGACTGAACTGTCCCAACAGGTTTGCTGACATGTGCGCGTGACCGTACATTGTGTTTGTGCAGTCGTCACCAGATCGCAGCCAATCGAGCAAGACGTCGCCCCGAGTTCTGTTTGCACGATCGGTGGGCAATCTTTGGGATGAGTCACAAGGGGACCACTGCACGGACATTGTTTCTGACAGGCATAGGTGATCGCGCACTCGGTCTCTGCAATTTGGGTTCGTACATAGCCGCTTGGGCACGTCGCTGGTCCTAATTCATCCTTGACCACGGCTGGACACGTGGCTGGATGCGTGACGGTACCTCCTTCGCAGGGACAGTTGCGCTCACAAGCGTACGTGATATCACACTGCGTTGACGATTGCACGACGCGATCGTAGTCGGTCGGGCAAGTGACGGGTCCTAGCTCGTCTTTAACGATTACTGGGCACGTGACCGGGTGAGTCACCGTACCACCGCCGCAGGGACATGCCTGCTGACATTCATAAGTGATGGTACATTCGTCTTCCGCTGTCTTGGTGCGGGTATAGCCGCTCGGACACGACGCGGGACCGATTTCTGTCTTGATGACCGCAGGACATGAGGCGGGATGTGTAACCGTACCTCCACCACAAGGGCATGTCCGTTGACATTCGTGCGTGATCGTACAAGCGGTCTCATCGACCCTGACGCGATCGTACCCGGACGGACATGAGGTCGCCCCGAGTTCGGTTTTGTCGACCACAGGACAAGTGCCGTCGGTCTGGCGAATCGCACCGCAGGGACAAGCGTCGGCAATACACTCAGCAGTAATAGCGCAAGAACCGGTAGTCTCGACGAGACTGAATCCGGACGTACACGACGTCGGGCCGCTTCGCGAGGGAGTGGCGCATGTGTCAAGCGGACACACAACCGGGCAACCGCTCGGGCATGTTTTCATCGTGACCGGAGGACAACCTGCCAAGGTATCCGCCCATCCTGTGTTGCATGGACACGCCACTGGGCACGAGTCACCGACCGGAATATTCGAACCGTCGGGACAGTCCTTGCAGTCGCTCGACGTATTCGGTACGGGCGTACCGTCGCCACAGGTAGGTTGGGGTGGACAGGTGTCCGGCGGAAACACCACCGTACCGTCCCAACAGGCAGTGCCAGTAGGGCAGGTTTGACTTACATGGACGTTCGTGCCGTCTGTGCAGTTCTTGCACTCGGTCGATGGATCGGTGACGAGGGTTCCGTCGCCACATGTCGGTTGTACGGGGCAAGCGTTCGCGATTGGAATGTTGGTACCGTCCCAGCAGTCCTTGCAATCGGTTGTCGCGTCGGCGACGGTTGTGCCGTCGCCGCAGCTCTCGAGAATAGGTGGCGATGGGCAAGTAGCGCTAATGTGAATGTTGGATCCGTCCCAACAGTCTTGACACTCGGTGACGCGGTCGGTAACGATCGTACCGTCGCCGCAACTCTCGATCGTTGGCAGGTCAGGACACGTCAGGCTGATGTGAATGTTGGTGCCGTCCCAGCAGTCCTGGCATTCGGTGGCGGGGTCGGTGACCGGCGAGCTATCGCCGCAGTATTGGACGGTCGGCGTCGGACAAGTGTCGGTTATGGGAATGTTGGTGCCATCGGTGCAGTCCTGGCACTTGAGGTCGCGATCGAACACGTAGGTCCCGTCACCGCATTGTTCCGTGGGTTGAGGTGGACACGAATCCGCGATATGAATGTTGGTTCCATCCCAACAGTCCTGACATTCGGTGGTCGGATCGACGACTGCAGTGCCGTCGCCGCAACGCGGAATGACAACCAAAGGACACGAGTTACCGACGGGGATGTTGGTACCGTCCAAGCAGTCTTTGCAATCCGTCGATGGATTGGAGACGGGTGTCCCGTCGCCGCACGTCTGCGGCGGTGGCGGTGGTGGCGAAGATCCCGCCGCAACGAGTCGCCACTCGCGATCTGGAATCGCGGTACCTGGCGCGATGCGCACGCACGTAACCGGTCGGCCGGCCACGTCGATGGCAATACCGCCGCTGTGCACCCCGTCAGGCGGCAGACAAGGCGTACGAACGGTAACGATAGCGCCAGGTCCAAAGTTGAGCCGATCCTTGAGGTGTGTACCGTGGGGACCTGTCACGTGCATGGAATTTCGGCGCACTAATTCTTGAAGCGTATCCACGCGGACCGACCAATAGGAAACCCGAAATCCTCCGGATTCAGCTGTGTAGGTACCTTTACCAGCGAGCTTGTCGACGATCTGTGAGGCCTGCGCTTCGTTCTCGACAACGGTGGTCAGTACTTGTTCGCCGCCGACGGTTTGGAGTTCGTATGGTCGCCCTACCCCGTTTCGGTGAGCCGAAGATGGTGAGTGGACCTTAATTCCCGGCATCAGCACTTGCATGGCTGTGTAATCGATCGTACCGGAAAAACCGGCGCGTCGAAACGCACGTTCTGCTTCATGCATTCGCTCGAAACCGGCAACGGTACCCCAGACAGCCGCATAGTGCTCAGTAATCCGATACGCGTAGTTCAATGTCGCGACGACAGCTGCGACCATGAATAAACCGATCAGCGCATCAATCAGAATGGTGCCGCGTTGGCGGGGATTCATGTCAACCTTTTAATAGGTCTGCCAAATACCGCCATCGCAACGCATGAGATTGCCATTTACGTCCAACGCCATACCCGTGCCCGCACAGGAAGCACCCGCCACCACAGTATTCCGCATCCAGAGCGGCCGTTCCATCTTATTGGTACCGTCCGTGAGCAACGTCTGTTGCATCAATGAAATGCCTCCGGGTGCTGGTACGGTGACTGTGATGGCATATCCGTTTGGCGTCGTCGCGTACGTGCCGTTCGCGCCAAATTCACGAATGACCGATCGTGCGTGGGATTCCAAGGCAACGGCCGTGGTTAATGTGACGATGCCGCCGGTGACTTCGAGCGTGTAGCGTCCGCCTTCACCGTTTGATCCGGCTTGCATTGGATCGAGCGAATCGATCTGCAGCGAGGGCAAGTACCGAGATAAATCCAAGAACGACGTCGGCCATTGCGATACGTTGTCGCCTCGATAAGCGTAGAGACCCTCGATCAAGGTCAAGTAACCTTCAACGGTTCGGCGCGACTCGTCGAGATCTTCGGTAGTGCGCCAGAACTGCGTGGCGAGCGCGACGACCGTGAACAGGATCGCGATGAGCAGGATACCGTTGAACATCTGCATTTAGGGACATACCCTTGAATCGAAGACCACGTCGAAAAACTCATGAGACCGATCGCCGCCCGCTACAGGCAAGGTAAACGTGTTGGACCGCGTGATGTTCGACGTGCCGTCCACTTTAAACACGGTTACCGCCGACTGACGATTAACGCCGCCATCAAAGGTCATGTGCCAAGCGCTTTCGTCCTCAACGACCGCATGCGACTGACCAGCCGCCGTTAGTAATGCGCGTACCGCGCTCAAAGAGAGCGCAGTACTGGGCAGAGTGCAGCGTGACGTCGTCATGTGGTCGCGATAAGCGAGTGCTATCGAAAAAATCGTTTGCGTGTCACGACGATCGTCGAGCGCGTCGTTGATCAACCATGCGCTCACGGCGACGATGCTGCCGAGAGCGACGGAAAACGCAACCGCTAACGTCAACGACCCCACCGACATCAACGATATCGCTACTCTATGATGAGGGTGAGCGCACCGGCCGCCGTGCAGACTGCGCCAGGCTTAAAGCCTGATACGTGCTCGTCGGTCGCGGTGGTAGCCGTCGTTCCTGGACTGTCCGTAAAGGACCCCATGAGCGCCACACAATCCTCTTGCGTGGGTGTCGTATACACGATCGTCGCATCACCGTTACCTGTGCCCGCGGTCGGAGCGATCGTGGTGGACATGCCGTAGACGTTTACTCCGTCATTGCCAGACAATGCCATGCCACCGGTGGTATAGCCGTTGTCGACCAAGGCTTTCACATTGGTCAAATTCGTGTACAAACCACCCTGTGCGAACGATGAGCGAAACTGTCGAGCACTAGAAGCTAGTGAATTAATTTCGTTCAAGGCGCGCGTCTGATTGGCACTGGTTTGTGTATCAGTAAACGCCAAGAACGCAATGACCGCGATGATGGCGATGGCACCGACAGCAAGACTCATTTCTAACAGAGAGTAGCCCCGCTGGCGTGCAGCCGCATGAATCACGCGGTGATGTTTGGATGGATCATCCATATAGAAGCTCCTGAAAATAGGTTAAAAAACGCCGACTTGGGTAGCGACGGTCTGTGCGGCGTTGAACAAACCGTGAAACATCAGAACGAGAAAACCAGCAGAGACGGCCATGAAGGTGAACTTCAAGGCGCGCGCACGTACGGCGTAGTGATTGGCTAGCAAGGCTTCCTGCATCGAGGCAAGGGTCTCAAATGCGCCTGGATAGCGCTCACGGTCCTCACCTGGTACCAAGGCGTCAAGCAACTCGGCGACATCAGCGGGTAGTAAGCGGTCCCCTAGGCTCGCGGCGTATGCGCGTCCGTCAGTGACGTCTCTCGTCGCCAACGGCACCATCGCTTGAACGAATGTCGACCGATATGCTTCCGCGAATGCATGGAGCGTTTGGAGGTGGGTTGCGCCTTGGCGCGTCATGGACGCGGCAAGTCGACAGTACGCGATAGCGACTTGATCGAGCCAATCGCGACTAAACCAACCAAGTAACCACCGGCGATTGGTCAAGCGTGAACGTCCCCACCAACAGAACGCGACGAACAGTGCGATCAGTACGCCAAGCGCGGGACCGAACGTCTGGAGGAAGGTCGCGACTATATATAGAGGCATTGCCTCGAGCGCGGTGGGATCCTGGACGATGTCTTTCAAGAGTTCGGGAGACGCCGTCACCATGCTGATCGCCACGGATGCTGGGACCAGTTGAAATGCCGCGGGCTTAAATACGCCGGTGAAAAACGTCCGCGCATCACGTTCGGTGTCGGTGAGTTCGGCAAGTGCGTCGGTCAACGAACCGTTCTGTTCCGCGACACGTAAGACGCCAGCGTCGACGGCAGGCAAGTAACCACTATCAGCGAAGCCAACACTCGCTAAACGTCCAGCCTGCGCCGCATCGGCACCATACTTCGCGAGCTGTTTGACGCCAGGATCAAGTTGTGCCTTGTCCTTGAGCATCTGGCAGATCGTGAGCAAGCGGACACCGCTCTGCGTCTGCGCCGCAAGAATCTTGTAGAACATGGTGCGAGTGGTGGCGTCGACTGCCACATGGCTACGCCACCAGTTGCGTATTCCTTTAAGAGCCTTCAGGTTGTTCGCTCCTCCGTGAGGTGAATGACGTTTGAAGTGAGACGTCGTCAGGTAACGCATCACTCGTACCAATGCGTCCAATGGCCTCCTCCGTCAAGATCGGATCGAGCAACCCCTGTCGAATCTTCGAAACAGCGTGCGTGGCTTTACTCAACATGCCTTCTTCTCGCATGCATCCTGCCAATCCCGCGAGATCGTGGTCGCGAATGAACCGTCGTGCCGGATGCGAGGCATCGCGAGGAAATGCCATGACTTCCGCAACGACGGTCTGACCGCTAATACCGCGGACACAGTCGCCGCAACCGTCACGATGGTGAAAACGCAGCCCATCTGATTGGTACTTTTCCCTTAAGCGACTCGTGATCTCTTCGTCCGGGAGCGTGTCCGAACAACACTTTTCACATACGACAGGTACCAAGCTCTGATTGATGACGCCGTTCAGAAACCCCGGTTGTGCCAAGAGATTTACGTCAATGCCAAGGTGTTCAAGACGCGCGATGGTGGTCAGACATGCATGCGAGTGCACGGTACCCCATACCCGTTTACCTTGCAGCGACATGTCGATCGCCGCGGTTGCCGACCGCAGGTCGCGGATCTCGCCGATGAACAACGTGTCAGGGTTCTGACGTACGAGACCTCCCAAGATCCCACGAAACCGGCTCTCTGCTGCTTCTGCGTAGTGATCGAATTCCACGTGAGTCACGTGGTCGAACTCGATTTCGATAGGGTCGGCGATCTCAATGATCATTTCGCTGTCCGGCATGCCCGCCATCAGCGACGTGAGCGTCGTCGATTTCCCAGAGTTCGTCTCGCCCGATATCACCGCCAAACCACCTGCACTCCATTGGAGTTCGTCGATCAGACATTGCTGTGGTCCGCTGTAACCCAACTCCGCAAGCGGGGGAATGAACTTCGGATCGCGTAGTCGCAAGACGATGGAATTACCACGCGTGTCGCGCATTGAATTCGCGCGCACTCGATACCCGCCAAAACTGAATGCCGTGTCCGTGGTGGCGTTTTCTTCATATTGCCCTTGACGCGCGAGCGACCATAAGGCTCGTGCCATTTCGTGACCGTCGGTACGGGATATTTCGGAATGTAGGTAGCGCACGCCATGCGTCCGAAAGTGGATCTGCGTACGATCGGTATGAACGGCGATGTAAATGTCGCTGGATTTACGCGCAATGGCGTCGTGCAGGACCATCTCGACCAGATCGTTGTGCGAGGTGGATTCGCGGCGAGAGCGGACCACCTGGCTGCGTAATTTGCTGAACGCCATGATGGAGATCGGTATCGGGTTCGCACGCCCCAACTCCCGTCTTACCAATTCAAGCAACTGCTCGAAAATACGAGTCCGCGCTGGATCCTCGACGTAGTAAACGGCCCCCTCCGGCGTGACAAACGCTTTGAGCGTCTGCATCGTCGCAAGCGCGGCTTCGATCGCAGGATGTTGGGTACTCGCATCAACAAGCGAATCGAAGTTAATGTCTGAACGGGCGTCTAAGCCCGAGTATTCGCTGGCTACCGGCGACCTTCCGTTGGAACCGGTTGTTGCGTCGCTGTCGCTCGAATCGTTGAGTCGGTCGTCCGCATCCGATTGTGAGTCATCCGACGAATTCACAGCCTGTAGCAGCGGCGTAGCGCTGCGTTGATTAAAGATGGACTTCACGGCGTTCGCCATTCATATTCACGATGAGGTATCGACCGATTCCGTCAAGCGTTACGCCTTCTACCGTGACGGTGTCTTCGCCGACGAGCCACTGTTCGCCGACATATGTGATTGTGCGCTCACCCGTATCTTGGTGTCGCCAGCCGATTTTGTGCCCGCGTGCGTCCTGGACGACGTAAACGGGTTGCCATCCATCAAATCCGGGTGGCGTTGCTGAGTCCTCCTGCCGATCAGCGGCTTGAGGTAGTACCTGGTCCGTGATCGGAGGCGCTATTGGAATCAACTTCTCCCGCTCAGCTTGCTTTTGGTCGGCGATCATGGATGCGACGATGGTGTCGAGTGAAGCGTCTTGCAGCAGTTGCGCACCGGGCGAGCCAAACGCGGCAACTTGCTCCGCGGCTTCTAGCGTCAAACGTATGGCAATCGCTAGGCGGCGACGCTCCGCGAGTCGCGTCAGTAACGCTTCCTGCTGCAAGTGCGGGGTGTTTCGAGCTTGACGTAGTAGTTCGTCGAGCGTTAAGGCCGCGGTCGCTTCCGGCTGAGCTGGCGGTAACTCCTCAGGAGCTGATTCGGTCGTCGCGCCTGCTTGCGCCCCACCTCTCTGTTCGTCCAAGTCGATCGCTCCTGCATCGGATTCGGTTTCACTGATTGCCACCTCGTCGTGTTCGTTCTCAACTTCGATGGAGAGGGAATCTGGAACAAGATCCTGTTCGAACGATTCCGAGGCAGTAATGCAAGTTGCCACGAGAAGAACAACTGTGGCCATGGCGTGCATCATGTGCTAGACCCCCTAATCGCCAATCTCATTTCACAGGCGTTCACGACGCCTTCGGAAACCGAGCAATTCGCCTCGTACAACGTGATCGGCAAACGAACCAGACGTTCGCTCAAGTCAACGAGCGCCGCAGCGACCGAACTTCCACGAGCGTCGTCTGAATTACCTATCGAGACGGTGACATGCTGCTCGAGTTCCGTTCCTGTTCCGATGGGATACGGATCCCCGAACGTGACGGTCCACTTGGTCGATTCCATGTGCGTCGCAATTTTTTCCTGAAACGATTTGAGCTTGAATGGATGCGGTGCGACTACATCCGGCGCCACGGGCAAGGGCTCAATCGACGTTCGAATCGGCTCCCCGTTGGCGAAGTTCAATACGAGCGCGCCCTCTGCCGCTTCGAACGTCAGATTGGTCGCGCCTTCCGCATGCCAGAGAGCCGCGTCGTGTTCAGCAACAACCATTGCAAGCTTGGCCAGTTCTTCGCTTGCTTTGTAATGCACAGGTGCAGCAGGTTGCGTCACGAGTGCGGCGACCCGCTGTAAGGTGTCGATGCTCGGCGTGCGATGCCACCACGCGAGTGCGAAACTCACACTCATGGCTAACGAGATCACGAATAACCCGGTCAAACAGTCTCGCCAACGCAACAGACCAGCTCTCAAGAGTGCGACGGATGCGTGTTGAAACGTCATCGCCGTGGTATCGATATCTACGGGTAGTTGCGTGGCATTCGGCAGGTCTATCGTGAGGCGACCACCGCCCGTCAGGACCGTAAAGTCTCGACCTTCCGCACACCAAATTTGAATGCGGTTTTCGAAAGCCTCTGGGTAAAGGACCCATTCCTCTCGAACGAGACCTTTTTGCACATTCGCAACGTATACGCGGGTGTCAAGCGGAAATGCAACGATGGATTCGCGCAACTCCGACTGGTCGATCGCCATCCGTTCGATCCCACCGGCGAGCGATGTGCCAGCGACGCCCGCATACCAGATCGGTTCGGTTTTGTCGGAAGCTGGAATGCATAGAAGATGGGTGGATTTACCTAGCAGACGGTTCAGTTGTCGACAACATGTCCACCAGCGCGCTGCAACAGGTTGCGCCCACGCGACCGCATCGATAGTGATCGTGAGAGGCTGGCCGTTAATGGCGTCAACGTACGCGGTTGCCATCAGATGAGCTCCACGCGCATCAGCAGGACCGATTCGGTGTTCGTTTGACTCGAGCCGCGACGCGTGACCAACCCTGCAAGCTTGCTGCGATCGTTCCGCTTATCGGACGCTCGCAATGCAGTGATGATTCGTGATTCACCGTCGGCTAGCGAGACGGTCATCGCTCGAACTTGGTCGTCAGTCACAAAGTTTGTACCGACACTCTCGCCGAACTGGAACGGTCGTTCCTCTACGAGCGACCGCCGTGCGAGCGAAAGCCGAACCGTCACGGCGTCGTCACCGATCGTAGGATGTACGCTGATCGACCATCCCGTTCGTAGTTGCTCGCGTTGTACTTCGGTACGTTCCCGACCTTGCGCGTCCTGCTCGCGAGTGATCGAGGAGATGTACTGGTACGTTCGGGTGGACGAGCTGGCAGCGATCTGGTTATTACGTACCTCGATCGCATCGTTGAAGTTAATGGTAGCCTCCCCTATTCGGTCTAGCCACTCCAGGAGTGCATCGGTACCCGCGTATCGCTTCGTTGGGTTGAGAAGCTCAAAGGCAAACTGTGCGTCGGTTTCAAGCGGGCGCACATCCCATCCGCCAATGAAGGCCGCGGAGGGGTCGTGCAAAACAGCCTGGAGTCGCGTGCCGATGGACTGTTTCGTTGACGATGTGACTTCGTACACCGTGATATGAATGCGAACACTTTGCGAGACACGTTCGTTGTACGTCTCGACGAGTGCCGCGATACGTTGAACCGTAGACGGGCGGGCGGTGACCATCAATGCGTTGGCATTCGGCAGCAGGCGTACCGTCGAAGGGAGACCGCGTTCAAGATCAGCCGCGATCAGTTCCGTGACGACCGGTTCGATTTCTTTCTCATAAGGATCGCTGGCGTGCTGAACCGTACCGCCGTCGCTTGCGCCCGTACTACCTCCCGATCCCGCATCGAGCGCATTGACGCTCATCTTGGCATCGACTGTTCCTGGCTGAGCCAACAACAACAAGGTGCGGGTTTCAAGGTCGCGAACAAGGATTGCGCCGTCCACCAGCCCGTAGGTCCAATCCGCTTGTGCAACGATCGCATCGAGTGCGGTTTTTATGGTGTGACCTGAATCGCTTGCGTAGCCTACGATCGGCAGTTCAGTCAGACTGAGATCGAACCGCACGGGACGCTTACCGGCGATAAGCGTTATCGCTTCAGCCGCATCGAGGTTGCGCAGCGAGATATCGATCGAATCCAACAACCACGGCGCTTCTTCGTGGCGCGACACACGTTGCATGGGCGGGAGTGTCGGTAACGACTTTGATCCGTGGTTTGGTTCGGTTTCTACCGGAACGCTGATTTGAACGAATTGCGATCGGTCAAGCAGTTTGGTGTTTGACGGGGATTCGCTTTCCATCAAACCACAGCCCAGCAGTGAGACTGTCGGTGCAAACGCAAGCATTCGTCTTACGCGGCCAAGGGAATTCGTTAGTTGCGTAACTGAACCCTCACCGTCTTGTTGTTTTGATTGAGCTTGATATCGAGATCGAAAGCGATGCGGAGCGCTTGCACCAAATCCTCAAGCGACTTGAATGGCAACGTCTGAGTACTTGGCACAAGCCAATCGAGTTCGTGTTTAGGTTTGTTCGGATCTGCTGGCCAAAGTGCGAGTCGCCATCCGCACGATTGCAAAATTTGAATAAGGCTCTGTTTCAGCGAGCCCTGTTGAAGCACCGCGTTCGCACACTCAAATGAATCTGAAGACTCATTCGGGGTCGAAGGTTGCGGAATAGATGACACGGTCGAATCTGGCGTTGGAACGTAATCGACAGACGCCAGCTCGCGCATCGGTAGCTCTGTTACAGGAGCACTTGTCTCATTGAATCGTGCAGCGAAGTTAGTTGGCTCGTCGTCCGATTCAATATGAGCATTCCAAACTCTATGGCTGACAGTCGGTTCAAATCGGAAAACTCGTTGGAGGACCTGTTGATCGTCAACAGTTAGTAAAACGTGTAAAGCGTCCGCACCTAGTTCCGTCGCAACGGCGGCTAGTTGGCGGGCGTTGACTGCGTCTTGAGCTAGAAAGTACTGATTCGCAGTGAGCTCGTCGATGAGCGCGTCCCGCAACCAATCAGGGGCTGATCTCGCTTGCACATAAATAGGTCTAGTCGTATTCGCCAGATGGTTGGAGGATTCAGCAACTAGCTCCTGCGCAACCGTCTTCTTCGAAGACTCAGCAATGTCGTGTATCGATTGAGGATCAAGGACGCTGCATGCGGTGACCAGGTGCAGACATGTAAAAAGAACGGCACACAAAACAACTGATGTTTTGAACATGTGCGGATTTTCGGATCGTGGATTACTTCACGTATCAGAAATCAAACCATGATCTGTGGGAGTTTTGCGCGGTAAGCAAATCAACTATATGGAAGATTATTTAGCGAAGAGTGTGCTGTACGTCACGAAAGTATGCCTCACCGTTGCGTCTTCTAATATCAAATTGTCCATTGTTGTTCGCGAATGAAAGCAAGGAGATTGATGTGTCGAATATCGAGCTGATTGCAGACATAAGGGATTTTCGGGTTCTTCTCTCCACTCATTCCCTCCTCTGAAATGACCGTGAGTCCTCGTGCGTGCGCCAGAGCAATTACCATCGGATCACTGCCGGACTTGCCGGTTTTCGTGTCGACCAACCTCGGATATTCAGCCATAATCTCAATAAGCTGTGCCTCGTAATGGTCTAGATCGATGAACATAGCTGACCGCTCGTTCGCCCACGCGTAAATATCGTCATCGCGCTTGCTGAGATCGTCGAGAACGTCATACGCCGCCACCAAACGACCCGTTCGAATCAATTGATCGAGTTTCGTTTCCCAAAGACTAGGCCATACATCGGGTGGATAGCGTCTGACGAAGGCTTCGAGCAAAGCACTGGTATCAATCGAGTACCTTGTCAGTTCATCGGCCATCGAGCACTAGCCTGTGTAGACATGCTGCTCGAGTTTCGAGAAATGACGCAGCCGCAAATTTCCGAAATGACCAGAGGCTTCGTTTAAGGTCATGACATTTGCATTCATGCTGTCCAGGACCAAGCGAACAAATGGCCTTCCCAGCTCATAGAACACGTCAAGAGGCGGGTTTCGTATAAACTCCTTATCACTGTCCTGTAGTTGCTTTCTATAGCGCTTTTGTTCTTCTTCCCACTCGTCTTTCCATTGCTCAGCTTTATCGTTGTAGTACGTGCTTGTAGTTCGATTGAGCGTCAGTAGCCTTCGCAATAGCGCCTCACGACTTACGCCAAACGTACGTGCTAGTTCACGTAGATCATTTTCTCGCCAAGCATTGCTCCGAGTTCCGTGCTTTTGAACTACGTCGATCCCAAGCAATCGTTCGCGCGGCATCAACGCAGCGGCTGCCGCAGCATTACAAAAGACTTCAGCGGCTTGTGTTTCTGACGGTCGCAATGCCTCAACGTCGAGATCAGAAGCCCCACTTTGCCCGAGCAAGAGATGAGCTAACTCATGCAATAAACTAAATGTCCTTCGATTGGGTACGTCTTTGCGATTGACCACGATCATCGGTCTAGCCTCGGCGGCGAGCGCGAATCCACATACTTCGGATGAATCGACGCGACTCATCTGGAACACCAAGACATCGAGATCTTCGATGGCCCGACGCCAGGCTTTGAAAGGTTCAAGGGCACCTCGGCGCTTCCAATTTACTTGATCTGAAAATCGAATGCCGAGCGCTTCACGGATTCGACGACCGACATCCTCTGGGTCTTCGTCGATCGACGCCCGTAGTGCGAAGGGTGCCACCTGTTCACCGATAGCGGTCGTTAAATCTATCGACAACTCTCGACGTTGCTGCGCGAGCTCCATTTCATACGCGAGCTCCGGAGAGTAGATCAACAAGCCATCGCTAGGCAAGCGGCGCAAATCTTTCATAGGCTGAAAGCCTGACGGTACTTCGGCTAGATAGAAAAGACTTAACGGTCGATGAAATGCTCTTGACACGGTTCGAAGCTGTCGAATGGTGGGTTTCGCTTCGTCGTCCGGATCTTCCCAAGCCATATAGCGCTCGGTTTTTACACCCGCTTTTTTTGCAGCTTGCTCAACCGACAGTTTGGCTGACTCGCGTGCCCATTTAAGTACCGCGGGATTGATATTTGTACGGAAATGCATTGAGGCGACGCTAGCTCTCAGATTTCATCGTAACGCGAATATGCTCGTTAAAACGCGTGTCGTACGTTCCGATTGATTGACGCTCAATCATTGTTATGCGTCGTCGATTAAATCTGACAGTGAAAAGCAACCGAAAGAGTGAACTCGGTAATCGCCTTGCTCGGCACGTATTCACTAAGCGTGTACTGTCTAAAGATCGCTCGTTCACAATATAACGTAATTATCGAACCGTTCGAATGAAATGACATTATCAATAGACTAACGGATTGTAGCTTAGAAGACCCGTTACTGACAACGGATTTGCGAACGAATGGAACGATCTACCGCAACCACTTAAATCGTTGGGTTTACTCCAATAATTGTCGGCTGCTCTATTACGCCGTGGAAATTGCGGAGGTCGTATCGCTTTGTGTTGCTCGAACGCATCTAGCGAACGTTAAACCCTAGTCGAAACGACTGTTACCGTACCCAATCAAAGTATTCGCGAACTGAATCGATGAAGCAGCCCACGAACCGAGCACTTCGATCTGGAATCTAACCTATCGTGCGCGAACTCAATTTGAGAATCCCTATCTCGAATTCGTTACCTAGCGATAGGTCGCTAAAGTTTTCTCAATATTTCACTATCGCTTTGTCGTGCGTTTTGCTTGTAACTGCTATAGACGCGAATCAAAATACACCAGAACGAGATCATGTTCCTGATCAGCTTCAGATAAATGATGTTCAATCAGCACGAAGTAGCAACATCCCTAAACAAGAAATCCGATTGCTGAAATCGCAGGTCATTGGCAATATTGAATGCAACCTCACAGCAGGATATGGCAATGCACGTGAGATAGGCGTCGTGGAGATTCCACGCGGCGATGGAACGGACTTTGCGGTCTTGAACCCCAACGGCACCTTGTTCTCTGGCACCCTTCCATTTCATCCGACTTGGACGCGTATCGGCGCAGGACAAGACGATTCGATCGTGGTTGGCTTCGCCGAACTAAGAGGTGGAGGCGGCGAATTTAAACCGCAAGACGCGCCCGAACCGATTCGCATTCTTCGCGATAACGAAACGATATTCGAGAGCGAAAAAGTCTGGGATTTTGATGTAGCCGCGGATGCTAGCTCGTTCTTCGTGCATCAACCAGGTCCTAACGGCACGTCTCAGCTGATTGTCCGAAATCTCAATACTGAGGACGAAGTACACCACGACCTCGGGACGAGATTTACGCCGGTCAGTGCATATGAGAACGACTACATGCCCAAATATTCACTTGACTTTAAAGAAGCTGTCTTTATTCCCGCGTACGCTGACGCATGGGGGATCGGCAAACACTGGTTCTATCCAATCGCCGAAGGAAAAACCAGTCGAATAACGGTTGAAAACATGCTGTCAGCACTGTCCGCGAACAGCAAGGAATGGTATTTCGTGGAATATCCTGCCGACAGATCGGTTCTGAAAGACGACCGAATAGCGTGGCCGGTATACCGAAAGCAACTAGATCCAGCACGAAACGCGGAGAAAGTCATCTGGCATCGGATGATTGAACTGGAGCACTTCTACGGATCTATGGAACTTTCGCTCAACGGTAAATGGCTTGGTTTGTCGGCGTGGAACTACGTCGTTCTAGATACTCAAACCGGAGAGACACAATTCGAATTTCAAACCGTTCACGATAAGAAAGGGCAATTTGCGAGGTTGCGCCCCGTTCTGCCGGTAGACGCAGCAGTGTCAGATATGGGGTCGCTAGGTTCCGGGAGGTTTTTTGAGCACTATCTCCTGTTTTATAGCAAGCTAGGCAACGCGATGGCATGCAGTCGAGATCGTATAAAGCCATACAATCGGACAACGTATCGAACATGCTTACGTGAGCAGCGGCGTCAGAATAAGTACCGATGGTTCCACTATGTGTTCGACATGAACAATGTCTCCATTGACGGCGATCCGATATTCCGACGTGAGGTGTTCCGGGATACAGAGTGTTCAATAGCGAATTCACCTTTGCCGGGTCTGCGGGTGAACAATGGCGTTTTAGCGTATGGATCGAGTGACTAACGCAATTGCTGAACTAGTGAGAGCGGGTTCTGAGTGATCGAGCTGGAGGCTTTTTCAGCAACACCTTGATAAAACGCGTAGATCCCTCGCATCTCACAGTTCTCGTACGACGCGAATACCTTTCCCCGCACTCTTGTATCGTTCCGGATACGCTACGATCCGTTCCCATAAGTACGCGTTTTTGTTGTCAGATTTCCAGAGCATCGTCGGAGTATCGGTGGACAACCATGAAGATCCTTTTATGCGAATCCACTCGCAATTCGTGAGGAATTTCGATTCAGAGCTAAGCTCATTGAGTTTGACTGGAAATTTCTTAGAGAGTCTGAACCTCCTCTTCTTCATCGCACAGTCTCGGGTAAACTCGCCGACGTTTCCATGCATGTCGTAGATCCCCCATGGGTTGGGGGGAAATGATGCAACCGGTGCAGTCTGCACGTTACTCCATGGACTCCCACAATCACTGCAATTCGCTCGATTCGTTTCTAACTCTACTCCCCACCAATATGTGGTGTGCCGGCCCGCACGAGCTGCAAATTCCCACTCAATCACGGATGGTAGGTGATACTTGAAACCTGTTTGTTCTGTTAGCCAGTCGACGTAGGCGAGTGCATCTTTCCAAGCGACAAAGATGACGGGGCGCGACGCACGTCCCCAGCCATTATCGTCCGGTTTTGCCCGGCCTGTTGCTTCGCAAAAGCGATCGTAATGCTCAAACGTGATTTCATATCTTGAGATCGCAAAAGACGAAGGTAACATCGAACTTACTATGTCTGTAATCGTTTCGTCACAATCCTTCGCAGCGATACAGTCTTCTACTTTTGGACTGCCTATTGGTACAACCACCATTTCAGGACCGTAGCCTCCAACCTCCAATCTGTCCAAGATCACAGAGAAAACAGGAGTCGGATCAACAGCAACAACGTCGGTAGGGCTGTCAGACGCCGATGTGACTACGCTAGAAATAGCGATGATCTGTGCGAAGATCGCCGTTTTCACTCGCCTTATCACAATACGAAGAGTCTCTGGATCACTAACGATGCCGCTTATTTCCACAAAAAGCTTGCTTGTGCGATATGTGAACGACAGTCACATACGTGGAGTTGGACATGAGTATCCGTCGACAGTCTTGCGTCTATTGCTCAATCGAGGAATGAACCTACGAGCTAGGAATTCGCATTGACACGCATATGCTTTGCTTCCTAGAGCTCGGATTTGCTATCGGTCTATTCGCGTTGACATTAACGATCAATGTTGGTTTAAGCAAACAGGTCAATGATTCGGAGGACATTTGATGAGGTATTTACTCACCGCCATAGCGTTCATATTCGTCGTCCAAGTAGCCTATGCTAAGCCGGAACCATCATGGATGGATGACGCGTGGATTAACTTCATCAAACAGCACAAAGAGCTTTACCTTGAGGTCTTCCCCATCGCGAAGAGAATGGATCAGAGTTCAATGACAACTGAGCAAGCGCACCGGTTACAGAAAGTCGTACAGGGCAGACCGGTGCATGAACAACGGATTCTGTATCGCATGATGAACCATATCAGGCGCATTAGGCGATTCGATGATCCTATATTCGGTACGCCTTCGTCCAATGACCGTATGGAGGAAGTCGTCGTCATTGGGCGTATGTTCGACCAGTTCCCGATGGATCCGGCCGAGTTTTCCTTCTATGACACCGCCGGGATGAGGAACATTCAAGAGCAGGCACATGAACTCTTTAGCGAAGGACGATTCGACGAGGCGTACCCACTACTTCTTGATCTCGCGAAACGAGGGTTCAAGACGTCACAGTCTCGCCTCGCTTACATCTTGTTCACGGGTACCGAGAAAGTTGAAAAGAGCAATCTCAGGGCACTAGGCTGGTTAGGCACAGCCGCCTACGGCGAAACGCAACCGCAATTCCGCAAGTTATTTAAAAAATATATGAAAGAAGTGCCTACGGGCGTTCGGCCAACCGTGGATGAAGTACTCGCTGGTTATAGGGCGGAATTCGATAGTTCGGCACATCTGAACTGCACCACCAACCACCGTTTTTCTTCTGGCAGGGTAAAACGGACCTATTGTCAGTTTGATATCGAATCTAAGGTTGAAGCCTGTCAGGGTTTTGATTGCTCGTCGCTGAGAACCAATACCGATTTGACGCTTCAGAGAATGAACTAAGCCTGATTGCGAGAACGCACTTGATTGCAAGATTGAAAACTGGATTGCTGAGTCCACTAGTTTGGCGCGATTTAGCACACCCTATGCTCGAACACTACAGCTGATCCTGTCACGAAAGCCCTCGCTGGTCGCATTCGGGTTGTATTTTTAAAATTGCCTTGGAAGGACGAACGTGTGGAGGACTCTCTGAAAACTCCAACTAACTCACGATTGAGCACTAGAAATACAGCATGCCCAACAAGAAAGCCATAGAGCATTTTGAGCGATTGGGGCGTGCAATCGCGAAGTCTCACGTACCCGATCAAGCGCCTAGGAATCACTTAGAGGTTCTCGAACGCATGGCAGCTATCGATCCGAGATGCGGACAGGGTACAAAAGATCCATTAGGCGGCGATCTAGCATCCCATCTAGCCTACCTTGAATATCGTGAAGCTTGGGTGAAGAAACGAGGGCATCGTGGAGCAATCAAGTGATCGTTTCAAAGCTGCATTACGGGATTTATCCAATGCACTAGACCCGAAAGGTATCAAGTGGGCGGTAGCTGGAGCGGTAGCCGCAAATCAGTATCGCGATCAAATCCGTACAACGTCCGATCTTGATGTGATCCTATCACTCGCAAATCGAAAGATTGATGTCGTGTTGGATGCTCTTTACAAGAACGGCTGGACTTCCACCGATGTTGTCACAGAATGGCTGGTGCGAGCCGAGCATCCAGTGACTGGAAGACTAGACGTACTGATTTCTGGTACTGAGTACGAAGTCGGTGCGATCGCGCGGGCAAAGCAAGTCGTTCTTGATGATGAACGCACATACAAAACGTTAGCTGTTGAGGATGTACTACTCCTCAAGCTAATAGCTGATCGGTTTCTCGACAATGCAGATGTTGAGTCGATCTTAATTCAGCAACCTGATTTAGATTGGGACTACATGACGAAGTGGATTGCTGAGTTCGAGTTGGAGGAACGTCTGAAGCGCATCGAGGACGCAGCATTGTCCAGTGGGAAACTAACCCGAAACATCGAACGCAGTACCGAGTTTAAGCGATCTACCTGACTTCGATGCACACGAACCGCAACTGACAACTGTGAAGCTTCACGGGGCGTAACTGTCCGCATGACTCGCACCTAGGTCTAAGACCTAGGTGCGAGATGAACAGTCTAGCTGAACAATTTGATGATGTCGGGAAATTTGAGCCAGAAGGTGACAAGCGCAGCCAATCCAATAATGGTCGAAGCCGCACCCTTGATAGGTTGCCATGTCGCAACCGTCTTCAAGCGACCGTCAATTAGATCAAATCTCTCCTTGATGCGTGAATCGACTAAATCGATTCGCGCATCGACGCCGTCGAAGCGTTTGTCGACCGAGTCGAACCGCTTCTCAATTACGTCGAATCTATCGTCGACAACTTTGAATCGTTCATCGATTACATTGAATCGCGAATCCATATCTGAACGCAAAGACGCAATGCTGTTGTCCATCTTTGACTCTAAGTCATCGATTCGTTTCAGCACGCGATCAATTCCGCTATCGACCATGTCATCCACAATCATCAATGTGCCATTAGCCTGTTCGGCGTTGAAGTCGTGTTCTTCCTCTAACTTCCGACGAAGTGCATCGGCGCCGTTAAGCGACATCATGACACACCCCCTCGGATGCTCCTAGAAGCATTGTAAGACGAAAACACAACTGGCGCACAACCATTTGCTTGGCAGTGCGTGAAGGTAAATTCGTCACTCGCGATAACTCGCGTTTGAACGAAATGTTCCGTCGAAACGGAACGGCGTGAAAAGTCAACATGGTGTTGTTCTCCTCTTTCGATGAGGAACAACACCCCCACTGGAGATTGCTCCCCAAATGGGTTTAGCCGACTCAAAAAGAGTCGACGACTTTAAATCGAGGTACACAAGACACCTTAAAAAAGGTGCCATGCTGTATGCCGGTCTCAGTACCTGGTGGCATCTCTACCGCTAAATCCGTAGCGGCCACGATATCGGTAGACCTTTCATTCATCTGCATGCCTTGCGATATCCAGCATGCAGCTGAACCCAAAGGCGAGTCTGTCTGCTAGTCATCTCAAATGTGAATAGTGAGACGTTCATACGGTGTAATGCCTAAGGTCGTTTGCTCAAAACGTTTTAACGATTCTTGCCGATGGGCAAAACATACCTCTTTTGGCGCAGGTGGGGACCAAATCCGAAATCACGTAGTTCCGTCAATCCAATCCGCGAGGGTTCGCGGAACGGGTCTGTGACTTTTTCGAAATCGTCATACAAAGAACATGATTTGCGAAAAAGCCTGATACTAGCGCAGCACCTCGCACGAATCGAACTCGTCACATAAATAGTGCGATAAAACTAGTGAATATTCATTCAGTTGGAGGTTGAAATCAACACGGCGTACTTACGGGTATTCGGTGAGACCTAACCAGTTTCACGTCAAGCACTTAAATACGAATAGAGTTGCTTATGCCGTGTGGCTCGCACGCGCTTTCGCTCAGTATCCGATCGATCGTTCATATGTACGCGGATCGTACACTCGCTGTTGGACAAGCTATAAAGTACGGCACTCTTTGTCCTATCGGTGATGCTCTCGTGCGCGTACGTAGCTTTCAAGTACCTGGTTTATCCGAGTTTGGTATCCCTTCCCCGTCGCTCTGAAATGATCGAGCACCGATCGCTTGATACGTAAGGTGATTTGCTCGGTTCGATCAGGTTTGACGAGCTCCGCATTTTGCCAGAACGTCTCATCTAGTTCTGGGATATCGCTGAAGTCGATATCCTCGTCTCGAATCGCTCTGATTTCCGACGGACTGAGCGGTCTATCGTACTTGGTCATGGAATTTCTGCCTCTCTTTTCTCGACGCGGGGCGTGCGGAAATCAACCGAATATTGCCATCGCGTTCTGTGTGAGTGACCACGATCAGCGTCTCCGCGTCGATCCTCCCTATGCTGAGCTGCCTTACCTCACCGTATTCTCGTCGTTCGTCCACCGTTGTCAGAATAGGAGCGCTAAAAATCTGTCGCGCTTCTTCGAAACTGACGCCATGTTTCTGAATGTTGGCTTGGTTTTTGACATCGTCCCATTCGAAACTCATTGAAAATTGTAGTTACTTTTTGGAGTTGCATCAAAGTACCGGTAATTAAGCATTGGTAATACCACTGGAGATCAATGTAGTCCAATCACTGCGTGTCTCTGCACAAACTATTTAATCGTAGAACTATGAGTACAGCTGAGATTTAATCTGATCTCTAATTGCACTAGCGCGTTCAGCTACGAAACACTTCCACTCTGTTCGAAGATTGCTTGTCGTGTTTAACTACCACCGATGTCCATTTTCAAGATTCGCACCTGGGTCTACGACCCAGGCGCGAGGTGAACAGACTAACTCAGAAACATCATCGAATCAGGTTATGTACCGAAGATCGCAGCATACGCGGCGACCACAGCGATCATAAGGAGCGCACTCTTGTACGGTAACCAGTTTTCAATGTTTTTCAAACGATCGTCGATTACATTGAATCGTGCATCCATATCTGAACGAAGAGACGTTATGTCCTTGGCCATGTCTGAACGCAACGACGCAATTTCCTGCGCCATGCGATCAAATCCGTTTTCGACCATTGCGTCCACAATCATCAATGTGCCATTACCCTGTTCGGCGTTGAAGTCGTGTTCGTCCTCCAACTTCCGACGAAGTGCGTCGGCGCTATTAAGCGACATCATGACACACCTCCACGGCTACTCTACGGAGCATTGTAAGATCAAAACGCGACGGGCGCATAACCAATTGCTCAGCAATGCGCGAAGGTAAATTCGTCACGCGCGACAGGTCGCGCTTGAACGAAATGTTCCGTCGAAACGGAACGACGTGAAAAGTCAAGATAGTGTTGTCCTCCTATTTGCAGGGAAACAACACCCCCACTGGAGATCGCTCCCCAGATGGGTTTAGCCGACTCAAAAAGAGTCGACGACTTTAAATCGAGGTACACAAGACACCTTAAAAGGTGCCATGCTGTATGCCGGTCTCAGTACCTGGTGGCATCTAAGCCGCTAAATCCGTAGCGGCCACGATATCGGTAAACCCTTCATTCATCTGCATGCCGCGCGATAGCGAGCATGTAGGTGAACGGAAAGGCGAGTCTGTCTGATAGTCATCCCAAATGTGCGTGGTGAGACGTTCAGACGATGTACCACATACAGACATCTTCCCACATCGTTTCAAGGCTCGTTTTGGCAATCTAAACGACTCTTTTTTGTGGCATTTTTCGCGTATGCAACTCAACCTGTTGCGTCGCGCGAAAATGTGCGATGTGATATGGCTTTGCCGATTCCGCTACAAGCACATAAATATCAACCAGACGTAAAGATGCTCTGTAAAAACAATCGGACACAATCAGAGACGGCTCCGTAATTTAGGACTCAACAAATGAACGCGGCAAACTTAGTGAAGATATGTATCGTCAACGCGATAAAACGAAACATCGAATGTACGGATTTAGCTCTTTATCGTCGTGGTTTAAAACGAAGTTGAGGGCGAAGACGGCGCTAAGTCTTAGTTGCTAGCCGACGCGCTTACGGACTAAGCGGTTGAACCGACTTAACTCGAATGCGCTTCACTGCGCGCAGATTTTGGCGAAGTACCTCAAATCACATTCAAGTCACGGGCTTTAGACAATCTCGGAAAGAATCGCCCATGTCGCGCAAGAGAGCGGGGTAAAGCGTTGTTCCATCTTCCAAGCTTGACCCTAGTGGGTCCAACACACCTACTTTCGCGTTCGTGTCTTCTACGATGGTCAAAATCAACTGTTCATCGAATTGCGGTTCTGAGAAAACGCAGACTACATTCAATTCATTGATTTTTTGCCGAAGCTCCTGAATTCTGCGAGCGCCAGCCGAGCGTCCAGGCACAACAACCGCTGAACCGACTGCCAAGAGGTTAAAGCGGTCCTCGAAATAGCGGTAGGCATCGTGAAACGCGATAAATGGGCGGTCGTCTAGCGCTTCAAGATCACCTTGAAGTTCGGACTCTAGGGCGTCCATTTTGGCAAGGAATTTCTTGAGATTAATGGCATACGTGTCACTGTTTTCAGCATCGTGGTTCGCAAGTACAGAAGCGACGACCTCCGCGATCACTCTGCCATTCTCCGGATCCAACCAAATGTGCATGTCGAATGTTTCATCGACCTCGTCTTCCAGCAAGTGTTCGTGAATCGATGCATCCTCATGGACCTCCTCGTCGTCGTGTCCATGGTCAGCATCATGCCTCGCATCGTTTGTGTTTGAGGGTGTAGGCACTCCACCAACGGTATGACTCGAGTGACCATGATCGTGATCGTGCGGTTCAAAGACGCCACCTTCTCGATACGACAGTTTCACCAACTTCGTTGCGTGCGACAGTGAGACGATTTCGGCACGAGCCGCCAATGTCCACATGATGTCCGCCAAGGATGCTTCCATAGCCTGACCGATCTGGAAAACGACATCCGAACGATCGAGCGCACGTGCATCCGATGGGCGCAGATTGAACGTGTGAGGCGATGATGTGCCTTTCATAATCAGATGCGGTTCACCTACCCCTTCCATGATGGCGCTCACAATGGAATGAACCGGTTTGATACTAGCGACAACGACCAATTCGTCGTTTGCTTGCGCAGCGTGACCCATGTGCAGCATCAGCGTCAGTGAGACGCTCGTCGCAATGTAACGAAAGTAGTAAACAATCAATTGAATTTTTTGTCGTTGCGAATGCTCAACGTATTGTGTTCTAACGTTATAACCCATGTGCGCGATTCCCTTATGGTTACCGAATTCTTAGTAATCGGCTTAAATGGAAACAGAAAGCGATCCCCAGAAAGTCAGAAGTGCTTAGCGCCGCAAGTGGTAAAAGCTACCACGAATATTCAGGGCGCATATAAAGAAAATTCGACTTTAGGGAAAACGAGCAATATGCGCCGCTACGCACACAGATGTTACCGATGTGATTTACGAGTTTAGGTCAAATTCTTGCATACTCAGTTCTGTTTCAATCATTGCCTCACCAACATGAATCTAGTTTCATTGCTGAAGCGCATAGTCCTTCCTTGCCTTGTCGCTTTCGTGACGATGCTAAGTAACTCGCTCGGTGCGGATCAACTCGCTAACGGTTTTCTTTTCGGCGTCACGTTAGACGAAGGCGAGCCTATCGCCGGCACTAAAGTCACGGTGGAACATTTAGACACCGGGTTGACCCGCACGGTCATCGCATCTGATACTGGAACATATCGGATCACGCAGCTTCCTCCCGGAAACTACGACGTGCTCGCTTCAACCGCGGATCTCAAATTTCTACTCAAAACTGTCAGAATCGTTATTGGCGAAGGCACGCGAGCCGATTTGGATATGTCCGAGTCCAACCTTGGGCGAAACCGCGCGAATGCCTCCTCGATGGAAGAAGTACTCGTGACGGGTAGTCGCGACAGTGACCTGCAAGGATCGTTCGGCGAAATCAATACTGCGTTCAACGCAGAAGAAATCGATCAACTACCGATCGCGCGTGATGTGAATGCCGTGATCAATATGGCACCGGGCGCAGTACTAGGTGATTCGCAGTTTTCGTCGCGCCGGAATCCGCTCGGTCCGTTTCGCACAACCGACACCGGTTTGGTCTCCATTCACGGTTCTTCAATAGCTGAAAACGTCTACTACGTCGACGGTATGAACGTATCGAATTTAGCTAACGGACTCGGCGCAAGCGTATTGCCGTTTGAGTTCTACGATCAAGTGCAAATGGTCACCGGTGGTTTGCGTGCACAGTTCGGGCGTACTACCGGCGGTATGGTGAACGCGGTTACCAAGGGCGGCACGAACGAGTGGAAGATGCGCATTGGCTATTTCACTGAACCGGTCGGATTGCAAGGTACGAGTCCAGATATCGAAGATAGGCGCGCTAATTCCCGATACAGTTCCTCGTCCTCGTTAGATGAAGCGACGTCACACGAAGGCTTTTTTTCCGTCGCTGGCCCGCTAATTCACGACAAGCTCTACATCTACGGTATATATGAGGGGCAACGTGAAGAAAGACGAGATTTTCAAGCGGGCTACAGCGAATACGGCACGTTAATCGTTACCGACAGCAACGATCCGTTTCTAGGCGCCAAGCTCGATTGGGACGTACACGAAGACCATCGTGTCAGCATGACTTCCTTCTCGGACGAGACACGCACAAAACGAAGCAACTTTCGCTGGCACGAAACAACAAACACGGTCGGCGAGCGCTACCGTTTTCTCGATCTCGACCGAGGCGGTGACAACGTGATACTTCGTTACGTTGGATCGTTGACCGATCAGCTCGCTGTGTCAGTCGTCGCCGGTACCAATTCGTATGAGTACAACAACTCGCATCCCGCCGATGAAATCTGTCCTGCCGCGTACGACAACCGCGATGATCGACGATATTCTGAAATCGGATGTTGGGTGAATCGCACCACATCGTCGCGCGACGATTTACGCCGTGCAACTCGCGTCGACGCCGAGTACGTTGTCAACGATAACCACATTTTGACGTTCGGTTTTGATCGCGAAAACAACACAACCAACAATCACTTTGGATATTCAGGACCCGACAATCGTCTGTACTTCTACTTCAACGTTGAACCGGGCGAACTCCTCCGCAATCGAACACCTGTTCCGAATGGCATAACCGAAATCGTTCAGCTTTCTGAATTTCACGGCGGTGGGAAGTTCGAAGACCGAAGCGCGTCTTTCTACATCGAAGACGAATGGCTCGTGAACGATAGATTGAATATTCGGATCGGTTTGCGCCATGAACGATTTGAACTCAGTACGTCTGCGGGCGACCCGCTTGTACGAATAGATGATCAATGGGCGCCCCGTATCGCGGCTGCCTTTGAGCTCGGCGAACATGGCTCGCTCGTAGCCAGTCTATCGCACTACCACATGCCGTTACCCAATGCGGTTAGTCAAGGGATCGGGACGTCCTATCTGTTTCAACGGTCGTTCTACACCCTCGCAAGCGACATCAAAGACGACGGTTCTGTGGATTTCGGCATGCAGCTAGGACCGACCATGGTGTACAAGGATGGCTCGCCACCTCAAGCTTCGAAAATTGTTGACCCGAACTTGAAATCGATGTACCAGCAAGAATTCACGATCGGCTATTCGCGAGATTTCCCCAACGATTTTCTAGCTGGCGTGGACTACACCAATCGAACGTTAAAAGAAACGATCGAGGATATCGCGCTCCTTCCGTTCCTCGGTGGCCGTGGAGGCGGATGGAACATGAACTACTACTTGACGAATCCTGGGCACGATGTCACAGTCATCCATGATTGGGACGGAGATGGCGTCGCCGAACGACTGGAATTTAGCGCTGAAGAACTACGCTTCCCTAAACCCAAGCGCCAATACCATGCATTGGAAATGTTCGTCGACAAGAAATTGTCACGCAAGCTATATCTACGCGGCAGCTATACGTGGTCGCACAGCTACGGTAATCATGAAGGTCTAGCACGAACGGACTTAGATCGAGGTGGTCATTGGACCGGCGTGTCAGCACAATGGGACTTCCTTGGTTTGACCGACGGTGCCGAAGGTAATCTGCCGAACGACCGGCGGCATAGTGTGAAACTATTTGGTGTATGGAGAGCTCGCGAAAATCTCCAAGCGAGCTTTGCCTGGAGTTTATCGGACGGACGCCCGCGTAATGCATTTGCCTATCATCCAACGGATTTTTGGGCTGGTCTGTACGGACCTATATCGTTCTTCAACGAAAGTCAACCTAGTCCGCGCGGCGCGCTTGGTCGTACCGACAGCATCCATCGAATCGATGCGGGACTTCGCTATACGCAGAACATCGGTCGTTCTAAATTGACCGTCAAGCTGGATGTTTTTAACGTATTCAATGAGAGCGCTGTCCTCGACTACAACGACACGTCGCAGATCTACGGGAGGCGACCTAATCCAAACTTTGGATTACCATCATGGCATCAGCGACCGCGTCACGTTCGCATTGGATTGATCTTAGATTTGCTTTGATTTGCCAATCGCGCGTGTGGTCGTCTCATTGTCGCGACGGATAAGACATGGTGGATGACCAGCCACTCATCGAGGCACGCGACATGGGCGTCTATCGTTCCAACCGCTGGCTCGTTCGGCACGTCGACGTCAAGGTCCTTCGTGGGCAATTGGTCTACATCATCGGCGCGAATGGCGCTGGCAAATCGACGACCGCGAAAGCACTACTGGGCTTGATCACTTTTGATGAAGGCGAAATCAAGCGTTTACCTGGATTGAAAGTTGGCTACGTACCTCAACGGCTTCAGATCAATCCGACCTTACCTCTCACGATGCGGCGCTTACTGCGTTTAACCAAACGATACGCGCAAGCGGACATTGATCACGCGTTGACAGCAGTCGGCTTGCAGCGCCTCGGCAATCCATTTGTATCAACGCTGTCTGGTGGCGAATTTCAACGGCTCCTTCTCGCCCAAGCGTTACTAGCGCGCCCTGATCTGCTGTTACTTGACGAGCCCGCGCAAGGTGTCGATGCCGCCGGTGCAGATAAGTTGCACAACGTCATCGACGGCATACGCAACGAACTTGGGTGTGGTGTGCTGTGCATCTCGCACGACTTGCAGCTGGCGATGGACACCGGTGACGATTTTCTGGTCTTGGTTCCTCACGAACACGATGTTATTGACATTGCTTAGCGCAGATACACAACGTCGTTAGATCGACCATGGCGTTATTCGACGATTTTCTTATACGATCCCTGATCGCAGGTATTGGCGTTGCTTTAATCGCTGGTCCGATGGGTTGTTTCGTCGTTTGGCGACGACTTGCCTACTTCGGCGAAACGATCGCTCATTCAGCATTACTCGGCATCACCATCGCCGTCGTTTTCGACTTCAACTTTATGCTCGGAGTCCTCATCTCGTCGATCGCGGTGGTGGTGGTTATGTACTACATAGATCGTACAGAGAACCTTCCGACTGAAACGCTTCTGGGGTTGCTGGCACACGGAGGACTGGCAATCGGTTTGGTCGTTTTGTCATTCTTCCCGAATATGCGTATGGATTTGGAAGCCTTGTTGTTCGGCGATATTCTCGCTGTGTCACGCGTCGACTTGGTGGTGATCTGGATCGGAGGAGGTGCGGTCTTTGCATGTTTGATGTTTTTGTGGCGGCAGCTGCTCACGTCGACTGTTAGCGAAGATCTCGCGCAGACCGCCGAGATGAAACCTAAGCGCGCCAATCTCTTTTTCGGTTTGTTGATGGCGATCCTAATTGCGGGTGCCGTTAAGATCGTCGGAATCTTGTTAATCGTAGCGCTTCTCATCATCCCCGCAGCGACCGTACGCAAATTTGCGATCAGCCCCGAAATCATGGCCGCACTTGCAGCCTTGACTGGCACAATCGGGGTAATTGGTGGGTTAGGCTCTTCGCTTTACTGGGATACGCCTGCCGGTCCAAGCATGGTTGTCGTTCTCATGATTCTGTTTGCGTTAACTCGCTTAGGCAATTTCCCGATAGGGCGAGGAAACAAAGGAAGTTCGCCAAGTCAAGAATCGTAAATTTGCGTAGGTTCAGAATCTAATCTAGCAATCAGCAAGGCGCTGTATGCCCGGCTTACTTGGATCTACGTGCGCGTCGGTCATCAACACACCGTGAAATTGTCCTTTACAGAACTTGCTTGCTTGAACTGAGAAAACAAGGCCGAGAATGTACTATTCAATCGTCACCACTATATTCGTTTTATATGTTCAATAAAGTTCGGTCCACTATTTTGTGTTGTTATGTCATTCGTCTTATCTTCATCACGGTGCTAACAGTGTTATTCCCACATGGGTCATACGCGTTGGAAAACCCGATACCGGACGCCGCAGCGGGAATGCGCGTTGAGCTGTTCGAGCTGAAATCAGATGCAGTAGACGCTATGGTCCCGATGTCGGTTCTATTACCACCCGAATTTGATCGTGAAACAGAAACCCAACTACCACTGCTTATCTGGTTGCATGGGGGAGGAGGCGACCGACACCAACTAGTCCAACTCAAACGTTACATTGATGAGTTTCTCGACCAGAACGTGATTCCACCGATGGTGTTCGTCTCTTTCTCAACGTCGGCCTTCAGCGGGTATCTCGGAACGTGGGAGACGTTCATCGAAGACGAATTGCCTGTTGCCATGGCAAGTCGTTACCACACCCGAACCGACCGCGACGGCGTCATGATCGGCGGCATTTCGATGGGTGGCTACGGCGCGCTCAAGAGCGCATTCCGAAACCCAACCCGTTATCTCGCGGTTGGTGCAATGGAACCATCGATTGAGCCGACGCTTACGGAACTACCGAACTTTACACGCAATACATGGACGCGAGGTCCAGCTCCTGCGCTTCAACCCACCGACAATCCTGCACGTCAAGTCCATGACAATGCGGCGGCAATTCGGAACAGTAACTTGAATATTTACTTGGAGTGTGGCGATGAAGACTACCTTAATTTACATGATGGTGCTGAATTTCTTCATCGGGTGCTGTGGGATAACGATATCCGTCACGAATACCACCTCGTCCGGTGGGCCGACCATGTCGGCGGATCAATGACCGGTCGCTTACGGGAGATGCTCGCTTTTTTTGCTCAATCTCTGGCTGGCGGACGAGTAGACCCTGTCGCATTGCCTATCAACGAGGGTGAACAGGAACTCCTGACACAAGTTGGGGAAAGAGCAGCGCGGGGGGAAGCGCCGCCACCTGAATTTAGCGAATATCTATATGGTCCTAGAGGACCTACGTTGCATGCGCACGCGTGGGGTAGCTTAAAAGTGCTCGCGGATAAGGACCCTGCTATGAAGCGAAACTACGCGGAACTTCCGAGTACTTCTCTGCCAGTAAAAGATTCCGATTAGCAGTTGACGATTTCCTGCATCCCAAATCGAGTATACGGGACAGCAAACGTTCTATGGAACGGTATACAAAAGGAGTCGAAGTCGCGTATGCGACTTCGACTCTCTACCAAGATCGGTTTTCCTTCGCCGACCGTCTCCGTTTCCCTTGCCCGTAACACCCATAGTTTGCTCTACAGGAGCCACGCGAGTGCCTAGACACAGTTCGGATTAGCTGCGTCCTCAAACGCACTCGCGTTCGATTAAGTCAAGACATGCCGCCTCACCAAAGGATCACGCTCTCGATCATCACACCTTGTTCCATTGGGGTTTGCTTGTCGAAAGACTCGCGCCACGTTGCGTCAAGACTGAGTTGAAAACTCCGATAATCCAAAAGCTCCGAATTCAATCGCCATCC
>JAPOVV010000034.1 GCA_026707945.1 Gammaproteobacteria bacterium | reverse complement strand
GCTCCACCTTGTCCTCGTCCTGTGCTCTTAGAACCTTCTCCCCGTTCCAGCGTCCGCCGATCACGTACCAGTCCCACAGGGGATGCTCGGAGTCGTCGTCGTGCTCGCTGAAGGGGGCCATGATGGCGTCCACCCTCTCCTTCCATTCCGTTTCAGGGTAGGGCGGCATGATCACTTCGCAGTGGTAGTGGCCCATTAGTTGTTCTCCTCGAACATGTCCATCTCGTCAATACTGTTGAAAAATTCCTTCAAAAACCTTCTACAGGCAACCTTTGCCTTGTCAAGGCGTCTGTCAAGCCTCATGTCGTACAACAATTGAATGTCTCTGTTGTATCCCCCTTCCCTTGATATGTGCCACTTGTTCACGGTTTCCACCGGGTCGTCGTCAAACTGGATTACACATTTTGTGATCTCGACCAGCCACAGGCCGTCCACCCTGACGGTCACAACCGGCCATTCAGGGTTGTCCCAGTTTGTCTCGCTGAACGTGATTCTCCTGTTTAGCTTTCTCATGTTCTGCCTCCTCAAGCTTTTTCATGACATGGTTGTAGGCCGCCGCCATCATGCCTTCGGTCTGATCCTGAGTAGGGCTCTGTTCCACCTTCCCGTCGCTCATGCACGAACAATCCGAGTAGTCGTAGCTGGATGTGGTCAGGAATCTTTCAGGCTCCCCCAAAGGCAGGAACCCCACAACGTTCTCAAGTCCACACCCCTCGCACTTGTACTTCACATTAAGCCAGCCCCGCTCTCCTTCCGTGACCGGGAACTCCTCCACCCACTTGTCGAACTTTTTTCTATCGGCCTCACGTTCCGCCTTGTCGAACGTACCCTCAAGCATGGACCGTATATCCTTGAGCTTGCCCAATGCTTTCCTCATGTCGGCAATGGTCAGGTGGGGGAACCTTTCGACGTCTGACAGGTGGTTGACGATGCGAAGGGTGCCAGTCCATTCATTCAGCATATCAATGACTTCTCTGTCCATATTCACTCCAGGGGCCGGGGAGCCCGCCTCCGAACTCCCCGGCAGATTGATTAGAACTCCTCAGAGGCGAGGTGGCGCATGTAGGCCGCCAGGGTCTTGATGCAGAGCCACTCTTCCTTGGCCATATCCTTTTCCTTCAGTTGCTCAACGTCGATCTGGTCTTCGTCGTCCGTGCTGACCCTCTCGGGCGTGAAGAATACGTGGTATCCGGAGATACCTTTGCCTTCAATGGCAGACGTTGCGTCTGGGACCATGATGTGTCCCTCGTCGTCCGTCCAGTAACCCTGGACCTTGCCATGGCCCCAGACCTGCCCGTTCAGGACCACGCGGCATTCCCGGGTGGCAACCTCGTCGTTGCTCTCGGACCACTCGCTGCACTCGACTTCGGGGATGCCGACTGCAGCGACCGTAGAGCCAATGGCTCCGGCCAGCGCCAGGTCTATGGCCTCGAACACAATCTCGTCACCAATGCTGATCTTCAACTTGACGTCCATGTTTCTCCTAGGTGTGAATTTTCCGCAGGCCCTCGCAGGCCACAACGGATCCACTTCCGTTTCTGATTGCCTTGCCTGTCACCAGCAGGTCAACCCTGTCAGGGCAGGCTTCGGCCACAATTCGGCTCACTATGTAAAAGGTGTCTCTTTGCGGGTCGGGGAGACCCTCCACGTCTCCATAGGCAACCCTGTTGATTTCAACCGGATGTCCGTCAATGACAGTCGTACCCAGAACGTGAGTCCTGATGCTTGCTCGGCTGGGGAACTCGTTTCCCCAGATGGTCACGAACCCACCATCCGTAGAACGGACATTGACAGGGTGGGGCGTCGTGTTTATGATCTTCATGAAATTTCCTCTATAATTCCAGTCTCCTCAAATCTGACTCCGAAGAACATTCCCCTAGATATCGTGTACTTCTTCAGTCGCATCTCCTTGATTTTTCTTCTCCTCTCGTCCTCACTGTTCCGGTACCGAAACTTGAGTTTCCACATCAGTTGTTTTTGGTTCACGAGTCTTCCCCAGTACGCATCCAAACTCTTTGGGTGTTGCAAAGTTGATCTTCATGTGACCTTCAGTGTGTATGAACGGCTCGTCCTCAAGTGCGTTTTCCTCATGCCTTCTGAAGCGACGGCATATGCCAGCCCCCACTCCCAGTGGAGTGTGGTCCGTCTGTCTCCAGTAGCGGCAATCTCCGCATGAATACGACCTGTCTGAGATCAACTGCTCAACGCTGGTCTCCCTTTCTTTCAGGACGTTGTAAATGGTTGTTCTTGACACGTTGTACTTTCT
>JAPOVV010000117.1:857-2271 GCA_026707945.1 Gammaproteobacteria bacterium | reverse complement strand
CAACAACGCAGAGTCGGAAGACTACATCAAGTATAAGATTCTAGCTCCGCGTATTCAGCAATGTTCCACTATTGTTGTCTACATTTCTTCCGAGACAAGGGATAGTGACTATGTGAACTGGGAAATTGAATATGCCCAGAAAGAAAACAAGCGTATCGTTGGTGTCTGGGCAGATGGTGAAAAAGGTTGCGAACTCCCAGAAGCACTTGACAAGTACGCTGACGCAATCGTCGGATGGACTGGAGATCGTATTGTCGATGCGATTGAAGGGAAAATCGAAAACTGTGAAAATCCAGACGGTGTGCAATGGCCTCAACGCAAGATCAGTCGATATAACTGCGGAACAGGAAGAGTCTTTTGAGATTATTCTCGTACGTAGTTGCTCAGGATTTTGGATTCGCTCCCAACCCCTTTTATGGTTTCTGCACTCTCGCAACCTGCAAGCCGAAGATAAGAAAAGGAGCAGGGATAGGAGACTGGATAATTGGCACCGGCAGCAGTGGCAGGGGCAAGGTGCAGGACCGCAGAGAGTTCCTTGTATACGCTATGTGTGTTACGGAAGTGATGACATTCAATGAATACTGGAACGACCTGAGGTTCCGCCGCAAAAGGCCAAATCTTAAGGGAAGCTTGAAGCAGGGCTATGGAGACAATATCTACTTTAGGAACGAAACCGGTGACTGGCATCAGCAAAATTCCCATCACAGCTACGAAGGGGGCAAACAAAACTGCCATAATCTTTGCCGTGATACGCAGGCTGACAGGGTTCTGATCAGCAATGATTATTTTTACTGGGGAGGTGAAGGCCCTAAAATCCCAGAGAAATTCCTTAATTATAATGGCGAAGATATCCGCAAAAAAGGAAGCGGTCACAAAAATAAATTTTCGCCGGATCTGGTCGAAGAATTTATCAAATGGTTACGTTCGTTAGATACAAGCGGCTATACTGGTGAACCCTTGGATTGGTGAAAAGCCTTTGATGACTGACAAACCCCAATTCCAAATACCTGATATTGAACCCGAGCAACTGCACTCGGTTCACCTGTGCGATTATAAGCAAAGGATCGAACTGACCGATACTTTGGCTGAGGACGATCTGTCCACAGTTCTGCTGGGTCTTTTCGGAGAAGTCGGCAGCGTTATGGCTATCACAAAAAAACTTCGCAGGGAAGAAAAAGCCTATGCAGGGTATCGTGATGCCCTGATAGAGGAACTAGGAGACACTCTCTGGTATTTTAACGCTCTGTGCAGACGACTCAATTACGAAATCGAGGACATTTTTTCAAACGTAATCAGGGGTGAAGATTACGGGAAAATACTAGTCGCCAGCGACTTATCTGATGGCCCGTTCTCCCATATCGCCACTGCCGGGGCCCATACTCCCTTTGGTGTGCTCCGTTTGAGCTTTGGGGAG
>JAPOVV010000117.1:0-847 GCA_026707945.1 Gammaproteobacteria bacterium | reverse complement strand
ACACACACCAACACCACAAACCACCCACACATCCTAAACCACCCCGAAAAAAAACCCCCAATGACTAGCCCCCTTTGAAGCTTGGGGAAGCCGCCGCTTCACTTCTCACAGTTAAAGGACATAACAAAACAACTACAGATTTGTTGTGCATGTTTGCAGACCTATATCTTAGGATTGTCCAAGCCGCGAAGGTGCCGTTTGCCGAAATCGTTCACAGTAATATCAAGAAAGTTCGTGGACGCTTTTTGGAGTTCAACTTAGCCGATCTGCCTGACTTCGACAGAGATTTCCCGCCTGAGGAAAGACTGCCGGAACATTTTGAGATTGAGATAGTTCAGCGCATGGAAGGAAAAAGTTATATGCGATGGAACGGAGTTTTTATCGGAGATCCTCTTACCGACAACATAATGGACCCCGACGGCTACAGATTCCATGATGTGTTTCACCTGTCATACGCTGCCATTCTCCACTGGTCCCCGATTTTCCGCGGACTTATCAAGCAGAAACGAAAAAGCCGCCCAGAAATCGACGAAGGCGAGGATGGAGGAAGAGCCCGGGTCGTTGAAGAAGGGCTGAGCGCATGGATATTCTCCCGAGCCAAAGATCAGGGTTTCTTTGAGGGGCGAGAATCTCTTTCCTTTGATCTTCTAAAGGTGGTTCAGGGATTTGTTCGAGGTTATGAAGTTGAAAAATGCCCCCTTAGTTTGTGGGAATATGCGATCTTGGAAGGATACAAGGTTTTTAGGGAAGTAAGAAAAAACGAAGAAGGTATCGTAATCGGCGACCGTAATACCCGAACAATCACCTATAAATCCATTGAGAGAACCAAGTCATGACACCGTTTCAA
>JAPOVV010000056.1 GCA_026707945.1 Gammaproteobacteria bacterium | reverse complement strand
TTCCCCAAATCGGGGCCGCCGAGGATATGGGCACGGAGCGGCTGAGCCCGATACGGGAGACGCCCACCAGGTAGCAATATCTGCCTATGGTGGGGCCCGCGGCGCCCACGGCGGCGTACCAGAAGATGGCTTCTGCCTTGGAAGTGAAAAGCGTGCCGTTTAAGAGAGATAAGACGAGGCCGCCCAGGCTTACGATTCCATTGACTATCAAAGCGGCGGCAAGGGGAGTTACGCTCCTCATTCCTTGTCTGAGAAAAGTTTGCGCTACCGAGAATGTGATGGAAGACGCGATGGCCAGTAGTTCACCAGGACCAATTAGCTGGATCCATTTCATAGGCTGTTTTGCTTTTGCGAAGGATGGATTTCTCCGCCTTTGGGTTGTCCTGGATTCGTGGCTTTATAATAGGGGCACATTCGCCTCAGGTCGCAGTCGGTGCACCTGGGATTGCGGGCGGTGCAAATGGTTCGGCCAAAACTCAGCATGTTCATGTGCAATTCGTGAGCACGGCCTTTTGGTATGAGTGGTGCGAGGACGGAGTGAGATTTTTCAGGCGTGGTTTTCCCGGAGATGATGCTCAGGCGAATCATGATCCGGTGAATGTGAACATCAATGGGGAACAAATCCCGGTTTGAAGCCAACATCAAGGTGACATAAGCAGTTTTGATGCCGATGCCTTTGTGCCGGGTGAGATACCGCACGGCGAAATCATCTGATTCATGATGCAGGAATTCCAGACAGAGTTGCCCTCGGTCCTCGCGTAGCCACCTCAGAAAATCCCGGATTCTGCCGGCTTTTTGGTTACCCAAACCAGCCGAACGGATTGCCTGGGCAAGAGACTCTTGAGGGGCGTCGGCGATTTCATCCCAACTGGTAAAAGTTTTTTTCAAGGATTCAAACGCCATGTCGCGGTTATGATCGGTCGTGCTCTGTGAGAGGAGGGTTTCGACCAGGGAATCCAGCAGGTTGCTTCGCTTTGTGCGTTTTGGCTTGCCGAAGCGGGACAATAGCCTGTCTGTGAGTTTCAGGATTTTTCGTTTTCTTGTGGCTCGTGAGGCGGCTCTGGTCGGCATTCTATGTCCTGGTGCGATGCGCTTTTAATGAATTGGAGCGTAGGGCTTCTTTGAATGGTAAATTATAGAACTCACTTGTGGTTTGGCAATATGATTTCAGATTGATGCGTCATCGCCACAAGCTGCATGAAACCCCGGCGTTGCTGAATTGGAACGAATCTTTTGGGTTTAAGCCCACGCTACGGCCATTTCCTGGCGAATTGCGCTGTCAATTTTTTTCCTGGGTGTTGGGCGATTGGCGGAGTAATGCTGAAAGTCGAGAGGTATCATTGAAGACTTTATTCGTTCTTTTGAGGCGCTCATACACTTCTATGATCCTCAAGATATATCGGCGTGTTTCTCGGAAGGGAGGAATCCCGTTATACCGCTGGATGTTGGCAGGCCCCGCGTTGTATGAAGCCAGCGCCATATGCAAATTCCAGCCGTACAGCTCGAGTAAATACCGTAGATACCGCACGCCGCCCTCGATGTTCTCTCCGATGTCGAAAACATCGTTCAGGCCCAGATGTTTGGCGGTAATCGGGTTGATTTGCATCAGTCCTTTGGCGCCATTGTGAGAAACGGCTTTTGGATCGAAGTTGCTTTCCACCTCGATGACGGCTCGCACCAACAGGGGGTCGACTTCGTAGAGCTTGGAGTAATGATGTATGTACCAGAAGATTCCACGTTCCCCGGTACCGAAGCTTCCACGCGCCGATGAAGCTCTATCGTCATCCATATGAAGTTTTGAGGCGGGGAATGGAATCGTTTTTCGTCCTATCAACTCGGTAACAGACATAAGCGGTTGTTTGAAAAGAATGAATGCACTGGCCAGGACAATTCCAGCCAGCGGTAGTATCCGAATTCCCCATTCAGATTTCCTTTGACCACGGGATAAACTCGTTAGCTCTAACATGGACAACAGAAGATAAATTGCAATCAGGGTGATAATAACGAGACTCATATCAGCCACTCCAGGGATTGCGCTTGAATGAGTATCAGTTGAAGGTTTCTCTCTCAGATTCAATCAGGCGGTGACATGTTAGCGCAAGAGCAATACCTTGCGCGAAATGGAGATGTTTTGGCGAACTCGGGTCGGTGCCATGGTGCGCCGCTGTTCCCTGACCAAAGTAAAAGATAGAAAACCATCAGCAAGTGCGCAAGCGGCAGTTGGTGCATTATACCAGTTCCAGAAGATCCTCCAGTTTTTCCAAATATTTATCCGGGTTTAATTTTAG
>JAPOVV010000094.1 GCA_026707945.1 Gammaproteobacteria bacterium | reverse complement strand
AAGAGTGAGATTGTCCCCGAATTCCTGTACGAAGCTAACATACGCCGATAAGTGCTCCGAAGCTGGTATCGCCTCGCCTGGTGCATTCGCGGAAAGTCCTTTAGGTAGAAGATTGAAGTTTCCGCTTTGCGTGGCAACCTCCTCATTCGACACCCAGATCACATCATCTGGGCTGAAGCTTGTTCCGTCTCCAGGAGGTAGAATCCCATAGGTTGTATTCGGTGGTGCGTTTGATGGAAGTCCAAACCGTAGGATCACGCCAGGCTGCCCAAAGGTGTTGGGATAGAGCCGGCCGCCTTGTTCGCGATAATCCCCGTCCGTGTCGAGTCCCGCATCACGCGCAAACACTGGTTCGTCTTCACGCCAGGTTAGGGATGCTGTCAGGTTCCCATCGTACCAAGAATATCCTAGCGACTGTTCAAAGACAGTACGGTGGCCACCGGAACTACTATTTTCGTACCGTAAGGAAGCATCAGCTCCTCGATAGTTCTTCTTCATGATGAAGTTGACCACACCTCCCACCGCATCGGACCCGTACACGGAACTAGCGCCGTCGGTCATCACTTCCACGCGCTCGATCGCGCTGAAAGGAAGCGTGGAAACGTCTGTAAACGTACCCATCTCCGCCGGTGACGCCGCCAAACGCTTGCCGTTCACTAAAACCAGTGTCGAACCCTCTCCGAGACCTCGCAGATTGAGTGAAACGGACCCGATCTGAAACCGCGGTGAACGGTTGTCGAGACTGCCCCCGTTGGTGATCGTGGAAAAATTTTGTGGTAAGAAACGAACTATATCCTCTATGTTCGTGAGCCCTCGGGCGTCGATTTCTTCGCGAGTAATTTCAAAAACTGGAGAAGCTCCGAATCCTGTAGGTAATCGACTCCCAGTGACGATAACTTCCTCCATTTCCTCTTCGTCAGTTTCATCATCGTCAACATCCTGTGCAACAGAAACCATAGGTGCAACGCAAAGGCAAAAAAACACCGCTAGCCAGCGGTTTTGAGTCATAAACATATCTTTTTCTCCTTGCCAAGTTTGGCGAATAGGATCAGTTGGAATCAAAAAGGTAATCGTTCGCACTTCTTGTTCCTGTCAAATTGAGTGTTTTCGATTATAACAAAGTCCGACATCACTCGTTGTACCTCTTTAGGAACCACTTGTACTACGACATCAACGTCGACTCGCGCAAAGTAAAGAGTGCACATTCCACAGTGATCAAATTGGAATCATTCGGACGGTTCACGTCTCGTTCTCGCTGGACTAGAAAGACCGTCCAATAATGTTGCTACAAGATGTTCCACGTGGAACATCTAAGATAGATTCGTCAGCGACGCCAGTACCTTGGCGCAAATAGGACGAGCAAAGTGAAGATTTCCAAACGCCCTAAAATCATCGCAAAAATGAGGATACACTTATCCAAATCTGCTAGCGAATGATAGTTCGTCGCGACGGCTCCTAAGCCCGGGCCTAAGTTGTTTAAGCAGGCAGCCACCGCCGAAAACGCGGTGATCAAGTCGAGTGACGATACAAACATTAGCGCGCCGAGTAAAACCGCAAAGCACAAAACGTAAACCGACACAAAGCCTACTGTCGATTCCAACATGCGGTCGCTGATGTTCTTACCGTTCATTCGAGCCTGAAAAATCGCCCCGGGATGGAGAAGTTGCTGGATTTCTCGCACCCCTTGTTTGAACAATATGACAATGCGAAATACTTTGAAACCACCGCCAGTGGATCCTGCACAGGCGCCAATGAAGCTAACATATAACAGGACAACCGGAGCCATACTAGTCCAAGCATTTAAATCAGCGGTCGTAAATCCCGCGGTCGTTAAAAACGACACAGAGTGAAATATACCTTCTCTCAAAAGATTTCCGTGATAGTCGCTATCGAGGGCGAGCTTTATGCAAATGACCGTGCAAGTGAAAATTAGTGCCGCAAAGTAAAACCTTATTTGAGCATCGCGAGTGTACGTACGAAAAAAGTGAGAAATACGGCCGGAGTGTCTCCCTGGTCGATGAAGCGCCGCGTAATGAAGCATGAAGTTGCAGCCGGCGATCACGATAAACACGATCATAACGCACTCAATCGCCGTACTGTTGAAGTATCCAATACTCGCGTCATGAGTGGAAAATCCACCTATAGCTACTGTTGAGAACGAATGTGCGATTGCATCGAAGGGTGTCATCCCCGCAAGCCACAGACTCAAAGCACATAACGCGGTCATTCCTACATAAATCTTCCATAACGTTTCCGCGGTCTCTCGTACTCTAAGAGGAACGGACAGCTTGTTTT
>JAPOVV010000076.1 GCA_026707945.1 Gammaproteobacteria bacterium | reverse complement strand
ATCAAAACTGGTGGAGAGGCTTTTGACCAGCCTGCAGAGTGCGTAACTGTACCGGGAGCAACTTCAAGAGGAACGGCTGCGTCCCAACCGTCGTAGTGAATCGCAGAAGGTATACCAAGCGCGTCGATAATCGGGATACCGGGCCCCGTCGCGCCGGTGCGAGTAAGTGCCATTGAATGCAGAATCTTGCCAAGCGAGGACAGATTGGTTAAGGCCTCAGCCTGCAATGTTCTGATGTAAAGGTTGTCAACGGCATTTGTTAGTTCATTATAATTGCCAAAGTTTTCGGCCATCTGTCTTATTCCCTGTCCGTTTGTGTCTCTGTCGGAATAAATTATAGTTGGTATTTTTGGCTCACGGCAAACGGGCACAAAAAAAGGGGACACGATTTTCATCGTATCCCCAATTTGACAGAGAACGTTTTTGGTAAATCCCCTAACAATCATGGGGAGACACCAAAATTGTACCTACTCTGCTTCATTAGATGCATCATCTCCCTTTTTAGAAGCCTTATTCTTAGCTTTGGTTTCCTGACGTTTGCGGTTTGCCTCTGCCTTCTTTTCAGCGTCTAAGCGTTCTAACTCGGACTTATACCACTCCTTCCGTTCATTATGACGCCGTGAATCCGATGCGTCGTATTTGCCACACCAGTTCACAGGATGGACAACTTCAAACGGTGGCGAATCAAAGTGGCACTCTAAATCGCCCTTGAGATTGTGCAACGAATAATTACAATTTGCACAAGATGGATAGTTTTGCATTTTTCACCTCATAAATAATAAAAAAACTTTAGCCTACTAATACCCGGTTTAAATCCATTCAATCCGTTTTCATTCATACTCCTATTGACGTCGCCATCTACCGTCAGACGGACGCGATCGTTGCCAATTCGTCCGATAAGTATCCGCAGGCACCCGATTGTAACTAAGATTTCGTGCAATTCTCAAAGCAATGACAGTAACTACCTTCTTCTTAGTTGGTGTAATAAACATGAAGATTATGTTCCTTGTGCAAATTCACAACATCTAATTTGTTGATGTCAAAGATAGTCCCTTCAATGTCACTAGACAAAACAATATCATGTGCTTGGAGATTAAACAAAACTATATCGAAATCCAATTCGAGAAAGGCCTCTAAATCTTCGATGTAGGGCATATAGATTCCCCAACCGATTTCGGCGCATTCGATTTCATCGGCTTCCGATACAACAGTAATAAAGGGAATCTCGTTTAAGTATAATCTGTCTAGAATCTGCCCGCATTTTATTAGATTCTCCACGACATCATCGCTAATTTCAGCCGACCTATAGACATAATACAGTTCTTCCTCTCGATTCTTTGTTTGAAGTACCGTAAGTTTCAAAATTGTCTTTATAGATTCTAACATATCTGTTTCCTCAAGTCTGTCCAATCATTCAGGAACGCTTGCTTAGAATAGTTGTCTATTGCCCATTTTTGCGATTCGCCGATATGTTCATCAGTAAGCGTTGATTCGTTGATTGCTTCAACAAAATCCTGAACTGTATCTAACCCGCCAACGCCGGGTCTGCCCTGCCATGCACCATGCAGCCCGTAGAAACACCGTATTCCACTCATACATAGGATAATGTTGAAAGCTGAACACGAATCGTGGATTGTATCCATTACACCGTAAGAAATGGGGGCTAACACCGATGCTAAGTCCGCCTGCGATAAATTATGATGATGCACATCGGCAACTTGTCCAATCTCTCTCTCTAATCGCAAATCGCGTTTATCCTGTTCTCCCCACAAACTGGCATCGCCAATATAGATCGTTTCGATAGGATAATCTTTGAGGGCTTCAAATAATCTAATTATCTTTCCTATGTTCTTGACTGACGAGATCCTACCGCCAGCGATAATCGACAGTGTTTTTTCAGAAAACTTTGATGAGTAGTAAATCTCCTCGTCTACAGGATCGCATAACCGAATTGTTTCGATTCCTAACGCTCGAAAACAGTCACGTTGATAATCACAATTCGTTGTTACTACAGACGATGCTTCAATGATGCGGTCGCGGAACTCCTTCGGCAACTTTATGAACGCAAACTCACTGCAATACACAATCTTATGCTTGGCAGGGTGATCTTCGTAGGATTTAACCGCTTCCTCCAAATTAGGAGATTGCAAGTCATCTAACCCGCCCCGCAACCGAAACCAGAGAGGTTCGACAACCAACATATCTATGCCATGAGCATCCTCGATATTCTCGCCCACTCCCACATCGTAAAACTTGCGCCACGCATCGAGGATGCAAATCGTCTTGTCCGAAATAC
>JAPOVV010000045.1 GCA_026707945.1 Gammaproteobacteria bacterium | reverse complement strand
ATGTCATTTACACTCACCATTGAAATTGCGCCGTGAAAGATCTGAACTACGAGCTATTGACTCTCTGCCGTCGCAATCGCGACGGCAGCTATTCCACTCGAGGTCAGCGATACTCCAGAATGCAACGGCATGCAAATACGCTCCATGATCTTGGGTTTCACCACATGCATGCAAGCTCCTTGAAACCCAAACACGTTACGGCGTTGGTCGAACATTGGATTGCGAACGGCATCGGACCCGGGACATTGCGGAACTACATGGCCGACATGCGCTGGTGGGCTGAGAAAGTGGGTAAGACCCACATCATGCACCCAAAGAATGATGACTACGGCATACCCGCACGAGACCATACACCACAAGACAAGGCACAGTTCCTGAGTGAAGACGCGTTCCTACGCATCAAGAACGACTACGTACGTATGAGCGTACGACTCCAACAAGCCTTTGGACTACGTCGTGAAGAGTCGATCAAATTCCGACCGAGCTATGCGGATCAAGAGACGTATATTCGCCTTAAGGGTTCGTGGACCAAGGGTGGACGACCACGCGATATCCCGGTCGCCGAACCGTCGCAGCGCGAACTTCTTAATCATGCGTCTGAGTTCGTCGGTTCCGGCTCTCTGATACCAGCCGAGTCTCTATTCAAGCACCAACTAAAGCGCTACGACTATTCCACGCATCGAGCAGGATTAAACAATCTACATGGTCTGCGACACGGCTATGCCCAACGTCGATACCAGCGGCTTACCGGTTGGCATTCACCCTCGGCAGGCGGTCCTAAATTCTCAGAACTTACAAAGACTCAGCAAAAGATTGATCAGGAAGTGCGACTAAAAATCAGCCGTGAACTAGGTCATAACCGAATCGAAATAACACGGGTGTATTTAGGCTAAAACCCACACCGATAGTAAGACTTGAACAAGCGAACGCCATTAGGGTTAAACTGACGACGCTTTAAACCGAAATAGAGAACCTAATTGTCAGACCCGTGCATTCCACTCGCGGTCACTATGGGCGACGCCTCTGGAGTCGGTCCAGAAATTTTGCTTCGGGCGTTCATTGGCGGAGCTTTACCGACTGACTGCGTGATATTCGGCGATCTATCCATCCTCAAAGCCGGCGCTGAGTGTTTAGGAATTGAGGTTCCGATCAATTGCCTCGCTAGTCTCGACGATATTAAAGAAAACCAGCTCAACCTATGGGACTGCGGTTGTTTGCAGGCATCAGACCTCACACCTGGAGTACTGAACGCGGCTGCTGGTGACGCGGCTCATCAATACGTGACGCAAGCCACGCAGGCTGCACTCCGTGGAGAGGTTTCCGCCGTTGTCACGCTGCCGATGAATAAGGAAGCGACTCAACGCAGCCACCCAACATTCACGGGTCATACAGAGCTTCTTGCGCAAATATGCGAAGTTGACGACGTCGTGATGATGCTCGCGACTGACGAAGTTGCAGTAAGCCACGTAAGTACGCACGTTTCGCTGAAAGAAGCAATCGAGCGACTCACAGCTAAACGCTTAAGTCGGACAATTGAGTTGACTGACAACGCGCTTCGGCATTTCACTGCCGAACCGCGAATCGGCGTCTGTGGGCTGAATCCGCACGCGGGTGAAAGTGGCATGTTCGGTACTGAAGAACACGACGTCATTGAACCTGTCATCGACGAACTCAAATCCCGCAAAATGAGTGTGAGCGGACCCTATCCCGCCGATACCGTATTCCGGCAGGCAATTGAACTTGACCGTTTCGACGCCTTAATTTGCATGTATCACGACCAAGGTCACGCACCGATGAAACTGTTTGCATTCGACCGAGCCGTAAACGTGACATTGGGTTTGCCTATCATCCGAACCTCTGTAGACCATGGCACAGCCTTCGACATCGCTTGGCAAGGTATTGCGCGAATTGATTCTCTCAGGCACGCGATACAGTATGCGGAGAAAATGTTGAGCTCACCTGGACCAAACTGAAGAACGAGAGATCGAAGTAATGAACGGATTTGACCTTATCGCACAATGTCTGAAAGCTGAAGGCGTCGAATGGATGGCGTGCTTCCCTGCCAATTCGCTGATCGAGGCTGCCGCTCGAGTAGGAATTCGTCCAATCGTCTTTCGTCAAGAACGCGGCGGGATCAATGCGGCAGACGGCTACGCGCGCACGATGGCTGGAAAGCAAGTCGGCGTATTCGCGTCTCAATCGGGTCCGGGCGTAGAGAACTCATTCGGCGGTATTGCGCAGGCTTGGGGCGAGGCGGTACCGTTGCTGTTCCTGCCTGGCGGTTCAGGTACTGGTAGCTACGATATCGCGCCGAACTTTTCCGCTGTAAAGAACTACGCGCATGTCTCCAAACTCGCGATTTCAATCGACCAAATCGGCCAAACAAGCCGCGAAATGCGACGTGCATTCCATGCGCTGAAGCATGGTCGTCCTGGACCAGTCGTTGTCGAAATGCACGGCGACGTATTGGGCAAGGAAGTCCCTGCAGATGCCCCGCCCTATCGGCCTACGAAGGTCATGCGAACCTCACCGAACACCAGCGACGTCAAGGACGCAGTTAAAACGCTACTGCACGCGGAGAATCCTGTTCTTTGGGTCGGACAAGGTGTACTTTACGCTGACGCGACCAATGAGCTGCGCTCCCTCGCGGAACTCGCACAGATTCCCGTGATCACGACGATGGAAGGGAAAAGCGCGTTTCCTGACGACCACCCACTAGCTCTAGGTTCGGCTAACCGCACGGCACCTAAGGCTGTCTACAAGTGGCTTGGCGAATCTGATGTGTTGTTCGCCATTGGTTCAGGGTTAACTCGTACAGGATTTGGATTGGAAATCCCGAACAACAAAGTACTGATCCATTCCACCATCTCGGCAGAAGACATCAACAAGGACTACGATGTTGATCTAGGGTTGGTCGGCGACGCCAAGCTGACACTTGAAGCGATGATCGATGAAGTGAAGGCTCAAGTCGGCGACAATGGTCGCGAAACCAATACGACGCTTCAGTCCGACATCGCGAACACGAAAGCTGAGTGGTTGAACGAGTGGGCACCTCTACTTACGTCGGACGAGACACCGGTGAACCCGTACCGCGTGATCAATGAAATCAACAACATCGTCGATCACGAAAACTCCATCGTTACCCACGACGCCGGCAATCCCCGCGACCAGATCATGCCGTTCTACAAGGCGACATTGCCGAGAGGATACATTGGCTGGGGTAAGACGACCCATCTCGGTTACGGCATCCCGCTCGCAATCGGTGCAAAACTCGCATCTCCCGAAAAGTACTGCATGAACTTCATGGGCGACCTCGCTTTCGGTCATACCGGAACCGAAATCGAAACCGCCGTACGCGCAGAAGTGCCGATTACGACCGTCGTCATTAACAACGGTACGATGGGAGGATATGACACGAAGATGCCGGTCGCGATGGAGAAATACGGTGCCGGTAACCAAACCGGCGACTACGCCGACCTCGGCAAAGCCATGGGCGCAACGGGTATCAAAGTTGAAGATCCCCGCGAGCTTGTTCCAGCTCTAGAAACAGCTCAGCGCGAGAATGCCGAAGGTCGTGTCACCGTCATCGAGGTTATCACCCGTCAAGACACCCGATTCTCTCAATACGGTAATTTCCTAGCAACCGGTTAACTTCGATGCTCTCTGAGCTACGAGGATAGAGCTTCTAAAAAATCTCGAACAATGTCTTAGCGGAAATCGGACAGAGCCCCCATATTTGAGGCAATCGAACTCCATACGACGAATGGACGAATGACGTGAGAGTATCGAAACGCGGCCAAGTCACAATCCCTAAATCGCTAAGGGATAGGTTCGGATTGAATCCTCACGACGAGGTGGAATTCGTGCCAACCAAGAAAGGACTGTTATTAAGGAAAAATTTTGTAGGTTCGCATCCGGTCGATAGCTTGGTAGGGATTCTCACGGATTTTGAATTCGACCGTACGGATGACTTTATCGAGGAAATTCGAGGACGATAGTCGACACGACTTGGGATTTCTTAGAACGGCAGTCTTTTAGTAGCCTGTCGCCATCCTATTAATCTATTTACGGTAATCCAAAAGACACCGAAGATCATCAGTACATTCATGAGCAAAGCGCCAAATCTCGTGTATGGCGTCTTACCTGACATCGTGAATATCTGACCTTCGAGCGTCGTACGCTGGAATTGATCGGCCTGAGCGATCACTTCGCCATCAGGTCCGACGATGCCAGATATGCCACTATTGGCGGCTCTCACAAGATAGCGCCCGTGCTCCCGCGCACGCATTCGTGCCATCTCAAAGTTCTGATGAGGACCTAGTGAATCGCCAAACCAGGCATCCTCACTGACCACGACGATTGCATCTGCATTGGTTTGGCGCATCGCATCCCGAACGTCGTTCTCAAAACTTGCCTCGTAGCAAATCGCAGGGACTAGCTGTAGTCCTGAGACATTCAACGATCGATCCTCAAGTTCACCAACTTGGAGGTCCGAGTACGGTACGTTCGCAAATCCAAGAATCGGTCGCAAAATTGAGCGAAACGGGACGTATTCCCCAAAAGGCACAAGTCGCAGTTTTCGATAGTTCGCGTCATCGTCCCCTGAAATTAACAGCGAGTTGTAAATCAGCTCATCGTCGATTTCTATATACCCAGTCCCAACGTACTTGTGATTGGACGTAGTACGTACGATCTCAAGCGTTCTTCGCATCCTCGTCTGTTCGTACACAAATGCGGCTTCGCTCCACAACACCAAGTCTTTGGGGCGCAGCGAATGTGTTAACTGGGAGTAGATTCGCAATGTGTGGCCACGACGCGCCATTTCGAATTTTTCGGTCAATGGAATATTGACTTGCACGATGCCAACCTGACGTGGTTCAAGCCGTTCGGTGTAGTCGATCAACGCTAACCCAGTGCATAGGAAAACGACAATCGCGCCAACCGCCAACGTCACCCATCCCGATACCAGGGCAGCTGCGACGAACGCAATCGCGAAACTGATCCCTTTTACACCGAGAATCGGCGCTAATCCGTCAAATGGTGTGCTGATGAGCACATAGCCAGCATCGAGAACGGGAAACCCCGTCAACAACGAGCTTCTAAGCCACTCATATGCGAGCCATACAAACGCGAATTGAAAACACCGATATAGCGCGGTATCAAGTGTGGGGAACCGTTCCCGAGTTTGTGGCGGTATATGGGTCGCAATACCGACAAGCCCTGTTAAAAGAGCGATGAGGCAGACAAATAACGCAACCAATCCGCCCGCAGCCAACCAGTGAACGGAGCCGTATTGCTGAATCGAAACATAGATCCAGGAAGCGCCAACGCCAAACTTCGCAATACCGAACAACCAGGCAAAAAGGAATGCCGTTCGATACCTGCGAACGTGATTTAGACTGTAAAAAAGCCCCGCAAGAGCAAGGATAGTTACCGGGTAAAGCTCAAAGGGAGCGTAGCCGAGCGGATAGATCGCTCCGCATATCAGCGGAAGCAAAAATGCGAGTTTCGACCCGCCTATTGACCGTTCCTCGTTACGCGTATCTTGACGATGCGGCGTTCAGTTGCTTCGAGCACTTCAAAACGCAAATCCCCATCCTTGGTTTTCTCGCCAGTCACAGGTACGTGACCAAGTTTGGTTGCGAGATACCCGCCGATGGTGTTGTTTAAATCGTTCGATAAATCCGTTTCGAAGAATGTATTGAATTCATCGATCGACAAGTCGGCACTGACGTCTGAATGACCGTTGTGTTCCGGTTTAGCGCCGCCGTTGTCATGAACCATCAACGAATCGGCTTCATCACCGTGATCGTGTTCGTCCTGAATGTCGCCGAAGAATTCTTCAAATACGTCCTCCATCGTCACAAGACCGACAATCTGAGCGTACTCGTTTTCTACAACCGCGAGATGCACGCGCTCCCTACGAAACTCTTCCAAAAGCGCGACGATGCCTTGATCTTGCGGTACGGCTTTGACGTTTCGACGTAATGCACTGATGTCGAAGCTACCGTCTGAATTTCCGGCAGGCAGCGATGCCAGGAGGTCTTTAACGTAGACGAGTCCAATCATCGAGTCCGGATCATCGCCTATCAATGGATAGCGAGAATGACCCGTTGCCTTGATAACGTCCAGTACATCCTCAAGACTCATATCTTTCGATAATGAGACGACTCTCGAGCGAGGCACCATGATGTCGTGTGCGTTTTTTGTCGATGTCTCAAGGAGGTTCCGGATCAATGGAACAACCTCTTGGTCGAAGTCGTTGCCAATTTCGAATACCTCATCTACGAGACTGCGGAACTTCCGCTCGAAGGTTAAGTCAACGCCCTTGCGAACCGCGCCACGAAACAGATCTCGAACCCGCTTCACGTACGGCGTGCGTTGTTCGCTTTCACTCATAGGGGTTTGCCACTCCGATTGACTTGAGCAACGCAACCTCTTTGCGTTCCATATCAATTGCATCCTCATCGTCAACGTGATCGAATCCACGCAGATGAAGAACGCCATGTATGACGAGATGCGCCAGGTGCGAGTCCAGGCTGACGTCTTGTGCCTCGGCTTGCGCTTTCGCGATATCGAGACAGATCGCAACATCGCCTAGTACGTCGTCGTGTTGTGCAGGAAACGAAAGTACGTTCGTGGGTTCATCAATGTTCCGGAACGCCTGGTTCAACCGTCGACTTTCGTCAGAAGTTACGAAGTTCAAGAACACATCGCCTTGACTCTCTTCACTAGCTAGCTCGACCCAATCGCGGATCATCGATCTGCTCGGAATGTCAGACGTGTTCGCACGATCAATCACGATTTCACGCGACACAGATTCTGTTTGTGAAGATGTCACCATATTACTGACGTTGCCGATCATCTTGGTCATACGCATCGACGATGCGTTGCACGATGGGATGCCGCACGACATCCCGCGAATTGAACCGCGTTATGTGGATGCCAGGTATGTCTTTTAGTATCGGTAATACGTGAGCCAATCCCGACCGCTGACCTTGATGACTGCCGCCTAAGTCGATCTGAGTAAGGTCGCCTGTGATTGCAACCTTTGAACCGAAGCCAATACGCGTCAGGAACATCTTCATTTGGGCGATCGTCGTATTTTGACTTTCATCAAGGATGATGAATGCCTCATTAAGCGTACGACCGCGCATGTACGCGAGCGGTGCAATCTCAATGACTTTGCGGTCAATCAATCGTTCGACGCGTTCATTGCCCACCATTTCGAACAGTGCGTCGTACAGAGGTTGAATGTACGGATCTATTTTCTGGCTGAGATCACCTGGCAAGAACCCGAGTTTCTCCCCAACCTCTACAGCGGGTCTTACGAGGAAGATTCGCTTGACGCGATCGCTGGCAAGCGCCTGAACCGCACACGCAACGGCTAAATACGTCTTACCGGTCCCTGCAGGACCGATTGCGAAATTGACGTCAATGTCGTCCGATTGCAGGTCACGGACGAACTGCGTTTGTCGAGGTCCTCGTGGTCGTACGGTTTTTTGCCAAAGCTTGAGATGCGTACCGTCACCGTCGCCATCCCTATTTCCGTTTCCCTTCCAGCCATCGACAAGTTCGTTGACGCCGGCTTCCTGTAGATACAGATGTAGCGTCTTGGCGTCAAGAGTCGCGCCGGCGCCTATCTGAGCATAGAGGTGGGTGAGTAGCGCTTCGCCTTTGCGTACGCCCTCTTGTGGACCTTCCAGCTGGAAATCGTGACCGCGGTTCTTGATATGTATGCCTAACCGCTGTTCCAGCTGACGGATATTTCTGTCAAGTGGCCCGCACAAGGTCGCGAGCCGTCCTGCATCGCTAGGTTGTAGGTTGAGTGTTTTAGTTGACCTTGATTCGAGTGAATCGTCGCTCAAAAAGCGTTTGTACTCCTATGTACTTACGAAGTGCAAATTATCGTAGATAACCTGCGGAAAAACCGTGGCAAATCGTATCTTGCGATTTGCTGGAGTTACATGCCTTCAGTGAATGGCCACCGGGTTGATATACATCTGCACCGCGCCACGCACTTTGGCTTGTCCCAATATGAACAGGAACTCGTGGACGCCATCTCTTACCAATGGACCTGTATTCATGGTCTCGAGTATGAAGATGCCATTTTCCTGTAGCAGTATGACGTGCCCTTGAAACGGACGATTCTCATGCTGAGGCGGTACGACGTCCAGACCCCATGTATCCGCACCAGCCGCCACCACGTTCTTCGAAACCAGGTAGGTTGCCACTTCCTCGCTTTGACCAGGTTCTGTAGCAACCCAAACGTCAGGTTCGGATTCCAGCTTCGCGTCGGTCCAACCGGTATGGAACAAGACCACGTCGCCTTCCTGAATCGGCGTTCCTTGCTTTTCCTCAACGGCTTGCACGTCTTCGACCGTAAACATCTGACCAGATTCCATTGAATCGACGCCAAAGTGACCGGTCATATCTAGGACGATGCCACGTGCAACAATCGGCGGCACCGTCTCGATGCCTAGCCTCGTTAATCCGGTGATCGTCGCTATGTCGGTGGACTCATTGCAGTTGTAGTACACACCATCAGCATCACCAATGTGGCCGAGACCGTCAAGTTGTGAACCGATACCGAACCACCCAGAAATGATGTCATCGTTGTAGGTCATGTTGGGGTACGGCTGCCCTTCGTGCTGCTGCCCCGGCTGCACCACGTATACGTTCATGCCACGCGGTGGGAAAGCAGGCGTTGTGCTGTCAATCGTGATCCCAAGGCTGTATACCTTTCCTTCCTTGATGAGACTGGCTGCGGCGAGCACCGACTCAGCGCTCATCAGATTGAGATTACCGATTTGATCATCGGCGCCCCATTTCGAAGGAGTGCATTCATCCTCGGCGAACGAAGCCGACGCATAGATCAAAGTGCACAAGAGAATGACCAATTGCTTCATCTGATGACTCTTAGAGAAGTAACGTTCGTTAAGCATATTCGACTCAACTTCACATTTCGTGAAGGAAGGTCGGCGCATTAGACGTTGATAGATTCTTGAACCAATGTACCGCGAAGCGAATTAGGTAATGCTTCGTCGATGCGCAGCTGCACGAAGTCACCGATTGGTTCCCCGGCGAAGTTCACGACCCGATTACATTCGGTGCGTCCCTGCCAATAGTTCGGATCGCGTTTTGACGGTCCATGCACGAGCACTGTCTGTACCGTGCCTTGCAACCGGTCCCCATGCCGTTCTGCTTGCATCCGCAGTCGATCCTGCAAACGCTGCAATCGCTCTTTCTTTATCTCCGAAGATGTTTCATCCGCTAGATCAGCTGCGGGGGTACCAGGTCGCGCACTATAAATAAAACTGAATGAGGTGTCGAAGTCCAGCTCTTCAACCAGGTCCATCGTCTTTTGAAAGTCTTCTTCAGACTCGCCGGGAAATCCAACGATGAAGTCCGAAGAAAGTGCGATGGTCGGACGTACCTTCCGCAGCTTTCGAATCTTGGATTTGTATTCGAGGATGGTGTGGTTGCGTTTCATCGCACTGAGTACGCGATCAGAGCCGGATTGAACCGGGAGGTGCAGATGGTTGACTAGTTTTGATTCACTTGCAAATGCCTCGATAAGGTGATCACCAAAATCAATCGGGTGTGAGGTCGTAAATCGAATCCGATCAATGCCGTCTATTTGCGCAACGTAATGGATCAGCTCCGCCAGATCTACTTGAGCGCCGTCTAGATCACCTCGATATGAATTCACGTTTTGGCCAAGCAGATTGATCTCGCGCACCCCTTGGTGGGCAAGACTTACGACTTCGCGCATAACGTCGCTAACACCGCGACTTACTTCTGGACCTCGCGTATACGGTACGACGCAAAACGAGCAGTACTTGCTACACCCTTCCATGATGGTGACATAAACCGACACACCACCAGCATTCGGTGTCGGGAGCCGGTCGAATTTCTCAATCTCAGGAAAGCTGATATCAACGACCGGCCGCACCTGCTTGTTCGCTTCATCGATCATTTCTGGCAGACGGTGCAAGGTTTGAGGTCCGAACACCATATCGACGTAAGGTGCACGTTCGGTGATCGCAGACCCTTCCTGACTCGCGACACAGCCACCAACACCGATCAACAGATTCGGGTTCGAATCTTTCAATCGACGCCACCGACCCAATTCATGAAAAACCTTTTCCTGCGCTTTCTCCCGAATGGAACAGGTGTTGAGCAGTATGACATCTGCTTGAGAAGGATCATAGACTAGCTGAGCGTCATGGCTCTCGCGGAGCAGATCACCCATGCGGTCCGAGTCATACTCGTTCATCTGACATCCATGTGTCTTGATGAAGAGATTCATGCGATCATTTTTCAGTCGACGGAGAAGCCGCAAGTGTACCTAAAGAGTGCACGATCGTGCTTTGCTTACGCTACGTCATTCCAATTCAAAATACCGGAACGCGGGTCGCAAATCGACAAACGTACTTCAAATTTATGGAGTCGAACGTGAGAAGAACGCATCGAGCCTCAAACGCCGTGATTTCGAAATGAGGGACCAGACCGTGAGTCCTACTAATCGATGAAGGAAAGAGCGCCGTCTACTTCAACCACGTTGCAATAGTAGAAAGGTGTTCGTTTTCTTTTACTAGCTGGTGGCGAGCGCTGTATAACACTTGAAGTCTTGCTCAATCCTGCCGCCGATACCCCAAGGGTTTTCGATTACTCGAGGCTTTCCGGTTCGAAGTGAATCTTCACCCCAGCCCAAGTGACGGCAAAGTTGGGTCGCTTCATTTGACTTACCGCCGTGCTCATACACGTGGCAACGCAAGTGTTTCGAATAGAAACATGTCGAAGTGATTGTTCTTGAGGGCTTATCGATCGCTGTGACATGGTAAGGCTGCGATGCGCAACCCATCAACAACAAGAGTACTACACCAACACTAGCAAGTCTCATATCGGCATAGTTTAGTTTAATATGAGGGCCGGAGCTCGAGCAAGTCTGTTATGCGTAAATGTCATCAATATTTGGAGATTGCCACACCAGAAGCTGTGTCGTAGAACATACGCCGTAGCGTCATATAGCTAACGCGAAGAACGGTGATGCGGCCACCGATAAAGCTGCTCGCGTAAATCCTAAAAATGGCCTTGAACAGGACAATTTGCGCAATTCTCTAGGAGAACTCTTGTCAAAGGCGAAAGCATCCTCCTATTACGGACTCGTTAAATCAACGTCATCTAGATTTCTCAATCGATGCAACTCCCAAGATTCGAATCGTCACCCACCTTCCGACTATTTACGGTACTCGCATTTACAGTCGCACTCGCTGTACCGATCGCGCTGGTTTGGATCGTAGTAGAGCTGCGTTCCGAATACGAACAGGAGGTCTCGGCGGAAATCTCTCAGGGATGGGGCGACGAGCAAGTACTCATAGGTCCGTTTCTCCGACTGAAAGTCAGTACGCCCGTTACGGCAAGTGCGGACACAACCACAAGAGACACGCAAACGCAAAGCTATTTCCTTGCACCGCGACGATTGGTTGTTCAATCCGCATCGGAACACGAAGAGCGCCAAAAAGGGATATTCAAGAAACCGGTTTATGTCGCAACTCTCCAGCTTGACGGGTCGTTCAAGAATGACTTGGTGAAATTTGCAGAACGTCGCAATGTCGATATCGCCGACATCGAAAGCTGTTCGGTTCAGATCGCGCTCTCATACTCACAGACCATTCGTTCACTTAGCGGGCACTTTGCCGGACGTGAACTCGATTTTGAACCGTCCTCCCAGCGTTTGGGATGGGGTGGCGAGCCCGTTCAAGCGAGACTGGACAAATCCGAGTGTATTGGCGGTGACTTCCAGTTGAAGCTTGTCGCTCGAGGATCTAATCGTCAATCGGTAGCGTTGGTAGGCGATGAAAGCGCGTTGGTAATGAACGCTTCGTGGCCACATCCGAGTTTCGAAGGACGCCAACTCCCAGACAGCTACGAAATCAGTCCATCAGGTTTTAGTGCAGAATGGACGTCAAACGCATTGGCGCGGGGTTTCGCTTCGGAACTTGACGAAAACGAGTGGCTGGGGGTCACGAAAGGGAGTGTCGTGGGATTTTCGTTCCATGAACCGGTTACGTTGTATCGCATGGTCACTCGAGCAGTCAAATATGGTTTCTTCGTCGTCGGACTGACATTGCTTTCGATTTATTGTCTCGAAATGATCACGGGAGTGAAGATTCACGTAATCCAGTACGCGATCGTGGGCGCAGCACTGGCGCTTTTCTATCTACTGTTACTGTCGTTTTCGGAACACATCGGGTTCGTCGCGTCTTATCTAGTTGCTACCTCTGTTCTGCTCATACTGATCGTAGGCTACGCATGGTTTAGTACTCGCCGGGCAAAGTTCTCGGGTAGTCTCGCAGCTCTCTTGATCGGCGTTTATGCGGCACTGTATCTCTGTCTCGCATCTACGGACTATGCCCTTCTAATTGGCAGTCTATTGCTGGTTGTTCTACTCGCGGGCTTGATGTACGCAACGCGGAACATGGTTAGGGATGCAAAAGAGCTCGATGAGCTCTGACGGCTATCGAATAATTAGCCTCACGTCTTCGACAGAAACGAAACTACAATAAACCCGCTCATTCCCGCCTAAATACATACCCCTATGGCTGAGTCACAAGAGCGCGTGTACCGCGTCTTGTTCCACAATCAAGGCAAAATCTTCGACGTTTTCGTGCGCAGCGTAGGTCGGGCCGAGTTATTTGGATTTCTTGAACTAGAAGACTTCGTGTTCTCGAATCCAACTTCGGTGGTAATTGATCCGACCGAGGACAAATTACGGAACGAGTTTGACTCAGTGAAGCGCGTTTTCATTCCTATCGCGAACGTAGAACGAATCGATGAAGTTAACGAAGTAGGTGAGGCGAAAATAACCGAGAGCGACGGAACTCAGATTCACCAATTCCCGACTCCCGAGAGACCTAAGCGTTAGCCGTTCGACTATTAAATCTGCAATCTAAATACACCAACTAATGTCAGTCGTTATCGTCGGTGCTGGCCACGCGGGTGGTCAAGTTGCTGCAAGCCTCCGACAACTCAAGTATGAAGGACCTATCACGCTAGTCGGGTCTGAATCCTATGTCCCTTACCAACGTCCGCCCCTAACCAAGGAATATCTACGCGGCGAGCAAGGTTTAGATCGAGTTACGTTACGACCCGAAGCGTTTTACGAGAAAAACAACGTGACGCTCATGCTTGGTCGTAAAGTAGGAATGATCGACCGCGACAAGCGGGTAGTTAAGTTCGACGGAGAAGACGAACTCACCTACGACAAGCTCGTCCTAGCGACTGGTTCGACACCGATTTTGCCACCGATTCCAGGTGCGACGCTTAACGGAGTCCATCTATTAAGGACGATAGATGATGTAGATGCCATCGTAAACGAGATTGACGATACATCAACGATTGGCATCATCGGCGGTGGCTATATTGGATTAGAGGCTGCGGCTTCATTTCGGCACCTCGGCATGAGCGCATCAGTTGTCGAAATGGAAGATCGCTTATTGAAGCGCGTCGCAACAGAAGAACTCGCGACCTTCTATGCAAACTTGCACCTACAACACGGGGTAGACATCCATCTCAACTCCCAAGTGACGGAAATCTGTGGTGACGACGACGGGCGAGTTTCATCTCTGGTAGTGTCAGACGGTGCCAAAATCGACCTGAATCTAGTGATCGTTGGTGTTGGCATTCGACCTAATACGGAATTAGCCGACGACGCAGGACTTCGCGTAGAAAACGGGATTTGCGTGAACGAACGTTGTGAAACGGAAGACGCCAATATCTACGCTGTTGGTGACTGTACGAACCATCCGAATCCGTTGATCAATCGACGACTGCGTCTCGAGTCAGTACCTAACGCCATGGAACAAGCTCGCGTTGCAGCGGCTAATATCGCGGGAACCCCTACATCGTATGCGACTTTCCCCTGGTTCTGGTCGGATCAATACGACCTAAAACTACAAATGGTCGGATTTGCGGGCGACCGTGACGAGACCGTCACCCGTGGCGATCGCAATTCGAACACCTTTGCTGATTTTCACATCAAACAGGGCGTATTAGTGGGCGCGGATGCGATCAACTCCCCTCGTGAGTTCATGGCTTCACGACAGCTCTGTGGAAAGGAAGTCGACGCCAGAAAACTCGCTGATCCCTTGGTCGACCTACGATCGTTGCTCTAGATCGACGAAGTAAGATGGTTCGCTCCAGAATGCATGCACGTACAAAATGAGCGACTCAATAAACCAGCGATCCATGTTCCCGATAGGCTAATACTCGTGGTACAACCTAGACATTCTGATAAACCTCTTCATTCACGTTTTGTGCGATCGCACAGTCGTTTACGAACGACGCTATCGCATGTGATGCGCACAAACTTGATTCTTCTAATGCTCTGCGTTATCACTCATCTCACCGTGAACCACGCATACGGCCAAACTGCCACTAAGAACAATGACGATCCTGACTTAGGAATAAGCACCGAATTCGGCGATCGAGTACTCGAATATGACTTCGACTCATTCAACGTAGGTATAGCAGAATATCCAGACGGACCAACAGGTGCTACCGTCTTCCATTTTCCAAAAGGTGCACGAATGTCCGTAGATGTACGAGGCGGATCACCTGGAGTCATCGGGGACTACGGATTCGTCCATGCGATTAGTCTCGCGGGAGGGTCGTTATTTGGACTTGAAGCGGCGAGCGGCGTTGCAGCGGGATTACTCGCCAAGAACGACTACAAAGCCGACTGGACAGCGATTCCTCTAGTGAGTGGCGGAATCATCTTCGACTTCGGAATACGCAATAACAGCATCTATCCCGATAAACGACTTGGTCGTACTGCACTGGAGCACGCCGTTCCAAACCGATTTCCACTTGGCGCACGCGGTGCAGGCATCTCGGCAACAGTAGGGAAATCCATTGGCTTTCACGGAATGGAACACGCAGGACAAGGTGCGGCGTTTACAGAGACGGGAGGTATCAAGGTATTCGCATGTGTCGTATTGAATGCGATGGGCGCGGTCGTAGATCGTGACGGCCAAGTCGTGCGTGGTCATTTGGATCAAGAAACAGGTGAACGGATCACCTTCATAAAGGCGATCGAACGAATGATTGAAACAGCGGAAACTCAGATACAGCCGCCTGCTGGTAATACGACGTTAACGGTTGTTATTACGAATCAATCCGCAGATAGATTCTCACTCGATCAAGTTGCTAAACAGGTACATAGCTCAATGTCACGGGCGATTCAACCCTTCCAAACCGATAGCGACGGCGACACCTTGTGGATGGTATCAACCGGAGAAGTCGATGTGACACCGTGGTCGAGTGCTGGACTAGGGGAATTAGCATCGGATGTCGTATGGGACGCAGTACTGACCGCACATCCCTGAGCGGAACTCGTTTTGAAATGAGTCGCTGATCGATGCTAGGTTTGACGTCGGCTTCTATTGACCACCGATCTTTGTTTTGAAAACCTTGGAGCTCGATCGTTCCGTAAGAGAGCCAGCGTAAGGAGCTTCAACTACCGATGACGGCATTCTGTGCCAGATACTCAATCTCGTTATTTGACAAACCCAGATCCGCAGACAGCACTTCATTCGTGTGTTCGCCTAGCTTCGGAGCGGGTCTGACCGGTACGGTGCTTTCAGACATCTTCACGGGCCAACCGAGCAGTTTGATCGCACCGTGGGTCGGGTGCTCCACTTCATGAACGAACCCGCGCTCCACTAAATGAGGATTTGTGTAGAGATCCTGCGTCGTTAGTACAGCACTCGCGGGAACGCCAGCTTCAGCGAGTTCTCGCATCGCTTCATACTTCGTCCGTTTGCGTGTCCATTCAGTGACCTTTTCTCTAAGCAACGCCATCTTTTCTTCTCGAGTCTTTTCTTTATTAACACCCGTTTCCTCAATATCGCCAACGACGCCAACAAGGGCTTCCGCCATCTTGGCGGTGACCGCCATCACAAAAACGTAGTCATTTGACCCATCACCCTGACACGGATAGAGGTTCGAATACGGACCACCACCATTGCCAGATCGGCCTGCTGGTCGTTCTCCGAATCGACCGCCGGATGTCGCGGTTCGAAGGTAATACGTCATTGCTTCTTGCATCGACAATTCGATGAACTGACCTTTGCCAGTTCGCTGTTTCTGTATGTATGCACCACAAATAGCGAGTGCCATTTGCACGCCAGTACCCGCATCACCCATCGTTGGGCCGGGACGCATAGGTGGTCCATCTGCTTCACCCGTGATCGAAAATGCTCCAGCAGCCGCTTGTGCCACCATGTCGTAACACTTGTAGTCCGACCAAGGTCCTTCCAAACCGAACCCTTTTAGACGGGCATAGATGATGTCAGGTTTTCGCTCACGCATGACGTCGTAGCTGAGATCAAGCTTTTCGATAACACCAGGTCCGTAGTTCTCAACGAAGACATCGAATTTAGGTAGTAAGTCCAAAAACAGCTCGCGACCTTTCTCGGACATTAAATCGATCGTGACACTACGCTTGTTCGAATTCCAAACAATGAAATACTCTGCATTTCCGTTCGGCCCTCTCCCCGGGTCCCCTCGACCTGGCGCTTCGACCTTCACCACATCCGCACCCATCCACGCTAATGCCTGCGTGCATGACGTACCTGCTTCATATTGAGTCATGTCCAAGATGCGCATACCGTCCAACGCTGCCATTACTGATCCTTCGTATTCCGTAATACTGCGACCGTGCGTCGCTTGGTGCAGTATAGAACAATGCTGGCCTCCTAAATTTACGATTGAGGACGTCCTCGCTGGATCGGAACTAGCGCGCGTCCGAACCCGCTACACTTCAATAATCATGGCCGTTGCGTAATCCGGTTCTGCCTATAGTTCATACTTGCAAACTCGCATGTACCAAATCAACGCGCCAAGACACCAATGACCCAAGCTATCGAAGTCGAACCACTAACTCCTACGATCGGCGCAGAAATCAATGGCGTTGATTTAGCCGAACCGTTATCAGAGGAAACGTTTGCGCAAATTCATGACGCATGGATGAAGCATCTGGTTTTGTTCTTCCGTGACCAACACCTTACGCCGGAGCAACACCTAGAGTTCGGTCGGCGTTTTGGAAAACTGCACATTCACCCCGCTGCACCATTTTTGCACGACAATCCTGAACTCATGAAGGTCCACACCGACAAAGACTCTCACATACAAAACGGTGCTACATGGCATTCGGATGTCTCCGCGGATGAAGAGCCACCACTCGGTTCGATTCTGCATCTGCATCACGTGCCACCGAAAGGAGGCGACACTCTGTTCGCGAATATGTACGCCGCGTTCGAAGCTTTGAGCGAACCGATTCAAAACCTGCTAGTCGGTCTAGAGGCGCATCACGTGTCCGACTATACGCACCAATACGGAGACCACAAGCCACAACGCGAATTTCCACGCGCGGTTCATCCTGTCGTGCGCACCCATCCCATTACAGGACGGCAAGCATTGTTTGTCAATTCCGGGTTTACGAAGCGAATTCGAGGTATGTCTCGAACGGAAAGTGATGCGTTACTCGAAATGTTGTTTAAGCACGTTACAAATCCTGCGTTTCACTGTCGCTTTCAGTGGCAAGCTAACTCGATTGCCATGTGGGACAATCGATGCGTTCAACACCTAGCAATTTGGGATTACTATCCCCAAACCAGAAGCGGAATTCGGGTAACCGTGCAAGGAGACAGGCCATTCTTTCGGCAAGAAGCCGTCTGAAGAACGGCGAAACCCAAGAAACTCGCATCTCCAACTCAATAAACTATTAGATACGCAACGTGGGGTCTAACCGAGTCGGTGTCTGAAACGACGATCGTAAAAGAGAAGGATTCGAAACTCGAATCACTTCTCGACGACTACCAAGAAACGCTAGAAGAACGCTCAGACCAGTTCGTCAAGTGCGTCAATTGCCTACACGTTCTTACACATGCAGACACTGCGATCAGTGTCGCAGGTAACCATCGACACATCAAGACTAACCCCTACGGAAATACGTTCGAATTTCGTTGCTTCAGTGAAGCGTTAGGGTGCGCCGTTGAAGGTCCTGATGAAAGTGCTCATAGTTGGTTCCCGGGTTGCGTATGGCAATACCTCTACTGCGAGGCATGCAACCAGCATTTGGGTTGGTTTTTCCATGGCGCAGACAGCTTCTTCGGCATTCGTTCGGATGCGATCAAAATTGAATAGGTTGTCATAAAAACCAACCACATTTCTTTCCGTTTAATTGCCGCCGTCTCTATAAACGATCCAAGCATGCCCGACTTGCGCGCAGACGACTACGACATACTCAGCTTTGATTGTTACGGTACTCTCGTCGACTGGGAGACTGCCATCATTCAATACCTGCAACCAGTCCTAATATCCCACGATGTCCATGTTTTTGACGGCACGATCCTTGAGTTCTACTCAGACTGGGAACCTTTGGAACAAGAGGCAGGTGGTTCATATCGCGACGTGCTCGGTCGCGTCATGTCTCGATATGGCGCACGACTGGGATTCACGCCTACCGAAGACGAATCCAAAGGGTTTATCAACGCGATCGCGACCGCGGACCCTTTCAAAGATACAGTTGAATCGCTGATCAAACTAGCTAAACATTTCAAGCTAGCGATCATCTCGAATACGGATAAGGACCTAATCGAGCTAACGCTTCGATCAATACCAACTGAATTCAGCGCCGTCCTGACCGCACAAGAGCTCGGAGCTTACAAACCAAATCTAGACATGATGCAGAGTGCGTTTGATCAGATTAGTCAACGCGGCAAACGAATACTCCACGTGGCACAGAGCCGATATCACGACATATTGCCTGCGAGCAAACTAGGACTCAACACGGTTTGGATAAACCGCACAAGCGAACACGCCTCGGCTGTGCAGAAAGTGGATGCGGAACCCGTGTGGGAGTTCGAAAACCTCGCGGAGTTTGCTGAAGTTTTCTAAAAATGCACGAAAGGTCCTAACCTTTCCTGTTAGCTTGGATTCTTCCGCGTCAATTCAGTAGACGCATCCTCGTTCGCGGTGAAATCGAGTGAAGAACCTTGTGGCGACGCGTCGTCTTGATCGTCGATGACTTTTTCAAAGTCGTCAGCACTTTCCGTCAAGTCCACCAATTCTTTTTCAGTCGGCAAACTCAAGGGATCGAAGGGCGATTCGTCGTCGTAGTCGGTCGATGACCGTGTTACAACATCCTCTTCGATCTCGTCGACTGCCGCCTCATATTCACTTTGCGCAGCGCGAAGAACAACCGTTGCGACCATCGCACCTTTTGGCAATTTATCATCAACGAACGACGCGACTTTCAAATTCGATGTCTTCGCCCCAGTCTGCATTTCCTCTACAGATTGCTTTATGGATGATTCATCCGTGATGTCGTCGATGTCTTCGTCATCCTCATCACCGCCGAGCGTGAAGCTTAGAACACCGCGTCCTTCTTCGATAGGCGCACCGAAATCGATGGTTAGCCAATCAGTATCAAGCGCTTGTGCCAACAACCCCTTAAATCTTGCCTGACTATCGCGACTTTCTGATACTTCGTGCTGCATTTCATCAGGTTCGAGTGATGCGGTGCCGATAAACATGTTGACTGCTTCGCCATCCAGTTTCGACAGCGTAGCCTTCAAATCTGCCAAATCAATGTTCGGTACCTGCGTGTCCACGAGCAAACGTGCGATCGCGTTTATCTTCTCGTACACCAGCTCATTGACTTCACGATGGCGCTTACGCATCCCAATCCCAGGCCTGTTGTTCGGCACCACCATCAAAGCATCGACTTCGTCGCGCATCTCTCGTATGCCGTCTGACGCGAGTGCAACCGTCTGATCACCGATGCCACCCCCTGGTGTCGTCAGAATAGATATAGTCAGGAGCCCAGGATTTTCGTGAGACGCGTGATTGGCGATAACCGGACTTGCGCCTGTTCCCGTACCGCCACCCATGCAGGAAACGATAAACAGTAAGCGTTTGCGCTCGAATTTGGACATGAGAAGCTGCGTGTCTTCCTGCGCGGCGCTTCTACCTACTTCCGGATCTCCGCCTGCACCTGCACCGTCGCAGATTCGAGCACCAATCTGTATCGTCTCAAGACCAGCGTCTAGTTCATCGAGCGCTTGCCTATCCGTATTTATCGCGTAAAAATCGACATTTTTGATGCCACGTTTGGAGAGATGACTGACGATGTTGCCACCGCCGCCGCCCACTCCGACGACACCAATGCCAAGTGGTTTGGCCACCCGTTCGCCTACCCCGATTTTTCGACCGGACGTCTCAGTCATCATGGTTGCCACTCCCTAGCTTAGCTCCACCTAAGAAAACGCTCATACATTGCCTCCCAACCATCGATAGGTTGAACGTGCAACTCTGCTCGTCACGCCTCGAGTTTTCGCTGTCCTTGCTTGGTGCGTTTTTATTCTACCGACTACCCGTCTTCTGAGAAGTCCCACGACTGTTGCCATTGACGGATCGTTGAGTTCCGTTGCATCGACACCATCTGCAACAAAAACCTGGTCATGCGCCCAATCTCCGTTCGCTTCGGCATTGGGTGCTGGACTCACTTTTGGATGATCGACATACGCTTCGAGTCCTAATACCTCAGACGCTAAATAAGCAAGATTCTTGATCTTCGAACCACCACCTGTCAGCACGATTCTCGCTGATGCAAACTCCGCCGATAAGTCATGTCGCTCGAATTCAGCCGCGACTTCGTGGAATATCCTCTCATACACGGCTCGAATAATCTGTGAAAAAATGCTCTTCGTGGGGCGCGTATCAGGCCGGCCATTCACGCCTGGCACTGTTATTTCACTTTCATCTAACTCATGTCCAACTACACTGCCGTGTAGTTCTTTTAGCTGCGCCGCGGCTTGCGGAGGCGTAAACAGCGATTTAGCAATATCTTGATTAACCTGCCGACCACCCCATGTGAGCACAGCAGTGTGTCTGATTTCACCTGCGACAAACAGCGCAATACCAGTTGTGTCATGACCGATGTCGATAACACACACACCTAGCTCGCGGGAAGCATCGTCTAAAACTGCATTTGCGCTGGCAAGAGGCGCTGCGATTAATTGCAAATTGGGTAATCTACACTTTGTAATGCAGTTCGTCAGATTTTGTTCCGCGTTGCTCGACGCCATGATCATGTGGACGTTTGCGTCTAGTCGTTTTCCCGCTTGACCCAACGGCTGAACGATGCCTACCTGATTGTCGACGATGTATTGCTGCGGTAAAACGTGAAGCATCACGTTTCCGGCGCTCAAGTTGACCGCCTGTGCGGTATACAGCGCTTGCTTTACGTGTTTTTCGGCCACCTCGCCCTTGTGCGTAACCGATGATCCCATAGCGTTCAGGCACGACAGATGATTGCCATTCAGATTAGCAACTGCATCTTCGATCGGTGAGCTGACGTGTGCCTCCGCGTTGCGCAACGTGGCTTCAACTTCGCGCACCGTCTTGTCCATGTCTACCACGATACCTTGATGAACACCAGTTGAAGGGCGTCGAGCGAAACTGACAACTTCAAGATGACCATCGGGTCTGACATGCCCGATGCAGACCGCGATCTTGCTCGAACCAACGTCGATCGCAGCAAACAAATTTAGATTCTTCGCTTTCGTCATTCCATCGCCACCACAGGTCGTTCAGATTCGGTTAACGCAACCCCATTCGAATAACGAGCGTCAACAAGCTTTCTCTTGTTCTCTGTAACCGCGGGTAAGGAATCGATCATGGACAATGCACGATACAAACGCGCACCGACGTCTTCATCCCCAAGAAATACTTGCTCTCCACTATCTAGATTCAGTGTCCAACCGGTCGCTTCATTGAATTTGACGTCTGCTACAACCACGCCTTGAGATAGCGCGATAGCGGAGATATCGTCGTAGACACGCTCTTGATTGCGTTCCAATATTTCAACGTAAGAGGGTTTACTGGATTCAACTACGTTGAGATATTTGGAGAATTCAATGCCTTCCCATTCGCGTATGGATTCGGTGAGCTTTGCCTTGGTCGCATCGAATAGCTCGACTGCCTTCGTCAGTTGCCCGTCTACGTCAGGCAGATTCGAAGTACGTTCGAATACATTCGTATCGACCAAGCCATCAAGACCGGCGAATTGAGGTCGGTACTGAACGATGAGCAGGCTACCGCACAAGATGGTCAGCGCGAAGCCTGTCAGGAAGCTGATGAAACGTTTCATCGCATTCAACAATCCATGTCGAGTAGGCAGACATCCATGTCTACCCGATCATTTTAACTTGACTTTAGCAAATCTGAAACCCCACTTACATCCCCTGCGCCTTGTACCATGACGACGTGATCTACTTCCGCAGTGCGTTTTATCCACGCCACGGCTTCTCCGACGTCCTTTGCAAACCCTACGTGATTGGAATTTCCTTCATTTATCGCTTTTCGAAGAGCGATTGCGCTTGCACCATCGATTACTTCCTCACTTGCCGCGTACGTATCCAGAATAATCAAATCATCAGTCGTACTTAGTACTTCCACAAACTCAGCAAACAAATCACGGGTACGCGTAAATCTGTGGGGTTGGTACACCATCAAGGGTCGTCTATCAGGCCAAACACGCTTGACTGTTTCTAAAGTGCACTTTAGCTCTGTCGGATGGTGGCCGTAGTCGTCAACTAACGGCAATCGATGGTTCTTTATTGTGATTTCGGACACCTCGAACCGTCGTCCTACGCCTATGAATCGTCTTATGCCCTCTTGAATGTGAACGTCCTCGATGCCTTCGTCGCTCGCTACCGCAATCGCTGCTAGCGCGTTCTGCACGTTCTGTATTCCTGGCAAGCGAATCTCGATCGGCAACAGCGCTTGTCCGTCAGGTCGTTTGACTTTGAATCGCCACTCGATTCCCTTTGCCTCTATATCAACGGCCTGATAGTCAGCTTCGTCGTTCAAGCCATACGTGATTACCGGTCTCGTAATTTCGTCCGCAAATCGCCGACATTCTTCGTCGTCGATACACAGGATCACTGCGCCGTAAAACGGTAGTTTCGACACAAACTCTCGAAACGCCTGCTTCAATTGTTCGAAATCTTGACCGTACGTACCAAGGTGATCGTGGTCGATGTTCGTGATGACGGCAAGCATCGGATGAAGATAGAGAAATGACGCATCACTTTCGTCGGCTTCTGCGATGATGTAGCGACTCGAACCTAGCCTAGCGTTTCGGTTTTCGCTCTTTAACAACCCACCGATCACGTAGGTAGGATCGATATTTGCTGCTTGGAAAATATCCGCTATGAAGCTCGTCGCGGTTGTTTTGCCATGCGTTCCGGCAACCGCAATACCATAACGATGCCGCATAAGTTCGCCGAGCATTTCGGCTCTTGGCACTACCGGCTTGTGCAACTCATGAGCGCTCACCACCTCTGGATTGTCATCCGAGATCGCACTGGACGCAACGACGACGTCCGCATCAATGACGTTTGACGCAAGGTGTTGCTTCCAGATAGTGATACCAAGCGCTTCAAGCCGGTTCGTAACGGGAGACGCCACGATATCCGAACCTGTTACGGTATAGCCAAGGTTTGCCATCACTTCGGCGATGCCGCACATTCCGGCACCACCAATCCCCACAAAATGAATATGACGTACGTGTCGCATAGTCTGTACTGGACACGTATCTATGCCGTCGGGTTTCATTTTGAGGTGCTTAATTCGTTCGTCTTATCAATGCGTAAAACCATGCCGATCAGTGCGCTGAGAACTAAGAGACTGTTTCCACCATAACTGATGAATGGCAGCGTCAGTCCTTTAGTTGGAAAAATACCTGCATTGACCCCGACGTGGATGAGTGCTTGAAACCCAATCAGCAATGCCACGCCGTAGCAAAGCATGCTCTCGAAGCAACGATCTTGACGCAAAGACGTACGTGCGATGTTGCCGATCCGGTAGACCAGTGCCATCAACAAACCCAGCACAATAGAAGCACCGATGACGCCGGTCTCTTCTGCGATTGTCGCAAAGATGAAGTCGTTATGTGACGCAGGAGTGAACGTCTTCTGAAGACCTGTGCCTAGACCTGTACCCGTGAATTCACCCCGACCGAAACTAATTAACGAATTTGTGAGTTGATAGCCTTCATTCAGTTTTATGCCTTCTTCCCATGGCGAAAGGAGCGTCATCAATCGAGTCACTCTGTACGGTTCTAAATATAGGAGTGCACCTATACCGGAGAGAGCAAAGCTACCAAGGAGGAACAGGTGCGAGAGCTTCGCTTTAGCCAAGAACAAAACAGCGACCGTCACCGTCCCCATGATCGCGACAGTACCGAAGTCCGGTTCAAGTACAACCAGCCCAAGTACGACACCAACCCCCGCGAGAAGCACTAAAAGAGGAAGAATCGAACGTTGTGTTCTTTCAAAATTGTTCGCTAAATAACCGGCAATGAAAATCAGTAGTAGCGGTTTTATGACTTCTGATACCTGAATCGTGAAATAGTGTAGAGAAATCCAGCGTCTCCCTCCACCTGATTCAATCCCAATGCCTGGTATCAATACCAGACATGCCAACAAGAGAGCGAGCAACCAGGCCGCACGGTGAAATTGGCAATAGCGCTCCGTTGGAATCATGTATGCAAGTACTAGTGCGACGCCGCTTAGGAACGCGTAACCGACGTGCCGTATGAACATTGGATTGAGCCATGAATTTGCCAAATGCACGCTAACACTTGCAACCGCGATGACGCCAAAACCGATTAATAACAGCCACAGATATAGAAGCGTTTGTGGTCGACTTGCTATCACGACGCGATCTCTTTGACGATCGAAATGAACTGATTACCACGATGTACGTAGTCGTTAAACATGTCAAAACTAGCGCACGCTGGCGATAACAGCACGACATCCCCCGGCTGCGCTATCTTTCGCGCCTGCGTCACAGCGACCTCGAGCGAATCCGAGTAAACGTACTCTGTGGCGCGTCCGACTGCCTCCGCGATCATCTCAGCATCTCGCCCGAACAGAATGGTCGCTTTCGCATGGTTACGGATAGGGTCGAGAAGTGATTCAAAACTCGCTCCTTTTGCATCACCACCAGCCAACAACACAACATTTGGACTTCCATTGCTTAGTGATTCGAGTGCGGCACGGGTCGCGGCAACGTTCGTCGCCTTCGAATCGTTGACGTAGCGAACTCCGTCGATTTCACTAACCAACTGCATTCGGTGAGGTAGTCCTTCATAGCTGGTTGCTGTTTCAACAAGGTGGTTCACGTCTGCTCCGCAAACGTGCGCGAGTGCGGCGGCGACCACAATATTGAGATGGTTTTGCGCACCCGTTAAACCCAGGTTCTCTATAGGCACACGTTCACCCGCTATCACGATTTCGTGCCCACGTACGCACCAATCCTTCGTCCCATTCACCGCGATCTCTGACGTTTTCTGCGTGGGCTTCGTGCTGGGGTCGTTCTTGTTGTATACGGCTACATCACATTGCGCGTAAATTCGAGTTTTTGCGGCAGCGTACTCATGAAATGTACGATGGTGGTCTTGATGATCTTCAGTGATATTTAGAACGGTCGCGCCACTTAGACGAGGGGCATCCATCTTTTCGAGCTGAAAACTAGAAAGTTCCAGAACGTATCCCGCTACTGGAATCTCAAGCAGATCCAAAACCGGTTTACCAATGTTGCCTCCAGAAATGAATCCTTTTGAGCGCAGCATATTCGCAATCAACTCGGTTGTCGTCGTTTTGCCGTTTGTACCAGTTATGCCGATGAGTGGAACGTCGACGAGGTTACAAAACAACGCCACGTCGCACGAAATTCGCGTACCTCGCGCTCTAATTTCATCAATGATCGGATCGTGCAGAGGAATGCCTGGACTCACAAGTGCAACCGTATTCGGGTCAGCAATCGTCCCGACATCCTGTGGTGCTATGAATTCGACATTCTCAAAATTTCGCTGAAGATCCCTAAAACGCCTCGATATCGAATCTTCACGACCGACCCGAGTATCCGTAACGTAGAGGTCCGTGCGGCCGCTTAGAAAACGAATGCAAGATTCGCCTGTCGACCCAATTCCGACCACGAGTGTCCGATTTGGGATCATCGCAGCTTCAACGTCGCGAGTCCGATCATCACGAGCAAGAACGTGATGATCCAAAAGCGCACTGTTACCTTAGGTTCTGGCCAGCCCTTCAACTCGAAGTGATGATGAATAGGCGCCATTCGGAGGACTCGCTTTCCTCGTAGTTTGTAGCTTCCGACTTGCGCGATTACCGAAGCCGTCTCTAAAACGAACAACCCGCTCATAATCAGCAAAACGATTTCTTGACGAACCAACACACCGATTACGCCTAACGCAGCTCCTAGAGGTAATGCACCAATATCACCCATGATCATTTGTGCCGGGAATGTGTTGTACCAGAGAAACCCTAGTCCAGCCCCAACGATCGCACCACACACGATCGCGACCTCGCCCATACCTTCTATGTACGGAATTTGCAGGTAACTGGCAAATTCGGAGTGACCGACGGCGTACGCAAACAAAGCGAGTGCACCTACCACCATTACAGTCGGAAGTGTCGCCAGTCCATCTAAACCGTCTGTCAAATTGACGGCGTTACTCATGCCTACGATCATGAGTAACGTGAGAATCACAAATCCCCAGCCTAAAGGAATAGCAAGTTCCTTAAAGAAAGGCACTAACAACGCTGTCTCAGCAGGATTTGTAGCAGTCTGATAGAGCACAATCGCTACGGTTAGTGCACAGATGATTTGAAGTGAAAACTTGAGTCTTGCCGATAGTCCACCTTTCTCCCGTTTTGAGAGTTTTAGGTAATCGTCGAGAAACCCAATTACGCCGAAACTGAACAAAACGGCTAACACGATCCAAACTTGCCGGTTTTCGAGATCGACCCAACATAGCGCTGTTATGAAGATGCTGACCAGAATCAGTAATCCACCCATGGTCGGAGTACCTTCTTTTTCGAGATGCCCTTCTGGTCCGTCTTTTCGTATAACGTCGCCGATTTGGCGGCGCTCGAGCCAACGGATCATGAATGGACCGACCAACAGACTTATGAAGAGCGCTGTTCCTGTCGCGACTAACGTTCTAAATGTGATGTAACTAAATACGTTGAACACCGAAATGTGTTCTGCGAGCCACTCAGTCAACCAAAGAAGCACTTCGTTCTCCCCGGCGGATGCGATCGACTATGTCACGATCGCTGAATGGGTGTTTGACACCGTTCACGTCTTGATATTGCTCCGCTCCTTTTCCTGCGATAAGTACGATGCCGTCAGGTGGTGTCTCCTCTACCGCGGTTCTGATTGCACATTCACGATCAAGTTCAACTCGTGCAAGTCTTGGTTTTTTCATCCCGCAAAGCACCTCGTCGGCAATATCTTCGGGTGATTCGGTGCGGGGGTTATCGTTGGTCACGATGATCCGATCTGCGAGTTCCTCGGCTGCTTCTCCCATCAATGGTCGCTTGCCTTTGTCGCGATCGCCGCCACAGCCGAACACGCAGATGATTTCACTTGGTTCCAAGTTTCGTAAGGCTATTAGTGTTTTACGAAGTGCGTCGGGCGTATGCGCGTAATCGATAACAGCGTGCGCCTTCGAACTTAGGTCCACGAACTCGAAACGGCCTGGGGCTGATTCAACCTTCGCTAGCTGTCGCGAAGCACATTCCAAATCAGTTCCAAAATGCACCAAGGTTGCGAGTATCGCTGCGCAGTTTGCGATGCCAAACTCACTGCGAATAGGCAAATGCATCGGCGTACTTCCCCATTTCGTGCGCCATAGTCCACTCGCTCCGTCGATCGTCAACGAGCTCAGCTCGCAAGTTACATCTGCTGGGCGCGTGGTACCGTAGCTCGTGACCGGGATTCCGCGCTCAACACACAACCGTCTCAGTGTTCTACCAAACTCATCCTCTATATTGATCACGGCGCGCTCGAGATCAAAGTCCTCAAACATCCGTCGCTTCGCGGCTTCGTATGCTGCCATTGACCCGTGATAGTCGAGGTGATCGCGCGAGATATTGGTATAGATTCCGACCTGAAGTCGAACATTACTAAGGCGATCCTGACTTAACGCGTGAGAACTCACTTCCATTGCTACGCGTTGGGCTCCTTGGTCCCTCATCTTCGCCATACACGCTTGTAATTCGATCCCATCCATCGTCGTCAACCCGGTATGAGTTACGTCTGGCAACATCCCCCACCCCGGCGTTCCAGCAAAACCGGTGGATCGCAGCAACCCCGCTAAACCGAACGCGACGCTCGTTTTACCGTTTGTCCCCGTAACACCGATACATGCGATGTCCTGACTTGGGTCGCCATACAGTCGCGCCGCGAGCTCATTCCGTTTTTCCACTAGAGACTGATCGCAAATCACAACAGCATCTTCGACCGAGTAATCCACAGGTCGTGAGGTCAATATGCACCGAGCACCTTTTGAAATCGCGTCGTCAATGAATGTGTGACCATCGTGCGATTCGCCTTCAACTGCCACAAAGATGTCGCCTGCTTTTACGTTGCGCGAGTCAGCCGTCATACCGGTTATCTCTACGCTGGGGATACCTGGCCGACCCAGTAAGACGTCAAGCAGCATCATCACGCCCATTGCCGCCAGCGACTGTCGAATGAATCCGTAAACCGCGAAGTTGCAGCGCACGCGTCGCGACTCGCTTAAATACAGGTGCGGATACGGAACCTCCCGATACTTTTTCGCCTTCTACTCGTGGTTTAGGACCGTCCACCATGACCAGCCCCAGGAACTGGGGATTCTTCATCGGAACTATTCCGACGAACAACGTGATATGGTGCTGGTCTGAATAGCCGTTAGCTGAAATCTTCCGCACAGTGCCCGTTTTTCCAGCTACTTGAAATCCAGGAATTGATGATCTACTCGCCGTGCCGGTTGGTCCTACCACGCCTGCCAGCATATCGAGTATTTGCAACGCATGATGTTCATTGAACACGCGAAAATCGCTTTCGCGATATTCATCGTTCAACAAGATTGAGATCTGACGCTGCAATCCACCACTCGCGATCGTCAGATACGATCGTGCGAGTTGAAGTGGCGTTATTGAAAAGCCATACCCGTACGACATCGTCGCTCGGGTAAGCGGTTTCGAAATGTCGTCGCCAGACAACTGACCGATTGTCTCACCAGGTAGGCCGAGTAACACATAGTCATTGAAACCAATACGATCATGCACCTGGAGCAATGCTTGTCCATCCAAGTCCAATGCAATGCGTGTGGACCCGACTTGGCTCGATTTGACGAGCACACCGCGTAGTGTCAGAACACCATAGTTGCGTGGGTCCTCGATCGTTTTGGATCGTACGACCGTCCAGCCTGGATTGGTATCAATTTCGGAGTCGGCGCTATAGCGACCGCTCTCGAGCGCTGCCAACGCAACGAATGGTTTATAGGTGGAACCCGGCTCAATGAGGTCCGTTACCATGCGGTTACGTACGGTTTCCCATTGAAGATCCGACGTATTGTTCGGGTTATAGGATGGAACGTTTGCCAATGCGAGAACGCCGCCGGTGGGCACATCGAGCAGGATGAGCGATGCCGACTCTGCGCGATATTCCTCAACGACTTTCTGAAGTTCGCTGTAGGCAAGAAATTGCAATCGACTATCGATTGACGTGACCAAGTCTTCACCAAATTTAGGCAAGCTCTCGTAACGAACGTCACGAATCAGACGACCTTTGCGGTCCCTTAAAACTCGCCGCGAACCTAATTCGCCGTCAAGGTGCGCGTCAAACGCTCGTTCTAGCCCCTCGAGTCCACGCTCATCGATATCCGTAAAACCGGTCAGGTGCGCGGCGACTTCACCCAATGGGTAATAGCGTCGATATTCGGTTTGAATGTCCAAGCCATCCAGTTCAAGCTGTTGAAGTGCAAGAGCTACTTGTGGAGGCTGTCGGCGTGCGAGGTAGAGAAAAGCGCGTGACTTACTGGATTGGAGTTTGGCGCTCAACTCATCTGCATCTTGTTTAAGAATTCTCGCGACCGCACCGATGTCTTCCTCAGACCAATCGATCCTCGACGGATTCACGGTAACAGCAATAACCGGCGTACTGATTGCCATTGGCTCGCCTAGACGATCGTAGATCATCCCGCGATGTACAGGAATCTTCTGCAATCGCTCCGACTGCATTTTGCTTTGATCCTGGAGGAAGTAACGCTCAACTATGGCGATGTACCCCATCTGCCCCACTAGTAACGCAGTCACCAACGTGAAGCAAAAAACCGCCGTTTTATGGCGCTTATCGTTCATCGTGAAGATTCCGCTTCTGCCTTAACCAGTTCGACTGGATACACCATGCCATCAGACTGCGCTTCGCTTTGCACAAAGGAGTACGAGGAAAGACTTTCTTTCTCGATCAGAAGCCGGGAATGCTCACTAAGTTCTCTATCCTGCTGCAATCGCAATTCCGTCAACTGCGTGTAGGTATCGAGACGGAGGAAGGATTGACGTACGATCAACAATCCGCTCACCAATGTGGCCACAATCAACGTGATGAACAAGACGTGGCGACTAACGCTCGCGCTTCGGGTCTGTTTTTTCTTCGCCATCCGAGATTACCTCAGTCGCTCAACGACTTGCATCATCGCGCTGCGGGAGGCGGGGTTTTTCTGCCGTTCCGAATACGATGGCCGGACATTTTTTAATACGTAGCGGGCACGCGGACCCTTGTCACGCACGGGTAAACCTCTCGGTGCCGAAGTACGAACCCATGATTGAATAGCGTCGCGCACGAGACGATGTTCTATGCTGTGGAACGAAATAACAGCGAGTCGACCGCTCACGCAAAGCGCGTTAAACCCTTGCTCTAATCCTTCTTGAAGCTCGTTTAACTCGTCGTTTACGTAGATTCGAATGGCTTGAAACACCTGGGCTAACGATCTCGCAGATACGGCGCGCGCAGGCGATGCGGCCCGTATTACTTCCACAAGTTCAAAGGTTGTCTTCAATGGTCGTTGCGATACTATTTGACGAGCGATAGAACGCGCCGCTCTCACGTCGCCGTACACTTTCAATACTTGCGTTACATCGTCGATCGAGGCTTCGTTTACCCATTCGGCTGCGGATATTCCCGATTCGTTATCCATGCGCATGTCCAACGGTCCGTCAAGATCAAACGCGAACCCTCTCTCTGCGGTTTTGAGTTGTGGTGTGGAGACACCTACGTCAAAACAAATGCCATTGAGGTTGTGGATATCCAGAGCGGCGAGCACGTCTCGGAGATCGCCAAATTTCGAACGCGAAAACTTGAATCGACCATCACTTTGTTCAAGATCACGAGCTGCAACAGCGGCGTCAAGATCACGATCGATTCCAATTAATCTTCCGCTAGCACCCAATTGAGTCAGAATAGACTGTGCATGACCCCCTCTTCCAAACGTCGCGTCAAGGTAAGTACCCATCGGATCGATGACGACGGCTTGCGCCAAATCGAGCGCGAGAACTGGTTCGTGAGATACGGGAGGCTGTGGCTGAGTCACGACACGTGTCAAAGTAGGCGTCGAGTGCCGAGCGAGGAGTGGCCGAAACGAATCGGTAGAGTCGGATTCGCGTTCAAACGGCACGCGGAAACGTACCGCGTCGCTTCGCGCACTAATAAGTGACCGACCATAGGAGTCCGCAGACGTCGCGGACGTTCTCGACTCCATTCTTGAGTCTGCACGCACGGCCTCCTACATGAACGCCGTGGGTCTAACCCTCCCTCCATGGATAGGCAAACGACGCACAAATTCCTCGCGTTTGCGAGAAGCTTCATGCAATTTTGATTATACGACGAATTTACGTTAAGTAAACGAGACTCGGCGATTGTTAGCTGAGGAGTCGAACTCCAAAATAACTAACTAAATCATGTAGTTAAGAGGAGTAGCACGTTCCAAATAATCGAGCTATCGCATAGCAAGTTTTGAAACAGCAGATTTAGATCGAGAGTCAACCGGTAAGCCGGGTTCTGTCGAGAGCAATCATTCATCTAGAGCGCACGTCGCCGTACACTTCCATTAGCGGCTTACCCGAACCGACGCGGACCGCGCCATAGGTTCCTATTCAGCCTTGCACTCGGTGGGGTTTACCTTGCCGATCCTGTTACCAGTCTCGCGGTGCGCTCTTACCGCACCATTTCACCCTTACTCAACAAGTCGAGCGGTATTTTTTCTGTTGCACTGGCCGTGAGCTCACGCTCCCCAGGGGTTACCTGGCACCGCGTCCTGTAGTGCCCGGACTTTCCTCCCGCGCCACTCGGCGCCGGCGATTGCTTGGTTGACTCCCGACGCTAATGCTAGTCATCTAGCCCTTCGCTTGAGGTCAATCTTCGATACGCTTCCTGCCGTGATATCCCGCAAAGCTTCGAGATCAATCTCGCAGACGAGGTCGTCGGGATGTTCTCCTTGGCGAGGAGCTCGATCAGGTACGTTACGTCCATGCGTTCTTGTTCTTCGGTTGGCGCAATGACTAGCACAAATTCACCAAGGACTCGCTCGCGATCATCAAAGATCGCAATCAGGTTGTCGACAGAATCGAAGAGTTTCTCCTCGTGCAGTTTTGTGAGCTCTCGCGCAACAAAGATCATGCGCTCACCAGCACCCAACTCGGACAACATCCGTAACGTACCGAGAAACCGATTTGGCGACTCAAAACAAACCACGGGAATCGACTGCTGAAGTAACGCCGTAAGATGTACTTTCTTTTGTTTTGTTTTACGTTCGATAAATCCCGCAAAGCGGAATTCACGCATAGGCAGCGGACAGATCGACAGGCATGCGCTGAGCGCGCTGGGACCAGGTATAGGAACGACATCCACTCCTCGGTCGAAAGCCGCCTGGAGCAAAGGCAATCCAGGGTCCGAAAGTACTGGTGTGCCAGCATCAGAAATAAGCGCAACATCTTCGTCGTTCTCAAGACTAGCTATGATTTTCGCGGCAAGGTCGTTTTCGTTCAGTACGTTAAAGCTACAAAGCGACTTGCCCGATGAATCTATGGAGAGTTGACGAAGTAACTTACTCGCCCTTCGGGTGTCTTCACATGCAATGAAAGCCGTCTTGTCCAAAACTGCGCGTGCTCGCTCAGTTATGTCTCCGATATTTCCAATCGGGGTTGCCACGATGAACAGCGTGCCTTGGTCGCTCATTTCGTTGCGGCTGTGTCTAGCAGGTTTGATTGTATTGAGTGCGACGAACTGTAGCGAGCTTGCCCCCGAGGTTCCGGAGCGCCCGGCGATCAAAGTGCAACAGACGCCATCGGATCAATTCAATATAAGCGCGATTCTGCGTGAACCTGATCTGTATTTAGAGCGAGCGTTGGACTACTACCGTTCCGACCGGATCAACATTGCTCGAGAAATCGTGAATGTCGTTCGCGATGCGGCGACGGATCGTGTATTGCTTTCGGCTGATGGCGAGTTTTTACTAAAACTGCTAGTTGCGCATTTCGAACTCGATATTGGTCGTGACCCAAGCGAGCTTGTAAGGGACCTTAGACCCGTTTCGGTGTTGCAGCGTCTCGACGCGCTTGAACTATGGACTCGTTATCTGCAGGCGACGGATCGTTACGAAGCGTCGATCGCCTCTCTTATGGCAGCGAAAAAACTAGCCAGGGATGTCGATCCAACTCGTCAGTCTCGATTGAATACCCAACTGTGGGACCTGTTAATTGGGATGCCATCCCAGAGACTGGTTGAGATGCAGTATCAAACCGACGATCCTGATCTAATTGGATGGATAGAGATTGCGGGTTTATTCAACGATAGCTTGAGTGTCGGCGCTTGGCTTGCTTCCATTGAAGACTGGGTCGACAAGCGTCCACAGCATGAAAGCGTTGAGTGGTTGCTAAGTCAAACTCAACAAACATCACCGGGACCGAAGCGCATCGCCATCCTCCTACCGCAATCTGGATCCGACGCGTACGCGCAGGCCGCACGCGGTATACGCGACGGTTGGTTGCTGGCGTATATGGTCGACAAGGGTCGCGCAAAACAGAACACATTACCTGAATTCACGTTTTACGACACGGTAGGAAAAGACCGAGAGCAGTTGATTCTCGACGCATTTGAGGACGGTGCTGATCATGTGGTTGGACCACTGTCCAAGGATGCCGTTAACTCAATTCAAGCCACTCGCACGTATCCCGGATCTATCTTGATGCTCAACGCACCAACTACCTTCGGTAGCTCGCGACCCGGTTCAGTGCGATATTTAGCTTGGACGATTGAGGATGAAGCATTCAAGATGGCACAGTCATTGTCGAAACGCAATCATGTGCGCTGTGTCGTGATCTACGGTAATGAGCCTTGGATGATTCGTGCTCGCGCGGAGTTTGAACTCAATATCGCTTCGCCAACGCGTGTGATTTCTGTGAATCGAATCAATGAATTTGACCAATTGACGGAGGATATCGGTGCAACGATCGGAATTGAAGAGAGCGAACGAAGGCACGAAGGCATCGAATCGATAGTGCAGTTTCCACTTGAGTTTCAGCCTCGTATGAATCAGGAGATTAACAGCATCGTCGCATTCATCGATTCGAGCCAGTTGGAGGCGGTGCTCGAATCCCTGCGCTTCCACGCAGATCGCCCGCTTGATATTTATGTCACGGATTCAGCCGTCAGAGGAAAACTCACAGAATTGGCGAACGGCGTTCAATTCACGACCGACACGTGGCGAATTTTCAATTCAGAATTCGCAAACACTGTGAACGAATATTTTGATTCGAATCCAAACATGGCATCTTTCTATGCAATGGGAATCGACGCCTATCGATTCAGCAACCTTTGGTCACAAGTGAAGGTAGCCAAGACCATTGCAGGTCATGGCAGCAGATATCGACTTGAACCCACCGGCAATTTCCGGCGTCTTCCTTATTGGGGCGTTGTAAGGAATCGAACACTGACGCCGCTCAGCGATGTGGATCACCAGGAAACGAGAAATCCCTACTTATGAAGCTCCGATTTCGTTTTGTTTTTGTGTCTACTTGCGCAACACTTTGCGCGCTCTTAGTTGCGTGCGCGACAACTGCACCCACCATTGAATCGCGCCTTACGCCCGGTCGCATTCTGGATGACGAGCTGCTGACAGAGGCGGTTCGATCGGCGATTCGAGACGAATTTAGGCGTAACGATCTACCTTATCAAATCAATACAGTGGTGCTCGACGGTCGAGTATTCCTGATCGGTTCCGTAGAAACCCAAGGTCACAAAGACCTAGTGTCAGATATCGTCGGTGACTTTAGACACGTTCGGAACATTCAGAACGAACTGCATATCGGCGACCTTAGAACCGCCGGAGAGGCGAGTCAGGATCGGCGAATCGCGACGACGGCTCGCTTCCAACTCATAAATGACCCGAGAACGCGAGCACAAGAATTCGAACTATACGTTCACAAAGGAACGGTTTACCTAATCGGCATTACACCGCGTTCCGTGGGTTATGCCGCAGCGGACATTGTTAAGTACGTGCGCGGTGTGCAAACCGTGATGCTGCTGATCGACTATCTCGATTAAACTAAAACGAGTCGAACGTACGCGTTAATCCTTCACCAACCGCAAGTGCGGCGGTAAATTCGGAGTTTCGTCGTGTGCCGCTGGCTCCGCGTTTGAAGTCGACTCTTGTGCTTTCTGAGCTGCGAATCCCATCCCTTCGCCGTTCTCTCGTGCGAAGATCCCGATGATAGCGCCAGTTGGACAACTGACGTGATGTGACTCACCGTGAAAACGCGCATCAAACTCCAGCCCATCGGGATCAAGTTTGAAGTTTCGAACTGCAGTCCCCGAAACGTTGACTACCAACCGATTCTCTTGAGCGAATTCAGAAGGGGCGATGACCCCTTCACAGGTCGTATCTAGTACGATGTGCGGTGTACAACCGTTATCGATGATCCAGTCAATCAATGCGTTGACAAGATATGAGCGTGACGAGTTCACAACGTCACTCTACCTCATCTCTTTTTCTTCTTCCGAGAGACTAGCGCGAAATCCTTCGCGATCAAACAGGCGACTCATGTACCGTCGTAGGCTTCGCGTTTGACGGTCGGGCAATTTGATCTGCATCAATTCAAGCCGCCACAAAATCGGCAATACGGTGCAATCAACTAAGGAGAATTCCTCGCCACCAAAGTGCTCGCCGTCGCGCAAGTAATGAGCTTGAAAAGCGATCAGATTACTTTTTAGTGCTTCGCGCGCCCTGTTCTTTTGTTGCGTATTCGGTTTGCCACCGGCGCTGACCACATCGACGAAGGAGGCAAGATGATCATCGACTTCACGCATGATCGATCGACTCCTGGCTTTATCAACCGGATAAATCGGAAACAGCGGAGGATGGGGATATCTCTCATCGAGATACTCCATGATTACCGAACTATTGTTTAGCACGGTACCTCTATCCTGCAGCGTTGGGAGCGACAGAGAAGGATTGATCAACAGCAAGTCCTCTTCCTTGGTAGGATCAAGGACATCATAGATGTCAACATCCAGATCCTTCTCAGCCAGTGCGATACGGACCCGGTGACTGTACTGAGAGCCCGGATCAGAATAGAGTTTTAAAGGCGTGTGACGTGACGAAAGACTCATGTGTCCTTAACCTACAGGAATTGAACCACCAAACGAAACGATTGAGGGGCGATGTATTGCCGCTTCAATTCTTTTTAACGTCTGTCCAGTAATTACGGTTTAAGAAATACGCAAGAACAAGAAGGACTAGCAAGAACCCAATGACGTACTTGCCAAGCGCTTCCCGTTCCGCACGTGTTGGATCGCCAACATAGTGAAGGAAATTGGCGATGTCGAAAGCAGCCTGTTCGTACTCTTCAACGCTGAACATTCCCGACCCAGGAATTAGTGACAGTTCACCACAATTCTCGACACCACCTTCCTTGATCGATTCAACACGATCTTGTTCAAGTGCCGTTTGAACGTCGAGAAGATCAATCGGGCGATTACCAATGCAGACCTCTTCCTGAATTCCCTGTAACGAGAGCATAGCGTGTGGCATCGCTACATTGGGAAATACTTTGTTGTTGACGCCAAGTGGTCGAGATGAATCCTCGTAGAACGTCAGTAGAAAGTTGTAGACCCATTCAGGACTGCGCACCCGCGTCACCATGGTCAAATCAGGTGGTGCAGCGCCAAACCAACCTTTTGCGTCCTCTTTGGACATTGCTGTCTGGATGTGCTCACCGATCTTCTGACCTGTGTGAATGACGTTCGCCACCATCAATTCGTGCGGAATTTCTCCAAGATCGTCAGCAGTGCGCTCGTAGCGTTGATGCTCAAGCGAATGGCAGCCCAGGCAGAAATTTACATATAGATTCGCGCCACGCTGCAACGATGGAATGTCGTCTAAGTCGGGTGACATCGATTGCATGATCCAATCTGAATCAGCCGCGAGTGTGTGTGTTCCAATTCCAATGGTTAACAGTCCGATCGCAACAGCTCGGGTCATACTGAGAATTGGTTCGCTCATTGATTCACCGCGCCTCAATGCGAGACCCGCTCGGGCTCAGGTTTAGTTTGCTCGATTGTCGTGTACCAAGGCATCAGAATGAAATAAGCAAAGTACACGATTGTCATGATTTGTGCTGTTGCTGTGGCGATCGGCGACGGCGGAATCGTTCCGAGGTAACCGAGAACCAGGAAACATGCGACAAAGTTCATTAACGCAATCTTTGAGAACCAACCTTTGTAGCGCATGGACTTGACTTTACTTCGATCCAGCCATGGCAATGCGGCTGGAATCAAAATCGCACCCGCCATGATGATCAGACCCCAAAACTTGGCATCAATCCCTAGAAATGGGAACGTAGCCGCACGTAGCATCGCATAGAACGGGGTGTAGTACCACACAGGAGCGATGTGTTCAGGCGTTTTTAGCGGATTCGCCTCCTCAAAGTTTGGTTTCTCAATAAAGTAACCACCCATTTCGGGCGCGTAGAAGACTACCGCGCAGAACAGGATCAAGAACACAACGATCGCGACGAAGTCTTTTGTCGAGTAGTACGGATGGAACGGGATACCGTCAAGCGGAACGCCGTTTTCGTCTTTCTTCGCTTTGATTTCAATCCCGTCTGGGTTACTTGAACCGACGTGATGAAGTGCAACGATGTGTAAGAACACCAATCCCACCAACATTAGTGGTAAAGCGACAACGTGCAATGCGAAGAATCTATTAAGGGTGATTCCCGACATTACAAAGTCTCCGCGTACCCACTCCATTAGCTCGGGACCGAAGTACGGGATCGCACCAATCAGCGATACGATCACCTGTGCACCCCAATATGACATGTTGCCCCATGGCAAGAGATAACCGAAAAACCCTTCAGCCATCAGAACGAGGTAGATCGCCATGCCGATCAACCACAGGAGTTCGCGCGGCTTGCGATACGACCCGTATGCGAAACCTCGAAACATGTGCAAGTAAACGACTACGAAGAAAGCAGAGGCGCCAGTCGAGTGCATGTAGCGGATCAGATATCCAAAATCCACATCCCGCATGATGTACTCAACACTGGCAAACGCGCCCTCGCCTGTTGGAACGTACGCCATCGTTAGCCAAATACCGGTCAGAACCTGAATGACCAATACGACGAGCGCTAATGCGCCCATCGCATACCAGACGTTGAAGTTTTTCGGTGCGTAATACTCGGAAGCGTGTTGTTTAAACGTTGCGGTTATCGGGATTCGATCGTCTACCCATTGCATCGAGCGCGACACCCAACGACCTTTCTCGGTGACTTCAGACACTATGCGCTCTGCCCATCTAAACCAATAACCAGAACCTCATCCGACTCGTAGTAGTGCGGCGGAACCGTTAAATTCGTCGGTGCTGGTAGATTCCTTTCAACACGTCCGGCAAGATCAAACTTTGAGCCGTGACACGGACAAAAGAAGCCGCCTTTCCAGTCACTTTCAAAATCCTCTGGTTGTACCGCGCCGTAATACTTCGGTGAGCATCCCAGGTGTGTGCACAGCCCAAGGTATACCCCAATTTCCGGTCTACGTGAACGATATGGATTCTCGGTGTATTCAGGTTGCACACTTTCAATCGAATCGGGATCTGCCAAGTTCGCCAGTTCGTTCTCAAGAATCTCGATGGCAGCAGGTGTTCGATTTACAATGAAAATCGGTTGACCACGCCATGCCGGAAGTGGTCCTAGGATTTCACCTGGTTTTAGTTTTCCAATATTTACCTTGATTGGCGCACCAAGTGCACGGGCGCGTGCGCTCGGTTGCCAAGATTGCACGAAAGGAATCGTTGCACCAACGACACCCACAGCAGCAACACCTGTCGTCGCTAAAAGTAAGTACCGACGATTCGTATTTAGAGTGTCCTCGCTCAAATGTTCTCTGCCTGTGTAGCTCTACTTTAACTGCGTCGTGCAGTCAGGGTTTCGGAATGGCTTGTAGCTATCGCTTTGAGTATTGCGGGCGTTTGCGCGCTTTGCGCAATCCCACTTTCTTGCGTTCTACTCTGCGTGCGTCTCGAGTTAGGAAACCTGCTGCGCGTAGTTGCGGTTTGAGCGACTCGTCGAAATCTACTAACGCCCGTGCGATTCCGTGTCGAATCGCGCCGGCTTGACCCGAGCCACCTCCTCCTCGAACGGAAACCTTCAAGTTCACCCGTTCCGTCATGCCCGTCGTTTCGAGCGGTTGACGGACCACCATGCGTGCAGTTTCGCGACCGAAATACTCGTCCAGCGACTTGCCGTTAACGATGATCTGGCCCACACCGGTACTTAAAAACACTCGCGCTGTCGACACCTTTCGCCGTCCAGTGCCGTAGCTGTAATCGCCTACCACCTATTGCTCCTAAACAAGTGAATCCATCCGCGAACGGATGGTACGCACATGACCAATCGAACTATATTTCGAGTTCTTTTGGCAGCTGTGCGCCGTGTGGATGCTCAGGTCCTCGATACACCTTGAGCTTCCTCAACATACTCCGACCGAGTGGATTGCGTGGCAACATCCGCTTGACCGCAAGTCGTATGACCTCCTCTGGTCGACGCGCTCTCATCTCACCAAGCGAAGTTGTCTTGATTCCACCAGGATAACCCGTGTGTCGATGATAGAGCTTGTCTGTCTCCTTTCGACCCGTCACTCGGATGCGCTCTGCGTTGATCACAACAACGTAGTCGCCCATGTCGACATGGGGCGTATACATCGCTTTGTGCTTACCGCGCAATCGTTGTGCGATAACCGACGCAAGGCGACCGAGATTATGTTCTGAGGCGTCAACAACGAGCCAATCACGCACAACATCCTCTTGCCGCGCGCTTTCCGTCCTCACGAGTCTTCCGTACCAGATTTTTGGAGGTGCGAATGATAAGAAAACGGCTTCGACATTCAACGCGTTATGAACGAATCTTTCGTTGCCTCAGTCTTTCGCGATTCGCGGATAGATCGACAGCTAGAATGAAACCGCATTCTCGATTGATCTAGGACATGAGTGAGGTTGAACTAACTCCCATCCGACCAGGCCACGAGTTTGATGTGGATCAGGTCGATCGCTATATGCGCGAGCACGTGTCTGGCTATCGTGGACCATTTGCAGTCCAACAATTTGAGGGCGGTCAGAGCAACCCAACGTTTCTCCTAGAAACATCAACCCGGCACTATGTCATGCGAAAGCAACCGCCAGGCAATCTTCTTCCCTCCGCACACGCCGTAGATCGCGAATTCCGCGTTATGGCGGCGCTACACGATACCGACGTACCCGTCCCGGAGATGCTTGCACTATGCGAAGACACGAACGTTGTTGGTACCAAGTTCTACATCATGTCAATGGTGGAAGGACGTCTGTACACCAAAACTGCGCTACCTGACCTACCTAAAGACCAACGCTCACTCGTATATCACGATATGGCACGGATTCTCGCTAGCCTCCATCGTGTCGATCCAACTGCAGTCGGGTTAGAGTCATTCGGTCGACCCGGCAATTACTATGCCCGGCAGGTATCACGCTGGAGTCGTCAGTATCAGGCATCAGAGACAGAGACAATCAATGCAATGAATCACTTGATCGAGTGGCTGCCAGCCCACCTTCCGGACGAGACACCACCAGTTATCGTGCATGGTGACTTTCGTCTTGGTAATGTCCTCCTTCACGAGACGGAACCAACCGTAGTAGCCGTTCTTGACTGGGAGCTCTCAACGCTTGGGGATGGTCTAGCTGATTTAGGCTACTGGTGCCAAGAGTATTACGGTGAACGAAGCGAGAAACCCGGTGGTATTGCCGGTATGGACTTGGACTCGATTGGGATTCCCAATGAGCAAGATCTCATCAAGTCGTACTGCCACTATTACGGCCGCGACAAAATCGAGAACTGGCTTTTCTACGTGATCTATAACCTGTTCCGTTCTGCAGGCATTATTCAAGGCGTTTACAAGAGAGGTTTAAATGGCAATGCGAGTTCAGATATGGCGCTTGAATACGAAGGTGTCGCACGAAAGCGGTCAGAACTGGCTTGGCAGCTTGTAGAGGAATTCTCTGCTAACTAGACAGTTGATCCGCAACGTCATTGATAAATCGAATGATGTCCGCGGACTCGTACATCCATTCGATCTGTCCATTGTCTCGTTCTATCCGCAGGCACGGAACCATCGCACGGCCGCCACCGGTTACCAACTCTTTGTAAGCTGAGATGTCATTGATGGTATTTCGCATCGGAATCTCAATTCCGTGCGTCGAGAGAAAACTCTTTACACGCATGCAAAACGGACAAATAGGATCTTGATAGAGCGTGAGATTCAATGTCTGTAGCCAGGTCTGTTTCAAATTGTTTGGAATCTGCTTGCTAGTATATTGTGGCAATAGAGGTTTTTAAACGATGACCAAAGTAGAACGAGTTCGCATAGTTTTGTTAAGCGCGCTCGGCGCGATCCTCGTCTTAGTGATCGGATACAGCACGCTCTACGCACTCAATCTAGTTCCTGGGTGGGGTACAAGTACCGAACGTACCTACAACACACTTGATCGACCTCTAAGAGATGATCCGATTGAAATCATCGAGTTTTTTAGCTACGCGTGTCCTCATTGCTCGAACTTGGACCCGATGCTAGCGGGGTGGATTGATGGATTAGGGGAGGACGTCGAATTCAAGCGAGTCCACGTCGCTGTCGACACATTGACGACGCGGCTCGCAAAGACCTATCTCGTGCTCGAGTCGCAAGGCTTGCTCGAGCAGAACCATAGGCGAATATTTGATGCCATTCATGAACGAAACATCACGTTCCTTAATGACGAACAAATTGCTGAGTTCATGCATGATCGTGGAATTGAAAGCGATCGCTTTTTATCTGCCTTCAACGGTAGGTACATCACACGTTCAATTGAATCAAGTCGTCAACTTGCTGTGGATACGCGAAACATCGGCGTGCCAGCGTTATTGATCGCAAATAAATTCCAAATTACGGCACGGGGAGGCAATCGTCAAATCCTATCTACCGCGCAATGGCTAGTTGATGAAATTCAGGCGGGCCGCGATCCAAGCATCGTGCCTGACGATCCAAGCGCAGCTGAGATTGAAACAGACACACCTATCGCTGAAGACGCGAGCTAGCGCAAGAGCGTTACCCAATGCACAACGCGCGTATTTGCGCCGGATCTGAGATGAAGATGACATCCTACATTCGCTGTGGCGATCACGTCCGGCGTATGTTCTTCTAGACAGGCTAGCTTCCGATCTAACAACTGCTCGGACAGTTCGGGTTGTAACAACGAGTATGACCCAGCCGAGCCACAGCATAGGTGAGCGTCACGTACTTTTACAAGCTCGTATCCTGTACGTTCGAGAATCTGCTCAATTAGTCCTTGAATCCGTTGACCGTGTTGAAGAGTGCAAGGTATGTGTAAAGCTACACGCTGAATATTCGGGTGGCGCTGAAAAGAGTATTCCTGTAAATACTCTGAGATGTCTCGCGTACGCGCAGCTAGTTCGATCGCTTCTGGTGTGCCAAGTAGCCGACCATAGTCCTTAACCGTTACGCCGCAGCCTGACGCCGACGAGAGGTAGGTCTTAGTTGACTCCGCATACAGCGTCTTAACGTTTGCTGTCATATGCCGCATGGCTTGATCGTGACGACCTAGATGTAAATGCAATCCACCGCAACATTGTTCGGACGATCGTAGGTTCACCCGAACATTTCGCTCTTGCAATAAGGCTACGATGTGTTGATTGACTTCCGGCGTCATCGCACGTTGAGCACAGCCTTGCAATAACGTGACCGAAGCATCTGTACCGTCCTGCTCGATTCGAATTGACCGAACTGGCTGAAGCATGCGCTTCAAAGGTGCCGGTACCAACCACCGAACCAAGAACCCAAGTCTCACCATGAATCGAAGACGACGATGGAAAGGAACGATCCACAGCAGGAGACGTTCAAGTAACGACGAAATTGGGGAACTTTTTTGGATGTAGTTTCGCCCTAGTTCTAAGAGCTCGCCGTATTCAACCCCCGAAGGACAAGTGGTCTCACAGTTCCGGCACGTTAGGCACCGATCCAGATGTAACCGTGCGTTCTCATCAACCTCGTCCGACTCGAACATTCCTTTGATCAAATAGATTCGCCCTCGAGGACCGTCGAGTTCATCGCCGAGAAGGTTGTATGTCGGACAGGTTGCGTTGCAGAATCCACAATGGACACATTTGCGCAGAATTTCCTCTGCTCGTCGACCATCTTCAGTCGCGATGAGGTCTTGCGCAAGTTCAACCCGCATTGTTAGAGACGTATATCACTGTTAAAGAGTAAAGCAGGATCAAAAGCGCGCCTTAATCGCTTTACGTATTTCGTTTCCTCATTTGGACTTACGCGTGATCGATCAAATGGTTCACTGCAATCACTCTCGTCGATCGTAGGCGACGTTCCACCCGTCCCGTGAGCCCAAACCTGAGCGCCAGCCCACTCAATAAGGGAGGGCTCATCTGCCGAAATCTGCACTTGGCGACCACGAGCGAGCCATGTTCGTCTCAGCTCCTCGCGTTCAAGGAAGAACGGATGCTTGTGATCGCGCAGCTGCACCCATAGGTCGTTCTCCATCTCTTTCGCGCCCGGAAAACTTGCACAAGCTGCCTTAACGCTTACACGATTACCGCTCAGTCGAAGGAAGAGCGTACCCGATAAATAGCACGTAGCCGTAACGGCTGAAGGTTTAGCAATCGTTCGACCTAAGACTTGCCACGCATCATTCCAGTCCATATCGAGCGCGATCGTACACTCGGTTTCAGGTTTGGGATGCACACGCAAATTGACGCTCAGAATCAATCCAAATACCCCAAGCGACCCAACCATCAGGCGTGATACGTCAAACCCAGCGACGTTTTTCATGACTGAGCCGCCGAACCTTAATCGTTCGCCGAGTCCATTAACTATTTCGACGCCAAGCACCGCATCGCGAAGATTGCCGTACCATGGTCTACCAGGTCCGCACAGACCGGCGGCAACCGCTCCACCAATCGTGCCCCTACCCAAAAACTGCGGTGGATCACACGCGAGCATTTGGTTATGCTGATCGAGCGTTTCTTCAATATCTCGCAAAGACGTACCCGCTCGTACCGAAATAACCAACTCTTCCGGTTGATATTCAATAACGCCTACGTGATCAGCAGACTGTAGTGCATCCCCTTCGGTCGACCGTGCATAGTAGGTCTTCGAACCATGCCCCATGATGGACAGTTGTTTTTTGTGCGCAACGGCATGATTGACTGAATCAATCAGTCGCACTGAGTCGTCGGTAGATTGCGTCAAAACCGATCGAGTTCCGGAAATGGAAGTTTGCCACCGTGGACGTGCATGCCTTTAATCTCGGAACAATGCGCAAGCGTTGGTATCGCTTTCCCCGGATTCATTAGCCCACTAGCATCGAACACTTCCTTAAGTCGGAAGAACTGCTCAAGTTCAGGCGTTGAAAACTGAGAACACATCGGGTCCAGCTTCTCGACACCAACGCCATGTTCGCCAGTTACGGTCCCACCAACTTCTACGCAAAGTTCAAGGATCTCGACGCCAAGGCGTTCTGCGCGATGAAGTTGCTCATCGTCGCTCGCGTCGTAAAGAATCAGCGGGTGCAGATTTCCGTCTCCCGCATGGAACACATTCGCGACACGCAGTTCGTGTTTAGTCGCCAATGTCGAAATAGCTGACAGAATCTTGCCTAGATGTCGTCGCGGAATCGTGCCATCCATGCAGTAGTAATCCGGTGAAATCCGACCTACTGCGGGGAACGCCGCTTTGCGACCTTGCCATAGAAGGTCGCGTTCCGCTGGTTCTGATGCGCTACGGATATTGACTGCTCCATGCGCTTCCATCAGCTGGCGTATTAGTGTCGCTTCACTACGTACCTGCTCGCTCGTGCCATCGACTTCGCACAAGAGAATCGTTGCTGCGTCACGGGGATAGCCCGCGTGGACAAAATCCTCCGCTGCTTGAATCGCTAGTGCGTCCATCATCTCGAGTCCAGCGGGAACGACGCCTCGTGCGATGATCGCAGCCACGCACTCACCAGCAGATTCCACGTCATTGAAGGCGCCGAGCAGTACTTCTTTACTCGGCGGTGTCGGAAGCAACTTGACGGTTATCTCCGTAACAACCCCCAACATGCCTTCAGAACCAACGAATAGAGGAGTTAGCTCGACGCCCGAGCTTTCGTAGCCATTTCCGCCTAACTCGAGCTCGTCCCCTTCAATCGTCTGCACTTTTAAGCCCAGCACGTTATGAAGCGTCAGTCCATACTTCAAGCAATGCACACCACCTGCGTTTTCTGCAACGTTTCCGCCGATGCTGCATGCAATTTGTGATGACGGATCTGGCGCGTAGTAGAGTCCCTTGTCCTCAACCGCTTGCGAAATCGAAAGATTGGTGACACCTGGTTGAACCGTCGCTGTACAACCCACCTCATCGATTTCCAGAATACGGTTCATCTTTGTGAGAACAAGCAGTACGCCGTTTTTTAGAGGCAGTGCACCACCTGATAACCCCGTTCCTGCGCCTCTCGTTACGACCGGGACGCCGGTTTCGTGGCAGATCCGCAAGATTTGGCGAACTTCGTTCGTATCACGCGGCAACGTGACGACCGGGGGTCGTTGACGGTATGCGGTCAGTCCGTCCGTTTCGAACGGTGCAGTCGCTGTGGCGTCAGTGAGTACGCATTCCCTAGGTAACGTCGATTTGATGAGTTCAATCGCAAACTCAAGCGACATCGTTCATCGACCTACTCGTGCTGCTTTAAAGCCACGCAATACGCGGCAAACTAATCTTGACGCGTGTGACCGATCTCTCGCAAGTGTTGGCGCTTACGACGTCGCTCCTCACCTTGCTGCAGCATTCGCTCACGATCTTCCGGCTTGATCTCCATGTAGCGTTGCCGCCATTCGTCGCTTCCCCAATTATTGGGGTCCTTAACCACCGTTCGCGGTCGCGAGGCCGTTTCTAACAGATCTAAGGCAGCTCCCACAATGTTTCGCTGCATCTCTAAATCGTACGGCTTCCCACAAGGGTTTCCCAATGGAAAGTCGACGAAATAAAAACGCGGAACACCACAGTGTTCGATGATGTCGGTCGCCGACCCAAGTACCACGGTCGGAATACCATTGGCTTCAAGATGACGTGCTGTCAGTCCAACGGACTGATGGCAAACCGGTCACAACGGCACCAGCAAAGCGAGATCTGCTCGATCCTCCTGACAGCGTTCGAGAATCTCGGGCGCGTCCGTTTCGCGTGTACGACGTTGACTGTACTCAGTTGGGAGGCAATGAAAACGTGGCGTGACACTATGGATGTGCCCATCTGCTGCTAACTTTTGCAGAACTCGCACAGGCAGGTATGACCCCAAGTCGTTGAGGTGTGTCGCTTCTTTATCCCACGCGAGATCGCGAGCGAACAAATGCGAGGGCAATTCACTGATGTCCCCGGAGTCAACGAAACGTGGATCCGTAAGTAATCTGTCATACCGCGCACCCGTTGTGACGATTGCAACCCGCGACTCTTTCAGTGGTTTGTTGAGCGGGGTGAACGGCACTTCATCGTGCTGCGCCCATTGATAAGCGCGCTCGAATCCTTGCGCCTCGTAATAGAGACGCGTGCGTTCCATGTATTGAACTGGTTGGGCTTTATGCATCGAAATATCATACATAGGGTCGAATCAGCGCATTTCATTGTGCCGACGTCACTGGTTGCTAAGCCGTAGATACAAGGATTAATTCTTGCCGCACTCCGTAGTCTTAAAAAACGGCACTCTCGTCAATGAAGGTCGCACGCTTGAAGGTGACCTGGCAATGGACGGAGAACGAATCTCTCAAGTCGGAGGCACCGCTTCTGGTCAGATTGAAATTGATGTCAACGGCGCGTGGGTTATTCCAGGCATGATCGATGATCAGGTTCATTTCCGTGAGCCAGGTTTTGAGCATAAAGGTGAAATCGCTACGGAATCGCGAGCCGCAGTCGCGGGCGGGATCACCAGTTATATGGAAATGCCCAACTGCGTTCCGCAAACAATCAACGAAGACAGATTACGCGCAAAAATCGCGAGGGCGCAGGATGTTTCACACGCTAACTACGGCTTTTACCTAGGCGCAACGAACGACAATCTTGAGGCGATTAAGTCGGTCGATCCAAACCTCGCTTGTGGGGTTAAGGTGTTCATGGGCGCTTCGACCGGCAACATGCTCGTCGACAACGAAGAAACGTTGCACGGCATTTTTGCGTCCTGCCCGATTCTTATCGCCACGCACTGTGAGCACACGCCTACGATCGTTGAGAATGAGCGCGCCGCGTTGTCCGAATTCGGCGAGGACATGCCGCCAAGCCAGCATCCGCTCATTCGCTCCCGGGAAGCTTGCTTTAAGTCCTCCGAGCTAGCCGTTTCGCTAGCAAAGGAACATGGATCGAAACTGCATATATTGCATCTCACCACCGCTGACGAGATGGTCTTATTCGAAACCGGTCCGATCGAGTCTAAACGTATTACGGCAGAGGTATGTGTCCATCACTTGTACTTCAATGATGCGTGGTACGAGTCCAAGGGGTCATTGATCAAGTGCAATCCTGCGATCAAACGACGTGCCGATCAGCTCGCGTTACGCAAAGCGCTGCTCGAGGATCGCATTGATGTCATCGCGACGGATCACGCGCCGCACACGATGGCCGAAAAGCAGCAACCTTTCGCGTTAGCTCCTGCTGGACTACCCTTGGTGCAACACGCCTTACTCGCGTTATTCGAGCATGTCATCGAAGGTATCTTTGATGTAACCACGTTGGTACGCAAAACGTCACACGCACCCGCCCAGCTATATGACGTGTCAAGCCGTGGCTATCTACGCGAGGGTTACTTCGCGGACATCGCGGTCATCGACAGCGCTCAAAGCACGTCCATCGATGATGAACCGATCTTTGCGAAGTGCGGATGGTCGCCGTTCGGCGGAATCACTTTTGCTTCCAGAATTACTCATACGTTTGTGAACGGAACGTTGGTGTACGACGCCACTGACATCATCGACGCGCCACAGGGTCAAGCGCTGACGTACGATCGATCAAACTAGCGACGCTTAACGACACTTACGCGTAGATCATGTGATCCATCCTCACGCGTATATTCGTAGTAGAAGAACACTTGCTCGCCCGCATCGTGAGCATAGACGTAACGAACACAACCGAAAGGCGATTGAATCCACGGTTGTACTTGGTCCAACCGTTCGTACTTGATCCCATCCGCACTCCACGCAAGTCCACACCACTCTTCGTACGTGTCGTAGAAATTTCGACCGCCATCGTAGAACGCGAGCCACCCGTCGTTCTCTTTGATGATCGAGTTGATTCTCGCCCTGCGACCATGCCACGTATCGCTATTCGGTGGCTCGAAGACGCGACGAATTGACGTGAAGTACTTACCGTCAGTCGACGTTGCTAAGAAAGTCGCGTCGCCGCCGCCTACGTGGAAAATATCGCCGTCTCTACGCGGCGCATTGGTGCTTGCCCCCGCGAGAAAAACGGAGTAGCACCCATCGCGTACATATACGACCGGATCTTTAAGTGAGCCTTGGCCAAACGCCTGCGGTTGAAAGACGGTACGTCTGGCTTGCGCTTGAATCGAATTTAGTTCGTCTCCTTCGAGCAAATCAACGCGCCAATACCTCGCACCTTCAACTTCGTATGAGACATAGAACTTCCAGCGGCCATCTAATCCTCGTACGCAATGTCCTACCTCGATTGACGATGCCGCGAATTCCTCTTTGGTTGCGGACCATACATCCGCGAATTCGATACCGTTGGAACTCGTAGCAAGCGCACAGCGCGCGCCTCGCCCCTTTTCTAATGGCGTTCGTTCTCGATAGAAAAGTACAAACTGGTTTGTACGTTCATCAAATGAGACCTTATGCCCACCCGCCCAGTAGCCATACCCCTGTCCAGGAGGATCGCGGATAACAACGCCTTGTGTCGGATCAAACCTTAGGTGATCGAAATCTGTCTCTTTAGGAAGCATCAACGTGGTCCTCTTACATCTGTTGAGATAGCTAGTACGTATTCACGATCCGGTCGATTGATAGCGCTTCATGCCGAAGATCCAGAATGAGAGGCAGACAGCGAAGAAGACGTATCCAGCCAACGGCGCGAGTGATTGAGTTAGCAGTGTACTGCCAAGCGGATCAGGCATATTCAGGACGCCCACCATCGGAAAGTAAGCAACACATGCAAGCGGAACGACATAAGTGAAAAAATTCGTAAACGATTCCTTGTAAATCGACATCGGATACTGCGCTGTTTCCATACCCCCGTGAGAGATCGTATTGAGTATTTCTAAGGTTTCAATCGTCCAAAAACTCATCGTCGCACGTACGATTTGAATTGCATAGAAGAACGCGTACATGCTAGAAACCGCGAACACGTACAGTGCAATTCGACCTATTGTCCAATCGATGTCTAGCGTTACAAACGCATAGATCAATACGAGTATGCCCTGCAGCAATTGACCTAACTTATGTAGTGCGACTTCACGAGCGGCTACGAGAATCACGGGACTGGCTGGTCTCACCAAGACTCGATCGAATTGACCAGTACGAATAAGAGAAGAACCGAACGTGTCGAATCCACGTGCCGTAATGTCTACGGTTGCGAAAACAATGTTGATTGTCCCATAAAGAAAGGCGACATGGGCGACCGACCACACCCCGAGATTCCCGAACCGGTCAAATAGTGCCCAGATGCCAATCGCTTGCACCATACTCGTTAAAAACGTGCCTAAAACCATTAATAAGAACGCATTGCGATATTGCATCTGACTTCGGATGGCGATCATCATCAGCCGACCAAAGAGTCTTATCGCCGCGATCATCCGCCTTGCACCACCAAACGCACACGCGCACGTGCGATCAGACCGTAACCGAACAAGATCAAGATGACGACCCACACAAATTGAAATGCAATTTCTTGTCCGGCCATCGATAGGGGGATATCGCCAGAGTAAATCCGAAACGGCACGTCACACAATCCACGAAACGGTTGGTACTGCAGGAACGGCTGCATCCAATCTGGGAATAGCGGTAACGGAACGATCATGCCAGAGAAAACGGGCACGACCCCGTACATGAAAGTCGACAGACCACGAGCTTCGATTAACCAGAACATCGAAATCGTGATCAAGATCGTGATCGCGCAAGACAACATCACGGTGACGGTAAACGACAAAGCGAACATCAAGCCGTGTGTCATGCTTGCGGGCGCCGGTAACGCCCACTCGGGTAAGCCAATCAATGGCAAAATCAAGGTCGCGAAGATGATCCCCGGAACCATCCTCAATAAAGTCGGTGCGGTTCTAAACGCAAGTGTGCGAGCAAACCAGAACCAATATAGGTCCAATGGTCGAAGTAACTCGTACGCAACGCCACCGCTCGTGAACAGCTCCTGTAGTTCCGGGTCATGATTCCAGGGTAATAAACCGATCAAGACCTGACCTAACCACACATAAGCAACGATTGCAGTAAACGTCATCGGGGGAGTCGTTACCGCGGCTGCGTAAAACGCGCCCAGCACCATGAGCTTGATGCAGCCCCAAAAAATCTGCGTCGCGACACCGGCGAGAGCGGCAGCGCGGTACTGCAGGAGCAAGCGAAAACGAGCTGCGACCACTGCCGTGTAGCTACGAAGAAGCGCAGTAGTTAACGAGGGCATCTTTTGACTTATCTAGAGTTCGTAAATGGCGATCGCGCTAGTGTTCGATGCGTTCAGCCTGATACATCGTCGCGACAACACGCTCGATGGGAGGATGCGTGACTAGGAGATCCTTCACGGGATAATTGCTGAGTACATCGTCGATGAACTTCGGCACATCCGACGCCACACTGAACAGGATATGGGAATCCGATCGCTCGACAATTCGCTCTTCGTGTTCCGGTGCGACGGCTGCAAACGATTCGAGTTCGACTGCAACGTACCTTCCGTCCCCGTAGCGATCGCGGAGCTCGGCAATCGAACCATCCATGAGTAACTGACCGTCGCTAAGCACGAGTATCCGATCACAAAGCGCTTCAATGTCGTCGAGGTTATGCGTAGTGAGTAGTACCGTCACTTTGTGGTCACGACTCAATTGCTTGATGAATGCACGTACACTCAGCTGCGACACTGCGTCTAGCCCGATCGTCGGCTCGTCAAGAAACAAGATGCTTGGTTCATGAAGTAATGCGGCGGCGATGTCACAGCGGACCCTCTGTCCGAGACTAAGTTGCCGAACCGGGATATCCAACAAAGACCCGAGATCCAGCATTTCGATCAATTCATCCCGCGTGTGTTCGTATCTCGAGTGAGGCACACGATAGATATCGCGCAATAGGTCGTAAGACTCAATGACAGGGAGATCCCACCATAGCTGTGTCCTCTGTCCGAATACCACCCCGATGGAGGCGACGTGCTCCCGCCGTTCCTTCCACGGAACACGACCATCTACTTCACATCGGCCTGAACTGGGTACGAGAATCCCGGATAGGATCTTGATGGTTGTGGATTTTCCTGCGCCGTTAGGACCGATGTATCCGACCAATTCGCCTTCATCGATACTAAAGGAAACGTCGCGCAATGCATCTATCGAGCGGTGCCGACGATGAAACAACCCTCCAAACGCCCCTAAGAAACCCGGATTCCGTTCAGCAACACGAAATGTCTTGCTTATTCCTTCAACCAGAATCTGTGGCATTGGTAAAACTCAGTTTGGAGAATCAAACATTCACCGTACCAACGGCTATGCGGCGCTTTCTGTGTCTCTTAGCTCAGGCAGGACATATCCTTCCGCCTGAAGGTTAGCTCGTACCGTCTTCTTATCCATCTTGCCAGTTGACGTGAGAGGAATTTCGTCAACGAACAGGACTTCGTCGGGTAGCTGCCATCTAGCAAACGAACTCGCACAATGGTCAATAATCTCTTGGCTAGTGACGTCGGCGTCTGGGCCTAATATCACTAGTGCGACAGGTCGTTCATCCCAACGCGGATGCGGTTGCGCGACGACGCACGCCTGCTGAATACCATCGATCGAAACAATCGTGTTTTCAAGGTCAACCGAAGAAATCCATTCACCGCCGCTCTTCACCAAATCCTTTGATCGATCCGCAATGATCAGGTATTCATCCGCGTCGATCTTCCCAACGTCGCCGGTTATGAGCCAATCCTCATAGAACTTATCCGGTTGCGGATCGTGAAAGTACTCGTGGCAAATCCACGGTCCTCTTACATAGATTTCACCAATCTGTTCGCCGTCGTGCGGTAGCGGTTCATGGTTCTCGTTGAACACGTCTAATTCCAATCCCGGCATGAGCAATCCCGCTTTCGCCATGTCAACATAGCGATCGTCCATCGAGCGGTTCTCGTCACCGTGCTTGGCGATACGACGTGACAACGTACCTAGTGGACTCATCTCTGTCATACCCCAACCTTGGATGATTTCAACTCCAAGCGTCTCCCAATACCACTGAATGAGCGAGACCGGTGGCGCCGAGCCACCGCACGTGAGTCGTTGAAGGTTTGAAAGATCAAACTTCTCGGGATTGGCTTCAATCGCTGCTCGTAGTCCTTGCCAAATAGTGGGGACGCCTGCCGATAGCGTTACCCCTTCGTCTGCCATCAACTGGAGTACACGTTCGGGTTGCATGAACCGATGCGGAAGCACCTGCTTGCACCCGAGCATAAGCGCCGCCCAAGGTAAGCCCCAACCCATCGCATGAAACATCGGCACGATGCCACACAAGGTGTCGGTCGCTGATAGATTCATCGAATCGGTCAATCCAATCGTCATGGTGTGCAGATACTGGGCGCGATGTTCGTACTCAACACCTTTAGGGTTTCCCGTCGTTCCACTCGTGTAGCACAAGCCAAGAGGCGCATACTCGTCAAGTTCTGGCCATTCGATATCGGTCGGGTAGCCGCGAATGAAATCTTCGTAGGTCACGGCGTTTGGCAATGTCGTGGTTGTGATATCGAATCCGGATTCCTCGACGATGACAAACTGTTGAACGCTTGGTAACTTTGGCTGAAGTGATTCCATGATCGGAACCACGTCTTCATCAACTAGGATGAGCCGATCCGCCGCGTGATTCACTATGTATTCCAAGTCCTTCTCGGACAACCGCGTGTTTAACGTGTGAAGTACGACGCCCATCCCCGCTGTCGCGTGGTATGCCTCAACGTGCTGAGAGCTATTCCACATAAAGGTGCCGATACGATCGCCAATACCGATACCTGCATTCTTTAAGGCGCCTGCCAATTGATGCGCTCGCGCGCTTGTTTCCGCATACGTTTGTCGTCGTGTGCCCGATTCAGTCGCGGTCACGATCTCGCTATTCGGAGAAATCGTTGCGCCGCGTTCGATGAGGCGGGACATGAGGAGCGGAGTACGTTGCATACCCATAGTTAGAACTCGCCTTTTGAAGGGTCTAGTTGCTCGGTGCGTTGAGCTGCGATTCGGCCGTCTGTCGAGCCCACTTGTAGTCGGCTTTACCGTTTGGTGCGCGCCTGACTTCATCCAATAGCAGAAGTTGCTTGGGTAGTTTGTAGCCGGCCAAATGCTCACGTGAAAAGTCGATCAAAGCAGCCTCATCTATCTGTTCACCTTCGCGCAATGAAGCTAATGCAACGATGCGTTGCCCGAACCGAGGATCGGCCACTCCTACAACAAGGCAATCATCGACAGCCGGGTGTTTTTTAAGCGCTTCCTCGACTTCCTCTGGATAGACCTTTTCACCCGCAGTGTTGATGCAGTTGCTACCGCGTCCGAGTAATGTGATCGATCCGTCAGCTTCAACCGTCGCGAAGTCACCGGGAAAACTGTACCGAACGCCGTTCACGGTCCGAAAAGTTGCTGCAGATTTTTCGGGATCCTTGTAGTACCCGAGCGGCACCAAACCGCTGGTCGCCAATTTTCCTACGTCACCACTACCAGGCTCGATTTCATGGTCGTGATCGTCGAATACCTTAACTCCGGGTTGGAGCTTGAATTTCGCTGTATCTGCAGGTTCGTCACGCGTCGCGACCGACGACCCCATACCCCCTTCCGTCGATCCCATCGCATCAAGTAGCGTCATATCGTGATGCTCGAGCATCCCTTGCTTGACCTCCCGACTCCACATAACACCACTCGACGTAATCTGTTTTAAAGATGAGATGTCGTAAGCGCGATCCGCAGCTTTAGCATCGTTTAGCGCTTCTAGCATTGGTCGTGCGAATGCATCGCCGACGATGACCAACGATGACACCTTGTTTTGCTCGACTTCACTCCAAAGTACATGTGGATCCAAGCCGAGTTTTGAAATCGTGACGACGGTGCCACCTTGAAGTAGAGGCACCATCGTACCTAGCCACATACCCGTACCATGCATCAATGGGCACGCGGGAAGGCAGATCGGCGATAGGTCACGATCACGCAATACTCTGTTAACCTCGAGCAATTCATCGGTCGTTGAAGGATTGGGCAAATCTAGAGCTCTCAGACTCGCGAGCATGGCGCCAATAAACTGGCCGTGACTGTACATGACACCTTTGGGCATACCCGTGGTGCCGCCCGTATAGAGCATGTAAACGTCATCGGGCGAGTGATCGCTTTCCTTTAAGGGGGACGCTTCTCGAATACCTCTCTCGTACTCAATTGAGTCGTCTAAGAGAGATTCCGTACCGTCATCGATCTGCACGAATAGCTTGACCTTAGGGAGGTCTCGCCGAATCTCCCAGATACGCGCTGCGTAGCACCCTTGAAAGAACACGGCTTCAGCATCTGCGTTGTCGAGGAGGTAGATCAATTCTTCCGCTTTGTATCGGTAGTTCACGTTGACCGGACAGCCACCGATCTTGAATACGCCATACTGTGCTTCGACGTACTCGTTCGAGTTATGTGCGTAGATACCGACCTTGGAGTCATGACCTAAGCCGTGTGCGGTTAGCAGATCTGCGAGGCATGCGGCACGCCTGTCGTACTCACCCCACGTGACTTCTCTGTCGCCACAGATTAGTGCGGTGTGGTTTGGTTGTTCTCGAGCGACAGCTTCCCATGCGTTCGCGAAATGCAGAGCCATGACACCCCCCTTAAATGAAGCGGATTATCTAATTCGAGATAACCCCGCTAAGCCAGCATCGGGCACATGATTGGTCAGCGAATAGTCAATTTCACCACGATATGGTGATTTTCACATCCTAGCTTCTGACTCTAGTCAAATGAGATGAAGAAACTCAAAATAAACTGTTTTATTTCAATACTTTATATCGATAGCCCAATTCGATACCTTTGGCATGAATTTTGTCGCACTTAATAGAAACACATCAACTTTGGCGAACAATGCGAAGGTTTTCAGTTCATAGATTTAGCGAACGCAGCATCCTGCTGCTCAGTATCGTGATGCTGTCCATTTGCTTTCTATTAAGCTTGTGGGGTGCACCAAGTGAGTCAGTTGAACCACTAAACGCGCACGTACAAGCAACATCGCTGTTTGATATGCTAACAATCTGATCGAAGGGCTAGCGAACATGTTCAATTGGGAAGATCGGCTGCAAAGCCTGTGGCAAGCCACTCAAGAACGATTTACAACTCCGGATGCAGTCTTTCTAGGCGTCTGCGCGTATTTGGCAAACAGACTAGGCATCCCGGTCGCGGTGATACGCATCGCAGTGATCGCATGCGCTTATTTCTGGCCTTTGATCACGGTGGTTGTCTATATCGTCGCACGATTCTTCATTGACGCCGACGAAGAACCCGTCTAAATTCCGGCGATCGTACGATCGACATAGGTTGGGTAACTGAACGTTACGCCACTGCTTGGGTTAACCCATCGAAGCCTACGAAGAACTGAGCAATTAACTCGGCAATTTGTGCGTTGTCAGTATCTCTTTTCAAGCTCTCGAACGCTTGCCTGGACCTCTCACCAATTCGATCCTCGATGACCCGCAATACGCACTCAAGGTAACGCACGGAAAATTCCGGGTGAGGCTGTAATGCGAGCACGTGGTCGCCGATCGTGAATCCTGCGTTCACGCAAAAGTCGCTCGTCAAGATCCGGTGTGCGCCAGGTGGTAATTCAATTACTTGGTCTTGATGGCAACAGGGTAAAGCGACCTTTTCACCGCTCGCCTCTTCATCACCTCGTTGTGGCCACGATATGTCGTAGGTATGTACGCCTACGCCCCACCCTTCCGGCCAGTTAACGACTCGACCGCCTAGTGCTTGCGCAATCGCTTGATGGCCGAAGCAAATCCCCACCGTCTTGATCTGTGCTGCGTGAATACGTCTTACCAAATTGAACAGCCGTTCGATCCAAGGGTCGTCGTCGTATACACCTCGTCGACTTCCCGTGAGTAGATATCCGTCAAACTCATCTAGTTTGGTCGGTTCAACTCCTTTGTGGACTTCGAACGCGGTTGTTTGAAATCCGAAACGTCCCGATGATTCAAGCATCGAATGCATCATCGACGCAAGCGTACCAAATTGAGGCTGAAAAACGTTCTCTACTTCATCCGTCTGAAGGATGGCTATTCGCATCAAATTGAGAGTGTATTGCTGCTATTCTGTTTCTATTCGGTTCATGTAAAAGGTGTGGCTCGGCATTCCTGTTAAGAACGGACCACTTGAGTATGCCATGTTGCCTTCGTTGTTGCCATTACCAATCGTTGAACTATACGGTGAAACGACGCGTATCGTGTTCTGGCTAACCCACTCCAGTTTGACGTTTCCAGCTTTCGCTTTTCGCCACGTCGAAAACAAGAGATTCCCTTTTCGCTGGACTTGCCGAATAAGACCGTTCCGTGTGCTATCTTCGATATAGACATACGCTAGATCTTCGTCGATATCAATTGTTGCTTTTCGCGAGCCGGATATCGTCGCCTCATACTTTCCTGGCGCGAACGTCATGGTAGTTGTTGTCGCCTTCGATTCAGCAACCGTACATCCGCTTGTCGTAATGCCGACAAAAGCCAGTATCACCAATATCCTAATAGGAACTGCGTACATCTATTTCTCAATGCATAAATGCGAACATCTGACGACGATATCGTTTTGCGAGAGCCGAGTCGGATCCTAGCAAATTGAGAATCCGAACCATCGTTTCACGACCGATGTCGTCACGAAAGCTACGGTCTTGACGCAAAATAAACATCGCCTGCTCAAGCGCTTCTTCATATCGTCTTAGCGACGCTAAAACGATGCTGTAAGCATAGCGATTTGATAGATCGTTAGCATCGCTTTCAATTGTGTTTTCTATATCCGAAAGCGAACCCATCGCCGCAGCTTCCTGCGCAATCTCGATACGCGTCGCAGGTCGGGCACGATCAACAAAATCCTCTGGGATCGTGGCGAGTATCTGTTTGGCAGCCTCCAGATCACCCTTGAGAATCATGACATCCGCACATTCAACTCGAAACGAATGATTGGTAGGTTCTTCAGTGATTGCTTCCTGCAGGATTTGGAGCGCAGTTTCCCAGTCTTCATTAGCGATGCTGCTGGCAATGCTCTGTTTGAGCACATCCGCACTAGACAACGTGAAAGGATCCAGGAACTCACGCAGCGCTTGTTCGGTTTGTGGACCATCAAGACGTCCGGCGATCTGACCTTCCTGAATCGCTTGAATGCTCGGAAGCGCTTGAATTTGAAGTTGTTGCGCGATCTGCGGATTTGCCGCAACATCGACCAATCCGAAAACGACCTTACCAGCGTAGGAGGGTGCAACTCCCACGAGATAGTCTTTAGTGACGGCCGAAGGCTCAATCTGCTCCGCCCAGAAGAGTAAGACCACCAACTGGTCGTTAGATCGGTCTATAACTTCTCGGAAGTTCTCGACAGAAACGTCTACTACCGACGGTTGGTCGTCCATTTCTAGGGGATACGGCGAAGGGCGATGGATTGTACCTAGTGAAAAAATGAGCCACCATCCGACCGATGAACGTAAGGCAGAGAGCTACCTAATGTCATAAACCGCGTCGATATTAATAGACCTTCGTTTGGTACTTCAGAGGAGTTAGTATCGTAGCGCTGGCGCAACCAAGGTCTACAATAACAGTATAGTACGCCGCTAAATATATACCATAATATATATTCAATTATCTAAAATATAGTATAGTGTATCAAACGTCAGTTAGAAGGTTTGACTATGTCTAGACTCAATCACAATTTACGCTGGTACGAGAAGCTGTTAAACGCACGAGTTAGCGCGAAAATTACACAGCGCGGATTAGCGGATCAACTGGGAGTACCACAAGGACATATCTCCCGAATCGAGCGCGGTTTGATCGACCCAAGGATATCAACCGTAACCGAAATGGCGTACGCGCTCGGGTTAACGCCAATGTTAATCCCACGTCGCGCGCAAGCTGCGGTTCTTGCCGTTCTGAGGAACTTCGAGCGAACCGACGAGACAGATAACGGTCTATCTGCCGTCGAAATACTAGTTGCCGATGACAGGATCGATTCCGAGTAATGATCATCCAAGAATTAGGTACCTATCTCCACAGAGAACGCATCGGTGCGCTTGTTCGCTTTGACGACGACCGAATGCTGTTCGTATTCGATGCATCTTATGCGGAACGAGTGAACCGCGACGTGCTCAGTCTCGCGTATACGGACAGTAACGGCGATCTTATCGACGATTCCCGTACAACGTTGCGGCGCGCGCCTCCCTTCTTCTCAAATCTCTTACCAGAAGGTCATCTACGTTCTTATCTCGCATCAAAAGCACGCGTCAAGGAGTCGAGAGACTATCCGTTATTAACACTCCTCGGTCGTGATTTACCCGGCGCGATCGAAATGTTGGACGAAACCTCAAGCTCCGCTAGCCCGTCTCGTATATCAATAACCAATGAATCTCAAACCCCGATGGAACCAAACGCACTCCGATTCTCGCTTGCAGGAGTTCAACTAAAGATCTCCGCTATATTGGCTCCAGCTGGCGGCTTGACCGTTCCGACAAGTGGATTGGATGGAGAATGGATAGTCAAGTTCCCATCTTCAACATTTCAAGCGCTGCCTCAAAATGAGTTCTCGATGCTAAGACTCGCTTCAATGGTAGGCATCGAAGTACCTGAAGCACGCTTGGTCAAATTGAACCAAATTGAGGGGATTCCAAGCGATTTTCCGAATAGCGACCTACAAGAAGACGTAGCACTGGCAGTAAAACGTTTCGATCGTCCAAAACAAGGTACCAAGACTCATACCGAGGATTTCGCACAGGTGTTCAAGCTGTATCCGGAGCGAAAGTACGAACGATACGGTTATGTGGCAATAGGACGGACTTTGGCAGCGTATACGAATGATCAGTCAATTGATCAGTTCGCGAGACGATTGATTTTTTGCGCCATGATCGGAAACGAGGACATGCACCTAAAAAACTGGTCCGTAATTTACGAGAATCGAAAAAGCCCGGAACTGTCCCCTGCCTACGACCTCGTAAGTACAGTTAGTTACGTAAACGATGACTCCATGGCTCTGCGATTAGCTCCGGGTGTTAAACGATGGCGTGAGATGACGATGGCCGCGTTCGAATCGTTTGCTTCACGCGTCGGCGTACACCGTGCTGGACTCCTCCGCCCAGTTAAGGAAACAATTGAAAGATTTCAAGACGTATGGCAAATCGAAAAGAACCATCTACCGATCTCGAAACGAGTCGCAACTTCGATAGATAACCAGTTAGAGCTAGTTCCAATAATTGCTGAATCTCGTGTTCCACACAAAAAGAGATAGCAAGGTTAGATCTGAATACCGACCGAAAGCTGCAAGCGACGTGGTTCGAAGTAGCTTCGAGGCTGACCAAATGTCGTATTTCGCACATAGGGATCGATGTTGTAGCCCGTCTGCCGATCAAATACATTGAAAAGGTCGAATCGCACGCTCGCATCAAGTGACGGTGTGAGGTGAAACGATTGTTCGTAGCTAAGATCCAGCTGCCAATGATTCGCGCTCCGGCGACTTCCTGCGGCTTCAGCAAATCGGATCGTCGAGGAGAAATACGACGGGAGTCCATATGCCAATGAGTCCCACGCTTCCCAAGGTTGACCCGATTGATAAACGACATACGCACCTACGCGTCCTTGCCACCTGAGATCGAGATAGCCGAAAGCCTTGAGTATGTGAGGTCGGTCGCCGCGTAACACGCCGTCCTTGTTGTCCCATAGCTGCCGTCCGTATCCATCCGCTACATTCGATGAGCCGATAAACCGGTTCGCATCATTTACACTACTGGTGTTGTCTTGATCGAAATTGCCGGTATATCTGCTGCGGACATACGACGCATCTAGATAGGCACGCTCATTTCGCCACTCGAGTTCTATCGCTGCTTCGCGATATAGAGTGTTCGCGTCGTCTAGTTCGGCAATGACGTAACTCGAACCGCCAATCTCAGCTCTGATCGTAGCGAGGTCAGGAACGTACGGACCTTTAGAAGTTATGTGTGACGGCGCATTGTCGAAACCGCGAGAACCGTTCCACGTATCTTCCCAGTAATGAGACCCGTTTCGTTGGCGCAGATGAGCTTTCAAAACCAAGCCACGCGCGAACCCATGTCTCACGCCGACGACCCATTCATCGATTCGGCGAGGGGTCAAGTCTTGCTGAAATATCTTGCCCGATGAACCTGGGTAAGGTTCATGTTCGATGATGTTCCCGTCTTCGTCGAATAACACACGTATCTGGGCACGCGTGTTCCGGTCCCACGACGCGGCTCTCGCAAGCGAGCTCGCTTCTGGGTTGTACCGAGCGAAATTGGTAAACAAGGTCGTCTCCCCGTTCAGATCGATCTGCGCACCAACCCTCGGCTGAATCATGTCCCGCCAATGAATCGTGTACATCCTGTATTTCGTACCGGGTGCGACGACAAATCCTGAGAACGTACCTGGTGCACTACGTAGACCCTGTCCATAAAGGACATCCTCACTAATTAGCACCCCAAGATCGAAGCTGAGTATGCCCAAGCTCAACGTATCGTTGAGCTCTAACGAAATGGACCTTGTATAAGAATCTAACGGACCAACTAAAGAGCCGTCTGGTTTCCGAATGCTCATTTGTTGCACACTCGCGACGTAGAAAACAGGTGTTCCCTCCGCTGCTTTGTCTACTCCTCCTGGCACTTCGATGGTACCCCACCCGTTGGAAGTTCGAAGGAGCGTCTCCTGAGCGTCGGTGCGACGGAAGCCCGCGTGTAGAACGTGCCGAGTCTTGCCCCAATCGATTCTATGATCGAACGTCAACTCGAATCCGCGACGACGAAAAGCTTGTTCGTTTATCTCCGGATGAGCGCCAACGCCCCCGCCGCCTTGTCGATCTCCCGATGAGTCAACTGAACCGTAACGTTGAATGATCGAAGCGATAGCAGCGTTGAATTCATCCGCGCCTGGCATGTGCGCTGGGACTTTCAAATAGCCCATTTGGTCGAGGCGTGAAACATCGAGTACGTCGTCAAGAGATGGAACTACATCAAGTAGAGAGTCCGGGACAGACGAACCGCGTAAGAAATACGCGTCGTACTGAATTCCGATCGTTGTGTTGGGTCTGACCGACCACGAGCCTGAAATACTCTTGACATCTTGCTCGGCACGACCGCCTACTGAGACTGAATCAGCGTCAAGAGGTCCAATGGACACGCCCTTTTCTCGCCGAGCGGACGTCCGATAGCTCGCATTTATTAATAAGCCATCGGATGGCGTGTACGTGAGTTTTCCGAAGTACTCTTGGCGGGAATTCGTGAAATTCTTGACGTTGCCATATGCGGTCGCCTGATTCGAACGCTCCTCGTAGGGCGAGAAGAAAGACCCATAGAAGTACAGTAACCCAGGTACGATAGGACCGCCTCCACTCACAGTTGCCCAACGTTGGTCTGTTTCGTTTGAACGGGTATCAGTCTTCGTTGCTGATAGGACGTTCGTCGGCACCGTAACATACTCGAGATTAGCCTCAAATTCGTCCGTACCGGACCGTGCGTTCGAATCCATGACGAAGCCGCCGCTTCGATTAAAACCGACGGCGCCAGCTGCCCCCCGTTCGAAAGTCACTTGCTCGATGTCGTGGCTAGAAGGTTCCGCTGCGAGCGTTCCAAACATCGGCAGCGTTACGTCAACGCCGTCGAACCGATAAACGTTATCCTGACCGCTCCCGCCACTCGATGGTCCTCGAACCGCATCTTGGGAATATTGAACTCCCGGCGCGAGCTTTACGAGATCACGGTAATCGCGGCCGGAAGGTACGCCTCGAACCGTTAAACCGTCAAGTCCGTTAGCTATACCCCCACGTCCTCTCTCGCTTACTCGTTGGCCTACGACAACCAACTCCTCTAGATCGGATGAGGCGTCACGCGGAAACTCAATTCGCAATACTGTCAACTGATTCAGTACCACACTTGCTTGGGTTGTGTGATTTACACCGCCTCTGGATTCAATGACAAGCTGATACGTTCCTGGAATCAAGCCTGAAATTGCGAAACGACCTTTTGAATCCGTCCACGCTTCGCGAATCCTCGGCATGGCTTCGCTATTTGCCGTGACTCGGATATCTTGTATTGCAGCACCGCCAGTCGCGGTCACGACCCCTTCGATATCACCTGTTTGCTGACCAGTAACACAAAAGCCACAAAACAACTGGGCGACAATGACGATAAAGACTAAGCGCCTCAACAATTGCATATCTAACGCGATGGCGTAATTTCCAACGTAGAGATTAGAGGTACTTTTCCCAGAGTAGGTTTTGAAATTTCCCTTTGGGGTCGACTTTCTTTTTGAGTTTGATGAATTCGCGTACTTCAGGGTAAGCGTGCTCAAATTGAGCATCCGTCGCATGAAGTCGATACGGCAGGTAGTAACGCCCGTCATTATCAAGCGCCGCATCAATTAATTCTCGTGTCCATAGCTCGGCTTCTCTGCGCGCCCGTTGCGTATTGCGCTGCTTGTAATACAACACAAACGAAAAAACTTCAGTCGGAGCCCAAGTCATCAACGACGTTTGATCAGGTGGGGAATGACGGATCGATACGTTGAGCGCGTTCACTTCATTTCGGCGTAACACACGTACCATCGAACGAACGAACGGTACGAAATTACCGACAGGTATGAAATACTCCTGAAGTAAATAGGTCGAAAACAGCCGGGTTCGGGGTTCTAGCGATTCGGTGTCGAGACTAGCCTCATAGTTACGCCATACGACCGCTTTCTGCGCGAAGAGTCTGTCTTCAACACGTCGACGTAAACGTTTACCACCCGGCAGTTCTGACACCGCCCAAATCAGATTTCTATTGCGGGTGTAATCCCTATCCCGTGGTATCAAGCGTTCTGGGACCGTCACGTGTTCGTCTGTTGTAATCCAACTAATCAGCCGTGGTTCGTCGAATCGAGGCGGTCTGAGATCAGCGTTGTGAAAAACAACCTCGGAGTCTCCCGCGATCTTCGCATTAAAGTAGTCAGGATAGGATTCAATGTCGGCTTTCTCGACAATGCGGAGCAATCGACTGTTTTGGTCAAGCTCGAGCTCGACTTCCGTCACGACGCCAAGCCCACCGTATCCACCAATCACGCCTCTGAATAAATTTGATTCCGGGGTTAGCTCTTGCACTCGTCCATCCGCACCAACCACCTGTAGCGCACGAACTGAATTTACAAGTGGACCCTTGTTGACGTATCGTCCGTGACAATTCACGGATACAGAGCCACCCACCGTAAAGTTGCTAAAGCTCTGCATGATGCTGACGGCTAGGTCATGCTCGTCGATCGCTTCCTGTAAATCGCGCCAAGTGGCTCCAGCTTGTAACCTGACGACGCGTCTTTCGGGAGCCACAGCGAGTACACGATTCATCCCACGCATGTCCAAGTGAAGAGAATCTGGCAACGCCACCTGTCCGCCCATACTGAATCGGCCGCCTCCGACTGATACTGGACCTGACCAGTCGCGTATTGCTTCACTTACTGCCAACGTGGATTGGGGGCGTATTTCTTCAGCGACTGAGATGCTGGTTATTCCCGAATAGTCCTTAACGACTTTGGTTGGTGAACTAGGTCGAATCGAAGAGTGCGGGGATGCGATCGCGGCAGCGACCGCCGATGTAAGCATTTCGCGTCTATTCACCGAGTAAATCCTCTCACCAGGTCAACGCCGCTAATCGAGCAACAGAAAACCCGTCATTGATGAAGCAGTCGAAGCTTAAATTTAGCACTGGCAAGGAAAGTTCGTCCATACACAACGCGTCTCGCCTTACATTCAACGGCATCAAAAGCTCATCAAAGGCAGACAATCATGGTCGACAACACATCTGCTACGAGATTCGTCTAGACCCAATGCCATTAGGACACCGACTACATTGAGATTTTCAAGAGCAAAGCGTCCGATTCGTGGAAGTGCTCATTTCGCCGTATCGAGACTTTCCGGCGATCGGATTCCATTTAGACTCGCGCTGCGATTGCTTTATGAGAGATGGCGTTACGGAAAGTACGGACCGTTTGTGATGCATGAGCCGCGTCCTCCGGCGTTCTATTCACCAGCACAACCAAGCGATGTCGAAGGATTTGAGATCGGTCCGGTGGGCCGAGGTATTGATGGACACGTTCCTCTCGGTTACGAGGCATATGCCTGGTTGCCAAATCCAGCGTGGAAGTGGGTAGAACCCAACGACGAGGCTGCCGTAGCGTACGAATCGAACACCGAAGAAACCCTCATGGCGCTACCGATCAAATGGTCCGAAGTTGCCGCAGCAAACGGAAAGCACATGCACAAAAGTGCTCGCTGGGGCGAAATCTGCGGACCTTGCACGGACGACTGGAGTAGAGCGGTATCGCCGAGCCAGAATTGGACGTGGGGTCCTCGCGAACAGGATATCACGCAATCCACCGTTGATGTTCTCGCCCGGTTGCTGTCGCAATGGACTTCACCCACTGACAGATGTCTGAGTGGCAAATGGGAAGGAGGATCGAGCTGGGACACTGACAACCGCATTGCTTTCGCACATTGGACTTACTACGTCTGGTCGTGTCGCTTTCGCGACCTTGTCGATTGGCTGAAACAGCCAGAGTCGTACGAGCGCCATTCTGAAATGCCGCATGTAGTCTGGCCGGAGGATAGAAGTTGGTTTCTAGCGATCCTCTACAGTGGTTTTTCCTCGTATATTGCCGGTCCTCGACAGTTAATCGATGCGATACTTAACAGTGACCTTGAGGCTTATGAAGTAGAACCCACCGACCAAACCCAATGAAGAAGTAGGAAGCAGCAACTCTCGTGCGGCGTTGAGTTGAAATTACTCACTCAGTCTCGCGCAACGTCATGCGTTGGCACCACAAGTACATGCGCTTCGCTTCACGACCGATCAACCAAACTGCCCGGAATCTTCTCCTTCGCAACGCTGCAAATTTCCGCAAGCTATTGAAGCAGTGTATCCCAACATTGGACAGAGAATTGATGCCAGTTAACCGGCTGAAGAACGAAAAGCGGGTTTCAGGCGGCTCTCTAATTCAGGTCCTCGTCAGCTATCGAAGCGACTAGAGGATCGAGTCAAACCTTGTCTTGACTCATCATGAACCCATTTCCTTCAGTGTCCGTGAGATCGGCCAGATAGATTCCTTCGTCGCCACGGTCTTCGGGACCACTACGAACGCTACCTCCACCCGCAATGACTGCCTCGCATGCGTGATCAATGTCATTAACTGTGAAAGAAAGACCTGTTGCTCTAAACTCGCCAGTTCCCCCGCCATGAAGAGCAACTACCGCACTACCGAACGAAAGTTCGCTCCAGTAAGGAGAAGATACCTTGACTTCTAACCCAATCGTGTCGCGATAGAAAATAATCGCTCGATCCATATCTTGAGCCGAAATTAGGAATTTCGTACCGCACAACTGAACTTGCCCATTTGCAGTTTGAACCTCAGACACCGTACCCGTACCTACATCGAATGAACCGATAGCATATCAACTGCGGTGCCGGTCCGCAAGACAAGACCTCGACGACAATCTCGTTTCTTGACTTTGGTTATTCCCGGGTAACACGATTGCCCAGTTTAGACGTCAATTGAGTGCCTGATTTAAGAGGAGGTAAGCCGACTTTCGATGGCCAATATCTCGTTCTCTATATTGATTGGTGGCTTAAGGTCAATTTCGCGCGTCGAGTAAACAGGTGCACCATGCTGTAGACCGTCGCTAGATTCGATATCTGACAACGACGGTAAAGCATCGAAGTCTTTGTCTGACAACTCGATTTAAGAATAATCCGCGCTACCGCATATCTGCTGGAAACCAGAATCGCATGTCGGAACAACCCTACCGCATCCTAGTCATCTGCACCGGAAATCGAGCACGCTCACAAATGGCGCACGGCTGGTTCCGCCACTTAGGTGAGAGAGGCGTAAAGGTCGATAGCGCTGGTACGGAGCCTAAAGGCGTACATCCGATAGCGATAGGTGTTATGGCAGAGGTTGGCATCGACATCTCAGAGCACACCTCAGATCCCGTCGATCAATACGTCGACAATGAGTATGACATAGTCCTTACAGTCTGTGATACTGCGAAGGCATCTTGCCCTGTCTTTCCGCGTGCGAGCCGAACAATCCATCATGCGTTCGAAGATCCCGACTACCCGGACATGTCCGAGAAGGAATTTCGCGACGTATTCCGTCGCATACGCGATGAAATTGGAGTATTCTGCCGTACGTTACTCTGTGAGCTCCCACCGAGGTAGCTCACGCGAAGAGCGATGAAAGATTCAATCTGTCGACAACAAGGCTTGTTACGCTCGTAACAAGCGTCGCGTAAGAGAACGAATTTAGCCCATGCTTGATCAAGTCGTCAAAAAAATCCTGACTTCCCGAGTCCACGATATCGCTATCGAGACGCCATTGCAGGACGCACCGAATCTATCCGCTCGACTGAATCATGAGGTCGTACTAAAGCGTGAGGATCTGCAGCCAGTATTTTCGTTCAAGATACGGGGCGCATACAACAAAATGGCTCTATTGTCAGCGAAAGAACGCGCCGCAAATGTAGTCGCTGCTTCCGCCGGAAACCACGCACAAGGCGTGGCGCTAGCGGCGCGGAAATTGGGGATCAAAGCTCACATCGTAATGGGTCGCAACACGCCCAGTATCAAGATCGAAGCGGTCCGTAAGCTAGGCGCACGCATTGTTTTCCGAGGCGACACGTACCAGCAAGCCGCCGACTATGCCGTAGAGCTCTCAAAGAAACGCGGCTACACCCTCATTCATCCATATGACGACTTAGACGTTATCGCGGGTCAGGGAACGGTCGGGATGGAAATCATGAATCACGATCCAGATTGGGACGCGATATTCGTACCTGTGGGCGGAGGAGGTTTGATTGCAGGGATCTCGGCTTACGTGAAAAATCTGCGGCCTAAAACCAAGATCATAGGCGTCGAAGCAGAAGGGTCGGCTTGCCTCGCAGCCGCGCTTGAGGCAAGACGTCGAGTGCGATTACCGGTCGACGAGCTGGACGTTTTCGCAGACGGTGTCTCGGTATCTCAAGTCGGAAAGTTACCGTTTATGGTCGCGAAAGACTGTGTGGACGAAGTCGTAACCGCGTCAACGGACGAAATTTGTGCCGCAGTTAAGGATGTATTTGATGACACTCGTTCGATCGCGGAACCCGCAGGCGCTCTCGCTGTAGCAGGACTGAAGAATTTCGTCGAAAAGAACCCTCGTGTCGCAGGTAAACGCTACGTCGCGATCGTAAGTGGCGCTAACGTCGATTTCGACCGTCTTCGTCATATCTCCGAGCGCGCAGAACTCGGTGAGCATCGTGAAGCTATCTTCGGTGTCACCATTGACGAAAAGAAAGGCAGCTTTCGACAGTTCTGCCGTGCGTGTGGGAAACGCGCCGTGACAGAATTCAACTATCGATATGCCTCCGACGACGAAGCCCACGTGTACGTAGGTTTGCAAATCGGCTCGAATGAATCCCGAAGTGACGTTGCACAGAATCTAAAGAATGCCGGCTATCAAGTAACTGACATGACCGACAACGAAGCGGCAAAAATGCATGTGAGACATATGGTCGGCGGACGTGCATTCGGCAGAAAACCAGAACTACTTTACCGCTTCGAATTTCCTGAAAGACCGGGAGCGCTCTTGCGCTTCCTTAATGGACTCGGGAGTCATTGGAATATCACCATGTTCCACTATCGCAATCACGGCGCCGCTTGGGGACGTGTGCTCGTCGGCTTTGAGGCAAACTCCGCTGATCGCTTGACTCTCACGACGTATCTTGAACGCATCGGTTACCGCTATTGGGAAGAAACCGGCAATCCTGCGGTGAATCTGTTCCTTCGCTGAGCATCGTCTAGATTCGGAGCTACGTGAATAGTGACTCGCTGTGACGCTCACTCACTCCACCGACCGGCGCATTTACACAGGTCTGGTGTTTTCTATGCAGATTGAAGCGATTTTTGAACGAACCTCATTACGGTTCATTGATATCTCGAAAAAGTGTAAACCATGTTTCCCGTATCAACTGTAAACCAAGTAACCGGTATGGACCTTTGAAATGCTGGCGGAGAGGCAGGGATTCGAACCCTGGGTGCCCAAAAGGACACTCTTGATTTCGAGTCAAGCCCATTCGACCAACTCTGGCACCTCTCCGCGCCTCGAATTCTAGTTTGACTAAAGCGCTTCAGTACCCAACTGTCGCGATGCAAACTCACATCGTCGCCTTGTTTGGCGCGATGCATCGACGTGTCCACAATCTACACGATGTGCATCTACGCTCGCACCGCGTCCGTAAAACAGGAAGCTCAACCGTCCACTTAAACCTTCCTTTTTACGAGCGACAATAACATCCCCCGGTTCAATGCGACTTTCTCGAGCTCGACTTACGATGAAGACGTAACGATTGCTCAGCACTACCAGCGCATCGTTGTAACCCGCTTTGGTAACGGTCACGACTGTAGCAGCAAATTGCTTCGGTACGCCGTCTTTTGTAACACCGATATCTTCTTCTTCTAGCTCAGTGTCCGACTTACCTCCCCCACGTCTTATCCACGAAAACCACCGACCTGCCCGACTGCCGCGAGATGCCGTCGTGTCCGGAGACCCGTTAGGCTGCACAGATTGAGAAATACCGGACGTCGCACTCACACGTTCCTCTTCGGATACTTGATCCTGCACCGGTTCTTCGACTAAACTCGGTATCTCTTCGACGACATCCTTTTCTGAAGAAGATTCAGCCATCTCATCAGTAACGGTTTCTTCCTGTTTACTCGGTTCTTTTTGTGCATCGTGCTGATCAAGTACCTGGCGAGCGACCTCCAAACACTGATTTCTCGCCCTGTCTTCGTCGAGCGCCATGCAGACCATGAGTGTCAGGCAAACCGTTAGATCTTCACCTTCAAGTTCGTCGCATTCTTGGGCAGCGATTGAAGCGCTCCAGACACAGGCGATCACAAATAGCAAACCCGCACGAATAGGCATCGTTCGATTCAACAACATCGAAGTCAAGTTACTCATTTCCAGAGGTCACACTCAGCCATTCGGTTCCATCTGTTTGGGACGCGTACGTAACAGAAGTGCCACTTGGAAAGTCATCAAATTCGCGCTCAATGAGCGAACGCTCGTTGTTGTGTTGACTAATGTGTCCTAGAACCAATTGTTGCAGATCGACATGGTGAATACGCTGCGCAAATTCACGCGACTGGCGATTGTTCAAGTGCCCGAAGTCGCCTCCGACGCGTCGCTTCAGTCGTTCAGGATAAGGTCCCGTTGCAAGCATTTGCGAGTCGTGATTCGTCTCAAGAAGGAGGCCGTTCAACCGCGAGTAATGTGCCACCATCTGTTCAGTATAGCTGCCGCAATCGGTTAAGACTCCAACGCCGACGCCCTTATATCGGCAGACGAACTGAATTGGTTCTCTAACGTCGTGAGGTACGTCAACCGGACAGACATCCATTTCCTTCACCCGAAATGTCTTGTCCGGCTCGATTTCATGTAGCAATTTCTCGACCGACTCGAATGTCGAAACACGGTGCCTCATAGCGTCAATCGTGCCTCGAGATGCATACACAGGAATCTGATGCATCCTTGCGACGATCGGCACGCCTTTGAGATGATCACCATGTTCATGTGTCACCAAAATCGCGTCGAGCTGATCGATATCTAGGCGTCGTCGGCTTAGTCGGTCTTTCAGTTCCTTTCTAGAAAATCCACAATCAATCAGTAACGTCGTGGTACCAGCACGAATAACAGTGCAGTTGCCTCCACTACCGCTCCCGAGGGACGTGAACTCCATTCTCGACACGCTAGGCGCCTCGTCGCTAGGAGGCGAATTGCTGAATCATCACGAGAAAATGTTCAGCCAATTCGAGCGTCAATTCGTTTCCATCTGATCGTTGCGGCTCGATGTCATTAACCTGCTGATATGGACTCACGCGAAGCTGAATCGCGAGCGGATCCTCTGTATCGCGTCTTTTTCTAATATCTAGCAAGAGTTGGCTTATCGCTTCGCGTTGGCTCCGGTCGAGCTTGGCTTCGTCAATTACTAACTCTATTAATCGGGAGTCACGTTCCCTGGCCGCAACGTCGTAGGGACTTCGTTCGATCGCCGAAAGTACCGTCGCCCAGGTGCGCTCGAAGTCAACATTAAACCGTAAGGACGGAAAACCCACATTATTTCGAATGAGTTCGATTTTGGGCACAACCGCGACTTCCTGTCCCACCCTGGAAACGGCTTCATCACTTACATCGTCCACTTCGAACTGCGCGATTTGGCGCAGAATCGCGTTCGTTACTTCGCTATGTGCAGAAGGCAAACTCCAGTCTACGTACTTCAATTGATTCGAATCATCGAGGTATTTCAAATGTACTTCCGATGATCCGCGACGCATCCCCTGCTCGACACGGAAAATCAAGAAATCATTATCTGAAGCTTCTGGATTCTCCGCCCGAATCATCGTATGCAACATGCTCGTGCTTTGGGCTGAGGTGACCGCGAGTGGCTTCGTAACGATGACGCCTTCAGTCGCGTCTTCTGTCGCTACCTCAGCGCCATTGAAGGTGAGGAACTGACGAACTAAGGGCCAAACCGTATCTGGTTTTCGTTGGACAACCATCCAGCTCCGTTCGCCCAACTTTTGGATTCGAATCAGGTTCGGATCAGCATCGCCGACGATCGAAATCGGCCTTGGTGTGGCGTTTGCGTAGTACTTCGCCGCGGGAATCTCCTCAATCTCTGGGATCTCCCAAATATCCGCGATCCGCCCGCCTTCTAAATCAGAAGGCACACTAATCATTTCCGCTTCCGGCGCTTCGAGATAGTTATCACGCTCATTCACCATGAGCCCGACAGATTGCCGAAGTAGGCCGCAACCCATCAGCACAACTGAACAGCCGACGACGCCAAGCACCGCAAGCGTAAATCGTTTCATAGTGCGCCAATAGCGCGCAATCGCTTGCACATCTCCGCGTGATGAGGTTCCGATAGTGGCACAAGCGGTAGTCGAATCCCTTCCGGAATACGACCCATCTGATTTAACGCCCATTTCGTAGGAATGGGGCTTGTTTCACAGAAAAGAATCTCGTGAATGGGTTGAAGTTGCTCATCAAGTTCTTCCGCGGTTTCGATATTTCCGTCGAGATAGCTCTCGCAGAATTTCGACATCATTTCAGGTAAGACGTTCGCAGTGACGGAAATGGTGCCGACAGCGCCAAAGCCGAACATCGTCAGCGTTTGCGCATCTTCACCAGAGAGAATGATGAAATCGTCTGGGACTAACGCACGTATTTCACGTACGCGATCGGCATCCCCGCATGCCTCCTTAATACCCACTATCTGAGGTACAGACGCTAAACGAGCGACCGTTTCAGCGGACATATCGCACGCAGTTCGAGGCGGTACGTTGTATAGCACCATTGCAATATCGACGCTTTCGGCGATCGCGCAATAGTGTTGGTACAAACCTTCCTGAGTCGGCTTGTTGTAGTACGGCGTAACCAGTAGACACGCATCGGCTCCAACAACTTTCGCATCTCGTGTTAGATCGATCGCTTCTGCGGTCGCATTCGCGCCAGTGCCCGCGACAACAGGAACACGCCCATCCACACGCCGCAAGGTGTGTTCGATCACGTGCAGGTGCTCCCGCACATTTAGTGTCGCGGATTCCCCCGTTGTTCCTACCGGTACCACACCGTGCGTACCCGATTCAAGGTGCCAATCGATCAATGCGTCCAGGGCGCCGTCATCAACCTCTCCTGTGGATCTCATGGGCGTCACTAATGCGACCAAACTACCTTTGAGGTCGACCTGACTCATTAATTAAGCGCTCTCCGTTCCAGATTGACGTGGTGATTCCGGATCATCACCATCGTCCGAAATTTTAGTTGGCCATGCATTTATGACTGCCCGAATGAACGTCGCTAGCGGGATGGCAAAGAAAACACCCCATAATCCCCATAGACCGCCAAAGACTAGGACGGCAACGATGATGACGACTGGGTGGAGATCGTTTGCTTTCGTAAACAAGAGCGGCACGAGTACGTTACCGTCGAGTACTTGAATGACCGCGTACGCTAGAACGACGAAGAAAAAATCCCAAGTCCAACCGAATTGCACCAAGGCGACGATCACGACCGGGACGGTGACCACCGCTGCACCTACGAATGGAATGATCACAGATAAGCCGACTAGCAGACTCAAGAGAGCCGCAAACTGCAAGCCGAAGAACGAAAATACGACATAGCAAACGCAGCCAACAATCAGTATCTCTAGCAGCTTGCCTCTTACATAGCTGCCCATTTGGGCGATCGTCTCACGTCCAACTTCATCTAATAACGGTCGATCCGTGGGTAAAGCGCGTCGCAAGTAATCGAGCATTTGTTGGTGGTCTTTCAAGAAGAAAAACAATGAAATCGGCACGAGAATTACGAAAATGAGGAGCCATACGAGATTGGGAAGCTGCTGCACAATTTGCTGAACAATCTGGCCACCAAGATTGGTCAGTTGTGCCTGTGCGGTAACGCTCAGTGATTCAAGGAATGCATCTGGAACTAGCTGAGGGTAGTCGCGCGCGAACTCGCTAAGGATGGCTTGCAAAGCGGTTACTAGTTGCGGTAATTGCGTAACCAAGTTCTGTAGTTGTGCCCATACGAGTGGCAGGATTACGATAAATAGCGCAATGATCGCGCCGGTAAAAAGAACTAGGACCCCGATAATCGCGACAAGCCTTGGAATTTGCCACAGGGTGAGTTTCTTCACAATGCCGTGCAACGCGAACGCAACGACTAACCCTGCGATCACCGGTGCAAGATAGAACCCTACGGTCAGCAGTACCACCAGACAGATCGCTGTCAAGGCGAGTAAAACGAGACCTTCTGTATGTCCAAAGACACTATCCGCCCAGTCTCGGAGGATGTCGATGATCGACATTAGGGGCGCGTGTGTTTTACAAGTAAATAGTTAAAAACACCCTGGTCTTCGTAAGCTTCTACAAGGTCGTGACCAGCTTGCTTCGCAAAAACCGTGAAGTCTTTCATCGAACCCGGGTCAGTCGAAACCACACGTAGTCGTTCACCTGCTTCCATGCCATTCAGTGTCCGCTTTGCCTTTAGTAGTGGCATCGGACAGTTCAGACCTTTTACGTCCAAAAACGTTTCATTGGGATCAGCCATAGAGACAATTTTCGCACGAAGGAATGCAAATCGTCGTGTGTAATAACGGTCTCATAGTTGAGTCTTTCAACCTCATCAAGCTAATCTTGAATCCTGTAGTCCATCTCGTGCCTCTTAAGTCAAGATGACTCAATTTCGCAATTGCGTTCGAGCACTATGTCGAATTTTCGTCGTCGTGCTCGCGATGTGTGCGTTTGCAGAACCTCCGCGTCTGCCGACACTGGGTGATAGCACCTCCGCGATTCTCGCGCCACACGAAGAAGATGCGCTCGGCAAAATGATTCTCCAACAGATACGCAGTGTCGTACCGCTTGAGAATGATCCACTTATCAAATACTTCGTAGAAAAGTACTGCTATCGTGTTGCCGAACATTCTGACCTCACAAGTGTCCACCTTCGTCCGATCGTCATCAAGTCAGAGCAATTCAATGCCTTTGCTGCGCCTGGAGGCGTGATTGGCATCAATCTAGGACTGTTCACGATGGCTCGGGACATCCATGAGTTCGCATCCGTAATTGCTCACGAATTAGCGCATCTCAGCCAACGACACTACGCACGGCGGCTCGAGAAAGAAAAAATGGCTACGTTTCGAAATCTCGTAGGCTATCTCACATCCGTTGCCATCATCGCGTCGGGCGCAACGGACGCCGGTTTAGCCACCATGCTAGGTTCTACAGCGCTTGCCGACGCTGCGAGTCTTGGGTACTCAAGAGCGCAAGAACGCGAAGCAGACCGCGTTGGGCTCAACACGCTAACCCGAGCTGGATTTGACCCGCACGGTGCAGCGCGAATGTTTGAACATATGCAGCAATCGGCGCGCTACCGCCGCGAAATACCCGAGTACATTAGTACGCACCCGATTACGCAAAACCGTATTTCGGATATGCGAAGCCAGGCGTCAAAAAAGCCTCGCGGAATATTTCCGGTCACAAATGACTATCAGTTGATGCGGGAGCGCGTAGAGAGTCGTTTCATTACGAATGCAAAGGAAGCGGCGCGTGAAGCACAAGCTCAGAACAAGCCTTATCTGCAAGCAATCGCATTGTCGATGAGCTCACAACACGAGCAGGCTATTGCGATCATGCAAACGATCTATGACCGCCTACCCGATAACATCATCGTTATCGGTAGCTACGCCGACATCCTAGTTGAAGCGGACCGGACCGATCAAGCGATCGAGCTCTTGACTTCTAAACTCGTTATCTATCCCAACAATCAACCGCTTACTTTATTTCTTGCTCACGCTTTGTCTAGGAACGGTCGTAACGAAGAGGCCGTTTCACATCTTTGGGATCAGGTCAAACTCCACCCCGAGGATCAAGACATTTGGTATCAACTTGCCGAAACCGCTGGTCTCGCTAAAAACCTCGTCGACGTACACCGTGCGCGAGCGGAGTTCTTTGTACTACGGGGTAACTACAAGAGCGCAATGACGCAGCTCCGTCTTGCGCGCGAGCAAGTTGGAGAAGGAAATCGTTTGTCCCAAAGCCTCGACCAGCGACTTTTAGATATCAGAGCGGAGGCCGAACGGGCGGAAGAGAGCTAGGCGCGCGGAAAGTCCAACATCCGCTGAAGCGGTTTCATAGCTCGTGCGCCCACCTCAGGATCTACGAGAATCTCGTTTGCCTGACTAAGAAGCGAATCGCGCAGTACGTGCAGTTCATTCATCGCCATCCATGGACAGTGCGCGCAACTACGACATGTCGCGCCATCCCCCGCTGTCGGCGCTTCGATAAATGTCTTTCTAGGATTCTTGCGACGAAGTTGGTGAAATAAACCACGATCAGTCGCGACGATGAATCGATCCATCGGCAGTTCTGATGCGGCAAGCAGTATTTGGCTTGTCGACCCGACACAGTCGGCGATGCCGATGACCGCAGCAGGTGACTCAGGATGTACAAGAACTCCAGCATCTGGGTAGATTGCCTTCATGTCAAGCAGCGCTTGATACTTGAACTCCTCATGGACGACGCACGCACCAGACCAAAGAATCATGTCCGCGCCCGTTTGTTGTTGGATGTACGCACCTAGATGACGATCAGGCGCCCAGATTAGCTTCTGACCTTTTCCAGCCAGTTGGGATGCGATCTGTAGGCCTACGCTTGAGGTAACTACCCAATCTGCAAGTGCTTTAACTTCCACCGAGGTGTTCGCGTAAACGACGACAGTTCGATCCGGGTGTTCGTCGCAAAACGCCTTGAATTCATCCGGTGGACAGCCAAGATCTAGCGAACATTCCGCCTTCAGCGTTGGCATCAGTACTCGCTTCTCCGGCGAGAGAATCTTTGCCGTCTCACCCATAAAGCGAACACCAGCGACCACCAACGTAGAGGCGTCGTGGTCACGCCCAAATCGCGCCATCTCTAAGGAATCGGACACACATCCGCCTGTTTCCAGCGCTAAATCCTGAACATCCGAGTCGACGTAATAATGAGAAATTAAGACAGCGTCGAGCTCAGCGAGTAATCCTTTGATTTCCGACTTAAGTTGCTCACGCTCATGATCACTGACTTTTCGAGGTAGATAAAGCGGGACTTGCTGCGGGTTTAACCCATAATCGCGTTCAATAACTGTACTTGTAGTAATTGCGTCTACCGTCCTTTGCGAGTGATCTATACGAAACTAAGTTTAACGAAAAGCACTAAAGTAGCGTCAAACTGAAACGCCATACGCTGACAGACCCATAAATCTCTTCACATACAAATAGACTTCGCACCATATCTCACGTAGTGCTGATTGCATTGGCTAAACTGCTTCTCACCGGTACGGAGCGGGAATCGCACACCGATAGCCTGCATCGACTCCAGAACGCATTCCTGTCTAGCGGCTGGGACGTCGTGACCGTCTCACACGATGAACTTTCATTCGATCATGGTCGTTTGCGCTACATGCGAAACGGACGTCCGGTTGCAGATCCCGCCGCATTCGACTGGGTCTGGTTGCTTGGATTCGGCGGAAGATCAACCTTTCTCGATCGTATGCAGCTGCTGCATTCCGTAGACCAAAGCAAATTTGTGAATTCGATCAACGCATTTCTTCTCTTCCAGAACAAGGCGACGCTCGCCATGACAACGTTGAGTAAATACGCGCCGTCTACGATCGTTTCGGCAAATACTGAAGAATTGGCAAACCACGTACGTCGTGGCGGTCTCTGGATCGCGAAACCTACGGCCGGTAGTTTCGGCCGCGATGTCTTTGAGTTGCACGCGAACGATCCAAATCTAAACCAGATTCTCGAGCATCTCACCCGCAACGACTACGCGATCCTCCAAGAACGCGTAGAGACCTCGCAAGAACAACGCTGGTTCGTCGCGATGGGTAAGGAACTCGGTGCATATCGAAAAGTAAAGTCAGGACTTCGCGGTAATGTAAGGGCGTCGTCATCTGCAGCAACCTGCGATCCAGAAACACAAGAAAGAGAAATGGTTCGCTCGATCGCCCTTGAGCTGTTCGAATTGGGCATTCGAGCATGCGCGATTGATATCGCGTATCCCTACCTACTCGACGTCAACTTTGTAAATCCCGGTTGGTTCCAGACTATGGAGCACCTGACTGGCACCGACTACGCTAAGAGATTACCGACTCTGTTTGAAGCCACTCCGCTCTAATTTCGACTTCCGCCGTCAATCGGGATCACCGCGCCCGTCGTATAGGAACCCGTCGGGCCAGCAAGGTATAACGCAGCACCTACGATCTCGTCCGGCTCGCCACCACGTTGAAGTGCGATATTTGTTTTCGCACCGCGGTTAAACGCCTCTAGGTCCCACGCCTTCGATATGTCGGTGAGAAACGGTCCCGGTTGAATGCAGTTCACGCGCACTTTGGGCGCAAACGCATGAGCGAGCGATAGAGTCAATGAGTTTATACCAGCCTTGCACGCACCATAGGGCTCTGCGTTTGGTGAGGGATGCGCTGCGGCATTACTGCTGACATTGATGATGCAACCACCGTCCTCTTGCTCCATCATGCGTTCGCCGATCAGTGCGGATAAACGATATGGCCCCTTTAGATTAACTCCGACAACTTTGTCGAACAGGTCCTCAGTTACCGCCGAGAGCTTGGAGTACAAGGGAGACATTCCCGCATTGTTGATGAGAATGTCTACTTTTCCGAACTCACTGTAGGCGTCTTCGGCTAGTTCGTCTAGATCATCCCATCGACCCACATGGCAGCCCTTCGCCAATGCGCGTTGACCCAACGCACGAATCTCGTCTGCAACCGTTTCACAGTTCTCTAACTTCCTGCTAGCAATCACAAGATCAGCGCCACGTTCTGCTAGCGCTAGCGCCATTGCCCTACCTAAACCTCGGCTACCTCCCGTAATTAGTGCGACTTTGCCGTCGAAGCGAAACAGCTCGTCCATAACGTCCTCCATAACTGCAGTGCGGATTATCAAGCGTGGGTGAACTTCTAGTTCCTATTGAGTTTTGCACGCATTGCAAATCGATAGCCATTTCTACGCCTGACCCAAAACTAAAATCGTCCGCCTAAATTTCATTGTCCATTCGCAATCAGGAATAACTCATGGGACTACTTGACGGAAAGGTCGCCTTAGTCACCGGCGCCGGTGGCGGCTTGGGTCGAACACACGCTTTGCTGCTTGCAGAAGAAGGTGCAAGTGTTGTAGTTAACGATTTAGGTGGCGCTCGCGATGGTACTGGGTCCGGTCACAGTATGGCTGACGAAGTCGTGAACGAGATCAAGGCTGCAGGCGGAAGCGCTGCAGCTGATTACGGTAATGTGGCTGTACCTGAAGACACGAAAGCAATGGTGAAAACAGCGGTAGACAACTTCGGAAAGCTCGATATCTGCATTGCGAACGCGGGTATTCTGCGTGACAAGTCGTTCAAGAACATGACGGACGACATGTGGGATGTCGTCGTAAACGTTCACCTCAAAGGGACCTACTTAACAACAAAAGCCGCCTATGATCAGATGCTGGCGCAGGAAACCGGCGGTCGAATCGTCGTTACGAGTTCGACATCCGGATTGTTGGGCAACTTCGGACAAACCAACTATGGCGCAGCCAAAGCTGGTATCGCGGGAATGGCGCGTTGCCTCTACCTCGAGGGCATGAAGTACGGTATCACGGTCAACATACTGGCACCAACCGCCTTATCGCGCTTGACGGACGACATTTTCCCTGATCAGGTAAAGGACAACTTCCCTCCAGAGCGCGTATCGCCAATGGTCGTTTGGCTGTGCTCCGACGAAGCGAAAGAAGTGACCGGCAGGACTTGGTTGGTGGCTGGCAATCGGGTATCGATGCTCTCCTGGCAACTTCAAGAGATTGCTCGCCAAGACGAATCCGAAGGTCCCTGGGACGTAGCGGAAGTCGGTGAAGCCATCCTTGCAACGAAGGAATCCTGGCCCGCAATTAATCCCACGGGAGGAATGATTTAGAAAATTCTGGTAGTTGCCGCACGCATCACGTGCGGCGGTATCGTTCTAGCGTCGCTTCCAAGGCGGCGCTTCATCCCATTGAAACGGTTCAATCCCGTCGTCGTTAATCAACCAAACGGATGCTTGGGAATCACGACCATCTATTTCTAAAAATCCGATGGTGCCGTATTGGGTGTCGTAATTGTGAGGATACGTCGGTGAACCGGGATTAACACATAACACACCTTCGACTTCTTCGATCAATTCCGTGTGCGTATCGCCGAACACGATGACATCCGGTCGCTTGTCAGGGAAATAACGCTCGATCGACTTTTTAAACGAAAATGTATCTTCGCCTGGTAATAACGAAATGTAGTGAGTTAGTCCGACAGTCAAATCTTCGATATCTAGTGTCCAGGAGTACTTAACGCGCGGATCTTCAGGTTGTATCGGACGACCGCCACTACCGTCTTCACCATTACCTCTTGCGCAGTAGATCGGCGCGATCTGCTCAAACGTATCCAGTAACGCGACGTCGTGAATATCACCCCCATGAAAGATGCAATCCACACCTTGAAACGCGTCGTATACCTGTGGCCATAGTTCTTTTCGGCTCTCAGGTATATGGGTGTCCGACACCAATCCAATTCTTGTCGTCAATCTCCTGTCTCCATTTCACCCGACGACATCAACAAGGTGCGACATTCTAGATTAGCGCGATTTCAGATTCCGGTCTTACTGTCATGAAACCATCCAACGTCAGGAACATTAAAGAAGCAGCCTGCAAGGCCAAGTCGTGCAAGTTCGTTAAAGTTGTCGTCTACGTCGGGAGTTGAATGAATCGTGGAGTACGGTAAAACACAGGGTGAGATCGGTGATCTTGAATGGATGTTCGAACCCTCGCCGTCTACTCGTGCGATGGTTTTATGTCATCCCCATCCACTGTATGGCGGCTCAATGCTGGACGGCGTCTTAGAAGTTACGTCACGCGTCGCTAAGTCACTCGATATTTCGACGATTCGATTCAACTTTCGAGGCGTCGGTGCGAGCGCTGGTTCCTATGATGAAGGGATTGGTGAGGTCGCCGACCTTACGACTATCGTAAACGAGTTCGGGTCTCGTTTCGAACGGCTAATCCTGGGAGGCTATTCTTTCGGCGCAGGGGTCGTATTGAACTACGCAGCGCAATCGGCAGAAAATCGTGATCTGGTGCTGTTTGCACCTCCGACGCAGTCCGTTTTTCCTGACCTGGAGGCTAAGGTCGACTTGGTTGTCGGTGACAACGACCCGATTAGCTCCATCGATGTCCTTTCGGAATGGACGTACGCGAACACCGACAGAACTTTACACGTGATTGAAGATGCTGACCATTTCCTAGGTGCATTTGGACCAGACCTAGTCGACGTGCTTACACGCGTCTTGGCAAGTTAGCTAATAATCTAGGCGATACGTATCGCCGTCGCGAACCAGTTTACCGGCCGTCACGCCTGCAAAGTGCGTACCAATGCAAAGGATCGGGCGGTCGGAATATTCCTCCAGAAAAGCCTGCCGAGTGCGTAATGCGGCTGCTTGATCGCTGTCAGCGGTTGCACACCATTTCGGGCGTGCGATTTGGCAAGGATGGTGAAAGATATCGCCCGTGATGATCGCTTCCTCGCCCCGCGATTTGATGTAGACGCTCACATGACCGGGCGTGTGACCAGCTGTAGGAACTAGCTGGATTTCGTCACTAACTTGATGCGTAGACTCGACAAGATCGGCTAAACCTAAGTCAAAAATCGGTTGTACCGAATCCTCGATAACAGGACCGTAGTCATCCTGACTCTCAACTTTCCAGTGATCCCACTCCTCACGAGCGTATAGATATCGCGCATTCTTGAATGTAGGCAGCCATCGGTCTTCGTGACGGTACGTGTTCCAACCTACATGATCTACGTGCATGTGTGTGCACAAAACCGTATCGAAAGCGTCTTCTTGAAATCCCGCGTCCTGAAGATCCTCGAGAAAATTCGTGTGCATTTGATTCCAGCGCGGGTAATTTCGTGTCTTTTTGTTACCAATACAAGTGTCGACGATCACGAAGCGACTCGCCGTTTGAACGATCAAGCTGTGAAACGACAACACCATCCGTGCATCTGAATCAAGGAACGGGCCAATCCACTGGATTTTCCGCAATTCATCAGCGGTTGCGTCCGGCAGAATGTACTCGCCTAGACTTGCCGACGTTAGTTCGACGATTTTTGTGACGGATACGTCACCGATTTGCCATTTCATGCGAAAAACTACGCGTTCTTGATGGTCAACCCACCGTCTACTGGAAGCGTCACGCCTGTCACGAACGAAGCGGCCGGTAACACCAAACTCAGCGTCATGTGTGCTACCTCTTCGGGTATCGCATAGCGCTTTAGCGCCACGCGTCGACGAGCGTATTCACGTTTGTCCGCTTCATCGATGCTTGCCGTCATTCCCGTCCGAATCGGACCAGGGCAAATGCAATTTACTGTGATCCCCTCCGCACCGAATTCAACCGCAAGCGACCGTGTCAAGCCGATGACACCGGTTTTCGCAGTGGTGTATGCACTAATTCGCTTTGTCGCACCCAGGCCCTCAGTCGATGCGATATTGACGATACGGGCGCTGTCGGATTGTCTTAAATACGGCAAGGCGGCGCGAATCGTCCGAACATGCGCGGTTAGCATGGTGCTGATACCGCGTTCCCAAACAGCCTCATAGTCATCAGAATCAATGGGAGCTCCTGCGCCTATCCCAGCGTTATTTACTAGGATGTCCAACCCGCCAAAGTGTTCTGCTATCTCAACCACGCGCGCTTCGATTTGGGATGCATCCATCACGTCCAAATGCCACCCTCTCGCAACATAGCCAGCGTTGGTGATCCGTTCGACTACTTGCTCCTGCGCTTCGATGGATACATCTGTCAGTGCAACCTTTGCTCCTTGTTCCGCAAACAATTCAGCCGTCGCTTGTCCCATTCCGCTCGCCGCACCAGTAATCAACGCGACTTTACCCTCAATGGATCGACTTAATGTGGTCAGTGACATGAACTTTGAATCTCAGAGATTTGAACGTGCATTGGTTCAGTGAATTTAACGCTGATGATGTTAAGCAACAAAAGATCGCAAATTTGAATTTGAGAACTTAAAATCCGCACCTCAAATTCGGGGTCGTTAGCTCAGTTGGTAGAGCACCAGGCTTTTAACCTGTTGGTCCTGGGTTCGAATCCCAGACGACCCACCATTTCCCACGAGCATCGTTTTCCGCCAACCGCCTCCGAAACACTGGATTCGGCCGCGAGAGAACGACTACTACCTCAGTTCTTGTGCGTACGTTTCCGCAAGACGTGCGGCGTCATGATCCGGATACTCAGCGACAACGCGATCTAAATATTCGAGCGCACGCGTAACGTTACCCAACTCGTGGTAAACCATGCCGAGCTTTGCGAGCGCTTCAGGGATGCGCGCATGATCTGAATACAACGTCACCATTTGCACGAAAAACTGACGAGATTTCTCAAGATCTTTAGGATCAACGATTCTGTATATTTCGGCTAACCAGTACATCGCATCCGGTACGCGTTCCCCATTCGGAAATGTGTCGACGACCTGCTGAAAGAGCGCCGCCGCTTGAGCAAAGTCCTCCGCGTCAACGAATGCCATACCGCGACGATACATCCCTATTTCGGAGTTGACGTCTTCAGTAGTTAACGCATCTTCAGGTGCGAGCTGACCACCAAATTGTTCTCGCAACCTTCGGTCTAGGTCTAAGAATCGCCGACGATTCATATGCCGCTCTTCCTGGTACAAGTGTTCCAGTTCTTCGACCCTACCATGGAGGATCGAATATTCACGTTCCAGTGTTTGAATACGTGTGAATAACGTCAGCAGGCGTTCATCGTCGGTTTGGGCTGTAGGGGTCTGAACGTCAAGGTCATTCGCACGACCCGCATCAGTCTCAAGAATCTCAAGCGCGTTGATAGGTTGAGACTGAGTCTCATCAGTCGGAGACTCGAATGGCTCGGTAATTTCGGAATCATGATTCTCGCCGGACGAAGCAAGTCCGGCGAGAACCACGAATGCTGCTAAAGCTGACTGGAAGCGGCTTACGTCAACCTCACTAGATCGTTATCCGTTTCCGGTGCGCTTCACTCGTACTTCAGCTCTACGCGTCGGTTTTTCGCCCAAGCTGCTTCATCCGAGCCAGTGTCAACCGGGCGTTCTTCTCCAAAACTCCGCGCTGACATCTGTGAAGGCCTTACACCATTCGCAAGGAGAAAATCTTGGACTGCCATGGCGCGACGCTCGCCAAGAGCAAGATTGTATTCCCGTGTTCCACGTTCGTCACAGTGTCCGTCGATGGTCACAGACTGATCGCGGTTACGGTTAAGTCGTGCAGCGTGCTGTTGCAATACGCGGAAATCACCACTCCCGATTTCCGACTCATCAAATTCGAAATTAAAGACTGATCGAATCACGCTGCCTTCCGAGTCAACAGCTACCGTCGTCCCATCAGGTAATTCCATAAAGTCAGGTATTTCCTCGACTTCTGGTTCTGGGACTGGCTCTGGCTCCGGCGCTGGGGGTCTTTCAATTACGACTACCGGTTCTTCTTCTACTGGCGTACCGCAACCAGTTTGGCTAGCACACGCGGTTAATAAACCACACACAAGCAACAAGGCGATCCATGCGCCGTTCTTCAAGTGGGACATCTATGTCTCTCCGTATTTCAACTCGCCTAGCGCTCGACGAAGGTTGTAGTTAGCGGCAAGTAAGGCGACCACGCAGGTTCAATCACATCACCGGTCGGGGACGTCAGCTTGTACTCAACTTCACCGCTGACCGATACGATGGATAGTATACCTTTTCTATTTGATTTAGTTGAATACATCATCATTACACCGTTCGGTGCAACTGATGGCGACTCATCAAGAACGTTTGATGAGAGGATTCGTGCCGCACGATTTCCTTCCAAATCTCGCCATGCAATATGAAATCCAGATCCAGAACGGTGTACAAAAATAAAGTTGGTATTGTCTGGCATGACGCGAGGTCGTGCGTTGTACGTACCTTCAAATGTCAAGCGCGTAACCCGAAGCGAGTCTACGTTCACGCGATAAATCTGCGGTGAACCTCCTCGATCAGACGTGAATATCAAATTCTCACCGTTCAACTCCCATACCGGCTCCGTATCAATCGCACGGTGATTTGTGATTCGACGTATGACGTTCGATGCAACTTCGATCGTGTAGATATCCGGATTTCCGTCACGCGATAAGACCATCGCGATGTGAGCCCCGTCGGGCGAAAATGACGGTGCGCTATTGATACCCTCGAAATTCGCAAGTAAACGCGATTGGCCTGTCTCGAGATTGATGATGTGAATGGCCGATGATCCTGCCTCGAACGAAACGTACGCTAGTTGCTTACCGTCTGATGACCAAGCCGGTGAGAGAATCGGTTGCTCTGAAATCAACATAGGTCGCTCACGTTCACCGTCAAAATCTGCGATCATCAACGTATGTCGTTCATCCACAAATGTTCTGTTCTCGACTAAAACGTACGCGACACGTGTCGAAAACGCTCCCGGAACTCCCGTCATGGCTCGGAACACTTCGTCTGATACATGGTGAGCAAGTGAGCGAGAATCCTCAACGTTACCTTTCACTTGGGCCGATTGCAAAACTCGCTCTTGGTTGACATCTATCACCTCGAATTCCGCAACCAATAACCCCAAACCATCAATGAAAACTGAGCCAACCACGACGTAGTCCGTACCAAGAACACGCCAGTCGTGGTATGCGACTTCTTCGGCGCTGCTTGGCAGCGAGAGCATGTTCGCTTCATCGATCGGGCGAAACTGACCGCTGCTACTCAAATCGGAATTGACGATGGGAGTGATATCAATCGCGTTCTCATAGATTCGAAACGGCACGATCGCAATCGGTGTAAGCGTATCAACGCCACGGTCAATGACGATTTCAAATGAATAAGACATGCTTGCAGCTATTAAGGACGCTGCAACCAACACACGCTTCAACGTAGTAAATCCTGAGGTTTAAAGTTCAAAGTGAATGACCTAAAACTCGACTCAAAGAGCGCTAGGTCATCCGGGACGGTGAACGGTGCTGCGCGTTTGACCGCATTCAGTGCCGAGCGGTCGAACGCATCGTTACCGCTCGATTCGATCACGCCAACCGTATTCAAGTCACCCGATGGGAAAAGTTCAACCAGCACGATCGTTGACATGTCGTTACGAGCACTTGGAGGGCGTGACCAATTTTGTACGACTGCCAGGTAAATCTCTGTGATATATACCTGCGTTATATCTTCGATCGCTTCCAATGTCTCAGCTGTAAGTTCCTCACCAACGGCATCCCTAAATGCTCGATTTCGAAGTTCTGCTAAACGCGCCTCACGCTCTTTCTTCAATCGTTCAAGTTGTGTTAACTCATCCTCCCGATCAGACTGATCCGTAGGCGCCTTCTCGTCTTCCGTCTTGGACGAATCGGGCGATATCACGTTGCTCGTCGTATCTGGAATCGCGACTTGGGGTCGCATTCGGATTAAGCGAGCCTTCAGTGGTCTCGGTTCGAAGATCGTTTTATTTGCTTCTGGCGTTAACGTCTCTATTGCCGCTTGTAGTGATACGAAGAGGGTTATATGCAGTACCAATGCCACCGCGAACGCGATCGCATAGCGTCTTATATAGAGAGCCGCTCTGTTCACAGAGACGGAGGCTCGGTCAACAATCCCACACTTTGTGCACCTGCTTGCTGCAATATCGTCATGACGTTGACGATGGTGCCGTACGGGAGTTCAGTATCACCACGCACGAATACTGGTACATCCGGTCGCGCTCTTAGTACTCGCATCGCACGATCTTGCAGCTCGGTCTGTGAGATGCTTATGGGCTCTCCTTCGTCGCCACCCACGTTCAAGTACATTGAGCCATCTCGCTGAATGCTCACAATCAATGGATCCTGCTCACTCCGCTCTAGCGGCTCGGATGGCTCCTTTGGTAGATCGAGCTGGATTCCCTGCGCAAGCATAGGTGCCGCCGCCATAAATATGACCAGCAAAACTAACATCACATCGATATAGGGCACGACGTTGATTTCAGACATCGGCCGACGTCTCGCCGCAGGCATTTATGTACTCCTAGCTTGAGATGCTCGAAAGAGTATCGAAATAAGTTCGTCGACAAAAGACTCGTAACCTTTTGTCAACACTTCAACCCGTGCGGAGAAGCGATTAAAGGCGATGACCGCAGGAATCGCTACGAACAAGCCGATCGCTGTCGCAATTAGTGCTTCGGAGATACCCGGCGCGACTGATGCCAGCGTAGCTTGACTGAGATTGACGAGCGACCGAAATGAATTGATGATCCCGATTACAGTTCCAAACAAACCGATGTACGGTGCTGTTGAGCCCAATGTAGCTAAAAACCCTAGATGCAATTCGAGGCTAATTTCCTCCCTGGTTACTGCAACTCTCGTCGCCCTTTGTACGCCAGTCATGATGGCATCAGCGTCTGCGTTTTGTTCGCTCAATCGTTCGAATTCGCTAAATCCAGCGAGGAATACGGATTCAATCCCAGTTGGATCTTCCTCGCTCGAAATATCGGTGTAGATATCTCGTAGATTTCGTCCGCTCCAGAAGAAATCCTCAAACGATTGCAGATCGCGTAGGGCTCTACTAAGTGCTAACCAACGCTGCACGATCATGGTCCAGGAGACGAGCGACGCCAACATAAGACCGATGATGATCACGAGGACCGGCCACGATGCGTTCGCAATCAGAGAATAGACGGATAGTGGTTCATTCATGCGGAGCGATTCTACGTGTCCATTTCACTTGTTCTGAAACAAATTTCCGTCGGTTGGTGGTAAATCTATATTCAGATGACGAATTCCGAGGTCGGTGACGGAACGACCACGCGACGTCTTCATGATGAAGCCGCGTTGAATGAGGAATGGTTCTACGACGTCCTCCAACGTACTCGTTTCTTCACCAAGTGCGGCAGCCATCGTTTCAAGACCTGCAGTACCACCAAATTTCTCGATCAGCACAGTTAGGTATTGCGTGTCGAGCGCGTCAAGGCCGATCGAGTCCACACCAAGCATCGCCAATGCGTCACGTGCGGTTTCGATTTTGCCACGTCCATCTCCTTCCACTTCGGCGAAGTCGCGTACTCGCCTCAACAGCCGATTCGCGATCCGCGGTGTTCCACGTGCACGATGTGCGACTTCCTGAGCTGCGGTATCGTCAATCTCAAAGTTGAGCTTCGAAGCAGAGACGCCCACGATCTGCGTTAATGCCTCGTCGTCGTAGTACGCCAGCTTGATCTGATGACCAAATCGATCACGAAGTGGGGACGTCAGCATGCCCGCCCTCGTGGTTGCACCAATCAAGGTAAAAGGTTGTAACCCGATACGCACAGCATTCGCACCTGGACCCTCTCCGATCAATATATCGAACATCAGATCCTCCATCGCAGGATAAAGGATCTCCTCGATATGAGACGGTAAGCGATGAATCTCATCAATGAATAAGACCGAATATGGTTCAAGTTGTGACAGTAGCGCAGCGACGTCACCGCGTCGTTCAATGACCGGACCCGAAGTTTGGCGAAACGGTACACCTCGTTCATTTGCAATGATTCTCGCGATCGTGGTCTTCCCTAAGCCGGGTGGACCATAAATTAGGACATGCTCTAGCGCCTCGTCACGCATATCCGCTGCTTTGATGGCAATCGTCAGCTGTTCTTTTACATGGTCTTGTCCAATGAACTCCTTGAAAGACGAGGGGCGAAGCATTACTTCATATCGTCTATCCTCATCACTGCCAACACCACTCACCGGAGAATCGGCGTCGTCCCTTCGACTCAAACCTTTGTTCCTATCAATCGAAGTGCACGTTGGATGAGATCGCCTACTCCTAGTCCATCCTCGAATGCCTGAGCAATCGCGTCCTCGGCTTCATGACGCTGGAAGCCAAGTTGTCGAAGTGCAGCGATAGCTTGTGAGGCGGCCGATGCGTTCGACAGCGATCCTGCATCTGACTTACTATCAGTTCCATCGCTCGAAAGACCCCATTTCGACACATCTTCTCGCAGGGCAAACACAATTGACTCCGCAGCTTTCGCACCAATGCCTTGTGCGACCGTCAGCGTCCGGTGATCTCTTGCGTCGATCGCTCGTGCAATCTCATGACCGCTTAATTCCGAACATAGCGCTGCCGCTGACTTCGGTCCAAGTCTGTTTACGCCTAGTAGCTTTCGAAAGACCATTCGATCAACGATGGATTCAAAACCATAGAGCTGCTGAACGTCGTTCACGACCGATAAATGGGTATGAAGAACTATGGGATCACCAACCGAGACTCGATTGCGAAGACGCGCCGGAATTACGACGTCATAACCGACGCCATTGACGTCCACCAACGCTAAGTTGTCATCAAGCGCCGCCAAAACGCCACTTAGTCTTCCGATCATGCTAACGAATTATCGAGGTCGTAATCCGCGGTCGATGGACGACTGATACCGTTTTGCATGCAGATCGCAAATGGCCACGGCTAAAGCGTCTGCACTGTCTGTATTTGGCGCGTCCTTCAGATTCAAGAGGACTTTGACCATGTACTGTATTTGCTCTTTCGTCGCACGACCGGATCCTACCGTTGCCAGCTTGATCTCGCGCGGAGCATATTCCGCTACTGGTAAATCAAGCACCGCGGCAGCGGCGATCGCTACACCCCGAGCTTGACCGAGCTTGATAGCGGTCTGCGGATTGTCCGAAACGAACGACGTTTCGATTGCAAACCGATCGATCTCATTGTCGCTAATCAGATCCGATACACCGATATAGATTTCCCGTAAGCGCAATTCCATGGCCTTATCGCCAAGTTTGATCACACCGTGTGCAATATGGTGCAATTCATTGTCGTTAGCTCTGACAATTCCCCATCCCGTAAATCTCGAACCGGGATCAATGCCGAGCACGGTTGCCATATCTAGCTTTCGTCTATTACGAACGTTCCATTTGTAAACACGTTTTGAACGTCGTCAAGATCTTCCAAAGCTTCCATCAGCGCATGAACTTTTTCTGTGAGCTCACCATCACACGTCACAGAATTGTCCGGAACCATTGCGACCTCGTTGTGGTGTGGTTCCAATTCACTCGCTCTAAACACATCGAGAACCGAACCGAACTGCTCAAATGACGTTAACACTGTAATGCTTCCGTCGTCTTCCGTCTCGATGTCGTCCGCTCCCGCATCGAGCGCGACTTCCATAACGGTATCTTCATCCGTCCCAGGTTCAAACTGCAAGACACCGCGTCTCTCAAACATGTACGCGACGGAACCATCTGTTCCAAGATTACCGTTGTACTTGCTAAACGCATGCCTTACTTCAGCGACGGTCCGATTTCGATTGTCTGTCATGACTTCAACGAGAAAAGCAACGCCGCCAGGACCATATCCCTCGTAGGTCACTTCATCGAGATGGCCTTCTTCGCCACCTCCGGCACCGCGCGCAATCGCTCGATCGATCGTATCCCGCGGCATATTTGCACCCAACGCACCATCGACTGCCGCACGTAAGCGTGGGTTGTCCTCAGGGGAGCCGCCACCCAACCGCGCGGCGACGGTCAATTCGCGAATCAGCTTGGTCCAGATTTTCGCGCGCTTCGCATCCTGCCGAGCCTTGCGGTGCTTGATGTTCGCCCACTTTGAGTGACCCGCCACCGTGATTACCTTGTTTGTAGTCCTAGTTCGCGAAGTTGAAGCCGATCGACTTCGCTAGGTGCGCTCGTTAACAGACATGCTGCAGACTGAGTCTTCGGGAACGCTACGACATCTCGGATCGAGTCAGTCCCAATCATGATCATGATTAAACGATCAAGGCCTAACGCAATACCTCCGTGCGGCGGACAACCTAGTTCTAGAGCTTCTAGCAGAAAACCGAATTTAGCCGACGCTTCCTGACCCATCTCAAGCACGTCGAATACTGCGTTTTGCATCTCGGGATCGTGGATTCGAATTGATCCTCCCCCCAGCTCGTAACCGTTTACCACGATATCGTAAGCGTGTGCGAGTTGCTCTGCCGGCTTTTCACGTAATTTTTCTATATCACAAGCCGGTTGTGTGAATGGGTGGTGCGCGGGGGATAAACCATTTCCGTCCTTTTCGAACATAGGCCACTCAACGACCCAACAAGGTTTAAAGCCCGCTCGTTCAATGCCGACTAAATCCGCGACGTGGTTTCGAAACCGACCTAGCGAGTCATTCACGATCTCGCTACGGTCAGCGCCAAAAAACACGATATCACCTCGTTGCGCCTCAACCTTTTCAAGGATCTGGAAGATCGTTTTCTGGTCGAGAAACTTTAGTATGGGTGACTGGAGCCCCTCCATACCACTCTCAAGGTCGTTTACCTTGACATATGCAAGCCCTTTGGCACCATGTGCTTGAACGTAATCAACGAGGTCGTCGAGTTGCTTACGCGACAACGCTTCGATCGCACCGGGTACATTGATCGCGGCTACCCGACCTTCAGGATCGTTCGCAGGGGTTCTGAAGATCGCAAACTCACAATCCTTCACGATTTCGTCGACATCGATCAGTTCAAGCGGGTTGCGTAGATCAGGCTTGTCGGACCCGTAGCGATCCATCGCCTGCGCGTATGTCAGTACGGGAAACCGCCCCAACTCAATACCAAGTGTTTCGCGAAACAAACCTTCAAGCATGCGTTCGGTGATCGACATAACGTCTGAAGGTTCAACAAAAGAAGCCTCAATATCAATCTGCGTAAACTCTGGTTGCCGATCGTGCCGGAGGTCTTCGTCGCGGTAGCACCGAGCTATCTGGTAGTACCGATCCATCCCCGCCATCATCAGCATTTGCTTGAATAGTTGGGGAGATTGTGGCAACGCAAAGAATCGACCTTGCTGTGTGCGACTTGGTACGATGTAATCACGGGCGCCTTCGGGCGTAGCTTTCGTTAACGTAGGAGTTTCAACATCTACGAAGTCTTCAGCCTCGAGAAACCGCCGTATGAACGATGAGACGCGACTCCTCAGCCTCAACTTAGATTGCATTTCCGGACGTCTCAAATCGACGTAGCGGTAACGTAGACGAATATCCTCGCCCGGCTGCGAATACTCGTTTAAGGGGAAGGGAATCGTGCGCGATCGATTAAGAATCTTTATCGAGTCACCAAGGACTTCTATCTCGCCCGTCGCGAGATCTGGATTGGTGGCACCGTCGAGACGCGCGCGAACACGCCCTTCGATTTGCACGACGTATTCGCTACGCACGTCATCAGCTATTTCAAAAGCATCAACGGTGTCCGGGTTAAACACGACTTGAACAAGCCCTCGATGGTCACGTAGATCGAGAAAGATCACGCCACCGTGGTCGCGTCGACGATGCACCCAGCCACAAAGCTCGACGCGTTGATCAATGTGGTCCTTCCTAAGGACTCCGCAATAGTGTGTTCGCATTACTTCAGGATTTTGGGAGGTAAACGCGTCGTTAAGTTTGACGCGACGAAACGCGACTTAAGCGGAAGTCGCGGTTTCAGAAGAGGATGTTGAATTCGACGATCCGGATGAATTAGAGGATTTCGACTCAGATTTTTCTGAAGCCGAATCTTTCCCCTTGGAATCGCCGTCGCCGCTGTCTCCTGACTTCGATTCGCCGTTGCTTGAATCTTCGTGTAGCTGGCGTTTTTGACCTGACTTGAAATCGGTCTCGTACCAACCAGAACCCTTAAGCCGAAATGCGACGGCGGAAATCTTCTTAACTAAAGAAGCCGTTTCACATTCCGGGCAGTCCGTGAGCTTAGGCTCGCTCATCTTCTGCATCGTTTCGAATTCGTGACCACACGCTTGGCACTGATATTCGTAAATCGGCACAGATTGCTCCGTACACGTTGAAGGGAATGGCGCGGAATTTTATAAACGCGCCTTGATGACCTCACGTCCTTTATTCCGTTCGAAGCGATTCACCCATCGAATTCACCTTTCAATCGACCCCGCACACGTGTACGTCGACAAAATCACGTAACCTTGTTTCTGCGGAAAACTCTTGACACAAATAAAGCTAGCTACTTGATTGGTCAAAGTGAACATATTCGTAAAATCTCGATTGGCTCGGTGTAACAAATCGCGTTAATCTGAGCAGTTCTACTTTTCAATAAGGTTAAAGTAAATGGCAGCTAGGTCACGCGCGAAAGCGCCAGCGAAAAAAACAGCTTCGAGGAGAGCTCCCGCAAAATCGGCCAAGACCCGAACTAGAGCTAAGGCAAAGAAAGTCGCACCGGCTAAGAACATCGGTCCTGTCATTCGGACAAAACTCCGCAAGAATGATGTGATTAACCTAATTTCTGGCGAGACCGACGTACCAAAAGACCAGGTTCGAAAGGTTCTCGAAAAGCGAGAAGAGATTATCGAGCGAGCCTTAAAACCTCGAAGTATTGGTGTATTTCAAGACGGTAGCTTAGTGAAATTCGAACGCTACCGTCGAAAAGCAACCAAGAAACGCGTCGGCCGTAATTTGAAGACCAACGAACCCATAGAGATTCCTGCCAAACCTGCGCAAAATGCGGTTAAGGTGAAGAAACTCACTAAACTCAAGAGTATGGTTGGCGGTTAACACATCTGGTGCGCCGCCGCGGGACTCCTTGCGTGGCGGCGCATTCGTTTTGCCCGCAGATTAGTCATCTTTCGCAGGCATGTTCACGCAAGCAGCGTACGCATATCTGATCTAAACTCTTCGCAATCTGATAAAACCCGATAGGTAGTTGTGCTTGCGTCGCAAGTACTCGCGCCGACATTGCGCGATGACCCAGCAAACGCAGACGTAGTCTCACACAGGCTATTGCTACGCGCTGGATTCATCCGTCAACTCGGCTCGGGGTTGTTTACATGGTTACCACTCGGCCTTCGCGTGGTACAAAACGTTGAGGCGATCGTGCGTGAGGAGCTCAATCGCACGGGTGCCCAAGAAGTGCTCATGCCGGTTGTACAACCAGCAGAGATCTGGCAAGAAAGTGGTCGTTGGGATGCGATGGGACCCGAGCTTCTGCGAATCATCGACCGACACGCGAGGGACTATTGCTTCAGTCCCACACATGAAGAAGTGGTAACTGACGTACTTCGCCAAACAATGGAAAGCTATCGCGATTTGCCACTAAGTGTTTACCAGATCAACACCAAATTCCGCGACGAGATTCGACCAAGGTTCGGATTGATGCGTGCACGCGAATTCATCATGAAGGACGGGTACTCGTTTCATCTAGATGATGAATCACTCGACGTTACATATCGAGCAATGCACGATGCTTACGCGGCAATCCTTGATCGAATCGGTCTTCGCTATCGCTCCGTGCAAGCGGATTCTGGCATGATGGGTGGTAGCGACAGCGAGGAATTCCACGTCTTGGCTGATTCAGGTGAAGATCTAATCGCCTATTCGCCGAACAGTGGTTACGGTGCTAACGTCGAGCGCGCTGAAGCGCTTAGTAATGGAGAGCGACCAGCACCTAAGGAATCGCTTACTCGGGTTGAAACGCCGAATGCGAAAACTATCGAGGGAGTCAGCAAGTTACTTGGGATCCCTCCAACGCGATGTGTAAAAACCTTGATGGTTCATGGCACCGATTCATTGATTGCTTTGATCCTTCGTGGCGATCATCAGCTCAATGAAATAAAAGCAGCCCACCTAGACGGAGTGATTGCCCCACTTCGCTTCGCATCGGATGAAGAAATCAGCAAGTCTTTGAACGTTGACCCCGGATCGATCGGACCTGTCGAGTTGGGCGTACCTTACATTGTTGATCGTAGCGCTGATGTACTCTCAGATTTCGTATGTGGAGCAAATGAGAATGGCTTCCATTTGACAGGGGTGAATTGGCTGCGCGACACGCCACAGGGACGTGTCGAGGATCTGCGAAACGTCGAACCAGGTGATCAATCGCCAGATGGAAGCGGTCCTCTCGCATTCGCTCGTGGTATCGAAGTTGGACACATATTCAAGCTAGGTAGAAAGTACACGGAGTCGATGAACGTGACGGTTCAGATGCCCGACGGCGACGACCTGTATCCAACTATGGGGTGCTACGGCTTGGGTGTTTCGCGGCTCGTTGCTGCCGTAGTAGAACAATGCCACGATGAGAAAGGGATTTTGTGGCCCAAGGCTGTTGCACCAGCAATGCTGCACATAGTTACGATTAACCAGCAGCGTTCAACTGCAGTCGAGCAGGCGGCCTCAAATCTCTATATTGAATGCCAACGCGAGGGAATTGAAGTTCTTTGGGATGACAGAGAAGAACGTCCTGGCGTCAAATTCAACGACGCAGAACTTATAGGAATCCCGTACCGCGTGACCATTGGCGACCGTGGATTAAAACAAGGTACGTTCGAATTTCAACACGAACGAAGCGAATCGATAGATGTTCGACCGGACGACGTCATCAGCCGGTTAGTCGCTAGCTAAAAAGCGAATATGATCAGCCAATAAACTAATCGAGCGGCTTCACACAAACCAGCAATCGCGGAATGTAGTGGTGATTGATCGTCGGCTTAAGTCAACAAACCAAAGACACCCACATAGTGGTCTACCAAGACGGCGCAGAACAGAAGATTCAAATAGACAATGGAGAACTTAAACGTCCGTTGGGTCAATCCCGAATAAGGACGTTTTCGCAACGCTAAGGCGTAAGCAACAAACGCTCCGCCAAGTAGCGCGGCGCAACATAGGTATACCAATCCACTTGAACCCCAAAAACTTGGCGCTGCGCTAGCGATCACGAGTACCAACGTATACCAGAAGATTTGATTTGACGTGTGTTTCACGCCGTGCGTGTTGGGTAGCATCGGTACGCGAGCTTTCGCATATTCATCGCGACGATCAAGCGCTAACGCCCAAAAATGTGGGGGCGTCCACAAGAAAATGATCAAGACGAGCAAGATCGCATCTAACGAGATCGAGTTCGTAACCGCTGTCCACCCCAAGAGCGGTGGTGCCGCCCCAAACAATCCACCAAGTACGATATTTTGTGATGTCGCATGCTTCAGGTACATCGTGTAAATGACGGCGTAACCAATCCATGACGCGAAGTTCAACCACGCAGACAAAGGATTGACTAGAAAGAACAGAATCACCAGACCAGCTGTACCAAGCAAACCGGCAAATACAAGCCCTTCCCTAATACGAATACGACCTGTCGCGATGGGTCGAGTGTCAGTGCGCGCCATCGTGCGATCAATCTGGGCGTCTGCCACATGATTGACAACTGCGGCTGAACCCGCGACAAGCGCGATGCCGAGAATGCCAAACACGATTAAGGAGATAGGCGGCACCGGCGGTGTAGCTAACAACATGCCCACCAGCGAACATACAAGCATCAACAAAATGACGCGTGGTTTCGTCATCGAGATGAAGTCTTGTACGCGTGAACTAGCTGTAACGAGGTCTGTCATGCGTAATCGAACTGTATGTAGAGGTACGACTTAGCCGAGTCCTAGGACACGTCGGTTGGCATCTTCGTCCGTACCCGACGATGCGAAATCATCAAACGCTTTTTCCGTCACACGGATGATGTGTTCGTTGATGAACTCTGCACCTTCTCGTGCACCATCTTCTTGGTGCTTCAAGCAGCACTCCCATTCAAGTACAGCCCAGCCGTCGAAGTCATACGCTGCGAACTTTGAAAATATCGATTTGAAGTCAACTTGACCGTCGCCTAGCGATCTGAAGCGACCTGCGCGATCCACCCAATCCTGATAACCACCGTAGACGCCCTGTTTCCCTGTTGCATTGAATTCGGCATCCTTAACGTGGAACATCTTGATGCGTTCGTGATAAATATCGATAAACGCTAAATAATCAAGCTGCTGCAACACGAAGTGACTGGGATCGTACAAGATGTTCGCTCGCGGATGGTTGCCCACTTCGTCCAAGAAACGTTCAAATGTCACGCCATCGTGGAGATCTTCACCGGGGTGTATCTCGTAACAACAATCAACCCCGCACTCTTCAAATACGTCCAGTATCGGGCGCCAACGCTTAGCGATTTCCTCGAATCCCGCATCTACCAGCCCAGACGGACGCTGTGGCCACGGATAGACCATAGGCCACAAAAAAGCGCCGGAGAAAGTGACGTGTGCAGACAACCCAAGGTTCTGGCTCGCTTTCGCCGCGAGTTTTACCTGGTTGATGGCCCATTCGGTCCGTTCTCTCGGTTTATTCCGCATAGCCTCAGGCGCAAAACCGTCAAAGAGCGTGTCATAGGCCGGATGAACAGCGACAAGCTGACCTTCTAAGTGTGTCGACAGCTCAGTGATTTCAACACCGTGTTGTGCTACCGTACCTCGGAGCTCATCACAGTAATCCTTGCTTTCCGCTGCTTTCGCGACATCGATGAAACTTGGGTTTCCAATCGGTACTTGGATTCCTTTAAAACCAAGATTGCTCGCCCAAATCGCCATCGATTCAATATTGTCGAATGGTTCCTCGTCTGCCATGAATTGCGCGAGAAAAATCGCTGGACCTCGAAGTGTTTTCATCGCAAGATCTCCCCTAAATATGCCGGGAAATTATCAGCGTGCACGGATGACCAATGCGCCTAATTTAGATGCAGAGTCTTCAAGCGTTGCGGCGACCAAGCTTTCGATTAGTAACCAAGACGACACGATTCGAGCGTAACTGACTACCTCCGCTGCCGTGCTCTATGGATTCAGATCGGATGCTTCTGGCGAACCGCGACTAAACAACACCTCGAGACCACGCTGCGAAGCACGCTCGACGATCGCTTCGGCATCAGCAGAAGCATCTTTCCTAGGTGCACTAAGAATGCCTCGAATTTGACGCGTAATTGGATTGCGCAACATCGACATTGATTTCGAACCGCCCACATCGACCGCAATAGAGCCATCTGTGCTGCTTAAAGAAACGGCATCCAGTTCAGGTTCCCAGTCCAGTTCTAGGGGAATTACGAAGACAAAACTCTTGTGTTGTTCACTATCGGCTACGACTTGCATATCGAAGCTAAGAGAGAACATTTCATCTCCACTCGATCTTCGACCGGTAATCTCGAACTCGCCATCAGATTCCGGAAGCCTCGGAGGAGCGTGAACAATGAAAGAGGGGTTTAACACTAACTTACCGTCTGCATTTTGACCACCCCACACTAGTAGCGATTGTTGGGCAGCCACAACCGCACTCTCCTCTTGATGTGCTAGAAATAAGCGGTACCGGTATGCGTTCGAAAAGTGATAGTCACTAACCCAGATCGGATCGCAATATGACATCAGATCGGGTGTGGAAGGTTGAACGACTGATCCGCTGCCACGGAAGTCATATCCCCAAGTACCAACCGTTCCATTTGAGTAGGGGAAGGAAGCATCCACCCCAGCGGGACCGCCGCAAGGCGCGTGCCTCAAGCTAAGGTTGTGGCCGAGTTCGTGTGCGATCGTGTCGGAGAGCGGTCGGGAAAAACTGTCACGACCACTAACAAATGCGACACCTAGTATCGGACCTTCGATGTCAGACATCATGCCCATGTAATAGCCTGTTCCCCCTTCCACTGCTCGAATCACTGAGGTTTCCACAAGCAATGCATATGCCTCATCGTTTGAGGTCGTAACTGGTTCGTGAGCTTTCACGTCGAGTTCGGCGATGGGTAGTAACGTACGCGTTTCCTGAAACATCGGATGTGTTTGAGGATTTGCGGCCATCTCATTGACCAATTCGACAATCCGACGGTTGGTCGAATTCTCCCGAACGAACGGGATCAGCGTCAATTCAAAAGCAGGTAGCTCATGCACTTCGACAGGTATTCGCGTGGACGTCGCCGCTTGAGCAGTCGAATCCGAGTCGGCGTCTGCAGCTGCTTCCGAATCGACCTCAATTACGAGTTTCAGTCCTGACCGAATCACTGAACCAGGAATCTCGACATTTGTTGAGCTACCTAGATTTCCAGGGTTCGCTGGCGTAGGTGCTGCTAAAACCCTTGACGGTATGTTCACTAAATGAACCTCTTGATCGTCAAGATAGAAGCGTGCTTGAGCTTCTGGGATTGTTTGACTAGCTTCATCCGCGTTTATAGGAAATACACGTAAAAGAGCTCTTTTGTTAGCGATCAAAGGTACAGGGAAATCGTGTGACTGTACGGGTTGTGTCAAAAAGGCAAGGAGCGGACCGCGTGACTCGCAGCTTCTAATCCGACGCTGATATACTCGAACTAACCACTCGCCAAAGGCAGTTTCTGTCGGAAGACAGATATCCGTCCCTACCGTTAGTAACACCTCAATTTGCCTGAGCGCTGTTAACGCGATCGGTATGGCGCCTGACAATCCGCTATTCCCACTCAGTGTTAGGTATCTAAGTTGAATGAGTTCACCAAATTCGGACGGTATTGACCCCGACAGGTTGTTTTCGTGTAAATAGAGGCTCTCAAGTTCTGTCAAGTTACCGAGCGTTCGAGGTAGGTGACCGATCAAGTTGTTATCGTTTAACTCGAGTGTCGTGAGCTCAACTAAATTACCTAATTCCGAAGGGATCGCACCCCTTAAGTCATTGTCTTGAAGATGCAATTCCTCCAGCTCGCTTAGATAGCCCAGTTCACTAGGGATCACGCCGCTCAGTCGATTACCGCTCAGTAAAAGTGCTCTCAACCGCCTTAAGTTGCCGAGTTCATGAGGGATGTCGCCCTCAAATCGGTTGTAGCCTAACTCAGCGCGTTGCAACTGACTCAAGTTGCCGAATTCTCGAGGAATTTCACCACTCAGTCGGTTGAACTGCAGGCTCAACGTCTGCAAATTAGTCAGATGGCCAATTTGCTTTGGAATCTCACCTGTGAAGTCGTTATTGTTCAACCACAAACTGTTTAAGTTCGGGAGATTTCCAAGTTCAGGGGGAATACGACCACTTAAACCGTTGCCCTGAAGAGAAAGCGTGATAAGCCCGTTGAGATTGCTCAGTTCGGGCGGGATACTGCCATGTAGCTGGTTATAGCTGAGCAGGAGGTTCGAAAGACTCGATAAGTTTCCTATTTCCGAGGGAATGGTTCCGGCAAGTAAGTTGCCTGTCAATCCGAGGTACTCGAGATTCACCAGACCCCCTAATTCATGCGGGATGCTGCCACTCAAACTATTGAAAGAGAGTTCTAAATATGCGAGTTCCGTCAGATTGCCAAGCTCGACTGGGATCGAGCCCTGAAGATCGTTAAATCCCAAATTGAGCGACGTCAAATTTGTCATTTCCCCGAGCTCGGGTGGTATGGACCCGCTAAGAAAATTCCATTCGAGATCGAGCGTCTTAAGCTCGGTTAGTCTCGCAAGCTCAAGGGGGATGGTGCCCGACAAACCATTTGCGTTAATTCTCAACGCGGTTACGTTGCCGTCGCCGTTTACTTCCACGCCATGCCATTCTTCGATGGGAGTAGACGAGAGCCAGTTCGTTGACTCAGCCCAAGAGTCTCCTTCCGTTTCCTCGAAGAACATGACCATGACTTCCCTTTCAGTCAACGGTTCACACGAAAGCCCCGTCCCCGAATAATCGCCTGAATCGTCCAACCAAGACTGAAATTCCAATTCCAACGGTACGCAGAGTTCCGTATCCGCAAACTGAAAATCGCGTAACGCGAGTCGACGTAATGAAAGCGGTAAGCGACCTACTAGCTGGTTGTCTTCAAGATTCAAGCTCCTGAGTTGGGTGAGGTATCCCAAATCCAATGGAATCTTTCCTTCCAATCCATTACTACTCAAATCCATTGAAACGACTCGACCGAGTGCATCCGTATCGATCCCGTACCAACGTTCTAACGCAACCTCATCCTCCCCCCAACCGTTTGTGTTCGCCCAACTCTCGCCGTTTGTGTCCTCGAATAAGCGCTCCAAGAGCGACCGATCCGTAGCGTTACAAAATGACAACGAATAAATGTCGTGAATCAAGACGCGTTCCAACCAAAAGATGAAACTGTGTGTACCTGGAACACAGACTTGGTTGCCGGAAATGCTGAAGAGCAATATCGTCCGTGCGTCTACGAACCTGGTTGGTAACGGTCCTGCGAAATTGTTGTTGCTTAGGTACAGTATTTGAAGACTCGGCATCCGCCTCAGTCCTGAAATTACCGGTCCAACGAGGTTGTTGTCACTTAGATTCAAGTACCAAAGGTTCGTGAGCTTTGTAAGTTCGGGATTAATTCGTCCAGTGAGTTCATTTCGGCTAATATCGAGATATTCCAATTCAGAAAGTTGATTAATTTCGTTCGGCAGTGCACCAGATAGGAAATTCCACCCCAGGACTAAGTCTGTCAGATTGGTCAAATTACCAATCGTTGCCGGTATCTCGCCACTAAAGTTGTTGTCGTAAGCTGAAAAATACGTTAGCTCTTTGAAATTCCCGATCCATTCTGGTAATGGACCTGAGAAACTATTCCCGTCCAACTCGATGCGTCGCAGTTCGGTCAAGCGCCCTAGCTCGTCAGGTAACTCTCCGATCAGAAAGTTCTCTCCAAGGAGCAATATAGTCAAGCGGGTGAGATGGCCTAGCTCATTGGGGATCTGACCAGAAATCCTGTTTCCACTTAGATCTAGAGCGACTAGCAACTCGAGATTACCGATTTCCGTCGGAATCTGACCCGTTAATTGATTGTTTGCAATTCGTAACGAGGTGAGTCTAGACAGGTTTCCTAGTTCCGGCGGTATTTCACCGGTGAGATTGTTGTCGTCTAAGTTGAGCTGGGTCAATCTGGTCAGATTGCCAAGTTCTGCTGGAATCGGACCGCTCAGGTTGTTGATGCCAAGGATCAGAGTCGTTAACTCCGATAGATCACCCAGCTCCGGAGGCAGCTGACCTGAGAGTCCGTGGGTGGTAACACCTCTTCCAAATCCGCCAGCTCTTCCTTTGAGGTAAACGCTTACAACACGCCCAGCCACGTCGGTGTTTACGCCGTACCACTCACTCATCGGAGCGTCGGATAGCCAGTTTGTTTTGTATACCCAATTTGGCCCGTCGGTAGCTTCATACAGCGCGACGAGCGCCGCTCTATCTTGAGCAACTCCCGCACTTTGTGCGTGTACTTCCCATGTGAACAATGAGAGGACGATCGCGACTAAAGGGCAAAGACCTGCTAGGTAAATTCGACCGACGCCACGGTTCGTTTCGGAGGCTAGAAAAAAACGCACAAATGAAAACGAGATCTCGGATTTATCGCGCGCAACGCGCAATTGCCAGTACATCGCCAGAGCTAGGAGCTAATTTAATCACGCAGTGCTTACTTAGGAAGAAACTACCTAGGTTAACGCTGTATACCGACTGTCGATGAACAGTAAATGAACTGACGAACTACACTCATGCATTTTCAACGTCAGCTCCTTTGTCTTGGGTTAATCAACCTTTGGAAATTTAAGCCACGTCGCGCCTTGATTCGAACTTGCAACCACAGTTTCAATAAATTGCATCCCTCGAACGCCGTCGTTCACATTCGGAAAATCGTAATCCTCCGCTTTCACGTGCTTGCCTGTTTCCGCATCCTGAACGGCCGTTGCAAAGTTCTTGTATAGCAATGCGAACGCCTCAAGAAACCCCTCCGGATGTCCCGGCGGGATTCGACTTGCCGCTTCCGAAGCGGGCGATACGCCAGCAGCGCTGGTCCGACGCACTTCAAAGGGGCGATCTGGCCAGCGCACGATAAGGGAGTTAGGTTCCATCTGCGACCATTCCAATCCACCAGTCTCACCATACACGCGCAGTGTCAGACCATTCTCAACCCCGACAGCGATTTGGCTTGCGGAAAGAACGCCTTTTGCGCCGCCCTCGAATCGCAGCAGTACATTGCCGTCATCCTCAAGTCGTCGACCAGGAACGAATGTAGTTAGGTCAGCACAGAGTGATTCGATGCGGAGCCCCGTGACGTACTCCGCGAGGTTCTCGCCGTGCGTACCAATATCGCCCATACATCCTGCTGCTCCTGAACGAGATGGGTCTGTTCGCCATTCCGCTTGCTTGTTACCTTGGGATTCTTCGGACGTCGACAACCAACCTTGGATGTACTCGATGTTGATGCGGCGTATCGTGCCAAAAGCACCATTGCGAACTAGGTGCCGCGCTTCCTTGATCATCGGATATCCGGTGTAGTTGTGCGTCAAACCGAATATTCGTTTGGTGCGACTGACAGTTTCTCGTAAATCGAGTGCTTCATCGAGGCTGAACGTCATTGGTTTATCAGACATGACGTGGAAGCCAGCCTCTAATGCCGCTTTAGCGTGAGCGTAATGAACGTGATTCGGCGTTGCGATGACCACGAAATGCATCCGTTGATCGGTATCGAGCAGCTTCTCTCTTGTCAGCAACTCATCAAAAGAACCGTAACAGCGGTCGGCTTGTAGACCATAGAGTGACTCACCTGAACGTTTCGATCGATCGGGGTCACTCGAAAAGGCTCCGCCGACTAATTCAATCTGACCGTCGAGCTCTGCGGCAATGCGATGGACAGCGCCGATAAACGATCCCTCGCCGCCGCCGACTAGCCCCATTCGTAACTTAGGCATTTCGCCCCCTGAACTGTGTATTCAAATCGCCACTTCGCTTTATTTCGACAGGCAATTGACACGAATTTGAGTTAACAACGATTTTATGTTGGACGGTTTGAACACTCTTAAATCACTATTTGGCGGTAAATGCGATCAACTTTGCTTTTTTAATAGACACTATGACTAATCGAACGGCAAGATAACTTCCTTGATCGTGAACCACACATATCACTCGTATAACAGCAGTGACCGACGTCGCAACAGGCCAGCCGCTGCCAAAATCACTATCTGTTATTTAGCACTTGCGCTGTTGGTCACTTGCGGCTCGCTTGTGAATGCCGAAGAGGAGGAGGAACAATCAGACGCGCAACCGTATGAACACATCGACGAGTTGGTGGTAACAGGGACTTACCTGAAATCAACAACCGCATATTCCCATTCGCCACTACGCGTCTTCCAACGCGATACGCTAGATGCTATCGGGGCGACCGACATTCAAGAATTCGTCGCGCAAATGACTGCCAACGTGGGTTCACTAGGAAATTCCGCGACAAACTGGGTAGGTGGGGATAACAGTGAAGGTCAAGCAAGCGTAAATCTTCGCAATCTAGGTAGTGGCGCAACGTTGGTTCTCCTCAATGGACGAAGGTTGTTGCGTGATAACTTCGACGCAACAGGAAGCAGTTACGTCAATATCAGGTCCCTAATCCCGAACATCGTGCTGGAGCGCGTTGAAGTACTCCGTGATGGTAGCTCCGCACTGTATGGCTCGGATGCTGTTGCAGGCGTCGTCAACTTTCTCACAACGCGCGATTTTCACGGCTGGGAAACCGAGCTCGAATTAAGTTCGGACCACGAAACGGGAACACAGCAGGATACGCTTTTATCAACAAAGTACGGTCGCGCATACAGCCGAGGTACGTTTTTACTCGCGGCCAGTTTTTTAGACCGCGGAGGCTTGCAAATCGAGGATCGATTTGATCGCTATGGGCGATCTGGTCTGTCAAGTTTTGGGCAACCAGGACGATACGTTCCTTTACATCAAGGCAGTGCCGCCACACCGGTTCAATCGAACTATTGGCATCCCAATGGTGGACCAGATCAAGCTTCATTCTCAGGTAGCCTGCCTGACCTCGACTGCGAAAAAGCCGCAGCCGATGACGGTGGCATGGGGACACTCGGTATTCACCCTCGATTCTCAAGAATTTGCGTGTACGACTACTCAAGTTTCTTTCACGTTGTTCGACCAACGGAAAATCTCAAGCTGCATGTCTCCGGCGATTTTCACGTAACCCCTACGACCACGCTAACAGCAAGCTGGAGCAGTGCAGACCATGAGTCCTATCGCGGTAACTCACTGTATCCCGACGTAACCTACAGGATCATCCAACCCGATCATTTTGGCTTGCAACTGGATGCTGCCCGGCGTGGATTTGAACCTGTCGAATACCAAGCATTGCAGCGCTTACTCGGTGGTACGGCGAGCTCCACATCCGAGGCTCGTCCCGTAAGTACAGACTCAACCACCACTTCATCTCGTTCACGATTCGAGCTTGGCTCTAAATCCGAATTCGCGATTGACGAACAGGAGTGGTTGCTGACGACAAACCTGAGTCGAGCTAAATTCAATACGACGCAAGTATTACCCACCGACGTGCTGTCTGACCGCATGGATCTCGCTTTTCGAGGTCTTGGCGGACCTGCTTGTAATCCTGTATTCGGTGTCCCTGGCTCAGGGAATCTCGGCACCGGTAACTGTTTCTTCTACAACAGCTTTCAAACCAGCGTCTACGACCCAGCAACTGGCGCGCGTTGGGATGCCAACGATTCTCGAACATGGCCCGCTGACCCCAGTCTGACCGTTGCCCAAGCGGCAAGGAAATATCAGAATCCAAGCTCTCTGCTTACTTGGTTGCATGGCACTCGAACCAAAGACGCAGCGCTGGATCAAACGGTTATGGACGCCATGCTGATCGGCGAAGGTGCGGATTTGTTCGGACATGGTGGAATAGGTATTGCGGTTGGTGCACAGTACCGAAAGGAAACCGCTGATTTTGATTACGACAGAAATTCCAACCGCTTCAATCTTTCCTTTTTGACCGGAAACTTAGACTGGTCCAGTAGCGTGAGTTCCTGGGCGTTCTTCGCAGAAGGTCAAGCGCCCTTGCTTGAAGGCTTGGAAGTACGGGTTGCTGGCCGTTACGAAAAGTTCAGTGTCGGTGGTTCAGATACATTTGACCCGAAAGTGAATGTGCTCATTACCGCGATCCCAACGCTCTGGATTCGCAGCTCTTGGGGAACGTCGTTCAAGCTAGGCTCTTTGCTCCAAAGTGGTGGCAGTCTGACGCTGTTCGAGAACACGCGCGATCCATTCTCTAATGCACCTGCTCTCGCGTATCGATCTTCGCTTGGCGACGGAAACCCCGATCTCGCTCCTGAAGTCGCTGACGCGTTTAGCATCGGCGCGACTTGGGAACCCGACGCTCTACCTGGAATTGAAATTTCGCTTGACCACTATCGTTACGAATACGACAACTTGATCACCCGAGAGCGTCACCAGAGTCTGGTCGATTTGGATAACCAACTTCGCTGTCCTTCCGGTATCAACCACGATATAAACGTGGGTCCATTGTGTGGAGTGGTTGACCATGATGGTGATGGCGTACCCTCCGTTTTCTCAATTGGCGAAGGCATCCCAGATAAGGTGATCCGGCGCGAAGATGGCTACTTAGTCCGCACTGTTGCTTCCTACTTCAATGCACCTAGTCTCTCTTCGACAGGATTCGATGCATCAGTTCAGTATTCGTGGAGCACTGAAGGTCTTGGGACATTCCAGCTCCGGAGCGAACTCAACTATGCGACCAAGTACACAATCACATTGGCAGATGGGTCGGCAATCGACGGTCTCGGTAAACGAAATGTCACTAACTCAATCGGGCGTTCAATGCCTAAATATCGCTTACGTAATTCACTAAACTGGACTCGCGGTCGTCACGCCGTAAACGTTAGCTCATTCACGATTTCTGACTACAAAGACGAAAGCCCACAGAGCGATTTTCTTGCTGCTTACATCGGCTATTGGGAAACGATTTATCGCATGACGACTGTCAACGCTCAATATCGCGTCACGCTGTCTGAATTCTTCGATTCAGAACTAGCGCTAGGCGTTAAGAATCTCCTCAATGAAGAAGCGCCATGGGTGAACGTTGATGGTGCCTACGACTACTACACCCATGACCCAACAGGCCGCGTTTACTACGTCCGCTATCGAATCAATTTTCACTAGAGGTAATCTCCTCTAAATCGATTCGTAGTGTCGACTCACGCTCTATTGAGCGCTCCGAGTTAACGCGCACCGTAGAATCCGAGCCGCGAAGGCAACCGTGTCAATCAAACTAATTCGATGAAACCTATTTCCGTACAGCTTTACGCGCTCCGCGAAGAGAGCCAATCCAATTTTGACAAAGTACTAAGCGACATCGCAGCTATCGGCTACCTCGGCGTTGAGCCCTTTAACTTATTCGGTAAAGAACCGGAGGCGTTCAAGAGGCAGGTTGAGGATCTTGGCATGCAGGTCTCCTCAAGTCACCATCCTTGGGCTAATCGCACTGAGATCAATGAAGCCATTGAAACCGTTCAAGCACTCGGCCTCACGCGTGTCGCAGCCGGGTTCGGTCCTGACGACGTTAAAGACAAAGACAGCGTTGAACGCACGGTGGATAGCATCAATTCGCTTACCGAGTCGCTGAAACCACATGGATTGAGTCTTTTTCTTCATAACCATTTTTGGGAATTCGTACCGATCAATGGTGAGTTGCCTTATCACTCGTTTTACAAGAACTGCCCTGACGTTGAGTTTGAAGTAGATACGTATTGGGCAGCAAATTTCGGTGCGTGTGATCCGGCTGAAGAAGTTGCTAACGTTAAAGACCGTGCACCGCTACTGCACATTAAAGACGGACCGAACGAACAGGGAAAAGCGCATGTCGCGGTTGGCGACGGCACCCTTGAGATTGCCGACATCGTTAACGCGGCCGATCCTAACATACTCGAATGGCTGATCGTCGAGCTCGACACTTGCGACACGGATATGCTTGAAGCGATCCGCAAAAGCTACGAGTTTCTAACGACTGAACGACTTGCAGAAGGACGATCCTAGTTAGTCGACGATTGGCGTCGTCAGTTCAGGAATCTCCTCTGGTTTCTCAACAATATCTTCCCACGCCTGCTCATTCGCGACCATACGCCAATAATCAGCTCCCACATGTTCGAGCGTGACAAGCATTCCTCTGCTGCTCGAAGCGTGCAACTCTAGACAAACTAGAGCGTGGGTCTCATGTACGCCGACATTGGATATGGCCATGACCGGTCGCTTGATTTCTCGAAACCATTGGAACGGCGTGCGCGTCTCGTCGAGTACCTGGCGCTCTTTTTGAAAGCGGTGTAACTGGAGTGTTCCGTTGTTCGTGTCATTAGCCGCTTGGAAGGACTGGTACAGACTAGCTGAAATGCTGCCTTTTACCTCGCCGACCACACGGCATTTAGAAGGTTGATTTGTGATCGCAAAGTCGCCACGCTGAAACAGAGGCGACGCGAGTAATGACTTTGCTATATCTCGTTCGGCTGTTGGCGTGAACTCAATCATCGCCCAGACAAGCCAACCGATAAACCCAACAATAAGCGCTGCAACGAATAGAAGGAAACTTCGGAATCCCCACGAGCCTTCCGTCGATTCCGGATCAGGCGGCACGCACGATGCCTTCCGCCAGCAGTCTCTCGATGCTATCGTCTTTGAAGTTCAGTTCTTTCAGTAACGAAACCGTACTCCCGCCCGCCAACTCTGTACCCGCATAGTCAACAGAACGGTCAAACTCAACCATCGGTCCGAGTCTGTAGTAATCACCCCATTCGGGATGTTGCGCAGGCACGAGTAAACGTTCCGTTTTCGCGTGCTCATCCTTTAGAAACCAAATTGGGGGGACAGAATCATCCGCGACTACGCACCCAATTCCTAGAGGGGTCAATTCCGTTTCCCATTGATGCGCTGTTTTCGTAAGGAACGTTGCCTCTAGTGTGGACTCTAAATCTGATGAATCAATATCGATCGTAAGCGCTTCCTGAAGCATCGATTTCTCGCGCGCGTTGACCACCCCAAGGAAAACCCAACCTTCAGAACATCGGTACAGACGATAGAGTGGATTTAGACCAAATCCTTCTTTGTCTACGGGCGCACGCTCTGCTTTGCCTTCATAGGAGAGAAAGTCATCCCAGTTCGCGTATGCGTTCGCTCCGAACATATCGATGTAAATCTTCTGTCCTTTCCCGCTTGCTCGTCGTGCGTGCAGTCCCAATACTGCAGTCGTCGCGACCACCATTGAGGTGTTCGGGTCCGGATTGACTTCGTTCGCGCGTAGCAGTTTTCGCGCGGTTTCACGAAGTGATTCGTTATCAGCAGGTTCGCGCTCATCGGGTAATCCGCCGATCTGCCACACTACCCCACCCAATGCGGCTCCTGGAATTGGATGTGTCGAAGGGCGTTTCGCTCCTGGTCCGTTAGGACCATATCCGTTCGCTGAGATGTAGACTAGCTGCGGATTAAGTTTTGCGAGCTCATCGTAGCCAATCCCAAGCTTTTCCGGAACGCCCATACGATAGTTGTGAATCCACACGTCCGCCTTCTTGGCGAGCTCTTGGGCAATGGCTTGCCCTTCAGCACTCTTCAGATCAAGGCAAATAGACTCCTTACCTGTGTTGCACTTGCTTGCGCCAAGTGAACTCATCATGTTTCTGAATGGGTCGCCGGCAATCGGCTCTAACTTAATCACACGTGCGCCCATATCTGCGAGCGTGGCAGCGCCAAGTGGTGCCGCAATGATGGTGGCGCTCTCAACGATCGTAACACCTTCTAAAGCTCGCTGCGGGGCATTGCCAGTGACTGAACGAGCAGATTTGCTCGGTCTGGACTTCACTTCGTCAAGCGTCGCGCTCCGATGCGGATCGCCGATTTTTCCGGGTGTTTCAGTAAGGTTCGCTACCAACCCAAGCTGGACACCTCCATTCACCTTCTCAGAGTGTCCGTTCGCGACGACGTCAAGGTCGGCTAGCGCATCCTGCGTGCTCTGATAGGCATGCGACACGACGCCACCGTCCTCTACAAAGTGTTCGGTCCACTCCTCAAGTGTTCTTGATTGCATGTGCTCGAGCATGTGATCTCGAAACTCTTCAAGCACAGTGCGATCCCATGTCATCGGATCGCCTCGATACTTCTCGTCCTTGAAAACCATGTCAAATCCTGCTGAGCGCAGGAAGTTATCGAGAAGGTGCGGTAGTAAATTTCCAAGCTGCAGCCACTTGCCGTCCTTCGTTCGTACCGGGTGATAGTTCAACGTGGGCATCGATTTCGTACGGTCGCGTTGGACTTTCGGTCGCGGCAGGATGCCCTTGTCCTGTAGTTGCGCCATACTGATGACACCCATTTCGTAAGGCATCATCCCACGCAAGAGTGACGTGTTAAACACCGTACCATGGCCAGTACGTTCGCGATTGTCCAATCCTGCCATCAGCGCAGCCGCAACGCTTTGAGACGTTGCGTGAACGCCTACCTGTAATGCTGAGAAATTTGGTCCTTCGCGATCGGCAACACCTGCGAAATTCAGCATGCGTCCAGATTTTGCAGCGACCAAGCCTTCATAGCCGGGATAGTCACGATACGGTCCGGTCGTCCCGAATCCTGACACGTATCCGCACACAAGACTCGATCGATTCTGCCGCATAGTTTCTTCATCCAACCCGAGTCGACTCAGCGTATCGCACTTCAATGTGGTTACGAACGCATCTGCGTCATCGATGATCAAGTTGTGCAGTTTCGAGGTCGTATTCGGTTCGTTCAAGTCAAGCCGAATCTCCGTTTTACCACGCATCCACATCGGATACGAAGGCATCGATCGGAACGGATCTCCCTGAACGGGAGAAACTTTTATAACTTCGGCTCCAAAGTCCGCCATGATCATCCCAGCGATCCCAGTTACAGGACCGATACCGAGCTCAACGATACGGTACGATGTCAGTGCAGACATAAACATATGATCCAGCGTGGAAGTCGAACGATTTTATTGACCGGCCCTCCATTCGCTCAGCCCAACGACGCTGGAAGAACGCGCGTCGCCTCATGCAAAATTCAAACACATGACAACGCTTAGATAGGTAGATAGGAATGTCAGATTCAACTGGTCAAACCGAATATGAAGAAATACTCTATGAAGTGAATGGCGCAACGGCAATCATTACGCTGAATCGGCCTGAAACATTGAACGCCCTGACAGACCTTACGCAAGCGGAGGTTAGACACGCGCTTGATCGATCTGAGAATGACTCGAACATCCTTGGCAACGTCTTAACGGGAGCGGGACGAGGCTTTTGTTCCGGAGTCGATATGAATGCGCTCGGCAAAATGAGCGAGGCAGGTCGCCGCTTAGGTAATACCTACGGACACCTGGCGGCAGCTCCAGGCAATCCGGACGATGACCCGAATTTCAAAATCGGTGCTGCGTACTTCTTAGGTCTAAGTAAACCTTTAATCGCGGCGATCAACGGCGCGTGTGCGGGACTCGGTTTTAGCTGGGCAACCTTTTGTGATTTGAGATTTATCGATAGGAATGCAAGACTCACCACGTCGTTCGCCCAACGAGGATTGATCGCAGAACACGGTACGAGTTGGATGCTTCCAAGGTTGATCGGTCCCGCGAATGCGCTGGACCTTTTCTGGACATCACGGAAATTCAATGGCGAAGAGGCTTTTCGCTTAGGTTACGCGAATCGTTTATGCGAGGACGGTGAGTGTGTGAATGACGCGGTCAATTTCTTGAACGAAATTAATGAAACGAACGCACCCAACTCGCTTATGTATATGAAACGCCAAGTCTATAAGCACCTTAACAAAGAACTACACCCAGCGATGGTCGAATCCGAAACGTGGATGGATGAAAGCCTTGCGCGGGGTGACTTCAAAGAAGGCGTCGATTCGTTTGTACAAAAACGTGCACCTAAATTCACTCGTGTAGGGTCCGACTAGGGATATAAACATGGCAGTTATCGCGTCAGAGTCGCAAAATCTCGATTGGTCTGAGCTCGTTACTGGCTTGAACCAATTCTTGCGTTTACGTACGACGCCCATCGGGATGAAGCTGTTCGAACACGCATCAGACATCGACGCGATCGAGCGGATCAGGCGACCAAAACACATTCATACGACCGATCAAATCGTTGGTCAAGCGTCTCGTAACGGCTGGACTGTAGGCATTACCGCACAAGATCTCGTCGGTGCACAATGCCAAACGGTGATAGGGCTCGCTCCTCGATCCGAAGAGTGGCTTTCTGGTAAAAACATGGCGGGCGTTTGGTATGAAAACCAGGAGGAATCTGCCAAGCATCAAGCCGCGATGGATGTCGTGCCTTATGGCAAGTTCGAGGCGATGGTCGTCAGTCCGTTAGCATCAGGAAGGCTCAACCCACCTGACATCGCCCTTATCTACGCGACACCAGCACAAATGATTCTGTTCATCAACGGCCTGCAGTGGACAGGTTACAGGAAGCTCGAATGGGGTTGCGTAGGTGAAAGCGCTTGCGCGGACAGCTGGGGACGAGCCCTCGCAACGGGCGAACCTAGCCTCTCAATCCCCTGCTTCGCCGAGCGTCGCTATGGTGGTGTCATGGAAGATGAGCTACTTATGGCAATTCCACCAGCCTACTTGCCAGGGGTCATCGAAGGATTGCGGAACCTTTCGCGCAATGGACTTCGCTATCCGATCCCTCAATATGGCGTCAACAATGACGTCCGTGATGGAATGAACGTAAGTTACGGCTAAGCTAGGCTGCAGCTAGTTCGTAACCTTCGTCTCGTAGCTCGTCGAATCGCTTTCTGACTCCGGTACCGTCAGAGTGTTCATCGATCATGTCGGCAATGGAGGCATGAGTTTGAGCTGCCACCAGTCGAGGTTGTTCTCCCACTGACCACGTAACCAAGTTCTGCCAAAACGGATCCACAATTTCGTGACCAGGCATCGTGCCGCCGTCTTCGCGGCATAACGTCAACGAGCGAAGTTCACCGAGATAAAGTCTCAACGATTCCACGTGAATCAATTCGTCGGTACGAATTCGCTCGATGATCTCTGCCGCCTCTAACGCTTGTTCCTCTCGTCCCGGGAACAATTCAGTCGTACGAAATATGCGTTGACTAGACGCGAAGCCGATCTCCGCTCTGAATTCGATCAAGAGAAGATTCATGAGGAAACTCAAGAATCCTTCATACGGTAGAGGAATCGCAGGCATTCGTCGTTGACCTTCCTCCTCTTCGCGAGCTATCCTGCCAGGAGGATCAGCGTCTGGATAGGCATCTCTACCGAATGCCAAATCTCGGGCGATGAACCACATGACATCGTGACCACCGATGCCTTCTTCGGGAATCCCACCTTCGTCAATTCCGTGGGCGATCATTAGACCTTTATTCAAGTGTCCAATCGCCATGTCGCTAATGTCTTCGACTACTAGTGGCTGAAGATCCGGGAATGGTGTTGTTGCAAGCATGCGACCACGACCTTCGATTTTGCCCGTGACCGTCAGCCCATTCCAAAACACTCGACCTAGACCATTACCTATCAAGAGACACTGTTGCTCGAAATTTGGAACACGTGGACCGCTCAGCAGAGATGAGTCTGCATCAAGCAAATCGCCTCCACGTTCACGCAACGCGGAAGTCCAATTCGAGATAGCTTCAGGTCGCACTTTTGAACGCGGTGGCACATAACGCCCCTCTTCGTCGAAACCACCATGAAGACGCTGCCCGTCAATAACATGCAGTTCAGCGAAATCATGTTCTCTTAAGAGCTCTTCCTGAGTGTAATTAAGGCGCATGACGTGACCAGTTAAGTTTCACCGTAAGTATATTGCTGCGCGGTAACGCACGAATCCCGATCGCCAGAAACGAAATCAACCTGATGTAGCGACTTCTGCGAGATATTCGGGAGTTTGTCACGACATTGCGTAATATCGTCTAACATCGATCAGCCTTTCACAAACTCGAACTCTAGGTCTGGAAAAACAATGACAACGTTCAAATCTATTCTGATATCAATTTTTCTCGTGTCAGCATTCTCATCGTATGTGTCAGCGGAGTCGTTGCATATCGCCACCTGGAACGTTGAGCATCTGAACGAAGATAACGACGCCGGTTGTATACCTCGGAGCAACGACGATTACGAATACATTGCAGGACGAATCACTGAATTGGATGCAGACGTAGTCGCGATTCAAGAAGTCGAGAGCGCGCAGGCGGCCTACCGCGTATTTCCCGAATCGGAATGGATCGTGGTAATGTCCGACCGACCTAATACCCGAGGCAGTGAAGGGGGGTCGATTTGCTGGGGAACAGAGGACAAGCGACTTCGCCACCAAGCCACGGGTATTGCTGTGCGACGTGGCGTCGACTTTGAAATCAATCCGTCCTATGCGCATCTCGCAGGTGACAATCCTGACCAAAGATGGGGAACGGATGTAACGATTCAAGTGAACCAATTGTCTTTTAGAGTTCTTTCCGTCCACCTTGCATCTGGTTGTTGGGGCGCCGAGCAGGATGATGATTCGGGTCGATCGAACATCTGTCATACTCTTCGCGGTCAAGTTGCACGACTAACAGAGTGGATAAACGAACGGAACGATCGTAACGAGGCGTTCATCGTATTAGGTGACTTCAACCGACGTTTGGCGATGTCGGACGATTGGGCTGCCGCGCAATTACTGGATTCAACCACGCATACAACGCTTGTTACTGCAGACGTACGAGAAGGTACGACTCAGGACGATTGGTGTGACGCCAGATACCCGGACCTTATCGATCACATTCTTGTATCGAATGGCTTACTCGATCAAATCAACAATGAGTCCGTGGTAGAACACCCCCGTATTCGAGAAAGCCCTGATCACTGCATCATTTCCGCAGTGATTGACGAGGCGGCAAACGCGAATAGCGACTAGTAGGCGTACGCCTATTCAACAAGCTCGTTGAACTCAGTCTCGTCGACGATTCGGATCCCCAGTTCTTGAGCCTTTTCAAGCTTAGATCCCGCATTTTCGCCAGCGAATACGTGCGTGGTGTTTTTCGAAACGGAGCCAGTAACTCTCGCTCCGCGTGCAACTAGAAGGGACTTTACTTCTGTGCGAGGTCGCGACGTCTTACCAGTCAGTACCCAGATCTGACCGTCTAGCCTAGAGTCAATCGGCGCTTTTGGTGCTGGCCAATGAACACCAAGCTCGACCAATCGTCTGGCTTCCTCACGATTAGCGTCGATCGAAAAGAAATCCACAACATTTCGTGCAATCGTTTCCGCAATGTTCTCCACTTCCAGCAGCGTTTCGTAGTCTGCTGTGATCAAGTCTTCAAGCGTCGGAAACCGATCAGCTAGTATCGCCGACGTATCTTCTCCGATGTTGCGAATTCCAAGGCTATTAATGAATCGCGGATAAGTCGTTTCTTTGGAATTCTCGATTGCATCCAGGAGCGACTGTGCACTTTTTTCGCCCATCCTTTCAAGTTCGATCAACGGCTCTTTCTTTAGTGTGAAAATATCTGAATTGCGTTTGATAAGACCGGCATTAAGAAGCTGCTCTACACGTTGTGTACCCATTCCCCGTATATCGAGACATTCTCGTGAACAAAAATAGATAACCGCGTTCTGCACTTGAGCTGGACAAGACATCTGAGCAGGACATCGCAAGATTGCTTCGTCTTCACCACGCGTTAGCGCAGTGCCACATGAGGGGCATACATTCGGTGCAGCGATTAATGCACCATCCCCAGCTTCGACGACCTTCACGATCTTAGGGATGACATCACCTGCACGACGCAGTAGCACCTTCGAACCTTTGCGAATGCCAAGTCGATCAATCTCGTCCTGGTTATGAAGCGTTGCGTTGCTCACCGTGACTCGATCGACTCTCACGGGCTCTAAACGGGCAACGGGCGTCACCGCACCCGTCCGACCAACTTGATAGTCAACGTCTAGCAAGGTGGTACTCGCGTCGACAGGTGGGTACTTAAATGCGATCGCCCATCTTGGCTGGCGAATATAGAAACCGAGATCACGCTGCGTTGCTAGGTCATCAACCTTAATAACAACGCCATCGATCTCGTATGGCAACGAGTCTCTTCTTTCGCCAAGTCTCTTAATGTAGTCGGCACATGCGTTGCCATCGTCGCACCGCTCTGCAAATTCGTTCACTCGGCAGCCCCACCTGCGCAAATCGTTGATCGAATCGAGATGACTCTGTGGTTGATAGTCATCACTGTGCGCTCCGATTGAATAGCAGAATAGAGAAAGCGGACGCTTCGCCGTCATTGTCGGATCTTTCTGCCGCAAACTTCCAGCGGCACTGTTCCTAGGCGAAACAAAGAGCTTTTCCCCGCTTGCAGCTGCTGTTCGGTTGTACGCTTCGAAATCGTCGATGGTGATGTATACCTCACCGCGAATCTCAATCCATGCTGGAACGTCGTTACTCATCAACTTAAGTGGCGCAGCATTGATGGTTTTTACATTAGCGGTTATTAACTCCCCAAACGTGCCATCGCCACGCGTCGTGGCCTGCGAAAGGACGCCATTTTCATAAAGTAAATTAACGGCTACGCCATCAAACTTCGGTTCACATACGAGACTGCCGACGTCACGATCTAGATCGGCATTGCAGCGTCGCAACCAGGCGTCAAGTTCGTCAATCGACGTACATTTACCGAGCGATAACATCGGTGCACGATGCTCAACCGTTTGTAAGGCATCGACGGGCGCGCCACCGACACGTTGGGAAGGGGAATCCGGAGTGATTAGTTCCGGATTCGCCCTTTCGATTGCTAACAGTCGATCAAATAACTCGTCATATTCTGAGTCGCTGACCTCCGGGTCGTCCAAAACGTAGTACCTATGTGCATGGTAACGAAGGGCTTCCCGAATCTTCTCCAGGTCATCGATCAACGGTTGCAAGGAATTACATGGCTTTGTGACACCTGCTAGTTATATTGAAGAAAGCCACGCCAATGGAATCAAATTTGCTCAGCTCTAGTCGGCAAATCATCGCTCGGGGCGTACTCGTTTCGAGTGATCGCAGTGCGTTTCGAACCGGTGCCCAGACTCCTCGGAAACGCATCGTAGAGCTCCCGTTTCAAGGCATCATAGTCCTCTTGTGTCAACCGCGAAATATTCCCAGTACTATCTTTGCGACCGTCATAAATTACAAGCGGTTTTTCGCATACATTGCCGAAAAAGCTAATTGCTAAGTTCGCGATTTTCAGCATTTCGTTCAACGTTGCTAACGGATCGGCACAATCGCCTGGTCGGAAGTACAAGCGAAAACCACACGTTTCCATATTCCCTTTCACCAAGCTGCCGATCGTGGTAGCTTCGTAGTTACGCACGCGAATAGCGCCTTTATCGACTGTTGATTTGTGCTGTAAGTGGTACTCCTCATCGAGATATATGAACCCTTTCTTGTCCAAGAAAGCCGCTAAGATCTCACCACGGATATCTCGATATATTTGCCCTTCATCATCACTAATGAGGCACACCGAAACAACTGAGAAACTACTGTTTGTATCTTCGGCTGGGACCCCTACTCGTTTCGCTTCTGCTGCGCGGTTGTCAAACGGTACCACAACTTCTTCCGATTCTGACTCGATTGGGTGGTCTACGTCATGATCTTCATAGTTCGCGGTAGCTAGGTCATCTTCAGAGGGATACTCGTTCGCTGGAACATAGTCTTCAACAGTGCTCGACGGGACAGCATCATCGACGAATTCGTACTCGTAATCTTGTTGGTATTCCTCCGCCACGAGTCCTGAATCACCGTTGTCTTCAGAAAAATCGATGTCAGCATTCATTGCTTCGGTATCAGTTAAGCTGTACTCGTCGTCGTCACTAGCTTCCCAGCTGTTTACCGATTCCTGGTCTGAATCGCTGATTTCCAAGTGCTCTTCGACACCATTCGCTGGCGCTTCAACAAACCGATCGTACGAGATTTCGGGAACACTAGTGCCCTCATCCTCAAAACGTTCCTCGGTTTCAAAACCGTTCGCGCCATTAGCTGTAACCTTCGCGAATGCGCCCTCTCCGACTTCAATCGGAGCTTCCCATCGATCGTCGGGTCGAGCAACCTCTTCTTGATCAGGAGTAACGTGCTCAATAGGACCGCGCGGTCGTTCAGGGATGTCAAAATCGAACTGGAAACCTTCGGTATCGTCCTTAGTAGGCTCTTTAGGGCGCGCGCCAGAAACGACTTCGTGGTTTTCTGGTGGAATCGATGGTAGGTGAGAATCCCTTGTACGACGTACCCCGAATACCCGTTTCTTTTGGGTGTGATCAGGTAGTTTGTTTCTACCTCGATATTGCCCTTTGATACGAATATATATGCTCGAAAAAATGATCGTAACAAATAACGCGAGAGCGCCTGCTACTAGCAGCTGGCTACTGGAAAAAGCGTCTACAGCTAAGATTTCCATAGAGACCTCCGTGTCCCGGTGAGGTCAATTCCATTTGACCTGCAACGAGTTTAGCAAAATTGATAAACAAAGTAAAGGCATTTGATATAAAAGGGAATTTTTTGAGAATATATAAATATGTATAGTATTTGATCACTATATGAGCCTCAAGTGGCGTGAGTTTTAGGCATACTAGATTGATTCTGGACGCGGTAATAACACGCTATCGTACGCGTCAATTCCATCTTCAAGAATCGTCAATTTCTTCTTGTTAGTAAGAATATCTTCTATCGCGTTGCGATAAGCTTAAGCGTGTTCGCGAATCGATCTAATCTAGCTAGATTTCACGAGCATCAGAAAATCACTCAATAACATGTCGAGCGAATTCCGGCCAAGTATGCTGATGGCTCAAGATATTGGGTTTAAAAACGTTTTCAAAGCACATCAAAAAACCACAATTTACGGCAAATGGCGAGATTTTGCCCCGGAATGCCGTGCGCAATCGGGCTCTATCTTTCGCGCAACTCATTGAAGTAGGTGACCAACGAGATATGGCACAAGCAACGTTTTACACAGACCATTGGCAACACATCGAAGATGAGCGAGTTAAACGTTACGAACAGATGTTTGTATGGCGGGAGGACTATGAAGAGCTTTTAGCGCCTCTGAATCTGCAACCCGCGTCTCGCGTACTCGATTTCGGTTGCGGTCCGGGATTTGTAAGTCTGGGAATGGCGAACATAGTCGGATCTACAGGTCGCGTATATGGTGTCGATCTCAATAAACAATTCGTCTCGGCAGCATCGCAACGGGCAGCCGATCTCGAGCAGATTTCCTTTCACGCTGTTGAGAACGGAACCATACCGTTGGCCAACAATACGGTCGATCGCGTATTGTGTAAGAACGTACTAGAGTATGTACCGAGCGTGTCTTCAACGCTAAAGGAAATTCGCAGGGTACTCGAACCGGGAGGACGTGCATTTGTTATTGATAGCGATTGGCGTTTCGTGGTCGTTGAACCGTGGGGAGCGGAACGCACCGCCCGCTTCTTCGATGCAGCTTCAGTAGCCTTCAAAACGCCTGAAATCGGAAGGGTCTTGCGATCTAGTTTGTTAGCTGCAGGATTCAAATCTGTCGATGTGCAGATTCGAGCTGGCATCGATACGACCGGTGGGAGCTTGTCGGTCCTCCGCAATATGGCTAGCTACGCGTCTAAATTCGACTCAATGCAGTCTAAAGAAGCTAGCGCAATGATTCTGGAAGCAGAGAATGCTGTTAGAGCCGGTACTTTCTTGTTCACCTTACCGCAGTTCTTGGTTACCGGAATCAATCCATATTGACGATGGCGAATTGCTTTAAGACGCGGCTCTTGCTATTTTTAGATTCGCAAAACCGCTAACCTATAGAGCTACCCCACTGTAGTTTTGATCTAGCGTACCGTAACAGGATTGCGGCCTATTGTTGTGCTGCTAGTGCGTAAGCATCTTCTAAGTTCACTGCGACAAGCCGCGATACGCCGGCTTCCTCCATTGTGACTCCAAGCAAGTTACCAGCCATTTCCATTGTCGCCGGATTGTGAGTGATGACGACGAATTGAGTATCAGTACTCATTCTGTCTAGCAGTTCAGCAAATTTCACAACGTTACGTTCGTCAAGTGGCGCGTCCACCTCATCCAATATGCAAACCGGACTCGGATTTAGCTCGAATAGTGCAAATACAAACGCGATCGCGGTCATTGCACGTTCACCACCGGAAAGCATGTTGATGGTTGAATTTCTTTTACCGGGTGGTCGAGCTCGCACGATCACACCAGCATGAAGAATGTCCTCGTCGGTAAATTCGATTGATGCGGTGCCGCCACCAAACAACGAATCAAACACCCTTGCTAAATTCTCATTTACTGCGGTAAAGGTACTTCGCAAATTCCGCTTAGTCTCTGTATCTATTCGCTCAATCGCTTTTCGAATTTCGGCCATGGTAGATTCAAGGTCGAGTACGTGCTCATCGAGTTCTTCTTTTTCCGCGATTCGTTCTTCCAAGTCGGTCGTCGCGCGATAGTTAATCAATCCAAGACGTTCGAGTCGCGCTGTTAAGACTTCTATCTCTTGCTCGATCGCAGTGACGTCGATCTCCGTTTCGACCTCTGCATATTCGCGCGAGGTACCCAATTGACTAAGTTCTGAATTTAGTTGATCAAGCTCGATCGAGAGTCTTGTTTGCTGCGACTTGCACTGTGTCAGCGATTCTGTAAATCCGTCCTTTTCCTTCGCAAGATCATTCTGGGAATTACGCACGGACGAGAGCTCTTGCTGCGTAGCGGCTAGCTCCGAGCTCTTAGCGCTAAGTTCTTGCTCGATCTGCGTGAGTACTTGACGCCCTTCTTCGCGCTTTGTTGTCAATTCCGGTAGTTCAACCTTAGCGCGCTCTCCTTGTGAAATCAACGCGGAAATGTCTACGATGAGCCGATTTACGACAATCTCTTGACGAGCCTGTGACCTTTCGAAATAGTCAACTTTGACATCCAGCTGTGTTCGTGCCTGTTCCGCTTCACTCACGCGCTGCATCACCGCATCTAAGGTTTCCTGTTTATCGTCAAACGACGACTCCACGCGTACTGCAGCAGATTGCGCTTCTTCGAGTTCCTTGACTGTGAAATCCTGTTCCTTTCTTAGTGCATCCAGTTTGGTTTTCGCGCCGGCCACCGCACTGCGCAGCCCATCGATGTCTGCTCGACGATCAGTGTTGCTTTGTTGTTGAGCAGCGCGCACTTTGTGCTTTTCATCGCGACGAGTCGTGAATTGAGCTAGTAGCGTACGACTCTCGACGAGTTGAGAAGAAATGTCATTCAACTTAGACTGTGTTGTTTCGCGATTCTCCGATTGGTTCTCGATCTCGCTTGCAACATGGTTTTGTTGCTTTCTTAAGTTGCTTGTCTCTTGTTCTAGCTCGACGATTTCTTCGATTAGCTCGTTGCTTCTTCTACTGCGCTCGATGACGCCGACTGCACGATCCTCAGATCGAAACAGTCGTACCCAATGCTTCCCTAACCATACGCCGTCGGCAGTAACGATGCTGTCGGATTGCTCAAGTTGCGAAATGAGGGATAGAGCATCCGCGTATGTGTCGCAGGTGTAGACGCCCTCGACCAATGAAGCGAATCTATTTGCATTCGGACCACTCAGTTTTGACGCTAGCGAAGGTGCTAAATCAAGCTGCTCCTTCACTTCAGGCTCGAAGTCGATATCGAAGAGAGCAACATCGCTTACCTTTAATGAACTCAAATCGGCTTGGTGGCGTTCGAACTGATTGGTTGCAATTGCTTGAAGTCTTGCGCCTAGTACGACTTCCACTGCAGATTCCCAGCCGCTCTCTACCTGCAGCATTGCACCTAGACGTGTTCCCGGGTCTAACCCTGCGGCCGCAAGCCAAACTTCCAGTTCATCCGTGATCGTCTCCACACCTAGAGACGCTTCCTGGAGTGTTCGAAGACTCAGCAGCTCGTCTCGTAGCTCCTGTAAAACCGGAAGCCGCTCGTTTAGTTTCGCCTCAATATCGCGTTGGCTCTCTGCCTCGTTCTTGAGCGATTCATCGATTCGAGACAGTTGCTCTCGCAATTCCGCCTCACCGCGACCATCCGCCGCGACCTTCGCACTTGCATCCCTGATGCTATCCTCTAGTCCGTCAAGTTCGACATCCGGTTTTTCAACGACATCTAGTAAATCAGACAGATTGCCGATCGCCGCCTCATCGATTTGTCGCTTAGCCTCAAGATCCGCGATTTCGATGGCGAACTCGGATGCCTTCTCAGAAAGCGACTGCGTCTGCGCGTTTGCTGTGTCCACATCTCGACGCGCTAATCCCAAATCCTTATCGGCATTCCGTCTCTCGCTGGCCAAATCGTTCAACTTTGTTTGTAGTGAACGTTGTTCACTGTTGAGACCCTTCAGCTCGTCGGCATCCGATTCCAACGTCTGCAACGAATCGTTTAACTGATCGCATTTTTCTTGGATATTCGCGATCGTCGCATCTCGCGTACTTTCGAGCTGCTCGATTCGATGACTAAGCGAATTTACGGATGTCTGCGCATCAATGCGCGTTTCCGCGACGCGAGCTTGCTCCTGTTGTTGCGTAGCCAGTGCGGTTTCGAGTCTTACTTGGTGTTCCCGATAGTCTGCGTTTTGTCTTTCAAGACCTGAGAGCGCTTTTTCAATGTCATTGAGCTGCGCAAGAAGCTCTCTTTGTGCATCGTTCTTCGCTTCAATTCTGTGGTGAAGCACTTGTGTCTTCAAACGATTAAGGGATTCGGTAATTTCTTCATACCGTCTCGCTCTAGTCGCTTGCGTCTTTAGTTGACGGATTTCGCGCCCTAGATCGGTCTGCTTGAGACGTACCTGTTCGAGATTCTGATTTGTGAGATTTAGCTTGTTGAGCGTTTCATGGCGTCGTGCACGATACCTTGACACACCTGCAGCTTCCTCCAGATGTTCGCGCAATGTTTCGGGATCCGAATTGACGAGCTGCGTGATCCAATCTTGCTGGATGATTGAATAGCCTCGCGTGCCGAATCCTGTACCTAAAAAAACGTCCCGAACATCACTGCGGCGACACCGCTGGCCATTTAGGAAGTAGTCGGAACTCGATTGCTCACCACTATGCACCTCTCGTCGCACTGAGAGTTCCGCATAGGACGCATAGTCACCTCCGATCCGCCCATCCTGATTGTCGAAAACCAACTCGACGCTAGCTCGTGACGCTGCAGGACGGGTGTCAGACCCACTGAAGATGAAATCTCGATTGAGGTCGCCGCGCAGGCGTTGGGCTGCGCTTTCGCCAATTGCCCAACGGACGGCATCGAGAATGTTTGACTTCCCACACCCATTTGGGCCAACGATCACGCTAACCGAGGGATCAAGCGTAATAGTCGTTGCATCGACGAACGATTTGAATCCCGCGAGTTTTATAGAGACTAGATGCAATGGTCAGTTGTTTAAAACATCGCCAACAGCTTGATCGAGTGTTAGGCTAACCGTTGCGCCGAGTTCAAAAGGCACAGTCGCACTTTCGAGGTCACCAGGTCTAGCGATCGCTGAGCTAGATCTGGCGAGGCGAGCCGAAACGGCTAGATCATCCATCGCAGGAGCGGTATCGGTCGGCATCATGACGTCTGCCAAGGTGATTTCGATTGCCTGACGAGGTATCGGTGCGAAGATGCGACGCACCGCAATGGGTGGACCACTAACAACTCGCTTTTTCACGATTATAAAGACAGATTCAAGCGGTGACATAGTGACTTCCGCGTTGATCTTGACGGTTACGATCGGTTTGGCGGTACCAAAAGGCAAGGCCACCCTCGGACGGCTAATCGAATTTACTGGACCGCGTGTTACATGCAGATCATCAGATTGCGCAAGCACATCTTCTGAAGAGGATAGTCGCGCCGTAACAAACACCTCTTGCGCATTGGAAAGTAGAGAGTTTGGCATCATCGCGACGGAGTCATCTAAGGTAAGGTCAAACCGACGCTGGCCGCTAAGCGGACGTTTCACCACAGCGAGCGGAGGTTGATTTCGATCAGTTCTCGCGTACACGAACAGCCAGCGTTTATCCGGGAAAATTTCTTCAAGCGAAACGCTTACGACAATCTGCGGGTGTGCAGGTTCTTCTAGTCGCATTCGCGTCGCGCGTTGTCCGACGGCTGCCATTGGGTGAAGTTCAAAAACATCGCGTTGACTCAGGACATCCTCCCAAGCTCGGTTTGCCGCGAGAAAGTCACCGCGACCGGTGTGTTCGATGGCGTCTAACATCGCCACGACTTGCGACCCTTGATCAACTTCTCGCAATCGGTCTCTAACCACTTCGTCGTATGGCGTTAAATCAAGTTGACGTTGGCGAAACGCTTGAAGTAGGTATAGCGAATCACCGAACGGCGAAATGTGACCTTCCAATTCCGCTGCTTTGTGCGTTTTTCTAAAACCGTCAAGGTCTCCTAAGAGCCATTGAAACGACATGAGGCTAACCCAAGCCTTATGGTCCTGGGGATGGATCGAAATGTAGTCCTGAATACGCTCTGCAACCTTTCTTGAATTCGCCTCGTTCACTTCGCTTTCTAGATAGGTGGCCGCCTCCTCCAATAGCACAGTACCAGGTTGACCCCAGACGTACCAATAGAGACTAATTGCGATGACAGGAATCAGAATGCTCGTAGCGACGAACGCCCAACGGTTCGTCATATGAACTTGCTGAGGACTTTCGTGAGTGACGTCATCAAGAAGTGCGATATCAACTTCAACATCGCCTTCTTCTGCCTCGTCTGTCTCCAGTGATGAGGCGAGCATCTCACGATTGTCGTCCGCGATCGCCATATTGACCGCGTTCCGGTCCACGTGTTCTGCAGATTGACTGCGCAATATGCGAAGCAGAAGAATGGCTAACACCGTTGCGACAGCCAAACCGATTGCCGCCAACAGTAGCAGAATATCAGTCAAGATGGATGCTGAGCCTTCAATCTTTGAAGGCGAGCTTTTTCCTCGTCAGAAAGTTCCACCTTGTCTCGCCTGGAACCGACATAAGTAAAAGTAAGCGCGGCACAGATTAGTAACACAATGGGGACTGCCCAAAGCACCAACGTAGCCGGGCTTAACGGGGGGTTGTAGTCGATGAAATCACCGTATCGTTCTCGTAGAAACCCCTTAATCTCGGAGTTCGTCTTACCGTCTTGCAGTTGATTTTTTACGATCATCCTCAGATCCGTGGCGATGGGAGCGTTGGAATCGGCGATGTTGATATTCAGGCATTTGGGACAACGGAGCTCCGCGATTAAAACCTCGTATCTAGCCATTAACTCTGGAGGAAGATCGACTTCACTTTTAGATTCCCCGGACGATGTCGTGCATATCAAGAGAACCATCATGCTCGTCAATATTTGAGAACCGCGGCGAGGTCGAATCACACCGTTAAGCATGATCGTCGAGACCTTGCAGCGATCGGAAAATCGGCTTGAGTTTTTGACGCCATTGGACGCTACTAATAGGTCCGATGTGCTTGTACCGAATCGTGCGTTCAGCGTCAATCAAATAGGTCGCGGGGACGCCATAGACGCCTAGATTTACACCAAAATCACCTTCACGATCAACTAAGTTCAACTGATAGGGGTCTCCAATACTGTTCAACCAATCGATTGCTTTCGAATCTTCGTCCTTGTAGTTCAGTCCGACGATTACGATCCCTTCTTCGGCAATAGCCATGAGGACTGGGTGCTCGTCGCGACATGGGAAGCACCAGGTCGCCCATACATTCAAAAGAAATGCTTCCTCAGGTAGATCTTCGGGTGTACGCACGGTCGCAGTTTGCAAGTCAGGCAATGAGAACGTGGGGACCGGTCGGTCGATCAATGGCGACGGCAGCTCCCCCCTTGGAGAAAACTCCAAACTGGCAAAAAAAACGATGCAGAGACCTACGAACGCTACTAACGGCAGCCAAAGCGCCATGCGAAGTGGTGCAAAGTTACGTTTATCTGACGCCAACCTCAGATTCCCGCGCTGATCTAGTCTCGCGAAGTCGCAGCCGACGATATCTAACGTCCAATACTGCGAGTAATCCGGCAATGGCAGCAAGGAACGCGCCGAGCCACACCCATCGAATCAGAGGTTTTTCTTGAATTCGGACAGCCCATGCGCCTTCACCAACAGGTTCGCCTAACGAGACCAACAAGTCGTTAGTGAACCCAGGTCGAATTCCCGCTTCAGTGGTAACTGTGTTTCGCGTCGTGTACTGGCGTCGCTCCGGCAACAGTCTAATGTCGCCAACAGCAAACTGGGCTTGGTGCGCCACATAGTTTGGTCCATTGACAATGCGAAGGTCCTCAAATACGTACGTTCGGTCTCCTACGCGGACTTCGTCGCCAACTGTAAGCCTCAGGTCTTGACTTACGGAAAAGCCCGAGGTGATAGTCACGCCGATAACTGTTATCGCGAACCCCATATGCGCGATCGACATCCCTAGAAAACTCAATGTCAAGCTGCTTCGACTGCGATACAAGTCGGCGAGGTGAGTACTCAGGATCCAAAGCGCCGCAGCAACACAGATGGTCACGCCGATATGTAACGCGCCCGAATACATCAACGGGACGACGAGACCTACAAGCAAGGCACCACCCAACATATAGAGTGACGGTCTGAAAAGTTGCAACGGGGTTCTTTTCCAACGCGAAACCGGGACGAGCGCCAGACATCCCGCAAGGATCATCATCAAGGGGACGAACGCTCGGTTAAAGTACGGGGGACCAAGGGAAACTCGTCCACCGTCGGTGAACCATTCGTAGAACAACGGATAGAGCGTATAAAGAAAAATAACTGCTAACGCGAGCGTAAGTAGCACATTGTTCGCGAGAAGTAACAGTTCTCGAGAAATTCCGCGGTAGGCAATACGCGATCGTAAGCGACCGACTCGAAAGGCGTAAAGCGACAACGAAAGACAAGCTACAAGTGCTACGATGGTTGCCAAGTACATACCGCGTTCGGGATCAATCGCGAACGCATGTACGCTTGTAAGGACACCTGACCGTACTAGAAATGCTCCAACTAAACAGAGGGTAAACGTCAGCAACGCGAGCAACACCGTCCAAGACTTGAAAGCGCCACGTTTCTCTGTCACCGCGAGGGAGTGAATTAGCGCAGTTCCTGCCAGCCAAGGCATGAAAGAAGCGTTTTCTACCGGATCCCAGAACCACCATCCACCCCATCCGAGCTCGTAGTACGCCCACCACGACCCAAGCGCGATGCCTACTGTTAATAAAGCCCACGCCGTATTCGTCCACGGTCGCGACCATCTCGCCCAAGCCGCATCAATGCGTCCGGTCAGCAACGCAGCAACCGCATAAGCGAACGCCACCGAGAATCCAACGTATCCAAAGTACAGGAATGGCGGATGTACTAAATGGCCGAAATCCTGCAAAATCGCATTCAAGTCAGAGCCTACCGTTGCCTCAAGCGGAAACGCTCGTAGAAATGGGTTACTAGCACTGAGCAAGAACAGAAGGAACGCGACATTCAGTAGACCCAAAACGGATAGCACGTAGCCACGCATCTCGTAACTCAGTGATTCACTGCGAAGTGCTACAGCACCCGTCCAGCCAGCCATAACCAAGGTCCAGAGCAAGAATGAACCTTCATGGTCGCCCCACATCGCACTCGCCTTGTAGTACCAAGGTAACAATGTGTTCGAGTTATCTGCGACGTATTGAACTGTGAAATCGTCGCGTAGAAACGCGATATCTAGTAATACGAATGAACAAAGCAGACAGAGGAATTGCGCAATCGCGATCTGTTTCGCCGCCCTCACCCACGCGGGCTGGCTCTGTTTCGCACCGAAAAACCCGGTGATCGCGAGCGCCGCTCCACACGTAAATCCCATTACGCACAAGAAGTGCGCTAATTCAGGAATCATTCTGCCGGGTGTAGATCGGCGAGTTCAGGTGGCATATAGTTTTCGTCGTGTTTTGCGAGCACCTGATCCGCATAAAACAAGCCGCTTTCGTCGAGCGTTCCGGACACGATTGCGCCCTGCCCTTCTACAAAAAGGTTTGGTAATAGTCCTTCGTACACAACAGAAAAACTCGAGCCTGCCATATCACTCAGTTCGAAGCGAACCGACAAATCCTCGTTGCTACGACGAATGCTCCCGGCTACCACCATCCCGCCAGCACGGATGGTCTTACCGATTGGCGCTTCTCCACTTACTACGCGATCCGGAAGATAGAAAAACTCAAGATTCTGCTGCATGGCGTAGAACGCCAATGCAAGTGTCGTACTCGAGCCCAAGAACACAAAAAGCGCGACGCCTAAGCGCCGTTTCCTAACGCGATTCACTCGTTGCTTCACTCGAACTAATGAAGGAAGACAGTAGCGTCGTCGGTTTAAGAGTAATGCGCTTGTACGTCATTGAGAGGCGAAGAGAAATGATGTCAAAATCGTAACTGTAAACGCCACCACACGTTTCGACAAATATTCGACCACCCCGTGCTGAAACACGCTTGTGAACGCTTGTCTATGGCACCATTCGACCAGATAGAGCGATCGTTTACGCACTGGGGGTGAGGTTACGAAACCATGAACTATGCATGTGCGCATGATAGCGGTTCGACCTGCCGTTGAAGCTAATCTTCGAATGAATACAGACGAAATTTACACTAAAATAATATCCTAAGGAAACGTATATCATTGAGTAGATTATGCGCGTAGCAAAATGGGGTAACAGCCTTGCTGTGCGGTTACCTAAGTCGTTAGTCGACGAGCTTGGTTTGAAACCAGGTGATCGGCTCGATGTCCTCTCGGCTCGGTCAGACCGCATCGTTGTAGCAAGAGACGAGACCAAGAAAAAGGCGGTCGATCGAATGCGCGAACGGGCACTCTCGATACCACGCGACTATTCATTTGACCGCGATGAGGCGAACGCGCGGTGACTTCCTTTCTGGATACGAACATGCTGGTCTACGCCCAAGGTAATGACGCAAAGAGCGAACGTGCAAGAGAGGTTGTGTTGGAAGGTGGCGTGATAAGCGTCCAAGTGTTGAATGAGTTTACGAGCGTAATGTATCGAAAGTTTCGCTTGAATTGGAACGAAATTGCTGAAGCGATTCAAGATGTGAAGAGCGCAGTAGACACAGTATTACCAATCGACCTAGAAACGCATTCCAAAGGAGTCCAGCTTGCTCAAGAACAGAGATTCAATTTCTATGATGCTCTGATTATTGCCTCTGCACTTCAGGCTGGCTGCGCACAGTTAATAACCGAGGATTTACAGGCTGGGCGCCGAATCAACGGACTCACGATCGTCAATCCATTCTTAGGATAGGATTATCTGACCCGTTGAATTGGTCCATCCTTCTACCTTTATTTAAGACTAAAAATGAGTTTGGACACGATGGTAGACTATTCGAGATCATCAAATTGACATTGAGTTTTGTCTACTAGTACTCGCGTTCACGCGACGGAAAGCGCGGCTGCGGTCAACGCCATCCGCGAATGGGGTTATGTGATCCTAGAAGAAGCTGTGTCCAGTGGACCTTTGGAGGTACTACGCGAACGCATGGATCACGACACGGAAGAACTGCTCGCGTACTGTGAATCAATCGGGGGGAATCCTCGCGAACGGGGGCATCTGCAACAAGGACCCCCAGTCTCCGCCGAATTCGTGTTCCCGGAAGTAGCCATGAATTCTTATGTGAACCGTGTCTGCAACATGCTGTACGACCACCGTCCCAGGCTGACTTTCTACAACGGCAATACCAATTGCCCGGGTAGCACGACTCAACGCTTGCACATGGATGGTCGTCACGGAACTTTAGACCCGGAACCAGTCGCGCCAACGTCTAGCGTTGTCGTTGATATCCCAGCAGGGCCAATGAACACCGAAAACGGATCAATTCAAATATGGCCGGGAACCCACCTTGTACGGCCACCTGAGGGTGGTCCGAGCGTACCAGAGGAACTTGAGAAAGCTCGCCTGGCAACCGAAGGACCGATTCAACCTGAAACTCAAGTAGGCGACGTTCTAATCCGCGACACGAGACTTTGGCATCGCGGAGTACCAAATCGGTCCGACCGACCACGCCACATGATCGCGTTGATCGTTAGTGACGGGCGTCTACCAGTGAGAGGGAAACTGGATTTTCAGAAGGGGTGCGAAGACGCACTCGAAGGACACTCCGTCGATTCGAACGCAAACTACATAGATGAACCGATCGACTATCTCTTTGCACCGACACGACGCATCTATAAGCATCGTCAAGCGGCTCAGGCAGAATCCAAAAAGGAACAACCGAACAACAAAGACTGAACTTAGTCTTCGGAAGCGGCCTCTTTGTCCATTTTGAGTTCTTCGAAAATCCGTTTATGTCGAATTCGAGGTGTAAGCGCGATACCAATTACAAGGAAGAAAGCAACACTAAATACTGGCCACACATATGCTGCGTAGCCTCCCATATCTAACCATTCAACCATACTAGTCTGCCTTTCTATTCACTATTGACAATGTCACGTACCCAATCACTATTTCGCTCTCGCCGAAGTACGTTAATCCGCATGTAATAGAGAATCACACCCGCCGCAAGCGCATACAAGCCGATCGTGTTGACTAGCAACGGCCAAAGCATCGAAGGATCAATACTAATCGGATTTCCGATTTGAATCGAAGCCGGCTGATGAAGGGTCGTAAACCAGTCTACAGAGTACTTGATGATTGGTATATTGATCACACCGACGATAGCAAGTACCGCAACCGCCAACGCTCCCCTTTGTGAATTCGGAATCGCTGTTCTAAGCGCGATCAGACCTAGAAATAGAAACAGTTGAACCAGAACCGACGTAGTACGTGCGTCCCACACCCAGCCCGTTCCCCATGTCGGGATACCCCAAACGATACCGCTAAATAACGCGAATGCCGTAAGCCAAGCACCTAACCAAACGGCCGACACGATGAACACATCCGCCATTTTCATGCGCCATACTAAAAAAACGAACCCGGCAACGGCGATCGCGATATAGATCAACTGAGACAGATGAGCAGCTGGTACGTGCAGATAAATGATCCGGAAACTGTCACCTTGCAAACGGTCTGCCGGTGTAAAACCTAGACCCCAAACGGTGCCGATCAGAAGCGATCCTAACCCGATCACGTAGAGCCAAGTAACCCAAACCTTCGCACCACGGTAAAAAAACGGCGGAGATCCCATCTTGTGAAATGTTTGGGTGAACCAGTTCAAATCAGTACTCCTGACTCACACGCAACAGCGCAGCGATCGCAAAAGGCAAAAACGTGATTGCCGCCATGGCGATCGCGTATATACCGATCAACGCAAACTGAAATGGTTCTTCTGTCGCGCTTCGCTGGCATGCGCCAACGCCCAACAACAGCACGGGAATATACAAGGGCAACACCAGTAATGCTAGTAAGACGCCGTTCCTACCAACACCGAGGGTTAGCGTAGCGCCGAGGACGCCAAACAATGTAAAGACGATCGACCCGGGTATCAAGGTTAGAAACAAGATCCACCACACCTCTATATCGAGCTTCAGCATCCATGCACCCAGCGGTACAAGCACTAAGAGCGGAACGGAACTGATAAACCAACGTGCGGTTACCGACCCATGCACGCTTACGTACAACGACTCATTTTGGGCTACCAGCTGCTCAAGCGAGCCGTCCTCATAGTCCTGAGCGAAAGCACCACTCGACGCCATCATCGTCGAAAGCAACAGCACCACCCAAAGAACCGCAATCGCAATCCCATTTTCGGAGTCAGATACACCTTCGACCGTGATCGAAATCAAAGATACAACAATGATGAAGAATGCCATCGGGGTGAGGCTGTCAAGCGGATGTCGCCAGCCCACTCGAATCGTCCTATTGAATGCGATCGCAAAAGCATTCATGACGCGTTGAGATCAATCGTGGTGGTATCGGGTAGGCCAAGACCTGCATGCGTAGCAAGGATCGTAGCGCCACGGGCTGCTCGATGCGAGGTGATTGCAACTTTAAGCCAACTGATGGCTGCCTCGTCCAACGACGTCAGAGGTTCGTCGAGCAACCAGATTTTTGCATTGAGGGCTAACAGACTCGCGAGTCCGCACCGCTTCACTTGTCCAGCAGACAAGGCTCCAACAGGCGTGTCACGCATTGATTTGAGACCCAAATCTGATAGTGCGAGGAGGAGATTGGAATCCGAAATATCTTGATCGGCGTTTCGCGTGAGCCATTTCAAGTTTTCGAACACAGTTAAGGACGCGTTCAACCCGGGTTTCTGACCGACGTATGCAAAGTCGTGGTCTCGATAGTCGATTGAGCCTTTATGAGCGCGACGAATACCCGCCAGATATCTCAGGAGCGTGGTTTTTCCACTGCCATTCGGACCTTTAATCTCGATCAAGGCGCTTTCTTCAACCTTCAAATTGAAGTCTGTGAGCAACGGACGCTCCGCAACCTCGACTAACAGCCCAGCTACGGTAAGTAGTACAGGTTCGCTTGAATCGGTCAATGTGCGAAGCTCATCTACGACTCATCGGTTTGAGCTTGGCTTGATGCGAATTCCTCAGCGGTGAGGATGTGAGTCGAACTTGTGTCTTCGTCAAACACGATAAAAGCGAGTTCTTTTTCTAGCGCATCAAGTACTCGTTTGCGTTTTTGAGCCAATGTTCCGTCCCAAACGACGCTATCGCGGGTAATGAATTCGTCAAGCAATGCATGCAATGCATCAGACGACAGTAGTTTGTGAGAAACCTTCAAATTTGGTCTTGTCTATGCGACCATTCACTAATGAGATTGAGTGCGGAACCACATTGCTCTTTGCGACATTACATTCACGAAATCAGGAGCTGCCGAATCGGGTCCAAGTCGACCGATTCTTCAAGCGCGCTGAAGTCAAATAGCTCAGTATCCGCCAAATGGGTGGGTACGACTGTGCGAATGGCTCTTGCGATATTCTCAACTCTACCGGGTTGGACAGATTCCCATTCGCGCAACATCGATTTGATGACTTGGCGTTGCAGATTCGACTGAGAACCACAAAGATCGCATGGAATGATGGGATGTGCTTCCGCCTTTGAGTATCGTTCGATGTCTTTTTCCCGAACGTAGAAAAGCGGTCTGATCACGTGATGAAGACCGTCGTCGGATCGCAAACGCGGCGGCATTGCTTTCATTCGACCTCCGTGAAACATGTTGAGGAACAGCGTCTCTACTACGTCGTCGAGATGGTGACCTAGAGCAATCTTGGTCGCACCGAATCTTTTCGCCGCTGAATAAAGGATGCCTCGCCTCAATCGGGAACAGATCGGACAGTACGTCTTGCCTTCCGGTGTCTTCTCCATAACAATCGAATAGGTATCTTCCTCGATTGCGTGGAACTCCACAGATTGCGACGCGGCGTACTCAGGTAGAACGTCAGGCGGAAATCCGGGTTGTTTCTGGTCCACGTTTACAGCGAAAATCGAAAACTCGATAGGCGCATTACGTTGTAAGGACTGAAGGACCTCAAGCATCGTGTACGAGTCTTTCCCACCCGAGAGACACACCATGACACGATCGCCTTGACCAATCATCTGATAGTCAGCGATAGCGCGACCAACCAGTCGGCGCAGTTTTTTTCGCAGCTTGTTGTGTTCGATCTCGAGTTTTCGAGCTTTGCTCACGGTCGAGGACATCTCAGCTAGATCGTCAGCTTTGCTCAACCGGCGTCACGAAGGATTGTGACGGGCGGCAATCGAACGAGCTTTCTGGTCGAAAGATAGCCAACACTCGCAACGATGCCTCCGCCAAGAAGGAATCCTGCGAGCCAGATTTCAGGTCGAGTGGCATATTCAAACTCCAGCAGCTGCTCTTCAATCAGATAGAGAGATAGTTCCGCACCGACGATGGCGACTAGACCCGCCATTAAGCCTAGCATTAGAAACTCAGCGGTGAGCGAACCCAGAATCAGTTTCTTTGTTCCGCCCATGGATCGTAAAAGTGCGTGTTCCTTGATTCGACTGTCGCGACTAGCCTGAATCGAGGCCAGTAGAACCAGCGCGCCGGATGTCAAAACCAATATCAAAATCCACTCGACCGCCATCGTGACCCGATCAATCACCGATTGGACTTGCTTGATGATGGAATCGACGTCGATGACAGTCATTGTTGGGTTACGTGCGATCAGCTGACTGAGCTCGGATCGATGTTCGTCTGGAACGTAGATCATCGCTCGATAGCTCGAAGGGATCTCGTCGAACACCTTGGGTGGAAAGACGAAGAAGAAATTGAACTGTGCGTTCTCATTCCATTCGAGCGCTCTCATACTTGAGATTTCTACGTCAACAACCTGACCTTGTATGCGAAACGACAAAACGTCGCCTACGTCAAGCCCCCACCCTCTCGCGTAGTCGCTCTCGACAGACACCAATTTGTCCTCAGTACCAGGTGACCACCATTCGCCTTCGACCACCTCGTTGTTTGCGGGTACTTCGTCTGACCACGTCAAATTTCGTCCAGACGAGAGCCGGGGTCCCGCCATGTTCAGCCAACGACGTTGGTATTCTCGAACGGGTTCGCCATTCACGGCGACCACCCGTCCATCATAGAAAGCGGCCAGATCGCCGTCAGACGCATAGCGATCAATGAATTGCGCGACATCGTCACGCTGAGCTTGTGAAATGTTCAAAAGGACGTGATTTGGCGTGTCCGCTGGCAATTGAGCTTGCCACTCTTCAACGAGCGAAGACCGAACGAGGTACAGGATCATCAACAACATGATGACCAGACTGAATACCACGATCTGACCGGTGTTCTCAACGTTTCGTCGTTGCAGACCACTAAGCGCGAGACGCCAAACACTTCCTGCCTGCATACCTAGTAGGCGACCTCCTCTCAACAGGACGATCGCTACGGTGCCGAACGTGACGGTCACCGCGACAATGCCGAGTAACAACCAAAGTGTGAAAGACCAGCTGCCACTGTACCAGATCAGAAGTCCCAATATACCGGTAATCGCACACGTGTACGTAATCAACGAAGACACACCAGCGCGCCTGAAATCCCGCCGAATGACCCGTAGAGGCGATACACTGACCAAATCCAAAAACGGGGGTAACGCGAACGCAAATAGACAAATAAAACCTGTGACGATACCTGTTAGGACGGGCGTGATACTTGCTGGAGGAACTTCCGTGACGTTCGTCAATAAGTGCTCGGTTAGATACCACACCAAGCCAAAATGAATCGCGGCGCCCGCGAAAAGCCCTCCTGCAATGCCAATAAGACCAATGAGCAGTAACAACCCCAGACAACCCCATAGAACAGCACGTGGTCGTGCGCCTAGGGTTTTCAGAATACCGACGTGATCGAAATGGCGGCGCGCGTATCGGTTTGCGCTCAACGCGATCGCCACCCCCGCCAATAGCACTGCCATGGATCCACCTATCAGGAAGAAACTCTCAGCTCTTTCTAACGCGCGCCCGATGCGCGCATCGGAGTCTCTGACATTACGCCATCGATAACCTTCCAGGTCTGCCTCAATAGCGCTATATAGATCTCGAAACGTCGGATCGTCTCCCACAAGTAACAATCGATAGTCGATCTGGCTACCTGGCTGGATGACTTGTGTAGCAGCAATATCCGCCATACGCATGAGCACACGAGGCGATAAGTCCAGCATGCTGAATCCACGGTCAGGTTCCGATTCGATGATGCCCGAGACAGTCAGTGGCGCATAACCTACATCAACCTGATCACCAAGCTCAACGTCCAAGATATAGAGCAATCTGGAATTCATCCAGATCTCACCCGGGTTTGGAATCTCGGTCGTCTCCGTTGTGGGTCCGAATGGTTCCTCCGCTACGCGTAGTTTGCCTCGAAGCGGGTAATTCGCTTCGACTGCCTTGACGCTTGCGAGTTGCGACTTGGTGTTGTCGGCGCTTGACAAAACCATCGAGTTGAACACGACCATCGAGCTCGTGATTAGGCCACGGTTCGATGCCTCTTGAATGAATTGGTCAGGGATGGGTTTACGCGAATTAATGCTGCGATCGGCTCCGAGAAATACCGACGCTTCTTTCGTCATCGCCTTTTGCAATCGGTCCACGGTGAGCGTAATCGACGAAACCGTACCCACTGCTATCGCAAGTGCGATCAGTAGTAAATGGAGTTCGCCTGAACGCCAGTCGCTAAGGATGAAGTTCAGAATGAGCCGTAAATTCATGCGATCACCGCACCCGCGGCTAGTTCAGTACTCGACTGGCATCGGTCCGCCAAACTTCGATCGTGCGTAACAAGCACCAAGGTCGTCTGGTTTTCGTGATTGAGTTCGAAGAGCAGGTCTGCGATGCGATGACCTGTCTTGGTATCAAGATTGCCTGTAGGCTCGTCAGCGAATAACACCTGTGGTTCGGAACAAAATGCTCTAGCAATTGCGACTCGTTGCTGTTCGCCGCCTGACAGTTGTCGCGGATAGTGCTTGAGGCGACTACCTAAGCCCACGCGCTCAAGGTACCGGATCGCATCCTCGCGAGCAGTCCGTTCGCCACGAAGCTCCGCCGGTAACATCACGTTTTCTAACGCTGTCAAACTGTCGATGAGTTGAAACGTCTGAAACACAAAACCAACTGCGCGCGCACGAACCTGGGCTCGTTCATCTTCATTGAATGCGGAAATCTCATCGCCATCGAGCCAAACGCGACCTCTCGTGGGAACATCCAAACCTGCAAGCAATCCTAATAAGGTAGTCTTACCCGACCCAGACTCCCCAACGATCGCCACAGCCTCACCGCGAGCGATCGAAATATCCACATCACGCAGAATGGTCAACGACGCTCCTTCAAACTCGACTTCCTTCGTGAGATCTTCCGCGCGAAGAATGGCATCGCTGTCGCTAGTTGTCGTGGTCAAGTTAGTCCTTGTTGGTTACTTGTGTATTTGTACGAGTTTGAGTGCAGAAACCGTTCAACAAGAGCAGCGCACGATTTTGGTACTCGGCGACAGTATCAGCGCCGCTTACCGAATAGACACTGAATCCGGTTGGGTGTCTCTCCTTGAGCGAAAACTAAATACTGAGCATCGTGACTGGCGAGTGGTCAATGCGAGCGTCAGTGGCCATACAACGCTAGACGGCTTGGTCAGAATCGACGCATTGCTTGACGAGTTCAAGCCAGAGATCATGATTTTAGAGTTAGGCGCAAACGACGGTTTGCGAGGGTATGAGCTCGAAGCCGTGAGCGCGAATTTGGCAGAGCTTGTTGATCGCGCTCACTCACATGGCGCATTTGTAATTCTCGCGGGTATGCAGCTACCGCCAAACTACGGTCCTAAGTACGTCGAGCCCTTCAAAAGTATGTACGAAGAGCTTGCGAAAACGAAGAACACAGGGCTCATCCCGTTTCTTATGGACGGCGTTGCGGCGGTCGATGAACTTATGCAAGACGACGGCTTACACCCTAAAGCTGAAGGGCAGCCAGGTCTACTCGCAAACGTATGGCCGGTCTTAAGTAAGCACTTAGACGAACTAAGCGAAACTACGAACTAGGTTTGAGGCGCGCCGACGTGTCGGTCTCCGCGGACTTTAGCTAGTGCTTCCTGCTTTGCCCTCTCCGTAAACTCGGCTTTCTGTTGTTCACTCGTCTCGTAGAAACAATGGGGGCAACTGACGCTTTTCTCGTAAAGCTTGGATTGTTTGTCCGTTTCACTGATCGGTCTGCGGCAGGCGTGGCATTGATCATAGCTCCCTTGAGCGAGATTGGCATCGACGGAGACGCGTTGGTCGAAAACGAAACACTCGCCATGCCACCGACTCTCATTCGGATCGACGGTCTCTAGATAGCCAAGAACGCCACCGTCCAATTGGTAGACGCTCCCAAAGCCATGCTCCAACATCGCATTCGATGCCTTTTCACAGCGAATACCACCCGTGCAGTACATCGCAATGCTTGATTTGCCGTGCTGGGCAAGCAGGTCGGCTGCACGACGCTCAAACTCCGAAAAACGATCGATCCCGATTGATACCGCGCCTTCGAACGCTCCTGCTTCAATTTCGTAATCATTGCGGATGTCGAGTACCAGAACATCCGGGTCGTCCAGCAGCTCGTTCCATTCCCGCGCGGAGACATGGACACCTATTGGATCGGAAGCCGTTATTGACTTGCCGAATTGAATAATCTCGTCGCGGACTTTTACCTTCAACCGGTAAAACACTGGATTGTTGTCCTTCGCTGTCGAGTACTTGGCACGTAGTGATTTCGTCCCTGTTGTCGATTCAACGAGCTGTATCGCGTCCTTCAAGGTTTCAAGGTTTGGGTGTGCAAGGGTCCCATTCACGCCTTCAGTGGCGATCAGCAACGTACCTACGAGGTTTAGATTCTCAAATTCCTCACGTATACGGGTTGCTACGCGGACTGGATCAGATACCTCAAAAAATCGGTAGAACGACACTACGTTCATAACGAGGTCAATCTGCCTTCGAACCGCCGAGACATGGCGGTGACATCGGTGCTTGCCCGAATCGGCTCTCCCAATTCGCTTCCGTGTAAGCGTGAATGGCCAGCGCATGCACTGGACCGGAAAGTTCGACAGCAAGCAAATCATTGATCATGCGGTGACGATCCAACAAACGCATTCCCTCGAACTGAGGGCAAACGATCGTGACTTTGAAATGCGACTCCGACCCAGGCGCGACATTGTGATTGCCGCTTTCGTTGACGACTTCAAGATGTAGCGGGTCCAACGACGCGAGTTTGGTTTCGATCGAGTCCTGAACAGTCATCAATTTACCTCAGCTAGAACTACCGTGATGTTGTCGGTACTGCCATGGTCCCCCGCAGCGTCAATCAACTTATCCAACAGTAGATTAATGTTCGAACGATGTTCATACATGATCGACGACAACGCGTCATTGCTAACGAAACCGCTTAGCCCGTCACTACAAAGCATGAAAAGGTCTTTAGGTTGAACTTCGAATTCCGTGATCGTTGGTTTAACGACCTGACTAGGACCTATGCACTGCATGACCCGATTGTCCACGCGCGGCGAATTTGCTTCTTCTTCATTGAGTTCGCCTTTGTCAATTTTCTCATTAATCAGGTTGTGATCCCTTGTCATTTGCATAAATTCATCGTTCCTCAGAAGGTAAGCCCGTGAATCACCTGCATGGCAAATAAAGCCTAAATTAGCGACCAACTTCAACATCACAAGCGTTGCGCCCATGGCGCGAACATCAGGAAGTGCGCGAGCGCGCGCATGAATTTCGCGATTTGCTTCCTTAACGATTGTTTCAAGGCTTTCACAATCCATGTTGTCCGGACCCAAGTCTCGAATACGTTGGGTGACTTCATCCGCGGTCATGCGAGCCGCAATGTGACCCGCATCTAGTCCACCCATGCCGTCGGCTACCCCGCAGAGCTGCAGTTCAGGGCGCGTCCAATAGACGTCCTCGTTGCGAGAACGAACGCGTCCTTTCCAGGTCTTGCCGACGAGAATCAACCGTTAGGTACTCGTAGCCGAGAGTCGTACCTCATGGACAATCCAGCGGTCGCGTCATATTGCGTCACAATCCTTCGGAATCGTGCTTAAGTAAGTAGGTATTTTTGCGATTCTACGCCCGGTTTAAAGTACTAGAGATCGCCAAAGTACGAGTTTCAATTGAGGTGAATAGACAACGTGCCACTTCTTCTCTGATCGTCGACGTATAGCGGAACACAGGCTAATTCACCGAGACAAGTGAAGGCGGACAGGACAATCGTCCAATTGAATGTCTACGAGCGTCCAATTGAAAGCGAGGTAGCGTCTGATTGAAAGGCGAATCTGGAGTCCAGACGAACCGAATGAACTAAAAGCTACACTAATAACGGATGTGACGGGCGAAATGCTCGTACCAAATTTATAATCCAAGGCACCCCATTGACGCAGCCCTAAGCGCATTCCGTTCTGATGTTAAGCGTAATTTCTCCATCGAAAAACCTAGACTTCAAGACGCGCAGTACGTCGCGGAAAAAATCGGACCCAGTGTTCCTAGAAGAGGCCGCATCTCTCGTTGACACGATGCGTCAATTTAATGCCCGCGACATCAAATCGCTGATGAACATCAATGAAGATTTAGCAAATTTGAACGAGGAGCGTTTTCACAGCTGGGATGCCGATTTTCGAGGATCGAAACCTGCAGTCTTAGCGTTTCGAGGTGATGTCTACCTTGGGCTCGACGCGCCTACGCTCACTGAAGGAGACCTGACATCCGCACAACGACGCATCCGCATCCTCTCTGGACTATATGGTCTCTTACGTCCAATGGACCGCATTCATCCTTACAGGTTGGAAATGGGTCTTCCGGTAAAAACAAATGGCTTTGAGAACCTGTACCAATTTTGGGGAGCACGTATAGCCGACCGTCTCAATGAAGAGTTAGACCAGCACCGCAATCCAATCTTGGTCAATCTCGCCTCCGATGAGTACTTCAGAGTGATCGATACATCACGAATCGACCATCCGATCGTGCAGTGTCAGTTTTTAGATAAATTTCGAGGCAACTATCGATTCATGAGCTACTATGGAAAACGGGCTCGTGGATTAATGGCTCGACACATCGTGACGCAGAAGATTGACAATCTTGCCGGATTGAAACGTTTTTCGTCCAACGGTTATCAATTCAACAAAGATCGCTCAAATAAGACCAAACTGGTGTTTACGCGCGACGAACCGACGCCAACGCAGTCTTAAAAAACACAAGCTTCCAAACTTCAATCGACCATTTCGCCACGTCACAACTTGGGTGACCTCAAGGTCCGATGGGTTGAGCTTCAACAAGCTTGCAGTCAAATTCGCTAAACGCTACTTTCTCCTGCTGAGAAATTCGCTTGACTACGAACGCTCTTCCGTGGACTTCGAAGTTCATCGACTTTACCAACGTAGCTCCTGTCGCATGATCCTTGACGAAGATTGCTTCTTGCTCCAAGCGCCGAATCTTGACGCCTGTCATCGGCGAGGCAGGTTCATTGAGCGAGATCATGGATTTCATCGGGCGCATGGAATCCTTCGCGACGGTTAGACGCCCACTCATTTTTTGCGCCATCTCGTCCGGAATGTCTTCTCCCATCTCTGGTACGAAAACGAACTCGATAGTCTCCGCGTTTTCCCGGTCGACTTTTACTGTACCGGACTTAACTTTCGACAGGAACTCAAGATCGGTAGGTGAATTCCTTCGACTCATACGTTCGTCCGCCTCTGCCTCATAATCGACGAGCTCGCTCTCTGACGGCTCACTGCCGTCGACTGATATCAGACGCCACCGCCTTTCAGGTGAAAAGCGTTCAACTCGAACCCCTGAGTCCGCCGACGAATGGGTCATCGTGTACGCACAAGCGATATCGTCTTGAGGCGGACTTGCCTCGAGGAACCTGGCGTAGCTTGGATCTGGCTCATCCGCATTTAAATTCAATGGTAAGAGAGAAATAGGCAAGGTCAACAAAAATACCAGATACCTGTATTTCGTGACATTAATTCGATCCACTATGCATCCTTAGCCCTCGAACGGCCACGTTGTCCAATTCTCTGAACTCGGCTTTCTCGGCAATTCCTCTCTCTATTTAGATCCTAGCGCATTCACCTGCCGCTATCTGCCACCAAAATCTAAGAAACTCATTCGACAGAAAGTCGCGTACATAGTTCTCAAATCTCACACTCTCCTGCAATGTTGATTACAACATTGGTTCTAACGATCCTTCAGTGCCCGGAAAGTGAGTACATCGCGTACGGTAACCATTCCCGTTTGACCACAGGTATAGCGCACCCTAGCTGACATTCGTATTCGCGGGGAACAGATCATGGAATTGCGCTTTTCGCAACTTTATGGAACCGCTAACCTCACGACGACGTCGTGATCTCGCCATATTCAGCAGCTCTACGCAAAACGCAAAAGCCATCGAAGCGTAGATTAGTCCTTTTGGCACATGTATCCCTGTCGATTCCACGACGAGTGCAAAGCCGATCAGAACTAAAAACGCAAGTGCCAGTACTTTTAGTGAGGGATTGGCTTCAACGAATCGACTGATTGGACCTGCCGTAAACATCATCACGATTACTGCAGTGACGATCGCCGCGATCATCACGACAACATTGTCGACTAAACCGACTGCCGTGATGACCGAGTCCAGTGAAAACACGACGTCGATAAGTGCGATTTGTGCCAATACCCACCCAAACGTTGCGGCTTTGCGATGACTTTCGATCTGTTCGACCACGCCGAGCGAATTGTGAATTTCTAGAGTTGCCTTAAAAACCAAGAAAGCGCCACCAAAGAAGAGAATCAGGTCCCTACCTGAAATTCCGTGACCGAAAACGTGGAATAGATCCGCAGTGAGTCCAATAATCCAACTCAACGTCAATAGCAGCAATATGCGCATCAGCATTGCAAGAGCAAGGCCGATTGTCCGTGCGCTTCGTCGTTGATTCACCGGTAGCTGGTTTGTCGTGATCGAGATAAAAACGATGTTGTCGACACCCAGCACAATTTCTATCGCCGTCAAGGTCACAAACGCTGCGACGATTTCGTAGGTCAACGCAAATTCCATGGTCACGTAACTCCAATAACGGTGCATTAAGTGGGCACCTTACACAACCATTTTTATAATCCCGTTTCGCCGACGACGACCTGACATAGACCCAGATGGCAACACCCGAATCACTCGAAGCAGCTGTATTTAGGCGACTAATCGACCACCTAGACGAACATAAAGAGGTCCAAAATATCGAGTTGATGAACCTTGCGGGGTTCTGTCGCAATTGCTTGGCGAAGTGGTATGTGGCCGCAGCGGAGGAAGCGGGAGAGACCCTCGATTACGAGACGGCTCGCGAACGCGTCTACGGTATGCCGTATGCGGATTGGAAAGAAAAATATCAATCTGAAGCATCGCCAGAGCAATTGGCAAAGATGCAGCAACAAACGAATCATCACTGATTCGACGTCTAGCACATGGCAGAATCGAATCAGACTAGCGGTCGCGTTGGCCGACTAACGAAATTCTGGCGCGAATGGCGAGGCTTCGTCTATTTCGTTGTCGCCATGATCCTGTTTCGTTCGGTTATCGCGGACTGGAATCAAGTACCTTCAGGCAGCATGGAACCCAACATCATGGTTGGGGATCGCATAGTTGTTGACAAGATCAGCTATGACCTGCGCGTCCCGTTCACGCTTACGCGCATACACCAATGGAGCGATCCGCAACGTGGCGATGTCATCACGTTCCCGAATCCTCGCGATGATGAGGTCTACGTCAAGCGCTTGATCGCCGTACCGGGCGACGTCATCGAAATGAGGAACAACCGCCTGATTATTAACGGCGAACGAGCCACCTATCGCCAAGTCGAAGGCGACCTTGCTGACCGACTGTCATCGCAACTCCATCAACGGAGCTTAAGAACACATCGATTGCTTGAGGAGTCACTACTCGGGAGCACCAGAATCATCATGGAGTCCCGACGACGTGGGAATCCAATGACACGTTCCTTTGGTCCTGTTGAAGTTCCCGCCGACTCGTTTTTTGTCATGGGTGACAATCGAGATAACAGCAAAGACTCTCGAGAATTCGGCTTCCTTGAACGCGACCGCGTACTAGGTCGAGCCTATGCGATCGCCTTTTCGGTGGACACCAGCAAGTACTACATGCCACGACCGAGTCGCTTTTTTACTGATCTAGAGTAGTACTCTCTTGGCGTAATCTGTAACATTTTGACGACGGCAGCGGTCTAACCTGCCGCAGAGTTACATGATTAGGACGATTCTTTGCCTCGATTAATCCGATTACTGGTCAGCGTTTGCGTTGTCTCACTCACTAGCTCACTCGTTGCAGAAGCTGAGACGACGTTTCTACCGACGCTTGAACCGTTGCCAGTTCATCCTCGCGCTGCACGGTTCATAGTCGACCAAGTACGAAGCAATCACCTGATCCGAAACGCGCCGCTGGACGACGACGCGTCTTCACAAATATTTGATCGTTATCTCGAGGTTCTCGACAGACGCAAGCAGTTTTATCTCGCTAGTGACATCGAGGAATTTGAGACCTTTAGGTATGAATTCGACGACGCTCTCAAGCGGGGTCGTCTTGAACTTGCGTTCAGAATGGTCAACCGGCTCCAATCCCGGCGTGACGCTCGTTACGAGTGGATTCTCAAGCGACTTGAACCTGGCATCAATTCTTTCGACGTAACAACCAGCGTGCAGTTACCGCTAGATGCCGATGACCTAGCTTGGTCAAAGGATGCCGCGGATGCAGACCTACGCTGGGAACACAACTTAACGGATGCAATCATCCACCTACGACTGAACAAGCGAGAAAACGACGAGATACTCGATCTGCTTACGAAGCGTTACACCAACCGCCGCAATCAGAACCGTCAATTCACGTCTGAGGAAGCGTTTGCCGACTATATCAATTCGTTTACGCACATCTATGACCCACATACGGTCTATTTCTCACCGCGCGATGCTGAAGACTTCCACATGTCCATGCGCATGTCCCTTGAGGGTATCGGCGCGTTACTCGGCATAGAAGACGAATATGTCAAAGTGATAAGCCTTGTGAGAGGCGGACCCGCAGAACTCGATGGCGAGCTCAAGGCGTCGGATCGTATCGTGGCGGTTGGCCAAGATCCAGACGGACCAATGATTGACGTGGTTGGGCGACGAATTCAAGATGTCGTCGATCTGATCCGCGGACCCCGAGGAACAGTTGTTCGCTTGGAGGTCTTGGAACCGGTGAGTTCCGGTGGCGCTTCAAAGGTCATCTCCATCACGCGAGACAAAGTCAAACTTGAAGAAACTGCCGCAAAGAAGAAGGTGTTTTCCCTCGAGTACGACGGCATTCAACGCAAGATAGGCGTCATCGAATTACCGAAGATGTACGCTGACCTCGCCGGAGAGCAACGCGGCGAAGACGACTACCGTAGCGCGACTCGCGATGTCGAGAAGTTGATTGGCGAGCTCAAAGAAGAGAACATTGACGGTTTGGTATTGGATCTGCGCAACAACGGAGGTGGATCGCTACCGGAAGCCCATAAGCTCGTTGGTCTATTTATTGAGATCGGTCCAACCGTTCTAGTCAAAGGACTTGGTCGTAAACGTCAAGTCATGAAGGACCGCGATAAGAATGTCGCATACGACGGTCCTCTGGCAGTCCTGGTAAATCGTAGTTCCGCGTCTGCTTCCGAAATTTTCGCGGGTGCAATTCAGGACTACGGCCGAGGCTTGGTGCTAGGTACTCGGACATACGGAAAAGGTTCGATTCAATCCATTCTCTCATTGAACCACGGTCAGCTCAAGATCACGCAAGGCAAGTACTACCGCATCACTGGGGAAACCACCCAACACAGTGGCGTAAAACCCGATATCGCATTCCCTGAGCTCATCGATTCAGAAGCCGTTGGCGAAAGCTCGTATCAGAATGCACTCGCACTTGATGTGATAGAACCGGCACGTTACGAGGTCATCGCCGACATCGACGGATTGATCGATGAACTAACCCAGAGGCACGAGGAACGTACGAAGAATGATCCTCATTTCGACTATTACCGCCGCTTTGAGGAACGCATTAATTTCAATCGCAATATCACGCACGTATCACTCAATGAAAGTGAGCGACGGGCGCGTCGAGCGGAGAGTGCAGCGTGGCGTCTTAAGACAGAAAATGACTACTTGAGAGCGTTGGGCGAGGAACCTGCACCTACCATCGAGGAGTTAGACGAAATCATGCGCGAGCTACCAAGGAAGCGCGCGGAGGAAGTCGATGGCATGGTAGAGGAATCCGGTCGCATTCTCCTAGATTACATTAACTTCAAACCGACATTGGCCTATCGCGAGGGTGCGACGGCAGCGGCGTTGGAGAATTAGAGTACGAACTCCAGCGCGCGAGTGTTTATGGTCGCGCGCAGCTTCTCTTTAAATGCGGCGAATGGCATGGTCGTCTGTTCACGAATCCCATAGCGTCGCAACGTAACTTCCTTTGCCTCGACTTCGCGCTCACCGACGATCAGCAAGTTTGGAATCTTGCGCGTCGTGCCTTCGCGAATCTTTTTCGATACGGTATCGCTGGTGGAACCTAGCTCCGCTCGAACGAAATCAGCACGGAGTTCATTGACGATACCTTGAGCGTAGGCGTCAAATTGCTCTGATACCGTGAGTACTTGGACTTGTACAGGGGCAAGCCACGTCGGGAACGCGCCGCCAAAGTGCTCGATCAGGTACGCAACGAAACGTTCATGCGTAGAGAAAGGTGCGCGGTGAATGCAATACGGGACGTGTTCGTCACCGTCTGGTCCGATATATTTCAGGTCCAGACGTTTCGGGATAGCAAAATCAAGCTGGACCGTACTCACTGATTCCTCACGCCCAGTGACAGTAGGAAACTGCACATCAATCTTCGGTCCGTAGAACGCTGCTTCACCTTTCGCTTCAACGTAATCGAGATTAAGTTCGTTCAGAATATTGCGCAATATCACTTGAGACGACTCCCAAGCTTCTGGCTCGTCCACGTACTTGTTTTTGCCTTGCGGATCTTCAGGATCCCAACAGCTCAAACGCAGAAAGTATTCTTTCAGACCAAGGATTGAATACGCGCGATCGTAGAGTGAAATCACATTGCGAAACTCGTCCGCGATTTGTTCCTCAGTGCAGTAAATATGCGCATCATTCATGCACATGCCTCTAACTCTGAGCAGACCGCCTACTGCACCCGAGTCCTCAAACCGATAGACATGACCGTACTCCGCTAAGCGTAACGGCAGCTCACGATAGCTTCGCAACGATGACGCGAAAATCTTGTGGTGGTGCGGACAATTCATTGGTTTGAGCACATAGGCTTCTTTCACCACGTCGCCGTGCTCAGTCTGCTCCAACACCTCGATCGGCGGATACATGTCATCGGCGTAATAAGGCAAATGACCCGTCCGATAGAACAAATCTTGTTTCGCAATATGCGGCGTCGCTACTCGCTGATAGCCGTCGGCAAACTCCAATTCACGCGCCAATTTCTCCAGCTCGTCGCGAATCACGGTCCCGTTTGGTAACCACAGCGGTAACCCACGACCGATTTCGTTATCGATCGTAAATATGTCGAGCTCTTTTCCGAGTTTCTTGTGGTCGCGCTCGAGCGCTAGTTCATACGCCTCTACGTATGCATCGAGTGCCGTCTTATCCTCAAAGGCCCATGCATAAATGCGCGTCATCATGGTGTTCCTGGAGTCACCGCGCCAATATGCACCTGCGACGCTTCTTATTTTGAACGCGTCTCGCGGGATGTCCTTAGAGGTGTCAACGTGCGGACCCTCGCACATATCCAGAAACGGTCCGTTTCGATAAAAAGAGAGCGACTCGAGTCCATTCTTTTCGCATAGTTCTTGCGCGTATTCCCGTTTATAGGGTTCGCCCATCTCATCGATGCGTGCGAGCGCTTCAGCCTTGGGAAGTTCCTCTTGATAGAACCGTTGCCCTTTCTTAAGAATGCGGCGCATCCGGCGTTCGAGCTCTGGAAAATCGGCTTCCGTGATAGGTTCTGGCAGCACAAAGTCGTAATAGAAACCGTCCTGAATCGGCGGTCCAAACCCTAGTGTCGCACCTTCCCTCATTTCAAGTACGGCTTGTGCGAGGACATGCGCCAAACTATGACGAATGCGATAAAGCTCGTCGCGAGCGGCGTCGATTTCGCCTGAATGTTCGAAGGGCACGGTCAGCTCCTAAAGCAACGTGGCGATCAAGCCGCCTCGCCGGTGATGTTGTTTAACACGAACTGAAGGATCCCGCCACAGCGGAAATACTCAATCTCATTGTCGGTATCGAGGCAACTGATGACACGATGTTCGTCGGTGGACCCATCCGCGCGTGTAATGACCATTCTTAGTTCTTGTCGCGGAGCGATCTCCCTCTGTTCGTCGACAAATCCGATAGTTACTTTCTCAGATCCATCAAGCCCAAGCTCGGTTCTTGATTCACCCTCGACAAACTGAAGTGGTAAGACACCCATTCCGACAAGATTTGATCGGTGAATGCGCTCGAAACTTTCTGCAATGACCGCTTTAACTCCGAGTAGTCGTGTACCTTTTGCGGCCCAATCCCGGCTTGAACCAGTGCCATATTCCTTTCCGGCGAAGACGACCAATGGCGTATCTTCTCGTTCGTAGCGCATGGCAGCATCATAGATTGAGACTTGATCCCCTGTCGGGACATGGTTTGTATATCCACCTTCAACGTCAGAAAGCATCTCATTCCGGATTCGGATATTCGCAAACGTGCCCCGCATCATGACTTCATGATTACCCCTACGAGATCCGTAAGAGTTGAAGTCAAGCACTTGAACGCCGTTTTGCTGAAGGTATTCGCCTGCCGGACTCGCAGGTTGGATGGCTCCCGCGGGAGAAATGTGATCGGTCGTCACAGAATCGCCGAGAATCGCCAGAACACGCGCTTCATCGATGACGACGCTTTGGTCTAAGTCACCGCCGACTGAGAAAAACGGAGGTTGCTTGATGTAGGTGGATTCCTCCCATCCGTATGTACTCGATTCGTTCACAGCGATCTCACGCCACGCTTCAGGCCCAGTAAATACATCACTGTATTGACGCGAGAACATCGCCGCGGTTACACGACCAACAACATCATCCACGTCCTTTGAACTTGGCCATATGTCCCGCAAAAAGACATCGTTACCCTCTTCGTCCTGACCGAGCGGTTCCGTCGTCAAGTCAATTCTTGTCGTTCCGGCGATCGCGAACGCGACGACCAACGGCGGCGACGCCAACCAATTCGCACGAACTTCCTGGTGGACCCGACCTTCAAAATTTCGATTGCCGGACAAGACAGCGGATACCGTCAAGTTGCCTTCCGCAATCGCTTTCGAAATAGGCTCTGGCAAGGGACCCGAATTACCAATGCAAGTGGTACAACCGTACCCGACCAGGTTGAAGCCAACTTGATCCAAGGCTGATTGCAGTCCGGTTTCTTCAAGATACTCAGTAACAACCTTGGAACCCGGCGCTAACGACGTCTTAACCCATGGCTTGACGTGCAGACCTTTGTTTAACGCATTTTTCGCAACCAGTCCCGCTGCGAGCATTACTGCTGGGTTCGACGTATTCGTACAGGATGTAATCGCTGCGATGACGACGTCGCCGTCCTTTAGTGCGTAGTCCTCACCTTCGACTGAAACTGCCGTATGATCAGACTCAGTGCCACTCAGCGCAGCGGCTTCGTCGAACGCATCACGAATTTCCGCAAGCGAAACGCGATCTTGTGGCCGCTTTGGTCCCGCAAGTGACGGTACAACGTCCGACAAATCAAGGTGCAGCAATTCCGAGAACTCGGGTTCATTGTTCTCGTCAAGCCACATTCCTTGTTGTTTTGCGTACGCTTCAACGAGAGCGACGGTTTCAGCTGGTCGAGAGGACAGTTCTAAATACCGAATCGTTTCAGAATCAACTGGGAAGAAGCCACAGGTCGCGCCGTACTCAGGTGCCATATTCGCAATCGTCGCTCGATCGGCGAGTGATAGTTGCTTGACCGAAGGTCCGAAAAATTCGACGAATTTGCCAACCACACCGTGCGCACGCAGTAACTCGACAACCCTCAATACCAGGTCGGTGGCGGTAACGCCTTCTACTAGCTCTCCCGTCAGGCGTACTCCGACTACTTTTGGAACAAGCATTGAAATGGGTTGACCTAACATCGCCGCCTCGGCTTCGATGCCTCCCACACCCCAACCTAATACGCCCAAACCATTAACCATGGTCGTGTGACTATCGGTACCAACGAGTGTATCGGGATACGCTACCGTTCTTCCATCTTCTTCCCTCGTCCAAACTACTCGAGCTAAATACTCAAGGTTGACCTGATGGCAGATTCCGGTACCTGGCGGTACCACTCGGAAGTTATCGAAAGCCTGTTGCCCCCAGCGCAGAAACCGATAGCGCTCGCCATTGCGACCCATCTCCGCTGCAACATTCGCCGCGAACGCACTTGCGGTACCGAAATGGTCAACCATCACTGAGTGGTCGATCACCAAATCTACTGGGGTTAGAGGATTGATGAGTGCGGGGTCGGCGCCAGCCGCAACTGTTGCTCCTCGCATCGCTGCCAGATCAGCAACAGCAGGTACCCCCGTGAAGTCCTGCATTAAGACTCGCGCCGGTCTATACGCGATTTCCGCAGCATCGTCGTTGGTTGGGGTCCAATTGCCTAGTTTTTCGATATCACGTTGATTTACCGAACTCCCATCTTCAAACCGAAGAAGGTTTTCCAACAGCACTTTTAGAGATATCGGTGTTTTTGCTACGTGCCCGGCGCCGTTCTTAGCAGCAACGTTTAAGTCAAAAAAGTCGTACTCGCGATCGTCTACTACGAGATTCGAACGACACTTAAAGGAATCAATACTCACTCGTTACCTTTCGGATTAAGAAAATTTCTGCGGCCATCGTCACCGGACCAACCTTTATGCGGGACAGGATGCGCGCGAATTTTACGAACTACAAATACTAGTTGACAGAATATCGAAGAATACACCCACCTCGATTTAACTTTAACTAATCCATTGATTTTTGGAATTAGATAAGTAAAGAGCTTTTTACGTCTAAGAATATATTTATACTATTCATAATATACTCAGAACGCAATTTAGCGTAATCCAGTCTAACACGCGATATCTAGATTTAGTCTAAATAAGCGACACTTGATACCGATCAAATACGATCAACGATCGCCTCCGAAATCGAGAACTTGCACGTCACACTCGACAATACCGTAATTGTTCGACCTTGAGACCGGAAAACTATAAGGAAACACGTGATACTCCTAGTTAGTTCTGCCTTGATCGGCTTTGCGTTTAGCCGACCTAGCTTGTCGGGACGCCTTATTTGCAGCAGATTCAGCAGCTGCAGCTCTCCTGTCTGCCGCGGCCACCTCAGAGCGTAAGCTAGCAGTCATATTTTCCAACGATGTTCGCGTTCTGTGTTGTTCGTAAATCATCGCAAAATTGTGATTAGAAAGGGACTCCTCGAATAGTTTGCTACATTCTGATATCGTTTTATCGAAGAACCTTTCGTCTTCCAACGGGATCGGGTCTATTGGTTCAACCTCTGTAGAGTAAGACAGTTCTGCTTTCATCTCAATAAAAGTATCTAATATGTAATTCTTCTTTTCGAAACCTGTATCGCCTTTGGGTTTTGCATTGCTCTCTTCTTTCCCCGAATTTGATCCGCCGTATCGCTTCTGATGCCAAGCTATGTATTTTTTGACTATGCTCAATGCACTATTTGCGTGTTGGCTGTATTTTGGTAAAGAGCTAGTTAATTCTTGATGAACGTCGTAGAAGCGAGGAGCGTTTTCGCTAGACCATGCATCTCTAAGAGCTGACAAGAGCTGTTTCACTGGATTCAGCTGTGCGTAATAGCGAACTCGTGCGGTTCTTGCTGTCGTGAAACGATTATGTGGTGTATACCTAACATAAACTATGGTAAGAACACCTAACGAAATGAGCGTTAGCGCGACACCCAAGGCGAAATACATCGCGACCCCAAGAAGCACGCCAGCAAGTATTCGCCGACTAGTCTGGTTCATTTACTCAACCCTGCTAAACGAATTGAGAGTTCGCTAATCGTAAGCGTCCCAAATTCATAGTCACTAGACAATCCATTTTGTCATGAATTACTCGAATTCGACTCACAAGTGCAACACTAGGTCTTATCGATAGGATATTACCCAGCTGATTACGTATATCCTAAATCAGTCCGATTTTGGTGATTCCCGACGCTTTATTGTGTAAGGATTTGAAGGGACTGCGCGTTCCGAAGTTCCACCTGGTTCTCGCGTAGGTGGTAATCGTGTGACGCCAGTTTCGATGGTGATTTCACGAGGATTTGGAACTTCGCCGCCTATGGGACTTAGTAGGACGTATTCCTCTGGATCGTCAGGTGTTTCATCTTGTTTCTAACGATCCGATATACGATTTTCTCCAATCGAAAACGAGGAGGGTCCATTCAAGCCTAAACTTATCGAACCCCAATCATTTACATGAATCGAGGCGACGTACTTTGACTGAAACAACAAAGAACGTTTCATTTGAACAGGAACACCTTCGCCTCGTCAGCGGTTATAACGATATTTTCGTAGGCATTGCCTGCATCATCACCTTCGTTTCCTTAACGACACTCATCACAGGGAAATACCTGGACCAAATTCTTGTACTAGGCTCCGCGTTCGGTTTGGCTTGGTACTTTGTACGCCATCAAAGAATGAGGTTTACAGGTATCGTTATTTCGACTGCCGTTGCAATTTCAGGATTGACTTTGGGATTCCAGTTTTTCTATGCTGGTTCGATACCCGATGTTCCACCCCCTCCTTCCGATCTCGGGGGAAACGTGACTACCTTACCTATCATGCTACCTGTCGTTGTGCCTCTGACCATTTCAGCTATCCTATCGTTTGGTTTCTGGCGCTTTGCACGAATTCCGCTGGCGCACGCTCTAGGGGTTTTAGCAATTCTGCTAGCAATACTTGTTACCGTCATTGCGACTCAGTTGATGTCACAGTTAATCGACGAACATTATTTTGACGAACTGGATCCTTTGCCTTTTGTCGATCTATGGGCTCAAATGCAGACGCTACGCGCGTTTCCAGCATTAGCTACTTCATTCATTCTCGGGTGTCTAGTCGAAGCCTACGCGATCTGGTGGGATGTAAAAGACCCAAAACGACAATCAGTAGCGACGGATGTCGCGTTTTGGACCCACATCGTTGCTGCTCCCTTTATTGTGCAGCCACTCTATTGGTGGGCTGAAGATCTAGCGTGGAGCGCCACGAGTGAAGTAATTCTGGGAGTATTACTCTTTGTTCTCCTGCTGGTATTCGCCTTGGTGATCAACCGCCGAGCACTGTTAATCGGTGCAATGGTCTGGGTGTTGGCTGCACTATTTACGGTTGCGGATATGGCGGTCGCCGGACTTAGCATGGGAGTGATTTTGCTGATCATTGCCGCTGCATGGAATAAGACTCGACAATTAATCGAACCTATCATGCCGGAGCTCCTTCAACACCGTTTTCCAACGCTCGTCGCTGAAACGTGAGTTACGGTCTTCGTAGCCTGTGGCTCCAGTCGAAGGCGCGCTCGAGATTCATTGAATAGCTAGAACCATTTGTACTGTGCCCACCACACAAACTAGCGACGGTACCCAAATTTGTTATCGTATCGAGTAGGGGTGTGATCACACCTATTTGATTCTCGCATCGCCGCAGACTTATGAGACAGACGCAGCAGCCTGTTTCTTCGCTGCTCTAGCAGTAAATAGTTCCTTGTAGTGCGTTGAGAGTTTTGACGTGCCGTAAAACCCTCTTACCATCATGCGCGGATCTGGTTGATAGTTTCGCGCTATCGTGTGTAAAACACTCCCATTGACGAAGTAAACATCACCGGGTTCGCCCGTCAGTTCTACGACCTTTAGTTCAATGTCGTTTACGTACCCCGGCTCGTTAAAGAATCGTTCTCGATTGGTCGATTTCGAAGACAGTAGTTCGCGAAAGTAGGGATATTTCTTCAGTCTCCGTTTCGCCATCTTTGACGTAATGGCCGAAGTAGACGTCTCGAATAAACGATGTGAACCCGTGATCACCATCGTGCCGCCACCGCGTGGACGCACATGATTGATGAAACCTAGCACGATTACACCTGTTAACCCTTCACCGGGTACATTGGGCGTGTCGGAATGCCAGATCGAACTAGGTACAGCTTGGTCCGGAATATAGTCGTGCCGTCCGGAAAAAGTGAGCAGCAGAAGCGCTTTTTGCTTTTCAAGGTCTGTCTCGCGCGCGAGAGCGCTAGCTATCGCATCTGAGCGAGCGTTGTAGATCGACTCAAGACCCCGGACTCGACGCGTGCCTTTCATCACTTTTCGAATCGTGGCTTCGTCCAGTGATTCCCAAGATTCAGGAACTGCAGGCTCTATACCCCACTTTTGAAAGCGACGCCAGAGTTCGCATTCGATATCAGATGCCATCTTGGCATCGAATGCACTTTTTACTTTGATGACGCCTCGTTCGTCAAACGCTCTGAGCTGGCTTTCGTCGACTGCCTGTTGGCTACTGGAGACCGGCTCGTTCAGTATTACTTTGGACATCAAGAACCGAGTTGATAGGCGTTCGCATCGATGCAAATTATCTGAAGAACTCCACCCTCAAGTGCCGCGGGCGGTACGGGGTTATTTGACGTGCACGCCTTCCCGTCATCAGTGAATGTCATGTCTCTCGTGTATGTTCCTGACAATGGAATCGGATAGACCACCCAACGTTCCTCATCAGGAATGAAGCGGTACATTCGATCGGTCATGTTTTCATTCACCCAGATGTCCTGGGTTTGAGGATGAACGCCTAAGGCGTAAGGTGCCGGGCGGTAGCCGGCAGCGAACTCCGGCATCGGATACACAGTTGATTCAAAGGTGGCAGGATCGATCTTTGCCAACATGCCTTCAGAATACCCGGTGACCCACAACGTACCCGATGCATCAAAGCGCATTCGCCGAGGTCCTCGAATCGGCGATTCAAATTCAGTAACTTCGTCCGTTCCGGGATCAATCTTGCCAATGCGATCGCCAAACAAGCGTGTGTACCAAACCATCCCTGTAATCGGATCAGTGTCGATACCGTACGGTGTCGTACCTCCAGACATGCCGTCCGGGCGCACACGCGGTAGTCGAATCACGCCGGTCTTCCCCGTCTCTGGATCTAAGTTGCCAAGAGATTCAGAGCCTGCGAGCGTAAACCAAGCTCTACCGCTCAAGTCGAAGCGAATCGTGTGCGGATATATCGCTCCTCCCCCGATCACAAACGAAGGCTCCCATTCGTGCGTTTCGGGACTAAATACGCCGATACTGTTTGTCGACGTATTCGTGACGTAGTACTTGCCATCCGGACCCATATCAAGCGAATGGGGTCCGTTGCGACCGTTGAATACCGCCAATTCCCCGCCAACAGAACCGAAAACGTGATGAACCATACCACCGCCCGATTGCGACACGTACTTCGTCTGACCGGTACCTATGTCAGTAATCGCCATATGGTCAGCTGCTTGATCGACTGTATAGAGCAATCCATCGGTCGGGTTGTAGATTGCGTCATGAGGCACTACTCCACGTTCCATCCGATATTCGTAGATCTTCGCTCGCTCCAAATCTTCCGAGAGCGGGAATTCGGGACGCACCGCTAGCGGCGCTCCATCGAATCCTTCTGATAGGAGTTCCGATCGCCGGTCCCGAAGCTCCGCGTCAAAATTCCCAAGCATGGCATGCATACGAATGATGACGCCAACCCAGTCACGCGGCGACCGAGCCACGCGCGTCAGAGGATTTCCCATCTGATGACAGGTCAGGCAATCACGTTGAAATTGGTATTTGGTGAAGAATGAATCATCACCCTCTTCAAATGGCAAATTGCCAAAGTGATAAGCCGCCGGAAGACTATCGGAGATCTCCTGGGCGTCAGTCATCTTGTACATCGTGATATCCACGAGGTTCGGCTCTTCGCCATTCAAAGAAACTTTAAATTTGCTGTCGCGGAAATACGGTGTCCTTGATCTAATCTCAACTTCACCCTGCATCGACGTTTCAAGCGCGAACGACCCATCGCCGCGCGAATAGATCGACTCGGATATTCCAGTTCGATGGTCCGTGACACGGACCAACACGCCGTGGAGCGGCGCTTGCTTCTCGTCAACGATCTGACCTTGGATGAGTGTCGCGGCAAGCGCAGGATAGACCGAAACGGTAGACATAAACCACACGCACGCTCGCACTAGATTTCTCATTGCAATCGTTCCCGCTGCACCGACGTCGACAAAAGCATACTGTCTAGAATCCAACCGCTCCGCCGTTGTTGCGTCCATCGCTTGTAGCCGTTATCGAGCCTCGATATTTCAATATTGAATTGGCATCGCCAATAACGGCTTGTTCTGGAAGTCGGTAGAGATTAACGTGACCCATTGCGTCTAGCTCATCGATCACTTTTTGTTTGATCCCTGCTTCGAATCGCACGCTGTTCGGCCGCCACTGGTGATGAAAGCGTGGCGCGTTGACCGCATCTTCCATATCGAATCCATGATCGATCACGTTGACAATAACTTGCAGTGTAGTTGTGATGATGGTAGAACCACCCGGACTTCCGGTGATCAAGATGAAATCGTTGCCCTTCGAAACGATCGTCGGTGTCATCGAACTTAGCATGCGTTTGCCAGGTTCGATCGCATTGGCTTCGCCACCGATTAGACCAAACATATTCGGTGTGCCGGGCTTTGCGCTGAAATCATCCATCTCGTTGTTGAGTAAGAATCCAGCACCTTCCACGACGATTCCGCTACCGTACCCACCGTTGATCGTCGTCGTAAACGCTACCGCCATACCATCAGCATCAATCACTGAGAAATGCGTCGTCTCGAACGGCTCTCGTGGCACTGCTCCGGCTTCAACGTCATCTGACGTCGTCGCCCTTGCACCAATATCTTCGATGCGACGCAACGCATAGCGCTTCGAAAGCAACGTATCAAGCGGTACAGGATAGAAGTCGGGATCACCCAAATGAACCGCTCGGTCAGCATAGGCGCGTCGTTCCGATTCAATCATCAGATGCATTGATGGTGCCGTGTGAAACCCTAGTTCGCTCAGATCGAACGGTTCTAGCATGTTGAGCAAATGTACGATCAATACACCACCCGACGATGGTGGTGGCATCGAATGAACATCAAAACCACGATAACGACCGTGGATCGGCTCTCGCCACGCGGGCTCGTAATCCGCAAGATCCTTTTTCGAAATCAATCCGCCGCCACGCGCCATTTCTGCAACGATGAGTTCCGCCGTCTCACCTGTATAGAACCCATCTCTACCCTTTTCGCTAACTCGAGAGAGCGTCGCCGCAAGATCCGGCTGTTTAAAAAGTTCCCCCGCTTGGTAGAACGAGCCATCCGCCTTGTAGAAGACCCGTCGTGTCGAATCTATATGCTTAAAGCGTTCGTGATGCGACACAAACTGGCGCGCAATGTCTGCGGGCAACTCGAAGCCGTCTCTCGCAAGTTCTATGGCTCGAGCGATGACCGCTTCTCGTGGGAGTACACCGAATCTTTCGTGTAACGCGAGCAGACCCGCCACGGAGCCGGGAACGCCCGACGAAAGGTGAGAGCGGAGTGCACGTTCAGCGACATATTCCCCAGCTTCATCGAGGAACATATCCTCCGTCGCGTTGTTTGGTGCGCGTTCGCGATGGTCGTTGGTGAAAACATCACCCTCAGGTGTTCGAATAACCGCGAATCCACCGCCACCCAAGTTCCCCGCAGATGGATACGTGACGGCAAGAACAAACGCAGTTGTAACTGCCGCGTCTACGGCATTACCTCCTGCCCGCATGGCTGCGACGCCTGCTTCGCTAGCCAACATCGAACGAGAAGCGACCGCAGCGTTCTCGACTACAACGGTATTGCCGAGAGTGAACATTGTTGTAATAACGCCGAATGCGAGGACTAACGAAATAAATCGTCGACCTGTAGTCCGAGAATGCGTAACTTCGAAAATAGATCTCGCTAAAAAGCCGATCGTACGGTTCTGCAAGCGAATCACTAATCAGTTCTCCGTTTATTCAAAAGTAATAGGCGATTGACAAGAACCACGTCGCGCCACCCCCAGATGTGAAGTCATCACCAAATTCTCTAGTACCAAATTCCGTGTTGTTATCTCCAAAAGGTGCTGAGACGCCGAACTGCACACGAGAAGCGTCGCCCGGTTCGTAGTTCACGGACGTTTGAATCAATCCGCTGTTGTCCTCGAGGTTTTCTATGTAGATAAACGACTGGCTCCACAAAGGGTGCCACGTAATGTTTAGCCCCAGGCTGCCGTAGTTCTTCATCAATGTAAAGATCTCGCCGCGCGCAAATCGTTCGTTCAAGGTATCCGGTACGCTGTCCGTAGCCTGATCCAACCCAAAACCGTTGTGGTAGAACTCACCAAATAAATAGAGCAGCGCCGGACCGACGGATAACGTATAGTCCATATTCGCGAGGCCACTCATCGTGCAGGTCGATTCACTACACAGTCTTGACGTCTCTAAGCGCAAAAGTGAACCCGCAATCGGGAGCGAAAGCGAAAACGCGGCAAAGTCGTCGCCGATGTGCTCTGCAAAAATTAGGTCCAAAGAGAACCCACTAAACTCCGTGTGCCACTTCAATGCCATCGTGTGCGGAGACTCAAGTGCAACATCGTGTTTGCGTCCAATCATGAGCATTTGCAGCTCGTTCGAATTTCCAACGAGCGTCTCGAACAGCACTGAGTCGACACCCGGTTTGAACTCGCGATCAATCGTGGTCGGCGCGAACGGGCTGAACAGGTCAAGCGGCTGGAAAACAAGCCCGTTTCCCCACGATACCGCTTGACGTCCAACCTGGACCGACCAGCTCGGTTGACGATATGCGATGGAAAGGCGATCCACCCGAGCGACCAAACGATGTTCATCATCTCCAAAAACCTCGTCTGACCAATTGAAATATCTCCTGCTGTCGTTGCCAGGCAATTGATCGAGAGGTAGCGAAGATGCGCTAAGCACCTGAACTGCGTCGCCCCCCGTCCAGGTTAAGGTCGGATCGAATTCAATGCGTACTGGACCATTCGTACGTTTGAACATCAGACGCAGGTCAAGTCTGAAATCCGTCATTGGGTCACTTACGCTCGGTGCGAGAATGTCGTTCGACGCTAATTCCGTTGCACTAGCGAACGCCTTCATTCGCCC
>JAPOVV010000042.1 GCA_026707945.1 Gammaproteobacteria bacterium | reverse complement strand
CGCCAAGCAACGAAATCACAGAACCTCGGTGCCGTCGTTTACCGTTAACGAGTATTAATGTCGAGTCTGCAGATAATCCACGAAGATGAGGGGGACGAATAATAGTTGCTGCATCGGCAATTGGAAACTGTTCAAGGTTGAACGACGGTACTTGATTAGCGATTTGCGCCATCAGGTCTGCACCACCGTTATTTACTTCTAAGCTCGCGCCGCTGATAATATCAATCGGAACGGGAGAGTCCGAACTGGATCGATTTGGGTTTCGAATTCCAATGACATTGAGTAGTTCCATCTCCTCGTCGTTCTCTGCGGACGGTTCGTCATCATCGGCATCTTGTGCCGTGGTCGTGACTCCCACCCAGAGTAATGTGCCAGCGAGTAGCATCCAAATTTTTACAATTTTTGATTTGATCATGATTCTCCTATCGTGTTATCCTATAACACATCTATGCCCAGGGGATGAGCATACACACTGAGCCAACACGAGTTAGCAACAAGTTTTTGAACGAAATAATTTTATACATTTAATTCTGTACTTTGAATGCGTAGAGACTCATAGTGAGTAGGCAAATAATTTACACCTCGGATCGGTCTTCCATTTCGTTCCCATAATCGTTCGGGTAAAGTTCATTGAAGTGCATGACGAACCATTCATTTACACTATCAAAAGCAACAATAGTTGTGCTGATCGCGTTGCTGGCGATTTGGCCTAGCTCTGAAGGACAGATTCGCTCGCCTTTATATTTAAATGAACTTGAAACGCTAGTAGTCCGCACGACAGATGGATTGTCCGCGCAATTTAAAGTGGTCACTGTCACCACCGACGCGGATCAAGCGCAAGGCTTAATGTACATTCGTCATTTACCGATAGACCGAGGTATGCTCTTCTCGTATTCACAAAGTCAGATACTGAGTATGTGGATGAAGAACACTCATGTACCCTTGGATATGTGGTTTGTGGACGATCGTGGTCAAATTCAAAAAGTTGCGACTCATACCATACCGCATTCTTTAGATTCGATACAGTCAGATACACCGGTTCGGGCGGTTATTGAAGTAAATGCAGGTCTAAGTTCTCTTCTCGGAGTTACTAAAGGCGCGGTCATAGATCATCAAGTATTTCAGCAACGTGAGTGAGTGTTGAATTGGCAGAATCCCTGATCACCTGGTTCAACGGGTATGATGTCCGATGAAGCACTTGTGGTTGCCTTGGTATTGGCCTACTTGGACATTGTTCGGGCTAGGTTGGTGTATAGCACGACTTCCCCTGGGATTGCAATACACACTGGGTAGGTGGGTTGCGCGTGTTTTCTTTTCGTGTGTACCCAGAAGAAAGGCAGTCATTCGAGTGAATTTGCAATTAGCGTTCCCCGAACTTACGCTTTTGCAACGCGATGAACTGACACGCAGTACGATCGATGAATTCTCGCGAAGCATGGTCGAAACTCTGTTTGTTTGGTTCCGCGGTATAGACACGCTCTTGGAAAGAGTGAATGTATCGGGACTTGAACAACTGCGGCCTAGCGAACACTCCCAAGGCACGATATTACTTGGCGCGCACTTTGCTTCCCTAGATCTTTGTGGAACTGCGGTGAGCCACCGCTCACCCTTTCAAATTACCTACCGTGACATCAAAAATCCCGTGGTAAATTACTTCGCAGTCAACCGTAGATCACGTGCGTACGAAAAGCTATATCTTGCAACAGAATTAAAGACCGTGGTGAATGAATTACGTCGCGGCAAGACCATTTGGATCGCAATAGATCAGGATATGGGGACGAGAAAAGCTACTTGTTTCGCACCTTTTTTTGGAGTCGAAGCGTCGACAATCACTACCCCCTTTCGACTGGCGCGTCTAACGGGCGCTCGGGTCGTTTTGATGGCTCATACAAGGAATAACAAAGAACGAACTTGGGAAGTTGAGTTGCATCCAATTGAGTTATCGAAGCTCGCAGTACCCGAGTGTTATCTGGCTGACGCAACCAACGTCAATCGAGTGATCGAACAGCTTATTCGAAGTCAACCAGCTCAGTACTTTTGGGTGCATCGTCGATTCAAAACGATGGCGAACGGGCAACGACGCGATTACCGAATTACATAGGCTAAGTCACTCGACTAGGGTGAGCCATTCAGGATGGTTTGTACTCTTGTCCTGTACTTGATCAAAGTACATTTGTTGTAGTTGTTCTGTTATGGGGCCTCGGGTACCATCGCCGATGGTACGACTGTCCAATTCACAAACGGGGACGACTTCAGCGGCAGTACCAGTCATAAAGCACTCATCCGCGATGTAAAACTCATCTCGAGTGATTCTGCGTTCAATGACTTCATAC
>JAPOVV010000009.1 GCA_026707945.1 Gammaproteobacteria bacterium | reverse complement strand
TGGGAAGTACGACGATAGGTTCTTCGAGTCGTACTTGAGCAAAAGTGCTATCTCCCGGTTCGAGTACATCTCGTCCGATGAGTGAAATTCTGCCCATGATTTCAGCTGTACCTGCATGGAACCGAATGCGATTCCGGGTTTTTAACGGACGAGGGGCATCGGCCAGAAGTTCCAGAAGAACATCGAGCATATATGTCGTTTTTAGTTCACCACGATGACCAATGATGTCACCTCTTAATACATCAGTGCGTTCGAGACCCTGAAGGTTCACAGCGGTTCTGAGGCCGGCAGTCGATTTTTCCACGGCCTCTCCGTGAACTTGCAAGCCACGAACGCGCGCCTGAAGAGCCTTGGGATAAACTTCAACCTGCTCGCCAACAGCCACACTTCCACTGAACAAAGTTCCCGTAATCACGACACCGAAGCCCCGCATCGTGAAGACGCGGTCAATCGGAATTCGAAAGATACCTGTTTCACTTTTTGCAGGTGTTTGATTTGCGATTTCTTGCAAAGCTGTTTCGAGATTTTCCAGACCATCTCCATTGTGAGCCGAAACCGGCACGATGGGTTTTTCTTCCAAGAAGGTATCTTTGACAAAGTCCTGTATATCGTCCGTCACAAGTTCAACCCATTCCGGTTCGACCAGGTCCGTTTTGGTGAGCACGATGAGTCCGGTTTTAACACCGAGAAGTCGGCAAATGGACAAATGTTCCCTTGTTTGTGGCATGATGCCTTCGTCGGCAGCAACGATCAGCATGACCAAATCGATGCCGCCGACTCCCGCCAGCATGTTTTTTACGAATCGCTCATGGCCTGGAACGTCCACGATGCCTGCGTGGACATTATCAAGAATCAACTCGGCGAACCCGAGCTCGATGGTGATGCCGCGTTCTTTTTCCTCTTTGAGGCGATCGGTGTCTGTGCCGGTCAATGCTTTGACGAGAGAGGTTTTGCCGTGATCGATGTGGCCGGCGGTTCCGATGACGACGTGTTTCATAAAGTGGTTTCGCCTTCGTGGTTGATAGGCGAGTTATGAAAAAATCGATCAGTCATGTCGTTGGATAAATTCCAGGATGGACTCATTGAATTCAGCCGGTTTCTCGATATATACAAAATGGCCGCCTTCATCAAAAATTTTCAGTTCAGCTCCAGGGATGGCATCACTCAATTGATGGGAGTAGTACAGCGGAGTGACGACATCGTCTCTGGCAACTGCCACCAGCACCGGACATGTGATTTGACCCAGGCGGTCTAACTGGTCATGCGCAATTATGCAGTCGATTCTCTCGGCCATAATTTCAGCCGGAGGCGCGTTTGCGATCGATTGGTTTTCCTGCAATTGAATTTCTTGGAAGTTGTCGGTGAAAAACTTTGGGCTATGCAGGGTAAATGTGGAAAATCTCGTGTAAGGTTCCCATCCCATCTCAAGCAGGACTTCTTTGCGCACGCTGAACTGGCGGGTGAAATATGCGTCGCTCTTGGGCCAGGAACTTACGATAGACCCACTTTTTACACGCTCGGGATAATCAATACACATCACCTGGATGATGGCGCCCCCCGTTGAACTACCGACGAGATGCGCTTGTTCTATTTCTAGATCATTCATGATAGCGATGATATCTTTCGCCATGTTGGGGACGCTGTAAACTCCGCTCGGTTTGGCGCTTTTTCCCGTTCCCCTATGGTCATGGAGGATGAGGGGTCTGGTCGCGGAAAAGGCGGCGATTTGTTTCGCCCATATACCGCGAATGCCCCCCAGCCCGGTGATCAGGAATACAGGCGTATCGATATGCTGGGGGTTGATGACTTCATAATCTATGGCAACACCATCGGAATTAACGGTTGGCATCGGAAAATTGTCCCCTTTTTCGTGATGGCGAAAAAATTATTGCACAGATGGTTGATGACTACTTTGCGAATTCGTTGAGAGTCACGGCAAGCTGATTCATTTCATCTTCTCGAATACATCGCAGATCCAGTACTACTTTATCCTCATGGATGCGCGCCACGACAGGTGGAGTCGCATTACGCAACCTGGTTTCCAGCGATTTGGCGGAAAAAGTCTTGGGAGATAATGTCACGGCATAACTATCGAGTTTCGCCAGTGGCATGGCCCCGCCGCCTACCATCCCCGAAGTTTCTTCCACCTTGGCGCCGAGCACGAAACAAGTATGTTCCCCCATCAGATTCATTAGGGATTTTGCCTGTTTATTTAGATTTTTCTGTTTTGTGGACAACATTTGAAGAGTCGGGATCTGGCTGTAGGCATCATCAGGATCAAGATACGCCCTGAGTGTTGCCTCCAAGGCGGCGAGCGTAAGCTTATCGAGCCTGAGAATGCGCATGAGAGGGTG
>JAPOVV010000029.1 GCA_026707945.1 Gammaproteobacteria bacterium | reverse complement strand
GTATCTACGGGATTAGCTATAGTCACCGTATCTACGGGATTAGCTATAGTCACCGTATCTACGGGATTAGCTATAGTCACCGATAGTTCATCAAGTTGTGATTGAACAGTACGTAGTTCTGTTACAATAGCTTGTCCTGTGAATCCTCCCACTATTCCTATAGCTATGAAGATTCCTGCTAGTAGAACTATTATTGTTTGTTTCATTTCACATCTCCTTTTATCTCCCCAAGCCACTCAACAACACGATTGACATCATGCGTCACCTCAAACTCTTGGAGATGTCGAGTAAGCTTAGCGAATCTATGATCTAACACTACTACAAGTGCTCGATCTTCTGTCGTTCTTATCGCCCTTCCCGCAGCCTGTCGCATACGATTATACACACCAGACTTATGAGCTTTTACGTAGCCGCCGTGATAGTCAGTGAGAGCTTTAATCCACAGATCTTGGGAAGGCGGGTTAGGCACTCGATCAAACACCACGCATTGAAGTGTCGGTCCAGGGAAGTCGACACCCTGCTCGAAGCTTCTAGTAGCGAAAAGTACGGATGTCACATCTGACTTGAACTTCTCCATAAGTAGAGGATTCGTATATTGACCTTGCTTATGGCAGGTCTTACCCATTGCTTCCAGCGGCTGCCTAAGAACTTTATATGCCATATTGAGGTCATAATTGCTAGCGAACAACACTAGCGATCCTCCCGACACTCTCTGCAATATATTCAGCAAGAACTGACTTCTAGGTGTAAGCTGGTCTCGTCCCAACATCCCATGATTAGGAGTACCATACTTATACTTCAATTCTTCTCGTCCGCCATTAGGAACAAACAACAGTCCTTGCTTCTGATAGTCAAACACAGTTGGTAGATTCCAAACTTCCTTAGTCTTTTTCATACCTAGTTTGTCGTGAATGTCGAACGGCAGAGTGGCAGAAGTGAGAACGATCCTAGCTTCCTCCATGCTCCATAGATGCTTGTCAAGAAAGTTAGCTACTGATAGAGGTGACACTTCAAGAGAGATCTTGTTACCACCTTTAGCAATAATAATGCCATTGCGACCAGATGTATTCTGCCAATTGATGACTGTTTGAAGATCGCCTCTTAGCTTGCGTCGAAGGTTACTAGCTCTTTCATATTGAGAGTGGTCAACGTCAAGCTGTAGACTAGCTAAATGTCCATTAATGCGGACAAACAAATCTGACAAGTATTGATATCTCATCGACGGAGATTCAATAGCTATTTCTTCGTCCTTGCTAAGTATTTTGACCATGAGATTGTCAAACTCACTGGCGTACTGTGGCAGTAATGTTTCTTCCCGTGCCACAGCCTTGAGTCGCTTATGCAAGAACCGCAACCGACCCGACGTGATACTAACTGCCATAATCTTCATCACATACGATTCAAAGTCATGGGCTTCGTCGATGATGATAAGAGAGAATGGCATATCTTTAGAGATGAACCCTGTCTTTAGTTCCAACGCTAACATGCTGTGGTTAGTTAGAACGATATTTGCTTGATCCATGTTTCGATGTGCCTGCACTGACGGGCAGATATGTCGCATCTGACACTTTGCACCTAAACAGTCGTTGGAATCAACCGAGAGATATTTCTTCCAATCATGCTCACTGCCGGAGAACTCGGAGATAGTATCAGCAGTTTCATTCTGCAATACCGGAGTGGGAGCTTGCTTCTGTAACATCGGACAACGATAATTGTTCTTGCCTCGAATGTCATGAACCGTTATCTCCGGAGGAACCCAGCCCGGAAGATCGCCGCTGAGCTGATCTTGCAGAATCTTAGTGCTGGTGCTAATGAGAACCCGCCCCCCATGCATCACTTCACTAATTGCTGCTGCTGAATAAGCCAATGACTTACCAGTACCAGTGTCAGCAGGAATAACTAAACTGGTACCATCTTCCATACGATCAATCTCATTAGCCATCATAATCTGAGGAACACGTGGTTCAAGATTATGTTGACGACAAAGAGATTCAAGAATGAACTCAGAAGTTTGTTGGGGCATCTCTATATATTAGGGTATTTATAGGGGAGGTTGCAAGTCTTTCACTAGAAAGGCTGATTAGACTCCGGCGGAAGGTAATCTCTATTGGGTGGCTCATAATCTTCAGAAGATTCCCATAGTCGAACTCTAGCACCTGATGCTCGTCTTTGAGGATATGGTGTCTGTTGCCATCCAATATTACGTAAACAATCAACTAAAGCATTAGTGATGCGACGTTGACCTGCACATACTTTACCATAATCCTCTAGTCCCTTCGTTGGTGTTCCGTCATTATTGAACCAATCGTCTCGCAGAACGCCACTATGAAATGTATCTTGTGGCCCCTGTCCACATAGTACCGCTATCTCTCCCGTCGTTAGATTACGACAATCCCAACGATGTATAGCCATTTG
>JAPOVV010000061.1:837-2420 GCA_026707945.1 Gammaproteobacteria bacterium | reverse complement strand
GCCGTCGCTGGTGGCAGATGTGGTAAGCGAACAGTAGAGGCGGGGCGGCCAGCAGGCCGCCCCACAACCATGTCCGCAGTGGATGCGCTATCCGACCGGCCCGCTCACTCGCTCCGCAAATGCAGAGCAACAGAGACAGACGCGGCAGAGCCGCGCAGCAATTCGGGGGGGCCCGACCCCCCCGAAACCCCCCCCCGGCTGACAAAAACTACAATTCTCATAGCCTCAGCCTGTAAACCTGTGTTATCCTTACAGCGGCACTCAGCCACCACAGGAGGCACACACCATGCAAACCCACACAATCCGTACCGCTACACAGGTACTACTCTATGCAGTCGAAGCCGCTCCCAAACCACATTACCGTTTCATCGGCTCACTCATGCACCGCTACGGGCAGTACCAAATGAGGGTAGTAGACAACGGACGAATCCGAGACTACGGCTACTGCCACTCCGAAGAGGACGCCATCGAAATACTCAGAGTCCTAAACACGCCAGTCGAATAGTGTATAGAACAACAAGACGATGAAACTCTGGATCTTCGCAAAGTTCCGCAAACGCCTATGGAGCATCAATCCGGGCATAGCCCTTGCACTCCTGGCTATCTGGGGCTACGCAATCATCCAACTACTACAAGCACCAGCACCAATCATCGACAACGCAGCAACCAACATGCACTCACCCACCGACTGGACACTCAGACGCCGAACATACGACATCATCGGAATGTTTGGACTCCTGACAATCGATGCAGGTATCGAAATCCCGACCATCGAACATCCACAATTCCTGATTCCACCCGGACGATACGACCTCAAGCTCACATGGTCGAACAAATTCGGACGACTCACGCCTGAAATAACCAACGTCCACAAACGATCAGGAATACGGATACACGGCGGTCACACGTGGAGAGAGAGTGACGGATGCATTCTCATACCACCACACACAACACCCATCATCCACAAACAACTACAGGGTAGAACAGTACGCCTGTACATCCACTGAATGACCATCGCACAAACCGCAAACCTGCTAGAGGCAGCAGTCACATACCTACGGGCCGCACCCAACGAACACCACACTAACGAAGCACTCGTACTCGCACTCGAATCCATAGAGGACGCTATGCGTGCAAGAGGTATTACACGCACACAGCCAAAACCGCCCGAACCGGAAAGCGAGATGGCCGAGCCCCAGCTGGCCGAGCCCAACGCTTCGCAACAGACGAAAGCTGAACTCCTAGCAAAAATGACCAACCCAGAGGAAATTGCACGAATCCTCGATGCATAACCTCGAAAACACCACCGCCTCAACTCTTGGGGCGGTGGACTTCCGTTGGGCAATGATCAACCGCGTCAGGAGCGTACATGAAAAAGCAAACCGTCACCGCGGTACTACTCACCCTTTGCCTAGGTTTGACACTCTACAACAACTTAGAACTCACTACCGCAAAGTCAGAACTAAAGAGCTTGCGGCACAATTTTACCAACTTCCAGAATACATATTCGCAAGACCTAGAAAAGCAAAGAAAGAAACCACTATGGCAAAAGGCCATTCGCACAGCCCTCACGATCGTATGGC
>JAPOVV010000061.1:0-827 GCA_026707945.1 Gammaproteobacteria bacterium | reverse complement strand
GTATGGCCGCCCTCTACGCACATATGGCCAGAAACCAACAAATCGCACGCCGAAACCTATTCATCCAACGCACAATCTACGCACTCTCTGAAGCAGAACTCCAACGAGATCTTGCAATCTTCGCAACCTTCACATACAGACCCGACTCAGAACAACGATTCTTACGCGAGAACGGGAAATGCTGGGCAGAGTGGATACGAAAACTTAAAAGAATCTGTCCCCAACTCCGATACGCAACAGTCCTCCAACGCGGCGAACTTAATAACCGCGTTCATCTCCACTCTATTCTCATTAGCCCTGATTTTCCGCAGAGAACTCTTGCCGATCCTAAAAGAAGCAAGAGAGACCATCACAGGGAACTAAGCCAACCCATACCATGGGATCATGGCTTCGCCCAATACATCCCAATCCGCTATCACACATCGGACGCATGGTCAAAGCATCACGCATGGCCCAACGAAACTACTCCAACAGGCATCCGGCCACAACCGGAAGGAACACCGGCACAAATCGCACAATACGTTGGCCGATACATATCCCAACAAGCGAGAGACGAACAATGGAAAACCCGAATCAGCCGGAACTACGGAACGATCCGAATCCAGCAATGGATAAAACAAAACCCGAAACTGGCAGCACTCCTACCGACCCAAACAGCCAAAACCCTGAAACTCCAAACCCAACACATCAAACGACTCCTAGCAAGCCCGATTACCAAGCAACTCACGGAAAACGATTTCCTGAAACTCGCATCAGAAAAACGGAACGATCTCGACATCTCACGCATCGCCCAAGCACTAGACGCAATGACCAACTCGTATACCCAT
>JAPOVV010000017.1 GCA_026707945.1 Gammaproteobacteria bacterium | reverse complement strand
CCTTCATCTTGGCAGCAAGCAGGAAACGGTCGGTCGTTCCATTCTTGTAATACTGCACACATCTCCGAATATCTTCCTCTTTTTGGCGTTGCTTTTCTTGGTTTGTCATAAAAAAATATAGAAACTTTAGTCTACTTTGTGATATACTAAGAGCATGGACGATGAGAAAGTGCTTTTAGACGACAGCAAAAAAAATACTTGCATAAAGGTCAAAATTCCGCTTCGGATTAGTTTTATTGGCGGAGGCACGGACATTCCATCATTTTATAAGAGGTTTGGCGGTGTGTGTGTCAACGCCACAATCGACAAGTATGTGACGGTTACTGTCAAAAGGTGTTTTGGGCATCCGCGTTCTCTACATTCTGATACCGTAAAGGCTGCGCTTGATTATACGGGTATGTCAGAAGTCTATGTGGAAATCGAAAAGGATTTAAGTGTTCAGGGGTTAGGAACATCAAGTGCAGTTATCGTGGGACTCCTAAAAGCACTTTATGCTTTCCAAGATGATACCATAAACGAAGGCGACCTTGCAGAAACTGCTTATGTGCTTGAGCGAGAGATATTGAATCAACCCGGAGGCAAACAAGATTTCTATTCAGCGTCATACGGGGGGCTTAGAGAATTTCGTTTCCGAAATGACGGCAAAATCTCTGAAAATACAGTTCTGAATAAGAAACAAATTGATTCTAATTATTTGATGCTTTTTGACACTGGAGTTATCCGAGACAGGTCAATCAAAGCTCCTCATGAATCGTTAAATTCTCCTCAATTAGAAATTCTAAAAACGTTGGTTTCTCCGTTCTGCTCGGCTATTTCCGATGGCAATTTTGAGTTGATGGGGCATCTTCTGTCTGCTGCGTGGAGCATCAAAAAGCGAACACATCCAAGCATATCTACCGAAAAAATTGGCGAAATTTATGATACTGCTATTAGAACAGGAGCGTGGGGCGGAAAGTTGCTTGGAGGTGGTGGCGGCGGTGCGATTCTCTTTGTTGTTCCATTAGAAAATCGTGAGAGGATTAAGAGCAAACTTGAATTGCTTGGGACAACCCATATTCCATTTGACTTTAGCTATGAAGGTGCAATAAGGTATGATAAATGAATACTTTCAAACAGGATTAGATGCCATCAAGCACGTAGATTTAAGCAAAGTAGAGAAGTGTGTTGAATGTATAGAATCTGCCCGTCTTAACGGGCAACAGGTATTCACTTTCGGTAATGGAGGAAGCGCATCGCTCGCTTCTCATTTTGTTAATGATTTGGTGAAAGGTGCGAATAATCCGGATAGAGAACCCTTTCGCGCAATGTGCTTAAACGATAATATCCCGATTGTCACCGCGTATGCGAATGATTACTCGTATAACGACATCTATGTAAAACAGCTTGAGAGTTTGTTGTTTCCAGGTGATTTGGTAATTCCAATTAGCACAAGCGGTAATTCTCCTAATGTTGTCTGCGCCGCTAAGTTTGCAAAGGCGCAAGGAGCGTATGTATTTTCATGGACGGGCATGGATGGAGGATTTCTCACGAAAGTTTCTCATGACTGGATACTCGTAAAAAGTTATGAGACGTCAAACATCGAGGATGTGCATACGATGATTATGCACTCGATTATAGAATCGTTAAAGGCAAAACTAAAATGAAAATTCTTATCACAGGTCAACGTGGCTATCTTGGTTCTCATGTCTATCGGTCGTTGTTGCAGAAATATCCGAGCAAAGTCGTCGCACTGGACGAAGACAAGACCTCGACTGAGGCATATCGTCGCTCTATTTGGGATTCCGTAGGATCTGTGAAAAAATCGCTTGATTTCACGCATATCATCCATATCGGCGCAGCGTCTCACACCCGCATCTCGACAGAGCTTGCGTTTGAAGCGAACTACCGAGCGACGCAGATACTTTCTGAATGCCTACCTAATGCTTACTTCATGTTCTTTTCGTCGTGTGCAGCCAACGATCCAGTAACAACGTCCTACGGGTTTTCTAAACGTGCTGCAAGCGACTGGCTATTTAGTACCCGCGACCAGGTGTGTGTGTTCGTGCCTTACAACATCTACGGCAAAGAGGTCGGTAGGACGAAAAAGTATTCTAACCCCGAATACATTGTGCGGGGTCAGGTCGAATACGTGACCAAGCCGTTTGTGCGGGACTATATCCACGTCGATGATTGCCTCCGTATGATTCATCATGCTCTAAGTCAGGAAGCCTGTGGTGTGTTCGAGATGGGAACCGGAGTCGGTTACGATTTTGATCAGTTGTGCGAGATTGGCAAGTTAGATATAAGTGGTCTACGGCATGACCGACCGGGTGATGATAACTATCCGCCGGTGGGACCCGCGGACAGGGTTGCGAAATCGCCTTACTTGGAAACAAAGATTTGCGTGAAAGCATGGATAGAAAAACATACGGCATCATCCTC
>JAPOVV010000112.1 GCA_026707945.1 Gammaproteobacteria bacterium | reverse complement strand
CCGCCGCTGCTCCTGTGGGAGATCGAGGAGCGGTGACCCCAGGAGGCGTCCGGGTCTGAGTACCACTCGCGCTCCGGTCCGTTCTTCCTGAGGTAGCGCTGTCCGTTCGCAAAGGCTGGCAGGTCGGAGGCGTCGGTGGCAAGGTCCTGGCCGTAGCCGGGGAGCTGTTCCCGGAGAGCTGCGGTTACCCGGTCGATGCAGGCGTCCAGGAGCGGCTTGTGCGTGCGGAGCTTCCTGGTGAATCGGTAGAGCGCGTACACGGAGGGGCAGCCGTCGATCGCGGCCTGGAGGACAGGGTGCTCGCCGATCAGTCGGGCGGTGCGGCTCCACGTCGGGACCGCGTACACGCTCTTGGCGAGACAGGCACCGACAAGCGAGCGGATCGGGTAGCCCTTACGTCCCGTCCAGCGCAGCCCCTCAAGCTCCGCGACCAGCTCGGCGATCTCGGGCGAGTCGAGGAGGGCGGCGACAGACCCGAGCCGGTCGCGGCGGATTGGTACCGTCTGGCCTACCAAGTGAGCTTGACTCTCTCTTGGTCACGGCCCTCGGAAGCGCCAACTTCGCGGGGGCCTCTGTTTGCGTGATTCCAGATCCTACCCACTACGCAGCGGGGTGGCCGCCGGACGGCCCGCGTACGATCTCACCGGGATATGATCGGAGGTCCCGCGACTGCGCCTTTTCAAGGGGCTCCAGACGAGACTCTGACCGTCGGAGCCGACGCCGAAGCGTTGAGGCACCGGCGTCTCGACCAGCCTGCTAGTTGGGGGGCCAATCTCTTCCGAGGAGCAAGCGGTGAAGCGCTCGCTTCCGTGCGGAAGCTGTGTCCTGGGCCGCCCCTTTAGCAGCGCCCTCTGCTGACCGGTCTGTCTCATCGTGAGGGCCTCCTCGGCAATTAGGTTCAGCTCCACGCTCTCCAGCAGTCCTAGCGAGGGGCCCCTTTGCCGTTGGCTCCGTCAAGCCTGGCGAGAGCGGTCGTCGCTTCGCCTCTCTGAAGCCTTAACCTCCGATAGGTCTCGCAGGACTTCGTCTCCGAGTTTCTTGAGTGATGCCATGCTGCCTTGGAGATCGACAGGCAGGGTCATGTAGTCGCTTCCACGGCTGGTTGTGTTGCTCAGCGACGTAGCGGTTTGAAATTCAAGTAACACCTCACCCGTCTCATGAGCCATGCCGATCGGGAGTAACGGTACTGCAAGCATTGGTAGGCTCGTACTGAGCACTGCTACGTCTTATCCAAAAGTTGGGTTAACTTCATTGCTCGCGATGCAGGGGAAGAGCAAGCCAGAGTTGGTGGCTTGAGCGATCTTCTCAAAGGTACTGTGTTTTGGTTTGTGGGTCCACGCGCAGTCTCCCCGCCGCTCTCCGAGTTCCTTCTGGTATAGATCTTTTCGAAGCTGAATCTATTCAGCAGAGTATTCGTTTTCTTTTCCAAGTCGACGACAGGTTTCGTTGCATTCCTCCCAGCGGCGAACAGTCGGCCGCAGTATCGAATGGAACGCATAGCGGAAAACCAAATGATCATCTGAAGATCTATCTCTAATATAGTGGTGGGCCACTTCTGTTTCAAAGAGGGATCGCCATAAGTTGAGAGCCTGGCTCCAAGGCTCTTGCTTCTCAAGATCGCAATGGCGTTGGTGTCTTGGACTGCCTTTCGCAACAGACCTGCATACACCCAAGACCTGATCTTGTCCTGATCGCAAGAATCATCCCTGTGATCCTGCAGGATGAAGCCATAATCCAATAGTGAAAGCAGGCCTACATGACTGTCCAAGTCGACACTAGACTGGGCAGTAGGTTTGATTAGATTTCAACGATCTGATACGCGCCGGATCCCACGGCAGATCAAGATCTATCTTTTCAATTACATATTCAAGCCAATAATTCTTTACTAACAACCTCACCCGCTCGATATTAGGCTAAAGGTCCTTCGACATCTAACCCAAGAGTTTCCAGAAGAGCAGCCGCCGTACCATCGCCGCCAACGACGACGACCTGCCCCTGAGGCGTGGCCACCCTCAATGTGAGGGTGTGGGTCGTGAAAGGGGGAAGCGATGGCGCGTCGACGGCGCATGCCGGAGCAGGTCATAAACAAGCTGCGGGAGGCTCAGGGTGGCCTTGACGCAGGGGCAATCGGTGGCGCAGGTCTGTAGAGCACTGACAGTGACAGGGGCAGACGTAATGGCTCTGGCGTAAGGAGATGTGGCGGCATGCAGATCTCCTAGGCCAAGTGGCCGAGGCAGTCGGAAGGACGAAAGACCTACCGTCTTTCGAGTAGTGGTTCAGTTTGGGTTCGGGGTCACGGATCGTGGCGCCTTGCCAGACCGCCATGAGCCTAACCTGGCCCACTGCCGGTCAATGCGTTACGTGCAGTGCTGATAGTAGACGCGCCTGACTTGCCCCTGGTGTTTGTGCGGGGGTTTGTGTTGGTGGGGTGGTGTGAGCCT
>JAPOVV010000031.1 GCA_026707945.1 Gammaproteobacteria bacterium | reverse complement strand
ACGACATCTTCGGCGATCGATCGGGTTGAAACCTGTTTTGGATCGATTTACCCAAGGGTGGCACATCACCAAAGGCTGCCGGGCGCGCGCTCATCACCAGCATAGAGATTACGATGCAGGATGGCGTCGAGAAGTTTAACATCAGTGCTGAGGCTGATGGCGCGATTACTTACACAGGATAGGGACATGATCGAATTCGAAGTGGGCGATGAAGTACACCATGCCAAGCCCAACCCACCTACATTTGGGCTTTTGTCTATGGTGAGTAGGTTGGCGCGTGGCGGTTACACGCGGAGCGAGCGTGAGGAAAACGCCGTTTCAGTCCTGCTAGAAAGCATTGATGGTGCACCGCCTGAGGAAGCGCCGGTAAATGTGCAGTGGAAGGCGGTGGTCGCGGCGGTAAGTTTTTTCAATTAGAGGGGGAACTCGGCAAGGAGGAAGCGTGGCGCGCGTTAGAGGCCTGGGCTAAGACGGGTGCGAAAGAGATACCGCCCGCTTTGCGTGAGGATATGGCATCAGAGTTGGTGGTGATAAACCTTGCTGAGCTAGCATCATCCTACGGATGGAGCATGAGCGATTTGAATGCATTGCCCTTGCGTGATGGCGTAATTCTGATGCAGTGGCATCGAATCAAAGGGAGGGTGCGTGAGGCGTTGGAGCGTAAAGCAAAAGCAAGTCGTCCGCCTAGGCGCAAGCGATAAGCCGTATCACCTGGTATATGGTGCTTCGGGGAGCGGAAAGTCGTCGGCGGCGATATTTGGCTTCCTGCTGTGGTCGCTGCAATTCAATGGGCGCCACTTCCTGATGGTGGCCAAGACGCAGAAGCAAGTGCATCATGTAGTCGGCAAGCAATTTGATATCGCCATGCATGAGATGGGAATTCCCTATCGCGTCACCCGTGATGGCTGGGAGATCGGCAACAACAAGTATATGATTTTCAGCGGCAACGATGTGAGTGCACAGCCACGGGTGCAGGGTTTTGATGCCAGTGGGATATACATTGACGAGGTAGTTAACATTCCTGAACTGGTGATGATGGAACTCGATAATCGGTTGCGTGAAATCTCCGGTGGGAAGGTTGTGATGACGGCCAACCCGGCAAACCCTGCCCACTGGTTTAAGAAGCGCTATGTTGACCGCAAAGCGGATATCGGTATGGCAGAGTATCTGCTTTTGCATAGCGACAACCCTGGGCTGAAAGACGGAACGGTGTTGCGGATGAGTCGTAGTTCGTATGGCGGATTTTACAATCGGCGGATTTTAGGGGAGTGGGCGCCGTTGCATGGCGCGGTGTTCCCTTCGTTTTACCCACCGAAACCGCCGCCTGATGAGCGGACGGCAATGCGTTGGTATCTATCGGTCGACCCCGGTGACAGCGGAGTGACGCACGCATTGCTCATAGGCGAGTTCGAAGAGGAGTATTGGGTATATGATGAGTGGCGCTGGGATGGGGCAGAGCGTTCGCAATTGACGCATGGCGATCAGGCAGAGCGATTGCGGATATGGGTTTCAGGCAAAGGTATATCGTTAGCGGCGATTGTGTGTGATAGCGCGAGCCAAAATATGATGTTGCAGCTGCACCGAGCGTTTGACTTGCCGGTATTGAATAGTCGCAAGGTTGGTGAGCAGAAGAGCCTTTTAGAGGGGATAGCCATCACCCAGCACTATTTAGATAGTGGCAGGTTGCGGCTGAGTGAGGCGGTGCCTTACCTCACCGATGAGCTGATGATGTATTCGTGGGATGAAAAGGCAGCCGAAAAGGGTGAGGACAAGCCGGTGAAAGAACGCGACCATGGGGTAGACGCTTTGCGTTACTTCGTTTATACGATTGCGCAATTGCCAGGGCGGAGAGAGATTGATGTTACCTGGGATTAAGCACCGCGACTTTTACGCCCTGCAATCTGGCTATGTACGCTTGCTTCCGATTGACTATGAAGTGTTGGTCGATCCAGCGGACTGGGCGGCAGGTAGGCCAGTCATTCCTGAAGTCGCTTTGCCCAGGGTGCGGCAATTGGAACTCTTTTCCATGCTGTACGATGGCGACTATCGTGAGTTCCTAGAAAATTGCAGCGTCACGATGAATTTCCATCGGCTAACGGCGGTGTTCCTGGCCGATACGCTGATGGCCGTGCCACCTACCATAACCTATGAAGGTGAGCAGATTGCTGGTGAGGAGGGGCGCGAATCGGTATTGACGGTGAGGTTCCTCGAGAGCCTGTTGCAGGCATTGCACCATGTGATTGTCGATATGGCGCGTTACGGAACTGGCATATTCAGAATTGAGGATGTGGCTTTGCCGACAGTAACTGCGCCGCAACCTATCGCCTTTTACCCGTTGATCGATGGCGGGGCGGCATTCGTAAGCCGTGGGCTGGCAAACTGGGAGGTTGTGCAAGATTACGGCGAGACAATCGAATACGACTTTTACAACACCGACGAAAGCGGCTTACTGGGTGCGGGGCGCG
>JAPOVV010000106.1 GCA_026707945.1 Gammaproteobacteria bacterium | reverse complement strand
CTTCCGAGTCGCCCACTATATCCGGCGCGAAAGCGCGTATGTCGTAGGTAATGTCAAGATCCTCGGAGAATCGCTTGATCGCATTATAGGCTTTTGAGAGGGACGTGCCTCCCTTGAAGACTAGGTCCTTGCCGAACGGAGCGTCAAAAAGGATTTTAAGTATCTGGACAACCCAGATGTCCTTTTCGAGCAGATAGGGGTCGGAATCCACGCGGTCTGCGGCTCTTTCCAAGGCATCGTGCTTGTCATCAACTGACAATGATTGGAATGATATTTTACCGGACATGGCTTTCAAAAGCATTCAGCGGTTCCGCAATCCACACGGGCAAAATTTCACGAACCGCGAGAAGTTCGGCAATATCCGCATCCGAAAGCTTGGGCGCAACCAGGCCCAAAGCATCCTCAACCTCTTCGCGACTCAGAAAAGTAAGTGCGCGAACAAGAGTGCCTGAAGGCCGATGCGGCGCTACCAGCTGCCAGTTCGGGGCGTGACGTAAATCCACCTTTCGCGCGCCGAAAACGAGCCGCCGATCAGGCCCGGATGTCAGGTAAATTCGTCGCATCGGTACTTGATCGGTAAGTCCAAGCAAATTTGCCGCGGCACCGCCTGAAGGAACGATAACTTCTCCCCATAACTCCGAGAGCTCCGGGATCGCTTTATCAACACTGGGACCACGTCTGCCGAAACGGGTCTCAACGGTTCGCATGTATACGCCCTGAAATATTCGCCTGAGCCTGTCCTGACGGGCAAGTCGGGAAAACGCCTGATGAACGGCCGGACGGCTACCGAGATGAAGAAAATTCTTCGGACGCAAGGGGAAACCCTCAGGTGAAGTTTCCGCGAATTCCATTATTTGTTCAGATATGCTGGACATAGCTGATTAACCCCCTTGATGTCAGAAAAATAATATAGAAACTGACAGATTGCAAGTCAGAAACGACAAATTTTCACTATCCCAATTAATTGCTGTCCAGCTCTACGGAACTTCAGACTCACGATTAAACGCCCAATAAAAGAGAACTTCCGCAGTATGCTCAGGTCTTATAAAAGCACCTAGCGGTTCGGCTATCCACAAGGGCACCCTTGATCGCAACGAAATAAGTTGGGCAAAATCCGTCTCCGAAAGACCTGGCACGATTGAGTTAAGAGCATCTTCCGTTTTTTCGGGGCCAAGAAAAGCCAGCGCACGGATGATCGTGCCGGCAAGCCGGCCGGGCACCACAAGCTGCCAGCGCGGAGCGTGACGCAGGTCCACTTCTATTCCTCCGAGAGACAGCCGCCGGTCAGGTCCCGGAACCAGATAAGTCGGACGCGGGGGCACCTCTTCGGAAAGTCCGAGCGATTTTGCGGCAAAAGCACCTGAGGGAACTATAGGCCCACCCAGCAGTTTCTGCAACGAGTCAAGCACCTTTTGAAGGTCGGGACTTCGTTTTCCCGAACGTGTATTGATGGTCCGTACGTATCTGCCCTGAAAAATCCGTATCATTCCGCCTCGCCGGACAAGGCTTCTTAACGCCTGATCTATTGCCGCGCGGTTTCCGAGGTGAAGAAAACTCTTGGGGCCGAGAACCATACCTTCAGGAAAAGTCTCCGCATATTTCATGATTTTATCAGACAGGCTAGCCACGATATTTCAATCCCCTCAGTCTGTCAGAAATATAATAGAGAAACTGACAAATTGCAAGAGAAAACTGAACGACACGCCGAAACCACGGCACTTTCAGATATAGAACATAACTGTGCCACAGAACCTGCATTCGAGTGTTGGAGCAAATGAGACATGGAACGCAGAACTAATCAGGAAACGGACAAAACGGGAAATCCCCACTCAAACCAAACTCAGCACAGACCGGGTTTCTCGCCTGGAATTTGACAAACGGCAAAATAACAGGTAACTTAAGAGCTTAAAACCGACAGGAGGTAATAATGTCGATAGTACTACCCGTTAAAGAAATGCAGAGTTTCCGGATACCGGCTCACCGGTTCACGCAAGGTCATCGCACCGTCTTTACTTTCGCCCTCGATCTTAGGCAGCTTGACAGCATCCTGCCCCAAAGAATTGACGAGGATGTCGTCCGTGAAGCGAACCGCAGGCTGACGCCTTCGCACGCAAAAAGAATAGAGGGCTACCTGAGGGAGCATGAAGACTGGGTGCTCGGAGCGATACTGCTCGGAATAGATCCCGGGGCCGTAACGTTTAACCCGTTTCGGGATGAAAACGGCATCCCGAATCCGATGTTCGGAGAACTTGAAATTCCATACGACCGGATGAACAGCCTAAGGCTCTTTGACGGTCAGCACCGGCGCAGAGCCATACAGGACCTGCTCGCCGGATTAGTCCAGGAGGAAAACGAACTGCTCAGGTCCATCGACGACGAAAACCAGAGCGGCCAAGACCCGGATGCCGCAAAGACGCTGAACGAGCATCTCGAGCAGGTCATGGAGAAACGCAGGTCTCTTGAAACTCAGTCTCTG
>JAPOVV010000046.1 GCA_026707945.1 Gammaproteobacteria bacterium | reverse complement strand
CAGATTGCCTAAAGATCCTGGTTCTCGGGGTACTCCGTGTACTAAGAAAAAAGATGGTACACCTTATCCATCTCATTGGATGGAAGCGGTTCCTGTTGTTCCGTTCGCATCTGTGTCATTTCTAAATCCTAGAAGTGGCATAAAGGCTGCATTTGGCTGTCAGAAGGCTATAGATCACTGCATGGGAGTTGATACTATTAGTATTGAGCTTTCAGCATTCCCAGTTCGATATACAGCTCAAAAATCTGATGGAGAAATGCCAAATGAAGCAGAATTAGCTCGAGGATTACAGTTTGATGATGAGTTTGAGGCGGGTCAGATTGCAGAACCTCCGATTGATGTTTATCCAGGTGCAATTCTTGATTTGACAGCTGATACTGTTGGACAGTTTGAACCTGCTGATCCAGAGGCAACGATTGGACGTATAGAAGCATATGCTAAAATGGGATTAGCATTATGTGGATTGCCACTATCTGTATGGGAAGGAACTACAGCTAATAATAGTGGTGAACTTATGCGTAGAGAGCTTCAGCCTCTTATTGGTAAGGTGCGACAAAGAACTAAAGGATATTCTGCATCTTTCAAACGAGTATGGGATATTCTTTTAGCTCAGGCTAATTCTGTGTATAAGTCTCGATCAGTAGTTCCCCTATTTGACGATCCGGCTATGCCGGACGAGTTGTATGTATGGGAATTGGTACTGACTAAACTTCAGTCTGGAGTATTACCAGAAGTAGCATTCCTAGAGGCAGGGGTGCCACAAGAAATTATAGAAAGGATGGCTCAAAGCTATGAGCGAAGAATCGAACAACAACTCGCAGTCCGAGGACCAGGAGACTCAGGACAGCAACGAAGAAACGAAGGATCAGGAGCAGTCTAATAAAGATGAAGAATATGATGCTTCTGATGATTATGATGATGAGGGCGATGATCGTCATAGAGATGATGATGATGATGAGAGTGATGATCGTCAATCGGGTCTGACACGTGAACAGAAGGAACAATATCGTGACCAGATGCGAATCCATAATCGTCAGGCTGCAGCTTTTCGTTCAGCTCTGAAGAATAATCGTCTAGTTGAACCTGATGATAGTGAGAGGTCAACACAGCGATTGCAGAGGATGGAAGAAAGAGCTCAAAGAGCTGCTGTTAAAGAAGTACTTATGGATGCAGAGATTCCTGCGGCTGCGACAGAGCTAGTGTTTGGTGTAGCTAAGTTTGATGACTATCAAGAGTTACGCAATCCTAAGGAAGTTGTAAAAACGGCTCGACACAAGATCAAAGCTTTGATTCCCAAACAGTCAAATGGCACTTCTGAAACTACCAATAAAGATGTTGGTGGAATGCCGGGTTCTAGTGAAGAATCTAAGGCTACTTGGTTCAAGGTTGCAGACAATCATTTGGATTAGATATGTTTCCTGATATAGGCGGATTCTTTGAGAATATCTTTGATGCTTTCTCTGGACCATCACAACGTATCTCTGGTCCTCGGCATAGAGGATCGCCGATAGTTCAAGGTTATGGCAATCAAATACGGGGAGCATCTCGTGGGGTGGCTCATGCTGGCGCTTCTGTATCACGTGGTGCTTTGGATCTTCTAAATCCTATTCCTCAATCAAAATTAGAAGTTGGACTTATGTTGGCTGGTGGTCCAGTTGGCGTGGTTGGGCGTTCATCAGCAAGAGTAGTGCGAGGACTATCAGCAGCTAGAAAAGCAGTCAAAGAGGCAGATTATTATCGTCTTAAAGGTGTTGTTTCGTCTCCCGATCAACTGTCAGCATCGGTGGCGGCTGAAGTTGGTTTTCCTGCTGTCAAGAAAGGACATGTTCGTCTTTATCGTGGTATTGAAGAACCTGATCCAAACCTTACGGCTAGACGTAGAGATTTCTTTTTTTCTGATTCAATGAAGTCTAGTGGATATGCAGAGCATGGATATGTTCATGCTTTTGATGTTCCCAAAAGAGACTTGATGGAAGCTAAAGCAGCTACTAATCTTCTGCCTCACAATACTCCAGCACATCAAGCAGCAGGATTAGCTAATCCATCTGGACGTGAACAGGAGATGATAAAAAAGTTTGGTCGTCTCCCTGATTGGGTGTATTCTCCTGAGTTTGAGGAATACGTGCCAATGACTCATGCAGCAACAAAGCGTATGGAGAAAGTTGGTTCTGTTTCGCATGAACAGTTTGATAAGGTTGCTCGAAAAAGAGTTAATGAGTTGTTTGAGAGACGAGAGTATTCAGCTCGGAGAGGTACATTAGGTCTAGAATCTGAACGAGAACAAATAAAGCTTGCAGCTCGAAAAGCTGAAATTCCCAAAAGGTCTGTCCCTATGGTTACAACTGCAGGACTATCTGCTAGAGAGAAACAGATTGCAGATAGGATGTTGCGTGCTCATCAATGGTTGAAGGGCCGACAGTAATCTGTTTCTATAAAATAGTGATTTCTCGGTCTAGTCTGTTATGATAGTCTGAAGTTCGCACGTGTTGTCGACTAGATGCG
>JAPOVV010000041.1 GCA_026707945.1 Gammaproteobacteria bacterium | reverse complement strand
AAAATTATCGATCACACTGTAATCAAAAAGTGTGGACGAAACTCGGTACACCTCAGTGTGGGATGTACGTTTTGCATTTGATTCCATTATTGGCAATGCTTGAGTTACTCTGGATTTTCGGTGAATCGCGAAAATGTTTGCACGACCGATGGTCCCGCACGATCGTAATTAACACGTCCTCGCAAATGGTCTAAAAATGTCTGATAACCCTTATGCCGCATCTGCCACACGTCTAGCAAGAGGTACCGTTGAACAATCTGAAATCGCGCTCGCATCGAGGTTTAAGCGATTGGTTGCGCGGATTATCGACGGCTTACTGCACGGAGTGCTATTTTTCTTATGCATCTATTTCGTTCCAGCTTCGTGGGATCGATACTGGGGCGGATTAACCGACACACCCACCGAAACAAGCACGTCAGATATATTTCAACCGCTTCTGTTCGCGTATGACATTTCCTTTGTTTCGTTGTTCGAATTCTTATTGAGTATCGCGATCGTATTTGTAATTCAAGGTTATTTTCTAGCTCAATTTGGACAAACGATCGGCAAAATGGCATTAAATATCAAGATTGTTGACGTAGAAAGTAACGAAAAGCCCACACTTACGAGGTTATTTGTCGTGAGGGAATGCGGGATGTCAGTGATCAGTATTTTGCCGATCCTCAGTCTGATCGATGTTCTCTGGATATTTGGCCCCGCACGTCGGTGCGTCCATGACTATTGGTCAAGTACGATCGTCATCAAAGCTTAAATGGCATTTCGTTGCCATTAGCAGTCCACCGAAGTCTCTATTGAGCGGAAACTGTGACGCTCGTGCCTACCATAAATACCTGAAAAAGGTCTACAGTGTTTTCAAAACCCATGAGGATAACCACATATAACTTGGATTTAGCTAAACGTCGTATTAAAATATCCGCAACGATAGGATCGCGACAAAGGTCGTTGCGTCCATCAATAAGGGGTTGTAAGAGAATCAACCCATCAAATTTACCGATGAATGGGATTTAGACTTTCATCGCGTAGGCAATGCGTCAGTCGATTTTTAAGAAATGTTCGGCGCGTCTACTTACAACAAGCCTTGTCACTCATCGGAAGAAGTACAAGGGTACCGCGATAGAAGAGTCTGATACCACGAAGAACAAAATGATTGTTATCTCACACATCATGCCCATCTTCGACATGGGTCGTGAGGCAACGCATTTGGTATCGATCACCTGACCTACGTTTCAGCTAATCATCTGCAAACCATTGCAAATCAAATACCTTAACCACGTTCTCGGGACGTATCCATTCATCCCACCTACTCAGGAAGAAGTTGGGAATGAAACGAATACTCATCAACGCGGAGCAACCTAATGAGGTCCGCGTTGCTTACTTAGAAGACAACAAACTTGTTGACTTCGAAATTGAATCTAGTTCACAAGCCTCGGTCAAAGGCAACATCTACATCGGCGTTGTAACCGCCGTCAAAACAGACCTCGAAGGCGCGTTCGTTGATATCGGCGAAGAGCGCCATGGTTTGCTCGCGTTTAGCAAGGCTGGTGGCCGAGGATCGCGTGAAACGCGCACTCAATCCTCGGAGGAACTGGTTGAAATCGAGCACCCCGACCTGCAAGTAGGACAAAAGGTCCTCGTCCAGGTATTTCGCGAAGCTCGCGGCGAAAAAGGTTCCGCCCTTTCGATGGAACTATCGCTACCGGGGCGATTCATCGTCTTGAAGCCAAATTCGAATGTACGTGCCGTAACTCGCAATGTGTCGGAAGTACAACGCATGCGACTGCGCGAACTCGGAAATCAGCTTCCGAACGTAGAAAACGTTGGTTGGATCATGCGTACGACCGCCGTCAACCATACGCTAGAGGAAATTACGAGCGATTTTCATCGTTTGATGAACCTCTGGCGCAATATTCAACGTGCTTATGAGGAAAACCAGCAACGCGCACCCGTACTCGTTTTCTCTGACAACACGTTAATGCAACGCGTCTTACGTGATCGACTACGACGAGACGGTACGAAAGTCATAGTTGACGATCCAAGTCTGTATCGGGAGTCGCGAAGCTATGCGTCTGATTTCATGCCGGAATTGCGAGACCAAATCGAGCATTACCGTGGTGACCGACCGATATTCGATACGTTTCGAGTAGAGAATGCCGTAGCCAGCCTGTTTTCTCGTAAGGTCACGCTTCCTTCAGGTGGGGAGTTGGTTTTTGACCCGACCGAAGCCTTACTTTCGATCGATGTTAATTCCGCAAAAAACACCGGAGGGGAAACTCTCGAAGAAACAGCCCTTCATACCAATCTTGAAGCCGCCGAAGAGATTTGTCGTCAATTGATGATTCGAAATATCGGAGGTTTAGTCGTCGTTGACTTTATCGACATGTTGACGGAGGGATACAACGAGCAAGTCGAGCAAGTCGTAAGACAGTGTCTGGCGAAAGACACGGCGAATTCCGAGTGCTCAGCAATTTCCGAATTCGGCTTGATGCAACTAAACAGGCAACGCCGTAGATCCTCAATTTACGACACGCATTTTGAGGAGTGTGAATCCTGTCAAGGCGCAAGGTTTGTAAGGCGGACCGAGACCAACGCGAATCAAGTCCTAAGAAAACTCTCGTATCTCATTCACGACCCGACACGTCAAGAGAACCAATATCTTTGCCGCGTTCCCGATGACGTCGCCGCTTTCATTCTCAACAAAGAACGTCAATACCTGCGTGATCTCGAACTTAACACGCGGAAGCAGGTTATCGTCATCGCAGACACGACATTGACCAATGGAACTTTCGATATAAAAGCACGTCGCATCAAAGGGATCGACTATGAAGGCGGCTCAAATCTTGAAGAACTGCTTCACCAGTCGCGTCAGGACTCACTTAGCAAAGACCGAGCGGAATTGCCGGATGAGCCCCGACCGAATGCTAAACCGCTGGTCTCGCCAGTAGAAACTAAGAAATCCAAGAAGAAAAAACAGAAAAGTAATGCGAAAGTAGCACCTCATGGCAAGAAGAAACCGCAGAAACGTAGCAAACAAAAGCAAAACAAGAGTGCGTTTGGCCGATTCTTCTCCGCGATTTTTGGAGCTGAAGAAAAGCCACCTCAAAAAAGTAAGAAGTCGTCACCAGCACGTCAAAAACGCGGTCCGACAAAGTCGCCGCGCCGCGCCACGTCTTCTTCGAAATCACAGGGGCGAAATGTCTCTACGAGTGATAAGTCCAGAGGAAATAGGAGTAAAGATGATCAACGTAATAAAGTCAAACCAGCCAAACGTGATGACAAGACTCAACGCGTAAGTGGAAAGACAAATGCACCAATAAGAACGCCGAGACGCGAAAAGAGCTCAGGTCGCGATAAAAGCACGCGATCAGACCAACGATCGAGCACCGATAGCTCTAACAAAAGCAAAACGCCGAGTGACAATGTCAGACGAGCAGCCGACCTCAAACAAAGCGCTGATGCAGTGGCTCGCGAAGAGCGTAAAAGCCAATCAGCCTCAACTCCGAATCGACGTGCGCCGCGTAGTTCCCGAACCGTCGGAACAAGCTCGAAAGGTTCTACTAAGCGACACTCTAGTCTGGAACAGTCAGCTCAGAGAGGGGGCGAAACTAACGATGTAGCCGGTCGCGAAGCAGATCAAAAGCTGGAATCAAAAGTGCAATCTGCGCGTCAAACGGAAAGTCCAGCAAATCGTCAGAAAACACAAGCACCGAACCAACGTCAAGTCACAAATCGAACACGCTCAGAGGCCAGCGACGACCGGACGGATAGAGATAGCGACATCGAGGAGAACCAACTCTTAGCTCCTTCTCCAATAGAACCAGACACGAGCGACGAAGCGGAAAATTCGATCCAACAGAATCCTGATACAACCGAGCGCCAATTCGCCGCGAACGATCCACGAGCAGCCAGTCAAACGAAAGGGGGCGAATCTGCTCCGACGGCGCAGAATGTGGAGAGAAATAAACACACGCCCGAAGAAAAACCCTTGTCTAGTGTGACGCCATCGAACCAATCAGATCAGCCTTCTAGACCGGAGCCATCTGCGACGCCACACGATGAATTAACTCCTGAGTCTAAACAGACACCTGAGACTTCAGAAGTTCAATCTTCGATTAGCGATGAAGCGAGTGGTTCGTCAGGTCGAGCCTCGAACGATCCAAGAAGTCGTATCGGAACCCATTCCTAATCAGAACCTAGTACTTCGGGTTCTAGTTCAAGCTCAACTGCGAATCGCCGATTCACATCATCGGCGATTCGCGTCGCCAATTCAAGCACGCTTCGCGCAGATGCGCTCCCACGGTTGACGATGACTAACGGTTGCCGGGGCCAAACTTCTGCACCCTCGTACTGAACACCTTTCCAACCTGCTTCGTCGATAAGACGCGCCGCAGAGATTTTGACGCCATCAGCCTCTTGGTGACCTTCTATATCCAATTTGTCAACTAGGGCATCAAAGTCCGATTCAGGGACGATCGGATTCTTAAAAAAACTCCCAACATTTCCGATCTGACGTGGATCCGGGAGTTTTCGACGACGGATGCGAATGACGGTCTCCGCGATATACGTTGGCGTGAGATTTGAACGCAGCCTTGTCGAAACGAGAGCATTAACGTCTCTATATTGTGTCGACATCTCGCGATTTCCTAACCGCATCGTTAAGCCGCAAATCACGTAGCGATCTCGTAAGGTCGACTTGAAAACACTGTTGCGATAGGTGAATTCGCATGCGTCGACAGCTAGAGTTTGCACCTCCTTCTGTAGTCGATCAAAGACTCGAACTCCCGCACATACTTCGTCTAACTCGACGCCATACGCGCCGATGTTCTGAAGGGGTGCTGCACCTACGGATCCGGGTATCAATGCCAAATTCTCAAGTCCACCGATCCCGCGACCTAAGGAATACCTCACGAGTTCGTGCCAGTTTACACCAGCCCCTGCAGACACTAAAACTGCGTCGTCCCTCGCTTGTGAAACAGAAATATCGTCCATTGTGAGCTTTATCACTCGTCCTCTTATTCGAGGTTTTAGAACGACGTTTGTTCCTTCACCTAAGAGGGTGATTTGCTCGGTTGTATTTAGCGCTTCTGCGAGCTCTTCAACATTACGTGCAACAACAAACTCGTCTGCTGTACATTCGAATCCGAAACTATTGAGCGATTGAAGCGACGCGTTTGCGTGCACCTTCATCGTCTGACTTCGCGGAATGACAGCACCACTCGCGATCCGATCGATCGTCGGGTGCGAAGCAAAGAGTGCTTTGTCGTGTGAAGGATGTCTCCATGCATCAGTAGTAGAGACCCGTGATCCGTGATCACTCTTTCGTCAAATGACCCGTCGCGACTCTTAATCCGGAAGTCACGAGCTTCCCCAAGACTGATGTTCGCGATGGTCTGGCCCGGTACGAGATCTCGCTCGTCATCGGCATGCCAGCCTACATAGTCATTGCCGTTCCGATATTGTGTCGCGAGTATGTAGTTAAAAGGAACCTTGAGTTGATTTTGCAGTTTCCATCGCAGTGAGTCTAGCTCTTGTGTGAAACGAATGGATTCTGTCTGACTGCCACGATACCGATAAATGCATCCTTCATCCGCGATTGCACAAGATAGCCGAGGAGCGATAAATGTCTGACCGAACATCTTCACAAGCTCCTCACGCCAAGGTAACTCGCTAAGGCAATGGGTGAATAAAACGTCTGCGACTGCCTTTTCTAAGAATTCTGCCTTATATTCGAGCTCTAAATGCCGGGCTGTCGTACTTTCTCGCTTCATTTGCCATACACGCAAAAAATCGTAGCACTAATCTACAGCGGGGTGCTGCACTGCTTGAAATCTACCTTTCACCATAAAGTGGCCAGTCGATTCGGCAACCAGAGAATCGTCCGCAGCCAAGCGAATCTGACCTTCGATGATCGCTAATGGTCCTCGACGATTGACGAGCCGTCCGAAGAGTTCGACTTTTTCACCGATCCCGAGCGGATTTCTAAATCTGACATCGGCCTTCGCCGTTACACACGTAAATCCTCGAAGGTAAAGTAGATTTGCCATGACGTCGTCAAGTAAACAAAACTGGATACCACCATGTGTGACACCTTCGTAACCCATATAAGCTTCTGAAGATCGCCACTCCGCTCGACAGACCTCACCCTCGAGACGAAACTTGATGTTCAAACCACTTGCGTTGCCCGGTCCGCAAACGAAGCATCGATTCGCGGGAACATCCAATCGCATACCGCAATCATCTCTTTCACAAATTGAATTCTGAATTATCGGAGAGCGATCTAAAGTGTTCGATAGATGCGTCTCAATTTGAGTTCTGGCTGGCTAGAACTTCGCGTACTCTGTCCACGTCGGCTTGAGTATCAACACCAGCGGGAATGTCACTTTCGCTCTCAGCAATTGCGATAGAGATTCCGTTTTCTAGTAGTCGAAGCTGTTCGAGTGACTCAAGGCTCTCAAGCCTGCTTTTTGGCAACGATACAAATCGCCGCAGAGCCCAATGCTTAAATGCGTAGATGCCTAAATGGCGATACCATGCTTGCTCACTCTCAGGGACTTCATTTGATTCGAATTTCCCTCGCTCCCAAGGGATCGGCGCTCGTGAAAAATACAAAGCACGCCCATACCGATCAACCACGACTTTCACCACGTTCGGGTTGAATATATCACGCCCATCACGCATAACCTCACATAGTGTTGCGACTCCACAGTCGTCTGCCTGGTTAACCAGATCTGCAGCTTGGTCGATTACCACAGACGGAATCAGTGGCTCATCGCCTTGAACGTTAACGACCACGGCTTCGTCCGCCAAATCAGCATCTGAGATAGCCTCCCATACTCGATCTGTACCCGATTGGTGCTCCTTAGAGGTTAGGACGACCGTAGCATCTTCAGTTCGCACAGCATCCACAATTCTTGGATCGTCAGTTGCCACGATCACGTTTGACGCACGTGAAGCAAGCGCACGCTCAACCACGTGCTGAATCATCGGCTTGCCGTTTAAGTCGATTAGGGGTTTTCCAGGTAGCCTCGTTGAACCGTAGCGCGCAGGTATCACAACAGAGAATCCACTAGAGAAGCTCATCTGTTGGAATCGACCTTCTTACGTCGGACGAGCATATCAGAAGGCGCATCCGCCCCGTTGAAAGAGTTCCAATCAAACAGCAACGCAGCCCGACGCATCTCCGTCTCGTCCAATACTCCAATCTGGTCATGGACGATGCCGAAGGAACGAGCGATCTTCAGTCGTACGACGAAAGTCACGTGTTCACCTCTACCTCCGAGTCTCTACTCGGATCGGGACTCATCGATTCCGGAAAAGACCAGCGTACCCATGTCCACTGAAACATATCGCTAGTCGCATCGTTCCAATCTATCAGGCGAGCTCGCATTTCGTCCAGGACATCGAAGTAATCAGGATCCTCAATCAGATTGTGCATTTCCGCAGGATCCTCTTTCAGGTCGTAGAGTTCGTCGATGTCGTGCGGTATGTATACGTACTTCCAGCGTTTGGTTCTAACCATCCGTTGCGTGCTGTAGCCCCAGACTTCACCGTGACTCTCGCAATAAACGCTATCAGGCCAATCGGTGGGAGATTTACCACGAACTAGTGGCACGAGGCTCTTCGCATCGAGATCATCTGGGATTTCACCTCCACCCCATTCAATAAAGGTAGGCATCAGATCCATCAATCTGACGAAATCCCCTACTTTGCGAGCCTTGACACCTGGCACCTTTGCTAAGAGTGGGATTCGGAAGACCTCGTCGTACATGGTTCCGGATTTTTCAAAATGCTTATGACTACCGGTAGCATCGCCATGATCCGTGGAGAAGAGGAAGATGGTGTCATCTTCAATGCCACATTCCCGGAGAGCGTCTAGTACGCGCCCTACACAGTCGTCGATCAGGGTGACATCGCCGTAGTACTTCGCGACCACCTGCCGCCACCAAGACCAGTCCTTATCCTCAAGATTCCATTCCTGGTGTTTGCGAAGGTGTCCGGCGGGTTTGCCTTCAAACGTTTCATCGAAATTTGGCCAAGGTGGAATGGACTCGGGGTCATACATCGAGGCATATGGTTCGGGTACGAAATTTGGGAAATGGGGTGCGATGTCATCGATTCGTAAGAAGAACGGCTGGTCGCCGCTGGCTCTCTCCTGCAGCATTTCCAAGCCAAGATTGGTCACCTGCCAAGTTCTACCTACTTTGTAGGAATGAGGGTTCGTACCCGCAACGGCGAATTCACTTCGCGGGAATTCGATCATGGATTCTGTACCAGGCACACAGCCCCAAGCTCCTCGTCGCTGACTGTGGCGATCGAAGCCGAATTCCTCTGGCCCCAAATCCTGATGAACATGCCACTTACCCGCGTAGTCCAGCAAGTATCCCGCTTTCTTCAATCTCTCACTGAAAGTGGGCGTGTCGGTGGAGAGTCCACGGCACCAGGCGGGGGCGATATGGGTATTGATCATCACTCCATGATTGTGGGGATAAAGCCCTGTCATGAGGGACGTCCGTGAGGGCGAACAGACGGGGCTAATGGTGTAGGCGTGATCGAACTGTAGGCCTTCAGCGGCTAGTCTGTCAAGATTGGGGGTTTTGCATATCTCGTTTCCGTAGCATCCTAACGCGTCCCGTCTAAGTTGGTCGGTCATAAACAGTACGATGTTTGGTGCCATATCGTCGTACTTAAGTCAATTTGGCGAGAGGTGCGAATTTCATTGAGGCAAGCCTTTAGTCAGACTGCCTTCTTTCGATTGAAAAAGCGAGGTTAGACGAGCATCCACATCCCGCTCGAACGTCACTGACACTTCCAGATACCAGATGTTCTCCGATTGAAACCTCAATGGTCTGATCTTCCGCCAATCTTTTTCGGTTACGACGATAACGTCATCAACATGGTGCTGGATGTCCGACTCTCGGAACAAAGAATGATCCGGTAGTTCATGTACGATCGGGGCGAATCCGAGTTGACGCAGCGTGTTCTCGAAACGACGCGGATTTCCAATCGCCGAGTACGTGTGAATTACGTTATCGAAACGCTCGGTAAATCCCTCGACACTAAGACTCTCCTGGGAGAAGATGTTCACGAATCGAGTGGGGATTACGTGCATGACATCGTCCACCATGCCTACTGCGTGTAAGTTCTGTCCATTCGAAATGACCCAATCAACTTCGCCTAGACGCCTCGGCGATTCACGCAATGGACCAGCAGGCAGGAGCATGCCGTTACCTAAACCACGAGCGCCATCGATCAAGGCGATCTCAAAGTGCCTACCCATCGCATAGTGCTGCAAACCATCGTCGCTAAGCACGATATCTATATCGTGGTTCTCAAGCAGATATTTCACGCCCCGTACACGGTCTGGGTCCACGACCATCGCACATTTCGCACGTTCGGCAATCAGAGGTGCCTCATCGCCTACTTCAAGAATGTTGGAATCAGACTGTACAAGCGTCGGAAATCGCCCTTTACCCTTATAACCTCTGCTTACCACTCCGACTCTCTTCCCGGCTTTCTGTAGCCAGTTTGCGAGCCAAATCACCAACGGCGTCTTACCGGTGCCACCAAGGGAGATATTGCCCACCACAAGCAGTGGTACTGGTGGTACCCAAGCGTTTGCGCTCAGGCGTCGCCGCCGATATCGCGCCAACCTACCATACATCCAGGACATCGGCGCTAAAGAACGTACCCATCGCTTGTCACCATACCAGGCGTCCAGAAGCGTACCCGTCGCTCCTACTGGTTCTGGCGCAACACCTCTGAACCGTGTTACCGGAATCTCGGCAACACTCGTCGATTCAGATTCGCCATCTACTGTCTCAAAGAGCGTCGCATAACGTCCATGTTGTCCGATAAGGTCTTGATGCGTACCTTCTTCTACGATTCGACCATCCTCAACAACCAGGATGTGATCGGCGTGGACGATCGTCGACAACCGGTGGGCAACGATGATCGTCGTTCGCCCCTTCATCGCCTCGTTTAAGGCCGATTGCACCAGTGCTTCCGATTCGGTATCGAGAGCTGAAGTAGCTTCGTCCAAAATCAAGATTGGCGCATCCTTCAACAACGCTCGTGCGATCGCGATTCTTTGCCGTTGACCTCGAGAAAGCGTCGTACCTCGATCACCTACCGCCGTGTTCAGACCATGCGGCAACGAGTGAACGAACTTTTTAACTCGTGCACGTTCTAGCGCTGCGTCAATCTGCTCTCGTGAAACAGCAGCTAGCTCACCGTACGCGATGTTCGCTTGGAGCGTGTCATTGAATAGAAAAATGTCTTGACTCACCAACGCTAGGTGTCTGCGGAGATTGCTTTTGGTGAATTCATGGGTCGGCACACCGTCAATCAGAATCTCACCTTGTTGAGGTTGATAGAAACCCATCAAGAGCTCCACCAATGTCGATTTGCCGCTTCCCGACGCGCCAACAATCGCAAAGGTTTGTCCTGCTTCAACGTGAAACGAAATCTCGGAGAGCACATCAGCTTCGCCACGTTCGTAACCAAACGAAACCGCACGAAACTCAACCTCTCCCGCTATCGTGTCGAGCTCTGCGTTTCCGGAATCCGCCTCTTTGGGTTGGTCAATCTGCGCAAATATCTCATCGGCCGCCGCGAGACCAGTCTGTATTCGGGCATTCAAGTCAGATAGACGTTTCACTGGCTGTACGAGTACACCTGCTATCGCAATGTAAGTAACCAAATCGCCAGTAGACATACCTTCACTAACTTCCGGCAGAAATAGAAGCCCCATCAGCACACCCAGTACGACCCCTACAAACATTTGAATGGTCTGACTACTGACCGCCTTGGTAGCAACCATTCGCACGTTCTGACGTCGATTCGCCAAGCTCGCATCAAAAAATCGTTGTCGCTCATGTTCCTGAGCGCCAAATGTGCGAATGAGCTTGTGACCTCCGACGGCTTCATGGCCAACTTGCGTGACTTCACCCATCGAAGATTGGATACTCTCACTCGTACTACGAAATCGTTTGGATGCGACGCGCACGATGACCCAGACAACCGGTAACGTGACTGCAAATAGCAACGTAAGTCGACCGCTGAGACTGACTAACGTAATCACCAAAACGATCAGTTTGAAACCATCCTGCAGGAGAATCCTTAGAACTTCCGTCACGGTGTCGCGCAACTTTTGTGCTGTGTCAGTGAGTCGATTCGAAATCGACCCTTGAGAATTGCGATCAAAGTAGCTCACAGGCAAGACCAATAAGCGATTAAAGAGATCACAACGAACTTGATGGATCAAGTTCAGCGAAACGTTCGCAAGTAGATATTCACCAACGATAGCGCCAAAGGCTCGAACAAGCGCCGCAACGCCAATAAGGAGTGGGAAGATCAACCAATACGGAAGCTCAAATTTCAACGCCAGTTCGGGAAGCGGTGTAAACCAATCCCCGCCTCCTACGACGCTGGATCTCGAAGCACCCGGCTCGAAGACATCCACGATCACGCCGAGTGTTTGCGCGAATACGACCTCCGAGTATGCGGCGAGAATGTAACCGACAACGGCGGCAACGAAGTACCACTCTCGTCCGCGAAGATATCGCATCAGACGTCGATAGGTCGCGAAATCCTTTCGGGAAGGCTCAGTCATTTGCTTCGACCGTCACAATGCTGATTTCCGTTAAACCAAGCAGACTCGCCGCATCCAATACGTGCACGACGGTTGCGTGATGCGCTGTTGCGTCCGCTCTCACGATGACATTTCCTGAATCGAGCTTCGATGCAATGACCTCCAACTCGGCTTTAAGAGCGTTCACAGTTGCTGTCGGAATCAATTTATCGGCTACTCTAATTTCATTGTCAGCCGATATGACGATCTCAATCGCATCTCTTGTATCCGGGTCAATCGAGCTATGGGAAGCAGGCAAATCAATCTCAAGTGCGTTCTCCCGAATAAATGTGGAAGTCACCACGAAGAAAATGAGCAAGATGAACACGATGTCGATTAATGGTGCAATTTCGATCCCTATCGCATCACTGCGGCGTGTACGAGACTTCATCAATTCTCGGATCTGAATAGTCTGCCGATCAGGAGCCGACCTTCTTGTTCAAGCTGTTGCGCAAACTCGTCAACACGTCGTTGAAAGTGGCGATGACAGATTAGCGCTGGAATCGCGATACAGAGGCCAAAAGCCGTCGTGATGAGCGCTTCGCCGATACCGCCAGAAAATACGCTCGGATCCCGTGCGCCCGTTGTGTTCAACGCTTGAAAGACCTCGATCATGCCTAACACGGTACCCAAAAGTCCGAGCAATGGCGAAATAGACGCAATGGTGCCTAGCGTCGTCAAGTAGCGCTCTAACCACTGCACCTCAGTGATCAGTACGTCCTCCATCGCCGCGACAGCAATTTCGACAGTATCGTTTCGGTGATTCAACACCCCTAGCGCTACGTTTTGAAGCGAACTAGATCGTCCCTCAACCGGCGCTAATTCAATCGATTCTTTGCCCGTTAAAGCCTCTTGCACCATTGACGGGAATACTTGCTCGTAGCCTAGCTGCCAAAATCGATTCAGGCAAATTGCCAATGCCACTATGCTGAACACGGCCAAAGGCACCATCACCCATCCGCCGCTCATCAACTGTTCGATCATGGTCGATTAGACCCGCAAAACAAGCGTTTAACACTCAGGAACTGGCAAGCTACCGAATCGCAATCGGTAACAGTAATTCGTTGCTGCGACAAACCCTTCCAAAGACCCACAGTCGAAGCGTTTACCTTGAAACTTACAAGCCAACACCCGCTGTTCCTTCGCCAACACGTCAATCGCGTCCGTAAGCTGATATTCACCACTCACACCGGGTTCGATTCGATCCAATGCGTCGTATATATCCGGAGTCAGAATATATCTGCCAACAATACCCAAATTCGAAGGAGCATCAACAGGCGCGGGTTTCTCTATCAACGACGTCACGTCGACTATACCATCTTCGATCAACTCACCCGCGACAATCCCGTATCGGTCCGATAGTTCGCGAGGAACTTCCTGTACCGCAACAACCGAGCATCGATACTTTTCGTAAACGTCAAGTAACTGATGAAGGACGTTGCGTTCTTCCCCGAAACATAGATCGTCTGACAAGACCACACCGAAAGGCAAGTCGCCCGTAAGGATTTGGCCTAACTTGACGGCATGTCCAGATCCGAGCATTTGCGCTTGACGTGTGTACGAGAACGTGCACTTGCTCATCAGTTCTCGAATTCCGCTTAGTCCTTCCTCGCGAGCTGTGTCTTTGACGTGAAAATCTAATTCGACATTGTCGTCGAAGTGATCCTCAATTGCTCGCTTGGTACGTCCGGTCACAAAACAAATCTCGGACATGCCCGCAACTAGAGCCTCTTCCACCCCGTATTGAACGAGCGGTTTGTCCAATACCGGCATCATCTCTTTCGGCATCGCCTTCGTCGCAGGAAGAAACCGCGTACCGAATCCCGCGACTAGAAACAGGCATTTTTTAATCACGGCTAAAGGTTTAAGAACCAGAGTGAGAGCGTCGGTACATAGGTTACCAGCAAAAGCACGAACAAGAGCACAACCATGAACGGTAAACACGCGCGATAGAGTTCAAGTACAGGTCGCTCGAACCGATAGCTCGCGATGAACAGGTTCATCCCGATCGGTGGCGTGAAATATCCAATTTGCAGGTTAGCGATAAATATGACGCCGAGGTGTAAGGGATGGATTCCATATTGAACGGCGATGGGCAGAATGAGAGGCACCATGATGACCGTCGCGGAGAATACATCAAGGAACGCGCCCAGGATCAAAAGCAATAGATTTAGCAGAATGAGGAACACGATCGGATTACTAACCCTTTCGTGGATAAATTCGAAGAGCTGCTGTGGTATTTGAGCATCGACGAAATATCCTGTAAGCGCAAGCGCCGCGCCCAGAATCAAGATGATGCTGCCCACCATGACCATCGATTCGCGGATAACAATCGGTAGTTGTCGAAACGTCACTTCTCGATAGAGAAACACTTCAACAATCAATACGTACAACGCTGTGATCGCAGCCGCTTCTGATATCGCAAAATAACCTGAATATATCGCACCTAGTATGACAAACGGGAGTGGGATTTCATATCGGGCTTCCCAAAATGCGCTCTTCACTGCATCTATTGAAAAAGCCGTACGCTCAATTCCGCGTTGACTCCAAAGCGTGTAGCCAGCAAGCGCAAGTAACATCAACAGCACTGGCACCATTCCGGCGAGAAACAGTTGCGGAATCGTGAACGATACGCCGACGTCGATCTGCTGAGCAATAACGCCAAACAGGATCAAAGGAACGGAAGGAACAATCAAGACACCAAGGCTACCCGACGTCGTGACCATACCTAGACTGAATCGCTCACCGTAACCAGCTTTCAAAAGCATCGGAAACAGTAGCGCCCCTATCGCCACAATCGTGACGCCCGATGCGCCAGTTAATGCAGTGAAAACTGCACACGCCACGAAACCGACAATGGCTAAACCCGCAGGCATCCATCCGAATAAAGCCCTGGTTAGCGCCATTAATCGTTGAGCGGAATTGCTGGCGGTCATCAAATAACCCGCAAACGTGAACAGTGGTAGCGAAACGAGCAGTGGTGTGTCAGCTATTCGGTAGACCTCTAAGGCGACTACCGATAGGTCAACGCCAGCGGCGATGAATCCGAGCATCGCACCTGCCAATACCACCGCGAATAGTGGCATGCCGATAAGGGCAAGAACTAGCAGCAGCGCTACCGCGAGCCAGATCATGTCGCGGGTTTGATGAAAGCCTGCAAAGTAAAACGAAGCGTCATAAGAAAGGCCGAACCGGGAATGACGGTTTCGAATATCCAAGCTGGTGCTTGACCAACCCCAGGCGTACCGTCTACGTAATCCCAACCTACCATGTCAAGCGAGTAGTAACCGAAGAAGGCACAAATGACGGCAGTACCCAAGCACGAGATCACCCATGCAATCCGCCTCGTGACTTCTGAAAGAAGGCGATCGATTAAGTCGATCCGAATATGTTTACTATCGCCAATCGCAATGACCGCACCAACCATTGTGACCCAAAGAACGGCCATTCGAACGAGATCATCGCCCCAGTAAAAACCTAGACCAAACTCACGAGCGATCACTTGCATAGCAGCAACAAGCAACATGGTCAGGAACAACCCGACCAGCAGAGCGTTACCAATCCACCGAAGTGTGACCGTTAATTTATCTAGCAGCTGACTCACGGTAAGTGGACACCGTTCTTTCTAAGAGTTTCACGTGCTCTCGTACGAGAATCTCATTGTCGACCCAAGAGGCAGCCGCACGGTCAGCGGCTTCGCGCCACGCAGCGACCTCTTCGTCAGACGGTTTCAATACGGTCAGACCTTGTCTCTCTAATGCGGCGAGTGCTCGATCGTGATCGGCGTAATTTTGCTGTTCGACTCTCTTGAGAAATGTTCGGAACGTCTTTCGAACTAATTCTTGATCGCTAGTTTCAAGACGAGCAAACTGTCTCGCGTCAAGCACGAAGACGCTATAGATGTACATGAATGGCAGGTCCAATATGTAGTCTAGCTGAGTGTGCCACTGTAGGACGATTGCCGCCGTTGGTGGCACTGCAACGGTATCTATCAAGCCCGTTTGTAAACCCGCTAGCACGTCAACAATCGACAGCGGTACTGGCACTATCCCAAAAGCAGCCAGTAGGCGCACAGCACCGGCGTCACCTTTAGGTGCCCAGACTTTGAGTCTACGCGCATCTTCAATTGCGGTACCGGATTTCGAGCTCATCGCGTTTGCGAATCCGACACCGACGAAACCGAACGATTCGAAACCATGTTCTGCGAGATCTTCGATCAAGATATGGTCCATCTCGGCTCGAATCTTCGTGACTTCGTCGAAATCGCGAAAGAACATCGGCAGGTTGTATAGCTGCACGGCCGAACTTATGGGTTCAAGTGCACCTGTTTGTAGGATGCCGCCATGCAATTGACGAGCACGCATTTTCCTCAACACGGCACGGTCATCGCCCATCACACCGCCAGGATAGACCCGAAACTTCACACGCCCCTCGGTTTGTGCCTCAATCAAACTCGTTGTACGTCTTAGGTCTCGCATCCAAGCTGAACCGTCGGGGGAAACTGTGGCGATCTTGAAAGTCGTTTCGGCAGCTACATACGGTCCCAATGCCACAATAGAGGCAAGGATCAGAGCATTGGCAAGTAGCCTTCTAGAAAAAGTCATCAGCCGATTCCTTTAGTTGCAATGCAAGCTTCTGCGCAACCACGTTCTGTAGCGTGAGATCACCAGCTTCGGGGTCTGATTCAAGGACCTCGGTTACTAGGCGATCATGCAAATCGCGGTCAAAGATCGCACGCGCGTACATCTCCGCCATCATCGATTTCGCATATAGATTCTCACCATCACTTATCTCTATGGCACGCTCGAAGTTCTCCCGCCCTACTTCTGGTTCACCGCCCAAAGCTGCAGGAAGGAATGTTGCAAAGACCCCCATATAGATGAATGGTGAACCTCTTGCATATGTTGCATCTAACTTAATGACATGTTCCATCAGGTACTTAGCTTTCGGTAGTTCCGCGATGGCCACGTAATCTGCTGAATGTGCTTGAATCCAACCAGACCAGTTGCTTGCGAGAATGTAGAGGTATTCAATATCCCGTATCGAGGTGTTATTGATTCTTTTTCTGAATTCCACGAACGGTGCATCGAGAAAATCGCAAAACGCTTGTTTATGTTGACAACTTGCTCGCAATGCAAGTTGCTTTCCCTTCGTAGCAAAGTACTGTCGTCTTGATTCATCTTCAACAAAGCCTGACGCGTATGACCCATTAAGCATCGCCGCAGTATTCAATAACGCGGCGTCGTTTGGATTGCCTTCAACCAGCGCATCCACGAGCAATAGGTATGCAGGTAACCCTTCTTCAACAACGCCAAAATCAAGACTACCGAGAACCGCCGCCGACAGGTCTTCCGCAATACTGTTGGTAAACCCTGAAATGATGGCGGAACACGAAGATGTGAGGAATATAGCGCACAGGGTAATCGATGCTCTTAAGGACAATAGCGCAGGTGATCTCATGCACACACGACCCAAAACGCGTTTTGAGCGTTTTCATGCGAAGGAAACGTTGCTATGACGACAGAGCCGCTTGTTGCACTGCTAGCACCAACTCATCCAAGTTTGGTCGTTCCTTGTAGCCGGGGACCGCACGCTTGAAATTGATAGTTGCGTCTGGAAGCACGAAAATGATGCCTGGATGTGGAATTCCGTAAGCGGGATGCCCGACGGTGTACTCCTCGTTAAGGATGCCAAAGCCTTTGACCGTGGTCGCATCTTGGTCGGCGAGAATCGGGTACTTTAGATTTTGCTCTTCCGCAAAAGAAGAGTTTTGTTCATGCGAGTCATACGAGATGGCTGCGATGTTCACACCAAGAGACTGGAATTCTTCGAAACGTTCGTTCAGCTGCACGAGCTGAGTCTTACAGTATGGTCACCAGTTTGTAGAGCGTACAAAGAAAATGAGCAACCCCTTCTCTCCCTTAAGATCATTGAAATCCAGCGTATTGCCGTTTGTATCCTTAACGGAGAGCGCAGGAAGCGAAGCCCCGATCGACGGCGCCCAGTTTTTCGTATATTCCGGATTCCAATCAACCAAGGATTTCAATTCCTGTACACTCTGATTTTCGCAAGCAGCCGTCAGCAGTGTGACAAAGACAATCGCAAGCAACTGAGTAAATCTCTTCAACTTTCTCCCCGTTTGACATGATGAGGCGCCTCGACGCGCTGCAAATTACTTCAGCAGAACGCACCATAACGAGTTCACACTCAACAATTCCTGTTCGGACGGACTATTATTGTCCGTGCCGGTAATCGGCCTCGATTGAAGGTATACCTAGCAAGGTAATCTTGACCTTCAATTCTTACCTTTCTCAAGCATAGATTAAGCACCAAATGTCACGCAATTTCTGGGTCGCGATAGTGATCCTGCTCATAGCGATCGCCTGGTTTTCCTATGACTTCCTAACGCCTGAAGAAATCGTAGCGTCGGATAAGACGCTGGCTGACATTAACGCCGAAACTAAGGCGTTGGTGGCGGATTTACCAGCAACCAAGGTGCGAGCCAAAGTAAGTGTCGCACAGGAAAAGCAACGAGTTTCAAGCTTGAGCGGACGCACCGAGAACAAACGTACGGTTATCGTGCGAGCTGAGGTCGGGGGGCTAGTATTAAATCGCGCGATTGAACTTGGCGATCGGGTGGACAAAGGCGATCCACTATGCGTTCTTGAACTCGATGAGCGCGAAGCTAGGGTTCGAGAAGCGGAGGATCTTCTTCACGAAGTAAGACTTGAATATGAAGGTCAAGCGTCTCTTCGCGACAGTGGTCTACAGATTGAGCGACAGATTGCCGCAGCGAAAGCTCGGGTTACCCAAGTAGAAGCGATGCTCTTGCAGCGCCGGAAAGAGCTTGAAAGAGCAACGATCAAAGCGCCTTTCAGTGGTTTTATCGAAGAAGCCCACGCAGAGATAGGTGATCTGCTGCAACCGGGGTCGTCTTGCGTCACACTCATTGATCTCGACCCTATGAAGGTAATCGCTCAGGTAAGTGAGAAGGAAATCCATCATTTTGCTGTAGGAACTGTCGCGGAAGCGCGTTTACCGTCCGGCGAGACAATTTCGGGTACAGTCACGTTCATAGGACAGCAGTCTAACGCCAATACTCGTACATTTATTGTTGAAGTACTCGTCGAAAACCCAGATTCCAACATACGCTCGGGGCTCACTGCCGAGCTATTGATCCCCCTAGAGACATATCGCGCTCATAAGGTGCCGGTAGCACTTATTGGTATCGACGACGACGGTCAGCTTGGCATTCAAACCGTCGGCGATGCGAGTCGAGTCACATTTGCTCCAATCTCGATCGTTACAGAAGACAGAGACGGGGCATGGGTAACAGGTCTACCCGACATAGCAACCTTAATCACCGTAGGCCAAGACTTCGTAGTCCCTAACGAGATTGTCGAAGTCGTCTTTGAAGATGACATCTAGGTCGCATTCGATATGAGAGACCTCCTAATTGATCGTACCCTTGGTCGCAAGCGAACGACCATGTTGTTGATGTTTGTCGTTGTTCTGTTTGGTCTTATCGGTCGAGTGTCCATACCAATCGAGTCGAGTCCGAGGATCGACGTTCCGTTCTTCGTAATAACAGTTCTGCATGAAGGCATATCACCAGAGGATGCGATTCAGCTTCTTGTGCTACCGATTGAAACGGAACTAGCTTCCGTCGAAGGGGTGGAAGAAGTCCAGTCATTTGGCAATGAAGGCGCTGCGACCGTATTTGTGGAATTCGATGTCGAAGTTGACCTTAGTAAAGCCCTACTGGATGTTCGAGAAGCTGTTGATCGCGCAAAGGTGAAGTTCCCTACGACCGCCGAAGAACCCATCGTAAGTGAGCAAACCACATCAAGCTTCGCAGTGTTGCAGGTCAACATCACAGGTAGAGAAGCACCAGAGCGCATGCTTTATCAGTTGGCGCAGGACCTGAAAGCGCGACTTGAAACCATACCTTCCGTTCTTGAAGCAGATATTCGCGGAAATCGAGAAGAACTCCTCGAGGTTGTCATTAATCCCGCAGATCTCGCTGCGTATGAAATTACCATCGATCAATTGATGGTCACGCTCCAACGCAATACTCGACTAATCCCTGCGGGGGCGCTAGATTCCGGCGATGGTCGCATATCAATCAAAGTACCTAGTGTTGTCGAAGAAGCCCAGGACCTGTGGGACCTGCCAGTAAAAGTCGATGGCGACGTCGCAATCACGCTCAAAGACGTTGCGTCCGTAGCACGAACATTTAAAGATCGAGACAACTTCGCACGTGTAAACGGTGCGCAAACTATTGCCGTTTATGTATTCAATCGCGCCAACGCGAACGAAATTGACACCGCCAATGCGGTGAAAGCAATTGTTGAAGAGTGGAAGGTCTCAACACCAAAGTACGTCGATATTTTTTACAGTCAAGACCAATCACCTTTCGCTCTTCGCCAAGTAAGGGAACTGGAAGGAAATGTTCTCACCGCGTTAGTGATCGTGATGGTACTTGTGGTTGGCAGTATGGGTTTCCGAAGCGGCGTCATCGTAGGTATGGCCATTCCTGTGTCATTCCTGTTTGCAATCGGAATTGTCTGGGTCATGGACATGACGTTCAATTTCATGGTGCTGTTCGGCATGCTTCTAGGTCTCGGCATGTTGATCGACGGGGCGATCGTCATTACGGAGTACGCCGATCGCAAAATGATCGAAGGACACGAACGGAACGAGGCATACGGGTTGGCAGCGAAGCGCATGTTCTGGCCCGTTACCGCGTCGGTTGCCACTACACTTGCGGCATTTCTTCCATTGGTGTTCTGGCCTGGCATCTCGGGCAAGTTCATGAGTTACCTGCCGATAACCGTATTTGCGGTCCTAAGCGGTAGTCTGCTCTACGCTCTTTGTTTCGGCCCCGTCCTTGGCGCTATATTCGGAAAAGCCGGATCCTTATCGGAAGCGGCAAAAACTCGAACAAGCGTACTCGAATCCGGTGATCCTACGACGCTGCGATCGTTCACAGGTCTATATGCGCGAATAGTTAAAGTCTCAACGCGTCACGCGTGGTTGACGGTGACGCTGACGGTGCTTGCTCTAGTAGTTTCATTTGCCGCATACAACGCGAAGCAACTTGGGATGATTTTCTTCGAATCCGACCCTCAGTTTGCACAAGTACTGATCCACGCCCGTGGAAATCTGACAATCGACCAAACCTCAGAGCTCGTCGGCGAAGTCGAAGATCGACTGTTACACGTACCTGGTATTCAAGGAATTGACACGATCGCGACGGTTGCAGCCGGTGGCTTTTTTGGAAGGCAAGATGCCGCTCAGGACGTTATTGCGTCTATATTCGTGGAACTAGTAGACCAATCTGAACGCGAAATGAGCGGGGAAGACACGCTCGAGGTCATGCGCAATCGAGTGAAAGACGTTGTAGGCATCGTAGTGGAAGTTCGTCCGCTAGAAGAAGGGCCACCCGTCGGTAAACCCGTGCAAATAGAGTTTTCGTCTAACTACCGCGAACTCATCCCACCCGTCGTTGCAGCCGTCCGCGAGTACATTGATGGCGAAGTAGATGGATTGCGCGATATCGAAGACTCTCGGCCTATCCCCGGAGTGCAATGGCGTATCGCCGTTGATCGTGCTCGAGCAGCGATTTTTAACGCCGATGTCACGCTAGTCGGGATGGCAGTGCAACTCGTTACGAATGGCATATTTATGGGCGAATACCGACCTGATGATGTGGACGATGCCGTGGATATTCGAGTGCGCTACCCCGATGAAAGTCGCGGATTAGACGCATTAGATGACATGCGAATTCCGACGACTCAAGGGCTGGTGCCAATGTCGAATTTCGTCAAACGCGAGCCCATAAACAGTATTGAGAACATCACCCGTCGTGATCGGAAGCACGTATTTGAAATCCTTGCTGATGTCGAACCGGGCGTCTTAGCAGATGCGAAAGTTCGCGAAATTGGCGCGTGGCTAGACCGGCAACGATTTGATCCTCGTGTCACGATTCGGTTCCGTGGCGCTAACGAGGAACAGCAAGAATCCATTGCTTTTGTGATTCAAGCCTTCATCTTTGCGCTGTGTCTGATGTTTGTGCTGCTCGTCACGCAATTCAACAGCATCTACCAGAGCTTCCTAATCCTGTTTAGCGTCGTGATGTCCACGGCGGGAGTATTGCTCGGCTTAGTTATCACCAGTCGACCATTTAGTGCAATTCTGACTGGTATCGGGGTCGTCGCACTTGCTGGGATCGTCGTCAATAACAACATCGTGCTCATAGATACCTATAACCAACTGCGGCGTGACCACCCCGAGTTGAACTACCTTGATCTAATCGTTCGTACGGGAGCTCAGCGCTTCCGACCGGTCTTGCTCACCACAGTGACGACGGTAATGGGTTTGATGCCCCTCGCGAGCAACATTTCGATGGACTTCGTTAATGGCAAGATTATTGTTGGAAGTACGGTGTCGAGTTTCTGGGTGCCGCTCGCACAAGCAATCGTATTTGGTTTGACGTTTGCCACCGTCCTAACGTTGGTATGTACTCCGGCTATGTTGGCGTTTCCGCATCAGTTCAAGAACCTGGGTCACGGAATCGCGTTGAGATGGCGTGCTCGAAGAGCGCGGAACGTGGACGCAACCGCTACGTAGGCTATGCGATCGCATACCTTGCGCAGGCAGACAATTTCCGAATAGTCGACATCTACAATCCCCACCGCATCGCAACCTGAATCACCGATAGCCAGCCGATTACAGAAGATCAACTGACTTAAATATGCCAACACTTCGAACACCGTTAGGGGATATCTATTTCGAACAACGAGGATCTCGCGCAGACCCTCCCGTACTACTCATCCACGGGGTAGGTTGCCAGTTAATTCATTGGCCTGACTCATTCCTCGACGGTGTCGTCGAATCCGGTCTCCGCGTTATCTACTACGACAATCGCGACTGTGGTCTATCTTTCGATTTTGGCGGGACACCACCGACCATCGCAGACCTTATCGCAGCTCGAGAGGATCCCACGCTTCTTTCGCCTCCATATACACTAGCCGATATGGCGATGGACGCAGTCCACCTACTCAATCACATCGGCCAATCAGGCGCACACGTCGTCGGCGTCTCGATGGGCGGCATGATCGCGCAACACCTACTGGGGAACTATCCCGAGCGCGTGTTTAGTCTCACATCGATTATGAGTACGACCGGGAACTCTGAAGTCGGAGAACCAAAACCCGAAGCCATTGCAGCGCTTGCCAGCAATTTCGTCCCCATGGATCGGGATGCCGCCATTGAGAACGGTCGTAACGTTAACAATCTTCTTGGCGGACCACACTATCAGAGCACGGAAGTAGGAATGGGTCGATTTGTCGAGCTCGCCTACGACCGAGCCTTACGCCCTGAAGCGATGCTACGCCAGTTTGGCGCAATTGTTACGGACGGAGACCGCCGTGACGCGATACGCGGAAGTCAAGTGCCAGTACTTGCGATTCACGGTACTGACGATCCACTCGTCGCGCATGATGGAAGTGTCGATCTTATCGAAACCGTTAACAATGGGACGCTACGTCTCATCGACAAGATGGGACACGACCTATCTGAGCCGGTTATCCCAGAGATGGTTGAATCGACCGTCGCCCATATCCTCGCAGCTGACGCGAATCGTTAGTCGTCAAGCGAACGAATAAGGTCCATCGTTCGACCCAAAGTTTCGAGTTGAGACTCCAGTGAATTACCACCGGGAGCTACACGTAGCGTCGTAACGCCAGCATCACGATACACTTTAAGTCTTTCGATTACCCTAGCTTCGTCGCCGATTAAGTTCGACTGTTCGACCATTTCGTCTGGAACGAGCCGAGTCGCCTCGTCTCTCTTCCCTTCGACCCACAGCCTCTGAACTTCTGACGCTGCATCTGACCAACCTGCCCGTTTGTAGGCATCGTTGTAGAAATTCGTTTGCGCCGATCCCATTGCCCCAAGGGTAAACGCAAGGCCTGCCTTCATTTGTTCAATAATTTGCTGAGGTTCGTCCGTGAAAATCACCGAACCACCCGCCTGAATATCAATTTCTTCGAGCGTGCGTCCCGCACGGCTAGCCCCGCGTGAAATAAAGTCAAGGTGCGCACGCGCTTGATTCGGAGTAAAGGAGGTTCCCAACCACCCGTCAGCAGCCTCGCCGGTGTATTCGAGGGATTTAGGTCCCAGTGTCGCAAGATAGATTGGGATCGAGTCGACAGGAGGCTGAGCTAAGCGAAGTGCTTTCCCTTCCCCACCGGGGAGAGGTAACACGTGATATTCACCATCGTATTGAATCTTTTCGCCGCGAAATGCCATTCGAACGATGTCCACGGTTTCTTTCATTCGCGTCAGCGGTGCTTTGAAAGGCCGCCCTTGAAGACCTTCGACAACTTGTGGCCCGGACACCCCTAAACCCAGGATGAATCGGTCATTTGAGAGCGCGGCCATAGTCATCGCAGTCATGGCTGTCATCGAAGGAACGCGTGCGCTTATTTGAACAATGCCAGTTCCCAATCGGATGCGAGTAGTACGAGCGGCAAGATAGGCAAGCGGAACAATCGCGTCCTGTCCCCACGCTTCCGCGGACCAAACATCCGAAACACCAAGTTTTTCAGCCTCTACGACGAACGTCACCTGCTGTTCGAAGTCCCGTGATCGACCGGACGCTGGTCCACCGATTCCAATGCTCACCTTCATGATTTTTAGCGCCTAAAGAAATATGTAGGAATCACCATTAAACTTTGAACCTACTGTTAACGCAATCGCGTCATATGCGTCTCGTCGATCGTCTCTTTAGAGACCGCATTAAGTCAGGTTCACTCTGCCTCATTGACCATCAAGGCAATCGAACGACTTTTGGTAACGACGAAAATCCAGTTGTGGTGAAGTTCAATCGACGCGGTACGCTATTTCGCATTCTTCGCAATCCTCACTTACACCTTGGCGAGTGCTATATGAATGGGGAGTTGGACATTGAACAGGGGTCTCTAACCGACTTCCTTCGTTTGCTTCGCGTCAATATGAGCGACTACGCCGGTGCCAAAGGATCTCCTCTAGCACCTGTACTCACTTCGATCACGCATTCATGGAATACCGTGAGAGCAAGCCTCCGCAACGTGTCGTTCCATTACAACCTCGATGACGATCTGTATCGTGGGTTCCTTGACCAGGACATGCACTATTCGTGTGCTTACTTTGAGAATCCTGATGAGTCGCTCGAAGCGGCGCAACAAGCGAAGTGTCGTCATTTGATGAACAAACTTTGCTTAAAACCAGGTCAGCGGGTACTCGACATTGGATCTGGATGGGGTTCCTTAGCGATGTATCTAGCGGAACATGCTGATGTCCACGTGACCGGTATTACGCTATCTACGTCACAGTTACGCGTTGCCAACGAGCGTGCGAAGGGTCGAAACCTAGGCAATCAAGTTCGATTTCTGCTAGAGGACTACCGGGACCACGCGTCGCAGTATGACGCCATCGTGTCGGTTGGTATGTTTGAACACGTTGGCAAACGCAATTTCCCTACGTATTTCAAGCGCGTCAAGGAGTTACTCAAGGACGATGGCATCGCAACCATCCACACGATCGGGAGTGCCTCCGAACCAACGCCTACGAATCCATGGATCAAACGTTACATATTCCCAGGCGGCTACATACCTTCTCTTTCTGAAATTGCTAAAACCATTGAGAGTAATCGCTTGTTCATATCAGATATCGAGGTATGGAGACGTCACTACGCACTAACGCTTTCTGCATGGAATGAACGCTTTCAAGTAATCCGTGATGAAGTAAAACAGCGTCAAGGTGAGCGATTCTGCCGCCTATGGGAGTTCTACCTTTGTGCATGTCAAACGGCTTTCGAATACGACTCGCTCGTCGTCTTTCAGATGCAGCTCGCCCATCAAAACGATACCGTACCTTTAACGCGGGACTACCTCTACAGAACTTGAATCGATACCTAATCACGCTTTTCGCAACACTAGCGATCGCGGCAGCTCTCGGCACGTCCGCAGAACCAGAATTTGACACCCTGAATATCGGCAATTCAGCGGAACCCGGCACACTCGATCCGCACCGATATTTCGCCAATGCAGAAGAGCACATTCTGAAGGACCTGTTCGTTGGTCTGACCACGATGGGACCACGTGGTGAGATTCTTCCAGGCGTTGCGAAGCACTGGACAACGTCAGACGACGGACTGCAATGGCGCTTCGAACTGAATCCAGACGCTAAGTGGAGCGACGGTCAACCGCTTACAGCGAATGACTTTGTGTTCGGCTTCCGCCGTCATCAAGATCCACGTACGGCATCGCCACTTGCTCACTTCCTCTACTGCATCAAGCATGCTGAAGCAATTAATCGAGGCGACATCCCCCCTGAGGGGCTAGGCGTCGCCGCCGCTAATCCTCACACATTAGTCGTCGACCTCGAAAGGCCATTCCCGTTTCTATTGGAGCGCTTGCTCTACCCCATCGCCTATCCCTTACCGCAGCATGTAATCGATCGATACGGAGACGCTTGGGTCAAAGCTGAAAACTGGGTTTCTAACGGCGCATATGTATTAAGCGAATGGCGCCCCCGTGAATTCGTTGAGTTGAGAAAAAACGACCACTTTCTCTACGCGGACGATTCCACGATTGATCGGATTCGTTACTACCCTTTTCCGGAACCAGCAACCGCGTACAACCGTTTCGTTGCGGGAGATATGGACATCGTTCATGGATACCCACACACGCTTGTAAGAAGGGTCTTACAGGAACGACCTAACGAGGTCCGAAATACGCCACTGCAATCGATCATGTATCTCGTGATCAACACACGCGTAAAACCGTTCGATGATGTACGTGTTCGCGCTGCGCTCGCTGCGGCAATCTCAAGAGCCCGTATCACCAACCAAGTTCTCGGCGCAGGCGAGATGCCCAGCACGACGCTATCGCCCCCAGTCGTATCGGGTTACATGTCACAGGGTCCAGCCGAATCCTCTGTCGAACGCGCTACCGCATTGTTAGCGGAGGCGGGATTCAACGAATCCCAACCGCTAGAAGTGACCTTGCGTTACATTTCAGGTGCGGAAAACAAGCGGATATATGTCGCGATCGCAGCCATGTGGAAGGAGGCGGGAATTAGCACCACATTGCACCATACCAATTTAGCTACACATTTCAGTGATCTTCAGAACGGCGATTTCCAAGTTGCACAAGCTGGTTGGTTCGGCGAGAACAATCCTGAGCATTACATCGAGCTTCTTTGGTCTAAGATCGGCCCCGCAAACTACGGTGGCTATGCGTCACCTAAATTCGATGCACTTTTCGAGGAAGCGCGTGAAACAGCCGATCAGGAAATGAGACTATCGAACCTCGCTGCGGCTGAAAGTGTTGCACTAGAGGAATTTCCTGTTATTCCGCTCTACGTGACAATGACGTTAAATCTTGTAAGAACTCACGTCGGCGGATGGGAGCAAAACGGTCGAAATCTACATCCAGTTAGATTTATGTATTGGATTGAATGATCAAGGTGCGATACGGCGTACAACTGGTTGACACGGGTTGCAGTCACAGTGAACTCAGCGTCCGCACTAATTCGTTGGTATGCTTCAATACATAGTTAGGCGGTCACTGTTCATGTTGACGACGATTTGGATCGTCGTCACGATTACCTTTTTTCTTCTACGTGTTGCGCCAGGAGGACCATTCGATAGTGAGCGTGCGGTCTCCGCAGCGGTAGAAGAGAACTTGCTCGCTGCATACGACCTCGACGATCCATTGATCCACCAGTATGGCAGCTACATCTGGGGTTTAGTCCAAGGCGATTTAGGTCCGTCTTATAAGCAAAAAGACTTCAGCGTCGCCGAGCTCCTATTTCACGGCTTGCCAATAAGTCTTCTCATCGGAGGTATCGCACTCACGATCGCGGTCACCGTGGGCTTATTCCTTGGTGCTACGATGGCGCGCTACCGAAATCAGAAGGTAGATGCGGCACTGGAGGGGTTTGTTACGTGTGGTTTAGCACTTCCTCCTCTTGTTGCTGCACCTTTGCTCGTCTTCTTATTTTCGCTCATACTTCGTTGGCTACCGGCTGGCGGGCTCGAGTCGCCACTACACCTCATCCTACCAGTTATTTCTCTATGTATCCCTTACATCGCAGCCTTCGCGCGGCTCAGTCGAAGCAGTTGCCTTGAAGCTCTCAATCAGCCTTTCGCAACGACTGCGCAGGCAAAAGGGGTGAGTAACTGGCGTCTCCTTTGGCATCACGTCGTTCCGTCTGCGCTCGTACCCGTACTCTCGTTCGTCGGTCCCGCTGCCGCAACCTTACTTGCTGGTTCCATGGTTGTAGAAGTGTTTTTTTCCATCCCTGGTATCGGTCACTACTTCGTGCAGGGCGCGCTCGATCGTGACTACACCCTCGTTCTTGGTGCAGTTCTGGTTTACACGACCTCCATTCTCGTTCTGAATTTTCTTATCGACCTCGTGTTTCTACGTATTGATCCACGGATTCAGCTACATTGAGCGATTCTGTGACGCCAAATACCCAGATCGGGTTTTTTAAACCAGTCTATGTAAAGGTGACCTGTGGATTACTGATTCTTGTACTGATTGTGGTCGTAGTTGGACCACAGATCGCGACTTGGGAATATGATGCAATCCACTGGGAGGCAATTGGCGTACCGCCTTCAGGCGAGCATTGGTTCGGTACCGACAATATTGGTCGGGATTTATTCGCGCGCACAATGATGGGAGGACGGATCAGCCTCCTCATTGCCGTCTTGGCAACGACAGTTAGCTTCTGCATCGGATTACCGTGGGGAGCCGTATCGGGTTACTTAGGGGGTACAACCGATCAAGTCATGATGCGGATAGTTGACGGTATGTACGCCATTCCGTATGTATTGATCGTAATCGTCCTGGTCGTTATGTTGGGGCGCAATATTTATCTGCTATTCGTGGCTATCGGTGCCGTATCGTGGCTTGACGTATCTCGAATCGTGCGAGGTCAAGCGCTTGTCTTAAAAGCAGCACCATTCGTCGCGTCTGCTCGAGCGATGGGATTACCCGAATACAGAATCGTCGTCAGGCATGTGGTGCCAAATGTGCTTGGTTCCGCGATCGTGTTTGCCACACTCATGATTCCGTCTGTGATCATCTCCGAGAGCTTCATTAGCTTTCTAGGGCTAGGCGTTCAAGAACCGATGACGAGCCTAGGCGTGTTGATTGCCGACGGCGGCAAAAATATCTATGCCTCATGGTGGCAACTTGCATTCCCTACCGGGTTCTTAACCATTTTGCTTTTATTGATGACCATACTTGGCGAGAGACTTCGCCGCATGGTCACGGGCGCGGAGCGCTCCTTGACTTGACGACCCTGGACCAACAAAGCACGCGATTCCGTAGGATGCGGTTGCCGAAAACGCGATGCCGATAATTCCCCGTTTCATTCGCCGATGGTTCCGCATGAGCGAGACTGAAAAAATCGCTATTTTGGGTGGTACGGGAGACCTAGGTACAGGTCTCGCGATTCGATGGGCAAAAGCAGGTCACGAAATCATCATAGGTTCTCGAACTTTAGCGAAGGCTCAGAAAGCAGTCGAGAACCTACACAAAATCAGTCCCGAGACGCCTGCACGAGCTATGGAGAACCCGGATGCGGCGGCAGCCGGTACGCTTGTCGTTCTTACAGTACCCGCGGAACATCAGGTCTCGACCCTGAATACGGTTAAAGAGGGACTTACAGGGAAAATTCTGATCGACGTCACGGTTCCACTCGTACCTCCTAAAGTTGGCACTGTTCAACTTCCGTCAGAGGGTAGCGCTGGAAAACGAGCACAAGCTTTCCTTGGGGACGCCGTAACCGTCGTTACCGCGTTCCAGAACGTCGCCGCCCATCTACTCCAAACCGATACGCACATCGCATGCGATGTGCTCGTATGTGGAAACAAGCGAACCGCGCGAAAGCGCGTGATCGAACTCGCCGAACAAGCCGGAATGCGTGCATGGCATGCCGGTCCAATAGAGAATTCTGCTGCGGTTGAAGCCTTGACGAGCGTATTGATCCAAATCAATCGACGACACGATATAGCACATTCCGGAATCAAGATCGTCGGCCAAGACGACCACTAAAACTGTGACCTTCGAGATTCTGCCGATCGAAGGCCTGCCGCTCTTCGAAGAGGGTGATGATCTAACCAGCATATTTCTGGACCATTTACACAGATCCAATCTGGAGCTTCTCGACGGTGACATACTTGCGATCGCCCAAAAAGTTATTTCGAAGGTTGAAGGTCGACTTATCGATCTGACTCGCGTCGAACCGAGTGCGGCCGCTACTGAGCTCGCAGAGGAAGTTGAGAAAGATCCCCGAATCGTTGAGTTAATTCTTCAGGAATCAACCGACATCGTACGAAAGAAAACTGGTGTATTGATCGTGCGCCATAGGCTCGGTCACGTCGGCGCTAACGCCGGAATCGACCAGTCCAATATCGAACACGGTGAAGAAGGCTCGGCGCTACTTCTTCCACTGGACCCCGACCTAAGTGCCTCAAAAATCCAAGATGAAATTGCGAAGAAATCTGGGAAACAGATTGGCGTCCTTATCACTGACTCCGCGAATCGACCGTGGCGACTAGGGACAGTCGGAATCGCTATCGGTGCGAGCAACATGATGGTGCTCGATGACAAACGCGGCGGATTCGACTTACATGGGCGGGAGTTGAAGATTACGATGATCAACCGCGCTGATAGCATAGCAGCAATTGCAACGCTCGCGATGGGAGAAACGGACGAACGTATCCCAATGGTGATCGTCCGAGGTGCTCATGTTGGTTATATCCAACAAAGCGCTGGCGAAATAAACCGACCGCTTGAAGACGATTTGTTCAGATGACGATACTCGCGCTGACAGGCGGCGTCGGCGGTGCGAAATTGAGTTTGGGTTTATCTCATGTTCTCGAACCGAATGAAGTCACTTTCGTTGTTAACGTCGGCGACGATTTTGAGCATATGGGACTGAGCATCTCGCCCGATGTCGATACGCTAACGTACACGCTCGCTGCGATTGTCAATGAATCAACCGGATGGGGGCGTGCGGATGAGTCTTGGGATTGCCTATCGGAACTAGAGAACTTTGAAGCAGACACCTGGTTCCAACTTGGCGACCGGGACTTAGCACTACATCTATTTCGAACTGCGCTCCTCAAGCGTGGAAAGACACTAACGGAAGTAACTCAAACCATCTGCGAGCGACTTGGCGTCGAATACAAAATCGCACCTGTGACCGATTCGTCCTTACGCACTCGTGTATTGACAGCTCAGGGGTCCCTTGCATTTCAAGATTACTTCGTACGTTTGAAGTGTGAACCTGAGGTGTCCGCAGTCGAATACCATCAGCGTACATTGGCGTCGCTGAGCCCTGCGATCAACACCGACGAAATCACTGGGGTTGTAATTTGTCCTTCGAACCCGTTTCTCTCTATTGATCCAATTCTCGAAGTCGACGAATTGCGATCATTGTTGATAAATCGCGATTTTCCTGTCGTGGCGGTATCGCCGATCGTCGGAGACCGAGCAATAAAAGGACCGACCGCAAAGATGATGCGAGAATTGAAAATGCCGGTTACGTGCGTAGGCGTGGCTCAACACTATATCGAGCTAATGGATGGATACGTAATTGACGACGCCGATGCACACCAGATGCGAGAGATTGAGGAACTTGGGATTCGAGTACGTAATGCGCCTTCGATCATGCGCTCGTTAGAAGACAAGGTGGCGCTCGCCAGAGTTTGTGTGGACTTTCTCAAAGAGCTACGCTAAATATTCATGAGTGTTTGGGCGATCGTCCCATTTAAAGGGGCAGAGAACGCGAAACGACGGTTATCGCCTCAATTGTCAGCGGACGTGCGATCGCGCTTAGCACTGGCCATGCTCAATGATGTGCTTCAAGCGTTGGTCGATGCAAAGTCAGTGGATGGCATCTTATTGACGTCGCGTTCTGTTGAGGCACGGCGAATTGCCGAGAAATGGGATATCACACTGTACCGGGATCAGGCTCACACCCTCGTTGACGCATTAACCGCTGCAAGCGAGAAGGTAAAAAATGACCTAAACGCGACGACGGCTATCATCGTGCCCGGCGACGTGCCATTGATTACAGGAACCGATGTCGATCATGTTCTGCACTATCATGCTGCGGTAACAATCGTGCCGGATAGCCACAAAATCGGTACAAATGCGTTGGTTTGTACTCCCCCTAATGCGTTTCCGCTGGTATTCGACGGTCGTAGTTACCAACCCCACATTGAAGCAGCGAATCATCTAGGCTTACAGGTGAGATCAGTCCAATCGGACGCTTTCGCTATCGATGTTGACACTGCAGATGATCTACTTCTTGTTAACTCAAGTAGGAAACATTCCCTAACGCAGACGCTTCTAAACAGTGAGCCTGAGCTTGCTTCGCTAATTAAAGAACTAAAACTTGCACATCATGCGCCAAGCGTGAGCGTTGGAGCGATGCCCGACAATGCTGACTGAGCGTTCTTAATTAAGTCTCGCACTAAAAACAGACTTCGACGTGCTCTGCATTCCATGCCACGCGATGACGAAAGGCATGAACATCGACAATCCATTTATGAAGCGACCAATCCGACATAGCATCGTCAATGTCAATCAAACGACCGTATCTAGAGAGGCACACTTTCTAGCGAGGCACTCACCGCAGAGAGACCTGTCGACACAGTTCAAATAGCACCTATCGGGAACCGATTCTGGACACTCGTTATGGAATATTTAGTATTAAATCACTGATACAAAGTAAGGACCGCAAATGCTCAGTGCGGCCGACAATAGGAAACTAACCCAGACCGGTTCGGAAACGCCGATGGGTCAAACATTTCGAAAATATTGGATGCCTGCTCTACTTTCACGCGAGCTCCCTCATCCTGATTGTCCACCGGTTCGCCTGAAGCTACTCGGTGAGGACTTTATCGCGTTTCGCGATTCTGCAGGCAAGATCGGGGTTATTGAGCCACGTTGTCCGCACCGAGGAGCGAATCTGTTCTTCGGCCGAAACGAAGCATGTGGGATACGTTGCATATACCATGGTTGGAAATTCGACCATCTCGGTAATTGCGTTGATATTCCGAACGCAACACCTGAAGTCGCTTCGAGGCTTATGCCTCGTGCGAATATACGTGCACTCACCGTCGAGGAACGTGGTGATGTCGTATGGGTGCATTTTGGTGATTCACCACCGCCGATACCCGACTTTGAATATCTTGCCATGCCTCCTGAGCAGCGCTTCGTTTCAAAAAAGTTCCAACAATGTAACTGGGCACAGGCCGTTGAGGGCGGTTTGGATACTTCACATTTCTCCTATTTACACGCAGGCATCTTTGAGGGCGAGAAAGCAAGCCTTCTAGATGGCGGGCAACGGTCCACCGTGAAAGAGGAAAACGAATCGCCACATCATTCGAGATTTCGTTGGTTAATAGAAGACGGAGCGCCAAGGTTTACCGTTCTTGATCATGACGCGGGGTTATTGCTGTGCGCAGCACGAACTGCAGACGATGACCAAACCTACTGGCGCATGACGCAATACCTACTACCCAACCACTCTCTTACACCTGGTAACTTACCTCAAGACACAAGTCTGATGAACACTTGGGTGCCATATGACGATGAATCCTGTTGGATCTTCTGCTACGCATGGCACCCAGATCGTGAGATCTCCGAGGAGGAGCGTAGTCGGTATCTAGAGGGGAGGGGCCTGTTCGCAAACGTCGATGACGACTACATGCCTGTGCGACGACGAGAAAACGACTATTTGATCGATCGCGAGATGCAACGCAGCGCTAACTACACCGGGATCCCAAATGTGTCAGAACAGGACCAAGCAGTCGCAGATAGTCAAGGAACAATCGCAGATAGAACTCGCGAGTTGCTGGTTCAGACCGATCTTGGCGTTACTCGCTTTCGCGCAACGATTCTAAAGGCGTGCGATTTGACGGCGAATGGTGAAAATCCTAAAGGTTCGATTGATCCATCCGCGTATCGCGTACGGTCTGGCGACTATATCTCCGATCCTTCTCAATGCTTGGCTGATGTAGTAGCCCAACGGTTTGGCGGACTAGGTGGCCGAAATATGGTTTACCCATAGTCGCGCCGCGAGCGCGTTCGAAACGACGGTCGTACATTCCATCAGCGATGCCATCTATTCGCCTCAGTCAGAGGTTACCTTACCTCGCGTTGATTCTCATATTCGGCTACATGCTCGTTAGCTCGTGCGGAGGAGGTGGCGGCGAAAGCGGAAGACAACAACCGCCAACACAACCACCAACGCAACCTCCTACGCCACCTGTGATCACTGGCTGCTCCGTTACCGTGGCTGAGGGACCATTTGAATTGGTTTTCCCTCAAGAATCGTGGGAGACACGATCACCTGAATCGCAAGGACTCTGCCCCGATGAACTCGAGGATGCATCTAGTTATGCCTTCACAAACGGGAATGCAACGGGTGTTGTCCTCATCGTTAAAAACGGATACATCGTCTTCGAACGATATGCCGAAGAGCGAGAGTTGGACGATCTAGTGACGAGTTGGTCGGTCGCCAAGAGCATAACGAGCGCTCTGATGGGTATCGCAATTGAGGAAGAACGTATTTCAGGTCTTGGTCAAAGTGTCTCAGCCTACGTTTCAGCTTGGGATGAAGGACGGAAAGCCAACATCACCGTCGATCACATGATGACCTTACGAACAGCATTAACTGAACCTAACGCTAGCGCGTTGTACAACGCAAACGATCAACTTACCATGTCGGTCGACCGAGATTTAGTAGGGAACCCGGGTGAGCAGCATATTGGCTATTCGAATGCCGATGTCATGGTCGCAGGTGAGGTCATCGAACAGGCGACTGGAATGACGCCCCAGGAATATTTCGATCTTCGCATCGGTCGAACCATCGGATTATCGGGCGAATGGTGGACTGATGAACAAGGAAACGTCCTTACATACTGTTGCATGGACGGGACCGCACGAGACTTCGCCCGATTCGGAGTGTTGTTTTCGAGAAACGGCGTTTGGAACGAACAACAGGTCGTACCGACCGATTGGATCGACCTCACCACCCGACCCGCACGTGAAAATGCGAGATATTCATACTACTGGTGGCCTGTAGCGAGAGGCGGTTATGGAGCTTTCGGATTGCAAGGTCAAATGATCGTAATTTACCCTGAGTTCGACTTGGTTGTACTCCGCTTCACTCGATATGTACGACGAGGCGATGGGCGCACGGTACGCACTCTAACGAACTACCACGATACGCCTGCCCCTCGAAATTTCGACAATGGGAGCTTTCTCTCCTTAGCTCGAGACTCAGTGCCCGACTAATCGTTCGTGAGCTACACAAGTCGAATCAACGGCGAGTGATCTACCTCCAACGAGCTAGATGACTCTCCATAGGTTGAACTAACGGAACTCCCGCCCGTAAACGTCGTATGCATTCTGGTAACGTTCGCTGTTTAGACGCTGAGCTTGGTCGAAGCACGAAAACGTAACCTTCACGTCATGGGCAAAGTCCATGTGAATCGGTTTAGGTGTTGCATCTGGTACAAAATTCGGCGCCCCTATCGCAAGATAAGCCGCCGCTAATCCAGCATTCATGACGCCATCTGCGTTAATCTGAATTGCTTCAGTGCAGATATCAAATGCATGTGCGCCCGTCACCATATGCAAAGCAAAGAAATCCTGTGTGTGGTTGAAAATACTGAGGACTTCCTCGGCTACGCGCGTCCTATTGTCGTCGAGAATGTGCGTGTGCACGGCAAACGTGTTCGCGACCATGACTTCTTCGTAACGATCGTCAAATCTATTGGTCGAGATGTCAATTGAAGGAGGCCAAGCGAAACGATCCGAATTGGAAGCTCCCCGACCGATCCCTACAAGTCGTTCGTCGGACCCTGAACATGCAAGATATGCTAGTCCAGCGGCTACTTCAGACGCCACGCGGAACCGAATGCCGTAGGCAAGTCGGATCGTTCCATGAAACGCATGCCGAACCCAGCCGCTTAGAACAATTGGGAGGTATTCGGCCAGCGTCTCCTCAAAACCGCGCCGCGCTATCGATTCGTCAAGAAAGCGTATGAGTGCTCGATACGCTCTTCGCTTACCAACACCATCCTCGAATCGATTGATGTTATGCCGCAACTGTTTTCTTGCACGATCTAAGCGGTTTACGTATCGGTCATGTCTAGCCTCAATGGTCGCTCGATCACTCCCCAGTCCATGCATTGCTAGAAGCATCATTGGCAGATGATCGGATAGATAGCCGTTGTACTCGGGTTCATATGCGTCTCGATGTTGACGCAAAATGTCCGTCAACCATTCTGGACAAACCAGCGGATCGTGAGATCGAGTCAAGCTATTAACCAATTACGTTCATAGAAGCTTAATTTAAAAAATCTTAGGACTAATCCTCCGCGATCGTAGCGATTTGACCAGCATCTAACCAATCGATTTGTTTCTCGGTTCCACTCAACCAACGAACGCGGATATTGGAGACGCCATCGCTATCACCAAGTCCGAAGTGCAATCGTGGATCACGCGAAGCAAAGTAGCTACTCGCTCGTTGAACTACTCGCGTTAGCGTTCGGTTCCCGAGATCTAGTGAAACTGTTGCACCAAGCGCTGGTCGGCCGTACGTGTCGCGGACATCGAGCATTAACCACTGACCCATCGCGCCTGACTGACTGACAAGCAATTTCGCCGGTTCGTCCCGATCAACCAAGACAATTTCAAGACTACCGTCATTGTCAATGTCACCTACGGCCGCGCCTCGACTAGTGTTTATTACGTCGGAATGCTCAAGTAGGTGGAAACGACCATCAGGCTGCCCTTTATAGAGCGAATTTGGTTCGGCGAATTTGTCTCCCTCATGCGGTTTCGATGATCGCGTGACGGCACCGTTTGCTTCAAATATATCTAACCAGCCATCGTTATCTAAGTCATCTACGACTAATCCGAATCGCGTATATCGCTGGGTGTGGATGCTCAAGCCAACCTCAGCTGTAATATCAAGGAAATATTCGCCCTCATTTCGAAAGACGTAATCAGGTTCCGTCGTGATGTGCACGATGATCACATCCTGATCGCGATCGTCGTCGATATCGGTTGCCACGATACCCATGCCAGCGCGTGCGACACCGTGTTGGTCGACAGCGCAGTTCCAGACCGCCGCTTCGTCCACAAATCGAAAGCCCCCTTGATTTAGCCACAGGTTGTTCGGTGATGTATCGTTCGCTACGAATACATCCATCAAACCGTCATTGTTGAAATCCGCCGTTACGATGCCTAAGCCGTTGCCCTTCGTACCTTGTATCCCCGCTGTCTGTGTGATGTCTACGAATCGACCATTACCCTGGTTGCGAAATACTCGATCCTGTGCAGGCGCGTTGTAGTGAGAAGGTGAACAATAGTCGCGGCTACCAAGCATCAATTGGTAACACTCCGGCTCCATTGCTTCACTCCATTCGATGTAATTCACGACCCATAAATCTAGATCGCCATCGAGGTCAAAATCTGCGAATGCTGTTGCAGTTGACCAGTCGTCTGATCTAAATCCGGCAGATTCGGTTATGTCGCTGAATCGATTTTCCCCCTCGTTCAGCAGTAAGACGTTCTTCCCTAGTTGCGTAACAAACAAATCCGGTAATGCATCATTGTTGATATCACCAACTGCAACTCCCATACCATATCCGTGATTTCGTGATGCGTCGCCAGCGTCCAGTCGTTCGAACTGGCCGAACCCATCGTTTACGAAGAGCGCATTTACGTGATCGGCTGATAGTTCGTCAAGCGACCCGCTTTGCACAAAGTAAATATCGAGATCGCCATCTTGCTCCACATCAAAGAGCGCCACACCGCCGCCCATGATTTCCGGTAACCGATGGTCAGCCGTTCCGCCAGAAACGTATTTGTAGGTTAGTCCGCGTTTTGACGCTTCGTCCGCTAATCGAATCGATGAGATAACCCCATCAGATGGAGCACAGGATCCGATTAGCGTGCAGACTGCTAAACATATGATGAGTCTCACTGATTAACCGTTTGTATTCGCATACGTTTAATCTGTGCACGTTGTTGCTCAATCGACGCCAGCATCGCGTCACTTGCACCGTACAGTTTTGCACTGTCCAACGCTGCTAGCGCCGCTTCTTCATTATTCAAGATCGTCTCCGCCCGAGCTAAATTGATATATGCGGGTACATGGGTTGAGTCTATTGAAATAGCGACACGGAATAGATTCGTCGCTTCTGGCCATCTATCCATAAACCCTAGACAGATGCCTAAATACGTGTATAAGTCAACGTCATCCTTTTTTAAGCCGATCGCTTGATCAAGCAAATGGCTAGCTTGGAGCCAACGTTTTTCTTCCATTAACAACTGTGCTTTCTGAGAGTAGGCCCAGTGAAGCTTTGGATCAATCTCAATCGCTTTATCAAGTTGTGTCATCGCGCCGGCCCGATCACCTTGAGCGCTCAAGTTTATTGCCGCCGCGGTACGTAGAACGTAAAAATCCGGGTGATAGCTCATGGCTTCATCGAGTATTTTGAGAGCTTGGTAATACTCACCCCGCAATTCGTACACACTACTAAGAAGATGAAGAACATGCTTATTAGTTGGATATTCATCCCGTAATTCTGAGAGCAACAAGAGCGCCGGTCCGTACGATCTTGTACGAATGAGTCGAACTGCCCTTGATAGCTGAACGACAATATGGTCAACGGCATGTTTGCTCTTCTCCTCCGCGATAGGGTCCGTCCATCGAATCGGAGCGGCGGCCGACAGTCCATCAAGCAGCCGTGAACCTTCATTTCTCTTACCCATACGAATGAGTGCCGCTGCGCGCAATCGTTGTACGTTTACATGTTGCTCGAGCGGACCCGAACGTTCAATCGATTCGAGCGCGGCTCTTGGATCGTTCAATCCCATATGCGCATGTGCCTGACCGAGCTGTGCATACGGGTCGTCAGAGATTCTTGCGGCGTACTCAAAGCACTTTAGCGCTTCCTCATAGCGACTGCTGTCGAGAAGCAACTTGCCTTTCTGAAACCACGCGGGCGCGTATTCGGGATTTCGTTCTATTGCGTCAACAATCTTCTCAAGCGCACGCTCGAGATCGAATTTAGCGGCGAGCAAAATCGAATGGTAGTACGGCCATCTAAACTCGTCTGGTTCCAACTCGGCGGCCAATTCATAAGCGAGTAGCGCGTCCTCGGCGAACCCGTGTAATTCGTACACGACACCGAGTTCGCCAACTGCTTCTGCATCCGTCGGTGTTCTTACAACGCGTTCTTGATATTCAGAGATTCTTTGTTGTACTTTCTCATCTGCTTCGTCGGTTACCACTGACGTCAGCGACACAACGCGAGATTCCAACGAGTCAGCACAACTCGTTAGAAGAAGAACACCGACTAAGAAGCTAGCTCCGCGAATCACACGAACTGAAATCAAGGGAATATCCAAACATGACATCGGGTGGGACGCCGACCGCAATCAATTCGCATCAGAAGAGCGTTCTGAACTCATCAAATCGAGACACTATTCGTCATTCGATGTGAAGGCGGATAGCGCTCGCGCTACCCAATTTCGTTTCATTGATAGATGTGGGGACTTTTTAACTTGCACGTCGTCTATCCTAGACGGGCGCGAATGACGGGTTGTGCTGCACTTCTATCGTACTGACTGTAACACACCGTTCGTAACGAGTGTAGCAACCGCGCGTTGAACTTTCGGATTGGTTGGTTCGATATCAAGTGCGTGATTTATCATCTCTTTAGCGTCGTTCACGCGTCCCAACTCACTCAACGTAAGCGCTAAACTGGAAAGAACCGCAATGTTCGCTGGCTCTAATTCGTTCGCCTTAGTTAAATAATTGGCGGACCGTGGCCAATTTCCTTCGCCACCATAAAGCACGCCAAGTAGATAAAACGTCGTGACATCAGGCCTTCGATGTTCTAATGAAAATTCCAATAGTTCACGTGCCAGAGCCGTTTCGTCCCGAGCAATTAGCAATTTTGCCTTTGCGTCATATGCAGGTACGAAATCATCTCGATATTTAATTGTTTGACCATAGTGATCCAACGCTGCATCGAATTGGCTAGTCCTTTCGAGCAATAAGCCGAGGTTAAAGTGCAACAGGTGAGCTTCAGGATGCCGAGCCAATCCGTCTTGTAGAGTCGTGATCGCTTCATTCCTTCTATCTAGCGCGATCAACGCAGCGCTGTGCAGTTCGATCAGAACCGTCACGTTTGGGTGACGTTCCCTCAAAGACTCAACAAGGTACAAGGCGTCGTCAGCTCGCCCACCTTCAATCAACTGCTGCGCGAGAAGCGATTCGTTACTGAGACCTCTCGTGTATTCGACGACCTCACCAGCGATCGGATCCTTCCACGAAATTTGTCCGAGGTCCCCAACACCGATCTCCTTGTTTTCGACCGATGTTGCGTCGTCTCCCGCCCGACGAACTCTATCCCGAACAAATTCCGCATACGCAGGTAAGCCATTGGAAGGCAGAGTATCAAGTGCTTGAATCGCCTTCTCATTCTCACCCAGTTCAACGTAGCACTGAGCAAACCCCAACTGCAGCGCGACTGTACTGTGATCCACATTTAAAGCCTTCGACGCACGCTCAAATGTATCACACGCACTCACAAATTCGCCAAGATCGATCATCCAATAGCCTTTCGCCAAGTAAGCCGGTAGGTATGACGAGTCTAATTGAATCGCAGTACCCATCGCATCTACTGCTTCCTCAATCCGCCCTAATTCTGACAGCGCAAGACTCTCCAAATAAGGCCAGCGCATGTCCTTATCGTCAAGTACACCTGCTTGTCTGTACGTTACAACGGCGGCTTCCGTAAATCCATTTGCGTCATAAACCATCCCTAATCTACCGCGATGGAGCGGAGAATGAGGATCCTCGTTAGCTCTTGCGTACATACCTGAGACGAACTCCCTCAGTTCAGCATCTTCTGTTTCACCTGAGGCGTCAATCGGCGCGTGCACTTCCGAAGGCGCTTTAGTGCAACCCGCTAGATATATCAATAGGCAGACAAGAAAAACGGACCTATGAATAACGTGTTCGAACATCTCATTTAGAGACACAGTGCCATTCCATCAGTTCAACCTAAGTCACGCCATAAATATGCGTTCTCCAGCTTAATATGAAAAGAGTCGGTGATGGCGAACCATCACCGACTCTTTGGTTAGATAAAGAAGGAACTAGAAGGAGAACGTCACCGACGTGTATCCCTGTCGACCCATGATGTTATCAAGATAGGACTCGTGTCCTTGCTGTCTTAATGCAAGGTCAGGATACGTATCGAAGATATTTCTCACCGCGACGTTCACGGTCATTTCGCTGAAACCGAGTGTGTCAGGTCTGCGATACGTATAGCTCATATCCCAGTAGTGACGCGAATCGATCTTGCACTGCGGCCAAATCCAACGATGCGCACACGCATCCTGCTCAGGAATCGGTACGCCATCCGCATTCGGTCGACCAGTGATCACGCCAGCTTCAACAGCTTCATCCCATCCAGCATTAAGGGTAGTGACGCTGTCATGCCAGCGTCCACTCAGCTGAAGGATATGGTCGTTGTAGAACCAGCGAAGACCGAGATTAACACGGAACTCGGGAGCTGGCGCCAGTGTTTCCATCATAGCGGCTGAACCGCCATCGTTGTAGCCACCGATAGTGAATGAACCACCACCTTGGTTGTGATTGCCAACACCTTCGATTTCTACACCCGCGAGCGGATGCTCAGCTTCGTTGGGAATGTCAGGATCATCCGCATACAGGATGTTCCTCATGCTCAACAACTGCGTTGCGCTCACGCTTAATCCGAACGTTCCGTAGTCGCCGCCGATAACCGGAATATCCTCCGCGTCGAAGGTATAGGTTAGCGCATAGATGACGGTTTCGGTTGTATTCTCACCGTTTTGCAACCACGGGCGGTCGACGTCAACCAGACCGAGACCCGTTGAACCGCGGCCTCGAGTAACCCGAGCATTACCAATACCCGTGCCACCCTCACCTTTGCCACCTTTCGCGCCAGAAGCTACCCAATCGATAGCAGCTTGCACCTTGCAAGCCGCTTCTTCAGGATATAGCTCGACGTACTCTCGCGGCGTGACCAAGATCGAAATAGTCGGATCTGCCGGTGATGGCACAAATAACCAAGGATATTCCTCTTCCGTGATGTTGGTTGGATCGAACCACTTCAGCGGAGTGCCTGGTCCTGGGCATTGCCTTGCAGCGTACCACTCTTCGAGGCCGATTTCATTCACGTTCACGTTGCGGTCAGCGCCAGCTTGTTCAGCCTTGCCCTTGAACACGACGTTTGTGTAGTCGACGTCGAATACCATCGTGCCATCAAGCAATTTGAACGAGAAACCAGCGTTCCACAGCTCGGAGAATTCCGGTCCAAGATCAGAGTTCGGACCTGCAAACGTGTTAACGTTTCGAGCGTTTACGCCCATACCTTCTTGAGTACAGGCTGGATCATCACCCGCGGCAAGCTCTGGGAAGTTATAACAGAGATAGTCGCCTACAGTCGCCGGCGCAGGCGTGCCAATTGCACGCTGACCGCCGTACTGACCGGGTTCGCCAAATAGGGCGTATAGACCCGGCGTTACGAAGCCTTCCGTCAAACTTGCGCGAACTGCCAACCAATCCGTTGGCGAATATCGCATTGCAACTTTCGGAATTGTGGTCGTAAAGGTGACATTCCCCGGCTGACCGATAACGCCGTAGGTGTAAATCTCAGCGTATCGACCTGCGATCTGCACTTCCATGTCTCCAAAGACATCGTCCTGGATGAGAGGTAACTGCAGCTCGGCATAAATTGCCGAGGAGCGTTGGCCGCTTACACGGAAGCCACGCTTACCGCCACCAAGTGCGGATTGATTGATCACACTTGAACGATACTCCTCCGTCTCCTCACGCCAATGCGTACCGATCGCGAAGCCGACCGGAGCATCGTTGTAAGGCAATGCGAAGAGATTCGAGTTCGATGCGGTTAGGTCAAAGAGATCCATACCTAGCGTTTGAAGGTTGTACTCCATCGTAATACCAGCATTTCGAACCTCGAATTCCGTGTTCACCGCTGGATGATCGGCGGGGGTCCAACCTGGATCATCGTCATCAGGGAATTTGTTCGACGGGTCGCCAATAAACTGGCCGTCCGGTGTATGTGCGAGGTAGGAAGTGCTGAATGGATTGAAGCAAGCTTGCAATGCTTGATCATCGCCACCGCCTTGACAGCGAAGCGAGTCTACGTACAGCCACCATTGCGGCTCAGGATATTGTCGCTCACGCTTACCACGCGCATAAATGAAATCAGAGTTTACGATCCAAGTCGTATCAGGAATTTGAATCTCTGCGCCAAGACGAAAACGTACGTTATCGCGTTGTGCGCGTCGTTGGTACATGCCAATACCGTGACCGTCAAGGTCAGCCCATTCAATATTCAGATTGTGAACCTGCTTTGGATGAACGTTTAGGTCGCCGTCGGGCTGACGCACATCTTCAAAGAGACGTATACCGCCACTTCCCATTTCTGCAAAGTCACCGTCGAAGCGATCTGGAATACCGTCCATGTCAGCATCAGTTTCCGCGCTTAACAGAATCACGCGAGCTTCAGGCTGCCGTTGAGCATTGAAATCCGCGTCTGGGATGCCATCAGGAATCGGCTCGCCATTCTCATCTACGCTTCCATCGAGACTCGCTTCATCAGACAAATCCCATGTTCTGTCGGGGATCCCATCGTTGTTCGAGTCTTGCGCGAAGACATACAGTTCACCAGGTTCCTCGAGATACTCATAGAGTCCGTTGCCGTTTAGATCGACCCAACTCAAGCCTTTCAGGTCCGTAGTAAACCCTGGATGAGCTCGTGCTTCTGCAGGGATCGAAGAGCCACTCCCAAACGTCGCACCAGTTGCTGGATCGTACCAAGAGTTTTGAGCGATTGCCCGGAACGGGTTTCCAGGATTGGAACCGATCGCGATCGGTACGCGCTTACCAAACCACATACCTGAAGGCGTTTCGTCCAGTCCACCAGTCACGTCTCGAGTGTAGTAATCCAATACAGTTAAGCCGATCTCACCGTGGATGCTCACGTAGTCATTGAATTCATGCTCAAAGAACGCATATCCTTTGTATTGATCGGACTCGGCCTGCATGTCTTGCATGTCGGCGATGATGTTTCGACAGTTACCTCCACCGCCCCATGGCGTCAAGATACCGTTTAAGAAACTACCACGCTTATCGTAGTCGTTCTTAACCCACTGCCAAGGTCTCACATCTGCCGGTTCACCAGTTCTTGAATCAATGGCTTGATCGTCGGTACTGAGTCGTACGACACGTTCATCAACGGTCCCATTGTCATCGTATCCAGCACCAAAGCCATAAGCGCAGCCAGGATCTGGGTAATAGTTCGACCATTCACCTGAACCAAGTTGACGCCAGTTTTCGGGAACGGTCCCAAGCGAATCTGCAAGTCTATTACCTGCGTTGTGAAGTACGTCCTCGGGTAACGGCCCATAGCTAATTTCACCCGTTGAGTTTCGTTGCGGTATGCGCCAATCACCCGGGTTGCTACGACCACCTGAGTCTGACCAACCAGGCGCAATCTGTAGATTCCACGGATTCCGCAATCCAACGATGTACTCTGGACGTTCCGTATGCGCCATCTGGCTGATATCTCGCAATTCCAACGAGAAGACAGCTTTTGTACGCTCACCTTGGGCACCGGCAATCATCGACAACCCTTGGTTCGGCGCACCTCCGCGCAAAGCCATTTGGTTGTTGTAGTTGACCCGAAGACCTTCAAAGTTCTTGTTCGGGATGATGTTGATAACGCCAGCAACCGCTTCCGCACCATAGAGGGCGGACGCACCGTCGAGAATCGTCTCAACGCGCCCGACCGCAATTTGCGGATAGGTATTGGTTACGTCAACGCCAGTTCGACGTCCCCACGTATTCGTATCCGCGGGTAGTCGATGAGAGTCCATCATGGTCATTGTGGCGCGTGCGCCCAACCCGCGGATGTTGGCCCAGACCTCTGAGCCTTGGTTCCACTGTTGGTCATCGGCAGCGTCACCTTCAAACGGAGCCGCATTGGCGTTGACGCCAAATTGGAACGTTTGGTCGAAGATGATGTCTCCCATATCGGGTGTGCCTGCAAGCTCAATATCGAGCTCGTCTGTTACGTGCATCGGCGACGGCAAGTCGAAGTTATCGCGACGGATAAATGACCCCGTCACGATCAGTTCTTCTACTTCCTCCGCTTCCTCTTCTTCTTCCTCATCTGCTTCGTCGGCTTGCTGCCCAAAGGCACCAGCCGACCAGATAAGGCCCGCAACAGCGACAAGCGACACCCACTTGTTGAAGTGATTCTGCATGGGTTCCTCCCCTCTTTTTCACCTTTAACTACATAAAGGTCTACCCCGAATGAATGCGACCTTCCCAGCTCGCACAAGGATTCGGAGTTTTGCAGTGGTGTTTCTAAATGTTTCATGGTCATTTGTCAAGAGAAAAATGCACTTTTTTTCATTTTTGTTGTTACGCTCATTTGCACGAACCCCCTTGTTCTCGCGTTGGAATCGCAGTATTCCACGACCACAGCTTGGCATCATGAGGAGATTTGCACATAGACGCGACACTTAATAGGCATTATTTGCTTCACCTACGGTCTTAGCTGAGGGTTTAGTAAACAAAGCTATATACCTCGTCGAGGCATGGCTGTCTGCGCATGTACCCCGTGCCCGACAACCTACGACTCGCTTTTCGCTCTAACGCTTTCGGTTTCTAAAATCGCAAACCAGTGACAGAATAGCGGCTCCCGCCTTACTTTGAAGGCATTGATACCTCAACAGCGTTCCTCATTTGTGGTCCGGTTCATGGCTATGTGTGCGACCGTCACGTTAGTTGGCGCTTGTCAACCTGATGGCCAGTCAGAGAGCACCCATGGGTCGCCACAGATCACGTTACCGTCCTCAGTCGTCTCTCGTATCTCCGATGAAGGACTCCGAGACTATTTAGTTGCGCTAGCTAACGCAGCATCCGCGCAAGGTTCAGATGAAGATGACATCGGCCACTTGGCGATGGCGTACGATGCAAATGGCTTTGACCTTGCTGCCGAGGCGACTTATCGCGTGGCAACCAAACGAAATCCGGCGGTGTTTAAATGGCTGTATCTCCTCGCGTTGCGCCAGCAGAAAAATGGCGATCTATCAGGGGCGATCGAGAGCGCGAATCGCGCCATTGAAACGGACGGCACGTATCCCGCAGTCTACGTTAGGCTTGGAAATTGGTTGTTGGACAGCGGTGAACCAAGCGCGGCACGCGTAGCTTTTAAACGAGCGGTCGATCTTGGTGCAGGTCCCGCCGCTGAACTTGGCATAGCTCTTGCACTTCTCAAAACTGAGAATCACGCCGAAGCACTTAATCTGCTAACGCCAGTCGTTACTAAAACAAACCATCCGTTCGCATTTAGATTACTCAGTGATACATGGCGAGCAATCGGCGACGAGACGAAGTCACGCGAGTACCTCCAATTCGCCTCTCAAGCTAAATCGATGTGGTTCGATGATCCATTACTAGCCGAAATGCGTACCCATGCAAGAGGCAAAAACAAGAGAATTCACGATGTCGAACTCATGCTCGGAAGTGGTTTAGTCGACGAAGCTCTAGCTGCGCTTCATAACTTTGATGCGGAAGAACGAGCTGATTTCAATGTACAGTACCACTTCGCACTCGCCTACTTTCAAAACCAAATGTTCGATGTCGGCAGAGAACATCTCCTGAAGGCAATCGAGCTCGAACCTGTGCACTATCCATCTCATCTATTGTTAGCTTCTATTTATCAGCGTCACGAAAACAACCTGAAAGCAGCTGAACACCTTGAACACGTCATAGATATCTATCCAAAACTTCAAATCGCCCATCAAGAACTCGGATTTGTGCGATTACGTAATGGCAATCCTAAAGGCGCGCTTGAAAGTTTCGAAACTGCAATCAACTTGGACTCGACTGCGCCGAATGTTCACTACTATGCCGGCGTTATTCTCGGCGCTGAAGGAAGGTGTGACCGAGCCTTGAGTTATTTTGAAACGGCACTAACGCTCGATAAGAACCATGAGAAAGCGCGCATGGGCATTTCAGAATGTCTGCGCGCTAAAAGCGCACCGCCGACATCAAACCAACAATCATCTGTCGAAAGCGAATTACCCAAAGACGGCTCAGTCGATTGAGGCATCATTACAAAGGAGCGCTTTACTTCTGCGTGGCATGCGTCGTACTGACCATTGGTTCCTGTGCGGAGGATTCAATTCTTCCGAAGATAACTCCAGACGTTTGGTTTAGTAACGAGGCGGAAAGAAGAGGTTTGACCTTTTCTCACGTCAGCGGCGCAACGGGCGAATTCGAGCTACCGGAAATAACGGGCGGCGGCGTAGCGTTACTCGACGTTGAAAACGACGGCGACCTAGACGTTTACTTTATCCAGAGCGGCTTCTTACATCGAATAGATCCTGACTCTCGACACAATGAGCTCTACCTGAACGAGGGTAGCGGCACTTTTCGAAAGTCTGAGCAACTGGATGACCACGCAAATTCTGGATACGGCATGGGCGTCGCGACAGGGGATTACGACAATGACGGCGACGTTGATATCTATGTCACAAACGTGGGTCCGAATGCGCTCCTCCAGAATGATGGATCGGGTCTATTTTTTGATGTTACAGCGGCCGCCGGCGTAGGGGATGACAGTTGGGGAACCGCCGCATCGTTCGCAGACTATGATCGAGATGGTGACCTTGACCTCTACGTCGCTAACTACCTTCATTGGGATCCATCGACCGCATTAGATTGTTATGCAACAAATATTCAGACGTACTGCGTACCTCTTCACAACTATGCCGCGATGGATCGCGTGTTTCGAAATAACGGTGATGGCACATTCACCGACATTTCGACTAAAGCCGGATTGGCTTCAGCTTTCGGTAATGGTCTGGGCGTTGTTAGCGTAGACATCAACAACGATGGTTGGATAGACGTATTCGTTGCAAATGACTCGATGGTAAATCAGTTGTGGCTCAACAATGGAGATTTCTCCTTTACGAACGATGCCTGGTATTGGGGATCTGCAATGGACGACCATGGAATAGAGAAAGCGGGGATGGGCGTCGCAACTTTTGACTTCGACTCGGACGCCGACTTCGACGTCCTGGTGGTGAACATTGAGGAGCAAACAGATTCGTTCTTCCGCAACGAAGGATCGTACTTCACAGACGCGACTGGTGTCGTGAGACTCGGAGCTCACAGTCGTCGATACACTCGATTCGGACTGATCGCATCGGATTTGGATAACGACTCTTGCTATGACCTCTATCAAGCGAATGGCAGCGTCTATCACGATGAAGAGGATTTGGCGAAACCGGATTTCTTCCAGGAACCTAACACACTTTATCAAGGCAAATGCTCCGGTCAGTTCCAGTTAGTCCTACCAGAAGGTGGCACTCAAGAGCCTCTTGAGCGAACCAGTCGAGGATTGGCGATAGGAGATCTTGATGGTGATGGAGCTCAGGACTTGGTAGTCGTCAATAAGGACGCCAAGGCGTCGTTGCTTATGAACTTGCGCCGAGCTACCAACAATTTCGGGAGCACACGGTTCCGCGTTCTAAATGAGTTCGGCCGAGACGCATATAACGCTAGAGTCACCGTGCGTCTGGACAACAAAGTTCTTATTCAGCGTGTACAGACGGACGGTAGTTATCTATCTGCGCACGATCCGCACGTTCATTTCGGTACCGCTAATTCGCAAGAGCTTTCTGACGTAACGGTTACTTGGCTAGATGGGAAGTCGGAATCATTCGGTTCGTTTGCTACAAACAACGTGTATACGTTATCCAAGGGGGAAGGAGAGTCGAAAGACCGAACAAACTGAAGGTAATAGCTCCAACTATGACTGCGAAATGACACAGGGGTCGTGTGCCGCTGCCAGGCTGATCCCAGTATTCGATCCTAAATCGCTACGAAAGTAGGCAATAGAAGTGACTAGGGATCGAACGGATTTAGTACGTCCACGTTTAATCCCGCCACGTCACTTAAGTTTCGCGTCACGAAGGTCAGATCGTAAACCTTGGCTGTTGCTGCCAAAAGTGAATCGACCACTGAAAGAGGACGGATCGCGTTCATCCTCCCCCATTCCTCAGCAACAGCCGCATCGACGGGGAGAACTCGATTTCCGAAACTCGACATCACCTCCGCAAGCCACCGCTCAAGCAAATCGGCTTTCCGGACATCGTTGCGACGTGCCAATTCCACACCTTTTCTTATCTCGCCTACTACTAATGTACTAAGCCACACATCATTCTCAGCGACGTCATTCCACCATGCGGCTACGGCGGAATTACAACCGTCGCGCTTTCGCACTTCAGAGATGATGTTCGTGTCGATTAAAAAAGTCAAAAGCTCGTATCACGCCCAAAATCGCGTGGACGTTCCAAATCGATGCCCTCAAGAGGTGCTGAATCCAACAGTGCCTTGAGTCCTCCAACACGTGGACTCATTATTTCGTTACGCAATACACTGCGAGTCTTGGATTCGCGCTCAGGATCAAGCAGCGCCTTGGCAACATCCCGAACCAGTGAAGCATCTTCTTTCTTTACCTGTAGTTCGACGCGCACGAAGCCTTCGCGCTTTCGCCGCTTGCGCCACTCTGTGACAGGAGAAGGTTTGATCTTTGTCATGATGTCCTTGATGTCCGGTAATTTTACCGGAAATATTTCAATCGTGAGAATCGCTGTAAGTCTTAACCTAGACGTTAGCGATTTAAAACTGGCGATTCCAGATCCGAATGCGGTACGCTATGTAAAGTCGTCTGCGATACCGTCGAATCGTGAGTATTTAGTTCTCGTTAGGAATACTCAGCTAATTCACCAGCTCGGGTGGAATCCACCAGCTCGAGTTGTCCGCGAATAGTCGATCAGGTCGTGAATTCGCATCAATCGAGTCGACCACCATTTGAGCGTCAGGATCTGGTAACAACGGTTCCGACAGCAACCTCGCGTTTTCTAGGTCGCCTTTCAATAATGCAACGTAGGCTTGCGCAGACTGAATATCGCGGTCGGCGGCGGCTTTCGCCAATGCGTCCAATCGTTGCGTGGCCGCGGCAAGATCTCCGCAAAACGCGTCAGCACGTGCAAGTGCGACGTGTGCTTCACCCCAATTCCTACGTAGTGAGATTGCGCGCTGTAGCGCGTCACGACCGTCGCATTGGCTCTCCGCTAGACGTGATAGCGCGAACCAGTAATAGAAGTACGGGTTTGATGGATTCCGTTCTACAAGTTGCATGTAGTACTCTTGTGCGTGTGGGTACAACGCAGCTTGCAGGGACATGGCCGCTGCTAACGCGCGATAGATGTCTTCTTCCGAATCGAGTTCTATTGCTTTCTGTACTGCTACGAGACCTTGGAGAAAGGTCTCTCCATCTTCCGAATCACGAAACAATCGCGCGAGGAAGAACCATGCACTAGCCGCATCTTCACGAACTGAGAGGAATCTCTTAATTTCCGTGACCGCCTCATCCATTGCTCCTGTGAGCTCTAGAAAAGCGGCGTATTTCAGTGCATATTCAAGATTACCTGGTTCGAGCTGAGTAGCCTGAAGCAATGCATCGCGAGCAGCTTCCCGATCGCCCCTCTGGAATGCCCAATCTGCCGCTTGACTAAAAAACCTCCCACTACGACTCAATCCTGCAAGCTCTACCATCAGCGGGTCTGTCAGTGGCGGCGGTTGCATTGATGAGTTAGCTAAAGGCATCCACTGATCTACTTTATCTTGATTGCCAAGTTGCCGATAGGCTGTAACGAGTTTGTAGGCAATTTGTCCGTTATTCGGCGCAAAGACCGCAGCTTTTTCCAGCTGCTCAATTGCACTTTCCCAGTCTTCACGTGCTAGTGCCACGTCTGCAACGCCTACCATGATTGCCGCGGAATCGGCATAGATTTTCTGTGCGTTAAGGAATGCCGTTTCTGCTCCCGATACATCACCTTGCAAGAGTTTGAGATTGCCGAGACGATACCAAGCCGGAACGTAGTCTGGATTGCTTAGCACAACTTGATCTAAGTGCGCGACTGCATCTTCGGTATCGCCGCGTTGCAATACGATGATTGCAAGTAAATAGCGATACGCATACACCTCATCGTTATCCAGAGCTTCCTCGTAGGCTGCCTCTGCCGAATTAAGCATCTGTTGCGCGTGATATATGAAAGCGAGCTGTCCGAGTATTTCCGCTCGTACACTAGGGTCGGACTCTGTTGCAAGTTGCGCGTCAGAATGTGCCTTCATACGGAGTATGTCGTCTGCAAGTTCGGCGGGTAAGAACTGCAGTTCTTGCTCAAGATCATTAGCACATACGTACAACGCTAATAACGTGGTAAACACGACGCCGATGAGCTGTCTCTTCTTTATCGTTGACATCGTTTCATCTTTCTAGAACGTGATATTGGTTTATCGCCAAAGGACCGAATGTTTGTGTTTCGCCATCTGACCAAGCGATGTTGATCCGTGGTTTGCTAGTCGTCTTCCCCAATCCAAAGACAACTCTAGGATCATTCGCCGATGCATAACTTCCATCCGTACGAACGACTCGACTCACACACGACTCGCCAACGATGTTAATTTTGGCGTGATACGCATACGAATGTTGATCTTTGACCGTCAATCCAATCCAGTTGTTCGTTGACGACGTGACGTTCTCGAAAACGCGCAACGGTCCGCTATTGTTAGCCACTAGTATGTCCGGATCACCGTCGTTGTCGAGATCCGCGAACGCAACACCACGGCTTGTCTCTTCGGCAACAACGATCTCGTCGTCCAAAACTTCAACAAATTGTCCTTGACCGGTGTTCACCCAAAGCTGATTGCGCTGACCAAGAGGAAACTCCTCCGACGATCGGTCTTCATTTGCTAAAAATGACACTGCACCATTTGCGGCGAACAAGTCCAGATCCCCGTCAAGGTCGATGTCGACCCATCCTGTGCCAAATCCGGTGTATGGGTAGCTAGACGCGCCGAGCTTCGCTTGATTCGTCGCGTCAATAAACCAACCTTTACCTGAATTTCGAAAAAGCGTATTTGTCTCCGCCGTCAGATTCGTCATGAAAAGATCCGTGTCACAATCGTGATCGAAATCGCGTGCATCGATTCCCATGCTAGCTTCAGATTTGCCGTCACCGTTCACTGCTGACCCTGTGACCAGAGCAATGTCTATGAATCTACCCAATCCGAGATTTCGCCAAAGAAAGTTCGCAGTCGGATCATTCGCTACATACAGGTCGATCAATCCGTCAGCGTCAAAATCTGCACTAATCACCCCCAAGCCACCACCAGCGTTCGAATCAATATTCGAACTCTTTGACTCATCCTGAAATATGCCGTCGCCAATATTCAAATAGAGCTGATCCGGTGTTGGTGCATATGCCGAAGGGGCGCAATAGTCGGGTCTAAGTGAAATACCTAAGCATTCCTTATGCGTAGCCGTTGTAAAGCCAACATAGTTCACGACATAGAGATCAAGTAGTCCGTCACGATTGACATCAACAAACGAGCCCGTTATAGACCACTCTTCACCCACGAGACCGTGCGCCACGCTCCTCTCGTCGAAGGAACCGTTCCCGCGATTTATCCAAAGTTCGTTTTGTCCGAAATTAGCGAGGAACACATCGACATCGCCATCACGATCAACGTCGCCTGTTGCGATTCCCATCCCGTAACGCGTAGCGTTAACACTCGCCTGAGCTGTTATTGGTCGGAATCGAAGACCTTCCTCCCTCGTTACGTTCTTGAATATTTGATCCGAAGGCAAGGCACCTTGACGTTTTAGAAGCGGGCCTCCTTGGATTGCCCAGATGTCCAAGAGGCCGTCGTCATCCACGTCTAGAACGCCCACCCCAGAGCCAAGGATTTCAGCTAGCCAGAGTACGCCGTGCTCGCCGTTTTGGTGTGCAAAATCTAAATCTGAACTGTCAGTTACGTCGCGAAAAATCTCTGCGTTAGCACTTTCGATTGATAGTGTGATAATCGTCCACAGAACGAAGACAGTTGTTGAAATCCTCAATGCCTATTTCAATTTCCACATCGTTCGCTGAAGCCCTTATTCCCCCTCATTTCCTGCACACGCTTCAATGGCAGGCATTCGAAACGAGAAAACTCCCGCTCGGGTCGTAGTCCATGCAGATGGACTACTACATTGATACAGAATGCGGGATTTTCTGTTAGACGTTGCGTCGTGTTTTTAAGCTGCGTCAGTTGGTGGGAGCTGGTGGCGCAGGGGGCTCAACAGGTACCGGTACGCGCGTCAAGTTATCCAAACCCGCAAACGACGAATTTTGATCCGGAGGAATGATCATGTCTCGATAGTACTCCTGCATGTCCGCAATTTCTAATGCAGAAAGTACTGCGAACTCGTACTCAAAGTAGCATCGATTCTTTGAAATGTGTGTACTTGCGTGCTTGGCGACATCACACTCGACATTCTGTTCGAATTTGCCGTACTTCTCTACGTATTCCTCAACAACTCGTTTGAGCGATTCCATGTGATGGGGTGGCACTGCAGCCATCAATTCGTCGTAGCGACGTTGAATGATTGGCGTCGTCTCGCCGTGTGCAGCCACCCCCATCCACGCTATGCCGACCACATCGCTACGTCGAACGCCTCCTAATCCATGTAGGTAAAGATGCGCTAAACGTGCTTGCGAATCCTTATAGCCGTGTTTGGCCGATGACATCAAATACGGAAGTGCTTCGTCGTATTGACCACGTGAATACAAGAACATGCCGCGACGATGATCGAGATATGCTCTTCGCTCGGTTTCAATCGAGTCCTCAGCTTCGCCAGTCACGATCAAATGCTCCATCCCCGCGTCGGTGTGACCTGCGTGCGGCGTGTCGAACTGTGTGTGGCGTTCGTCCGCAGTGATCGCAAGTGACATGACGAGCAAGATCGCTGACGCTGCAATATGCTTCGTGTAAGTACGCTGCTTGTCGATTGCGCTTCTCACGTCAGTACACCATCAGCCAATAACGGAATCTTATCACCGGATTGAGCGACCTAGCGAAGACGTACGTCCTGGTTAGAAACCGCGCGGTCCGCCGCCGCCACCACCGCCGCCTGGTCCGCCACCACCGCCGATGCCACCACCGCCACCGCCGCCGGTACCACCAAAGCCGCCACTTCGATAGTTTTCGGCATAGTCGGTAATCTGTCCGTCAGCACTTAGTGCACCGAACGTTTCTGCATCTAATTGATCACGATACTTGTGCAAGTCATCGAAAGTGCAGACTAACCTCGACATTCTGGTACCTGCGCGACGTGTTTGTTCGCACGATACTTTGGTAGCCTCCGGTCCGTATTTCTCGATGTAACCGTCCACTATCTTGTCAATCATCGGATGCTGTGCAGGTGTTATCGCGTTGTAAACGTCCTCATAAGATTTTCGATATGCGGGTTCCGTACTACCGTATGCGGCAACCCCAAGCCAACCAACGCCACGTTTAGTATCCCGTGGTACTTCGTCCGTCCCGGTCATTCCGAGCAAAATCGCGCCTAGCTGCGCTTGAGAACGTTTCATGCCCCCTTTTGCAGCTATTTCCAGATACTCTAACGCCTCTGCGTATTTTTTCTTACGGTAAAGCTGACCAGCCGTCACATGGGCGTTCATGATCTCAACCATTTCGAGTGGACCAGGACCTTCTGAGGCTTCGCCGATCACGACGATTTCTTCACCAACTGCTAAAGTCATCGGTGCAAAGGCGACTCCAATGCAGATCAAGATCACTTGCATTGTCGATTGTTTCAATTCGATCATTGATGAGTTACCTCATTTGAATTGGTTCGAACGAGTCCTTTCGCAGTTGTGCGCAATACCTCGTTGTAATTCAGACGAACACTAGAACGGTGCCGAACCGCCACCACCAACGCTAGTGTCAATTTCGACCTGAGGGATACCCAACGTATCAGCTGGGTCACGATACTCGATCTCGTCGTCGTAGAGACAACGCATGCGAGCGATATGCGTCCCGGCAGCACGATTAATGTCACAAGTGACACCCGTCGCTTTGCTGCCATATTTCGACACATATTCTTCAATGATGTCTTGGATCATCGGCAAGTTCTGTTCCGGAATCTTCGCCCTCAGGTTCTTCCAATAGTTCATGATTTCAGGATCGGAACTCGGCGACGCCGCAACACCCAACCAGCCTACTGCTTTAACCCAGTCGCGCTCAACACCACCAAGACCTTTCTGGTAGATATAGCCTAACCTAGCCTGCGACATTTTGAAGCCTTCCTGTGCCGCTTCTACTAGATAGGGATACGCTTTCTCGTACATGCGCAGCTTGTAGTAATAACCACCCATGTTTCGTGCGTCGTATCCCCGAAGTATCTGATTAGGGCTTTTTATCCGATCCGGCGTACCTTGGACGATCAGTTCTTCCTCAATCTGGTACTCTCGATCGGTTCTCGCCGCGATCGTCTCTTCGGTGATTCCTTCGTCCTGTGCAGTCGCAATTCCGTTTGATGAGAGTGCTAGTACGACGAGCAACGGAGAAAGTCTCCGCAATTGATTGGTCTCTATCACATCAATTGCACAATAAAGGCGTACGCTTGGTTTCTTCCTTCTACGCAAATTTTAGGTTAAGGTGTCACGATTAACGCCAATCGTCTAACAGTCGAGCTGCTTCCAATCAGCTGCTAGCTAGGAGGTGTAGTTAACCAGATCTCCTTCCGCAATACGCTCGCAAGCAGACTTGTCAAGCGCCTTTGCCGCCTATTAATGCCTTAATTTTCGTCTTTTTTCAGTCGTACTTTCGTAATTCTTTAATTTCACGTTCCAGAGCCAATGCTTTCGGAGTGGGATCTATGGCTAGCGCTTTGTTTATCGCGTCCTGCGCTGCAAGGACTAAGTCCTTCTCTAAATAGGTAACTGCACGAAGATACCAGAACATGCCTCCATCGGACGAAATATCGCCAATCGCATCGAGTGTCTTTGACGCTTCATCGTAACGATTTAGCGCGATGAGCAACTGCGTGTAGCCGATTAAGTTCTCAACATTTTCCGGTTCAAGCGCAATGGCCTGACGGTACGCTTCCAACGCTGTTTCACGATCGCCTCGTTCCCACGCCCGTCGAGCGGCGGATATGAAAAACGTCGGATTCGTGCTGTATTGCGCTACCAGGACCAGCATCGGATCTTCAACAACGGGGGCAAACTGATTAACTCGCTTTTCCAACCATAGCTGACTTGAACGCAAGTCGCCTAGTTCACGTTCGACCAAAGCCAACCGGTATGCGATCTGACCGGCTTGTGGTTGGAGTTCGTACGCTTGTTGTAACGACTCCTTGGCTTTAGCGTAATCGGCATCAAGTATTTGCGCATCGGCTAGCGACATGTGGGCTGCAGCCAAATCCTTGTCTAAAGCCAACGCGTTGGTCAGCGCTTCTTTGGCATCAGAAACCCTCCCAGCATTCAACAAAGCTTGACCCAATCGATACCAAATAATCGCAACCTCGCGCATCGAACGCGTCACCGATATGAGATCGTCGATCGATTCTTGCAGGAGACCTAATTCACCATAAGCGATACTTCGAAGATAAAGCCATCGGGGATCCGAAACTACCGTCAGAGCGTTCGAATACGCTGCGATTGCCTGTTCGTGCAAGTTATGAGCTTGAAGCAACATGCCTAACTCACCCCATCTGTTAGCGACAAGCTCAGGATTCAAATTGATGTCGCTACTAAGTGCCGCTTCGTATGCCGCACTCGCAACAGTAGCGAGCGGTTCTTCTATGCCTTCAAGAAAAATCTCATTCGCGGATTGGGTCGTCGCTAACACAATGAAAAACGCGGTGAAAAAGCGCCTCGCGCCCACGCATCGGTAAGTCACGGCAACGATTGAGTCAAAACATGGTAGCGATTGACCGCCAAGTCTGGAAACGTCTCAATAACCCCATCTGGCCACTTCACTTGCAACGTCGGTGTTGCAGCGTTATCACCCAAGCCGAAAATCAATCGAGGATCGTGAGCAGACGCGTAGCTCCCGTCCGTACGCACGACTTTACGTTCCCTCGATTCACCTTTGAGCCACGCAACGGCGCCAATTGCGTCGCGACCTAAGGTCAACAATCTCACGCCGAGCCAGTGGTTCGTCATCCCATTGGAATTCGTCGAGACATTCTGATGAATCCGCACGGGACCATCGTTGTTCGAGACGACCAGATCGACATCGCCATCGTTGTCGAGATCACCCATTGCCGCCCCACGACTCACCTCTTCGAATTGACTCAGTGTCGTCGCTTCTGTCTCTTTGAATTTCCCTGTGCCGTTGTTGATGAACAATTGATTTGTTTGCCGTAAAGGTGGTTCTAGTCGTTTCGCCAACTGCGCATCGATCATCGAGACCGACCCGTTCGCAATAAACACGTCTAAGTCGCCATCGTTCTCTACGTCGAAGAACACCGTTCCGAACCCAGTTTTTGACATGCTTGCTGGTGCTAATCCCGACTGAATAGATTGATCCGAAAACCAACCTGCGTGTTCATATGAATAGAGCGTGTTACTCTCCTTCAGGTCGTGCGTCAAAAATAAGTCAGGATCGAAATCCCGATCCCAATCCGCCACAGAAACTCCCATGCTCGCTTCTCGCATGCCATGACCATTTACCGCGACACCACTAAGCAGGGCATCGTCGACGAACTGGCTACCGCCTCTATTCAACCACAGGAAATTCATCGCCATATCGTTCGCTACGTAAATATCAGGCATACCGTCACCGTTGAGGTCGTCAATTACGACTCCCATACCCCGTTCAGCTGCACCCTCGATTCCGAAATCTTTCGATACGTCCCGAAATACTCCATTCCCTTCGTTTAACAGCAGCTGATCTGGCGTGGGATCAAAGTTACTCGGCGCACAATATCCTTTGCGCGTGGAAAGGCGTCGGCACACCCTGTATTTATCGAGTGGCGGAAATTCCATGTAATTGGCGACGTACAAGTCGAGCCAACCGTCGCCGTTCAAGTCCGCGAGGCTGCCGGAGATCGACCAATCGGAAGGTTTCATAAGCGCTTTATCTACACGTTTTTTAAAACGCGTGCCCCAATTGAGGAACAGCTGGTTCCTGCCGAAATTCAACGTGATGACATCCATGTCGCCATCATTGTCAACGTCGCCCGTGACAACACCCATACCGTACGTCTCTGCACCGAGACCAGCAGAGCCTGTCACGTCTTGAAACTCGAGTTCCGAACCCTTGGAGACATTGCGGTAGAGGCGATCGGTTGGTAAGTCTCCCGTTCGATCCTTCAATGGACCACCCTGCACGACCCAAATGTCCAATTTGCCATCGTTGTCGTAGTCCAGCAAACCGACGCCCGCACCGGTGATTTCCAAAGTCCATCGTTGCCCTAACGCACCACTTTGGTGCACGAAATCGACCCCTGCGTCAGCAGCGACCTCGCGAAAAGCAATTTCACCTTTCACACACAGTGGAAACGTCGCACCCGCTAACAAGATGAGGAGAACACCGTGCGCGAGAACCATTCGCATCTCTGCAAATCGGGAATGAGTCATACCTAAATTATTGTGTCGTCCATGCGCAACTCACCGACATCGTAAAAACTTTTGACGCATACGACGATTTAGCTGCTAAAATCTTTCCTACCAAAGGCACTACGCCTGAGCGACCGTTGTTCCGACGGTTGTCAAACCCTCTTTAACTTTTCCATTTGCACTGTCGTTGTGCAACGTTTTCCCTTCGATTAATCAAGCTAACATGGTGAATTTATCAGACCTTAAACAAAAGCCAATCGACGAATTACTCACTATCGCCGAAGAATATGGCGTCGAGCACCTTCACCGCGCTAAACAACCAGAAATCATCTTAGGAATTCTTCGAAAACTTACGAAACAAGGCGAGGATGTTCGTGGTGAGGGGACGCTGGAGATCCATGATGACGGCTACGGGTTCCTTCGTTCACCCTTTACGAGCTATCAGGCGGGTCCTGACGATATTTACGTTTCTCACACCCAAATCCGCCGACTCGGACTGCGCACGGGCGACAGTATCTCCGGCAAAATTCGGGCACCTCGTAACGGCAATGGTGAGCGTTACTTTGCGCTCATGCGGATTGACAACATCAATCAAGAACAGGTTGATACCAAGCAACGCCGCCGTCAGATCCTATTTGAAAATCTCACGCCACTATTCCCGACCCAACGTCTCACTTTAGAGCGTGGCAACGGAAGTACCGAAGACCTTTCTGGACGGATCGTCGACTTCATCGCGCCCATCGGCAAAGGACAACGCGGCTTGATCGTGTCGCCACCGAAAGCAGGTAAGACACTCATGCTCCAGGCCATCGCGCAGTCGATCACTGCGAACGACCCCGATGTGACCTTGATCGTATTGTTGATCGATGAGAGACCCGAGGAAGTCACCGAGATGAAGAGTCTCGTCAATGCAGAAGTCGTAGCGAGTACGTTTGACGAGTCCCACAAGCGACACATCCAAGTCGCCGAGATGGTAATTGAGAAGGCGAAACGTCTTGTCGAGCAGAAACGTGATGTCGTGATCTTGCTCGATTCGATTACGCGACTGGCTAGAGCCTACAACACAGCTACACCGACAACTGGTCGTGTGTTGACGGGCGGCGTGGACGCGAATGCGCTCGAACGCCCGAAACGATTCTTTGGCGCAGCACGTAACATCGAAGAAGGCGGCAGTCTTACTATCGTCGCAACGGCACTTGTTGAAACAGGCTCACGGATGGACGAGGTGATCTACGAAGAGTTCAAGGGAACTGGCAACCAAGAATTGCATCTTGAACGCCGGATGGCGGAAAGTCGTGTTTATCCCGCAATCAATATTCGGAGGTCTGGAACTCGTCGTGAAGAGTTGCTGTTAAGCGACGAAGATCGCCAACGTGTCTGGATTCTTCGAAAACTCGTTGACGAAATGGACGACCTCGAAGCGCTCGAATTTGTAATCAGTCGTCTTAAAGAGACACGAACTAACGATGAATTCTTCGCGTCGATGAAGATTCAGTAGTACACATTAGTTTGTCGATAGATCTTGTTTGAGTCTCGCTAATACGTCGTTCGCCTCTTGTATTTCACCACTCTCAATATGGAGCTCCGCGAGTTCCAGTTTTGCATCAAGTACGCCGTCTAGACTCACGCTTCTTTCGAAGTGACTGCGTGCGTCCTCATTCTTTCCGAGACGTCGATGTAAACGCCCAACTGTGAGGTGCAGGGTTGCATCATCAGCGTGCTCTTTCATCCATCCTTCGGCTGTTGTGAGCTGCTTTTCGGCGTTGCCGTCAACCAATCCGTACGCGAGGACAGTCTGACGATCCCAACGACGATTGATCGACCGCTCTAGTTCATGAATGGCTTTGTCCAAATCACCTTTTTCTCGTAGGGCATCGACATAAACAACCAACACACCCGGTTCCTGTTTCATCTTGCGCGGCACGGCGTGCCAGACATTCGAGACTGCCAACGGGTCCGCCTGACGGATCCGACCAATCCAACTCGTGACAAGCAGTTCGTAAATTTCCTCGTCCGCCACGAAAGATAGTCGCGACAACACATCGAGATACTCGAGCGCACCAACCCAATCCTCCACATCGTGGCAGTGTCGCACCAACGTAAGCAAAGCCGGTGCGCAGCGCGGATGGTCCTCTAGAAGCCTTCTAAGCGCTCGCAAGCCCTGTCGTTTATCTTGACGACCCATTAACTCGAGCGCATCATTAAGTCGCTTAAATACAGAAAGTTCGTTGTCACCAAGTTTGGTCGCATCTAGACGAAGTTCCTCGGCCTTGTCCTTTGCTCCGATACGACTCGCAAGTTCACTGGCGCGAAGGAAGTGCAGGATTGGATTCGGACTCTGCTGACCTGCCGCAACCAATAGTCGAACGGCTTCCACAGTATTTCCGTTTGTTTCTTCTTCAATCGCCTGAAGCGTTTGACGTTGAGAATTCAGCGTACGTTTTGCCGAGAACCAATCCGCGATCTTTGAGTTCCTCAGCCACATTAGGTTGAGGAGCTTCATTGTGGAATAGACCAAGACGGCAAGAACTAAAAGTGCTGCTATCGCTGCCCAAACGGAAGTTGCGATCTCCCAACCCTGAAACCCTACTACAACGTATCCAGCGTCACTGGCGATCAATGTGCCAAGAAGAGCTGCTAGCAAGGCAATGGCCAACACCAAGAAGACCTTGAATACAGTCATAGCTCTATCGCGGTGGAGTCGACAGTTTGAATCGCCGCTTCGTTCATCAGTTCTTTGAGTGCTGTTCGGATCGATATGTGAGGCGCTATGAGTTCAAGACTTTCTAAATCAAGGAGTTCATCTTTGATTGAATTCAATCCTCCAGTGTTTTCTGCACTAAGCGAATCTACGATTGCAATTGCTTCATTGATCGACGCACGGTACGAATCGAAGTCGTGCACGCGAATATCGCTTCTCGCTCGCTCCAATATCACGATTAACCTAATTTGTGCGCTTGATTCAACTGGAAACGTCTCAGCTTTTGGAGTGGATTCATCAATGCGACGTACGCGGTAAACGTTTGTGATGCCGTCGCTCAATTCGCGCCAAAAACTCTGCGACTCAGGTTCCTCAGAGACGTTAATCAATGTATCGGGTGCGCTAACTGATGCACCCTCTGATAGCACTGACCCAATCGAGACAACCACCTTGCTCAAGGCGTCAAGTCGTGCTTGAATGGATTCAAGATTCAGCCTGCTTAGCTCGTCGATTTCCGCTAGAGCCCGATCTACCAATCGCGTGATGGATGGACTCATGCGATTGGTTGACGCGATCGATTGTGCACGCCGCAGAGCATCCATTGCAAGCGCTAAGTCACTATCACTTTTGATCGAAACGAGCGCGAACTGCAATTCGATCCTTGCCGACTCAATTGGATCGCCCACGGAAAACAAATCCCCGGCCGAAATGCTGGTAGGGGTTTCGGTGTCATTTTCTAATAATGGATCCGGTGTAACGTCATATTCCTGATTGTCATCTCTTAGTTCGTCCGATTCGTCAGTATTTATGAACTCAGGAGGCACATGTATTTCTTGCTGAGATCGCGACACAGCTTCAGGCTCGACGATTCTGTCCCGAGAAACTTCGACTCCTAAATAGTCATCGAATAACGTGCGAAGTGGCTGATACCAACGCAACGTGGTAGCCGTGACCGCTGTCAAAGCGATTAGCATCGCGATAGACACGATCCAACGGGCAACTGCACCTGTTCCTTGACCGTTGTCTTCGTGCGCGGTTTCGATATCAGCTACCATTGAACAATCGTCTGATGACTCTCGCGAAAGAACGGGACGATGCGTCTGCGGCAACATGGACTCGTGCGAATCCGAGTAATCGCCCCTGTTTCCCAACTCGTCGACTTGGGACCACTAGATATGGTTCTTCAGTGCTTACCAATGCGTGTCGTCGGACCGTCTTCCGATATGCCTGCATCGACGTTACGCTACTTAACTCGACCAGACCGCAATCGCGTTCCAAACGTGGTTTCCTGGATACTTGAACACGCCGGTATACCCGCCACACGGACACGCTGTAATTTAGGTTGCGAAGTCGCTCAGGGAATAGCGTTATTCCGCCTTCACCACATATGATGAGTACGGACGAACCGGGATCCAGTGTCTCAGAAACCATGTCTAAAAGACCTGCTGAACTAAACCGTTCAGGTAGTTCGCAGGAGACACCCGTAAATGAGAGCGCTCGTTCAGTAGCCGGTCCGATCGCCATGTGGCGTCTAGCGACTACGTCACCAACTGCGATACAAAGAGCAGTATGTTGCGATAAATAGACAGCCAGGTCAAATGTTTCTTTTGGAGGAACTGTTGAGATTCCTTGAATTTGCACGAGGGGGGCAACACTAGATTGAATACAAGCACGGCGCAGATATCTCGCCATCGCAGATGCACCAGGTTCGGTGCGCGTAACCCATACTGCCGTCATAAGGGTGATAGCAAATCTGCTGCGCCTTGATTTAACAGCCGTTGACCGACGATCTCAGCGGCGCGTAACGAATCCCCGTGTTCGATGACAGTTTGGATTGCGTGCTCGCCAGATTCCGAGAGCACGATCGCCGACAACCGATATCCGTTCTTGACTTTCTCGCAATGAGCTCCAAATGCTCCTGCACAATCAGCGTCGACGATTTCTGCCACTAAACGCTCAGCACGCGCTGCATGCTCCACATCGTCTTCTCTTAGCGCCTCAAGCAGTTCGCATATTTCCGCTCGGTCCTTCAGAAACTCAGCAGCTAGAACCCCTTGCCCCGCCGCTGGCACGAACACGTCCTTTGGCAGCACGGAACAAATGCGTTCCTCGAGACCTAATCGCTCGAGACCAGCTGCCGCTAGGACCAAGCCGTCCATTTCCCCTTCGTCCAACTTCCTGAGACGTGTCTCAACGTTGCCGCGAACTTCAACCGTTTTATAGCGCTTGTAGACGTGAACGAGCAATGCTCGACGCCGGCCGCTCGAGGTGCCGATTGTCGCATCTGCCGGCATTTGGTGAATAGCGGAATTGCTAACCAAGACATCGTGTGCCGATCCACGTTTATCAATCGATTGCACACTAAATTCAGTCTCGAGATGAATGGGGACGTCCTTCATACTGTGAACCGCAAGGTCGGCTCGTTCGTCAAGTAGCGCGTTCTCGAGTTCCTTGAGGAAGAGACCCTTTCCACCTACATTTCGTATTGGTCGCTCTTGTGTCTGATCACCCGTAGTGTCCATCGGCACGAGCTCACAGTCCGCATCAGGCGCGTGATTCTCGATCAGACGCTTCACGTTCTCGGCCTGCCAAATTGCGAGTCGACTGCGTCGCGTCGCAATGCGAATCGTTCGACGAGTCACTGGCTAGACACCATATTTAGTATGTGGAGTAACGAAGTAATTTCAAATTATTGGTGTTCGGCTACGAAAAACCTCTCTACACTTACCGCCCAATCTCATCGCGACTACCTACCAATAGACGAATGACGACAAAGAAACTCTGGGGTGGCAGGTTTAAAGGCACCACCAACGAGTTCGTCGAATCTTTTACCGCATCGGTTCATTTCGATTCACGATTGGCCGAGGTCGACGCTCGCTGTTCCCAAGCGCATGCTAAGACCCTACTAACAGCTGACATTCTGAGTCAGACGGAATACGAAGAAATTGTCGATGGTTTAGACAAGATCATCGAGGACATTCAATCCGGTGACTTTCTATGGGATCAGTCACTTGAAGACGTTCATATGAATATCGAAGCAAGGCTCATCGAAATGATCGGCGAACCAGGCCAAAAGTTACACACGGCTCGTTCGCGTAACGATCAGGTATCTAGCGCTTTCAAGCTATTCCTATTAGAAAGTGGCGACGAACTTCGAGATGCGCTGCTTACTTTGCAGGAAGGTTTGTTGGACAAAGCGGACGCCCATACGCACACCATCATGCCTGGATTTACGCACCTACAGAATGCACAGCCCATTACGTTCGGCCACCATCTGATGGCATGGTTTGAAATGTTCGACCGCGATTTGGCGAGATTGGCTGACTGGCATGGTCGCACAAACTCTTCGCCAATGGGTAGTGCCGCGTTGGCTGGCACCAGCTATCCTATCGATAGACGTGTGTTCCAGACCGCCATGGGTTTCCATTCCATCACGCGCAACTCACTGGATACCGTAAGTGATCGAGATTACGCAATCGAATTCGTCGCTGTACTCAGCACGCTCATGATGCACCTCTCTCGTTGTTGCGAAGAAGTGATTCTTTGGATGTCACCTGCGTTCGGCTTCATTTCGCTACCAGACGAACTGTGCACTGGCTCTAGCATCATGCCACAAAAGAAGAATCCCGATGTAGCGGAGCTTATTCGTGGCAAAAGCGGTCGCGTGATTGGTCACCTTAATGGGTTACTTATGCTCATGAAAGGACAACCACTCGCGTACAACCGCGATAACCAAGAAGATAAAGAGGCAGTGTTCGATGCGTTGGACACAACACTTCAGTGTGTCAATGCAATGGCGCTTTTGGTATCAGGCATATCTCCGAATCCGAGCCGTATGCTTGAACTCGCTTCACAAGGACACCCAACTGCGACGGACATGGCCGATTGGCTGGTTCGTCACGGCATTGCGTTTCGTTCGGCGCACGAGATCTGCGGAAAAGCCGTATCCCTCGCAAATCAGCGCAATGTCGAACTACACGAACTGGAATTAGCCGAACTCAAAGACCTGTGCGATTCATTTGAGGATTCGGTCTTTGACTGTCTAACGTTAGAAGGATCAGTAGCCGCCAGAAACCACCCTGGTGGAACCGCACCTGAAGTGGTTGCCGAAGCGATTAACGCCGCCCGAGCTCGACTGGTCGCTCAGTCTCATTCTGAGGAAGCCTAGCTCCTACGAGCTGCAAGCAATACCGGCGAGAAGGCAGCGTCAGCGCTAGTTAGCGACCTTTAAAGACTCCGCTATTCGCTTGGCGAAGTAAGTTAACACCGCGTCCGCGCCAGCTCGTTTCAAGCAAAGCAACGATTCGAGGATCACTTCCTCCTCTAGCCAACCGTTCTGAATAGCCGCCATGTGCATCGAGTATTCGCCGCTCACTTGATATGCAAACGTAGGTACTCCAAACCGATCCTTCACGCGGCGAATCACATCCAAGTACGGCAATCCGGGTTTGACCATGACGATATCCGCACCTTCATCAAGATCTAACGCGATCTCCCGAAGGGCTTCATCGCTGTTTGCCACATCCATCTGATAGGTCTTCTTGTTGCTGCCGCCCAGCATTGTCGCTGACCCAACCGCATCCCGAAAAGGTCCGTAGTACTTCGATGCGTACTTAGCGGAGTAAGCAAGAATCTTCGTATTGATATAGCCCTCTGCGTCCAAGCTTGAGCGGATCGTTCCTACCCGACCATCCATCATGTCCGAAGGAGCAATCATGTCTGCGCCTGCACTCGCGCAAACCACAGCTTGTTGATTCAATATTTCAAGCGTATCGTCATTCAGAACGTAACCGTTCTCGTCAATAACGCCATCTTGACCGTGAGACGTATACGGGTCCAGTGCTGCATCAGTGATCACTCCCAGATCCGCTACTGCACTCTTCACTGCGGTCACGGCACGTGGAATCAATCCGTCAGGATTTAACGCCTCCTTGCCATCTGGCGTCTTCAGCTCCGGTTCGATATACGGAAACAAGGCGATCGCAGGGATATCCAGCGTTCGTATGAGAGCGACCTCCTCCGCAAGCAAGTCCACTGACAATCGATCGATTCCAGGCATTGACGCAACAGGAACACGTTGGTTTGAACCTTCAACCACAAAAATTGGGTAAATCAAGTCGTCAACACATAGCTTGTGTTCAGCAACAAGCCGACGAACGAAATCGTCCGTTCGATTGCGCCTCATCCGAATTTTCGGAAAGCCCTGTGACATAGATTTCTTAAAGCCCCCGACGGAGCGGTGTAAAAGTCAACTAGCCGCAGTTAGCACAATCACGAATTCAGGCGCGTCTTGAGCAGTTACTGCAATTTCAAACGTCTGTTCGTCCGTTCGACGATACGTAAGCCGTTTTATTGCGGCGCTTTCCTCCGCGTCAAAAGTCACTGAATTCTCCGTCATTTCTGATAATGTCATAGTTGCTGCCGGACCAAGCGGCGCATAACCAGGACCCCATTGTTGTAACGACAGAACCAAACCGTCGTCCTTCTGGGTTATGACGATGAACTCGTGAACGATGGCCGCGCCATCGGCCAGTATTCTCACCGACGCCTGAATGGAATTAGAGCTGGGTGTGGTCCAGATCTCTTCGATGGTGCTCGTCCCGAGCTTTCCAGTCCACGAACCAGTCATCCAACTCAAATCCGCGACAGACTGTTGAGCAATTGCCGAGGTAGATACCATGATGCTTAAGACTCCTATGAGTCTAGAAAGTCGATTCCCCACGCTACGTCACCGCGATTTTCGCCGCGCCAATCTTAATTAAAAGGTGAACGAGCTATTTATCTGTCGATTGAGTGTAGCGAGTGCCGCCTCATCCAGCATTTGAATCGAAACGACCAGGTGACAACTCGTGAGCGCTAACCAGATCGAGTCCGGTTCCCTGTCGACTCGAGATAAGCGACGCGGCAATTTTCGAGTATGCAGGCGCTGTTTGAATGCCAAAGCCGCCTAGTGCAGCCACCCAGAAGAACTGATCATCCGTTGGATCAAATCCAATGACTGGCTGTGCATCCGGTACAAATGAACGGAGACCTGCCCACGTATTGACCGGACGCTCAACGTCGAGTTCGGTGCATCTATTAAGCGTGTCGATAACAATCGCGACGTCAAGCTCCTCAGGTTGAGCATCGCAAGGCGGCGAATCCGTCGCATCAGCCGGGGAGACCATCAGCAATGGACCTTCCGGTTTGAAGTAAATCCCTCCTGAGGCGCGATAGCACATTGGGTGGTTCGTGCAGTCTATTTGAGGATCAACGATTACGCCGGTTCGCCGCCTCGGTTGCAGTCCGATGGGTCGTACACCCGCCGTCGCCGCAACCTCGTCAGCCCACGCACCGGCTGCATTCAGGATGACTTCCGCTTCGATCGGGTCAGACTGATCGATCGTTAATCGCCAGTTTGATGCACGTCGATCGATATCGACGACTCTACGTGAAGGCAACAAAGTACCTCCTTTCTCAGCAAAGAGACGACGATATCCCTGCAAGATTGCGTCGACATGAAGTCGCATCGATCTCGGGTCTAGAGCACCAGCGACATTTCGTTTATTTAACAGGGGGGCGCGAGCATGCAGTTCGTTCGAGTCGAGCAACGTGAGCCATGGACATCGCTCAATCCAGTTTTCTACGAAGGACTCGACTAGATTGCGGTTTTCCAAAGTATCGAACGCGATATGGTCAATCGTTTCGGCCAACTGAAGGAAACCTGGCGGTGGATCACGATAAAAAGGTTCGGCAATTCGCGTGAGTCGGTGAACGATATCGTTCTCAAACGCAAGATGAAGGACAGCAGCAGAACGCCCAGTACTGTGATAACCTGGTTGAAACTCCCGTTCAACGACCGTGACATCAAAGTGATCGGCGAGTTCAGCTGCTGTCGCGATACCGGCGATTCCTCCGCCTATCACGACGATTCGGTCCCGCTTCATAGTCATTGATCGCAACTCATTGAAGGCACGCCGTCGACGAACTCGTTATTGTTATTAATTCGCGCACTCGATCTCCATGCAGGTGACTATACACCCGATAGGAACGTATCCTGTTCACTACACACTCAAGGACTTGATTACGTAATTTTCGGCAGTGCATTTCGAGCTGCTTCCCCACAACCCGTCTAACAACCATTAGCTATAGTTCGACGCTTACATCGCGACGATCGTAAAGACGAGGTTCAAAACATGGCGAGCGAACGGGAGAGACTACACAACCTATTCCCGGACCTGGACTTCGATCCCGAGCAACTCCGTAACCGGTATCGACAAGAACGCGATCGCCGTCTTCGGGATGATGGCGAAGCCCAATATATCGAAGCTGAAGGCGAATTCGCACGCTATGCGGACGAAGATCCGTACGTTGAGTCTGGATACGTACGAGATCCGCTGGACCTTGAGCTAGACGTTGTCGTTATCGGCGCTGGCTTCAGCGGACTCATGACCGGTGCACGTCTCAAAGAAAGAGGAATTGACAACTTTCGCATCATCGAATCAGGAGGCAACTTTGGTGGTACTTGGTACTGGAATCGTTATCCAGGTGCGCAGTGCGACATCGAGTCGTACTGCTATTTACCCCTTTTGGAAGAAACGGGCTACATGCCTAAAGAAAAGTACTCCTATGCTCCGGAAATCTACGAGCACGTAATACGCGTAGGCAAGTACTTCAAACTAGAAGATCGAGCGCTCTTCCGAACGCGCGTGACTCAGGTCAGGTGGCTAGCGGACGAAAGCACATGGGAAGTCTCCACTCATCGCAATGACAAAATCCGTTCGCGATTTGTTATTCAAGCGACTGGACCGGCTAACCGCCCCAAACTTCCCGGTATTCCAGGAATCAGTAGTTTTCGAGGTAAGAGCTTTCACACGGCTCGGTGGGACTATAGCTACACGGGTGGGGATCACACTGGCGGTCTCACGAAACTATCCGATAAGCGGGTCGCAGTCATAGGCACAGGTGCTACTGCAATTCAGTCCGTTCCTTTCCTAGGCGAATACGCCAAAGAGTTGTACGTCTTTCAGCGCACGCCTTCGTCGGTTGATTTACGCGGCAACAAACCTACAGACCCTGACTGGTACGACTCCTTAGAACCTGGCTGGCAGCGTAATAGAAGAGAGAACTTCGCCGCAACATTGGCTGGTCAGAATCTAGGTGAAGACTTGGTTGCGGATGGCTGGACCGATATTGCGCGTCGAATTTTCTTGTCGCTACGGACTAGGAGTCCAGACGAAGGTGAGATCGACATGGAAGAAATCGAGCTCCGATCAGAAATCGCGGATTTTCAAAAAATGAACGAGATCCGAACGCGGGTGGACGCAACCGTGCGTAAATCTGACGCGGCAGAAAAGCTCAAGCCTTGGTATCGTCAATTCTGCAAGAGACCTACTTTCAATGACGAGTATTTAGAAACGTTCAATCGCAAGAACGTTCACCTAATCGATGTTGCCGACACCAAAGGTGTGGAGAGGATTACTGAAACCACGGTAATAGCGAATGGTCGCGAATATGAAGTTGATTGCATAATCTATGCGACCGGTTTCGAGATCACGACGGATGCATATCGAAGAGTAGATTTCGACACATTGGGTCGAAATGAACTCTCCCTTTACGATCATTGGCGTGACGGTTTTCGAACGTTGCACGGTTTAAGTAGCCACGGCTTCCCGAATTGGTTTACGATCGGAATCAATCAGAATGCGTTCTCCCCAAACATGACCGCTATGTTTGATGACCAAGCCATGCACGTGAGTTACATCATCAACGAGGTGAAACGACGAGGTAAACGAAGTATCGAGGTGAGCGAGGAAGCTGAGGAAGCATGGGTTCAAGAGATCATTAAGCACGCAGGCACAGGTCCACTCAATTTTCTGAATGAATGCACGCCAGGCTACTACAACCGAGAAGGAACTGCTTCACAGGGGACCCGGCAAAACACGCCCTATGCACCAGGTATCAACGCATTCAACGATTTACTTAAAGAATGGCGCGAAAAGGGCGATCTAGAAGGAATGTTGCTCAGCTAATGGTTTAGCTCTTTCTCACAAGACCGCCACTGCTATTAAGCTTGACTTAAATTTCTGCGACCAGCCGTATATCAAACGTTGATTACTGCCAGGTCTCGCAGAACGTAACAATCAACCTGCGGAGTCTGATTGTGCTACGAAAGTAGCTATATAGCCAACCATTTCACTGAACACATCGTCCGTGCGTTGCCGCGTTCGTTTTAACACCTTGTAGCCGTGATCGGCGGTATCTAGCCAATGCAGTTGCGCATGCAATCGGTTCACGACGCTTTGCATGAGATCATGCTCTGCCATACCATCTCTCGTCCCGGAAAGAAACAGCATCGGAACCTTAATCGCATCCATATGTTCGGCGCGGGCGATACCGGGTTTCTTCGGCGTGTGCAGAGGAAAAGAACAGAACACGAGCCCAGTAACATCGAGATCATGATCGACAACCGCATGAGACGCCATTCTGCCGCCGAAGCTATGACCGCCTAAGAAATACGGGCCGCTGAGCTCTTTCTGAGCGAGTTCAAGTGCAGCCTTGATCGCCAGTGTCGCGACAGGTTGTGAGTCAGTTCGGTTCTTACCTGCTTCCATGTATGGAAAGTTAAATCGCAACACGGAAATCCTCGCTTCGTTGCACTTGCGTGCGATTTCTTCCAGGGTACCGTGGTACATCGAAGCCCCGGCACCGTGGGCAAACACCAAAGTACCGATTGGATCGACCGCTTTGTCGATTCGAGCACTAACGTCGAAGTCGTCAAACTTTAGGCGTTGCTCTCCCATAGGAAAAAGCTAAATATCGTCGACAGAGTTGATGATCTTGCCAACTAAACCGTAATCAAGTGATTCCTCTGCACTCATCCAGTAATCACGATCCGTGTCTTGCTCAACGCGTTCGATCGGCTGTCCAGTTCTATCTGCAATGATGCCGTTAATTCGTTCACGCGTCTTGACGATTTCACGAGCATGGATTTCAATGTCGACTGCGTCACCGCCAAATCCCGCGGAGGGTTGATGAATCAAGAACCTGGTATTCGGTAAACAAAGCCGATTCTCCCTTTCAGCCGCTAGATAGATATGCGTAGCGATGCTACCTACCCATCCAGTCCCAACAATGCGCACCGGCGGTTTGATGAACTGAATGACGTCAAATACGGTATCTCCCGACTCAACGTGACCGCCCGGTGATCCAAGAAACATGGTGATCGGATCGTCATTTTCATAGGCTAGTGCAAGCAGATCTTCTGCGGTCTCCTGTGCACAGGCTGAGTCAATTTCACCAAAGAGTGTCAATGTACGATGGTCGAAGAGGATTTTGTGAATATTGACTCCTGGCGTTTTTCGCTCGTCTGCTGCTTCGCCTTCCTCTTCTAGTCCATATCGCTTCATATGTGCCAAGGGCAAACCCTTACTGTCTCGTTTCATTTTGTACTAGTCTAGTGTGAACATGACGTCTGCGTAGTAATAGCGACCGAAGTCGCGATGAACGTCAGACATATAACCGAAATAACGATCAGCCAATGGTGCACGTTCGTTAAGCAAGTTGACGACTCCGAAGCGCAATCGAGTCGGTGTATCTTCGATCTTGAATCGGTAATCGACGCGAAGATTCCAGGTAGTCATCGCATCAAGCCAGTATCGCGTACCATCTTCTAACGTCAGTGAGTTCTGGTAGACCTTCCCGATCGTCCTCTGTGATATAGCACCTCCCCACGGATCTTTACGCCATTTCGCAAGCAGTGTTCCTTTGTATTTCTGATTCCCATCTCGCTGTACCAGATCGTCAAAACCGACAACGGGTATGTTGCCCGGTAACAATCCAGAATCTCTCGCTTCAATTAAAGTCGCCGCGTCGCCGCCAGCTTCCTGATCGAATTTTTCCAAGAAAGACGCTAGATAGCGGACACTGAATTCACCGAAATCCGTGTCAGCTTCCCAGTAAATACCAAGGTCAAATCCCTGAAGAGTCCGAGTATCCAGATTCGCATAGCGGTCATCCACTCGAATTGCTTGTCCGGCGGGGCAAATACCAGCCGCTTCATAAACACCAATTTCGTCCGCTGCTGTTATCGCGTCGCGCACAACCGCGGGGTTGGTGACCAATGCCTCACAGTTTGAGCCACCATGTTGAATGCGATAGACGAGATCAAGTACCGTATGGTTTGATTCCCCAAATAAACCGATGGTATCTTCCTTAACGATCGACCAGTAGTCGGTTGTGATCGTCAGTGAGTCCAATATGTCGAAAACTAGTCCAACCGAAATATTGTCAGATCGTTCCGCGACGAGCTCATCGCTGCCTTGTGCCGTCCGTTGAACTGAGTTTACGCAGTCAACGATATCCTGGTCCGGATCTCCCCCCTGATTGGCCGCATAAACACAGGTGTAGTCAGTTCTTGTGTTCTGACGCGCAACAATTTCTTCGTTGACAGTCACTAGGTTCGGTACGCGGAAGGATTCCGACCACGACGCGCGAAGCGAAATCGGGTCCGCGATTTGCCATCCTGCCGCTAACTTTCCTACGACTGCACTATCCACGTCCGAGAAATTCTCAAATCGCAATGCCGCCTGGGCTTCGATATTCGTCGCCACGGGTATGGCAAGTTCGGCGAACAAGGAGTCGACGCGACGTGAACCACTGTTGTCTGGCGTTGGACTGCTATTAACTACATCCGAAACAAAGGGGAACGTATCATCGTCAAAGTCAGTGAATGGAATCGTGCCGTCAAGCCTGGGGTCCCTGTCGTCTCTAAACCACTCGCGGCGGTGTTCATACCCGATCAATGCTCCCATCGGTCCCGCAGGTAGCTCAGCAACGGAGGGATTCGAGAACTTTAGATCCCATAAGAATAACCCAGCGTCGTTGTCACGAAAGACATCAATGAGCGCACGTTCAATGTTGCTGTCGACGCCACCGCTGAATGGGTTGTAAGCTTCGGGTGTCGGATCGTTCAAGGCTTCTACCATCAGAAGATTCGATACGCGATTTCCAGTAAGATCGAATTTTCTTGCGATAGACCATACGACGGCGGTGTCCCAATCCCAATCGTTTCGCACCCCTCGAAGTCCTTGTACTACACGGAAGACAGAACCGTCATTGCTCACAGAACGCGGCAATTCCGCGAATCGATAGTTATCGATCTGCAGCTCTAATCCACTGCACGGTAGATCTTGCCCAACTAATTCGTCGGGTAGACGATGTGGCGAGCCACACGGACCGAGTGGGTTGTAATAGTTTTCAGCGCCCACACGCAACCTTACGGCGCTGAACGACGCCGACGGATGCCGATTCATATGCGATTCGGACATGTAGTACAGCAATTCTGTGTAGGATTGCGTGGTCTCTGAAAAATCGTGATTCACAAATACGAGTGCGTTGTTACGCATTAGCTCGGAGGAAACATCGCGAAATTCGTTTAAGTTGTACCGCTCTAATCCTTGTCCGTCCGGCGCCCCACACGTATGAACACTTAGCGTATAAGCACACTTTGAATGACCAGCCGGGAACACCTCGAACTCGCCAGAGCTGTCCGTAACGGGACCTCTAATGTCCAGTCTTGAAACACTACTTACCGAATCAAATTGACCAAAGAGACCGTTCAAACTCGTATTTCGAAAGCGAACATCACCACTCCATGGTGAATCATCTGGCACGAGTCGTCTATAGTCCGCATCAGCCCATTTTTCGTCTTCCGAGGAGTGCACTCGATCTCGCGTGAAGAAATCGAGCATGACGCCGATATTGGTCGCGCCATCATTGAAGAATCGACCCCATTCAACATTCGCGGCGAAAGAGGTACGTCCGGCAACTTCATAGGAATCAATACGCGATTTGATGCGGAATCCTTCGATGTCATTCTTCAGTACGGTGTTAACCACGCCAGCAACAGCATCCGCCCCATAGATTGCAGATGCGCCGTCTTTTAAGAGCTCGACTCTTTCGATACCGAATACAGGTAGCGTGTTTGAGTTCACGGTGTTAACCGGTACAAAACTCCCTCCGATCGCCTCAGTTTGAAAGGCTGCGGCGTTGACCATGCGACGACCATTTAGTAAAACCAGAGTGTTGCCGGTGCCTAAATTGCGTAAGTTGAACGCACCCATGTCGCCCCGTGCTGAATTCACACCGCCGCTGATGTTCTCTTCTTCGTTGAAGAAGTTTTGCCCTTGTTCAGGGAGCATCTCTAGTAATTCATCTCCCGAACTGACACCCATTGCATCAACGTCTGATGCATCGATCACCGTAACAGGTAGAAGTCCTGAGACATCGGCGCCACGAATCTGCGTTCCCGTGACGACTACCTCCTCGATGACTTCAGTGTCATCCTCGTCCTCCTGCTCCTGAGCAGCTAGATTAGGAGCTAGTAGTACCGCGATTGATGTCAGCGATACGATCGTTTGTGAGATGTACCGGTAGCGCATCAGGTCTCTCCCTGATATAGGTGTTCAAAGGTGAATGCAAATCTGCGATCGAACGCGAGTAAGTTCAAGATTTGCTGACAGGAATTAAACGCATAAGAGAAAGTATGCCGCAAAGATGAGTACTTATCGGGCAGACAAGTTTCTGAGCTGTGAGTTTAGCCGATCCTCGACGTATCTAAGATGTGCGCGACGCACCCTCAGCCACTGTTCATCTATAGCCAAAGATCGCCTTTGTTCACCGATGGCAGCGCTTATCGCTTTTTCTGATGGACCGCCACTGATATCCCTCATTTCGATGAAAAGTCGCGGATCGATTGCGTTCTCAATTGCCTCGACTGGGACGGGTAGATCTTCGCCTACAACATCTTGATAAATTCGCTCTAACTCGTTACTTGCTACATTGGTCAAAAGCTGTTCGGTATCACGAGCATATTCCACGACCTTCTTCGCGTACTCGTGAGCCGTTCGGAATGGAACACGTGCTTCTCGATAGAGTGTCTCCGCGATTTCAGTTGAGGTCGAAAATCCATCCAATAACTCAGTCATTGCGACTTCGTCATCGACATGAATGCCGTCAAGCAGCAACGCGAAGCGCAGATTCACAGATTCCGCGAGATCCATTGTTTCTATTAACGGGGCAACCGTTCGATAGTCGTGCATTCCGGTGTCGACGTTGTGGTTCATCATTTGCAACGCATTCGTTCCGCCGATAACCTGCGCTACAAGCGTGCGGATACGATCGAGTTCACGAGGATTACGCTTCTGCGGCATGATGCTACTGCCACTGACCAAATCATCGCTCAAATAGATCCACGGGCGCGGATTGCGTTGTTGCGCGTGTACGTTGGCAAGGAATTTCGAGATCGTCGCAATGCTTTGCGACATCACCGCTGAGATTTCAAGCTTATAGTCAGCCGTCGATAAGAAATTTGCATCGTATGTATTCGCGACAATACCTTTGAAGCCAAGCCACGATCCGAGTCGCTCCCTATCTAGATTGAAACTAGAACCAGATCCTGCGGCGACGCCGAGTTGACTTAAATTTAGCCGTTCTATCGCGTTCTGCAATCGCTTTATATCTCTAGAAAACGCAGCATCAAACGCGAGCAATAAGTGAGCATAGGTCGTTGGCTGGGACGGCACGCCATGGGTGTAAGCAGGAATGACCACATCGCTATGACGTGACGCCGCTTCAAGTAATGCCGTACGAGCTTCAAGGAGCGACTCGTAGTACTCGAGTGTCTTAAGTCGCACAAGCATTCGCCGTGCAATGCCGTGTAAATCTTGTCGAGATCGGCCGATATGCACGTTGGAGCCTTCCGGACCCAACTTCTCGATCATTGCCTCCTCGAAGATCAGGTAGTTCTGTCCAGATGGCCAACCTTGTTGCTCAGCTGCCCTTTTGTACGCAATCTGCGCACGCGCTAGTTTCGCAGCTAAGTCAGAATTGATCAATCCCTGCGCTTCCAGGACAAGCAATGATGCGCCATTGGCGTTCACCATCAAGCAAAACAACGTATCACAGGTTTCTGAGTCGACCTGAGCAGGATCCAAAACCAATTCGCCATAAATCGAAGCCATCCCGAGCGCAAATTCAGCCGCGGTCAGTCTCACGTCATTAGGCTTCGATTCATCTCCAACTTCATAGGTGATTGAGGGGACGGCGTAAGTCTTGAAAAAGTACCCCTTCGCTGTGCCTTGATCTGTCAACGGTCGAGGTGCATGTTCTGGTATTTGTGCGCGACCACGGTTTTGCACAAAGGCCAACCAATCCGACGCAAATTTAGCAGGTGTTGTTTTGTCGTTTGGCATTTGGGTATAGAGAACATCGCGTCGAGTTGAATGAAAATCAATGTGAAGGACGACCTCTTTCCCTTGATTTTTTAAGTTCGCCAGATAGCGGATTACTGACTGTGTTTCCGGTTGCGCTTGCTCGAACCAGTCGCGGTTTAGATCCGTACCTCGCAGGTTATGACGCCAATATCCCTCTTGTACGCCATCAGGATTGAGTAGGGGTACGAACACAATCATGTGCTGGCGGAAAAACTCAACGACTCGCACGTTTTGATCTTCATGCGCATCGACGTAGAGTTCGAGTAACTTCTCAGCGAATGCCATAAAAGCCATCGAACCCGAGACTTCAGGCGGGTGTTGTCGACCGAGAAGAACGATGACCCGTAAGGCCTCGGTATTCAGCGCAAACGATTCGATCGGACGCTTCGCTACTGAGTGGCCGAGTGTTTCTCGCGTTAAGAACGGATAAATATCCAGAAGGGTTGAGACCCAAGTCTCATACATCGCTTCATCGATGATCGGTTGCGCGGACACGTACACGCGCCGGTTCCCCTTCGGAATCTCAAATGCCACACTCGATCCATCGGCGCTTTCCACAAGCTGACGATCTAAGCGAACCCAATCGCGTTTGTTAGAACTGAACTTCGGTGAATATCGATGAGTAGTGTTTCTATAACGCAGAGAGACCTTGACATTCGAGTTAACATCGGACAACCGTTCGACTGCAAATCCATACCAAGGACTTGGATTGATCGGTTCATCTTCTGGCACGATCGAAAGTACGAAGGAGTTCTCATCCAGAACTTCACAAGTGTCGAAGTTTGCTGTCGGGTAGTTCTTCGTGATGCGAGCTACGCTCGACGCGCATTCCGGTTCGTCCTCGGCGAGGATTGGATTGCACAAAAATGCACCAATAAATAGAAGGACTCGGAAACGGTGCATTCAAGCAACCAGTATTAATGGACGCCGCAATTGTGCATGGTGGTAACTACTTTCTCGCACTTATGATTGCGCCTTCTTTCGCTGGCTATCAGCACTCCGCCTTGTCCGATCACACTATCGAGACGATCTCGCGTCGCGTACGCGAACACGAACCAGAGCTTTTTACACCGACGCGTCAAACTAGACAAGCAGCTGTTGCGGTGGTACTGCATCACGCGTGTGATCAGACCAATGTCTTATTTATTAAGCGCGCGACCGTGGCTGGGGATCCGTGGTCCGGCCATATAGCATTCCCTGGCGGTCACATGGATGACGGTGATCTCGACCTAATCGATGCGGCAATTCGGGAAACCGAAGAAGAAATCGGGTTGGATTTGCGAGAGTCGCATTTAATCGGACCACTGTCTCATCAACGTGCGGCGCCGAGAGGCAGAACGATCGACATGTTGGTCGCACCGTACGTTTTTGTCGTTGAGTCGATGCCCAGTCTTACTTTAAACCACGAAGTCGATGAGGTTGTGTGGGGATCGTTTAACGACATGTTTAAGGGTCACAACCACGACGTTGAGTTCCGTGCGGTCGCCGATGCTCAAATACCCTTCAATGGCTATCGAATTGAGCAACAACACTTTGTCTGGGGTTTAACGTACCGAACGCTTCAGACACTCTTTACTGCAGTAGATCCCGAGTACAGCGAACCTGTCGAGCCGAGTTAAAGCGTTCTCCTTGAATCTACGCGCCACCTAACTGCTCAGCTTTCTTTAGCAAATGTTTCTTAATTCGTTTCGGATCAAAGTCAAGCTGCGCGAGCGCCATTCCTGTATTGAAAATCTCTTCGTAACGTTTTATAAGTCCGCTCTCAAATGAAAAATGTGCTATTCCGTCGAAGATCACTTGCTTCCCCTCCGCCTCCGGCATTGTTGATTTGTAGCTAAATAGATACGTGGCGAATCCGTTCTCTCCATCGCTGAGTAAATTGGACATCTCCCAGCGAAACCCTTCCGCGTTACCCCAGAAGTGGTCCCGTAGCATCGCGGCAATCGCGTCTTGACCGACAAATTCACCATAGAACCCATCGCTGTACACTCCGTCTGCCGTGAACAACGCAGCCAGTGCCTTACCGTCGTTACTTTCGACAGCATTCGTGAATTTAGCGACGATATCCCTGAAGTGATCCAGGTGACTCACGTTTAATCCCCTTGTTCGTACTATCAAACAAAATTACAAAAGGTCATTTTCACCACGATGCCATCGTTGGTTGAATCAATTCGCTACTCGCCACAAATAACACCACTCGATTAATCTCTAACTTCCGCAGATGGCACTTCTATCCAGCAAGATTGTTGACCGATATCCGGCATTGAGCCAACGCGAGTACGTCAAGTATTTCTTGGCGTCTCTTGCAGCGGTTGGTGCAACTCAACTCGTGACATTTGGTCAACTTTGGTTGGTGTACGAGATCACCGCGTCGCCCATCATGTTGGGATGGCTAGGTGCAGCGGCTGCAGTCCCGAATTTAGCCATTACCTTATTCGGTGGTGTGATTTCCGATCGTTATGACAAGCGACTGATTCTCATAGTCACTTCCGGCGGCAACATGCTTCTCACAGGACTACTCACGATTCTTGTTGTAGCGCAGGTTGTTGAGGTATGGCACGTACTACTGATCGCCGCACTATCCTCGATCCTCAACGGTTTCGATTGGCCGACACGTGTAGCAATCTTTCCGCAGCTCGTGGACCGAGATCAGTACTTAAGCGCAGTCGCCCTCAATTCGTTCATCTGGCAAGTCATGCGAATGGCAATACCCGCACTGGCTGGTTTCTTGCTCTACTACACCGATTCTAGTGTCGTCTTTGGCTTCGCCACTGCCGGTTATCTTGCGATGTGTCTCACCATGTATGCAATTCAAATGCGCCCCATGGAGAGTGCGAGCTCGGAGATCGGTGCAGTCACACAGATCATTGAAGGGATCAGCTTCATATTCCGTCACGACATCTTCAAATATCTCTTAGCCCTTACGTTTATCGGCATGTTCTTCTGTAACTCGCACGCACAACTGATGCCGATGTTCTCAGATCTGAATCTACGCGACGAGGTGGGCTTGGGATTACTAATGACGGCAGGGGGACTAGGCTCGATCGTTGGCACGATTGTCATCGGCGGCAATCGTCACGAGCACAATCTCACTCGCATGATGCTGTCAAGTGGAGTGTTAACCGCAGTCACCACCGTGGGTTTTACTGTCGCTTCGATGTTTGCATGGTTCTACGTCGCGCTTGTATTGCAGTTCGCCGCTGCTTTCGTTGCATCGGTTTTCCTTATCTCATCGATGACGACGATGCAGTTGAGCGTGCCCGATCAACTGCGGGGTCGGGTCATGGGAATCCACACGATGTGCTACAGCCTCCTACCGCTCGGAGGCTTATTTCTAGGCAGTCTTACTGAATTCGCTAACGTTTTAACCGCCGTGTTAAGCGGTTCCGGGATTTACCTTATAGCCTTATTGATCGTTCTCGCAGGAACCTCAAGCATGCGGAATCTAAGGTTCGCAACGTTGCGACAGATTACGATCGAAGAATCGTTAGTTCGATCTCAGTCTGCCGTTGCCAAGGCGTCAATGTCGCAAGACACACCTGTGCCGCCAAGACCGCAGTAACCATTCGGTATCTTCGCGAGATACTGCTGATGGTAATGTTCTGCGTAATAAAACGGACCCGCCTCCAAAACCTCAGTCGTTATCGCACCGTATCCAGCTTCTTTCAGTTTCGCCTCGTATCTAGCCTTCGACGCTTCAGCTACTTGACGTTGCTGTTCATCAAATACGTAAATTGCGGAACGATATTGAGTGCCGATGTCGTTCCCTTGACGCATGCCTTGCGTCGGGTCATGACTTTCCCAAAAGGTTCGCAACAAATCACGATAGCTAATGAGCTGGGGGTCAAAGACCACGAGCACAACTTCGGTGTGGCCCGTCCTACCTGAGCAAACTTCCTCATACGTCGGATTGGGAGTGAGACCACCCGCGTACCCGACAGCGGTCGTATAAACGCCATCGAGTTGCCAGAACGCACGTTCCGCTCCCCAAAAACATCCCAATCCACCGACTAAACGCTCCATATCCGTCGGAAAAGGCTCTTTAAGTGGCCGACCGTTAACGAAATGATGTGGTGGAACCGGCATCGTCTCGCTTCGTCCAGGCAATGCGTTTTCCGCACTCGGTAGCGAGAGTTTGCGCAGTAAATTCATGGGGCCGCCTTACCATCCAATTGAGTCTTGATTCTATAATTTTAGGCGGCCTCGCGAACCTCTATGCGCCTAGAAATACGACTACTTGCGCCTTTACTGGCTACGTTAATTTACGGATGCGCAAGTCTCTCACCGTCTCAGCTTGAGCTTCCTGCTCAAATCGAAGATTTCGAAACCGTCCAGCAACGGCAAGATGAATTTCTTGCTCTACCGGATGCGCTTTCGAGGCTGAAAGATATGCGAACCTATTCCGAGGAAGTATCGGTTCTTTTTAGCACAGAATCGCTTCGACTCGGTCCGTTGGGTTCTGCGCTAATCGGGAAACACGATGCAAGTCTCATCGGACATCTCGTACTGCAGAAGTTTTACAAACCGTTAGACGAAGATGCCGCCGCGACGCACGCGGCCTGGGTCGAGCGGATCAAGAACTACGCAACCTATGGTCGATCTGGCTCCCTAGCAAGACCTTTTAGGGCATTGACACTCGAGGATGCCCATGCGTTTGTGCTTGAGCGTGGGGATGCGGTTATCGGGTCGATGTACGGTGAAAACGAAGATTACCCGCTAGTTGCTTATGTATTGGCGCGAAAGACTACCGGCGAAATCGAGAAGCTCTATTTCGAAATTAGGTCCTATGAACGATGGCGCGAACTAACAGCCGACCCAGGAAACGCCCAACCCGTCGATGTCATACGTGAGTTAGCGCAACTACAAGACAATTCGGCTCAGGTCGCGTACGGCATTTATCTTCTCGAAAACGCCGATTCCAACCCTGAAGAAAAAGACCAAATCATCGCGACGGGGCGTAATTGGCTACGCAATGCAAGCAACACGCCGAACGCTCTCCCTTCTTATTTCCTCGCGAATTACGAAGTCGCACGACGGGAACGAGGCATTGACTGGGATCGAGTGAAATCGCGCTACGAACGCGCAATTCAACTTGGCTACACCGATGCTCACGTTAGTCTCGGCAGGCTCTATCTACAGGGGATATTTGGCGCGCCAGAACGCCGAGAGGGGCTCGAGCTACTCGAGTTAGCTGCGGAAAAGAACAACGTCGACGCAGCATCAACGCTAGGTGCGCTGTTGCTGCGTCAGGCACCAGACGATGCGATCCAGTACCTCAGGCAGGCTGCAGAGCTTGGCAATCATCGACACCGCCTTGCATATGTTCGTGTTGTAGTCCATCCACCTCACGAGCAGCAGCTAAGTTCAACAGCATTTGATTGGATCGCGCAACTCGCGCACGACAAAAATCAAGACGCAATGGTCCTGCTTGCGACGATCCATGCGAAAGGACTCTTCAATGAGAAAGTGAGCATCCGACAAGCCCGCCGCTGGTACCGACGCAGCGTCGAGATCGAACCGACGGACGGTCAAAACGTAAATGAAGTCGCATGGGTACTCGCGACCACACATCTCAAACGCTTGCGCAATCCATCTCTTGCGGTCAGGTACATGGATACGTTGATGTCAAACAACGCGCAAGCCCGCACAAGTGCGGCATTCATCGACACCTGGGCGGCCGCATATGCGGCGACTGGCGACTTTCGACGTGCCATCGAACTTCAAGAAGAAGCGGTCGCGATTGCCGAACAGACCCAAAGCGAAGATAAGGACTTGCTTGAGTTGCACCTTCAGAACTACCGCGATCAAAAGGCACTGACCGAAAAGGTACCTTGATTGGTTGTAGCACGTTCCGACTACGACACGATCCTCAGAGAGAACTTACCCGTTCTTGACGTTCGCGCCCCGACCGAATTCGAGCGAGGGTGCATTCCGAATTCGACTAATCTCCCAATTCTTAACGACAACGAACGGGCGAGAGTAGGTATTGCTTATAGAGAACGGGGAAACGCAGCGGCGCTCGACCTTGGCTTTTCTCTCGTCAATGGTCGTGAAAAGGACCACCGTGTCAATTTATGGTCCCGCTTTCTTAACGCTAGACCAAATGCACTTCTGACCTGCTGGCGCGGAGGTCAACGCTCCGAAATCGCGCAACAATGGTTGAACGAGGTAGGTATTGAAGTACCTCGAATCGCCGGAGGTTTCAAAGCGATTCGGAAGTGCAGTTTGGACGTATTTGAGCAAGTGAAATCAAGAAAGTGGCTTGTGATCGCAGGATCCACCGGTGTTGGAAAGACTCAATTTCTGAATACGTATCGCGAATCAGTCGATCTGGAGGCTATCGCGCAACATCGTGGATCTGCGTTCGGACAGCTCAATATCCCTCAACCGACGCCAATCTCTTTCGAGCTAGCGCTTGCTCAACGTTTGCTCCAAACCGTACACCTAGGTACCTGCCTAGTCGAAGACGAAAGTCGCACGATTGGCCGATTGGCAATTCCAAGCCAGTTGTACGAGGCGATGCAATGCTCGCCAATCGTTGTATTGGAAGCCTCGTTCGACGCGCGAGTTCAGCTCACATACGAGTACTACGTTCGAAGCACGGACGCGCCGAATTTGGTTAATGCGTTAGGACGTATCCGCAAGCGTCTTGGTCAAGAGCGCTACGAAGTCGTAAAGAGTCAGCAAGAACGGGCGATTAACCAAGGATCGGAGTCGCTACATTTAAACTGGATCGCGAGCTTGTTCAATTGGTACTACGACCCGATGTATGAATATCAACTGAATCGAAAGCTTGATCGGGTCGTATTTAGGGGCGATGCACAAGCCGTCAGCGAGTACCTAAGTCATGAAGCCGAGATCGAACGCACATGAGCACTGGAATCTCGCCAGCGGGTCAAGCGTGATCGGATGCAAGTAGCCTAGGTTGCGAAGGTTCGATCAGCTGATTTCGAAAGGAAGCGATGTCGCTTTCTACTCGTTGCCAATTCGCTTGACGAACGTGCCCGAATCCCTTGACTTTTCGATACGCCGCGAGTAGCTCCACTGCCGTTTCGTAGTTCCTCTCGTTCAATTTGCCCAAGACGTGCTCAACATCACTAGTCAATCGTTCTAGTAACCATCGATCAAGTTTGCGTTCCTCGCTAAAGCGAAACGGGTCTAAAAACGTCCCCCGTAACATGCGAAGAGATGCAATGATCTTCAGAATAGGACTAACCCACGAACCAATACGGCGCTTATTCTTGGATGGTTGGCGTAACCAAGTCGGTGCGAACGCGTAGCTGATTTCTGCATTGTCAAATCGTTCCGCAACATGCTGCTTGAAACCATCTTCGGTAAGTAGTCTGGCTACTTCGTATTCATCTTTAATGGCCATGTAATGGAAGAGTACGTCGGCAACCATGCGCGTCACCAAAAGCTCACCGTTTGCTACACCAACGTCAGCAATTCTTACGCGCTTTACCCACTTTAGATACGCTGCAGCATAGTCAGAGTTCTGATAGATATTTAGCCGCTTCACGCGCCTTTCGATGAATTCGTCGAGGCTCTCGAAACTCTGATCCGGTATTCGACCGGTTTCGAGGGGTCGCTTCGACTGTTCCGCTCTTCGTCGACCCGCATCGAATGCGGCAAGGTTCGCGTTGACCGCAACGCCGTTTAACTCAATGGCACGCCGAAGACTTGCCAAGCTAAGAGGTAAGAGTCCACGTTGATATGCGAGACCGAGAAGAACGGAATTCGCCACAGTACCCGTACCAGCGAATTCGTCTGCTGCCGCCATAGCATCGATCGTCGTCGTCTCAAGAACCCAACGCGTCAACTCATCAAGTACGTTTTCTACACCGTGGTCCCTCTCGGCGTCAACTACAGAAAGATGCGACGGCGAAAGAACTTCGTTAACGACAGCTCGAGTCCGTTCTTGCGATAGAAGCGGCGCAACCTCCTGACTTGTTGCCGTTACCGGATCCGCCGCAATTAAAACGTCGGCCTCCTCTTGTGCAAGTCTGGTTCGCCACACATGATCAACGCCGATACGGATATGCGAGATGACTGCACCGCCTTTCTGAGCTAATCCCGTCATGTCCAGCGTGCTGGCTTGTTTGTTATCAAGATGTGCGGCTACCGCAATCACTTGGCTCAAAGTGATAACACCCGTTCCACCAACGCCCGCAATCAAGATATTCGCCTCAGAAGGTGTATCAGCTTCCGCTGGAATGCGTGTGTCGGGTTTTACGTATTTCAAGCGATTTCGAGGCGAACCTTTGATCTCGACGAATGCGGGGCAATAACCCTCAACGCACGCGAGGTCTTGGATGCAATGAGCCTGCTCGATTTGTCGCTTTTCACCAAATTCTGTTTGCACCGTTTTAATCGCCGAACACCCGGATTTAGCAACGCAATCCCCGCACCCCTCACAGACGTCTTCATTGATCATCACGTATCGCTGAGGTGGCGGCGCAAGTCCACGCTTCCGTTTACGACGTTTCTCGTTCGCGCAAGCATGGTCAACGATCAATACCGTACAACCTTCAATCGCACGTAGGCGACGTTGCACGAGATTTAGCTGGTTTCGTGCGGAGACCGGATAGTCGGCGCCTCGATGTGCCCTTACGTCTTCCGCAACGACCTGCACATCACGAACCCCTTCAGCTTTCACCTGAGCGACAATGTCCGCGACGGAGAGGTTGCCCTCGACGGATTGTCCACCGGTCATCGCGACGGCGTCATTGAAGAGGATCTTGTACGTGACATTTACTTTAGCCGCTACCGATGCTCGAATTGCTAATAAGCCTGAGTGGGAATAGGTGCCATCACCCAAATTAACGAAGACGTGATTTGTGTCGGTGAAAGGCGCTTGGCCGATCCAGTTCGCACCTTCGCCGCCCATGTGCGTAAACAAATACGTTTCACGATGCATCCACTGTGCCATGTAATGACAACCAATACCTGCAAAAGCACGACTTCCGTCAGGTAATTTGGTTGAGCCACTATGAGGGCACCCTGGACAAAACAGCGGCTTACGTTTCGCATTCATAGATGCCAACGTATGTACAGTCTCACTGTCTCGTCGTGCGTATTCGTCAATATGCGGTAGATTAAGACTCAGCTTTGGTCCGATTCTGACAAGCGCATCGATCATCGAATCAACCTGTAACTCACCGAAAGGTGTTAGTAATGGGGAGCCTTCAAGGTCTTCTTTACCGAGAATCGGGATGTGCGTATATCCATAGAGCGCTGATTTAAGTTCCGTCTCCAAGAATGCGCTCTTCGACTCAACGACCAGCGCTGCACGAGCATCTTCGACCTGACTACGTAGCCACTGCCGATCGGTCGGCCAGATCAAACCCAGTTTGATTAAGCGGATTCCCGCTTCGCGAAGCTCATCGTTGGAATTCAGTCCGAGTAGGCGCAAGGCTTGCCGGATATTCGTATAGCTCTTTCCTGTTGTCACGATTGCAAGAGCGGGACTTGCGGGATTCACAATCACATGGTTGATCGGATTGCTACGAATGAATTCATGAGCGAGCCCCAGTTTCTGTACCATGCGCCGTTCTTGATCGTGCGGCGTATCCATGAGCCGAATATGAGGGTCGAAATCCAATCGCGGAAACACAGGCTTCCTGCGTTCTTGACAGTGGATCGTCGCCGAGCTGTCCATCACCGACGTTTGCGCAAGCATTGCCACCCAGCAACCACTAAATCGCGATAACGCCCATCCATACAAACCGAATTCGACTAGCTCGCTAACATCCGTCGGGTCCAGGATCGGGATTTGTAGATCACGGAGTAAACCTGCACTGTCACTTGGTAAGGTGGAGGACTTACAGTCGGGATCATCACCAACGACCGCAAGTACGCCTCCAAGTGGCGCCGTACCCGCCATATTCGCGTGGCGGATCGCATCCGCCGACCGATCCAGCCCGGGCGATTTTCCGTACCACAGACTATAGACGCCGTCATACTGCTTTCCGGGGAACAATCCGACCTGTTGCGAACCCCATGCTGCGGTTGCTGCAAGGTCCTCGTTGATGGCGGCATGGCATATAACGTTTGCCGACTGGATCTGTCTTTGCGCGCGCGCGAACTCCAAATCTAATCCCGCGAGAGGGGAGCCGCGATATCCGGTAACGTAACCTGCTGTGTTGCGTTTTCTATTCCTGTCGAGCTCACTTTGCTCGAGTAGTAACCGAACGACAGCCTGTGTACCCGTAAGCCACAGATCCGTCTCGTCGAGTGCGTATTTCTGCGACAGCGTAATCCGCTCAAGTCGTGAAATCGTGTCGCTCATAACACTCGATAGAACATTCGCATATCAAGTAAATGATATTGTTTTATTACCACACTAACTTAACTATTTTTTGATTATTAAGGGTATATGTAGTATATTTATCCTCTAATCAACGTAATTATAGGACTGTGTTTTATGAGCGAGTTAGACCAGACTGACGAACGATTACTTGAGATCCTTCAACGCAACGCAACGATCACGATGCAGGAGCTTGGCTCCATGGTCGGACTGTCGCATACACCATGCTGGCGCCGCGTTCGACGACTTGAAGAAAAAGGGTTTATTAGTAAGCGGGTTACTTTGCTCGATCCTGAAAAACTTGAATTAAATGTCAACGTGTTCGTGTTCGTCACACTTAATCGACATCAATCGAATGCGCTGACACGCTTTGAGAACGCAGTCAATGACATTCCTGAGATCGTCGAATGTTATTCAGTATCGGGACAAGCAGATTTTCTTTTGAGAGTGATTGTCCATGACGTTAGCGCGTACGACACGTTGCTAAAGCGTACACTCATCCACCTACCAGAGATCGGCAACCTCAACTCGACCATCGCGCTCCAGCAAGTGAAATACACGACGGAGCTGCCGTTGCAATCGCTCTGAGTTCAGCTACATTCGAAAGATACCGAATTGGTTGTTGTACTGGCGCAGTCGCCTTGTGACGACGGCTAAAGCCATCGAAAGTGCCTGGCGTGTGTCACAAGGATCAAGAATACCGTCGTCCCATAGCCTTGCGCTCGCAAAGTAAGGGTGTCCCTCAGCTTCGTATTGGTCGCGAATTTCATTCATAAAGGCAGCCTTCTCGTCATCTGCCCATGCCGCACCGCGCGCTGCAAGGCTGTCCTCTCGGACGGTTGCCAATACATGTGCGGCTTGTTCACCGCCCATGACTGACACGCGTGCGTTTGGCCAAGTCCAGAGCATGCGTGCCCCGTATGCCCTTCCACACATGGCGTAGTTTCCCGCACCGAACGAACCCCCAACAATTACGGTCAGTTTTGGCACGCTCGCACATGCGACCGCCGTGACCATCTTGGCACCGTCCTTGGCGATACCTTCGTTCTCATATTTCTGACCGACCATGAAACCACTGATGTTCTGAAGGAACAACAGAGGAGTTCCCCGGCGATCCGCTAATTGAATGAAATGTGCCGCCTTCAAAGCGGACTCCGAAAACAGAACACCGTTGTTCGCCAGGATCGCAACCGGAAAACCATGAATTCGTGCGAACCCGCACACCAAGGTTTCGCCGTACAAGGGTTTAAAGGAGCTGAACTCAGAACCGTCTACTAGTCGTGCAATGAGCTCGTGAACGTCGTACGGTCTTCGATTGTTCTGTGGAAGAATGCCGTAAATTTCGGCCGGATCGTAAATCGGATCTTGAGGGGTCGCGAAGTCAACCGTACTTTCGTAGGTCAGGTTTGAGTCGACAATGGCTGCTCGAGCGATCGCCAGTGCGTGTTCGTCGTCGTTAGCCAGATAGTCCGTAACACCTGAATGCCGAGAGTGTACCTCACCGCCACCGAGTGATTCCGCATCAATCTCTTCTCCGGTTGCCGCTTTTACCAGCGGTGGACCTCCCAGAAAGATCGTTCCCTGGCCGCGGACGATGATCGCCTGATCACACATTGCCGGCACATACGCACCGCCTGCGGTACATGATCCCATGACGACCGCGATTTGTGGAATCCCCTTAGAAGACATCGTGGCTTGGTTGTAGAAGATTCTGCCGAAGTGCTGTTTGTCAGGAAAAACGTCAGATTGCAGCGGTAAAAAGGCTCCGCCGGAATCCACTAAATAGACACAAGGTAAACCATTTTCAAGCGCGATCTCCTGAGCGCGCAGATGCTTCTTCACGGTGATCGGATAGTAGGTACCTCCTTTAACCGTCGCGTCGTTCGCAACAACGACGCATTCCTTACCTTCGACGATACCAATGCCAGTAATCAGACTCGCAGCTGGAACGCTCTCGCCATACATGCCGTACGCTGCAAACGCGGAAAACTCCAAAAAAGGCGTCCCAGGATCAAGAAGCCGTTTAACGCGCTCCCGGGGCAGCAATTTGCCGCGACTTACATGCCGGTTTCTTGATCGCTCATCGCCCCCGAGAGAGATTTCCGATTGCCGTGCGTCGAGATCCTCGATCGAGGCAAGATACGCGTCACGGTTTGACTGAAATCCTGAATCAGATGTTTTTATTGCAGATTTGAGAATCATGGAAAGAACCCACGGCGTTCCCGCAATTTTCTACCTAAGCCTCCTGATTCGTTTGACGATGTCCCATAACACACATGGACGAACCATTCAACTGAGGCAGAATATACGCGATTCAACTAATTCGACGGGAACCGCCGTTGAAAATATGCGTCGCATAAAACAATTGATTAAGTGAACTTTTCAGCGAACACGCCAATCCTGGTCGGCGTAGGACAGGTGCTCAACCGCATCCACGACCTCAGCGAAGCGCTTGAACCGCTGGAAATGATGTTGCAGGCCGTTCGGCTTGCGGAGACGGATGCCGACGCAGGTTCTTTCTTAAGTCAGGTCCAGTCAGTCCGTGTAGTCCGAGGCATGTGGAACTATGAGAATCCTGCGAAACTCATCGGCGAGCGATTAGGGGCGACTAACTTCGAGACTGTCGGCACACTCATCGGGGGAAACCAGAACCAAGCTGTAATCAACGTGACAGCTTGTGAGATACGCGACGGCGATCTTGACTTAGTGCTGATTACTGGCGCTGAAAACGGTAATAGTTCGACCAAAGCACGTAAGCAAGGCGTGCAGCTAGAACAAACTGAGGCTCCGGGGAAATACGATCGAATCATCGGCGCCGAGCAACAGCCGGAACACCACGAGTTTGAAGTCGCGAAGGGCATTCAACGAGCGATCCAAGTCTATCCAATGTACGACAATCGCATTCGTTTTTCGCGAGGCGAATCCATTAGTGAGCACTTAGAGCGAGTCTCTGGACTGTGGTCTCGGTTTAACGATGTCGGATTGCGAAACCCCAACGCGTGGGTTCAAACGGACATGACAGCTGAGGAGATCCGTACGCCGAGTGACAGCAACCGTCCGATAAGTTTCCCCTACACCAAATTTATGAATGCCAACATGTCCGTCAACATGGGTGCTGCGTTGATCATGTCCTCCGTTGGAAAAGCTCGGAAGCTTGGAATTCCAGAGTCCAAATGGGTTTACCCACTTGCGGGTGTAAAAGGCTACGACCACTTCTCTGCATCCGTGCGAGATGAATTCGATACATCTCCAGGAATACGAGCGGTCGCCGCATGTCTGCTTGATCACTCAGATGTGACTGCCGACACTTTGGACTATGTCGACCTATACAGCTGTTTCCCGTCCGCAGTACAGGTCGCAGCTAAAGAGTACGGTTTATCGGAGGAACGCGATTTGACCGTTACGGGCGGGTTGACGTTTGGGGGCGGGCCTCTCAATAACTATGTCATGCACAGTATCGCGCGAACCGTCGAACTGTTGCGCGATCATCCTGGTGGCAAAGCGCTCGTTACGGCGAACGGAGGAAACATCTACAAACACGTTCATGGAACGTACGGAAAAGAACCCCCAAATCGACCGTTCACTGCGGACGATGTGCAGTCACAGATTGATGCACTTCCCTCGCGAAAATGCCTTAGTAACTACGATGGACCGGCAAACATCGAGTCATACACGGTGATGTACGATGGCTTCCAACCCTCGATAGGACATGTGGCGTGTCGAACAACCGGCAACGAACGTACTTGGGTCAATACCACCGATCTCGAACTCGTTCAAGCAATGACGACTGAAGAATTCTGCGGTCGGTCTGTTTACGTTAAAGGCGGTAAAGAACTCAACATTCTGAATTGAGTATGGTCCGCTGAAAAACCAATCAGCTAAACTTCAATAGCGCTAATTTAAAAGCCGTGGTGTATTTAGAGTTGCTCGTGTCGCGAAAACAAACCAAAGCGTCACTGTAGCCGCTATGCGTCGCGGAAATTACGGCAGCTATCCGACGGTGGTTCTGCTGTTATGAGAGGAGTTTTCATGCAAATTCGAATTTGGCTCGTTGCCCTATCGACGCTCGCGGCAGTTGCAACTCTCGCCATAGAGATCCCAATCGCCAAACCCGAGTCGGTGGGCATGTCATCAGATCGATTGCTTCGGATCGACGCCGCCATGCACCGGCATATCGAAGCTGGAAATATCCAAGGCGCCGTGACTGCTGTCGCACGCCGCGGTAAGGTCGTACATTTCAAAGCGTATGGCATGATGAACGTCGAAGCAGAAACTCCAATGTCGAAGGACGCGATCTTCATCATGATGTCATCGACGAAACCTGTCTTGGGCGTCGCGGCGATGATGATGATTGAGGAAGGCTTGATACGGCCGAACGACCCCGTATCCGAGTACATTCCTGAGTTCGCTGACATGCAGGTGGCTGTCTTAAAAGATCCAGCTGACGAAGACATAAGCCCACTCTTTATCGACCGACGAAACCCACCTGAGCATCGGTTGGTTTCAGCCGAGAGACCGATCACTATCGAGCACCTGTTGACTCATACATCCGGACTCGCTAGTGGCGGTTTGGGGTCCATGCAATCTCAACGAAGCGAACGCGAGTCGCTTGCGAGCTACATTCCTACGCTCGGTACCAGTCTGCTGGATTTTCAACCCGGGTCGCGTTGGACCTATAGTGGCGGGACTGGACTAGACGTTGTCGCGCGCATCGTTGAAATCGTTTCAGGCATACCCTACGACAAATTCGTACAGACACGGATATTCGACCCATTGGATATGAAGGACACGCATTACAACGTGCCCGCTTCGAAAGCGGATCGACGCGTCGCAATACAGGGGCGTGACATGTCCCGCTTCGATCGTGAGACCAGCTACTTCTCTGGTTCATTTGGACTTTCAAGCACCGCGCGAGACTATCTTCATTTCGAGCAAATGCTGGCAAATGGCGGCGAGCTTTTCGGCAACCGTCTACTCGGGTCACGTTCAGTAGAGATGTTCGCAAGCAACCACGTCGGCGACCTATATCGGGGTTTCACGCAGAACGCTTTGGGGCAGGGCTTTGGTTATACCGTTGCGGTTGTTCTTGATCCGATCGCCGCAAACAGTCGTCGCAGCGCAGGCGCTTTTGGTTGGGGTGGAGCATTCGGTACGCGTTCCTGGACCGATCCTGTCGAAGAACTCACGGGAGTTCTGATGTTGCAACAACCACATCGCGGCGCACAGTACGATTTTGAAAATGCAGTACGGCAGGCAATTGTTGACTGACTTTCAATGGACTGGCTTTCGCGCGCGGCGTTCAACCGTCTCACAAAACCCTATGACCTCTAAGCGTTTACGACTTATTACATGAAATTCACGATTGGCGTCGAAGAAGAGTTTTTCTTGGTCGATCCTGCTACGCGGGACCTGATCTCGCAACCGGCTGAAGCAATCTTCGAGGCGTGTGAACGGAATGCCGGACCACACAGGATCGTGCATGAATTCTTAAATTCACAAATCGAAACCAATACGAAGGTTTGTACATCGATACGTGAGCTTCGCGACGCGCTGCACGAGACGCGTCGTATCGTGTTAAACGCCGCTCATGACCATGACGCGGCAGTGATCGCGGCTTCCATGCACCCGTTCGCCAAATGGCAACAGCAATCGGCTACACCGAAGCAGCGGTACGAAGAATTCGAAATGCGAATGCAAGATGCAGTTCGTCGTTTGTTGGTTTCCGGAATGCACATTCATGTCAGCTTCGGCGACGAAGATCAACGTATTCGCGTCATGTCGACGCTTAGGAACTACATGCCGCTATTTTGTGTCCTCAGTGCTTCGTCACCGATTGTCGAAGGACGCCAGACTGGGTTTAGATCGTTTCGACTAAATTATTTCAGCGGGATTCCGCGAACGGGCGTTCCTCCCGATTTGAACAGCTGGTCTGAATATGTACAGGTCATTGAGGAAATGCAATCCTTTGGCTTCATCAATGACGGTACCGAACTTTGGTGGGATATACGACCGTCGGCCAAGTATCCAACGATTGAACTTCGTATCTGTGATACGTGTCCCCTCGTTGAGGACGCGGTCGCCCTTGCTGCGCTGTACGTGTGTCTGATTCAACATCTACAGACCCTCGATGAACGAGACGCTCTACCAAGGCAACAGAGTCAACAGTTAATCCAGGAGAATCGTTGGCAAGCGCAACGATATGGGATCCTTGCGTTTCTCGCCGATCCAACAACAAATAATCGACGTCTGGTCAGTGAAATTGCTGAAGAACTCCTAAGTTCGCTTGAGGCAAGTGCTCAAATCTGCGAGTGCGAAGCAGAACTCGCTTTGATCGAGTCCATCCTAGCTCGTGGTACGAGCGCCGACAGACAGTTCGACACAATGAAACTAGCTGAACTGGATGGCGCGAGCGAGCAAGCATCTCTGCGCAACGTCGTAGATTTACTGATCGCCGAGACAAAGGTTGGCATCGACGTCTAAACGACTGCTTGGCTCGGCACCAAGAGGTAATAAGCACCAATAGGTCGATCGCCGATCCCGATGTAGGGACATCAATCACGCCATGAGCTCCGGTTTGCCGACTTCTGCGTTCGTGGAACGATCGCACGATCGAAAAATTCGTCCTGATAGTTGACTAAGGCGCAAAGCAAACTATCTGAAAAGTTGAGCCTCTCGCGGAAAATGTATTAGTCGTCTAGCGCGCTTACGTACTTTAGTGTGTCTTCTAAGGCTTTCTCGAACTTCGAAAACATCTCGTCGATCTGATCAACAGTAATGATCAACGGCGGACAGAATGCCAAGGAATCACCCGCAACTGCACGTGAGATTAGCCCGTGTGAACGACACCGATCCATGCAATGTACACCAACTGCATGTTTAGCATCGAAGGACTCACGCGTTTCTTTGTTCTTGACCAACTCGATCGCCCCTAACAAGCCTTCCCCGCGAACATTTCCGACAAGTGGGTGGTTCTCGAAACTGCGCAAGCGCTCCTGAAAAACAGGGGCTATCTTTCGAACGTGGTCGTAGATACCACGCTCTTCCATGAGTTCGAGATTGCGCACCGCGACTGCCGCCGAAACAGGGTGCCCTGAATAGGTAAATCCATGACCGAACATCTTCGACTCTTCTGTTGCGGTCTCGAAAACGTCGTACATGAATTCGGGAATGATCACGGCACTGATCGGGAGGTATGCGCTTGAGAGTGCTTTAGCGACGCTGATGGTTGTCGGATCGATACCCATGGTCTGACACCCGAACGGATTGCCAGTCCTTCCGAACCCATTAATTACTTCATCAGCAATGAAGTGAATGTGGTATTTGGTTAAGACGCGCTGAATCTTCTCGTAGTAGCCATCAGGGGGAACGATCACACCACCCGCACCAAGAATGGGTTCTGCAATGAAAGCTGCAACAGTTTCAGGTCCTTCCTCATCGATGAGATCTTCGAGATTGTTTGCTAATCGCGTCGTAAATTCGTCTTCCGTTTCGCCCTCGTTCGCTTCGTGATAGTAAAACGGTGAATTGGTGTGCTTAACTCGATCAATCGGTAAATCGAAGTTCTTATGGAATGGGGGTAAGCCAGTCAAACTCCCGCTTACCACGGTAACGCCGTGATACGCATTCCATCGGGAAATGATCTTCTTTCGTTCCGGTCGCCCGATCAAATTGGAGTAATGCCACTGCAGCTTTACCTGCGTGTCGTTAGCATCCGAGCCTGAAAGACCAAAAAACACACGTCCAGCATCAATTGGGACCGTGTTCATCAACATTTCCGCCAACTGCACGCTAGGTTCGTTTGTGATCCCAGTGAAGAGTTGGGAATACGCAAGTTTCTCGATCTGCTGTTTTGCGACTTCGCCGAGTTCCTTTACGCCATAACCCAACGCCGTGCACCAAAGCCCCGCAAGTCCTTCAATGTATTGCTTACCTTGATTGTCCCACAGATATACGCCTTCCGCCCTAACGTGTACATTGGGACCCCGTCTCTTTACATCAGCAAGGTTCGAGTTCGGATTGATCAAATAACGAAGCGATCTTGCTTCAATGGAGTCCGGCGCAAATTCGTTATGTAAAGGATCACTCATTCGTGAGTTCCGGTATGCAACTGTCTATAAGGTTAGAGCAAAAGAATCAGATAACGTTCGTTAAATGAGAGCTGCCGGTTCTAGCTCGAATTCGGCGATTACTTCATCGGCGTAGTCAATTCGACCAGTTATCTCGTTCGGGTCCCCATTGCACAGACGAAGACAAGCTTCTGCCATGTGCTCTACTGGCGTCACCCGATCCTTATTCGCTTCGTTAATAAGATTGTGGTGAACGACCCCAGGGGTCGCGACCAAACCCGGCGAGATGACGTTGACACCAACACCTCTCCCAAATGTTTCTTGTGCAAGACCAGTGGTAAATCGTTCGAGCGCGGCTTTGCACATGCCATACACCGTACCGCCGTGCCCACCGGGCGCCTTAGCGTTAGGATGAATAGCGGCATGCGAGGAAATGTTCAAGATCCAGCCTCGGCCTCGCTCGACCATGCCCGGTAAACACATTTGTGCGAGTTCAAAAGGAGCCCAGACTTGCACGTCCATCATCGTACGAAATCGTTTCTCCGCGAAATCGACAACAGGGATGAACCACGTCACCGCCGCATTGTTCACTAAGATGTCAACTTGACCGTAGTGCTCAATCGATTGCTCAATCAAGCCTCGACGATCCGCTTCATCAGCTAAATTCGACTTAATGGCAACAGCTTCGCCACCCGCGTCGGTAATCGTTTTGACAGTCTGCTTGATCGTTCCTTCAAGGAAGTGATCTGATTCCTCTACGGTTCGAGCAGATACAACGACTTTCGCGCCTTCCATCGCGAATCTTCGCGCAATCGCTTCGCCGATGCCTCGACTTGCGCCCGTAACGACGGCTATTTGCCCAGCCAATACGCCATTTTGATTCACTTCAGCCATAGGGGTCTCGCAATGGGTTTAAAAAGATGTGCATTTATATATACAGCCGTTCTACTCGTTTACCGAGTCCCGTTAAAAACTCATAGCCGAGCGAATTCGCCGATTTCGCTACGTCATCGCAATCAATATTCTTGCCGAAGAACTCAACCCAATCACCTATCTTTAAATCAGGGCACGACGTAACGTCGATCTGTGTCACGTCCATAGATATGTGACCTCGAATCGGCAGAAGTTTGTCACCAAAAGCAAAGTTCCCTCGGTTCGACAGCACTCGTGGTACACCGTCTGCGTACCCAATACCGACCACCGCGATGCGTGTAGGTTTTTCGCTCGTATAAGTTCTGCCATATCCAACACTAGTGCCGGATTCGACATCTCGAATTGAAAGAACCTGTGCTTCGCAGGTCGCGACTATTGAAGTGGGGTTTTCGCGTTTCGAGAATGGATTTGCTCCATACAAACCAATACCCGGTCGCGCAAGGTCACCTTGAAATCGTTCGCCCATTAGAGTTGCCGCAGAATTGCCGATGCTAGTGCGGACCCCAGAGAATTGACATGCTATCCGTTGAAATCGCTCGACCTGTTCCACATTGAACGGATTGTCTGGATCATCCGCACATGCGAGGTGTGTCATCAATAGATGCACGTTCGCTGACTTTAGTTGCTCCATGTTCACCGAGCGGTACGAAATACCTAAACGTTCCATGCCTGTGTCAATATGGACCGCAATCTTCTTTTGCACTTCCTTTTGAGCAAATTCCAATTGAACCGCGTCATTGGCAACAGGAATACATCCCGCATCTACGGTCGCATTGATACCCTCCTGATCCAAGGGAGGTTCGAAAACATAGATGTCCGAGCTATCCGGCATAGTTATCGCTAGCGCTTCGTCGAGTGTCGCTACAAAAAACGATCTGCATCCCGCTTCAAAAAGTCGCTTAACAACTTCGTCAGCACCTAGTCCATAGCCATTAGCCTTTACTACAGCGCCTACTTCGCCTTCGACGCACGATTTGAAGAGTCGATAGTTAGTGACAAGTGCACTCAGATCAACTTGTACACGCGCGAAACTCATCGCCTATTTCCCTAATTACTTTTGCCCACTTGCGATAATCGTGACTGCGTGAAAACTAGGCAATCATCTTGCGCAAACTCTTTGTCTTAATAGCTTGCTCGCTGGCGGTAAATGTCATGGCAGATTTATTTGATCTCGTTGAACATCACATGGTAGACAACGAAGGCGTTGCGATTCATTATGTCACCGTTGGTCCAAGCGACGCCCCTCTTGTTGTGATGATCCACGGGTTCCCCGACTACTGGTACACGTGGCGTGAACAGATGGACGTACTCCGTTCCGACTATCGTGTGCTCGCGGTTGATCTCCGAGGCTACAACCGATCGGCTAAGCCACAAGGTGTAGAAAACTACACACTGGACAAGGTCGGTAGTGACATCGCAGCGGTTATAGCAGCACAAGAACAACCATCGGCCACCGTTGTTGGACATGACTGGGGCGGAGCAGTTGCATGGTCAATCGCAATGAATGTACCCGAAATCGTCGAAAACCTGATCATCTTGAATTTGCCACATCCCCGCGGACTGGCGCGAGAACTCGCCAATTCAGAAGCGCAACAAAAAGCGAGTCAATACGCGTTCGACTTTCAAAAACCCGACGCTCACAAGATGCTTACGCCAGAAGTTTTAGTCGGTGTCAGTCAACGACTTTCAAAAGACAAAGTTAAGGGGCGCTACCTTGAAGCGTTTCAGCGTTCAAACATGGAAGCAATGCTCAACTACTACAAGGCCAACTACCCGAAACCTGGCGAAGAGTTCATGCCAGAGTATCCGACTGTCGAGGTTCCGGTTCTGATGTTTCACGGACTTCAGGATGGCGCGCTGTTACCCGGCGCTCTAAACGATACGTGGCAATGGATAAGCAATTCGCTTACATTAGTCACAATCCCACATGCAAGTCACTGGGTACAAAACGACGCAGCGGAGGAGGTCAATCAGGTGATGCTTGATTGGTTAAAACGCCGCTACCCTAGGAATTGATCAGCACGCCCGGATTTAGGTTGCTCGAAGGATCAAGCGTTGACTTGAGCGCACGCAACATATCTCCATGTAACTCTGGGCGCTGTCGCTCCCAAGCTTCTTTGTGCATACGACCAACCGCATGGTGGTGGGTCACCGTGCCTCCCGCACCGACTACCGCATCGTTTGCGGCGGTTTTGATCAAGTGCCAGATCTCTTGTTCTCCACCAATGGGTACTGGACCTGAGAATGAGTAGTACGGCGCCGGACCATCTGGATATACATGGGTGAAGCGACAACTCAGAGTCGCGCCTTTACCGATCGTTTCGTGTAACACTGCACCTACGCTCGCACGTATCGTCTCATCGAAACTTGGCCAACGATCCCATGTAATAGCCGTCTCAAACGTGTCGGAAAGCAACCCAAGACCGAGCTGAGCACCCGCGTTCACACCTATGAACGCGTTCCGCCATGCACCTACCGAACCTTCCCGACCTGTCGCACTCCCAGTACCGTCATCCACAATGACGGCTTGGTCATCGATCACTCCGCCATGGTCGCGCGCCATTGCAACAGCATGTTCGATCGAGAGTCGTTGCGGAATGTCCGCAGATTCAAATCCGATAATCAGCAAAGCGTGCGATCCCGCAACGCCTGCTGCCAATTGAGCTTCAACTGGATCAAGAATCCGTAGGTTTGCAGGGTACAACTTCGATTGAACAATCGCTCTTACCGCTTCCGTTCCCTGGTACCAGTCTGCGAATAACACACCCGCCGATGCCCGATACTTCGGTCTCTTTTGCAACCGTAACCAGCATGAAGAAATGATCCCGAGCGTTCCTTCCGAACCAATGACCATGCGATCCGGACTCGGTCCCGCGCCGCTCCCCGGCAATCGTCTACTTTCGTACCATCCCGCTGGCGACAACATTTTTATCGATTCGACAAAATCGTCGATGTGAGTGTGATTCGTAGCGTAGTGCCCGCCTGAGCGAGTCGCGACCCAGCCGCCAACCGTTGACCAAGGAAATGACTGTGGGTAGTGTCGCAACGTTAGTCCTATAGACTTCAGTTGGGCTTCTAGATCAGGGCCATAAATACCGGCTTGAAAGTGCGCGGCGCGCGATACCTCGTCGATTTCCAATATCCGGTTCATTCGCTCAAGGTCCACGGACACCGCGCGTTCAGACTCTTTTGGAACATTCAGACCCCACACGACACTGGTACCACCACCGTAGGGGATAACAGTTGTTTTGTTTGCAATACACCATTCGAGTACTTGCTCCAGCTGCTCCTCCGATTCCGGATAAGCCACGGCATCTGGCGGTTCGTCAAACTGTCCTCGAATAGCTTTCAGTAGCTCCAGAGAATGTCCGCCGTAGGTGTGGGTAATTCGATCAATCGTTGCGACGCTAACAAAATCGGATAACGATGTTGGAACTTCCAATCTTGGCGCGCGTAAAGAAATACTCTCAATACTTGGGATAGGTGGTGGCAACACCTCAATGCCGGTGCGCTTTGATGCGGCTTGTGCAGCGGCTAGGCGTACTTCTTCCGATGGTTCATCTGAAACATGACCCCACGTCCAGAAACTTCGTCGTTCATCGTTTTTCATTTGGTCGTTTCAAAAGTCGCAACGTTACCAATTTTCGACAACAAGGACCGAACAGGCGCTATAGATCGATTTGCGCTACGGCCAAAACGTAAAGCACTTTATCGGCAAATCGCGCGTGCTGATGACCTACGACTTGCATCAAGCACACGTGCGGGACCATGCGTCCAATCCTCTGCCGACCCTAGGTGCGATAGCGGAGCAGGCTGAGGTGAAGATTGCGACGTAGAAATTGGTAATCTAATCAGATATTGATATGTTATAACATACCATCCTTCATGCACATCAACGTCGTGTGCTTGATTCAATCTATGACCATCACCCATGCGCAGTCCAGTCGCTACGTGCGGCAACTTTTTTAAAGTCAAGACGCTCACTATACGTCCGGCAAGTCGATACGAGCGACTCCCGTCACGGATGAACACGCTAAGCATGCGTCGATTGACTTTCTTCGTCGCGCTGATATTGTGCGTCGGTCAGACGTTCGCCGACTCTCATTTGCACGTGGATGAGCATGAAGAAGGCGAATGTACGGTCTGTGCGATCGTAGAAACTGGATTCGTATTAGAGATCGTAAGACCGAATAACCCGTCATCGCGATGGCGTTCGGTCAATAACGCGTCGACATATTCGGTCACCTTTTCAGAGCGGCCTTATGCGCTTCACTGGTCCCGCGCCCCTCCCATCTCCTGAGAAAAAACACACGTAATAGCGCACACCGTTCTCGGTGTCGTGCGCCTGTTCGTTTATTGGAGATGATCAATGAAACTTATACAACCAGTCATTTGGGCAGCGGCGTCGTGGTTGGCAATCGCTACCCTCGCCGAGGAAACACCTATAGAGGAAAACTCGGATATCATCGAGGAAGTTATCGTCAAGGCACATCCGCTCTCGCAAGACGGCCTCGCGCAGTCGAGTGACGTACTAGACGCCAACGAGCTCGAAATCGAAACAATGGACAACGTCGGTGCTCTGGTAGGTAATGAGCCAGGCATCCACAACAGTTCCTATGGCGTAGGCGCGGGCCGGCCAGTCATCCATGGACTCAGCCGCGCCCGTGTGCGCGTGATGGCCGACCAGATCGACACCTTAGACGTCTCTGTGAGTAGCGAAGACCACGCAGTCACAGTGGACCCCATCGTCATTGAACGTGTTGAAATCCTCAAGGGGTCGTCCACTCTCCTATATGGCTCTGGTGCAATCGGTGGCGTTGTCGACGTCCACACTGGACGCATACCAACTGAAGTCCCGCAACGTATGGAAGGCTCATTTGATCTGCGCGGTTCCGACAACGGGAATGGTGTGAATGGCTCATTTCGACTTAACGGTGGCAAGGACAACGTTGCGTGGCACGTCGACGCGTTTTCCCGCGAAGCAGATGATTACGACATCCCAGGATTTGCCGAATCTGCGCAGCAGCGTGCATTGGAGGAAGAAGAAGCGCACCATGACGACCACGATGAGCACGAACATGAGGACGAAGGAGCTGATCACCATGAAGATGAGGAAGAACACGAGGAGGAAGCCTACGGTCACCTACCCGGAAGTGGTCTTGAAGTTCGGGGCGGTTCCGTCGGTTTCTCCGTCGTTGGCGACCGAGGATTTGTGGGTCTCTCAGTTAGCAACCTAGGTTCCGAGTACGGCATCCCCGGACATAGCCATGCTCACGGTCATCACGACCATGAAGACGAGCACGATCACGATGAAGAAGAACACTACGAGGACGACCACGGTGACGAAGAACACCACGACGATAAAATGGAAAGCCCACCTGTCGTCGACCTAAGTCAGACACGCGTAGATCTGGAGGCCGGTTTGGTTGACCCATTCGGCACGTTTGAAAACCTAACCCTCCGCCTCGGCGTCAACGACTACGAACACGCAGAGAACGAAGCCGGTGAAGTGGGAACGATCTTTACGAACGACGCCTGGGAAGCGCGCGCAGAGCTGGCGCATGGTTTGGTTGGCAGTTGGCGCGGCACATTCGGTCTACAGTTCGGCGACCGGGAATTCTCCGTCGCTGGTGAGGAAGCCTTCACACCTCCGGTTGACACATCGTCCATCGGCTTTTTCTGGGCGGGTGAACGACCTATTGGTGAAATTGGACTCGAGGCTGGTTTTCGTTACGACCGTGTCAAACATAATCCTGCGGCAGGTCAAAGCCGCGGATTCAATGGTGTCAGCGCATCCCTTGGTTTGATCGCACCGTTTGCCGAAGGTTGGTCGGGCACAATAATCGCCGACTTCTCGTCGCGTGCTCCGGTCGGTGAGGAACTTTTCTCGGACAGTCCACATCCTGGTACTGGTGTCTTTGAAATTGGAGACCCGGAGCTCGGCCACGAAAAGGCACGAAATTTGGCAGCAACCCTGTCTGGTGGCACCGAAGATTGGTCGCTACGAGGCACCTTCTACTACACACTCTTCGCTGATTTCATCTACCAAGCAGCGACGGGCGAAGAGATAGATGGCTTTGCCGTGCACCGCTACTCCCAAGCAGATGCGACGTTTCCCGGGTTCGAGATGGAAGGTCGAGCAACCGTTGCTGAGTGGGGTTCCCGACGTCTCGAACTAGGAGCATTCTTCGACACCGTGTCGCCGAAACTGGATGTCTCTGGCAATGACAATCTACCACTCATTCCACCAGACCGGATTGGCTTGACCGTGGAGTTTATAAGCGACCGCCTACGGGCTAACGTTGACTATGTGCGAGCTTCCGATCAGTACGACGTTGCGGACTTTGAGTTACCTTCAGATTCCTACGCCGACTTGCGTGCACGCATCGCCTGGCGTTTCCGACCAGCGAACCGAACGGTAGACGTTTTCGTCGCGGGTCGCAATCTCACAGACGACGAGCAGCGCTTGCACACTTCTGTCGTTAAGGATTTGGCACCTCAACCCGGACGGACGATTGAAGCGGGGATGCGCGTACGCTTCTAACATCGCATAACCTCATCTCAAGCATTGATAGGAGTCTCACTCGCGAGACTCCTATCGAGCTGATCGCTCCGATTCAAACTATCGGTAAATTCGAATAGCTAGATCACTTCAAGATCGTCCTCGAATCCAGTTTGACCAGCTTTCCTACGTCTGTTTCTACTCCGCACCAGGAATGACGTTTGCCTCGATCTTGTGTCCGTCGAGATCAAATACGAACGCACCATAGTACCCAGGTCCATATTCCGGGCGCAATCCAGGTTCTCCGTCCGACGTGCCACCCGCCTCAATAGCAACTTGATAGAACGCGTCCACCGCATCGCGACTAGGCGCTAGAAACGCGAAATGGGTGCCATTGGCTGTAGTAGCTGACTCGCCATTTAGAGGGCGTTGGACCCAAAATTCGGGAAACAACTTACCGTATGCCACTGCGACGTTCGGTATCTCATGTTGACGCGAAGCACCAATAGTCGCCAGCACAGCATCGTAGAAGTGAACCGCCTCATCAAATCGGTTAGTACCTATCGAGACATGATTCATGATGCTCGGAATGTCATCGTTCACGATTCCTCTCCTTCTTTCGCCCGCCGCTCCAAGCGACGGCACTCTTCAGTGTCAGTCCGTCGGTTCTTGATGAGCGAATCCCACTTGGGAATGACGCACCCATAGACTTTTTCGATGATTGGATCCGCTTCGTCTGATCGAATCAAATCTGGTAGATCGCTAGCCATCCGTGAGCGACAGTCCGCCAGCATTTTTCGAAGTTCTCGGGAACATTCAGCGTGGGGCACGTCGAAACACGCTCTGAACTCTGGCGCGTCACAAACCACGTCGACAATTTGGTTTGACATCAAGTTGAACATCGCATCTACACGTATCGGTTGGGTCGCCGAACTCTCCTCTTCGGATGTCGACAATCCACTTAATATGAGTACAACAGCAATGAGAAATAGCCTAATCGATTCAGACCGTCTTTGTGGACAGATCGACATTCGTTCTACGATCTCAAACTTAACCAACGGATATTTAACAAGCTGCTCTTCCAACGAACGTTATGGGAGTACTCCGTAGAATCGAAGTTTTCACCCCAGCTCTTGATGACCGATATGTCGCTTGCAAACACGGAGCGAATTACGGCGGAGAATTTTGCGACTGAACTCGGCATCGAGCTCGTCGAATCTCGACACGATTATGTAAAAGTAAAGCTGCCATACGACGCTAAGCTCGGAGTCGGAAGGATACACGGAGGCGCGATCAGTGCACTGATCGATGTCGCCGCAACGGCTGCTTTCTGGGCCACGCCTTTGGTGAACCCAAAATCTATGGGCGCTACCGTTGGCTTAACGGTGAATTTCTTAAAGATTGCTGTACAGGCAGATTTATGGGCTGAAGCGACGGTGAGGCGTCGAGGTAGGACACTCTGTACCGCGAATGTAACGGTTACAGACGAGCAACAACACGAAATTGCCATAGCCGTCGTAACCTATAAGCTAACGCACGAATAAAAAGACGAGATCGTTGGTGACTTAAATCCTATGTAATGTTATAATATAACATTACATAGGATTTTGGTTTTCCAACATGCGGTCAGATGGTCGGGGTCTTCTCAGCTACTGTACGGTAGCAAGTCTGCTAGTTGCTTCCTCAATAGTTGCGAACGACGGAGAAGACGTTCACAGCACTGGTGAGTCGGACGAGCTAGAAGAACTCGTCGTACGAGCGCATCCGCTCTCGAATGACGGCGTAGCCCAAAGTTACAGCGTCTTGGCCGGCGATGAACTCGCGCGAGCGCTTGAAACGACACTCGGCGAAACGATCGAGTCAATGTCAGGAGTACGCAATGCTTCATTCGGACCGGCTGTGGGAAGACCGGTAATCCACGGTTTAAGCGGTGTTCGAGTTAAGACCATGCTAGATCGTACTAGCACGATGGACCTGAGCATACTGCTTCCAGATCATCCTGTTGCTGTTAATCCGCACATGGCAAACTTAGTTGAAGTCATTAAAGGTCCCAGTGCGATGGTCTACGGTAGCGAGACGATTGGCGGGATCGTAAACGTAGATTCCGGTCGCGTACCAAAGACTCTACCCGATGGTGCTTGGGAGGGTCGCTTAGACGCGAACATGTCTGATAACTCATCACGTCAATCACTCGCAGGACGTATTGACATTGGTGTCGACAACATCGTTCTCCATGGGGATTTCGATATGCGCCAAGGTGATGACTATGACTTCCCGGGATGCGCGGAGTCGTTGTATCTTCACGAAGAAGAGGAGGAGGAACACCACCACGAAGAAGAAGAAGAGGAACACCACGACGAGGAGGAGCACCACGACGAGGAGGAGCACGAGGAAATTTGCGGTACGTTACTAAATAGCTATTTCGAGACTTTCTCCGGTTCATTCGGTGGCAGCTACGTGAGTGACGCCGGATATCTAGGCGTTTCGTATTCGTCAAACACTGGGGAGTATGGCGTACCTGTTCCTCATGCGCATGATGCGGAAGAACATCACCACGAAGATGAGCACGACGAACACGAAGGCGATCACGACGAAGAGGCAGATCACGATGAGGATGATGAGCACCACGACGAGGACGAAACGCCACAATCCTTAATCGATTTTGAGCAACAACGTGTCGACTTTGATTTTCGTCGCCAGGAATTTAATGACTCAATCGAACAATTACACGTGCGCTTTGCGATTAGTGAGTACGAACACGATGAAATCGAAGAGCCCGGCGGACCAGTTGGCGCAACATTCATAAACGATGCCTACGAATTCAGAGTAGACGCGACACTTGATCGTGAAAACACATCCGTAGTAGGAGCACACCTTTCCGGCAGAGACTATGAAGTCCTCACTTCGGAAGACCCAGTTCTACCTGTGACTGAGGCGCGACTTGGTGTATCGTGGTTGCATGAGCGTCCACTAGGCACATCGATCCTAGAACTTGGCACACGAATTGAAGCGAAAAAGGTGGATTCCGATGACTTCGGAGGGAGAAACTTCTCTGACTATGCACTTTCACTTGGATTGTTGTCCGACCAAACACGAGATTGGGCATTCAAGATCGAAATGAGCCAATCAAGCCGTGCACCCGCCATCGAAGAGTTAGCAAGCCGAGGATTCCACCTCGCGACTAGCGCCGTAGAAGTAGGTAATCCAGACCTTGGAAACGAATCACAGACTGGATTTACAGTAGGCGCAGCGAAGCAAACAGGCAACCTCGAACTCGATCTTACAGCCTATCACCGTCGCTTTTCAGACTTTATTTACATCACGAATTCAGGAGAGTTTGATCACGGCGCGCCAGTCTTCACATATCTCCATCAAGACGCCACCTTTACGGGGTTCGACGGGACTGCTCTCTACCATTTTGCTATTGACGAATCGACTGAACTCGATATACGCTTTCAGTATGACGCTGTAGCCGTTACTGTAGATCGGAGTTCAGAGACTCGTCTCCCTCAAAGCCCGCCAGAGCGAATGGTTGTCGGCTTCGAGCTCTATCGAAATGCACTCTTTGCGAATCTTCGGTTGACGCACAACGCCGCCGTAACTAACACAGCGATGTTTGAACATCCCACGGATTCCTGGTTCGACCTTTCGACGCGTGTTGAATACACGTTCGAGGGACTCGCAGACGCTGCGGATGTGACCGTCTATCTAAAGGGCAAAAACCTTACAGATGAAGAACAACGGAATCATCTTTCTGTGATTAAAGATCGCGTGCCACTACCGGGTCGCATGCTAGAAGTTGGATTTAGGATGAGCATGTAGTCAGCTTCGCTCAAAAGCTGGCACAATCAGCATGAGTAAGCTACTGCGCCACCCCATCAGTAGCTTGTCTCATGCCAACCCTATCGCGAGAAATTCATCTCGTCTCCCGACCTGAAGGTCTACCGACTACGGATCAATTTCAGTTAGTCGAATCCGAAGTTTCAGACGCTGCGTCTGATGAAGTCCTCGTTCGAAATCGCTGGATGTCCGTCGATCCCGCCATGCGGCCTCGTTTATCAAACGGGCAACAACCGATTAAGCAAGTCATATCCGGCGGTGCGTTAGGCACCGTCGTTGCTTCTCGCAATAATCGATTCAAGGAAGGTGATGTCGTTCAACATGGATCGGGCTGGCGTGAATATCACCTTTCTGACGGAACAGATCTCGAGCACTTAGACGCAGCTGGATTTCCCGAAACGCTGTATATGCATGTGCTCGGTACGACTGGATTTACAGCTTGGGGAGGCATGCTCATCACGGGTAAGCTTCAAGATGGCGAAAACGTCTTCGTGTCAGCAGCCGCAGGGGCGGTCGGATCTGTCGCGGCACAGATCGCGAAGCTAAAGGGATGCTATACCGTCGGTTCAGCGGGATCAGAATCGAAGTGCGATTGGCTACGCGACAAACTTGGTCTTGATGTCGCAATCAACTATCGCGAAGGTGTCTTGCGAAAAAACCTGAAAGCAGCCGCACCAAACGGTCTAGACGTCTATTTCGACAATGTTGGGGGCGAACATCTCGACGCAGCGCTACCTCGTATGAACGTGTTCGGTCGGATACCGATATGCGGGATGATCTCCGCCTACAACAACTTCGGCGCGATTTCTGCTGGAGTGACCACCCTCTCGAACATGGTGTACCAGCGCATCACCATGCAAGGGTTTGTTGTTTGGGACTTCAATGATCGCAAAGCGGAATTTCTTGACGACATGCGTGGTTGGTTAAGCAGCGGCAAGATGCGCTATGAGGAAACGGTCTTCGACGGTATTGAAGCCGCACCCGACGCTTTGATCGGGTTGTTTACTGGCCAGAACACAGGCAAGATGTTGGTGAAACTCGCCTAGCACACGCGCAAGCGCGAGGCGATTCCGCCGAGGCGAAAACCTCGGCGGTAAAGTCCTGTCTAGACGGCTGCGAGTGCTTGGTCGATATCTTCCAATATGTCTTCCGCGTGTTCGATTCCAATCGAAAGTCGGATCATTTCTGGTAATACCCCAACACTGCGCTGCTCGTCTTCTGTGAGCTGCCGATGAGTAGTTGACGCTGGGTGACAAGCCAACGACTTTGCATCCCCGATATTTACCAAGCGCTTGAACATCTTCAAGGCATCGTAAAACCTCACGCCTGCGTCAAAGCCGCCATGCACGCCGAAGGTGAGGATGCCGGATGCCCGTCCGTTCATATAGCGCTGCGCGAGATCGTAGTATCGGTCCCCTTCCAAACCTGCATAACTCACCCATTCGACTTTCGGATGATCCTGTAAGTGCTTTGCAACTGCAATCGCATTGTCACAGTGCTTTTCCATCCGCAATGTGAGTGTTTCGATCCCTTGCATTAGTAGAAATGCATTGAAAGGCGAGATGGCCGACCCGGTATTTCGCAAAGGCACAGTCCTCGCTCGCCCAATATAAGCGGCTGGTCCGAGGGCTTCCGTGTACACGACGCCATGGTAACTTGGTTCTGGCGTCGTAAACATCGGATACCTTTCCGCGTTGGCCGCCCAGTCAAATTGACCGCCATCGGTGATTACACCCCCTAACGAATTACCGTGTCCCCCCATGTACTTGGTCAATGAATGTACGACGATATCAAACCCATAGTCGATCGGTTTTAAAAGAACCGGCGTCGCTACGGTGTTATCTACGATCGTGGCAATTCCATGAGAGTTCGCCATATCGGCGAGGGATTTGAGATCAACAATGTTTCCAGCAGGATTGCCAATACTTTCGCAGAAGATGGCTTTAGTGCGGTTGTCGACCAACTTTTCTAAATCTTCAGCACTATCACCTTCTGCAAAACGGACATCGATTCCCTGCTTCGGCAACATATGCGCAAACAACGTATAGGTGCCACCATAAAGCTGCGGCACGGAGACGACGTTGTCGCCAGCTTCAGCCAGATTCAAGATCGAATAGTTAACCGCTGCAGAACCAGCAGACAGCACCAGTGACCCAACTCCTTTTTCTAGTGCAGTCACACGCTCCTCGAGAACCGCCTGAGTTGGGTTCATGATGCGCGTGTAAATATTTCCTGGAACGGCTAAGTTAAAGAGATCCGCACCATGCTGGGCGTCGTCAAATTCGTAAGCGACGGTTTGATAAATAGGTACAGCGACTGCGTGGGTCGTAGGTTCCGACTCGTAGCCGCCATGAATCGCAATCGTATCGTCTTTCAAAAGAAGCGCTCCTTATAAAAACAAACGCTCTGACAGATGGTCAAAGCGGCGGGAATGATAGAGAACGCACTCTAGTACGGTCGGTGATAGTCCTCGATCAGAAGTTTGTAGAGTCGCGTAAGCGCTTCGTAATCCCAGTGCGGTTTTTTGCCCGAGAACTCGCCGCGCAAATCGCCAACACCACAATGCCATCCAGACAGTACGCCTTGCCAATGGGTACCTTCACCACCTGGCTGGTCCTCTGATAGCGAATTGGAACCCGAGCGCGCATCGTCAGGGACGACCAGATCTGGCGCCATATAGTCTCGGAGTTTGAATACGGTCTTACCGGTAATCGAATCGAGGCTGAACCAAGTCCAGCCCCCGGCAACCGCATCGAACCGTAGTTCTCGACCTTCGGCGTAAACGCCAATCTTGCCGTGCCAACCTTCTGGTGCAAACTTGAAAGGGGCTCCCGGCGCAGCCTCAAATTCCGCAGGAAACATCCATGTCGCGAGTTTCTTAGGGTCGGAAAAAAAAACCAAGCGCTCTGCATATCTGTCGGCAACACACGAGTTATCTGTGCGGTGTGCTTATCCAACAAAATCGCAGACTCACGCACGAAACTTAGCAGCGCAGACCAGCTACCGAACGAGAAAGTACGAGCGAATACTTCCAAATCCGTTTTCGTGCTAGCCGTGCTGCCGCCTCCAGCGGCGTTCTCCAAGCACGCTATCGATCCGTCAATAGACTCAAGTGCGCGGTCAGACACGTGCGAAATTGCGTTGATCAGTTTGCAGGGGCACGACGTCACACGTTCGCATGTACCACTCAAGCATCAGCTCTCGGTGCGTCAGGAGCGCTTCGGCGTAAGCAGGATTGTCAATCTGGTTTACAGTTTCCCCTGGATCATCTGTCAAGTCATAGAACTCATCAAGTTCATACGCCCGTCGTACGTATTTAAAGTCGCGTGTCCGACACATTGTGGCTTTCGTATGTTTTAGCTGCGAGGATTCCTCAACTTGAAGGGATACACGTGGTGAGTACAGACCTAGCGGTGTGTTAGACGCCATGCTTTCGCGTTCACTCGCTTGGACTTCACCGTGCAATCGGCCACCCTCCGTAAATACGGCACGCCGATGCGAATCCACCGTTCCATGTAATAAAGGGAGTAGCGAAACGCCAAAGTGCCAATATCCACAGTCGATCTTTGCAAGGTCATAAACGGTCGCGGGAAAATCCACTAGCTCGATCAGATGATCGTATATCCCATTCTGAATCCCAAGGTCCGCGGGTGGTTTGAAGACAAACGGGACCCGGGAGAGACAGTCTTGAAACGTGTTTTGCGTTTTCTCTACCAGACCGTAGTCACCAGTAAAGTCGCCGTGATCAGAAAACAAAAACAGCGCGGTGCGCTCGTAGCGCTCACTTGCCTTTAGTGCGTCAATTAGCAAGCCTAATTGATGGTCCACACGCGAACACATTCCGTAATACGTCGCCCGAAGTTCACGCCACCGTTCTTCCGACCAGCGCGTGAGTCCTTGACCCTCACGAATTCCGCGCAGAAGCGATGGCTTATCGTCCCATTCCGAGTACTCGAATCTGGATGGAATCGCAGCGCGATCCGTTATCGAATACCAAGGTTCTTCGACACAATACGGCGGATGCGGATAGCCGAGTGGTAAGAAGAGGCACAATGGCTGTTCGCCTTCGTAAGTGTTAAGAAAGTCAATAGCGCCTTGTACCATCGCCCAATCCCCGTCGAAGTACTTACCGCCATCGCCACGACTCAACTTACCTTTGAAGAAGCTGTAGTAGTTATCGCCGTCGGGGTCGCCTCGCCAAGCTAGATTTCCACCATGATTCCCTTCCGACGGTTCAACTCCCCATCGTTCGTAGTCCACTCTTGTTGGTCGGAATTTCACGTCGCAATGTTCGGCGTAACCCAATTGACCAGGCACCATGTCGTTCTTTCCGCCCCACCACACGAAATACCCTTGATCTCGTAGCACCTTAAGAAGGTTTGGTTCGTCGTTGTTTGGATTCAGCATGTGATGCATGGTTCGATGGCCACGAACATGTGGATACCAGCCCGTCATAAACGAGCAACGACTCGGCGTGCACACGGTCGCTTGGACAAACGCATGTCGAAACGACACAGCATCGTTCGCAACGAGCTCATCCAGAACCGGGGTTTGAACTGCCGGATGACCCAGGTGCTGAACAGCATCACCGCGCCACTGATCAGGATTAAATATGACGATATCTGGTCGTGTCATGACAGGAAACGAAAAACGAGCTAGTCTAGAGTATTCACGAGGCGGTGCTTGTCAGGGACTCCGTCGCGTATTTCGACACTGCTTCTTCAATCGACATCCCGCTGGCAACCAACGCTTCAAGCGAATAAATCGAGGTCGCAGTAAAGATCGAGTCAAGCGTTTCCCCTAGCTCCACCACTGCAGCATCGGCGGATGGTGGCGATATGGTCACCAACCGCTGCAAGCAATCCATCGCTAAGCCGACACTGAAGACGTTCTTGTCCTCTGAGATGATTTCTTTCATAGTCGAAATCACCGATGGTAATTCGTCGCCAAGGGTTTTGGCACCATGCGAACACAAGATAACCAGTGCCCAAAGAGCGTTCTCGCGCACAACCGAGCGGACGGGCTCATAACGCGACTGACCGTAGTCGAAACCGATGCCTTCACAGACATCGCAGTCGTCAGTGGGTCGAACCATTTTGATACTACGATTCTGAGCGCGATCCATGCTCAACCGATTCACCTCTCTGTCGAGGCATTGAATCAAATACGACGCACACAAACCTACTGCGTCGTCAGCGCGCTGCTCGCGACCAATAACACGGCGGCCGAGGCACCCTAACGCGTCTGCGGCGACGGATCGTACGTACGTCGAGGGGTCGTCTAGCAGGCATCGTCCGAGCTCGTGGATGACTTGCTCGTCTCCCCTACCAGCTGAACCAAGCCCGAACGCGGAGGCTTTTCGAACCCACCGTGCTTGAGAGGCAAGACCGCTTAGAAGAGTTTGCGTCGCCTCTTCTCCTATTGCGATCAATCCATACAGCGCGGCTCTTCGTACGTTTTCGCGATCGCTATGCAACGCCTCATCTAGGAGCGCGAGTGCGTCTTCACGGAGTGGGTGTTCGGCAAGGCGATAGGCCGCACCTACACGATTCGGTTCGTTCGTATCTCCTTTAAGTCGCAATCGCTTACTTAAGCTAGATGGTTCTTTGAAGTCGGTGCGGTTTTCCGCATACGAAGACGGACCCTCACCGGTTCTGCTCCAGTTGTACTGATAGCGCCATAGGGATCGTACGTCCTCACCTACACCATCTATTTCTTGTCCAGTCAGTTCATCTCGATGCGGTAAATTGAGTTCCTCCGGATAAGACGGTTCTCCCGCGGCTGGCTCGGTTGTTCTGTACAACCAGAAGCGCCACATAAATCGAGGATTCGCGGACCACGTTCGCCAGTCGTCCGTCCGGTGGTTACGCCGATGGAGGAGATTGTGGGAATAGAGCACAACACTACCCGCCTTCAATGGACCTACTTCGTACGTCTGACACAACGGCCACTCTAGATCTAGAACCGCGTTGCGCATGCGTATGTCGTGATCAGTTGTCAGGTTGACGATGTCTTCAACGGCGTACTTTGAATTAGGACCACTTATGGGTATGTGTTCCATGCCATCGAGTTGAAAATCAAAATCCAGGTGGTCCGCACCAGCAAAATTGTCGTGGTTCTCTTCGTGATTGAAGGTCCAATACTGTGAATACGGCACCGTAGCAGTAGGTCCCATGTCTGCTCTCACTTCTTGCGGGTAATAGAGCATCTCTAGTTGAATGGCATGGTGGTGCCGTTGTTTACGCATGTTGTACGGACCGTTGTCATCTTTATGCCAATGTTGGTCGTGTGAACCGCTCATAAACGGGGTGTTGTGCGTAAATGGAACGATTGCATAGTTTTTACCGATCAGCAACTCACAGGCATCTCGAACTCCGGGCGCGTTGGTGACCTTCATGATGTCTGGTATGTTTGTCGCAGTGATACGCTCCTTAGCTCGAAACGCTATGAGCTCCTTCTCATAGATTTCATCATGTGTCGCTAATGGGATTCCAAGCGAATCGGGAGCCAATACGATCAATCCCCGTGTGACGAAATCTCGCACGATGTGTTCGCGTGGCGTTGACCTGATTGGCCCGGTGGTCACAGAAGAGCGCGATCTTCCGCCGATTTCAAGATTTTGTTTTTGCATACCGCGTTAAGCACAGAAGCTACGGTTGTGGAGTGACTTCGCTACGCATGACTCAATTCGTGAATTACCGCAATCTGGAGCATCGCCATGATATTTTGCCTAGCCCTGTCACGTTTACACAGACACGTTAGGTTTAGGAATCAATGTGTGATTCTGAGAACGACAACCGCAATCGGCAGGTCAATCAAAGTTGAATCAATCCTCGTCCATATGATTTACAAGATGCGTCGCGGTGCGCAAATCTACCAACGAGCAAGACAGTTCAAAAGAGTTAGGTGATGAACCACGTCAAAGAAGTATTACAAAGCGGTAAAACGGCCATAGGTACAACGGCTTCGCCGAACAGCGAGACTCGATTTCTCGCTGGCGCAGGTTTTGATTTTCTACTTTTCGACACGCAACATTCGCCGGTTGAGATAAAGCAATTAGGCGCAGCAATTGGTGCGATGCGAGGTCGTAGTGCTTCCCCCATCGTGCGCGTCGGCGAAAACCGCGCTGATCAGATTTGCTATGCGCTCGATGCAGGCGCACGAGGCATCATCGTACCGATGGTGAACACACCCGACGAGGCGGCTGAAGTGGTCAGTTTCTGTCGCTACCCGTTTGCTGGTGTACGAAGTTCCGCTGGAATACGTGGAGAATGGGGGGAGTTCAAAGACTATCGCGCGTACATGGACGCCGTAAACGACCAATTGCTTATTGCACCGATGATCGAAACGCAAGAGGCAATGGAGAACCTCGACGAGATCGTCAAAGTTCCGGGCATCGACGTCCTCTTAGTCGGACCTTCCGATCTCTCAATCAACCTTGATGTTGCCCTCGATTACACGAGTTCAACCTACAAAGACGCGCTTACTCGCATCGGTAGTGCATGCAAAGACGCAGGAATTTCGGCAGGCATGTTCTTTGTTCCGCCAGGAATCACACCGTCTGCGCTCGTCGATCTTGGGTTCAGATTCTTCACCATGCCTTGGGAAGGTTGGGCGACCCGTGGTGTTACGGACGGGATTGCTGCAGTTCGTACCGAAAGGTGATCACCGCGTTTCTAACGCGTCATCGTAAAGAGAAGTCCTATTAGCGTTCGTCTCTGAGCAAAATTCGTTCGCATGTCATCTAAATCGTGCAGGTATTAACACGAAATTAATACGTCTAGCCGGCACATCGACACCAGAAGAAATGGGGTGCAGCTGCGTTGTGATGCATTGAAATCCCAATCGGCACTAACTACAATAAAAGGTTAATCGACGCACAGCTCATACGGCGGGAAGGAGTTATGAGTTTCGCGTATAGCGCAGCCACACTGATCGGTGGATCAAGTCCACACGCGCTATTGCGGCGTGTGCTCGCGTTTACGTATTGTTTGTCAATCGGGTGCTTAGCGCCGACCATACTAGCGCAAACTGGCGAAGACGAAGACACCGCAAACGACACATTTGGTATTCAGGCACCTATCAGTGACGTAGACGGTCATCCGACGTTTGCTAGTCCGCACTTTAACCCTTTAGCGCTTCACAACGATCTCGTTTATGTCGTCAACACACCCGCCGACACGCTAGACGTCATCGACCCGACGAGAAGTAGCGTCGTTATCCGTATCAATGTTGGAATCGATCCAGTCAGTGTCGTTGCACGACCGAACGCTGACGAAGTCTGGGTTTCGAATCACATCTCTGATACGATCAGCGTCGTTAACACCGATTCAGAAAGTAGTTTCTACCACCAGATCGTTGCGACGATTCAAAATGTCGATCGTTTTTCCTTTAGTACGAATTTCGACGAACCCGTTGGGGTCGCATTTACGCAGAGTGGGAATAAAGCGTACGTTGCTTTGGGACCGTCCAACCAAGTAGCTGTTATCAATGCCGAGACGCGGACGGTTACAAAACACCTAAAAATCAATGCACAGGATCCGCGCGCATTAGTTGTGCGTGGAACCCGGCTGTACGTGACGGCGTTTGAGTCAGGTAATACCACGCAGCTATCTGGTTGCAATCCGGGTCAGATCGACGGGTCCATGTGTACATACGACGCAGTCCAAGAAACACACACCACGAATAACGTACTCTCACTAGATTACGACGTAGACATCGTCAGAAACCCGAAAGTACCGGATCGTGACTTGTTCGTCTTTGACACGCGAAACGATCGCTTAATCGACCAAGTGGAAGGCACCGGAACCTTGTTGTACGGTCTGGCAGTCGATGGTCGACGCAATGTGTACATTGCTCAAGCAGAAGCGCGAAACGATGCCAACGGCTTAGCTGGCACGCAAGACCACGGTCTGGCGGAGATGGAGAATCGAGCGTTCCTGAATCAGATCACCCGGGTCAATTGCCTTGATCGAAACTGCGAAGATCCTGAGATCTTCGAACTCGAACCACTCCCGCCTGAACATCCTGAAACCGGTATGGCGCTAGCAACACCGTTCGCGATTGAAATTACAAAAGACAACGACACGCTCATTGGTACGGCTGCCGGTTCGAATAAGTTGTTCGTGTTTGACATAGAGACTGGTACCGTGACGGGTCGTGTTGACGTTGGCGCAGTTCCTCGAGGCGTGAAGCTCGTATACGACGAAGACGACGCAGTTTCTGAAGCGTGGGTCATGAATGCCGTAGCGAACACCGTTACACGCGTCGATCTTTCAACGCTCACAGATCCTACGATCATGAGCACGATCGAGCTCGATGACCCGACATCCGAAGAGATGAAACTTGGACGCATCGCGTTTAACGACGCGAACGCATCCACAACAGGAACATTTTCGTGCGACAGTTGCCACCCCGACAACAACGTCGACCAACTGGTATGGATCCTCGACACGCCTCTATGCAATCATCCAGGTTGTACGCAGATTCCACCGCGCTTGACAATGCCTGTGCGCGGTTTGCGCGACACACAACCTTACCACTGGGATGGAATACCAGGTGATCCATACGGTGGGATAAACGTGGAGAGTCTCTGGGATCCGGTCGAACCCAATTGCGAACTAGACGATCCCGAATCTTGCACGCGATTCCTCGTGGATGGCAGCCTAGGCACGACCATGTGCGACGTTACTAACTGTCCTACTAACGAAGAAGACAAAGGTGGTGCACTGAATATCGAAGAAAGAGATGCACTAGCTCATTTCATTCTTAACGTGCCATTTCCGCCGGCGCCAAATCGCCCGTTTGACAATGAACTGTCCGCGTCAGCGAAGGAAGGAATTTTTGAGTTCAATTTTCTGAACAACTCCGGAACTAACCCAGGCGGGCAGCCGTGTGGCGCTTGTCACAAACCTCCATTTCTTACAACGACGAACACGCCTTCAGCTCCGCGTCAATTCGTTGAAACTGCGAGCGTGGAGTCATTTAACGGAATGGATGCACCTACTTGGCGAGGTGCATACGATCGCTGGATTGTTACCCCGCAAGCTCGGTTTAACGTAATTGATTTGATCGAGCGCATCGGTATGGACCTAGGTGGTGACATCCCCGAACAAGAAGTATGGTTCCATGCTGGCGCACGGACGCAAGCGAATTGGGACATGGTACTTGAGTATGGCACGGGTTTCTCAGGCACGTTTGCACGCCAAGCAACATTCAACTCTTCACTTGCCAATGACAACATCCATACTGCGATGACGGACCGAATTGTCGACGCACTCATCGCTGGGGCTGATGGTGGCGCGGTCCTTTTACATGCCGACGGCGCATATATCGACCGCGACGAGGACACGGAAAGCAACCAAGATACGGGAGTAGGAGACGATTCAACAGATTCGGTTATTGAAAGTACACTTGGTCTAGCGCTCGAATATGTCGACGGTGCGTGGCGAGATCGGTCGGATAGCGAAACTACGTACGAACTGGACGACTTGCGCGATGATGCAATCTCCGGCGACCTCGTGCTCACCTTTACCGGTCGAATAGGTCAAAACGTGCTGCCGGAAAAACCTCAACCCGCTGTATGGCCGTTTTGGACGGAACGTGGCACTCTATATGATGGCGTCGTACAGCAATCGCCTACCGTCGAAATAACTTACCTTGCAGACGATCTGACCTTGTCGCTTAAAGGGCGTCACATAGAAGACGATGCGCTTATCTACGTTAATGGGCATGTGGTAGCAGGCACAGTGACGTGCGAAACCGAGACGCTCCCCTCTTGTGAAGATGAGACGATCGTCGTGACGTTAGATGAAGCGCCCGATCGATACGGTCTGAACTTCCTACAGATTCAAAACAAAGACGGGATGCTCAGTAACGACATGATGTTCTTCTCGCAAGAAGTCGACAAACCTACTCGGGCTGGGAATCTCATCGTAAGTGGTGGCACGTTTGATCGATTCATCTTCCCATTGCAGGAATTCTGGAATACCGTCGAATCTGAAGGTAACGACGTGTCGATTGACAACGGCTTCATAAACGTCTCGATCGCCCGTGTTAACACCAGTCAACCATGGCGCGCTCAGATCAGCCACGAAGTTTCGGTTGTGGAAGACCAGGAATATTCGGTATGTTTCCGCGCAAGGGCGAGCTCTGAACGAAGTATTGCCGTCTACGTGGATCAAAGCATGCATCAGTGGCAACAATTGACCCGTGAAGAAGTCGATTTAAGAAACTACTGGCAGAACTTCAAGCACACATTTACGGCGGACCGAACCGATATTACCGCTCGAGTCGCATTTGACTTTGCAGGCGCGGCGCCTTCAGTACAGCTCGACAATGTTGGGCTCTATGAAGGTGATACATGTGGTACGCCGAGTGTCACAGCACCCATTGGATTCCATAGCAGTCAATGACAACCGTACTCGCAGTTTCTAAGGTAGTTGGGGAGTAAAGCCTGACTCGACTCTTAGCTCACGTTCTCAACCTTCTGTGCGATTGCTAAAGCACACCCGTGCCGCGCAAATTAGTTCTCGTATTTAGCAAACTCGGCTGAGTCGCATCTAGTGAGTTCAAAGTGCCCCAATCGCGCCCTGCACACTTTGATCGTCCCATAGCGCACGTAATTCCTCCAGCGGCGCGTTTTCTACTGAAGCTGGTAGTCCGAATATCGCGGTGGATCGTGACGCTTTGTCGTAAGGCGACCAAGTTGACAACGCTTCTGTTGCTGGATTGCCCGTGTGCGCGAATGCCAACCAGGCATCCATCGTAGCTTCTGCCAATTCAACGTGCGCCCGCTCGCCTCCGAAGAAACCTCTCGTACCGTCATTTAGATTGTGAGTTCCAAATACATAACCGATATCAATGGCATGACAAGACTTCAGAATTCCACCGTACGCCGGCGACTCGACCGTGAACAAATATTGATACGCGTCCTTCGATCGTGAATTCAGTGTTTCTGCAAGCACGATACCTGGCAACCGAAATGCACGATCCGACTCGATAACCTGCCACACATCCGCAGGCGTCACGTCGTTGCCACCACGCGCGAGAATCTCTTGGTAACCCTGACCAAGTTCTCTCAAATCGGCGCGTCCGTTCCTAGGCGCTAATCGACGTAGGAAATCTTCTTGCGTCATCTCCCGAATCGATGGGTCCATGACACTAAAGAGCAGCCACTCGTCTCGCGTGCAACCTACTAACACGGTGATTTCGTCCGCCGAACCGTTCGCTACACAATCGATCGGCCGTGCAGGCAGCTGTGCACCGTCAATACAAGGCTCATAACACATCCAAGGCAGCTTGGCTGAGACCTCCGCACCAACACGGGTCAATTCATCCGCCGATAACTCGAATAGTTTGTTCAGATTGCTATTCGGCGATATCTCAAGCGCGGCTAGTAGCTGTGATGCAACGTCAGTTGATTGCACGAGCGTATTCGCCGTGTGTGCGGCACCGCTTTGGGGGATCGCTTTGTGAAAGAGCCCCTTGGCTTCGCGTAGTGCCAAAAGCGCACCGACGCTCATACCGCCTGCCGACTCGCCGAAAATTGTGACGTTATTTGGATCACCCCCAAATTGCGCAATATTGTCCCGAACCCAAGCGAGAGCGAACGCCTGATCCAGTAAGCCTTCATTCCCAGTCGAAGGAATTCGACCTCCAGTGACTTCGTTTAGGTTGAGGAATCCAAGCACGCCCAAACGGTAGTTGATAGTGACTACAACCACATCGCCACGACGGGACAAGATTGAGCCATCGTAAATCGGCGATGAACCCGAACCCGTAACGAAGGCACCACCGTGGATCCAAACCATGACAGGTCTTGCGTTGCTATCCGCACTCGGTGTCCAAACGTTCAAACTAAGACAGTCTTCATCCAATACCGGTGGGGTCGCGTCCTGTGCAAACGAAAGCGCCCCTTGTTCCGTTGCAACTATTTGCCAAGATATTGGTCCAAACTCGTCCCCTTTACGCACGCCTGTCCAGGCTTCAGGCGGCTTCGGCGCCGACCAACGTTCCTCCCCGGCCGGCGCAGCCGCGTATGGAATATTCCTAAACGATAGGACACCGTCTAAATCAACGCCTGAAACGCTACCGTACTTTGTTTCAACTTGAGGCATGGTATGGATTCCTACAGTAGGTGATTGCGTCGCAGATTATTCGGATGAAGCGATTGCTCTCGAAGTCTTTATCGAAATCGAAGGTTACCCCGCATCTTCCTCGCTCTTTGGCTCTGGTCGCGTCGGTCGCTGTGGGTATCGAGCATTTGGCGGCTCAAGGATCGCGAGCTTCCGATCGTCAATATCAGGATAGATACGGAAGTCGTCAGGATTGAAATAATCCGCCGACCAAGTTGAGCCATGAGGCGAGAACTTATAGAACAGCGTACGACGCGGCGCATCAACCGTCCATGGTAATGTCCCGTGCGTCAACGCTTCGGTAAACACAATAGCGTCTCCTGCCGCTGCTGGAATCCTTCTTACGCAATCGGGAACGCCTTTCGTTAGATCTCGCCATGACGACGGAATTGCGACATTCGATTTGTGCGACCCCGGTATGCAACCAAAGCCACCATCGTTTGAAAATGTGTCGAAGAGCTCAAACGAGACGGATACGAGCCCGTTGTAGAAGCGTCGATCATGGTACGACGCGAACTGAGAACCACCGGTACCTTTCCATCCACCATGTAACGAAGTTCCTGCAAAACCCTTTTTTACGTGGGTATGTACGTTGATGTGGTCAATGCGGAAAGTAGGTATGTACGGCATTCCTCGTGCTGCGCGACCTTCGCGTGCACCGTGATTTCCAATCATGTCTTCGAGGAACGGTGTCACGGTCGGCAAGTCAAGCAGGTCCCGCCAAACCTTTCCCCAATGTAGCGGACCTTCCGATTGAGCGATCGGCGGAAACTGCTCGGTGGAGGAACGGAGGGTCGCCAGAAGATCTTCAACTTGAGACTTCGTTAGAGCGTTCGGAATCACTAAATACCCAAACGTATCGAATAAATAGCACTGTTCTTCCGTCATACCGGAAGTTGCTTCTGTTACATCAACCACGGTCCCACCCGTTTCTGCCCATTGAAATTACCCACGCTATCGATCTAGTTAAGCGACACCTAGTCGAACATACTGCTCGTCCGGCGCTTCAACAGACTTCAATCCTTGGCGCAGCAATTCGATCATGTCCGCTTCATCCTGAGAACCGAGGCGGTTTTCGTCCTCGCTCGGATCAATATCGATGTCGTACAAGTGGTGTTCGTTTACTCGCGGTCTCGCACACCAATACGGCAGTAGATCACCTTCTTGAAACGGCTGCCGAATGACAGGTACATCGGAGCCCGGCATATAGTCGAGCGTCGCACGCTTGTCAGGCTTCGGCCACAGACGATGGATTCCTGCATATAGCATGGTAGACCAGCGGTTGGACCACATGGATAGTGGAAAACCGTCGTCGACCGGTGCACGTGCGTACTTTCGATGTCCGTCATACACCATGACCCAGTTTCCAAAAACTCCTCCGATTGCCCACTCTCTGATACTCTCTGCCGTACCAGTTAACAGCGGTACAAGCGAAACGCCATGTGTTCGATGATGGGGTTCAACATCGAATACGTCACATAATGTCGCGTTTATGTCAACATTCGTGGTTAGCGCATCGATCTGTCTTGACTCAACGCCAGGATACGCGATATAGAGAGGCGTGTGTCCGAGTGGTTCATACTGTGGTACTTGTGGTTTACCCCAAATATCTTTTTCGCCAAGGTAGTGACCGTGGTCCGTACACAAGACTACCATCGTGTCGTTCCACAAATCACTCCGATCAAGCGCGTCGAGAACTTTGCCAAACCAGTGGTCGATCATGGACAACTTCGATCCGTAGTTGCAGCGAATATGACTGCCTTCACGCTCCGTGATGACGCCGCGTTCGACGTTCCGAACGCCATATGGGGGCCAAATAATGCGAGGGCCATCCCAAGTCGGGTCATACCGATCCATCCAAGGCGTGGGAGAATCGAATGGTTCGTGCGGATCAAACGCGTCTACGTACAGTAAAAACCTATCGTGAAAATCAGCGTTTAAATCAATCCAATTCGCCGTGGCATGCATGGTCTTCGGCCCCGGAAAATCGAGTTCTTCTCGAAAATAAGTACGCGAACGATCATAGTGCCACTCTCGACTCCCTGCAGGTAACGCCGGCGCGCCTATCCACGACGGGTCTGGTCTTGACTTCCACGGATCGTTCTCGTGTCCTCGCAGGTATTCCCAAGCGAAAAAGTCCGTGTGATAGTTTTCGCCACCGATCTCAAATAAATGTGGGTGATCGGTGAATAGCATCGTATTCACACCGCTTTCGCGCAGATGCGCGGTAATTGGGCGCTCCCAAAGCTCGATCGATCCCCAGGGCTTCCACAGAAAGTCCAAAGCGCCGCATAGCAGGTCATGACGTGCTGGCATGCACGGGAACGAACCAATGAAATGCCGGTTAAAACGAACGGCTCGTTGTGCGAAACGATCGATGTTTGGCGTATCGAACTCGGTTCCACCGTAGTCGCCGATCATGTGTCGATTCAAGCTATCCAACAAGATCACAATCGCGCTTTTGGGCTTGGGTATCGTTGACATCACGCACCTCGGTTTCATCGGTTGTTGACGTGCATGGACATGCCGTCAAGCAAATACACCTGAATAATACGTTGGCGTTTTACATCGAAACGAGGATCTCAATGGCCACGAATCCTGACACAGCCAACGTGTTTGGGGAAGAGATTTGCATTCCTGGATTAGATGGTTGGCTCTCCAGCATTAGCAAGAATGGTTACGCCTTGATCCCCAATTGGCTTACCGAGGAGCGCGTAGAAAAACTTGGTGCGGACTTGCGGCGCGAAGTTAATCCGATTCGCGAGCTCATGCCGCCTGATTTCACCACCGTACGAGCGCATAACCTACTCGCGAAAACGCGTTGCGTCGACGATTTGGTCTGTGACTCTCGATTAGTCGCACTCGTGCAAGGTGTATTGGGACTGCACATTCAGATTTCCGTGGTGGCAATGTTCGATCTTCTACCCGGCGCTAAAGCACAAGGACTCCATCAAGATGACGGTTTATGGCCGATCCCACGCCCTCACCCTCCGTTCGTAGTAAATGCTGTTATCGCGGTAGACGAGTTCACCAAAGAGAATGGAGCCACGCACCTCGTTCCCAAATCTCACTTGTGGCACGATCGACCCGTCAAGCAGCCACCTGAGGTCACCCCTATTCAAGTTGAAATGAAACCGGGAACGATGCTAATTTGGTCTGGCGCACTCTGGCACGGTGGCGGCGCCAACAATACCGACCGAAGTCGTCTCGCCATTGACATCAACTTCAATTTGTCCTATCTGGCCCAACAAGAAAACCAGTTCATTGGCGTACCGCGACCCGAAGTAAAAAAGATGCCTGAACGTCTCCAGCGACTGATCGGATACAAGTTCGGCTTGATTCACGTAGGCCCTGGCATGGTGGATCTGCGCGATCCATTGGTCATGAAGGATCAGGTGAGCTTTCAGTACGACGTCAATTCTGATGAGATGCCCGGCATCGGAACATCAAGTTAATCGGATAAAAGAGCTTCTAAGCAGGAAAACCCTATGTCATCCTCAACGATCGTCGTCAACGATCAAATCGACGGCTATCTCCTTCACCACGTACGACCTGAATCAACCACCGCCGAAGCACTTCGAGAAGCAACGGCGCCAATGGCCGCTTCCGTGATGCAGGTCTCACCGCTTCAAGGCGCATTCATGTCGTGGCTTGTTAGTCTCTTGAATGTACAGAACGCACTAGAGGTAGGTACGTTTACTGGTTACAGTGCGTTATGTGTCGCAGAAGCGTTGCCGGATGACGGCAAGCTCATCGCGTGCGATGTAAGCGAAGAGTGGACGAATATGGCGCGCGAGTATTGGGACCGTGGAGGCGTTTCGCATAAGATCGACTTACACGTGAGACCGGCAGTCGAGACGCTGGACGCCCTTATTTCGGATGGTCGCGAAGCTTCATTTGACTTTGCCTTTATCGACGCCGACAAGCCGAATTACGACAGCTACTATGAACGCTGTTTGCGGTTATTGCGAATCGGGGGCATCGTGGCCGTGGACAACGTGCTTTGGACAGGACGGGTCGCAGACGAAACCTACGATGATGAATCAACGCGCGCCATTCGCGCTCTCAATGAGAAAATTCAATACGACGAGCGCGTGAGCAATGTCATGCTACCAATCGGCGATGGATTAACCTTAGCGACAAAACGTTAGTCAATCAACTCTTGGCCAGATCCTGGCACAATCAAATGTCGTTCTATTAGTAACTCAGGACTTCGATCGCAGCCCATCTAAACAGCAAATCCACAGCGTGTCTATTTCTTCAACTTTGTTTCGAATATAGCCACACAGCAACTGTTCAAGCCCTTCAACATAGAAGAGTATTCTTGAAGAAATACGTATAGTTGCTTTGACGAGTGATAAACGAAATTCAGGCGCGGGATGAATTTAGCAGAGCATTCAAAGTTAATCTGGTCACGAATTGGCGTGATCGTACTCTCCTTAGTTGCTGTTTTGGCGTTTGAGGCACATGGACAGCGGTACATGGGTTTAAACGCACCCGTGATGTTCGTGGACGATACGGAATCGATCACTGGTGGATCGATGGCATCGCCAATTGGCATGGTTCCATATTCCGCGCAGGCCGCGACTAGCCACAAAACTGGGTTCAAACTCGCCGGTGTTGCGGGTTATGAGCTTCAATCCGGTTTACGCGTCGAAGCGGAACTATTTCTCGCGCGCGCCGGACTTGACGAACTTATCTACAGTGCACCGTCCGCAGGCGGCAATCCGATTCCTGTGGGTCAAATCGACGTGCCAGTAACCGGTACGGCCGACCACTTTGGTTTACTTGGGAATCTGATGTATGACTTCGATACGGGTTCTGACTGGATTCCATTTGTCGGTGGTGGTATAGGCTATATGCGGATCGACCAAAGCGACATTACTTACGATCAAAACGCACTGGCACAACGCATCGTGGATATTCAGTCTCAGGCGGCTGGGCAGCCGTCGCAACCGCTTCCACCCGGTTTCGTACCTGAAATCTCCGACACTGCAAACGTATTCATTTGGCATCTTGGTGCAGGTATCGCTTATCGCGTAAACGATAACCTTATGCTGCAATCAGGTTACCGCTTTCAAGCGGGAGACGATCTAGTTTTCGAGGGCAGCAATAGTTTTGGCACAGCACATTCGGAGAGCGCCATGCGCATTCACTTTCTTGAGATCGGCATGCGCTATCGGTTTCAATAGGCTCTCAGATTGTTAACACTCTGTTCATAGCGCTTCATTTGCTCACATTTTTAAGCGCCGACACGCCCTCAACGACAACGTCGTAAGGGCGTGCGCAAGCCTACGAAATCAATTTAGCAAGAAGACGCTACCTGATTTTTGGTGTTTTAGAGTGTCCCCCAAGGTCCCTGAATTGCAAATGTGACCCCCGGCGACTGGATATTTGCATACAGTGTTTGACCATCTCGGGTGAAAGTGGCACCGGCCCATTCTGACGTACGGTAATCTTCAGGTCCGATTTCTGGGCGACCCGGCACGCCATTCGACAAGTCGAGATTGTTCTCAGCGAAGGTAATAACTTCGTGTCCCGGTTGCTTTGCAATTAACAGACGGCAACCGTACTTCAGCGTATTGTTTTGGTGATGTACGCCGCCGCCGTCTTCACAAAGTACGATCATCCCATTTACGGGGTTAACCGCAATGTTGTCAATGGCGTCGGCTTCATCTTCGGAGCCCGATGCATAGATACATACGAGTCGTTCGACTATTGGGTCGTACAACCAGACACTACCGGTTCCCGCCGGTCCGCCTGCTGTGTCTATCCAATAAAGGCGACCGTCATATTCCCAGATCCCTTCGCCACGGCTAAAGGTAGCACCACCGCCCGCTTCACCCTGTAAGAACGGACCTGACTTACCTTGACCCATCAAGTTCTCGAAACCGTTGCCGTAACTATTGAGCACTTCAGGGTCCGCGTCTGGGTCATTTACTGCTACCCACTCAACATCGAATGCGGCGCCTTCGGGTGAAGCAATCAAATTTGCATTTGCCTGACCCTTGACTTTTAGCATCGATAGATTTCCACCGTCTTCAAGCGCGCCGACTTTCCTCTCAAGATTGTTCGGAACGAATCGATAAAAACCAGAATTAGGACCGTTATCCTCAGTCAAGTACGCGTAGCCGGTCTTTGAATCGATCGCAACTGCTTCGTGGCGGAAGAAACCCATGTCCTTAATGGGCACGGCACTTGCTTTTCCGAGATGAGGAGGTGGTACTTCAAAGACATAGCCGTGGTCTTTTGCGCTCGAACCATCCGGCAACCTAATGTTGCTTCCTCTAAATAGAACTTCCTCGCAAGTCAACCATGTACCCCAGGGCGTTGGACCACCTGCACAGTTGATCATCGTCCCGCCGATCAATGGCACAGTTTCCCGATACTGACCTTCACTAATTACGACGCCTGTCACACCGCCCGCTGCCCCGAGAGGTGCACCCACGCGCTGCAAAATTTGCGCTGGCATCTTAAAGTCATCGTAAACTGGCGTTCCTTCGCCCTGAATTGCGTCTCCGAAGTACCTCTCATGGTTTCGTAGAAGGACAGCTTCACTCTTTCCTGCACCGTCGACAACAGCCATGCCATCATGACGGTCTGGTACCAATCCACCCGTGGTTAATGGGTCGCCCGTCCAACTCATACTTCGGTACGTGAACCCTTCGGGCAACATCAATAGAGGTAATCCCGTTTCTTTATCTTTCGTTGGTTGCAGCTGCACTGCACCTCGCGCTATCGGTGCTCCGAAAATCAATGGGGCGGCGCCCATTCCCAATAGAGTCTTCCCAAGTAAGTCTCGGCGACTGACCATAGCCCGCTCCTAGAATTTAGTTGATGGCGATAACAGCCATTCTATACCTACCTATTTTGACTCTTCTTACCAAATTGACCGGATTGCGTGTCCATTCGACCCCACTAGTACGCTACCTCACGATTACGGCGTTTCTTCTAGGTTTGCTCGTGGTCGTGCTTGGCGCCTACACGCGGCTTGTCGACGCGGGTCTCGGCTGCCCTGACTGGCCGGGATGTTATGGCTTTCTAACGGTGCCGCAATCAGAAGCGGATATCACGACGGCAAATCAACGATTCCCGGAGATGCCTCTTGAGGCTGATAAGGCTTGGCCAGAGATGGTGCATCGTTATGCCGCGACGCTACTGGGCGTCACAATCTTGGTTGTGCTCGGCGTCGCCGCCTTCAAACGAATGCCACTTGCGTTCCCTATTGCGTTAACTGTCCTCGTTATCGCGCAGGGAATCTTTGGCGCATGGACCGTGACGCTGAAATTGTGGCCGCAAGTAGTAACAGCTCATCTCTTAGGAGGATTCGCCACGGTCGCTCTACTTTGGCTTTACCTAATAAAACAGAGGGTAATACCTCGCGTTGTCCTACCAAATGTCGCCTATCCGGCCGGCATTTTGGTGGGGTGCGTTCTTGTCGTTCAAATCACACTAGGTGGTTGGACGTCATCAAATTACGCAGCTCTGGCGTGTCCGGATTTCCCTCTCTGCCATGGCCAAGTGATTCCCGACATGGACTGGATCAAAGGCTTTAATCTATTTCAGGATATCGGACCGAACTATCTAGGCGGCGAGTTATCCAACGACGCACGGATTGCAATTCAATTCACGCATCGATTGGTCGCGTTCGTATTGGCAGGCGCAACAATCTGGTTGATCACATTACTCAAAAGGCAAATCCAGTGGATCCTAGGTGCGGTATTAGTCGTCCAATTCGCTCTCGGCATATCAAACGTCTGGTTCAATCTACCGTTAGCCGTCGCGACACTCCATAATTTTGTAGCGCTTGTTTATCTACTTGTAATCGTCTATATCCTTTGTTTCACGCGCACCCGTAGCTCAGTTGGATAGAGCGTTTGCCTCCGGAGCAAAAGGTCACAGGTTCGAATCCTGTCGGGTGTGCCAATCTACACGACATATCGATGGTCTGCTAAATACTCGATAAGGTCGGCTACCCATGGATCACTGAGATCGCGAACAGAACGCTGAATCGCAATGAACAGAAGGCTCTTCGCATACCGATCATGCTCTGCGATGGCGTAGCGAAGCGTGTTCTCGATTTCCTTCGTACTAAGATGACACATTGTTAGCGCTAACGCTACGTTTTCTCGTACTGTCGATCGGGACATCCCGCCGTTGTCGGTGTTATCCGGCTCCGCGCCATGATCGAGTCGTGCGATCAATCGATCGTGGTTTTCAAGCAGATTTGGATTAGCGCGCAACAGAATTCCCAAGGCGTATGCCGCGTTCGACCTTACCAAGTCGTCAGGATCTTTCTCCAATCGATCCGTCAGCCAATCGATAGCCGTCTTATCGCAACAGATGGCTTCGCGCAATGCTAGGATCGTCGCCCGTCTAACTGAGGCTCGTTCGTCGTTCATCAGTGACTCAAATTCCTTGCCACTAATCGAATCTACTAAACCGAAGGAGTAGCCAGCCGCACGTCGTATTGCCTCACGTTCATGCGCGATCAACGAAATTAACTCGTTCCTAGTCCTTTCTTCGTCGTTCGCTAACAGACCTAATTCGTATGCAATTCGTGTCCGTTCTGCATCGGTGTCCGCGCTAAGAAGCTTGCTAATTGAAATACCTTTTTGGCGTGTATTCCAGTCAGGTGATTCACCACCTAACCAATGCCAGTTTCTTTCAACGATCCGCGCGATATTCGAATTGTCGATGCATGGTGTTACGCCGCGACGTCGTTGCGATGTTGGTTTAGTCGGTGACTCCGCGCGGTACAAATAAAACTTGTACATAAAACGACGGCCATCAAACCCAGATTCCTGGCGCGTGCCACGATGTGCGAGGTCATATGAAGCGAGAATGGCGCCGCCACACGGTACCTCTAACTTCCTACGTTCTAAGTTAGGTACACCCCAACTATCTGCGACGTCCTGAATGTACGCATCTCGTTCTTGCAAGGACGCGGTCCTCGGGTCGAATGATCGTAAATTCCGTCCCATCGGGTCGCCTCGGTGCCACTTGCCGTCTGGAAGCTCGTAGTCGTTCGTCCAATACTGCGTGCCTGGTAGTACCTCTGTCGGTCCGGTCGCTTCGTCTGTCGGCTGTGGATAGTAAAAAAGCATTGCCCAGTCTGGGCGATGCGAGCGATAGTGACCACGATCATTCCAAGGCAAGTTGCCGTCCTGATGGAAGAATTGATCGTTTGCTGATGACTCGTGAATAAAGTCATGCGGATAGATTTGCCAGTTTTCGCCCAAGACACTGGTGATAGCCCCGTCGATCGTTGGACTGCGCAGCAACAACTCCGCATCCGGTATACGCTGACGCAAGTTATCTGCGATCACCTTGATGTGTGGAGCGGCGCCCTGGCTGGCTGCCCCTTGCGCCATACCGTACGTCAGGCACGCCGCCTGATACATCCGGTGATGAAATGCTCGATCGAGTTCTGTCGGATCAAGAACGACGTAGCCATCCTCAAGGTAGTGAACGATCTGTTGATCGTTGAGTCGAACAGATTTCATCGTCCGCAAAGTTGGTCTGCTAGGTCCGTGTAGCTGTCGGCTTGAATTTCAAACCCGGTCGAATCACCTTCAGATCCCATTTCCCAAACTTTGGGCTTGACATGCGCCGCCTTCAATCCGGCACGTTGTGCCGCCGCCAAGTCAGGTGGGTGACATGCCACCATCATCGTTTCAGCCGGTTCGACCCCGAACAGTTTTGCCGCGCTTTGATACGCCTCAGCTTCCGGTTTGTACACGCCAAGGAATTCACACGACAAGTACGCATCCCAGTCTATACCTGCATGTCTTGAGGAGTCGACAACAATCGACAGCGAGAGCACGGTTAGGATGGATACGACGTAACGTTCTCTGAGACGCAACAAAGCTTCCGGGACTTCTTCCCATACATCCATACGATGCCACGCTGTGTTTAGGCGTTGTTTGTCATCCGGAGTTAAGCCCAACTCCGGATGTTGTTCTCCCAGTTCGTCCAGGACGTCCAGATGAATCTGGTCCGCATTGCGCCACGAGAGATTTCCATTCCGTACTTCCGCGAGTGTCTCGAACATCCTCCGTCGCCATTGAAAACAGAACGCCGGTACATCCAGTTCCACACTCCGTTCATGGGCGACCTCTTTGACAGCTGCTTGCGTAGAAGACTGCCAATCAAATACACTTCCGCCAACATCGAACGTAAGTACTTTAATCTCACTGAGCATCGAGTTCATTTTTAACGCTTTCTATCTTCTGATTATCTTGCACTACATTACTACGAATGCAATTCAATAGCCGTATCGCGTCAAGAGAGAGTGTTCTTATTTTTAGCAGGACGTTCGCGTGAGGGAACAGAATGAGGTGCAACCTGAATAAATCGACGTTCAAAAGGTAACATATCAGTTACCAATGTCATATGGTGGAGATTCTGAAGTTTGTCGATACTCGCGACGAAAGTCCATTCGCACGAAGGTTCGATCGACTTGACGAACACGCTGCAGCAAAGGTCGCGACCGCGCTGCTACGGCTTGAGCAAGGCAATCAAACCAATGTCAAAGGCGCTGGCGGAGGAGTGCTCGAGTATCGGATTGACTTCGGTCCCGGCTATCGAATTTACTTTGGTCGAGACGGCGACGAGCGCATAGTCCTAGTCGGCGGTGGTACAAAGACTCGGCAGCAGCTGGATATCGAAAAGTCGCGAGATCGATGAGATGACTACCGTTTGCAAAAACGGCAGGAGGAACAAAGCAAGTGACGCTATCACGATACTTCAAGGAAACGTTAAAGGCACGAATTGATCAAGATTCTGGTGTTCGAGCGGCACTCCTCGAAGAAGCCGTGGATTGCTTACTCGCCGGCGAATTGGACGTAGGAAAATCCGTGTTACGGGACTATGTAAACTCAACGATCGGATTCCAGGAGCTAGGTGCATTGACCGCCAAGTCGCCTAAGAGTTTAATGCGGATGTTAAGTTCACAAGGCAATCCACAGGCGCGAAATCTATTTGAGATCATAAGGCTCCTTCAACAACGCGAAGGCGTTCGTCTCAAAGTAACAGCGACCCACTGACATCGAATGGGTACTGGGATAGCGTTGGAACGCGAGACGGTTTTTAGATCCAACGTGCGGAGAAAATTGCGCTAATGTGACGCTTTAAGTGATCGATCGTCAATACGATTGCTCGCAATGCGTGATCAGTCTGTTTTTCGGCTGGAACGAGGAAAGTAATGATCGCTTAGCGAACGATTTGCAACCAATCCGGCTAAAGATAATTTGAGGAGTAATTCAATTCTTGTCGATTACGGACTTTGAACAGGATCCCTCGATGAAACTCTATGACAGCACGCTCGCCCCCAATCCCCGCCGCACTCGCATTTTCCTAGCGGAAAAAGGCGTTGAGTACGAAAAGGTGGAATTCAATATCCCTAAGGGCGATAACCTAGATCCCGAGTTTCTAAAAATCAGTCCACGCGGATTACTTCCAACGTTGGTGCTCGACGACGGTACAGTACTGGACGAATCTGTGGCGATCTGTCGATATTTCGAAGAAACGATCCCTGAACCAAACCTTATGGGCACCGACGCGAAAAGTAAAGCTCTAATTGAGGCAAGACAACGACACATGGAATTTGATGGGTTGCAAGGAGCCGCCGATACTTTCCGCAATTCCTACCCTGGTTTCGCGAGACGTGGACTAGGCGGTAGTGTCGGAGAGGTTCCCGCGATCCCGGAATTGGCTGACCGCGGCAAGGCAAGTGTGGCACGTTTCTTCGATCGACTCGACGAGTATCTAGCGGATCATGCTTACTGCGCGGGCGATAACTTCTCGATTGCTGACATCACCGCGTTTTGCGCGGTTGATTTCGCAACGACCGCAGCACGCATTCCCTTTCCAGAGGACAAACCAAATCTGAAACGTTGGTACGACGAAGTATCAGCACGACCGAGTTCGAGCGCGTAAACGCAGAACACTCGACACATATCTGAGGTAAATCATCATGGCACATGACATCGTTGTAAAAGATGGATTAATCGTTGACGGCTCCGGTTCAGCTCCGTACTACGGAGACGTAGCAATCGACGGCGACACGATCACGCAAGTTGGAAAAGTCGAAGGTACTGGCGCTAAGACGATTCAAGCAGACGGCAAAGCCGTAACGCCTGGGTTTGTGGATCTTCATACCCACTTTGACGCTCAGGCCGGTTGGGACCCGTACCTAACTCCGGTTTCCTGGCACGGCGTTACGACGGCGCTATTCGGAAACTGTGGTGTGACCTTCGCGCCCTGTAAGCCCGCCGATCGCGAATTCCTCGCCGGCATGATGGAAACCGTGGAGGATATTCCGAAAAATGCGATTCTGACCGGTCTACCTTGGGATTGGGAGTCGTATGGCGAATACCTCGATTCCATTGAGAAACTCAATCCTGCAATCAATATCACTGGGATGGTGGGTCACTGCGCTTCCCGTTTCTATGTGATGGGTGAGCGTTCCATTACCGATAACGCCACCGATGAGGAAATCAAGCAGATCGCTGAGCTCGTAGGTAAATCCGTCGCAGATGGCGCTATCGGATTTTCGACCAATCGTTTGCCCGGTCATGTCCTGCCCGATGGGCGATCCATCCCAGGTACTTTCGCTGAACCAAAAGAGCTGGTTGCAATTTCTGAGCAAGTCGGCAAACATGGTGGCATCGTTCAAAGCGTACTGAACTACGTGAAATTGGACGAAGAGCTCGATATCGTGCGACAGCAAGTACGTGCCGCAGGAACGCGAGCGCTGTTCTCTGCTCCTTATACGCCAAGTAACAACGGCGATATCTCAGCCTACGACGCGCCTATCGCCGACATGCAAGCGGAAGGATTGGACGTCACGGCACTCACGCTACCACGCTCAGGTGGATTTCTTTCTGGTCTGCGTACGGACATGTTCATGTTCCGCACACCTGCATGGAACGAGCTGCGAGCAATGCGGTTTGATGATCGATTGGCTGCGATTCGCGATGCCGATAAACGACAAAGACTGATCGATGATGCTAAGGAGCAGTCGAAAGACGAGCAAATGGGCACTCGTAGGGCTACCGCCAACTGGTACTGGCTCGGCGATGACGATCGGCCAAATTACACGAAAGGTAAAGCGGAAAGCCTTGAATCACTAGCAGAAGCAGCTGGTGAACATCCCGCTGAAACATGGTTGCGATTCATGCTTGAAAGTAACGGTGAAGCGTTCTTCCACATTCGATTCTTCAACCTTCAATTGGACGCACTTCCCGCTTTCCTCAAGGAGGAGTTTGTCTTACCAGGCATCGGTGACGCTGGCGCACACGTGAGTCAAATCATGGATTCCGGCTGGACGTCGTTCATGCTTGCCCATTGGGTTCGAGATAAAGAAGCATTCAAGCTCGAAGAGGCAGTCCGTAAGTTGACAAGCGCTCAAGCGCGTGTTGTTGGATTCGCCGACCGTGGTTCGCTAGCTGAAGGAATGAAAGCTGACGTGAACGTGATCGATATGGATCGCGTGGCTGAACGTCAACCGCAGCTGGTATACGACTTCCCTGGCGAGGCGCCGCGATTGATCCAAAAAGCGGTTGGTTATCAAGCGACAATTTGCAACGGCGCAGTGATTCTTGAGAACGACGAGCACACTGGCGAACGATCAGGTCGCGTGCTCAGGAACCCCAATACAGTAGCGTAATCCTTAAATATCAAATTCACGCGCGGTCTATTGGACCGCGCGTGAGCTTCACAGTTGTGTAGCAGTGATCCGTTGCGGTCAGTTAAATACGAGTAGATGCAAGATATTAGCCGCTATACGCGTCTTTTTCCGTTTTTATCGAAATGAAGTCTATTTCAGCAATTCCACGACCACCAACGTATACGGCCAGAATTGCGCTACTGGCTAACGCAACCAATAAGAAGACTCGAGTTATCAAACTAAAGTCAACACCAGGCCAAAATACAAGGCATGTTGCAACGCACATCGCGATTCGAATATGAACGAATACCGGGCATTCAGTCGTACGTCTTGGATAAGACATACAAGCCCAAGTAAAACAGAGCAGATTCATAGTAATAAGCAATATCGCCTCATCGTAAAAATTGGCATATCCTGGCCAATTCGCTGATGGGGCTTCTATGTAAGTAGCGTGGATAAACGCAACGCCGAAGACAGCGATCGCAGGAACGATTGAAGCCTTCACGATGTTTCGCGCGAACTCGGTACCGAGTGCCCGCCTTGATCTTCCTAGGCCGAATTGCCAAGTCTTACTGAACCACATACCAGGATTCTTTAACAATCCAAATGGCGTCCCGGAACCGATGTAGATGTATATAGCTGCGATCATTGAAAAAATCGAGACCGGATTCTGCAAAAGCAGAGAATCTTCATCCGCAAATGACACATGACTCATTCCGGCGATCACAAACAAAGGTATCACGTAGATGAATCCGGGAGAAAGGCGAGTAGAAGGAAGTGCCCAACCACAAATCCTGTATCTACCGGCGACATCGATACGAAATCGCGCCGTCGTGATGACGATACCCGCGTTTCTAGAACGTACCGTGCTTTCAATTTGCTTTTTCAAATATAGTGCCGCGATTGCGGCAAACACTAACGCGGGAATTTGAACGATTGGTGAAGTGACAAGGTGGAATAAGTCAAATTGAAATTGTGAAGATGCAGAAAAGAGTGCCCAGAAAATCACCAAGAGCGTAAAAAAAACCAGAATCGAGTAGACTGAAGCTGCGCTACTACTGGTCTGCCTCGCATATATAGTTATTGTTAAATTGACGAGTGTGAATAACGTAGTTATTCCGATCAGAGGTGAAAAATCGCCGAATACGAACGAAAGCGCAACAGCGAAAGCCATATAGAATCCGACTATTCCTAAGCTGGTTAGCCAGATTTTCCGGTAATAGCCTGGTACAAACGCAACCGCTTCCCATGCCATTGTTCGATTAAGGAAATTGAGTGTTTCAGAGGTCGCCGTGAGAGCACTCAACAAAAGTGCCATCGAGCTTGCGATCTGAGGTGTCTCCGATAGACGCAGATTCAGGGAAACCATCACAATCGCGCTAAGCCATAACGCAATCGTCATGTAGTGTGTTTGCGATATAAACAGAACGTTCTTCACGTAGTAATCCCAACAAAGAGATCTTCTATCGTCGTCTCTTCGATTCGGGCTTCAGCAGGTAAATCTAGATCGTCTGTGTACCAAACCCATCGTCGGTTTTCGTGTCCGCCAATCACGCTCTCAATGTCTGGGAAACGGTTTCCCGGTAACGTAACCACTCGAACATGCTGCTTTAATTCATCTAGAGAACTATGACAAACGATTCGACCTTCATGGAGAATCGCGACATGTGAACAAACTCGTTCGATATCGCTAGTAATGTGGCTGGAGAGCAAAATTGTTTGATGGTGATCAATATTCATTTCTACGAGCACGCGCAAAAATTCTCGGCGCGCAGCAGGATCCAATTTAGCTACCGGTTCATCGAGAATTAGCAGTTCAGGCGTGTGGCCAATCGCGAGCAAGATCGAGACTTTTTGTTGATCACCTGGCGAAAGCTCGCCTATCTTTCGATTTGATAGCCTCCAGACCTCCGTCAGTCTCTTTATCAACTTTGAATCCCAATGGTCGCCGTAAAAACCCGACACGAACTCGACGCAATCACTAACTTTCATCCATTCGAACGCATCGAAGGTCTGGGAAACGTAACCTATCCGCTTTCGGATTTCAGGCGGAGAATCTGATGACTGTGTCCCATAGACTTTTGCTTCACCTTCGTCAGGGTGCATCAACCCCAACGCTACCCGAATCAGAGTTGTCTTTCCACTGCCGTTGCGTCCCAGCAAGCCTGTTACCGTGCCCTCTCTTAGTTCCAGGCTCGTTCCATTAAGGACTCTAAATTTGTCGTAGCTGAGCGAAACGCGACTTAGTTCAAGCGGGTTTTGCGTCATGTCTCCTCCCAGAGTCGCTCAATTTGGCCAACGAGTTCAGATCGTGTCATTCCGACTTCTTTGGCGTAGGTGATAAGCACTTTGCTTTCAGTTGTGGCAATTTGAGCTCGCATTGGTCCACTTTCTGCAACAACCATTCCGAGACCTCGCTGGCGTACGACGACTCCTGTCTGATCTAACAATGAGTAAGCCTTGGATACGGTCATCGGATTAATACCCAAATCAGTAGCGATCATTCTTACGGACGGCAACTTGTCTCCCGGTTTCAACTGACCGCCCGCAACCAGCTTCCTGCATTGGTTAACGATCTGCTGGTAGATCGGAACACTCGACGAAGGATTTAGTGTGAACAAACGAAACAAAACATCGTATTACTATTTAATAATACACTCTGATACACCTCATTGTGCCGACTACAGAAGCACACTCGTTTGTTCTCCCGTACAGTGATACGATTCGCGCTAATAATCCCTGAGAATATCTAGAGTGTCTGGATTTTCTAAGGGACAATAGGTTCGTGCTTACGCTTGGCAACTACGATGCAATCTGACCTTCCGAAGACTTCGACTCCGAACAAACATCGTGATTCAATGCGGGAATACCTTGCCGAAGGTAAGGCCCGTGCGAAACAGCTTCCAAATCGCGGACCTATTACCTACACTGCGACCGGGGCGATCTCCAGTGAGATTCTCGACGCGTATTGGCAATATGGCTTCTACGTCTTCACTGATGTGATTAAAGCAGATGAACTTACTGAATTGCGAGCTGACGTAGAACGAGTGCTCGACGGAGCTCCTCGGTCGCGCGGCGACGAGTTCGACCGGCACGGGCGGCCAGCAATCGGACACCAATTCCGAAGACCGTCATTCAGCTTCTCTAAGCCGCTTTCTGACCCACTGGGTGGCACCGAGCTTAATCACGGTAGACACCCCGTGAAAATGGCTGAACCCACACCGGACGCAAACGCGCCGGATGAATTCATCGATCTACTTATTGGGAATCTTCAGATCATGGATTCTTGCTTACGTCTTTATGGACACCCAGATCTACTCAGCGTAGCTGCGGCAGTTAATGGCGACGACTTCGTACCGTTTAACGAAGTGACATTTCTGAAGGAACCTGGACTCGGCGTATCAGTCGCGTGGCATCAAGACGGTACGACCCATTGGGAGTCGCCTGATTGGAATCAGGGGACGCATGGATTCAACTTCATGGCTCAGATCTACGGTAGTACCCCATCAAACGGCGTGTGGGTCGTACCCGGAACTCACAAGCACGGGAAAGTCGACATCAAGGCACTCGTTGAGGAGTCGGGATCAGAGAGAATCTCTAGTGCTGTTCCAATGGTGTGTGAAGCCGGCGATGTCGTCATCTCGAATCGCCAACTCTTACACGGTTCGTTTGCGAACACCTCTACTGAGCGCCGAGTGACGTTAAACATGGGATTTCTTCCGCGGAAGAGCGTGCTCAATGTGACCAACGTTAACTTCGCAGGTCGAAAACAAACCTATGATGAAAAACGCGTACATCAGCGATCACGCATGGTCGGTATTGGTATTGATGCTCGACAGCAACGATTCCCAGACGAACGTCGATATGTATATCAACCGCTTGTCGGGGAAGAAAACCTAAACCGTTGGAACGAAGAAACTCGAGAGACGGTCGTTAAAGACTACAACCTGCTTGACGTGCACCTATAGGTGCAGCCGTACACGAAATTGCTCGCGATTCTCCTGACCTGATTCCGTACTACTCGATCACGACAGCGAACCTAACGCTTCTTACCCAGCACCATGAAAGGTATGTTGGCATGAGCTGCGTGGCCGTGGCCGTCATTAATCTCTACAAAAATTCGATAAGCGCCCGGCTCTGGCGCAACTAGTCGAACCGTCGCTTTGTTGGAAGCCCCGTCGAAGGTGTTTGGAATATCGGCAATCGATGCTTCTAAGTCTCCCCCGATGGTAGTCGCATCGCTCTCCGGTTTGACCGACCAGTGGTACGTCAGATCGTCGTTTTCAGTGTCTTTCGCAACAACCTTCGCAACATAGCGTTTGCCTACTGTTAGGCGAATGCTGTCAGAAGCAGGACGTCGCGCCAGCGAAATCGACTCAAGCACGGGTGCTTGATTTACAGGAACCCTTCCGGTCCAAACTAATTCCAATGCGTCGACTGCACCTGTTGTCGCACCCGACTCCGTAAATAGACTGAACCATGTTTGGGTACGTTCTTGCTTGTTCCCCCAAAGAAACGCGTACGAACCTAGACCCGGCCCAAGATAAGGCATGATCAAGTCTCGATACTGAAGCAGAAAGTGACGCGCTTTCTCGGTACTAGTTGGCTCGATCGCTGCTTCCCAACGCGTCTTGCCCACTTCCCAATGACCAAGTGGACCCCATTCAGTGATCATGAACGGACCCTGCCCCAAGTACTCGATCGCCTTCGGCATCAACGCAAGCGCGCCGTAGGCTTGAATGCTTATGAAATCAAGATCAGGAGCCTTTTCCCTAACCAACTCAACCGTCTCACGATCCAATGCCGTAATCGTGGTCGTTGTCACGTGATTCGGGTCGAGCTCGTGAATCATGCGCGATAGTTCATTGATTTCGTCGTAGACGCGATGATTCGTAAAGCTCATATCGAGCTCGTTACCAATAATCCAAGCTAACAACGCCGGATGGTCTTTGTACTTTAGTACCGCAGCGCGTACATTCTCCCGTTGTTCCGCTTTGCTCTCAGGATCGTCGTAGTCAAAACCAAAACGTTCGGCCGCGACGGGCAAACCCATCGAGACCGTTAAACCGTGTTTCGCTGCTTCGTCGAGGGTCGATTGGGCTTCCTCGATGCCCCATGTACGAACGGAATTGCCACCCCGTTTCGCCAGTGTTTCTAAACCTACCCCGACGACACCTGCACCTCTAACGAGGTAAGGTTTGCCATCACGCACGAGCGTGTAGCCCCCTTCAAACGCTACAACTTCGACCGGGACCGCTTGAGCGTAATTCGCCGATGCCGCAAGCGTAAGAAGAACGCTTGCGGCTACCCGGCTAAAGCATGAGCCGTTCCTTAGATTGATCGTCATCTCGACTTCGGACGCAGTCGCCTTAATACGTTACTTTGGTACTTCCTACAAATCTCCGAATCGATAGCTCGCTCGTATCCCCGCAAGACGTGGCCGGGTGAAAAAGCGTGTGTTATCGAATTGGGTGATGATTTGTGCAGCCTCGTGAACATCCCCAGTTACGTTGCTGATAAATCCTTCAATCCGAAATCGATCGTTCAGGTGCGAAAAACCCACTCCCATGTCAACCGAAACGAATCCTTCAACTTCGTCGTTGAGACGCAATCGAGGGTTATTCGGTTGCAGGAAATCGATGCTATTGAAGATCGTCCGATACTGGTCACTTCGCCAGCCAACTGAAACTACCCAATCCAAGGTGCCCCAAGGTACACCGATTACCTGTGAAAGTGAACCGTTTAACTGGAATCTTGGCGTATGCGGTAGACGACGCCCATCGATCGATCGGAAGACCGCCTCGTCAGGTGAGACGTCCGCTTGGAAGCGAAAGTCCTGAATGGGGAGTGCGCTCTGGATACTTGCTTCCAGCCATAGAGCCTTCCAGTCAAAATTGATATTTCTGGGCAAACTGAAGCCACCTTCAAACTGTATGCCGTAGATTTCGGAATCTGCCGCGTTGTAGCTGAACGAAACGACCAGGGAACCAGCGCCGGTTTCCGTCGGATCGATTAGTGTTACACCACCCGCGTTGAAGTCGAGCGCTTGCTCCACCGATAGCAACGAAGTGAACACTTGATCCGTGTAGTCATAGTAGAAACCGGACATGTTGAACCGCGTAGGTGTCTGTCCAAGCACGAAATCGTTCTTCCAACCCGCTTCGTATACGACAACTTGCTCTTCATCGTAGGTCGGTGCGACTGGTAGTCCTGTCTCACCTGTAAAGGTATCGTTAAATCCACCCGATTTGTGACCAGTTGACACCATAGCGTAGCCAAGTGCGGAACCGAAATCTCGCTCGATTCGCATGCGCCAATCAATGAAATCGTTGGTCATCTCACCAAACTGGGGTGTAATCGATGAATTCGGATTGATGATCGCAACAAAACTAAATAACCCGTCTGGAGGACAGTAAAAATCGTCCTGATTCTGGGTGTCGACACATGCTACCTTATCTTCTGGTGCCGCGGCGCCGCCGTACGTACCTTTGGCTAACACATCACGTATGTTGTCTCTCGCGCCAAACTGTGCGATCCCGTCGAAGTAGAACGCTAGGTACTCTTCGTCGGAGACAGTCCCGTCCCCATTCGCGTCTGGCTCAAAGATCTCGCGATCCCTAGCGGCGAACCGAAATCCCTCAGTTCCTAGCCGGACGCCACCACAGCAGGAGAAATTACGTCCGCCAAGTGCAAACGCATATCTCGCATTGACACCGATGCGTGATTTCTCTTCCGCTGTGAATCGGAGACCACCGGTCAAACGCGTAATGTCGTTAAGGTGGTACGTGATGTCGCTGTAAATCGAAGAGGATTCCGAATCTGTGGTCGGCTGGTTGAATTCAATACCTTGAAAGAACAATCCCCGATCGCCGACTGAACCAAGGAACGTATATTGATCCTCGATGAAATGGAACAAGCCGGCAGTCCACGTCCACGCGCCAGTATCCCCAAAGAACCGCAGCTCTTGAATATCGGACACACTATCCGTGATAAATTGAAATCGTGACCAGTTGTCGTAGGTCTCGTCGACCGGTTGTAGCGTATCTGCGACACCTGGCCAGTCAGGCGCGAGCGGGGTTACCGCATCGTAGTTGTACAGCAGATCACGTCTGCTAACGACGAACTCCGCCGTCGCAAGATCGAATTCGTAAGTGAGTTCTAACTTTGTGCCCCAGTGCGTGGTGTCAAGCTCCGGTGTGAACGCTCGTGCATATACATCACGCGGGTCCTCGATGTCTTCTGGATGAATATCGTTGCCCAGTGGATTCGCGTAATTAGTGCCGGTCCAACCAGAACCCCCCTCGTCAACTCTGTCATACGCGATCAATACACTTAATCGGTCTGAAACATCCACGGCTAGCTGGGCTCTGTAACCTGTGTTGTCCGCCGATTCTGCCAAGTCAAGGTCGAGCGGTCCTACATCGTTGTAGTAAGAGTCGTGGCTAAACGCGTATCCCGCAAGTCGAAATGCGGCATTCGCGCCGAGCGGCATGTTTACAACACCCCGACGCACTCTGGTGTCGTAATCGCCCATCTCGACCTCGAATGACATCTCCTTTCGACCCATACCCGGTCGCCAAGGAATGATGTTGACCGATCCCGCTGTCGCATTTCGACCACGCAACGTGCCCTGTGGGCCAACGTTCACCTCAACACGTCCAATATCGAAAAAAGCTGAACCAATCCCTGCTGTTCGAGGAAGGTAAACGCCGTCCAAATGTGTTGCTGCCGCCGGATCACCTAACTCGGTGTTATTGGACGAACCAACCCCACGAATCCAAACTTCAACGTTGCCGCCTTTGTTGCCAATTTCAAGACCAGGCGCAATTTCCGAGAGGTCGGTGAGGTCAACGACCCCTTGCATTTTCAGATTCTCACCCGCAAAGCTGTACGCTGTCGCGCCTAGATCTTGAAGGTTTTGCTCACGCCGTTCAACGGTCACAATGACCTCTTCCATCGTAACGGGCTGGGCTTCTTCGACGGTCTCGTCTTCGTTTTCTTGGGCAATAGCCAGAGGCGACCAAGCGATCAAAATGGATATCGAGGCGACAAAGGTTCTTTTGCCGAGTGCCTTCATTAACTTATACATAGTTCTGCTCCTTCTACCGCTAGCTACTCTGGTGCTTCCAGACGCACGTTGTCGATTCGACCGACGGCGCCATCAGCATTTGCCCAATCAGGGAAGAACAGCACGATTTTGAGATCCGCAAAGTCGACTGCGGGGAATGCAGTTTCCATATCGTAGCTGTACGACTGCCAGTCATCGTTTGGGGTCGGATTTCCCTCATCGGTCATTAACACTTCCGATGCCTTGGAAGAGTCGCTGCTTTCGAGTTTGACGCGCCATACAGAACCCTCTGGCGGCGGTGAAACCTCCTTGAACTCAAATACCAACTGACCACCGGTCGCTGAACTTGCATCCATTCCGACGGCCGCCTGCAATCCCGTCACGGTACCTCCCGCACCAAATGACAGTTCGATCACGTTGCCATGTTCTTCGTCGTCCTCAACCTCAGCGAACGTCGCCGCGCCACAGCAGTCCCACAGGAACCAACCTTCTGCCGGTGCATCGCCATAGAGCTCGATTGAAGCCTTTTCAGGCACAAAACGAACGTTGTCGATGCGACCAACCGCGCCGTCCGCATTTCCCCAATTCGGGAAGATCATCAGCAGTTTGAGCGCACTAATATCTAAGCCCGCAAGATCTTCGCTTATTGAGAACTGATAACGCTGCCACTCTGGACCAGGGGCGGGATTACCAGCATCGGCAAGCATCACTTCAGCAAATGTTGCGGCACCAGCGCTCTCCAACTTCAAGAGCCAGGACGAGCCCTCTGGTGGCGGGCTAACCTCCTTGAAGTCAAATTCGAGCGTACCTGTCGCCAGATGTAGGATATCGACGCTGTCAGTCGCTTGAAAACCCGCGACCGTTGGTGTGGCACCGAAAGCTAGTTCCACAACATTCCCACGCGTCTCATCTTCAACTTCACCGAACGTCGCGCCACCGCAGCAGTCCCACAAACCCCAGCCGTCCGCTAACTGATCATCGAACAGAGTCACTGTACCGGCGCTAGGCGGAGGCATCATGATCTCTTCCCCCGGCAACCATTGCACGTTATCGAGTTGGAACGTGACCGGCGAGCTGAGGTCCATTGGAAAAATCACAATACCAGTATTCACTGACGCAAGATTTAAGCCACCGCCTAACAATTGAGAAACCGGCACTTCGACTGTTTCCCACTCGCCGTCCCCGACTTTGCCAATGACTTGATCACCACTCGTGCATGGGAAGAAGCAATCAATCTTCATTGTCATGCCGCCTTCGTTTGAGCTGTAGTCGTCGACCTTAATGTCGAAACTGACAGTACCACCAGCATATGCAGCCAAATCGACTCCCATACCGGCTTGAATAAACCATACGCCTTGCGCATCGAGATCCGAGAAACTGACTTCAAGAATCTTGCCTCGCGTTGCATCATCAGCATCAATCTCACGCCACTGCACCTTGTTGGCAGTCGTGCCATCGAAGTAGTCACTCCACCCGGTACTCGAATCTGAAGCGCCGACGCCTCGATCCCACGCTGGGTCTACACCATCGATGTATACCAGAAATGGTTCGGTGGAGGGCGGCGGGGGTGGCGCTGGTGGCGTAATGCCACAATCGTTCGCGTTCACATGTGCGCATGACAAGCGAATGTTGTCAACCTGGAGGTGCGCCGCCCCAGTCGGTTCGAGTACGAACAAACTTAGTACGTTCGAGAGATCGACAGGCCCACCGCCAAACTGTCCAGCGTTATGGGCAATGTCGCTTATCTGTACGGTTACCGTTGTCCACTCGTCCTTTGGTAAATCAGCAATTGCGAGCTCAACGAAACCGAGATCCGGGAAACCACTATCTAACTTGACCTGAATCCCACTCGTTAGGTCAGTACCCTCGCTGAAGACATAGAGGTCAAATGACACCTCGCCCGCATAATTCGCGGGATCTGAGGCGCTCCCCATACCAAAAAGTGTTTGACGTTCGTTGCTGGCGGGATATAGATTGAAATTACCACCACCAGAGGTCAGCAAATCGATGACCATACCTCGATCGCCACCTGCGTCAACTTCCGAAAGAGCCAACGCACCATTCGCGTCGTAAACGCCGATTGCTAACGGCACAGTATCCTCGATATCCGGGAACGTAAGAGGTCCTGCTGTATCGATGTACAGGTCGTAAGAGGCGGTAAAGACCTTCTGTGGAAGTGGCGCTACAACCGACGGATTGGTGTAGTCGATAAATCCATCACACCCGCGACCTGTCGATTCATCAATGTTGCACTTGTACACCCGAACATAATCCACTCGCAGCTCGCCCGGAAATGAGCTCGCAACAGGCGCGCCGGGAAGATTTCCGCCTACCGCAAGGTTCAGCAGCAGGTGAAATGGTCGATCGAACGGCGCAGAGTCGGAACCGGCTTCGTGTGCGTTCGTTTCTGGATTGAGGAAGTAATTCCAATATGTCGATCGGTTAACGGTGAAGTAGTGCGTCCCATCAACGAACCAGCGTAGTTCTTGTTCATCCCATTCGACCGCGTAAACATGGAATCCGTCAGCGGGATCGACACCTTCGTACTTTTGGTAGATAAACGTATTGAGTGGCCATGCCATCCCGTAGTGCAACGCGGCCTGCGTAAATGGCGCCGGGTCTCTCGAGAAAACTTCGAGGATGTCGACCTCGCCACCAGCAGCCCATGTGCCGTATTCCGAATTTGTAGGTAGCATCCAGAAAGCTGACCACAATCCCTGGCCCGACGCAGCATGGACGTTCGCTTCAACTCGACCATAGCGCATATCCAACTTTTCAGCGGTGTTGATGCGGCCCGAGGTGTATTCGCGACCGCCAGCAGATTCCTCTCTCGCAGTGATCGTTAGATTGCCGCCCCCAACTGAAATGTTTGCTGCCTGATAGGACTGTAATTCATTGTTACCCCATCCCGGAATGCCTTCCGCTGTACCGTCGCCCGTTTGGATATTCCATTTCGATAAATCGAGTGAGCTACCGTCGAACTCATCAGACCAGACGAGTTCCCACCCTTTAGGTGTCAAAGGATTTAAGGGTTCGTTGCCACCCTCTGCGGGGTCGGTGTTATCACCTCCACACCCGAAGAGTAAGAAGCTAGTAACGACTGCTGAAATAACAGCAGATATACCCGCGGTAGAGACAGTGCGGAAGCGTTGATTCAGAGTAAATCTCAAATCCTTCGTCCTCTAATAGGAAGTTATGAGCGCTATGCGTGAAGGATGAAAATGCCCTCACAGTTCGAGTTAGACCACGCGAACCTTGCAGAACTATTTATTGACCGATAGTGCTAAGGCAAGCGACGAATCAAGGCTAAGAAGCTCACTCGTGGAACCTACCAAAACGGTACCGAGACATCAACCTGTAATGTTACGCGCAAACTTTCGCACAACCTGATACTTGGTCGACATTCGCAATCTTGGATCTCGCCGTCACACTCGATACGCCATGAACGCGCTCACTTTCAACGACGAATAACCACTCTCAACCAGTGTTACGCAAGCCGCTTGAAATGCCTGCCATCGTTACTTTTAGAGCGCGATTGTTGGTCTCTCCGCGATCACCTAACGTTCGACGACGATGTAGTAGCTCGGCCTGCAGTAGATGCAACGGATCAAGGTAGGTATTGCGGACCTGTAATGACTCCCTGAGTTCTGACTGGGTCGCAAGCAGATCCGGACTTCCGATAAGGCGGAGAAACTGCTCCTTCAGGTTCTCCAACTCATTGACGAGATCAGTCGTCTTTTGTGCGTGCTCACCTTCGATGAGTTTGTCTTGATACTGTCGGATGATTTCTGCTTCCGCTTTGGCCAAGATCATTTCAAGCAACTCGATCTGTGTTCTAAAGAACGGCCAATTCATGAGTTCAGTGAATTGCTCTCGGTTGTTGAGCAGCTCGTCTATTACCGGCGAATAGCCAAGCCAAGCGGGGAGCATCAATCGCACTTGAGTCCACGCGAATACCCAAGGAATGGCGCGAAGTGAAAACACATCACTCGCATGTTTGCGGCGGCTGGGCCGACTCCCAAGCGCCAGCTCAGCTAGCTCAGATTCCGGCGTAAGGGCTTCAAACGTTTCCGCGAATAGTTGGGTACCGACCTCTTGTCTGTAACTTCGAATGGATTCCGCACTTAATTTGTCCACTGCGGCACGCATGGTTGGACTCGGCGGACTGGGAGGCGAAAGTGTTGCTTCAACTGTCGAGAATAAATAACGACTTAACGTATGCAGAGCGATGTTCGGATTACCGAGTTTAAAACGAATCATCTCGCCTTGTTCGGTGACACGTAACCGCCCCCGAATTGAATCCGCTGGTTGTGACATGATCGCCTCGTGCGCTGGACCTCCGCCCCTTCCAACAGTACCACCCCGTCCGTGGAACAGGGTGAGCGCAATTCCGTAGCGCTTAGCGACGTTACTCAACTCTTCCTGCGCACGAAACTGAGCCCACGCAGCGGCGAATTGACCCACGTCTTTTGCTGAGTCTGAGTAGCCGATCATGATTTGCAGGCGGTTGCCTTGTTCCGCGATGCATTCCCGGTACCAAGGACTGCTCAAAAGCGTCTCAAGTAGAGTCACCGCATTGTCCAAGTCATCCAAGGTCTCAAGCAATGGCACGATTGGCATTTTTTGATGGCCAACAAGCTCTTTCATTAACAAAGCGACATGCAATACGTCGCTTGGCTGCGCGGCCATAGAAATTACGTAGTTGGCGAGACCTTCATCCGGTTCTCGTTCAATCGTCTTGAAAGTTGACAAAACTTCCGAAACTGCTGAGCTTGGTTGCCACTCGCGTGGAATAAGCGGTCGATTGCTCGCCAATTCTCTTAGTAGAAACGCCGTTTTCTCCTCTTCCTCCCACTGCTCGTAGGGTTTGGTGTCGTCGTCAAAATGCGCTATCAATTCGACAAACACTTCGCTATGGCGAGCAGCATCTTGGCGAACGTCTAGTGAACAGAGGTTGACGCCAAAGCAGTACGCTCGGCGGATCGTATCGAGCAGTGGCCCATTAGCAATTGAGTCAAGTTCACACTCAACTAAAGAACGATGACATGCGAGCAAAGGCTCAATCAATTCTTCGCTCGAGCGCAGGAGGTTGTCGGTATTCGATTGCCGAAGCTCAGCGTCATCCCGCGTAGTTTCGAGCTTGCCTCGTAATTCGCGTAAGACCTCTCGATATGGTTCATGAACGGGACCGACACGATCCGTTAATTCATCGCTACATACATTCATCGAGAGAGAGTCAATAAGTACGTTGACGTCTCTGAGAAAGAGGTCGGCCGCCATCCAACGCGCCAAACGCAGTACGTCTTTGGTGGTTTCGGCCGTGACATTTGGGTTTCCATCGCGGTCGCCGCCCATCCACGATGAAAACGTGAATAGGCGCGTATCGAGAGACAGTCGCGAATTACCTCCGTTGATCAGCGCTTCGTCTACATGGCGTAGGATCTTAGGTACCGCATCCCATAGCGAGTGTTCGATAACGGCAAATCCCCACTTCGCTTCATCCTGTGGGGTAGGTCTTTGCTGACGTATTTCATCGGTGTGCCAAACCTCTGCGATGAGACGACGCAACGTCAACTCGTCTCCTGAATGGTGGTACCGATCCAACGCGCCTGAGATCGCTTCGTATTTTCGAATCAGTGTCCTACGCAACACTTCGGTGGGATGAGCGGTGAGTACAAGCTCGATCCGCACTTCTTGAAGGATGGAACTCAACTCATCACCGAATCGACCTTGCAGTTCGGTCCACGCTGAGTTGAAACTGTTTTCGAAGTCCTTCGTGTTGTACCGTTGTTCCGCAACGTTGGCGAGGTTCAGAAACTGATTGAATGCGCGCGCAACGTCAACCACCTGATCGTCTGGGATCGTCGCTAACACCGCAGCTAACGGTTCTAGCGAATCTTCAAGCGGGTCTCGAGCCTGTTTCGCCGTCGCTCGGATGTCTTCGATCGTCTCTACAAACTCCACGCCCCGTGCGTCTGCAATCACTTCACCGAGAATGTCGCCAAGTATTCGCACATCGCTTCGCAACTGATCGGGTAGCGCACCAAACGTCCTTACTCTATCTTCGTGTGGTGTCACGTGCTAGGCCATAAATAAACGCGCGAGAACGGGGAGACTAAACGTCGCAATCCGACTCTTCGAATATCCTTGCAGCATGCCAGGTGAGTCACCGAACATAGATTGACAATGGGACGACTTGGTCCCGTGATGCTTTTTTGATAAATACGTCGAACTCAGACCCGAATCAACCAGTCGAGTGCTACGGCATGGCAGCTGGTCGTGGATTCCCAACTCAGTGGAACCTGTTACTGACTTATTCTGATCCCGTTAACGCGCGCTGCGGATATTTCAGACAGCGTGGAGCGGTATCGTACGAATGCTCATCTGGTCGCGACTTAAACGACCACTGGACCGGCAAAACGAAGCATTGGCTGTCGATTCATTGAAACTCCCACTGAGCTCGATCAGCCCGCAGCAATCAGTTCGAGCTCAGGTCGGTTTAGACCACGACGATGAGCGTTGTGGTAATGGTGTAACGCAGGTTCATTACGACCAAACAGTACGTGGGAGACTGCACCGCTATTCGCACTCCGCTGCGTGGATTCCGCAACTCGATAGTCTTCGTTTTGAATTATGGCGTTAAAGCCGTGGAACTTATCCTCCGTATTGACTTTAACGCCTCCTTCCTCATGAGCTTCGATGAATTTCGGTGAAAGGTACCAACTGTGATACGTATTCGATTTACTAGTCGAGTCACCTACTGGATGCATCCGCAAGATGTCGCAGCCGGCGTAATCCACCAACATAATCGTATTGGGGTAGATGAAATAAACAGTCAGCGTTAAGGAAAAGAACGGCCAATCTTCCTCGTTCGGAATGTCGGCAACGATTTTCTCCCAGTTCTGATACGCGAAGACCATTCTGTAATTCATCCCGTAGATGTCGTGGGTCTGGAGATTGCCTTTAATCGACGGTGCCAGTGAATTGCGATGTAGTACATCGAAGTGATAGTTTTCGCCAAACGTGTCGATCACGAGCTTCCAGTTGGCATTAGCGGAGATTACCTGATCGGTCGAATGGGACATCTTGTCAAGACCCCACGCTTCCATTTCCGCCCCCAAACCGCCAAGGCAATCGTCAACATCCACTGTGCCTCCCGGGCTGGCCTTACACCAGAGCATCCCATATTTCTCCGCGGCAGGGAGTTCAACCAATGGGTAGTCCTCTTTACAAATCGAACCAAAACTCGATTCGCGATTTACCGCGATGAGCTTGCCTTCCGTATCGTAGGTCCATGCATGAAAAGGACAGCTGAATCGTGCCGCACGACCTTTTCCGTCAGGTACAACCTGCGCGCCTCGGTGCCGACATACGTTTGCAAACGCCCTAAATTGACCGTTTGCATCACGCAATAACAAAATCGACGATTCATTTATCGTCTCAACCTTGTAATTACCGTTTTTAGAAAGATCAGACGACAAGCCAACAAGGAGCGGCGTATCTTTGAAGAACACTTGCTGTTCTTGATTCAGCAACTCCTGCGATGTGAAATCATCTACCGGGCTACGAACGATTCCATCGGCAAAGTGCGTGGTACCGTTTGCGATGCCGTCCCTCAAAATTCGGAGAACGCGCCGTTTTTCTTCCTTAAGCATGTCTACCTAGGTCCCCAAAAAGTGCGGAAAGTCTACGCATACGCCAATGCTAACTTACGAACGGTAGTCCTCGGGTTGCCAATAACATTCGCAACCTCTTGTTGCCACGTTCCGTAAAGCTCATTTGATGGACCAATACCTCTTTCAAGGATTGAAAGTTATCGACGCGGCAACGGTTATTGCAGGACCCGCTGCGGCAATGATGATGGCCGACTTCGGCGCGGACGTGATAAAGATTGAGGAACCCCGCCGAGGCGATATGTTGCGATGGCTTTCAAACATGCCTGATACCGATCCCGGTGCCGAGAACTACATGTGGCAGATGGACGGTCGGAATAAGCGTAGTATCGGGTTGGACTTGAAGGATCCGCGTGGATTAAAGGTCATGCATGAACTCATCGCACAATGCGATGTATTCATTACCAATATGCCCTATCCCAGCCGTGAGAGCTTCAAACTTGGCTATGAAGACGTAAAACGAACGAATCCGAATCTGATCTATGCGTCCCTGACCGCATACGGTGAACTCGGCGAGGAAAGAGACCGCAAAGGCTTTGATCAATTGGCGTATTGGGCTCGCAGTGGCTTGATGGATTTGATGCGAGAGGCTGGCACACGACCAACTCAAGGACTGCCTGGCATGGGTGATCACCCAACGGCTGTCTCTATCTATGCGGGAATCGTTACAGCACTGTTAAAGCGCGAGCGCACCGGCGAAGGTTCGTTCGTGCAAACCTCACTACTCGCAAATGGCTTATGGTCGATTTCAGCAACTGCACAAGGTGTAATGGCCGGCGGAGATATGGCGCGGTCTCGAGCAGATTCCGAAAGACCAGGATTCTCGTTTCGCGTGTACCAAGCGAAGGACGGACGATGGCTGCAATTCAACATGGTTCGAAACGAGGAATTGATGAATCTCGCGTTCACGGCGATGGAAGCAACTGATTTACTCGTAGATGAACGTTTTAAAACGCCACGAGCCATGTATCAATATCGCGAGGAGGTGGGAGAACATATCCAGAACATCATCGCGACCAAATCATCCGATGAATGGCTCAAGATTTTTGCGGAATACGATGTACCGATCAATCGAATCGGTATTGTCGAAGAAACACCGACTGATTCGCAGATACGTCTGAATCGAATGGTTACGAAACCGGCGGATCCAGATATCGATGTGCCTCTTGTCGTTAATCATCCCGTGCAGGTATCTGGGGTCGACCATGTGCCGATGGAACTCGCCCCACGGCTCGGCGAGCATTCTCGAGAAGTGCTCAATGAGCTCGGTTACGAAACCTCAACAATCGACGAGTTTATGGCCGATGGTGTCGTGGTCGAACCTAAGCCTCCTGAATCAACTTGATTTATGTCCAATCAATCCGGATTTAGGACGATAAGCGACGTTGGTGCAGCGGGCGTCGTGGTCTCCACAAGCACTCATTAAAGCGCGAGACTACAGCCGCTAGGCTCCTGTGGTGATCACACCTTTGATGTAACCATCTACTTTACCAGTCGTCGCGTTTCCCATAAATGACGGAAACTCCTCGATAGGCACGACATGTGTCACTAACGGTCTTAAATCGATAACCCCGTTCTGAATCAGTCGAATCGCAGGTGGAAATGGGTCACGTAGTTGCGCTGCAGGAGAGGAGTTCACTAATGAAATCGCTTTACCATGCCAGGTCGACGGGTTAAAGGTCGCTTCTGTACCCTTGATCCAACCGAACAGATTAATGAGTCCCGCGCGCCTGACGATGTCCGTCGCCAAATCTAAACCGGATTGTGCACCACTCGTGTCAACGACCACGTCGATACCTCTAGCCTGCAAATCTCGTTTTACTTCATCGAATCCATCGGCCGTTACGTTGTACGCTTCCGTCGCACCGAACTCCTTCGCGAGCTCCAAGCGTCGGTCGTCGACATCCAATGCGATGAGTTGATCCAGAGCCATTCCCTGCAACCCTTGGACCATCATCAAGCCCATGAAACCACAACCGACCATCGCCAAACGTTCGCCAACCTTAAGCCGACAGCAATCCATTCCAGTGACAACGCAGGAGACGGGTTCCACGACCCAATGCTGGTCCGCGAGATTTGAATCAGGAATCTTGTATAGACTGCGAGCTGGCGCATTCCGATAGCGACCAAATCCACCACCCGCAACGCGTTGCCCGATCTCCACACCCGAAACGCCGGGTCCTAACTTCGTTACGTAGCCGACGCCCTCATGCCCTGGCGGTGCGGTTGCGCCCGCATTCGAGCCGACTCTAAATGTCTGTAAGTCCCATGAGCAAATCCCACACGCAGTGTTTTCTATTTGCACTTGCCCCGGTCCTGGCTCTTCAATCTCGACGTCGACGAACTCAGCGCCGCCACCAGGCGTATAACGAATGTTCTTGTACTTCATTGTTAAGGATCCTAGTTATCGTGCAATCCTGTTGCCAACAGCCTCGAATTAGCTTCGATCAACTAAGGCAACGAATCCTCTATGAGTATAGCAAGCAGATAGTGCATTTTCCAGCCTCGTTGTGCTTGAATTCGCACTGATCCATATTGCAGTGAAGTATTGAGCGAATCGTTTCGCCAACAAGTGTTAGTCCTCTACCTCGCGAATTCGGCTTTGGATTCGCCGGTCGCTGCTTGGTCTCGATACGACGGCACGGGAGCGATCCGACATCAGGCAGGTGGTGACGAGGAACCTCCCTATGCGACAGGTTTAGCGGCGCTACAAGACGGATGGCGACTGATCCAGGCATCGCCGCTTATCGATCACAATTCCGGCGACGAATTCAGAACGGGATACTTCAAGTACGAGTTCTTCTTCGAGAAGCTTGTGCAGGTAGAAGATGAGGATCATGAGTAGAACATTCGAATTCCAGGTCAACCTTCGCTATCGAAGCGTCGTGACCAGGACTCCGTTTAATCTGCTTAAACTCACCATCCAAATCTAGGTTCAGTTCTTAGCAAATTCTTGACTTCTGAAGCTAAAAAGATCATCAAACTCTCGACCCACGACATGGCAATGTTCGCGAGTCGAGGTTTTGTGCGATTGGACGGGGTTGTTCCTAAGTCGCTCAATAAACAGTTCCTAGATGAATTGAAACGAACATTTGGCGTTCGAGAGGCTGACAAAGGATCGACTATGCCCGCAGTTGCGGCGGGTACCGAAATCGAGCAAGCGCTCCGGCCAGACCAAACACTTGGCCAAATCATGCGATTACCACGCCTGAAAGGCGCAATCGAGAGTTTGGTAGGTCCCAATAGTCTGCTAGATCATCATTTCGTACATGTGTTGCCCCCTGCGAGCAAAATCGAAGCCGCCGGCCGGTCTGCCAATGCTCAGCACTTGCATCAGGACTCGACGATCGATGTCCGCAAGGCATTCGATGTTCAGCTGTTCTACTATCCGCAAGAGATTACCGAAGATATGGGCGGTACGCGATACCTACCTGGGTCGCATTTGAGGATCGTTAATGAATCAGCCATTGCTCGGTATCAGAATGTCCGTGGTCAACAACACGTCGTGTGTCAAGCTGGAACTGTGTTTCTGATGCACCATGGCATATGGCATGGTGGCAGCATCAATCGAAGCGACCACACGCGCTATCTATACAAGCTCCGTCTCAATCCAACAGTACCTCAAGTTCGATTGTGGGATACATCAGACCTAAATGACGATGACGCAACGAATCGACCGATCTTTTTTGTTCGCGAACGTCAAGATCCAGACAGCATACAGAGCATCCTAACTCGGGGCGAACCTTGGTTTGAAATGGATACCGGTCGTATCGAGTACATCAATCGCATTCATTTCTGGCGTCGACTACTCGGCGACAAGACATTCGACGCGAACTACTGGGTTTCTCGCCTTGAATGCGAACCTAGTATCAGCGAGTAGCGCCTTGACGTGCCACTGAACTACCTGATTTCAAATTCTTCGAACAACTAGAATCGTTCTCGTATTCCTATCGGTCACGTTTTCTCATGCCTGATCGTATCCCAATCCTCGTCGACTCTGATGCAAACAATGAACTCGACGACCAACATGCAATCGCATATGCGGTGTTCAATAGCGATGCCTTTGATCTCGTGGGAGTTACAGTCAACAACACGCCGTTAGGTGATGGAATCCAGGGGCAGTACAACGAAGCGAAACGTGTACTCCAACTGTGCGATTCGTTTGACGCGGTTCCACTCTTTAAAGGTGCCGATCAAAACTACGAGGACATTCATCCATTTATTCACGACGATTCGTTTGACGGTAAGGACGCGGTCGACTTCATCATTGCAGAAGCTCGTCGCGAACGCGACCAGCCTTTGGTAGTCATTCCTGTCGGTAAACTGACCAATATCGCGCTCGCGCTCGATCGTGCACCTGACATCAAAAGGAAGATTCGAGTGGTCTGGCTAGGCAGCAACTATCCTGAGGAAGGCGAGTACAACCTGGTAGCTGACATCCCGTCAGTGAATAGCGTTCTAAATTCGTCCGTTGCGTTCGAAATGGTCACCGTCCGTTACACGCAGTCTACTGGTTCAACTGCAGTTGCGGTCGAGACGGAATTCGTAAAACAAACGATGCCGGGCTTGGGTCCTCAAGTCGATCCCGTGATCGGTCGTCACGGAGGCGAATTCACGTGCTTTGGCGACTATTCAGTTTCGCTATTCGAACACATGAATTCCCCGAAACGTCCCCTTTTCGACGTCGTTGCCGTCGCAGTGGTCAAGAACCCCTCATGGGGAGAGCGAAGCGAAATGCCCGCACCCGTCCTTGAAGAGAATTCGTGGGTTGATTGGCCCGACAATCCTCATAGCATTGCGATTTGGGAGAACTTCGACAAGGACGCCATTCTCCAAGATTTCTTCCAGTCGATGCGGAACTACCGTTTGCCTTCTTGAAGCGCTAGTTTGCGTCCGTACATCGTATAGAGCGCGACACCGACGCAACTCCACATTCCAATGATCACCCATTCGGGTTTTCCGAGGGCTGAATCAAAGGGAGGAAAAAACAACGCGAATAAACCGAGTCCTAGTACGATCGCAATCGTCCCAACTGTTTTACCGTACTTCAGACGATAAGGTCGCACGAGCTCCGGTTCTTTTGCACGCAAGACAAGGAAGGCGATCGGCACGAAGATGTAGGCGAGTACCGTGCCGAAGCTACCCGCGTTAATAAACCATAAAAGGATCGTGCGTCCAAACAAAGGCGTGATACAAGAAAGCACTCCGATGACCAAGATCGCAAGCCAGGGGGTATGAAAGCTTGGATGCAACTCACCTAGTTTTTTCGGTAAGAAACCCGAATTGGCGAGCGCATACATCAGTCGGCTGCCGCCAATGATGAACGCATTCCAGCTCGTAAGGATGCCGCCTATTCCGCCGATCACCAATATCGCGCCAGCAGACGGGTGATTCCAGAGCGCTGCTGCTGCATCACCACTCGACATGCTTGTATCTGCCAAGTCCGGTCTAGGCATCGAGGTCGCTGCAGCAAAGGAAATCGCACCGTACCACAGAATTGCGAGCATGACCGAAAAGATCAACAGCCAACCGAGCTTTTTCAATGGCACGGCAAGTTCTTCAGCTGCCTGCGGAATGACATCGAAACCTACGAGCAACACCGGAACCATGATGAGCACAATCAATATGCCGGAACTACCTTGACCGAACAACGGTTCGAGATTTGCGGCGTCGCCGTGAATTGCGCCACCTGTGAATAACACGACGCCTGATAGCAAGATCACCATCGTGACGATGGTTTGTACCACTGCCGCCATTTTGATACCAAGCACGTTGATAACGGTCATGACGATTGCGCCAACCACCCCGATTAGGACGAAGCCGACATCGACCGTGAAGCCTTCCAGAGTCCACAGTTCCCCGAAACGCACCTCCGGTACGAGATACGCGACAGCCGTTGGGAGCGCGACGGCTTCAAACAAGCACACCGTCGTATAGGCCATGAGCAAAGCCCATGTGCAAACGAATGACGGCGTTGCGCCTAACGCATGATGCGTGTACACGTGCTCTCCACCAGCTCGCGGCATGGCCGTTACAAGCTCCGCGTACGTAAGCGCGATAAACAGCACGGTGACACCGCCAATGAGAAACGCGAGCAGCACGCCGATACTTCCGGATTGATCCACCCAATAGCCGGTCATCAGAATCCAGCTCCATCCGATCATGGCGCCGAACGACAGCGTCAATACTTCCCGGGCGCGCAACACCCTTTCAAAACCAGAAGATCCTTCGGCCACTATCGTTCCCACCTATTCCTTGACGCTAGCACGAATAACTGCTCCTAAACAGCTCGTCTTGCTTGTTACGTAAACAATAATCACCGAATTTAACGACACATCGCGATGGATCCTATAAGCCAAGGCAGTCTTGGCGCGGTCTTGCCTCAAAGCGTGCTACGACACGAGAATCTCGGACGCCTGACATTGTGTGGTGCGTTGGCCGGCATGGCGCCTGACTTAGACATATTTATCGCGAGCGATGTGGACCCGCTAATGTTCTTGGTGTTTCATCGGCAGTTTACGCACGCACTGATCTTCATCCCGATCGGTGCGTTGGTCGTCGCGGGTTGCCTATTTCCGTTTTTACGGAAATCAGTTGAGTTCAAGTACATCTATCTAGCGTGTCTGCTGGGTTACGCGACGCATGGCTTCCTCGATTCTTGTACTTCCTACGGTACGCAGCTGTTTTGGCCCTTTACCGATTACCGTGTCTCGTGGAATACCGTTTCCGTTCTCGATCCCGCGTTTACGGTCCCTCTTCTGCTCGCCGTGATCGCAGGATTAATCTGGCGCCGTCGTTGGTTACCATGGCTCGGTATAGCTTGGGCGTTCGCGTATCTAGGCGTCGGTCTCATCCAAAGCCAACGAGCGCTCGACGCTGGTGAGCGGCTGGCCGAAGCACGAGGACACGTACCAGGACGTTTGACCATTAAGCCAAGTATTGCCAATCAACTGCTGTGGCGGTCGATCTACCAACATGACGATGTGTTTTATGTGGACGCTATCCGCGTTGGATTAACCACCGAACCCATGGTGTGTGGTACGTCAGCAACCGCCGAAGTGCTTGAAGTCGATAGACATTTACCGTGGCTTGAAGCGAGTCAACAGCTAACTGACGTAAGCCGCTTCAGCTGGTTCTCTCAAGACTACGTTGCTACGGACCCTGCCATGCCGAATCGTGTCATAGATGTTCGTTATTCGACGGTACCTAATCAGCTAGTTCCATTGTGGGCAATCGATCTCGACCCAACGGCTGATCCTACGGAACACGTCAAGTTCGTCAATCTGCGTCGCGTTGAGGAGACACAACTCGATCTAATCAGTTCGTTTTTCCGCGGTGACCAGTGTCATGTGATCGCAACCACGTCGTCCTCTTGATGAATAAATCGCGCGACTAACATAAACGAAAGTTAGGTCGCACGACTCGATGCCAATGTCTCACCGAGACCAGGGTCACGAGTTGACGCAATTCGGAGCTGAAATGAAGAAGAACATCATCGTACTGGTAACCGACACGTTCAGGTTTGACAACCTTTTCGATTACGCTGAACGTCCGGTGCGAACGCCGTGCCTCGATCGTTTCTGTGAATCAAGCGCAACCAACGTTACAAACTTCTATACCGCCAGCTTCCCCACGATTCCCAATCGCACGGATCTGGCGACCGGCATCTTCGGATGGCCTCACTATGGCTGGCAGCCGATCGACCAAAGCAATCCCAACCACATCGGCAAAACACTTCATCGTCAGGGCTACAAAACGCAATTGATCTGCGATTGCCCCCATCTTTTCAACAGTCGCTTTCAATTCGGATTTGATGCTGCATACCAACATCGAGGCCAGGAAGGAGACAAACATCTGTTACACCTGAACCACCCGATTCGAAAGGAGATGCCGTTCGATAAAACGCGCCAAATGCCAATTTGGAATGACAGCAGTTTGGCAGATGCCCATCGATGGATCAATCGTTACTTCGAAGTCGAAGAAGAAACGTTCATGTACAAGACGGCCGCCACCACCGCACGTTGGCTTGAGGAAAACTACCAATGGGAACCCTTCTTTTTATGGGTGGACTTCTTTGACCCGCATGAACCTTGGGATCCACCTGAATACATGGTGAAGAACTACGACCCGGATTACGATGGCGCTCCGATGATCCATTGCAACTACGGACCAGCAACTGACTATTCCCCGGCTGAACTACACAATCTTTGGGCACATTACGCTGCGGAGTCAGAGCTGGTCGATAAGCAACTAGGCGTCGTCTTACAAAAGATCCAAGAACTGCAACTGCTCGAGAACTCCATCGTGATCATCACGAGCGATCACGGGACAAGCATTGGCGAACACAATCGAACGGGGAAGAGCAACATTTCCGACAACGATGATCGTTTCTGGCCGATTTATCCGGAAGTCGGCCACGTACCTTTCATCATCGCGGGTCCAGGCATACCTCAAGGCAAGACCACGGATTTCCTTGCCCAGCCACCCGACATCCTGCCTTCGCTAAGTGAACTGGCTGGATTCGAACTTGACGTGAGGCAACCGGTAAATGGCGAGAGTTTTGTACCCGCGCTACAAAACGGCAATGGTCACCGCGATTTGGTCGTGAGCGCCGGTTATGTGAGTCCACGTCGAGACGGCAGATGCCCACCCAATGCCGTTACACCGTTCGTGGTCGACGGTCAATGGGGTTATACCGCCGTAGGCGCTGGGGGCAAACCAGAACTTTACGACTATGCCAACGACCCGAACGCTGCAAATGATGTGATCAGCGAAAACCCATTTGCGGCGCAGGACATGCAACAAAAATTCGAAGCATTCATGCACTCCATCGGCGCAAACGACGCTTTGATTCAGTGTTGGTCCCCTTAACTAGAAAACAACGCAAAAGTAGGAGCTATCTATGCGATTCGGCGCTCAGGTCACTTGCTATAGAAATACGTGGGACACAATTCGAGATGTTGTCGAATTACTCGACTCAGGCGAGCAATGGGAGAGTGTCTGGTTCGCCGACCACTACCTTCCGCCGCCAGGCCGCAAAGAAGAAGAACACTTAACGGCGCACGAAGGATTTACTGTAGCAGCTGCTGTTGCTGGATTCACAACGAGTCTTCGTATCGGTCATCTAGTCCTTGGCAACACGTATCGCAACCCCGGTCTGGTAGCCAAGATGGCTACGACTGTCGACCACATTTCCCATGGTCGTTTCGTACTCGGTATTGGAGCTGTATGGTTCAAGCGGGAACACGAGGCTTACGGATGGGTCTTTCCGAGCATGAAAGAACGTCAAGACCGATTTGAAGAAGCCTGTCAGTTGATTCGTGCGCTGTTTCACAGTGATACCGGCTCTACATTCGAGGGACACTACTACAAGCTGGAAGATGCTCCGATGTCACCTGGTTGCTTCAATCCGGACGGAATACCGATCCTCGTCGGCGGTACAGGGGAAAAGCGCACGCTACGAACACTTGCCAAGTACGGCGATGTGATGAACCTCGACGGATGGGCTGGCGCGCCGATGACTGCCGAGACGTTTCATCACAAAGTTGGCGTTCTCAACGCGCACTGCGAACGAGTTGGTCGTGACCCAAGTGAGATCAAACATACGGTCTTGATGCCAACGATGGTTTCAGACGACACGGAGAAAGTGTCTACATTCGTGAATGGTCGGCGACTGGGTTCCGGTTCCGCCGCCGGACCGAAGAACTATGTCATCGATCGGATCGGCGAGATCGTAGAGGCTGGCGCAGATGGAATCATGATTGGCGGTATACCAACGGACGACCTAGAGCAATACCAACTAGTGGCGGAAGAGGTATTGAGTCACTTCTGATTTCCCGAACAAGACAATCGTTTTGCGAAAACCCAGACATTCGTTGAAATGGTTTTTCCATCCATCATCGCTCTAATCTGCTTTACTTCCTCACACGCAGACATCGGATCCATTTCTCTCGTCATGACCTTGACAGCAAACTCATGGGGGTTTGCATGAGTGATAACCCGGTTATCAAATCGAAAGCTGGCGTTTTTAAAAATCCGGAAATTTGATAACCCGGTTATCAAGCAATCGAGTCAATACGAGATGGTCCTGAAGGAGCATAGAGGTGAGCATCCAGAATAACGATATGGATTCGGTTTCAGTGTAAGTCGTCTACGACCATCTACGCTTTTTAATCACGCAAAACCTCACCTAGCTTCGAATAGAACGTCGCGCTTATCGTAAATGCCAGGTTAGATGAACGGTCACCTGAATGTAACACATTTTTTCCTTGAATATTGATGGATAGCCCGTCAATTTCCAAGGTATTTCTTATTTCTTGGTCTGGTCGGCTCGCCAAGCTGATTTCTCAGACTCCGCATGTTCCTCTTCGGAGTGCTAGTGAAACGTTGAATTTGGTTCAACAGTTTTTTCACGCATTCTCGGCCATCGATTGTCGCCACTGCAAATAGCCCCAAATAGCCATACCAATGTAGACGATATACAACGCCATGAATCCCCATAGCCCAGAAAGTGCATAGAGTGTCACGGTACCGACGTTGACGACAAACCAGATAAACCAATTCTCGATGTATTTATGTGCGGTAAACCACATGGCAACGAGACTCAGCACCAATATCGAGTTATCAAGATATATGTACTTTGCCGTTTCAAAGTAATTTGGCACGATCAGGTCGAAGAAGTACGGAAGTAGAAAAATCGCGACAACACTAAATGCGACCCCAATGAACCACACGGTAGCTGGCGTAAGCGTAATGGGTAGTTCGGCTTTGTGTTCGGTACCGAACAACCAGTAATACCAACCATATAGGTTCATGGGCAAAAAGCCCACGAGGGTCAACGTGAGATAACCGTAAAGGTCGCTGTACCACATGACGGGCGCGCTCAGTACGCAAAACAACACACCGAGCGGCCACGTCCAGACTTTTTCATAAATCAAACATAAGACGACCAAGACACCTACTACGGTACTCGTGTATTCCATCGCCTTCATTACGATGTCGATCAATTCCACATCGATTTCTCACTCGGCACAATAAACTTCCGACTTCCAAAACGGCGCGATTCTACGAAGCATTGGCGGTCCCGAACACCGAAAGCAGGTGGGTTAAGCCTCTTGACGTTGAACCAGGTCATTGGAAGAACCAACTAGCCGGTAAACATCTCAAACTAGCCGAGCGCGGAGACGTCTACGCGGTACGAAGACTCCTCGAGGAATACCCTGAATTTCTGAATAAACGCGGAAGCCATGGGCGGACGTTACTTTGGTCAGCCGTTCGCCGCGGTCACCTTGAATTGACCCAATGGCTCTTGGACCAAGGCGCTGATGTAAACCTAACTGGACGCGTCAACAGCGAGAGTTTCATTCAGCTTACGCCGCTCTCAGCATGTAGGTTTTACCAACGGCAAGAGCTGAATGGATTGCTCGAAGCGTATGGCGCCAAGGACGACCTATTCCGTTTGACGTATCGTGGCGAATCTGACAACGTACTCGCTGAGATCGAAAACGAACCATCGCTTCTACATGCCGAAGATCCACACGACGAGATCTACTACTCGCCTTTAATGAGTTTCGCAATCGTAGGAGGACGGTTCGACCTCGCAAGCACCTTTATCAGTCAAGGCTTTAACGTACGCACCTACGATTTTCAACTCTTATTCATCGCCAGCCACTTTGGCGAAAGAGAAATCCTCGAGCTACTCCTATCAAACGGAGCGTCTATTCAATCGGCAGACGCAGGCCTTTGGATGGCCACCAATGACATGTCGATCTTGAAGCGACTGATCGATGCAGGGTTATCTGCAAATCAACGACCAAATGGCGACCTTACCCCGTTGCTTTACGTATGCCGCGCCGATAAAGGTACTCGAACCGATAAACTTCAACTGATCCTCGAGCTTGGCGCGGACGTGTCGGCGTCGTCAAAGGACGGACGCACTGCGCTTCACTACGCAACCATGTCAGGTAACTACGAGGCATGTGAAATGCTGCTCGAAGCCGGAATCGATCCGCACAAGACAGGTCCTAGAACGCCTTTCGCCGCGGAGTTAGCTGAGCAGAGAGGTTATAGTGAGATCGCGAAACTAATAAGGAGTCGTTGATGTCGATGCGACGGACTACTACGGTTGCGCTCTTCTTTTTTCTATGTGTATTTGGTGGTGGTATGGCTACAGCACAAGACTTCGCGAACCTCGACACAGTCGATGAATTAGACTGGGAAGAACTCGCTACGTTAATGCGCCATCTTCGGAGCGAACAGAGAGAGTCTTTGTTCGTCCCTGTCGCGAAACTGCAACTCGCTTACCTGACCGAAGCAGCAAAGCGCGCCGAAACTTCAAATCCTGATCAAGCAGTCGAAATTCGGCGATTTGCTCGAGGGGTCGCATACAACATCGCATCGTTCACTTGGCCAGGTTGGGGTGATTCCTCGGAACCCATAAGTAAAACTCGACAAGAACTCGGTCTTGAAGCGGCGAAACGTGCGGTCGACCTAGCTGAACAAATCGGTGAAGTCACGCCAAACGCACTCTGGATATTGGGTGCACACCATCTCAATGCCATGCAATACGAAGAAGCGCTCTCGTCATTTGACCGAGCGAAGGAGTTGGCGCGCAACGATTTTTATCGGTCGATGCACTCGGTATGGCAGCAACTGACTCGCGTACTCGCATCAGGCACGAACTCCGGACTCCAAGAGCTCGACGTGGCCATCGACAATCTGCGTGGGTCAGATTTCGAGGACGCCGAGTTTTTCGCGGATCAACTCAATACGGCGCGTCGCGTGTACATCGAAAATACTGAACATTGATGGTATTGCGTAGTTATCTCAAGGTGCTTCATCAATTACGGTCTCACCCCAAGTCCCTCACGAAAGATCGCTATCGCTAACTAACTAACGTGCTTATTCGACTACCGAACTCGCGGATTCGGGTCGTCTTTCTCGCCGCGGCACTTCTCGTTTCGATTCCATCGGTTGCCAACGACGATGAGAGGAGCGTTGTTCGGGAGTCGGAGATCGAAGAAGTCTTGGTAGTTGGCACGCTCATCAAGCGAAAAGAAGTCTATGAAGGACGCGCCCCTGTACAAGTCCTTGACACTGAACTTCTGCACGCCGTCGGCGCATCCCAATCCGTCGACATTCTCGCGAGTCTGACTTCAAATACCGGCTCATACCTAGCAACTCAGCAAAACTACCTGCAAGGCGTCTCCCAGTTCAGTCTAAGAGGGGTGGGACTATCTTCGACGTTAACGCTAATTAACGGGCGACGTGCAGGTCTAGCGCCTGTTTCGAACAATGTAGGCCAAAGCTTCTTTGACATCAACACGCTGCCGGTGCTGATGATCGATAGAGTTGAGATACTCCGGGACGGCGCATCCGCAACGTATGGTTCGCAAGCGGTCGCGGGCGTCGCGAATATCGTTACTCGAAAAGACCTGGATGGACTAGAAGTTACTGGGGGCTATCGCGGGGCGCGTAACGATGCATTCGATTTGAGTGTCGCAGGCGGCTTCGATTTCGCTCAAGGCTTCGTCAATCTTTACGGAACGTGGTACAAGCAGAACGAGAATTTTCGTACCGAATTCGAATGGCTCAGCCCCAGAGCCATTGACCCAAATCAAGACGGAGATATCGTTGAAGGGTCGTTCGACTCTGGACGCGGTTCTCCCGGTAGCTTCCGACGGGCCGTCGCTCAACCGGACGGAACGTACGTTCCGTTTCAAGTTAACGGACTAGATACGCCTCGCTTTCCCGATCCGGATTGTCGACGTGGTGGCGGATATCCAAGCGGTTCGCTCTGCCGCATGGATTTTTCGGACCAGCGAACGATGATCGCCGCGGAAAAACGCGCGCAGTATTTCGCCGAGTTCGAATTCGACATTACGGAACGATTGACATTCTTATCCGAGATCGGATATTCCAAAAATGAAATAAAGGACAGAGTTGGCAACATGGTGCTGTTTAGTGGCAACGTCGAGAGAACCAATGAGTTCTTCGTACCAAGCAATCACCCTTTCAATTTTTGGACTGATCTAGATAGCGATGGCATTCTCGAGTACGTTGCTCCAGAGGACTGGGATCCAAAGGAACACGAGGCCGTCTCAGTCGGTTATTTCGGTCGACCGCTCGGCGCAGAAATGTTCGGCAATAAATCAGGTGATGAACTCCGCAACTTCGACAATCTACGGGTCACCATCGGAATTCAAACCGATTTATCGAAAGGCTGGTCGGGTGAAGCACATCTAACACATGCCGGATCGGACCTATCCGTCAGTTCTGAACGACATTGGGAGGCGGCAGCTTTTGCGAATTCAATTCTTGACGGCGAATGGAATCCATTCGGTACCCGCTTAGTCGCACCGGATTTAGTTACGCCTAAGAGCCCGGAACATGATGGCTTGAGTCCTTCGCTAGTGGGTCAACGAGCCGGAAACGACCCCGACGCGATTCGTCGCTTTGAGCGCGTGCGTATGGAATACGCGAAGAGTGTGCAGAACGTTGCTGAAATCGTTGCTACCGGCGAGCTGCTTGAAAATCTAAGTCAGCCGATCTCGGTTGCAGCGGGTGTCCAGTTCCGCGATTTACACTACTCATACCAACCCGACCCGTTGAACCAGGCAGGGACAGGTCCTTTAGGCATTCGAGAATTCCCACTTGATTCAGAACAGAATGTTTGGGCAATTTTCGCGGAGAGTCTTACCAATCTAGGCAGCCGCACCGAACTACAACTAGCAGCTCGGCATGAGCGTTACGATCGGGCCGGTAACACCACCGATCCTAAGATCGCTGGACAGTTCTTTGTTAACGATTCACTTTCGTTTCGGTTTTCGTGGGGTACGTCGTTTCAGTCGCCTAGCGTATTTCAACTAGCGGGGAACTCAAGTACCCGTACGCTCACAGACCCTTTCCGTTTCGATGGACAGGGCTTAGGTCAATGCACGATAGATGCTACAGGAGAGATCGTAAATCGCGGCGACAACTTTAACTCAGTGACCGTGCTACACGGTGCGGACCTAAGACCACAAACGGCCGGGTCTATGAATGTTGGAACTCTGATACGACCGAAACGCAACATCGGCATTAGTCTTGACTATTGGAACCTCGACTATCGCAACGTCATTGCGCAGGGTCGAAGTTTCCAGGCAATCGTCGACGACGACTGCCGCGACGATGGTCAGCCGAACGATCCACGGGTTCAACGTGACTCGTCTGGGCAACTGAGTGTCGTATCGACTACCTACGAGAACGTTGGCGCAGTTAAGACCCAAGGCATCGATGCGAATAGCTACTACGAATTAGATTCGACTCTGGGCGATTTCCGGATCAGTGCCGACGCCACATTACTTACGCGATTTGACGTGAATTCTGCTGGCGAAGGATTTATTAGCCAACTTGGGAATAGGAATGACACAAACGGATTTGCGCCAACGCCTGAATTAAGAACGAATGTCTCATTGGCCTGGCGAAAACACGATCAATCAGCCAACGTGGCGATCCGATACATCGACTCCTATAAGAACGATGAAGTACCCTCGCAACCAGAGATCGCCGCTTGGACAACGCTGGATCTGAACTACCAGTACGTGTTCGCCAACGTCCTGGACGGCGACGTATCTCTCTCGATCGGTGCCAGGAATTTGCTTGATGAAGATCCGCCACCGCTGCCGTCCGGTCAAGAAGGCATCCATCGGCACAACCTTCGTCCAGGATTTGACGGTTTTGTACACGACATCAAGGGACGGACCGTGTACGTGCGTTTTCACTACCGTCAGAAGAATTAGGCGATCAGAATGCCCCAGAACCGAAGGGGCTCTAGTCGAGGCGCGCCTTCGTCTTACGATGTCCTACGCAGAAAGGCGTCGACCGTAAAATAGATTCGGAATCCTGTAAGCGTTAACCCGTAGGAGGGTTATATAGTGGCTCACGATCTCGTAATTCGAAATGGCACGATTGTCGATGGAACGGGTGCTGAACCGTACGTTGGTGATATCGCGATCGATGGTAAGGAGATTTCCGCAATCGGCGATGTCCGAGAACGTGGTAACGAAGAGATCTCTGCCGAACGTCGGACGGTAACCCCTGGCTTTGTTGACCTTCATACGCACCTCGACGCACAGGCAGGGTGGGATCGTAAACTCACGTCTGTCTCTTGGCACGGCGTTACGACGGCGTTGTTGGGTAATTGCGGTGTGACCTTTGCTCCTTGCAAGAAAGAAGACCAAGAGTTTCTTGCCGGAATGATGGAAACGGTCGAGGACATCCCGAAATACGCGATCTTGACGGGTCTTCCCTGGGATTGGGAGAGCTACGGCGGTTATCTCGACAGTCTCGAACGACTCGGTCCAATGATCAACATTACCGGATTGGTCGGTCATAGTGCCACGCGCACCTATGTCATGGGCGAGCGTGCAATTGAGGAACAGGCGACCCCAGAAGAAATCGAACAGATTGCGGCACTCGCAGGACAGTCTGTCAAAGAAGGTGCGATTGGCTTCTCAGTCAATCGCCATCCAGGGCATACATTGCCCGATCGCCGGCCAATTCCAGGCACATTCGCGAGTCGCGAGGAACTATTAGCGATTGCGAAGGCCGTAGGCGAGAACGGCGGGCTTATGCAAGTTGTTCCTCATTTCGGTGATCTCGATAACGAAATTGATCTGCTTGAAGCTGAGGCGCAAACCGGACGCGTCCTGTTCAGTGCGATCGCTGAGCATGGGGCAATCTTCGACAAGCGAGTCTCTGCAATGCGCGAGAAAGGGTTAGATGTAACAGCAGTTACGGTACCCCGAAGCGGCGGCGGCGTAGTTGGCTTAGCACACAACCTTTACTTTAGAACACCAGCGTGGAACAAACTCCGCAAGATCGAAGATGTCGAGGGCAGACTAGAAGCGATCAAAGATGCGGACTTCCGCAAAGAGTTGGTTGACGAAATTAAGAACCATCCGCACCACGATGAAATGATGCGACCGCTCAAGCGCCAGTATTACATGGGCGACAACTTACGCCCCAACTACACACAGTCTCGTTACGAAAGTCTGTACGATCTAGCGCAAGAAGCGAACGAACACCCAGTAGAAACGTGGCTTCGCTACATGCTTGAGACGGATGGTAAGGCACAGTTTCATGTTCGCCAGTTCAACGTGAACCTGGAAAAACTCGAAGCAATGATTACCACGGACTGGGCAATGCCAGGACTCGGCGACGCAGGCGCGCACGTCAGTCAAATGATCGACTCAGGCTGGTCTACTTTCGTTTTGTCTCACTGGCACCGAGATAAAGGTGTTTATTCGGTGCAAGAGGCAGTGCGGCGGATTAGCGGTGAACCAGCACGTGTGCTTGGTCTGCGCGATCGCGGTACATTGAGTGTCGGTAAACGCGCGGACGTAAATGTCATCAACATGGCCACACTAGAAGAACGTCAACCTGAATTGGTGCACGACTTCCCAGGCAACGCGCCGCGCTTCATCCAACGCGCTGTAGGCTACGATGCGACGATCTGCAATGGTCAGGTTATCTTGAGAGATGACGAACACACCGGCAATCATCCCGGCGAGGTCTTGCGAAGCTTCTCACGCTAGATCGTCGCAGTGAGAGTATCGACGGCTTAAAAACCATACGCTACGTCGACACAAGTACAAAAGGGCAGGGAGTTTCCCCTGCCCTTTTTTATTAGATCGCTGGCTGTATTGTTTTAAACGAGCAATTGCCTTGTGCAGATTAAACTTGCCGTCGAGTGATTCGAAATAGCGTGTCAACCTAGACATGAGGACTTTAGTGCGGGAACTTGAGACATTACGCGTTTCTGGATCCACCAAAGTAGGTTGGGACGCGAACCTACCCCCGAATGAACACGTTGACGAATTGGGTAATTTCGTTACCGGTGATCCGAATTACGGCGAACCAGACCTTAGAGCGCCATCTCAGCGCCTTAGGAACCACCCCGAAGTGCTAGCTCTAAGGCATCACCTACGCGAAAACAATGGCATACGTGGGCTTGAGATCTGTGAACCCTCCGAAGTCCAACGCGCTGCGACGATATTCCACCGTGATGGATTTGTTGTCGTCAAGGACGCACTCGACCGCAACCACTTGGCAGCGATGCGTGAAGCATGTGAGCGAAATCTGAGAACGATCTTGTCGAAACCGCACGACAACGATCGCAAGTATGTTCAGGAAACTGGGCGATTACCGCATAGGTACTGTTACGGTACGTGCTCAGCATCCCGGCAGATGATGCACGAACCAGCATGGACAGACATCATCGATATGCCGTCGACAACGCCAATATTGTGTGAAATTTTTGGATCTTCAGACTATTCGGTTTGGGGCGGTGGTGGCGATCTTAGTCTGCCTGGGGCAATCGAATACCAACACCTGCACACTGACGGACTGGATGAGCAGCAAGATGGTAAAGCTAGGCTTGAACGAGTATTGAAATTGAATCGGTTGAACCTTGACCCGAGTAAGGAATTCAAGGAGCTCGATTTCAAATCGCAACGCCGGGTTATGGACTTTGCCAATACGGGTGTCACGATCAACTTCACTATGACAGATCTAACTTGGGAAAATGGTCCGATACGTCAGATTCCAGGCACACATACGAATCTCTCAGCTCCCCCGTCCATCCGTGACGAACCCGAATGGATGCGACTGTCAACATTGGTTGGCGCGCCAGCGGGAAGCGCAATCTTTCGGGATACTCGTTGTTGGCATGGAGCGACACCGAATCTGTCCAATGAAATCCGAGCATTACCGAGTGTTGAGTACTCGGCAAATCCGCGACCTGGCAAACACTTTCAGCGAACGATGCCGCATGAGATTTGGCAAAAACTCTCGCCACACGCCCGAATGATTTGCAGAAACATCAAGGCGGATGAAGGTGTGTGGCCGTTTGGCGCGGGAGAACTTCATCCTTTATCGAGTATGCGTATGAAAGCCTATCTAGCCATGTCTGGCGAAGACGGAACGGTCGAATCAGTCCGAACAAATCCGAGTTCTGCCGGTACGGTTGTTCGATTGTTCAACTCTAGATCTGACTCAAGCAGCGGCTATTGAGACCCCGTAAGGAAAAAGCCCTCAATTGATCTGTGGGAGAGATAGAAATCGCCGAAATTAGTGTGCGACATGTCAAGATATTAAATACGAATAAGAGTATGCCTGTAAGCGACAGTTTTTCAGCGAATCTTGAAGGCAATGAAGCCCGATGTCACATATTCACTTTTATAGTTTTCGGCTGAGGCGCGACCGCAAGAGAATCGCACAAATCAACGTTATTTAGAGCTCAGGCTCTACGGCTTGAGCCACTTGCGACGACTACGCCACGAGAGAGCCGCTGCCGTCGTCTTTGAAACAGCCGATGTGACTACTGACTTACGAATCTTACGCTACGTTTACTAACACTAAATGGCTGCACGGGAAGTCGTGCGACGATCTTCCGAGCCGAGCGAAGATCCTAGGATCGTTATTTATTCTTCCTTTCGGTGTCAGAAACAGAGCTACTTAAAGAAATGTCGACGATATCTCGAGTATTTATCGGATTTGAATCATCCGGCCAATCCATTTGTTCAGCATTAAAGACCATCACATTTTCGACGGTTGTTCCGTCACGAAGTCTGACATCTACTCTTTGATAACCCATACCGGATTCAGGCCACTTGCAGAGAGTACGACTCCATTTCTGCGACAAAGACAACAACATCCCGATCTATCTTTCAGCGATTTGTGATTGTGGTGAAGCGGTTCCCGGGCGGAGCTCTAACTGGAATCTAACCTCAACGCCGCCTCCTGGTACATCGTGATTTGCGGCCCATGTTTGTGGCTGCGATGTGCCACATAACACAGCCGTCCCTGTAGGTGGAGTTATCTCGGTGCTGTATATCGCGGGTGCAGGATTTGGAAGTGCGTAACGAGCGACTGCCGCTAATCCTGACGGCACCAATGATGAGTCATTTTCGGTAGTCGCGAACGTCCCCGCCAGAACGCTGCCATTAGGTCGAATACGGTTGTCTGGTGAAAACGCGCTATACCTGATGAACTTCTCCTGTTTTCGCGTGTAAGACTGATAACTAAGGCTTTCGCATGTTTTTAAATCATCGGAATACGAAACCAGAATCTCTAGCTTCTCTTGCCTCTCGTTGTCGTTTTCAATGGAGTTTAGATCCATGAGCCATTCGAACCAATCGTAGATTTCATCGACCTCGATAACAACTTCAGCGTTTAAAACGACGGTGTTTTCGGCGTTTGCTAGGTATTGGTAACCCATACCAGATTCAGGTTGACGTAGTAGTTCGTTGCGTCGATCCAGGTCGATACGATAAGGCACTGCAACTAACGATTCGCATGGCACGAGAGTATAGGCAATTTATGCTCTCGTGCCCAAAAAGATTGGTACACGGTAGAAGTGATATAGCGAGGTGCACAAACCCACACGTCGCCGAGTGACGGGATAATCTAAGCATGTATCAGCATTCACTTCCCATTCAGAAACCGCGGTGGATTGGTTCTTGTATACATCGTCTTGGTCAAGCACCGTATACTCTTAGACCATAGAGTCTTCCTTCGTTAATCCACACCCATCCGCAATCTCAATTGAAAGGGATAAAAATTGCCAGTAACCTACAGCTATCCAGCGGAATTAGAACGTGACGAGGAGGGTCGCTACGTCGTCATATTCCCAGACTTCAGATGGGGCGCAACCGATGGCGAAACACTGGAAATTGCACTAAATGAGGCCGAGGATCTACTTCGAGAGTTACTCGCGACTACGATTCGAGAACGGCAACCCATGCCTATACCGTCGCGAGCTACAAACCACCGACCTTCGGTCTCGCCACCGGTACTTATCGCACTCAAAGCCGCGCTATATGACGCCAGTCGTAAGTCCGGTATTTCGCTGCGACAACTTGCTCGCGACCTTGACGTTGCGGAAAACGAACTACGTCAAATGATGAATCCTGACCACCCGACAAAGACTGCGACTCTCGACACACTGTTACGTCGAATGGGAAAACGAGTCAGCCTAACCGTCAGCTGCGCAACCAGGACCAATCGCATTTAAAACAATAGCGACGCCTCGAACTCGCACAAACTTCACTATGTGGAGTGTTCTGAGTTTTGTCCACACCTGTTTAATAAACACGGAGGAGAAAAC
>JAPOVV010000104.1 GCA_026707945.1 Gammaproteobacteria bacterium | reverse complement strand
CAACGCGCATACTCGCAGCCAGATTCGATCATTCATCGCCCATCTTGACCACACGCAAGGCAGTCGATTCATTCTCGCCACCACCGGCCAAGGCGCCAATTCGGCAAAGACTCTGCTTCGATTCATGCGAATGGAGCTCGGGCAGCCCAAGACCCGCATACAGGTATTTGACAGCTGCGACTTCTGGACACTCGACTCGAAGACGGGTGTTTTATGGCTTTTAGACTAAGGCGTCCTCCGAGCTTTTCCGCCAAGCACGAGGCATATGCCTACCAGCTCGACGCTGTTCGGGCTGTACAGGAACTTCCATTTTCTGCCGTGTTCCACGAACAAGGGCTGGGCAAGACAAAAATCGCCGTTGACCTGATTTTGCTTTGGCTTGAGCAGGATGTGGTTGATACGGTTTTCGTGGTCACGAAGAAAACGCTTGTCCAGAATTGGGTAGATGAACTCGCTGTACATTCCTTTGTAACGCCGCGAGTGCTGTCAGGAAACCGGAGAACCAATAGCATCGCACTGAATTCTCCGGTGCTGATTTACGTCATGAACTACGAAGTAATCAGCACCAACCTTGAGCTGATCCGCATGTTCCTTGGCACATGTCGCGTAGCGGCGATTCTGGACGAAAGCCAGAAGATCAAGAATCCTGAATCCCAGTTGACCAAGAGCTTTCATTTGCTGTCGAGCCAATTCGAGCGCCGGGTCATCATGACTGGTACGCCGGTTGCCAACAGGCCGTACGACATCTGGTCACAAATCAAATTTCTTGACAACGGCGAGGCGTTGGGACACTCGTTTAGCGCGTTCAAGGCCGACATGGATTTGCCCGCGGAGCCCGGACAATCGGCAAGCTATGGCCGCAAACTGGCCGGGGTTATGGCCAAGATAGAAGAGTTTTCTGTCCGCGAAACAAAAGAATCCTCCGGGATTCAGCTTCCGAGGAAAACGATCCGCACTCATCTTGTGCGAATGCAGCCCAGGCAATTGGAAATATATAACTCTTACAGAGACCAGATGCGATATGAGTTGAGCACGCCCGAGGGCTTGTTCTTTGACGACGCGGAGGTGGTACTCAAGCGTTTGCTGCGCTTGGTGCAATGTGCGTCCAACCCTGCTCTAGTTGACGCAGACTACAAGGAAATACCGGCAAAGCTGCTCAAACTGCATGAGCTTATTGGTGCCATTGCAGTCGATGCCACTAAAGTGATCGTGTGGACAAGCTTTGTAGATAACGTCGAATGGCTGTGCCGACAGTTGAGGGCATACACGCCAGCTGCCGTGCATGGAATGCGGCCGGTCGCAGATCGAAATGCTGAAATCCGGAGATTCAAACAAGACGAGAGATGCCGGATTCTGGTGGCCACACCCGGAGCGGCCAAGGAAGGGTTAACGTTGACTGTCGCTAGCCAAGCGATTTTCTTCGACCGCGGCTTCAGCCTTGATGACTATCTTCAGGCTCAGGATCGAATTCACCGCATTTCACAAGAATTTGAGTGCTCCGTGCATAATCTGATAGTGGGGGAGAGCATTGATGAGTGGGTTGACGCTCTGCTGAATGCCAAGCATCAGGCAGCTCAATTGACGCAAGGCGACGTTCGCATTTCGGAATTCCAGCAAGTTTTTTCTGCCAACTTGAGGGACGCGCTAGATCGCATATTGGCGCCGCCCGATCAATGAGCAAACCTCACCGTTACAGGGAAATATATGACCGCACAAACAATAACAATTCTCGGCCAAGAGATTCCCGTCAGCAATGAGCGGATAGATATATACCAACTAAAGTTCTTGCGGAACAACCCGAGGGTGTACGCCTGCACCCATGGGCAATCTGGCTTTGAAGATATGGAAGTCGACGAGCAACAACAGACGATATTTCAAGCAATCCGCAAGGAACCGAGCGTTACAAATCTCCTGCGCGACCTCGAGCATCACGGCGGCCTGCTGGAGCCAATTCTGGTGCGCATGGACACCATGGAGGTTATTGAGGGCAACTCTCGGCTGGCTGCCTACAGACTGCTGCACAAGAAGCAGCCAAATGGCCAATGGTCCGATATACAGTGCAGCACGGTCAGCAGTTTGACCGATGAACAGCAGGACGCACTTCAGAACCAAATTCATGTCAAGGGAAAGACTAAGTGGTCCGCGTACGAAAAGGCCAACTTTGCATTCGTTCGAAAAAAGAACGGTTATTCGTTTAAGGACATGGCGAGAATATTCAGTGAGTCGGAGTCTACTCTTCGCAAGCGTGTGAAAGTCATTGAACGGATGACGGACAATAGGGACCAGGAACAATCCAATTTCAGTTTCTACGATGTAATAGAGCGCAATCAAGAAATTCGCGACAAGCTACATCTCGGGGAGAACACAAAAAAACTCCCGTTTAGCAAGGACTGGCATCCTTCGCTTAAGGAAGCCCTGGATTTCCGCAATTGGCTATTGCGAACAGTAAAGAGTCCCGACAGGGAATTCACAGCGCAAGAGATGCGAAAACAGCTCCCCGTGGTCATAAAGAAGCCGAAAGTGCTCAAGCAACTGATGGGCGGCAAACT
>JAPOVV010000013.1 GCA_026707945.1 Gammaproteobacteria bacterium | reverse complement strand
GGGGATTATATACTTAGTTGCCCAAATGTAATCTTTCTGTCTGATATTCTTTACTTTTTTCCTTCTGCAGGTACTATATTGCCATGCCGAGAATGGAGGTTCCCAATGAGTGCCAAACAGCAAAAAGTCAGTTTCTACAAGCTGTTTCAACAGTTTCCAAATGAGGAGTCGGCAGAACAATACTTTGCCGCAAAGCGATGGGGAGAGTCCGGTCGGTTCTGTCCGCACTGCGGGAGTGTAAGAACCGTAAGGGCAAAGGACAAAATGCCTTATCGCTGCAAGGACTGCCGCAAGCGTTTCAGCGTGAGGACGGGAACCATGCTGGCAGAGAGCAGAATATCGCTTCACAAGTGGCTTATGGCTATCTATCTGCTCAATACGAATCTCAAGGGCGTATCCAGCTGTAAACTCGCCCGGGACCTGGATATAACGCAGAAGACGGCCTGGTTCCTCGCTCACCGGATACGAAGGGCTTTTGACGACCAGCAGAACGCTAAATTCGTCTCGCCAATCGAGATAGATGAATCCTATGTCGGAGGGAAGTACCGCAATATGCACAAGTCAAAGAAGCCTCGTATGGTAGGGGCGGGAGCGCAGGACAAGACCCCGGTTGTGGGAATCAGGGAAAGGTCGACGGGAAGGGTTAAGGCTAAGGTAACCGAACCTGTAAGCGGGGTCATGCTTCGGGGCAGGGTTATGGAAACAGTGAAAGAAGGGGCTGTGGTTTATACAGATCAGAATCCCAGTTATCCAGGGCTTGTAAAGAAGAATTATCGTCACGAGGCGGTAAATCACAGTGTGGGAGAATATATAAAGGGACAGGCGCATACAAACGGTGTGGAGTCCTTCTGGGCTATGCTCAAGAGAGGACACACCGGGGTTTATCACAAGATGAGCAGAAAGCACCTCCAAAGATACATAGACGAGTACGCAGGAAGACATAACATCAGGCCGCTTGCCACTATGGAACAGATGGATGTTATCTTCAAGGGGATGGAGGGGAAAAGGCTTACTTACCGAGAGTTAATCCAGACGGGCAACTAAGTATATAATCCCCAAAAAAATCTCTTGACTTTTTTCAATCTGGGTTGTTATAGTACTGGCTATGCATTTTGAGAACGAAAAGTCCGACCCAAGAAAAATCTTCATGAAGTCGGCTAATTCTACCCCCCCCCCTAAAAATTCGTCGGCGAGCCTAGTATAGCATCAGTTTTGTACTGTCGGGTATAACGATTTGAGCCTGATTCTCGCGTCATCCGTCGTGAAACGCCAATCCACCGTGTTTCCATTCTCGTTGCGCCTTTTCTGCCAAGCGCCCACCTCTTGTCGCAAAGTTTCCCGGTCTGCAATACGACGGCCAAGACACTGCCGTCGAAGAACCCCTATCTCTATCTCCGCCATATTAAGCCAACTCCCATGCTTCGGAGTATAATGAATCTCAAGCCTCTCTATAATCCTCCGCGCCTCCTCAGGCGAGAACGCCTTGTAAAAAGACGCCGGACTGTGAGTATTGAGATTATCCATCACCAGAACAACCCGCTTGCCCGGATAATGCACGTCCACAAGATCTCTTATCACCTCAGCCCAATCCTCCTTAGTTCTCCGTTCCGTCACTTCCACGTGACGCCAGCCCTCAATAGGAGCAGACAGCATAAACAGATTGCTCACCCCGTTACGTTCATATTCATAATCGTATATTGCTTCCCTGCCGGGCCCCATCCCGACGGGAATCCGTGTTTCCCTTGTCTGCTGCTTTGTGGTCTCGTCCATGCACACAAGCACTTCGTCATCTTCGAATTCACGCTGATATACGCTCAGTATGTCCTCCATTGCGCAGACGAATTCTTCGTTCTCTCTGGGAGGAATACACCAGACTTTGCTCTTCCAGGGCTTAAGTTCATTTTTTTTAAAACCTTGCTTACGGTCTCCCTGCTTATGCTCTCCACCACCTCAAGCTCCACAAGCTTGTCCGCAAGCAGCCGAAGCGTCCATCTCGCGTGACCTTCAGGCGGAGAACTGCACGCAATGGCTACAAGCCTCGCTTCTCCTTCCCCGTCAAGCACCGGCTTTCTTCTGTTCTTTTGCTCTCGCCGCTCAAGAGCGGCACAAAGCCCCTCCTCTACGCAACGCTTCCTAACCCTCTCAACCGTCCTCACGGTGACAAGCGCCGCGGCGGCAATATCCTCGTCCTTCATCCCTTTTCCATCTGCGGACTCATCGGCAAGCAACAGTATATGCGCATGACGGCGTCTGTGCGCCGCCTCCTTGCCCTTGACAACTATATCTTGCAGACCAGTACGTTCCTCCCCGGTAAGTCTGATACGGTACTTCTTTGCCATGAAATTCCTCCCGGTTCTACGCGCTTCACCGCAAGGGAAAAAGCATGTATCACTCCAGGCATCGCACAGTTGTTCCACCAATGCGTCAATACTTGGGACGTGACACTCTGAACCGCTTGCGGAATCAAGGCGTCTGTTTTATCCCTCTGATCCTACCACAATCAGCCCCTTGCCTCAAATACCCGACTTAGCTAAGCTGATGCTATACTAG
>JAPOVV010000007.1 GCA_026707945.1 Gammaproteobacteria bacterium | reverse complement strand
CGCTGGCCGTCTACAGGCCGCTAGCAGCGCCTGCCGATCGTATTTCGCCAAAGGCTCCTAACTTGGTCAGCGGGACGAGTAGTCCTACCACCGACAGGCGCCTCGCAGTCAAGGCCACGGCTAGCTGTCTGGCGGGTTCCCCGGAAGCCGCCCGACCTGCGGGAAGTCAAACCCGGCCGCCGCCAGCTGCGCCCTAAGCGCGCACAACTCGCTGATGATGGCCATGCCGACCAGGGCCTGGTGTGAGCTGGCCGCGCTAGTTGATTCTGCCGCCATCGTGAAGATGTCGCGGCTGAGGTCGGTCGCGTTCGGCGGCATCCTGTCCAGGTAGGTCATTTCGCGCCCTGAAACCCAGCCGCAGCGGAGGCCTCCTCAAGAGCCTCGACTCTTCGCTTCAAGTCAACCTGCTCAGCCTTGATCTGTTCCCGCTCCTCACGCTCCTTTATCGCTCGTGTAGGCGGGGCGGTCCGCTGGTGCGCTCGGAACTCAGTCTGGACAGGCATAGCAACTCCGATCCAGGCATGGCACCGAACCACGCCCTGTAGACAACGCCATGATAGCGAAGAGCCGCTAGTTCGGTGCTAGCGGCTCTTCTGTCTACAGGGCTCCAATGAGCGCCTAGATGCAGGATCCAGCCTCCTCATCACACCGCGGCTGGGGCGCAAGGCCCAGCCGTCTTGGAGGCGTTGACAGAATACGATTCTGTCAACGTTCCGACCTGACGCCCAGCCATTCGACGCACCCGATCGCTTCCTCCCTGGCCCACAGCTCGGGCGGGAACGCTGCAATCGCGTCGAGCGCCGCCTCATGATGTACGAGTAGAGCCGGTCGAGGACAGAAGAACCAGAGCATGAAGGTCTGCCACCACGCTTCGCCATTGCTTGCCAGGCCATGGCCAGGGATCAAACTAACTCCTACACCTGTAGATCGGTCAAGGGTTTCTCTAAGAGCGATAGGACATTCTCTGCATGGCTACTGAGAGGAGGCACTCACTTGACCATCACTACCCGTTTTGCTACACTCATGCGATCCTTGGGAAGCAGCCCACGAGCCATGGGAGGGTTACGGTGGCAACTGCCGAAGAGCGTTTCAGAAAACTGGTCGACGACAACTTGGAGATTGATGGCCGGCCTCTAGGCCGACATCTCGATTTGAACTCCAGTCTGAGGGACTCGGGTGTTTCTTCGGTCGATTTTGTCGCCTTTGCAAAGCTGGTCGCCGAGGAATTCAACGTCACCTTTAGCCTTGAGGACTGTGGCAAATATGACACGGTCGGAGAACTCATAGAGTTCCTAGACACCCAGCCTGGCTAGGTTCCCAGGGTTCCCAGAATTCACGGCTTATTGAGAGACTCCCTGGCAGCACGCACATTGGCGGTGGCTGCCTAAGGTCTCGGATGAGATGCTAGCACCCGTTGCTGACGTCTGGTGGAGGCCCTTCAGCATTGCGGGTGAAGTTGCGATCCTCTACGTTGATTTGACACTCGATCCAGCCCGCGAAGCTGAGGCGTTCGCGTGGCTGGATGAGCGAGAGCGGCTGTGTTGGGAAAGGTATCTGCCAGGCCCCAGGCGCCGGTTCTCTCTCTGCCGGGCAGCGCTCCGCGCAACTCTCTGTGATCAACTTGACTGCCGAAACGACCAGCTATCCTTTTCGGCATCCCGTCATGGCAAACCTTTCGCCGTTGTGCAGGGAGCTCAGTCCTCGCTAAATTTCAATGTCAGTCACAGCAATAACCACGGTCTAATAGCCTGCTCCTTTGATAGAAGAGTTGGTGTAGACATTGAGGAGAGATCCCCAAAACACAACATTGCTGGCCTTATTGAAGCTGTAATGGGTCTGGAAGAGCAAGCTGAGTTAGCTGCCAGAAAAGGAGAAGCTAAACTTCATTTATTCTATCGGCTATGGACGTTAAAAGAAGCGTTAGTCAAAGGCCTAGGTACAGGCTTTGCCATTGACGTTTCTCGGTTTCAAATTCCACCTGAAATGCGTTATGGCGATACAGCTGGCTTGTTCAAAATCCCGCATTTTTCCTCTGCCACCTGGGGTCTGAAGGATATCGGCAGTGAGAAGTTTGCAGCAGCCCTGGCTTGCGAGGTGCCGTCCGGCTCCTGTTCACTTATGAATTGAGCACTATTTGAGATTTGGAGTAAAGCTATTAATTCCAACAAATCTAGAAGATTAGCCAAGATTGCGGATACAGTTAGGAGCTGCCACATCCTATTTCAATTCATAAGGTTGATCGGCTAGCCACGAGCCACGGTAACAGTTTTGCAATAGATCTCTGCTATGCTTTTAGACGTTACTGACCGATGAGTTCGACCTAATAGACTACGATCTTAGAAATCATGGATGGAACGACATAGGCGCACTAGAAAATCATACATTCCTGCCGTAGTGTCCGACCATGATTTTATTCTAGGAGGGTCTAGCAAAACTTGATAGCCGTCTATCTATGAGGCTTCGTGCGCCTTGCCTCTGGTAGTTACCCCAAATTCTGGCCTTTTACCCCAATCGATGTGCCTAGGAGGCTGTAGCGAAATTCGCTGGAACGGGAGAGGCGCAGTGCGGCGCCTCT
>JAPOVV010000026.1 GCA_026707945.1 Gammaproteobacteria bacterium | reverse complement strand
CGACGATGGCTTCCGCCGTATCCGTGAGCGCGTCCACAAGCATGTCGGAGTGAGTCGTGACGAAAATCTGGCTGCGCGATGATGCCTCGACCAGGAGTTTCGCCACTTCAGGTATCACGTCGGGATGCAGTCCGAGCTCCGGCTCCTCAATGCATACGACCGGCGGTGGGTCGGGATGGCAGAGCACGGCGAGCAGGCAGAGATAGCGAAGGCTTCCGTCCGAGAGCCGCGTGGCGGGCACAGAATGTTGCAGATATTCTTCATGGAAGAATATTTGAACCTCACCCGTGGTTATGGAGGTGGTGACATCTTTGAGCGATGGATAGAAGATCCTCAAGCGCTCCAGTATCTCATGCTTTACGAGAGGGCGGTTCAACAGATCATCCAGCACCAAAGCGAGATTCGAGGCATCCTCCAGAAGACTGTCTTTGGGCAGGTCGGTTCGTCCGGGACTGCGTGGCGGTTTGCCGCGCTCTAAATTCCACTCGCGGTAGAAACGCATCCGTTCGAACCTATCGGCCAGATAGGTCAACTCCGGATAGGAGTCGGGGTCTCTACGCTGCGAGAGAATCGACTGATCGTATTTCACGTTTTCAGGTTTCAGACGGCGTTCGCTTCGGGATTCCTCCTCAATGAGAACGTTGCTCACCGGCTGGCCTGCTCCCTTGTTGTGGTAATAGATGAAAGGCTTCTCTTTGTTTGGCGGTGGATTCTCGTTCTCGATGATCTCCTCCCAGAGTTCGAAACCCGAACCGTGATCCGTGAAGGACAGCTGATACCTGAGGGGCTGCTGTCTTCGCGGGTATTCGATGGTAACGTCCAAGGTCGCTATGTTGGGTCCGTGAATCCCCTTCCAGATCCAATTGCGAATGCCTCCTCCTTCCCGAATCGGCGCTTGAATATCCTTGGGAGCCGCAGCGAGGAGCGAGAGCGCATCGATCAGGTTCGACTTCCCGGAAGCGTTCGGCCCGATGAGAACGTTCAGGGGCTCCAGAGAAAACTCATCACCCAAAGGATTGTAAGAAAGGATGTTCTCCATGCGTATCGTTCGAATGAACCTCTTGCCTTCCATGGCCTAACACCCCCGGGTCCCTTTCGGTTGAATCTCACACTTTCACGAAAGCAGGATACCATATGAAAACGTATACTCCATACGCTGCGTGGTTCACAATCCGCCCCATTACTCCAAGTAGCACCATTGGGGAGCATGCCTAACTCTCATCCTCAAAATCCCTCGCACACTTCATCCCTTTTTCACCCTTACCCAGAATCATTTCAGGATTTGTCGCCTTTGGTCGGAGAGGAACAGCGGGACAATCTTCATAGGTGCGGGCATTCAAATCACAATCTCTTCCTTCTTCATACAAGCGTACACGCGTGCGCTTAACGAGGCGGCGAGGCTCCTGAAACCGATTCCCGGGCCAGGCTCGGAATAGTGATCGTTCAAACCTTCGTCTCTGTTCGATAGGAGTAAACAGACGTCGTCGTATAATCGCTTTTGAATCAGCGCTGAGTTTTTCCCGGAGTCTAGCACTTGATTTCAAGGCATCCCTCTCTGCCAATTCGCAAATGTGAGGGTTAACAGGCCATAGTCCAATATGCTCACCAAATTCTTTCGGTGTCATCACCTTGGTGTGGAATGAGGCAATTGGCTCTTTGTTTTTGTTCTTCTCGACGAGCCTCCAAAGTTTGAAATCCATCGTCAGAAAGCAAAACAGTCCATGCGCCTCCGCCGTTCGGATATGCCAAGCATCCAAGTTGCTTTTCATTGGTAAGAGTTTTGCCAGTTCGAGGTATAAAGGGTCGTTTGATTGCGAAACACGATTTATCTGTTTCTCTTTATTGTTTGGATAAATGCCTAGCGGATCCACATCCGTAGAACAAATAACTTTGTTGATACGTGGATTCTTCCGAAAATGTTCTAGATCAAAATCAGGAACGTCATATCCATCAACGGATTCAATCTTGATTCCATCGAAAAGCCAATAGTCAAAATAACCCTTCTTTCCCTCATACCTCCCTGTCGGCTGATGATTCCGTTCACTATACAGTTCGAAAGATGTCTTCAACTGAATGAATCCAAGCCGCGTCAAATGTGCGATACCGGGAAGATACCGGACACTGTCATAAACTTCTTCTTCATACTTGTTTTTGATGTTGATTGGAGCCCTATGGATTACGGGAACTTCACAAGGCTCACCACCCGGCGGCCAATTCACTTTTTGTGAATAAGCGACCGTCTCATGCGTTCTGCCATGACCGAGAACGGAGTTGTCAATGAGAACGGTCAGCGGATCAGAACCTTTCAGCAAACTCCGGGTTCTAAGGGTAGAGAACTGGAGAAGCAAATTCGCAAGATGCGGCCCGTATCGCCAAAGAAAGCGTTCTTTCAACATATGGTATCCTCGTCTCGTTTTTTCATATCAACTCTTCTCATCACCCGCATTTATCTTATGAACCGATATACCTTACCCTTGGCAGGGCTTCGTCTTTTTTCCGCCGTGAACGCTTGGCTCGGCGCACCATTGGCGGCGAATGACGTCGAAGTCGTCCACGAAATACTCCGAAACACCAAGTAATTCCACGAGCAAA
>JAPOVV010000005.1:1685-2610 GCA_026707945.1 Gammaproteobacteria bacterium | reverse complement strand
TTCCGAAAGAGGGCATCGTCTTCAAGGACATCACCCCCATGATCCAGAACCCCGGGGCCTTCCAGGCCGCGGTGGACATGGCGGCGGAGCCTCTGATGGACGAGGGAATCGACGTCGTCCTGGGCGCCGAGGCGCGCGGCTTCGTCATCGGGGCGCCGCTGGCCTACAAGCTCGGCGCGGGCTTCGCGCTGGTGAGAAAACACGGAAAACTCCCCTGGGAGAAAACCCAGGCCACCTATGAACTCGAATACGGCACGGATACGCTCGAAGTCCACAAGGACGCCGTCGCTCCCGGCATGAAGGTGCTGATCGCCGACGATCTGCTCGCCACCGGCGGCACCGCCGCCGCCTGCGTATCGCTCGTGGAATCCCTGGGCGGCGAGGTGCACAGCCTCTCGTTCTTCATCGAGCTTGCGTTTTTGAACGGACGCGAACGCCTCGCTCCACACCCCGTGCGCTCTCTGATAACATACGACTGACGCGGAATCGCCGCTCGCGAATCACGCCCCCGTAGCTCAGCAGGATAGAGCGCCGGATTCCTAATCCGTAGGCCGCAGGTTCGAATCCTGCCGGGGGTACCAAGATAAACCGCTTGCCCATTCGCTTTTCGCCAAAAACCGGGGGTACCAGAAGCCTTTCCTCGCCCTAGGGGAAAACGAATGGGGGAAGTTGGAGAAGGGATCGTGATAGGTACTACTTCGGGTGTGGTTTCAGGCCTGATATTGGCATTTATATTATGGCGTATAAATTGCTGGCGTGAGAATTCACAAAGAGAGAATCAAATAAATTACATTTCGAGTATGATTGTTAAATTTAGGGAAAACATATATTACCCCAACCGGAGATTTTCAAACTTACCCCCCATAGTGCGTGCTGCAATTCTATCGACTAAGTCCATTCAGCAAAGGCGCAAAGACGAGTATGA
>JAPOVV010000005.1:0-1675 GCA_026707945.1 Gammaproteobacteria bacterium | reverse complement strand
TTCTGCAAGCAACTTGAATCCACCCTTGACGGGAGAGCAGATCGATTAACATTTGATGAAATTCAACTGTTGAGAATAATTTTTCTTGATGGGTATATTGGGCGCGACCCAGAAAATAATCCAACCCAAGAATGGTATGACCATATTTTCGGATGGGCTGAATCCGTAGAATGGCTCAAGATCCCACCAATGACAAAAAACGATGGCGGGGAGCCCGCAACCACGCCCGCCTAAATTCCCGTAGGTGGGCCGTTGTTCCCTGATTGGGGTGCAAGACGATTACGTCTTGGGGAATCTGAAACAGCGGCCCCCAACGCCACCATACACGGCTGAGATTGTGAAAAATCCGATCGAGTGAGCCGAAATACCACCTTGTCGAATTGCGGCGCAGAACGCGAGAGTATCTTCCCCGAAGGGGTAGGGCAGGAAAAAGAAACGGAATTTTCTAACTTAAGGTCTTATTTTCTCTTTCGGCATTCTTCATCGTTTACACGGAGAAAATCGACCAGAAATTCATCTATGAGCTCGGATAAAGAGGAAAGGATAAATCCAGAGCTATTTCCATGTGTTCCAGTTACAGCTCTTGTCCATGTGGTTGCAGTTCCTAGCTCTCCAGTAAATGGATCATTAACGGGTTTTCTGAAAGAAAGCTTGGCATTAAAAGCCCCTCCAACCACATTAATGTTAACGTATAAGTAAGTTTTCGACGGCGGTTTATTGCTATATAGCCTAGCTGACCTCATGCGACTCTCTACGGCGTTCTGAATGGATTTATCAGCAAGTCCAATCTTCAAAGCATGGTGATTCAAGTTCTCCACCACAAGTGCCATCGACTCGCAATACGTGAATAACTTAAAAGACTCTAGTGACCTTTTAATTCTGTCTGACGCAAAGACTTGCGTGTTAGATAGGCATAGAAAAACAGCAAGGTAAAGAGCGATGCGTTTCATAGCACTTTTCCTCGAGAAAATGACGATTTAGGCTTTTCAACAATATAAGGGTTTTATCTTCTTTGAGCGAGAGCAGGGCGTGTCTCGTTACCACACTCGGCGCAGAACGCGAGAAAATCCTCTCCGCAGGGTGTACAATCCCCCCGGAAAAACTAGGACCTCAAAAGCGAGAGGCACAGCTATTTTGAACGGGGCACATTTTGCGCGAAGGGGAGCGATCGGAATATGGACGATAACAAATTTTCTTATTGGAAAGCAGATGCCCGAAAAATTTTTGACGAAGATTTCAGGAAAGAGATGTCCAAGAAACTAGATAATGAAAAGACCTCTGGATATATGTACATTCGCCATCTCGTTTTCATGAATGGTGGTGCTTTAGTGGCTATATTGAGTTCTAGGGCAGTATTGCTATCGAATCAGACAGCAGTCGAGTGGACTTGGTGGCCAATGGTTTGTTTTGCTGCAGGCCTTACTCTTACTGTATTCCTCAATGGTTTCGTGCATTTACAACACAGAATTCTTGGCAGGAAGTGGGGTGGTTTCCACATTTCTTTTATGAATGACAAGATTTCATATACAACATTCAAGAAAGGTCTTTCGAGATTAGGTGACCGAGAAGAACTTAGCACGAAAATAGAAGTATCGTTGGGTTCTGCAGGGCTTACCTGTTTCATCGCTGGCGCTATTTTAGGTTTCTGCCAGTTGGCATAGAGTTACACGAAAGA
>JAPOVV010000001.1:746-2634 GCA_026707945.1 Gammaproteobacteria bacterium | reverse complement strand
CAGGAGTTTTGCACCAGCACCATCGAAATAATCTGAAAGAACGCCAAATTTCACTATCAGCCCTCCCCGGAAATCTGGCCTTCCAACTCATCGCCCATGATCCATGTGCTGAGACGTACCATAAGAGTCTCAAACTCAAGACGCGTCTTGCCTTTGAGCGCGCACTCCCAGATCACCAGGTGCCGCCATCCGCTTTCCAGAACGGAGACTCGCACTTCGGCATCACGTTCGCGGTTACGGTTTATTTTAGCTTTCCAGAATTCCGGGCGCGTTGAGGGCATCTTGAAGAGGTGGCAGTCATGTCCGTGCCAAAAGCAGCCGTGCACAAAAATCAAGGCACGGTAGCGTGCGAGTACCAGATCAGGTTTCCCGCAGACTTTGGACGAGTGAAGTCGGTAGCGGAAGCCGCGCGCATGCAGACCCTTTCTCACTGCCAATTCCGGCTTGGTATCCTTGCCCCTGATGCCGGACATCATTCGGCTTCGGGTAGCCGTATCCACTACATCTACCATCAGGCCGACACGTACTCTTTCTGAACACGGGGGAAAGGAGTCTCCCCCTGAAAGATATAGGGAACCATGTAGCGGGCTATGAGGTTCACAACAGGGACTACAACCGCGTTGCCAAACTGGCGGTAGGCTTGGGTGTCACTCACAGGAATTTGAAAATCCAATCAACCTAGTTGATCAAATCACATCAGACTTGAGCATTCACGCGGGGTAAAACGCCTCGGGTTCCGTCCACTCTGTTTCACCAGAATTTCTGATCCATCCTTGTAATAACGCGCAGAGAGCGTTCGTGCAACATTCTCCGGACCTACGAGACCAAACCCGAAACCGTTGCCTTTTCTGCGATGCTTTTCAGCATAGACTTGCAAGTATTTCCACAACGCATCCGATAGGGTGTATTTGTTACTTACCCGACCATTTTGATCGGTATAGTGCATATCCGATCCTTCTTCGCTTCCATCTTCAGGGTGAAGGATTGTCTCTAGCCTTGGTCCTTCAGATGGATCAGGAACTTGCACTTCGGCAATTGAAAAATCTGTTGGTTCTCGGAACCCTGCAATAAAAATACGTTCTCGGTGCTGAGGAACCAATCCTTTTGCATCAATCACTCGCCAGCTAATGTGGTAGCCTAGCTCTGTTTCAAGTGTCTCCTTGATAACATTGAAGGTGTTTCCCTTGGCGTGATTAACAAGATTTTTCACATTTTCCAAGAGAAACGCTTTAGGACGATGATATTCGATGATTCGCGCTACATCGAAAAAGAGGGTTCCCTGCGCCTTGCAGCGAAATCCATGAGGTCGCCCAAGTGCATTTTTCTTGCTTATTCCTGCAATCGAGAAAGGCTGGCAAGGAAAACCCGCAAGCAACAGGTCGTGTTCGGGAATGTCGGTGGTCTTCACCTTGGTGATATCGCCTGCCATCACATGAACATTGGTATCATGGAAATTAGCCAAGTAGGTCTGGCAAGCAAATCTGTCCCACTCTGAAGTGAAGACGCAACGGCCTCCCAAGGCGTCGAATCCCCGACGCATCCCACCGATTCCAGCAAAGAGATCGATAAAACGAAATGATATTTCAGAGGTGTTGAAGTCCATCTAGTCCACCATTAGGCGGCGGATTAACTTGGCGGGCGTCTTCCCAATGTTCCTACACTTTCATTTTGAATGGACACAATATACTGAATTTGACAAAGCCTGCCAAACAGAACTGAACAAAAGGAAAGAACTAAGACCTTCAGCAGACAGAATATGTAAAACAGGCACTGGTTTGGATATTTCACGCGTTCGACGCAGAGGTCAAACTCTTGCTCACCCTCCATACAACCAGTCATCGCCTCTCCACTAACACTCCGAATCCCCCCACCGGTTCGCTTGCGGGCT
>JAPOVV010000001.1:0-736 GCA_026707945.1 Gammaproteobacteria bacterium | reverse complement strand
TAACACCCTTACCTCACTGACTCCCCCTCAGCTCACAGGGGAGGGTAATTTTAGGAGCTATGCTCCGCAGGAACCTTCGACATCGCCTTCTCGTACTCGGCGATCCATTTTTCGGCTTCTTCTGCAGTGTAAGCTCCTAGTATGGCTCCGCTATTTTCCGGTAGTTCATGGCTTATCGGTTTACCAATGTGAGGCGCCAATTTTTCTCGCAGCTTTTTTGCCTCCTCGTCGGACATAGTTACGACGATGGAATTCACGTTTCCCTCATTTAAGCCACCCGTAAAAATCACCCCGGAAAAATCACTTTGCCGACCAATTGACCCCCTAGTGCGCTCTGCAAACTCACCGGAAGACCACGCCCGAGCACTAAATACTCCTTGTAGTTGCGCTCCCGATAGACTAGCTCCTTGCAACTGCGCACCCCAGAGATTAGCCCCTTGCAACTGCGCACCCCCAAAATTAGTCCCATGCGAACACGCTTTCACAAGAGAAGCCCCTTGCAAATGTGCTTCCTCGAGAGTAACTCCTTGCAAATACGCGCCCCAAAGATCAACGCCTTGCAAGTGAGCTGTATCAAGATAAGCCAATTGCAGTTGTGCGTTCAAGAGATCAACACCTTGTAGATACGCACCATTCAACCAAACCCCTTTCAGATGCGCACCCAAAAGAATAGCCTTTTTCAGCCGTGCTTTCTCAAGCCTTGCCCCGTTCAACCAGCTGCCCCGCAAGTTCACAT
>JAPOVV010000015.1 GCA_026707945.1 Gammaproteobacteria bacterium | reverse complement strand
GTTCGCTTCACGGTATGCCGAAACGGTGCGGGTGACACCGGTTGCCACCACCTGAACCTCGCCCAGTCCGATGGCGGACGCCTGTGCCGATGCCCGCAGGACATCCAGCGCCTCCGAACCTCTGAATCCAGCCGATGTGACGAAGAACAAGCCTTCCGCCAGTTCTGCAGGGCTTTTCCCCAATGCCGGCGAGAGTTTGAGTATCTCTTGGCGGAATCCTGCGACTTCCTTTGTGGATAGTCCCACCAATGAGCGTTGGCGAACCAATGCGCGGTCGAGTTTCAGGAACTGGGAAACCAGTCTTGCGATTCCGAAGGCGGCGGCCAAGGTGATGGATGCGTTTCGGATGAAATCGTTCACGAAGCGCCTGCTGGCGCGTCTGACGCGGACGAATTCGCCCCTCAGCCGTCTAAGTGAATACTGGTAGTGCTTGGTTGCGGCGTTGGCGACCTTGGTGCCAGTTACAACCCGGCGCGGGTCTACCCCTAGACCGACAAGGATGGAACCTACGAAACTCGTTCTGCCTGGCATGAGACGAAAATACTATAAATCGCTATCCATTGTAAATAGCGGGCGATGTTTTGAGACTTATAAGTCCCTCATTTATTCCGCAGATTGACCAATGCCATTTGATGAAGTACGTCAACAGTACCCTGAACTTCTTCTTCGGCTGATGCTCCGTCCTTCATGGCCTGCCTGAGCCACGGCGCAATCTGCTCAACTTGGTAAGGCGCGCCTTTTTTCGGGTCGCGGTTTATATTCATCAACGTGCAGCGAAGCAGTGCCAGTTCCAGCAGAAGGTACTGGCTCAGCGCCGGATACATATTGAAATGACGGACGCATGAATCGAAGAATTCCGCGTCTATATCCCTCTTGACCGCCCGTGGGTCGAGGCCGAATTCACGGGCGGCTATGAGGGGAGTTGTTCAATCGCGTCGGTGGTTTGGTCTTCCTGTGCGAATCCGCCCAGTCCGGCGCATTCCATGACCTTTCTCGAAAGCATGGATGAAATACCGCCGGACAAGGTCACGACCCGGTCGATGCTCTCGTCTGAAGGCGCGCCTTGATCTGGGAAAATCAGCACCAGCTTGTAGATTTCCCTGTACATCTGGCTGATCTTGTTGATCAGGTCTTCCGACTCAAACTCTTTCACCTTTTCCTCTGGAATGTGATGTTCGGCAATGATTTTCCTTGCCTTGATGAGTTTTTCTCCAGTCAGGACTTCCATGTTGAACGTTACATCCTTGCCGTTGGTCAAGGTGGTCGTGAACATGACCTTGTCCTGTTTTAAAATATCATCCAGTGAATCTGCGGTTGCGGATTCATTTTCCTTGTTGAATTTCATTTAGGGTGCTCCCGTAAGTGATTGGAAAATTGTAACCACACGGGCAGTCATTTGTAAATAGCGGCAGACCGGGGAACTTGACTAACAGTGAATATTGCGTTATAATAAGGCACCGGGTTGATGGTGTAGGCGATGATCGGAAAGCAGATACGTGGATATTTTGGAAGGGTGATTGGACAGGATGCGAGGAACGCGATGTCCGTGCCCGATCCACGCAAGGATATGGTGGTTGAGCCAGAAAAGAAAAGCGGCATCAGCAAATTGGATATTGTCCAATGCTGCTTGAGCGTCAGCGTATTCATAGGATTGGCGATCTATTTCACGAAGGACGGGGACTGGTTTTTCCTGCAACTCAGCGGCGTGCTGGTCGTCCTGTACATGGCTTACTTGTTACTAAGGAGAGACTAATGAAGGAAATATGTGTATTGTGTCTGTTGATGGCGCAGTCGGTTGCCGTTGCGGAATATGACTGGGAACGGAATGAAAGGGAAATTGAAAAAGTGAAGGAGAGCATAGTGACACTTGCTTGCTCTGATCCCAATTTCGGGCATGACCCGAACTATCAGAATAAATGCCCCGGACAAGTCAATTTCGTATTTGAGGAGATTGAAAGACATTCCTTTCTTAAAGGTTTGAAGGATGGGGCCGAACGTGCGTACAAGGACTGCACGGAACAAATTTCAACGATTAAGGAGTTCAGATGATGATTTATCGGATTACAGATGATTGGGGTTATACCATTTCCATCAAGATGGACGACGAAGGGATTTTCCGTGCAAGGATAGAACACGGCGAGCAATGTTATTGGAAGAGGACTTTCTTCAGTTGGAAACGTGCCGTCGATGAAGCACGGATGGAAGTTGCCTTGCTGACGGTGCACGGATGAAAAAGCAAGAACCAAAACTCAAGGGACCCCCTGCTGTTGCAGCATGGGGCGGTTGAAATTCTATCGGTAAATTTGCGCGCGCCGATAAATCATTGATTGATATGCCTTTTTTAGATAGATAATCAAGAAATTCGCCAATTCTACGCGCACCGACAGTTCGCGCCCCACCAGAACCCATCCCGATACCGGATTTAACATGAATGCACTGAAAGACAAGCAGAACCGATTGTTTCTTGTCAATGTCGTCGTCATAGCATTGTCGGTGGGCGGCTACATGGCTTACGAGGCGATGGTCGACCCCGAAGTGGAAGAGGCGGTGCCTGTCTCGGTAAGGGAACACTACGAGATGGCGAAAAAACACGCACAGGACGCAAGGAAGCACGCTGAGAAGGCAAGGCAATATTCCATGGTTTGTT
>JAPOVV010000059.1 GCA_026707945.1 Gammaproteobacteria bacterium | reverse complement strand
GGGAATTATATACAATAATCCGTGACTCCTGTTAGCGATACCTCTTCTTCAACTTCCACCGTTGTCCTAATTCTCGTTGTGTTGGTTTTCGGTTTTCTGATCGTGGTCCTTTGAACGGTTTCAAGAGTACACGCTTGACCACATCTTCAAGTTCTTCAAATAACAAAGGATCACAGTCAACGGGCTCAGGTGATGGACGTTTTGGTCGTGCCATGTATCAATTCCCTATGCACGCAATTTAGTTTGCAAATACGCCATACCTCTGTCACCTTTAATCCGATTACAATTTCCACACAGTAATTGCAAATTCGTTAAATGATCCGTTCCCCCACTCTGCTTAGCAATGATATGATCAACCTCTAAATGGTGAGTTTCAAAATGTGTCTTGCATCCAGCACAATACCCACCTTGGCCACCGTACAACGTTTTCCTATTGGTCTCACAATTATATTTTGGCAACGGACCGAGATCTGTGCGCTTCGGTAAGTCTGTTCGGTGGCAAATATTCCGAAACAATCCCTGTTGTGCTTCAATTCTCCTAACAATGAGTTCTGCCGCCTTCCCTGAAATATCAATACCAACCCATTGTCGATCTAAGGCATCCGCCGCCGCTAAGGTGGTGGCGCATCCACAAAACGGGTCTAAGACAACATCACCTTTGTTTGAAGAAGCTCTGATAATCCGTTCGAGCAAGGCAAACGGTTTTTGTGTCGGGTAGCCTAGCCGTTCTCGGGTTGGGCCGACAATTTGCTTAATGTCCCAAACATCACGCATCGGCACGCCTTGGGAGGATTCCTCCGTCGGACGAATTCGTTTCTTTCCTGATTCTTCATCAAAAAATGTCGTGATTTTCTTCCCTCCCTTAATACGTTTTGCCGTTTCGTGGCTCACAGCATCAAACAATTGGTTCCACACAACATCCTGACCTTTCGCATACCGAAATATAGTATCATGCATCCGTTGAAAATTCTTTTGTTTGGACGGCCATCGTCGATAGTGCCAAATAACTTCATTGAGAAAATTCTTTCTCCCAAAAATCGCATCCAGTATCAGTTTCAAATAATGGCTCATTGTCGGATCACAGTGTAAGTACAGACAGCCGGTTGACGTAAGCAAACGTTTCATTTCAAGTAATCGTACTGACATATAAATCAGATAGGACTTGTCACTTTTTGTCATAGCCGCTTGAATAACTCGATTGAGTTGTGGATGTTTTGTTTCCAGCAAATCCAGCCACGTAACATCAACATCTGAGAGAGACCACGTATCCTTAAATTCTGCTCCAGCAGCTTGGCTGCCTATCGGCGCAGCATAATCAGTTTTTGAATTAAACGGCGGATCAAGATAAATCAAATTCACGGACTCGCTATTCATACCACGCATAATATCCAAGTTGTCCCCTTCAAAAATGGTTTGGTTCGCAACATTTATGCTACCCTGGGACGCGCTCTTCCGCTCTTCCGCTCTTCCGCTCTTCCGCTCTTCCGCTCTTCCGCTCTTCATTATTGAACCAAATCCTTATAGGATAACCGCCGACCTTCAATCGCTCGCGTCATGGAACAAAGCCGATCCATCGTATCCACGTCACAGTTTCCGTCATTCAACCGGAACGTGGCTTCATTTACATAGCGATGTAAATGTTTGAAGGACACATGATGGTACGTGCCGATAAGAGACCGTTTTAACACAGCCCACACGGATTCCATGCCGTTGGTGTGGACAAAGCCTTTGACGTATTCACCAGCAGAATGCCGAACGGAGTCATGGTAATACTTCTGAGGATCAAGCTCACGATAGGTTCCACTATCATCCGTACAGATCATACTTCCTGATTCAACACGCCGCTCAATTTCAGGAACCAACGTGTTCCGGTCGGTTCCTGAAACGGGTTTGGCAAACGTCTTTCCTCCACGTTGCCGTATCCCGAAGACGGCTAGTTTCCCTTCCGTCCCTCTGATCTTCTTCGCCTTTTGATTCTGATGTTTATTCTTAGCTTTGCCACCGATATAGGTTTCGTCCACTTCAACAATATTTGACAACTGAAAGTCTCCCGCCCGACAAGCGGCTCGAACGCGATGCAACATAAACCACGCCGTCTTTTGCGTTACACCTAATTCTTTGGACAGTTGCAGCGAGGAAATGCCTTTCCGTGCCGTTGTCATCAAATACATCGTCACAATCCAGTTCACAGGCGGCACTTTAGCTCCGTGAAGACTGGTCCCAGTCGTCGCCGTGAAATGCTTATGGCATGCCTTGCACCAATAGGTGTATTTCTTGGTCTTGGCAACGGTAATTCGTTCTGCTTCTTGGCAATGTGCGCACTGAGGCTTCCCGTTCCATCGTACTTGCTCAAACCACAAGGCCGCGTCTTGATCTGTAGGAAACATCCGAAACAAACTTGCTACACTTACTGTCTTTGCAACCCGTCGCTTCATCATCCGTGACTCCATTCTAAAAGTTATCTGCTATGTACGGATTATTATACCTGAAACTAAGGGTTTGTCAAGATTGTTATTGTACTGCTACGATTCTGTCGTAAGTATATTGCCGCAACAAGACCCCTGTAGTGGTGTGAGTACACCACCACTACAGGGTAGGTTAGGAAGAAGGAGCCAGGTGGCGCGTGAAGGGTCGGTACACCCTTCCCCCTCTTCCTAACCGTCTTGTCTACGGATTATTGTATATAATTCCC
>JAPOVV010000055.1 GCA_026707945.1 Gammaproteobacteria bacterium | reverse complement strand
TTCTAACTGCCTCGATAAGCCGTTCATGACCGACGCTACACATCTCGTAGTTGTAGGCATTGGCATCTGTTCGTGTAACTACGGGGTATGGCGGATCTAAGTAAAAGAATGTATCGGGCGAATCATAGACATCAAGCACGACTTCCCATGACCTATTATCTATCTGAACATCCCGCAACCTCTCTACATATTCATCGAGTTTATCAACGATAATCTTGAGCCTCCCACCCTGCGTCGTCGAACATGACCACCCACCTTTTCTGCTATCACGAATACGACCTCCAAACATCATGCGGTTCACGCAGAACCATCTGTATATCCGCTCTGTCGGATCTGTTTGTTCTTTCCATGTGTTTCTATATTCAAAGCAGATCTCACGGCTATAAGGGGTATAATAACATTTCCTCTTAAACATCTCAAACGCTTCGGGGTCGTGAAACATCCGAAAGAACGCCACCACATCGGAATCTATGTCGTTATAAACTTCAACCCTACTCGGAGGCTTTGCAAACAGCAACGATGCGCCGCCCCCAAAAACTTCGCAGTAGCATCTATGAGATGGGATAAGCGGGAGCAAGTATTGAGTGAGATTCCCCTTGCCGCCATAGTAACGAATTGGACTGTTCATCGTCTGCCATGTAAAGTTGTGGCGTCCCCGAAGGGACGCCGGGTTGATTATTCGTCGTCACTCCCTATCGCCAACCACGCAGGAATTTCGCCCTGTTCAAACGTGGCAACCATAAGCGCGTAGTCCAAGACTTCAAAATCTGTCTTGTGAATCATGTCTACACCGAAATGATCCTTGGCAAGTTCAGCCGATTTCTGTACCGTGATTTTCAATATCCCATCTTTAATCCAATCGGTGATGTACTTGTTAGCCATCTTCTTGACTTCACCGATGTCCAACTGGGACAACTCCATCACCCGCGCATCCAACTGCTCTTTTGCGCTTGCCGGAGGAGGTATTAGGGGCTCGTCATCGCCAAACGGAACATCGTCTGGATCTACCAAGTTAGCATCTTCACTTCCCCAATCCCGAATCCGTTTGGCAATTTGGGTGCCGTCTGGTGCAGTGAAGCGCAACGCCTTAGTCACTTGCAGGTGCTGTTCGGCGTCCATCTCGGTTGTCGATTCAACGCCAAACCACTCATAAACACCGTTCTTGAAAACCTCTTGTGTGATTCCGAGCCCTTCAAGTATGGACTTCAGTTCGTTGTATGTAGCCCACATCTCTTTTTTCTTACGGGTGAAATAGTCCTGTTCCTTCGGCTTCCCATTACCCGATTGCTCTTTCGGCTTCGCATTGCCCGGCGGCACTGGGACACTCTTTTGAGATGTTGGCTTCGTTGTCTGCTGCTGCGGTCGAGGTGAACCGTTCTTACCTTGCTGTTCATCAAAAATCTTCTTCAGATTCTCTTGGGTAATTGAAGAATGACCTTTAAGGTGGGACTTATATCCGTTCCGTTGAGCTTTGGACAACGCTTTGGAATACGCAAAGGTATCAACCTTGCCAAACGCCATCTTCGATTCTTCATGCCCTCCGATTCTGTCAATCTGAATCAGTTGTTCTGACTCTTTATGCCAGATGTGACGCCGTGCAACAACTGTCACACGATACGATTTTTCCAAATCCTCACTTTTCAGATCGACAATCGAAATGTCATTCTCATTTGCCAACCGCGTCCAACCATTCAAAGTAAAATCGTAAGTCCTACTTTGCTGATGATAATAGACTTGTGTAGAAACATCATTCTGGATAATCAAGCCAGAATCAAACTCCTCAAGTTCTTCCCATTGTTCAGCCATGATTAACCCCTTTCTTGCGAATACGAATAATATGCCCATTTTTCAGAGCATAGCCATTTCGCTTCATCCAATGGCGATTTGCTTTGTTGGCGTTCCGCCACGCTTCCTTACTCATCCCCAATTTCTTCCACGGGTCCCGTTTCATCGTTTTCCTCCGTGTTTAACGAGCGTAGTTCAACGACCACTCCCGGTTCTCCAATCTCAAAGGTGTCTGCGAAACCACCGATATGCTTCCAGCCGTCACCTTTGAGAATACCAGCCTTAACAAAACCGTCAAGGATAAACTTCTTGCCTGCTGCAATGTTGTCGGGGTCTACCCGCCGATTCCCGCAAAGCCACCGACACGAAACAAAGACAGGAGGCTCAGGTGCAACATCAACTTGTGGAATTGCAATCTTCGCAATATCTGCCGTCAACTGTTGCTTCGACTTGTTGTATGAGACAAATCGCTTGCCTGAACGATGATGATGCACACTGCCAGCCAAGTCGATAATCTCGTTTAATGTAGGCAGAGCGAAAGGAATCCTAATTGTTAGCATCGTCCGCCTCCACCGCTTCAAGATAACGTTGCCAGTCTTGTGAGCCATCTGCCTCAGCCTTTGCTGCTGCCATTAACCGGGTACGCGCCCATCGTTGAAACGAGTTCCCAGTTGAATCAGCTTGTTCATGTACTATGTCCAGCTCTTCATCGTTAAAAGCGACTGTCGTTCTGACTGGACGTTCTGGTTTGTCGCGCTTAACTCCACTTCGTCTTGCCATCAAAAACTCCTTTCAGATTTGTGCATTTCCGCCATCGAATTGCGTAGCCTCCAACCTCGACGGACTAACTTTGCTTTGCGAATCAGCTAACCGCGATTGGGTTGACTCTTAATTACACGCTGTCTATACCC
>JAPOVV010000004.1:1069-2698 GCA_026707945.1 Gammaproteobacteria bacterium | reverse complement strand
GCCCTCCTACTATGAACCTATTTTCGCCGATCATCGCTTGGAAGTCAAGCCCGTAACTACGGATTGCGTCGAAATTTGACGCGCGTGTGTTTTTGCGACGGGACAGAAGAACGAGATTTGCCAGCCTATGCGTCCACTGTGCTCTCTCCTCGGCGTTCGGGAACCACTCTATCCATTGGGATCCTTCCGCCGGATTCTGCGGGAGAACATGCTCGATGCTTATGATCGATTCTTGATAGTGACCGAGGAAATGACCGACTCCGGGATCCGTCAACAAGCTGTCCAGACGTAACAGCAGAGGTCTGCGAACCCGAATCAATGAATACAAATCTCCATCGAGTCTCGTGAGAATTTCCGACTTCTCGGTCTGTGAAAGTTGGAGTGGGCTTGTCTCGTCGAAGAGGTTGTCATTCCTCTCAATGGCGCGAAGCACGTCCGCATACCGATTGACGCGCTGGGTGAGGTTCGCCCGTCGAATGAATAGACCATAGGCCAGCCGGTCTAGGTACTTCGTGAACTTAAGGAGTTTGTCTTGCTGCACCTCCCGACCGAAATAGGCGACTGCAGGAGGTATCCAGTCGAAGTTGTCAAGCCGCTTCAAGTGCTGCAAAAGAGTGTTAACTTTATCCGCGTCTTTGGTGCTCTCATAGGACGCTCTCGATACTATTTCGTAGCAGTGGGCGTACGGTTCGAGCACCTCGTCGAGGAATCTCTGAGCTGTTACCGGACCCAATTCCTCAAGGACGTGCTCTCTGAACTCTGCCTGCAACGTACCTCGAAGCTTATCTTTGCGGTAGATCATCCTTATGTGTGCAAATAGATCTCTGAAATCATCGCGTCCGAGACCCTCTTCGAGACTTTCCCATCTGTCGGCATAGTTGTTTTGAGTACCTTTGGGCAATTCGCTGATGATTTGTGCCTTTAGGATGTCTGTTGCTGATAGGTCAAGCCCCCGATCATTCATTACTGAGAAGATTCGGTAGGCTGAGTCTGTGTCAGATGCCGAGACGATTACGAGGTAGCAGTTGTAGCTGACGAAGTCGGCTAATTTGTCTCTCCGTTCCGCGTCTAGTTCCTTTAGCTTCCGGTTGAGATACTTGACATTTTTGAAGATCTGCTTCTGGCTGTCTGAGTAACTTGCAGGGTCTGAGTTTAGAAAACTCTCCAGCCCGCCCCTGTTCTGCACGTTTCTCTGGAAAAACTCTCTGTCAAGTTCTCTCAAACTTAGACGAAGTCTGTCCTTAGTACGCTTAAGCTGGCTACCTTTTTCCCGGACAAACTCGTCTAGTTGATTCGCGATCTCTCTGCCTTGGGAGAGTTCACGCAACACACAGAGCAACATAGTGAGGGTCGTAAGGCGTTGCTGCCCATCTACGACCTCGCTTCTTGGATCATCGTTGCTCTTGATGAGAACAACGCTCCCCAGGAAGTACGGTGCGTCGTAGTCACGATCCATTGCATCCACAAGGTCGTCCAGCAGTTCGTCAATATGCTCAACCGTCCACGCGTAGGGGCGCTGGTACAACGGGATCTCGAAAACGTACTGATTGTTGGCGAAGATGTCGACTAGGTTTTGTTCTGTTGCCGCTAGTGTTGCCCGCATCATTTGCTCCTGTTTTGGTAGGACGC
>JAPOVV010000004.1:0-1059 GCA_026707945.1 Gammaproteobacteria bacterium | reverse complement strand
CTAATGAGTGTTCCGAGGTCAATCGACACATGATTATGCCAACAGTCCGATCCTATGAAGCGGGTTATACACGAGCACGGCACGGTTGAAGATCTACCGGTCTAGTGCCAGTTTTGCGCCAGGTTCATTCCGGGGGCGGCCAACAGTCATTCCGAACACAGGCAGGAATCTACTCTCCGTCAAGGTCTGTGTGCCATTCCATTGACAAGTCATCCCACCGGGGATTTAGAGATTCGATGAGATCGATTTTCTTGCTTCTTCGCCAGTTCTTCATCTGCTTCTCGCGCGCGATGGCGGAGGTGATGTCCGAAGTCTGCTCGTACCAGGCCAACCGGTTCAGGTTGTACTTTTTTGTGAAACCGTGAATGAGCTTCTGTTTGTGCTGATAGACACGCCGTCTGAGGTCGTTGGTTACGCCGACGTAGAGGGTCTTGGGGCGGTTGGTCATGATGTACACGTAGTGCTGCCTGGTGGCTTTTGGTGGCATAGGGAGTAGATTCCTCGACTTCGCTCGGAATGACAGTGAGAGACGCGTGATCGGCCGCGCCTAGCTGTCAGGACATGCGGCCGGTGGGGATGTCTTTCGGTCGTTGGAGGACCTGGCCGGGCAGCTGGTCGGTGGGCTGGCCGTCTTTAACGACGAAGCGTCCGCCGACCATAACGTGCTCAATCCCTGCCGGGTACTGGTGGGGATCTTCGAAGGTGGACCGGTCGATGATTTCATTTTCGTCGAAAACCACGAGGTCGGCGTCGCGGCCGGTTTCGATCTTGCCCTTGCGGGCGAGTCCGAGCCGATCGGCGGTCGTGCCGGTCATGCGATGGACGGCCTCTTCCATCGAAAACAGGCCTTCGTCCCGGGCGTAGTGTCCCAAGACGCGCGGGAAAGTGCCGTAGAAACGAGGATGCGAGAGTCCTGAGCCGAGGGAATGATCGGGCGTGACGGCCAGGGCGTCCGAGCAGACCATCGACGCGGGATGTTGCAGGGTGTAGCGGACGTCGGCTTCGTCCATGCCGTAGCAGACGATGGAGACCTGGCCGCCCTCGCGGATGAGCAGGTCG
>JAPOVV010000049.1 GCA_026707945.1 Gammaproteobacteria bacterium | reverse complement strand
CTAGCAAGTCCCTGTATTGGCCACGCACGCGTTCGTAGAACCACTTGCTTTGAGCAAGGGAACCGGCCTTGGCGGGTGCTGCAATCCGCCTTGATATCCTCTCCATTTCCACGTGAAACGGATGGCTGGAGAAGAAGTCCGCCTCGCTGATGCGGTTTTGGGTGTTCGCAAATCGCGAGATTAGCGGTACGACTTCCTCAATTTTGTCCATGTCGACGACCGAGAGTTTCATCTGGACAAACACTGAAGAGAGATTGGCCTTGTTCCGATCGTGTGCGTAAAGAATGGATGCTGTAGTTTGTCCCCCATTCACAATCTGTAGATCCCGTATCGCCTTGATTCCGGTCGTACCATCAGCTCTTGTCTCCAACTCAAGGCCTGCCGCCGTAGCCGTCAGTCCGTTGTTAAATGCAAAGAACATTTCCGGTGACTTGACGACTGTCTGGATGATACGACGATTGACCTTGGTGCGGGCCTGAAGAAATGTGCGCACGTTTTGTTCGAGAAGGCGCGGACCATAGAGGCCATAGATTTTTGCAAGAAGCTCGCCAGGCAAGACGATAAGATAGGACCGGTAGTTGCTGCCACCGACATGCGCTTCAAGACAGGGCAGTGGATGGCCGTTCAACTCTGCAACGTCGATCTCTATCGGTTCCGGTTTTCCACGAGATGCCAAAATGTCATGATATCGCTGAAAATCAAAGAGATTCAATGTGAAAGGTCGGTCGAGCACTTCGTGGGTCGCTACCTTTTTGCGCATGGATATCCTAGCGTTAGTGAAAAGAATTCCGCGAATTCGCTTGATGGACGCCTGCCGTCTGAAGATCTGATATGCGGCCTCAAAGGTAGGGCCCGTCTCTTCCAAGCTGATCACGAATTCCTGCTGGATTGCGAGTTCGCAGAACTTTCGCATCCAGGCATAATTTTTCGCGACAGTGTCGGCATTGATGGTTTGAAGTTCTCGGTCCGCCTGAAAGTCGCTGACGGCAAGGTGGAGTTCGCCGCGATCGTGATCAAGCGCATACCCATCAATGCGGAATCCTCCCAGTCCATCTCGACGGGCGGGCGTGTAGACTAGGTCGGCGCAATCGCCGTTTTCTGAAGCAAGCTCCGACATCGCAGCGAAGAACACACTTTCCTGTGGCTCCCCTGAGGCCTCTGCCTCGACCAGCATGTCATTTCGAAATTCAGTATATGTGCCGTTGAGGTCATTTGTAATCATTGAACATCATTTCCATTGCGTCCATTTCCTCCAAGATAAAATCATCGCAGGCATTGATTTGGACGTCATATCTGACGCGTTCGACACCAAGTGGCAGCAATGACGGGGTTATCCTTGGAAACCCGTCCTTTACCTCAAAATAGCTCGAGCCCACATACAGCCAAGCAGTGTCGTCATATTCGGGGCGACTTCTCCAACCTGCTTCAATGAGAGCAACCCGGCAAGTGTCGGCGGCACCTGCGTGCTGTTTATCGAGAATATCCAGCACCTCCTCGACGATCCGATTCAACGTTCTTGCAGAATCATTTGCGTGTTCCGATGTTCCCAGCGTTTGGTGCACAAGAAACAGTCGGTGTTGTCCGGAGTCCAACTGATCTTCGGAAGAAATTCGAACCCTCTTGTCAGCGGTTGCGACTTGAGTTTTGATCTCGATGACTTTGTTTCCGATAACGAAATCCTGTTCGTCACGGTAAGGTCCTCGCCAAGCCTTGGCGGCGACCAATGGAGGAAGGCGTCCAAGAACACGGTCGCGAAGAAACAGCAACTCTCCTATCAGGCCGATGATTTGCTGCTGCGACAGAGTGCCGTCACGACGTCGGCGCAGCAGATCGTGCCAGCGCAAAAGCCTGTTCGCCACTATCAGAATGCCTGTCCCGTTCTCGCCCTGTTCAAGGTTTTCAGTTGCTTGCATCAGATTGGAGCAAAGCACCCTGAAAACGTCCTTCTGTTCGTCCGATCTCAGCGTCAGCGAGAGTCGGCATCGATTGATTCCGGTCTCAATCAGCATGGTGTCGATATCCCCGAGCACGGGCAATCGAGGAATGGATTTGTATGCTGTACCACCTTCCAGCCAGAAAACATGGTTGCCGTGGAAATCCTTGCCGTAGAAGAAGTCGAGAGGATGATCAGCGTCCGCTCGCCTTCCGCTGCTCAAACCGGGATGGCCTGGCTTCGAAATGTCGGCCCAAGGATCAACCATCCTGGCCAGACTCAATGAAGGCATCGTCATCGTCCTCTTCGACTTTCAATGCTTCAAGCTGTTTGCGGTAGACGGCATTGACCTGATAGGTGCGACTGACGGGTTTGACAGTTGTTCTCGGAAGGCAGAAGCTGAGAGAGACGATCGGATCAGACAAACACAACTCCTCGTGTGGAATGTCGCCTTCGGCGACATGCGCTAGGTTTCCCCCTGTCTTGAAAATATGAATGAGCAACAAAGGCCGTTTGCGCTGTAGACAATACCGTGTGTCCCCTCGAGCGTCACTGGTATTTGCGGCGTTGATTTGGGCATCTGTCAGGAAAAGTTTTGCGTCAGCTGGATCTGCAATTCGGTTGCGACTGCCATAGACTCGGTAGACTCGGTTTTCGGTGCGTCCTCGCTCCCGTCGGCGAATCTTAAGGCCTAGACCAAACGGGTCTGTTTCGCTCGTGCCTTTACCAGTCCTGACCGCGGGGTTTACTCCGTGCACTTTTCTTAGGTGGATCTGGATTCTATCCG
>JAPOVV010000012.1 GCA_026707945.1 Gammaproteobacteria bacterium | reverse complement strand
TTCCGAGAAGTGCGTTCCTTTTTCTTAGGATCTATATAACACACAACTGCTATCGGCGGATTGTTGGAAGGCGGGTTCCTTACAAACACACCCTCAGTCCACCAGGTACTTTGTGAAACATCTGGATCGCTATTATACGACACTCCCCACGTTGACAAACGTTCCTCTTTCTCAAGATTCTCTCTAGATATAACACCCTTCCAGAACGTTTCTCCATCCTTTCTCCAAGGTTCAATAACAATAGGATCCCATTCTCTAACCCAAGAATAGTCAGGTGTGATCTCTAATTTGTCTCGGGCGTGAAGTGCTAGAACATGAGCGATTGAACGTTCAGTCTGAGGGGTTGCTATAATCATAGCACGTAAGATTCTACTTAGCGGAAGAACGACATCTCGAACCGCTCTTGCTCTGTCTAGCGCCGCTTCGGGAGACCAGCTAACTCCTGGTTCCAAATCATCCATTACAGCATAAGCTGGACGTGTTGCTTCATATCGTGAACCTAACATGCCCGTGGTCATGCCATACGCTTCCATTCTCACACCTGCTTCAAGCTCAAATGCGATCTTAGAAGCTTCCTTCACTCTGGATGATTCAGGGTTTACCTTTAGCCGGCACATCTTAGGCCAATCCCAACGCAAAAGACAACTCTTGCTCGGAAGATGATCTTTCAACTTAGACAAGTGTCGTCCAGACTGTCGTTCAGTATCAGAAAGTACGAAAGTGTAAGGAACCCAATGCTCGTGCAGAGAATTGATAGTTTCTTCCTCCCAGTTGTCAAGAATACCTGACTGTCGAAGAATCTCTATCTCAGCCTTCTCTAATGGAGGAAGCCCGCCATATGTCGGCGCTATCTCCACTGTGAGAATAGTCTTGCCACTTTCTCTAGGGCCAGCTATTGACCGTTTAGATCTAGCATGAGCACATAGTTCTGTGTCCATCCACTCGAACAGAACAAGATTCATATCATTGAATGCCAGTCTGTTCTCACCAGGAATTACACGAGCCAAGTTGATCCTAGGTTTCCAATACAAAGCCGTATGTATCATTGATGAGACTTTAGATAAAGCCTTACGAATCAACTTGGCTTCTGGAGACATGCCATACCGCCACAGCCGCAGCGCTAAGTCATCAGCCCATTTCGACGCCTTGTCAGGACTATCGAAAGAATGAGCAATGGATCTAGGATCAGCTTTCAGTAACATCGCCGCCTAGCGCATTGTATCGTTCATAGTATGCTCCATGATCGAAACAAGCACTTCCATAATTACCGACGACAGTTAATAGTACGTCACGATCAGAAGCATCTAATTTATTTAGAACATCGAGAACCTTTTCATAAGTCTTCTCACGTTTTTCTCGTGCTTGAACATAAGAGTTCTCTACTATCTTTTTTGTTATTCGATCAGTCATTTGCAAACTCTTTATTTACTAGCCTATCTTTTATAAGACGATATTCTTTGTTGAGACAACCCACAATAAAGACATATCGTGCGTATCGTTGAACCATAGCTAAGATAGTAGTTTTACTATCAGTATCCAATCGCCCAACATTATCTAACACTTTCACAAGTCTACGATGTGCATAATCTCTTTGTTCACGAGTTTTTCTTTGTTCTTCACGAACTTCAATAAGACGAGTAATCAGATCATCTTGATTCATTCAATTCATTCTTTTGTATCTGGTATCTTTTGTAAAGATACTCTTGGTAGAGCTTTCCTTGCATATAGGCACATCGTGCATGATCTGTAACTAAAGATTTGATACGACCATTAAAAACCGGATCTTTGATGACTCGATCTAAAAGCTCCCCAATTCTAAGATAATGCTTTTGTTTCTCATTCAAAAGATCGTCAAGACGATCTAACAATTTAAGATCGTTCATTAGCATCCTTCTGCGCTATATCACCATAAGTAAGCACTGCGCCAAGAATATCATTTCTTTGTTCAATAGTTATTGAATCTATTGAAGATAATAGCTTATGAACTTTAGCGAAAGCTTCTACCAAACTTTGAGACATTTGTTCGCTCATTCATCAAAACTTTCTATCACGTATTCAACTTGGTCTCGAATGTCATCAAACACTCCAATCCAATAGGTGTCGGTGAAGGGAACCCAAAGTTCTTCCTGAAGAATATCTTGAGCTTCCTGCGCCCGAACCATCGTAGCGTAATACTTGCCATCTTTTACTGTGATGGCGATCGGACATTCCCAATCCTCCATTTCGGGGATCGGATTTCTTTCACTGATGATTTCGGAAACGTCGGCAGATACGATGTCTGCCACATTCTCGGAATCAGGGTAGATTTTGGTCATAGTTATTCCTTTCTTGATAGTTGGTCGAGGGTAGACTTGAACGAGATAACCGTGCGAAAGCTAATCGGGTCTACCCTCGACCATATCTACGATACCTGCGTTGAAGCTCCCGATCAAGTAGTTCACTAGGTTTAGTCAATTGTAGGATAAGGCGGGTTATTCCTAGCAGCAAGATTGAAGCCGCCGCCATCATCAGTGCGAACACTATGAGTTCCACAACTCTATCACCTTCTCTATATCGGCTTCCCTATGCCGTTCAGCGGATTCGAGGATCGGGGTACAGGTTTTCAACACCTGAGCAGCCTTGTTGGCGATTTCAGCATCGTTTGGACGAATCAGTAACGCACATTGGGCGCTGTTCAACGCCATCACCGCCGTCTGATAACGAGTCTCCGACGCATTGCC
>JAPOVV010000081.1 GCA_026707945.1 Gammaproteobacteria bacterium | reverse complement strand
GACAAGCGGAAAAACTAGCTGAGAAGGCAGGTTTTTTTGTTATCTCTGCAACAGGTGATGTTATTATCAAAAATGAAAAAGATTTTAAACCTAAAGCTTTTTCTTAAGATAAGAAAATTCTGAAAAACAAAAACTACAAGTCTTAGACACATGGCAGTTACCACCTTTTTATTGATAATATTTTTCAATAAAGGCGGTTTATCTTAACAATTTTTCATACTGCACCCTTTAATTGTGCATAATTAAGACACCATTTCAAGCGGAAGTTTGCCGTGTTTAGAGGCTTTGACAGCCTTTTCATAAAGTTTTTGATATTTAAGCCTTTGCTCTAAGGTCAAAACCAGCTCCCCTAAAATTTGATGGGCAGGTATTAGAGTTATGTCTTTTTTAAAGTCTCTTTTAGCTATATGGACATAATCCCATGAGTGAGGGCTAAAGTTCCAGCCAACAAAAATGCCTTGAGAATAGCCGTTTAAAGCTCCTACAAACTTCTGTAAATGATCACGACCGACTGAATGTTTATGGTGTTTTATTTGAACTGGTATTTTGCCGTTTCTAGCCCAGCCGTCAATGCCCCCGTCACCACTTTTTTTAGGATTGCATTCCCAGCCCATAAACTCACAGATCATCTCTGCAAACTTATGTCCGTCTGTTAAATGCCATTCCTCTTTTGTCTTTGGTATTTGTTTCACTTCAAAGTTTTTTATGCCAGCTTTATGCAGTCTCTCTATTATTACACGGCAAGCGACAGGGCTTACATCCCCAGTTATAAAGCGTCTATTCATTGTCTTGGCGGTTATGGCTGTAGTTCCCCCCCCCCAAAAAAATCAAGGACTAGCTCTCTTTCTTTAGTTGAGCATTCAATAATTCTTTTTATAAGCTCCATAGGTTTTTGAGTTCTGTATCCGATTCTTTCTTTAGAGCTAGGAGCTAAGAAAGGAATTTCAGTCCAAACATTTCCCATTCGGACTCCTTGCTCATTCAAGCTTTTATCACTCACAAAATAAGGCTTTTGACCTTTTGAATATCGGACTAATTTACCGCCAAGCTTTCTAGCTTTAGAGCCTTCGGTATAGTCTGAAAATAAAGGATAAAACTTTCTTAACTTGTTATCCTTAGAATAAAATAAAATATTATCGTATAGCCTTTGAAAGTTTTGTGTCTTTCCTGTCCAGCGTCTATAATGCCAAATAATTTCATTTACAAAGTTTTGTTCTCCAAATATTTCGTCCATTAACATTCTTAGTCTGTAATTAGCTCTATAATCACAATGTAAAAAGATAGAGCCGTCGGGAGCTAAAATCCTTTTAGCCTCTAAAAGTTTAGTCCGCATCCAAGCAAGATAATGTTCCTTTCCGCCTTTCCAGCGGTCTGTAAAACATCTTTTCTCATGTCCGTTCCCCCAGATTATTTCATAATTCTTTTGAGAGAAAAACGGGGGATCAATATAGATACATTTTGCAGAATTATGAGGGACATATTTAAGCCAGTTCTCACAATCCCCCCAGATAACAGATGACCTGTTTGCTGAAATATCCAAATGCCGTTCCATAACCTTTGAGACGGCTTTTTATAAAACAAACTTTAGGCAATTCTCTTTGTATTGTGATAATCAGTATAAAGGTCTAGGTGTTTTTGAAGATTATCTCTTCTTTTAGTTATTGCTAAAGTTCTGCGTCTTAATCTTGAAATGTCTTGTCTCATTTTAAGGAAAGTTAAATCAATTCTTTTATTCCTTTCTTTAGAGGCATAGACTTGGAAGTTGTTTTCAAAAAAGACATCCTCTGCGACCTTAACCGCTGATCTAGCCTTATCACAAGCTATTGTTGCGTGTGTTTTATTTAAAGCCCGCTTTGTATTCCAAAGCATTTCAAAAAGCTTATGACTCCTATCTATGTTTGAGTTCCAGTCTCTAATGTATGACTGAGAGACAGCCAAAGCTTTGACAGGTATTTTACAAACTCTTGTTTCTATTATTTCCCCAGTTTTAGCTCTTATAGAAACCTGAACTCCTAAAGGCTTTTTCTTTGTGTGTTCAAAAGTTTCTAATTCGTCAAACTGAACATAAGTCGTCTTAATACCGCCTTGACTTAACCTTCTTTGATTGTTTAACCAAGCTTCGTCCGCATTCTCTAAGAAATACCTTACAACTGTCTTAAAATTGATTTTCAAGTATCTTGAGATAGCTCTTAAGCTCATACCTTCACAATATAAGCCTGTGATTTTATCTCTTAAATGTTGTTTTCTATGTCTATAATTCAATGTTCCTGTTCTCTTAGTAAATGTTTTATGGCAAGTCTTACATTCATACCTTTGCGTCTTGCCTCGCTTGGTAGTCATAGACCCCCGTTTCCTTATTCTCTCACTTTGGCATTTCGGACATTTTATTTGCATAGTGTCATCCCCCTTTACACTACTTATCGGCCGATCGGACTAAGGACTTGAGTCTTTTTGTTAATTTTTTTTACATAAAAACTCCTTTGTTTATAGGCTTTTTGAGGGATTGCCTTTATTTTATATGATTTTTATGCGCAATTAAAGGGTGCAGTATGCAATTTTTTAAAGTGAGAAGAATGTTCCCTAGCTCATAATTGTTTGTGTTTGCAAAGTATGAGAATCTTACAAGTCAAGGCTTTTGATCAGGTGTTTAAGTTTCTTCTTCTTGTTTTTTACTGTAATTTGCATATAATAATTAAATTAGAAAGCAGAAAGTTCCGATGATTTAATTATCGGGTTTAAACATTGAGTTAAC
>JAPOVV010000008.1 GCA_026707945.1 Gammaproteobacteria bacterium | reverse complement strand
CACAGAACACCATGCACGCGCACACCGCTTTTCTTGGCGGTCTTTGCGAGTCGGGCGTCCCCGGTCAGAAGAACCGCTTCATTGATCTGAGCTGTTACCAGGCAAAAGCAGTCATTTGCTGAGAGCGCGGGGTTTCTTGTCTTGGCTGTAAACGCCGCTGTCACTTCGTCGGCCGTCAGGTCGTAAGTGACCATACCGCCGGAATCCAGCACTCGCCAGTGCTGAGCGCTGAAGTCAAGCAATTCGGAATCGCGGATGGGCAGCGGAACGATCATCCGGTACGGAAGTCTGCAAAGGACAGACAAAAGCCCGCCCTTGCGCAGATCAATCAGGCACGATGCATCGTTCACCACAATTTGCTTCATTGCACCTGTGGCCCCCTGATTCGTTTCTCGATTTCTTCCAGGGGTTGATGCAGAAACTGCGCGGCTCGAATCGGCGAAATCAACTCCTCGCCCACAGCTCTCCAGACAAGGCTCCGATATCGTGAAGGTTTCTCGAAAGCACCGAATCCCTCGCCATCACGAATCGGTTCGGGCTCATCTTTGCGCCAGGCGCGGGCGAAAGTGGCAAAAGCACGCTCAATAGCCGAACGAGGCAGAATTCCCACCTGACCGAGGCGCAATACCATGGCAGCTGCCGACACGCCATAAATCCGCTTGAGGCGAATGATCTCGTAGTACGTAATCCCGTGTCGATGAGCTCCGGTTTCGCTGATCAAATGCTCGCTCGGCACCAGGAAAGCCCCCGCAAATCGATTCATTGCCGTTTCCAGCTTGATCGCCGGATTCCCCGTTGAGTGGATGATCCGGTGCGCCAGTTCATGCGCGAGAGTAAAGCGCTTGCGCTCCACATTGGTGCGACTGGATACGACAATTACATCGGTTTCGGGATAATCCGAACGCGTTCGAAGTGCGTGGCATGCCAAGCCGTTGATGCTTTCCGGCAGATCGGCCTCGATGACCAGGAGCCCCTTTTCCTCCAGTAGCGCGCACATGCTTGGGATTGGATCCATGCCAAGGTGCCAGGATCTGCGTAATTCATCGGCTTTGCCTTCGATTTCCTCTTCTGAGGCGAGGTAATCGCAGCGCATGCCCTTGAATGCGTCGCCCGGCTGTCCGATTCCCAGGATTTCCTCGATGGCGAAATAATTCTCGAGGCTGTCGATCACGATTGCTTCGGCCCTGGCGCGGTCGCGCGCCAACGTGCCAGACTTCTTGCGGAACTCCAGTCGCTCGAGCTTGCCCACTTGGCCGCCCATGAGAAAGTCCAGCGACACGTCGAGAACCTTGCCCAGACCAACCAAAATCGCCGAGGAGGGCATCATCTTGCCGGCTTCATATTTGCTGATGGCCTGGGCAGTAATTTTCGGATCCATCAACTCGGCCAATCGGCGCATGGAAAGCCCGGCACGCTTTCGAGCCAGCCTCAGTCTTTGTCCGAACATGCTTCCCTCCTGCGGTTTCGTCACCGTGGTTGATAGATTATTGAATAATGGAACTAGTGTCAACCTCAAATTGATAAATATGAAGTAAAATCTGTTATAATTCAACCAGCGCGCTTCAGAGGGGACCGGAGCGTATTGGCCCTTGGTCAAGCAATCCGAAACTGATGCAGCGCTCGTCTCACCTAAAGAAGAAAGTCAGTCCAAAGGAGGCTGTTATGTCAATAGACGATAAGAAAGACGTAGTCTGGGAGAAGGCCAAGACGGTAAGGGGCAAGGACCCCGCCACGGTACGCCGGGATACTTACGGCAACGAAATGCTCTACAACAGTTACGGCAAGAATTCGCCGAAGGGATGGGAAATTGATCACATCAAGCCTAAGTCTCGTGGGGGAAGCGACGCAACCGTAAATTTGCAGGCGCTCAACACAAAGACCAATCGTGAGAAGGGCGATTCGCTCAAGAAAAGAAGCCGGCATTCGCAACGCTAGACAGCCTGGAAGAATTACCAGGCCGAATTACTTCATTCGCTGATGCGCATGGCCGGTGGCCAGATCATCGGCGTCAGTCATGGGGAGTACTTAATGCACGAATTCGAAAAACCAATAGATGCGTCAATAGTCGAAAAATCGCTGATTGGGCTTCCCAGTCATCGCGTTGGCTATAGCGACAGGACAGCGTGGCTAATGGCTACCCTGAGTCAGCTCGCATATTTCCAATTTGAAAACAAGAAGACTATCAGCGAAGTAGCTGCGGACTTGGCGAGACTCACCAACAAGGAAGAGATTTCATCCTATTTACAGAACATTATTGGCGCGCTCGACCATGGCGACGCGGAAAGCCGGCGAAACTTCTTGGCGCAGATTCTGAAATGTGGGGAGTTTGAATTGATAGACGTGTTTGATGTGGGCAGCACACAAGCATTTCTTGCGCGTCGCCAGTCAGAAAACGAGCGCGACAGAATGCTTGTCTTGGCGTTCCGAGGAACGGAAAAGCGTCTGGAGGATTGGAAAGCAGACCTTAAGGCCAAGCTTGTGCCCGCGCGAGACGAAGTGAAGATAGGCCGAATTCATCAGGGTTTTCAGGAAGCCTATTACTCGGTAGAGAATCCGATTGAGGAATCATTGAAACGATTTCCCGGCGAACCGCTCTATATCACCGGACATTCTCTGGGAGGCGCCCTGGCTGTTGTCGCGACTCGCTTTATTGACGCCAACAACATTGCGGCCTGTTACACCTATGGCTGCCCGAGAGTGGGGGACCTGGAGTTGGCAAAGGTGTTCAAGTCGCCGATTTACCGCATTGTCAATTCGGCGGACGCAGTTCCACGACTACCGTTTGGTTACGGATATGTCTTGCTTCTTAAGCTTGTCAA
>JAPOVV010000072.1 GCA_026707945.1 Gammaproteobacteria bacterium | reverse complement strand
ACCAGCAGTACTTAATGTTTTACGAATAGCATCTTTGATATCTCCACCTTCTTCGCGCAAGATTTCACGCAAACGATAGAGGAAATAAATTGCGTAATCCGCACCAATACCTACAGCCATGGCCGAGATAAGGGAATTTGGAATATTGAGCGGAATGTCGAGCCAGCCCATCACACCAAAGATGGCAAGAATTGAGAACAAAAGTGGTGTCAGAACAATCAGTCCAGCTGAAATCGAACGGAAGACCAGTGCTGAAATAAAGAATACGGCAAATGAAATTTGTAGAATGTTCATAAGCTTGCCGTGAACCATTGTCTCAGTCAAAGCAATGGTTTGCGTCACGTCACCACCAAAACTCACTACAGCCTTGTCACCCAATTGAGCCGCCATATACGTTTTTAGCGACTCAAGGATTTCTTTGATACGGTGGTTGCTGCCCGTTTTCATAAGAATCGTGATCTTGGCATAGCGCTGAGTAGTATCAATGTAGGATTCAAAATCAGTCGGCTCACCAGACATTGAATACAACAGCAGATATTGAGCAACAACATCTTTGGTTGCAGGAACCTGAAATGCCTGTGGCTGATCGGCATTCATTGCCTGATTCATCCTTTTGATATAGTCCACGATAGAGATTGTTTTACCAACCTCTGGAATTGAATTCGCGAACTTCTCTGTATTATCAATCGCTTTTAGGATCTCTGGGTTTTCAATACCGTCACGGACCTTCGTATCGACCATAATATAAAGGCTGTTTGTGCCACCAAGTGACTGATTCAAGAACCTGTCATCCTGCTGCATCGGTAGGTCACGAGAGAAGAAATTCCGACTATCGTTATCTACCACAATACGGCTCGTGCCGATCGCAAGAAAGACGCCAATTCCCGCAATCGCAGTCATTAATATCATTCGTGGACGAACTGACAAAATGGCATCGCCAATACGATTTGGAATCCAATCCCAGATCGGTAGCCCTTTGCGTTTGACCTTCGTAACCGAAGGCGGTGGCAACATTGAGCGTAGTGCTGGAATAAAAGTCATCTCAATGATCAGCGTACTGATGATCCCGATTCCAGTAAAAATACCGAATGAACGAATAGTCGGAATATTGAAGGTCAACAGAGAGAAGAATCCAGCCGCCGCAATTCCGCCAGCCAGCACCATAACTGGACCAACACGAACTAAAGACTGCACCACAGCTTCGCTATTGGCAGCTTTAGGTTCCATCCCTTGAGCAATCAGACGATCAAAATCTTCATAGTAGCGTTTGAGCAACTGCACGGCATGCCCTGCTGCAATAGCCAGAATCAAAATTGGTGTAGGCGAGTTAAAGATATCCATCGGCTGTTTGAACAGCCCCATCATGCCCATACCCCATGCCACAGCCAACAAAGCTGTAACGAGTGGCAGAATCAAGCCCTGCTTACTGCGGAATGCTTCAAAGTGCAACAATCCAATCACCAATACGGCAATCGGGAACAAAATATTGATACGCTTAGAGTAATCTTCAGCTTTATCCAGATAGACAGGATTACCGCCGACACTGAGCGTCATATCTTTAGATTGTTCGCTTTCTACAATTTTGTTGATCGGAGCCATCATCTTCTGGAAGCCCTCAGGCATAGGCTGTAGCAAGTTGCTCACGCACTAATGGAATGCTTATTACTTTTTTGTTATATAACTCGCGTTCGATAGCAAACTCGGTCGCGATTCGTAGCATCGTATCGCCAGCCCCCAGCGAGAAACTACTGCAATATGCACGCGTTACCTGTAGGGTTTTGAGTCCAAGTTCCAACCCTTGGCCCTCTTCACCGATCAAAGCATCTTTGTGAATTTCAGCGTTGTTAAAGCCAATACCACTAATATCTAAACCACGCATACCCACTGTTGGCAGGCGGTTCAAACTATATGTTCCTTTAGAAGCCATATGACGCTTATCAAGCCAGAATGCGCTCAAACTACGTGGTCCACGATCGTTCGATGTTTTAGCGATCAGGCTTAAAGAGTCTCCTAAAGTGGCGCGGTTGATTGACCATTTTTCTCCATTTAAGATGTATTTACTCTCGGCAGGCTGTGCTGTCACTTCACTAGATAGTAGGTCAGCACCATGCGCTTTCTCGCTATAAGCCAATGCTGGAGCAGCACCACTTAAAATTCGGCTAGCAATGTTTTGGCATTGATTCGCATTACCGCCGATCCATACGATCACAGACCAAGCATTCGTGCTATAGGTCGAATTGATAGTTAGATCTCGTCGTGCCAACACGCGATGCAGATATAGCAACTCTTCACCAATTTCCATACGACCTCCGAGCTCTGAAGGCACATAGAAACGGTTCATACCCACCGCATTCAGAAAATCAACAGCACGTTGAGGATATTGCTCCTTCTCATCACGCTCGATGGCAGCGGACCAAGAAAAATCGTTGTTGTTATCATGTACGGAGCCTAAAATTTGCTCCAGACGAGCAGCAGACTGAAACTGCCGCAAATTGGATGTAAGTGACATGGATTTTCACTCAAATGATTAAAGGGTAAGGGTTAAAACAAAGCACTTTTCAGACGATTAAAAATCAGCGTGCGTACTTCACGTTCCTTGATCATTGAGTTGAGAAGATTGGAGCTATAACGAATCAGCTGCCCCCGCTGCTCACGATCACGGATGACTTCTAAGCCGTTTTTGACATAGTTTCGAGCAATCACCGTTCTACGGTTTGGATGGGTTAAACAGACCAGTTGACCGCGTTCGATCTGTTCTTTAATTTTTCTTCTTCTAATTTTGCCGCTAGTAGTTTTGTTAATTCGGCCTTGATGCAGTAAATGCACACCTCCTACGGGTAAGCCACTTTCCGCTGCCCCTGT
>JAPOVV010000051.1 GCA_026707945.1 Gammaproteobacteria bacterium | reverse complement strand
TTGAGACCATGATATTGATGTCTCTTTATGACATTGCTGACGACAACATTGCAGGTGACCGCAATCATGATTAAGAACATGAAACATACTCACCCGCTTTATCGGGTCAGCGACCACGACAGCGACTTGGATTTTATGGTTGAGTACCTGGGAATTATATAGGAAACTTGACAAAATTGTGTGAAAAGAAAAACGAGACTTGACAAAGTATGTATATATATGATATAATACACGGTATTGAAAGAGACAATCTAACAGGAATTGAGACATGAAAAGAGTAGCCAAGACATTGAGCCTGTTCAACCTGATGCAGTCGTATCCTGGCAAGGCGGAAGCCGTTGCATACCTGGAGCGCATCCGGTGGGGAGACAGCCCGTGTTGCTCTCGGTGCGGTGCCGATGACGGCATCACCCGGCAGAAAGCCAAGCCGGAGAACTACTGGTGCAAGTACTGCCGCCAGTACTTCAATGCGTGGACTGACACTCCGCTTGAGTATGGTAAAGTGGAACTGCCCAAGTGGATCTATGCCGCCTATCTGCTGATGACCGCCCGCAAAGGCATTTCCTCGCTTCAACTTTCAAAGGAACTGGAAGTCACCCAGACCACCGCGTGGTACATCCTGCACCGTCTTCGCATCGCCTGCGGGAGCCAGATGGAAGCATTGCGCGGTGTCGTGGAAGTGGATGAAGTCTATCTGGGTGGAAAGGATGAGAACCGGCATGAGAGCAAGAAACTGCACAACCAGAGTAAATCAGAAAGGCAGACCGTCCTGGGGATGAGGGAACGCGGCGGCAACACCGTTGCCATGCCCATCGAACACGCGGACAAGGAAACCCTGCACGGTGCCATCCATAAGCACGTCCGGCCGGGTTCCACCATCTGCACCGATGAGAACCCCGCCTACGGGGGCGTGGCTCACCGGCATAAGACTGTGAATCACAGTGCCAAAGAGTACGTCAATGACATGGCGCACACGAACGGCATCGAGTCCGTATGGGCAGTCCTGAAACGCGGATTCAATGGCGTGTATCACAACTGGTCGAAGAAACATTGTCGGCAGTATGTGAACGAGTTTGCGTTCCGGCTCAATGAAGGAAATTGCGAACGCGATACCCAAGACCGGCTCGATGATCTGTTCCGTGGCATGGTCGGAAAGACCATCACCTACGAGGAGTTGGTGGCGTGATGCAGGACACTATTGCACTTCACGAACGCAACCGTGGTTGGGTTGACAATCTGCAAATCCCGCATTGGGTTGACCCGGAAAGCGTAGGTCTGGATCAGTTTTTCACGCGGCCAGAAATTGCCGAAACCTGCTACAAGTCGCTATGCCAACGGATGGAGCAGGATGGGGCGCAGGTTGAAAACTACAAATTCATTGAGCCGTCTGCGGGGATGGGCGCGTTCTACGATCTTCTGCCACCGGACAGGCGCATTGGACTGGATTTGGTTCCGTTCAAGCCAGACTATGAGCAAACCGATTTTCTTTTGTGGACTCCGCCGAAAAACGGGCGCAGGATCGCGGTAGTCGGCAATCCGCCTTTCGGCTATCGGGCATGGCTTGCTCTGGCTTTCGTCAATCATGCGGCAACTTTTGCAGATTATGTGGGAATGATATTGCCAATGGCGTTCCAAAGCGATGGCAAGGGAAGCCCTAAACACCGCGTAGAGGGTTTGAGACTGGTACATATGGAGAACCTGCCGCAAGGTTCGTTCGTGGACGCAGAAGGAAAATCGGTACAGATAAATGCCCTCTGGCAAGTCTGGCAACGCGGCGTAAACAATGCTGGGCGAGTCCCGTCATGTAAACAATGGATCGACCTTTTCACTGTGGACAATCGCAAGGAGCGTTTGTGCGGACAGGAACGGATGCAAGATGCGGACTATTTCCTGCAACGGACTTTCTATAATGAGCCGCCTACGCTGGTTCGGGATTTCAACAAAGTCCGATATGTTTGTGGCTACGGGATTGTCATAAAGAAAGATAGGCGCGAGGTTACAAAAATCCTCCGCAACACAGACTGGGGCCGGTATAGCAACTTGGCGGCTCACAACTGCCGACATATCAGCATGTATCATATTCGCAAGGCTATAACAGATACTGGATTGATAGATGACTGACCCGCTCGAAATCCTATCCGTAGTTCTTTCAGAATATGCGGACTCGGACAAGTGGAAATCTGCTCCGTTTGAGCATGTTAGAAGAATTCCAAATACGCTTGTGGGTTCGGTTGGACAAGACTTTGTGGAGAGACTCTGTGCAGAATACGGCTTTGAGTGTGCATTTCCCGTCAACGCAAAAGGGGTGCGCTCGAAAAACTCTCCGTGGGATATTCAGATCAATGGTGTTCGCTTTGAGCTGAAAACCGCAACAGAAGATGTAAATGGAAGTTTCCAGTTCAATCATGTCAGGTATCATCGAGAATATGATGCTTTATTGTGCGTTGGAATCAGTCCGGCAAACATTCATTTTGGGGTCTGGTCAAAAGCACAAGTGGCAACAGGAAAGGCTGGCAACCTTGTTTCTATGGAGAAAAGCGGTAGTGCCTCCCATAAACTGACAAAGCGACCAGACGGACTACACAGTATCGGGAAATTCCCAAAAATTCTTACCGAGTTTTTACGAGATTTTTGATATTCACATGAAGAGACTGGACAAAGCCATCCGCGCATTGCTTCGGATGCCCGCACCACCCCATGTACGCCCGCCGACCCCGACAAAGGCGGACTTGGAAAGGAAGTTCGTGATGCGGGTGGATCGGAGCGGCAGACCGAGAATCGAGGAAGTCTAAACTCCGTTTTGTCAAGTTTCCTATATAGTTCCCAAGAATTGATTGTTTTGGATTTTTGTGGTATAATGTTTTACGGCAGGGGTTACTCCATTCC
>JAPOVV010000030.1:996-2955 GCA_026707945.1 Gammaproteobacteria bacterium | reverse complement strand
CTGGATGTCGCGAGTCGCGGGCATCGAGCTACGAGGTTTCCAGGAAAGAGCAACGGCCCGGGTTCTCATATCGGCGAAGCGGGTGCGCAAGATATCGGACGGCTTCGTCCAAATAGAGGTGGATTCCCGCTTCGATCCAGTGGACCTGTCTCGACTCGGTGAATTCATTCCCTCTGTTGACCATGTATCGAAAATCAAGGGAAAAGTGGGCGGAAAAGCGCGCGTGGTTTTTGTTTCAGGCAAGCGTGTGGGGTGGGATGTGGCTTTGGAAACCCAGGACTTCGGCGCAAAAGTCAGGATGGACAAGAGAAAACAATGGAAAGCGCTGACGTTGGGGAGAACCGTTCTTCATTCGAGAGGGAACTACGACGAGAAGAATGCATCCGCGACCATCAATGCCCTGGAAATCAAGTTGCCGTTCGCCACGGCGAAACTCCAAAAGCCCGCGAAATGGAACGTAGATGCAAATGATGAAGCCGCGTTTTACGTCGACGTGAGTTATTTCTCATCTACGAATGATTTCATGCAGAGACTCGGGTTAGTATCTCTTGGAGACGTTCCCCGAGATGCGAAGCTCCGTTTTAACGTCGCCGTGTCTCGAAATCGGAAAAAGTCCTCAGCCTACATGGTAGACACGAGCGCGCGTTTCGATTCTTTACCAATCGCGCCACTCGTGGATTTCGTCCCTTTACCAGCCTACCTGCAAAAAGCCACTGGCTGGGTCAGCGGTGGGTTGCAGGTGTCTTCGACCCTGGATGGCGCCCTCCGGTGGAAGGCGGATATCGTCGGGAAAAATCTCGGTGCGCGTACTAAAATAATTTCAAAAGAAAAGTGGCGCGATTTTTCCCTGGCATCTTTAGTAATCCAATCGGACGGTTTCTATCTCGCTTCAAAAGGCTCTGCCGAAATCAAGACGTTGGATTTGAAGCTTCCCTTTGCGAGGGCATACCTGAACCGCATGGTTTTGTGGAATCAAAATGGCAGGGATGAATTTTCGTTTACGCTTGATATCACGGATTTGAGCACCGCCGAAGTCTGGTTGGGCGAATTGATGGAGCATCCCATTCAATCGGGGCCAAAGAATGAAAAATTGAAAATTTCACTCTCAGGAACGAGAAAAAGGGCAGATGGGGCTGTATTTTCCTATAAAGGTTACGCGCGCTTTGGTCCTGTTCATATATCACCTTGGGTGAATTTTGTTAGCTATACTCCTGTTATTCGAAATCTAGCAGGAGAGGTCGCCGGCAAAATAGAATTTTCATACGTCCCCAAAGAAAAGGCAAAATGGAATCTGGGCCTCAGGAGCGAAAATTTGAGCGGGGAATTCCATGCACCGATGAGCCGCGACTGGAGACTGCTGCAGACGGGTAAATTCAGCGTTGAAACAACGGGTTCTTATGATTTCCAAAATCAATCTGGGAGGTTACAGAGCCTGAACCTGAATATGCCCTTCGGATATCTTCGATCATCAAGGCCCGCCGATTGGAGCATGAACGGAGTGGATTCGGGTCGATTCCAATGGGCAGTATCAAGCCTAAAACACGCGGCTCGATTGGCCGGGAGTATTTGGGGAGCGCCGGGATCGGAATTTTCTGTGACTGGTGAAGCCGATGGTTGGGTGGAAATTTCAAGAAAAAGAAAGAAAACGCAGTCGATTTCCACCAAATGGTCATTCACGGCGAATCTCTCATCGCTCGCGCATGTTGCATACCCGAATTTGAATGTAGCAGGAAGTTTTTCAGGGCAGGTTGACGACAATGCGATAAAAATTCGGATTCCGAAGCTGAAGACATTTGACATTAACAAACCAAATGCGGAACCAGATATTATTCTTCAAGATTTGAAGGCATCTCTAGAGCGTTCATCCATCTTGCGAGGAGAGATACGATCGCCAAGCGTTCGGATCAAAGAGTTGAACATTCGATATGTGTATCATGAAAAAGGAAAAACTAATTTTGG
>JAPOVV010000030.1:0-986 GCA_026707945.1 Gammaproteobacteria bacterium | reverse complement strand
AAATCGAGAAAAAACGGTACTTGCAGATAAAAAGACCACATTCGGGCAACTCCGAAAGACCGCAAAAAAAGAGGGCGGGCCTCTTGTCCCTGCGATCAAGATTGCGAAATTCGAAGTGGCAAGGATGGGGTTTCATTTTCAAGATTTTATCGCAATTAATAAACCGCCGGTGGTTTTGAGGATCCCGGATGCCAGGATTTCGATCACGAATCTAGATACACTGATGGTTCCTGGCTTGCGGGAAACGCGGCTGGAGTTTAGGACGCTCGGAGAATCGCCCTCGCTCTTGGCGAAAGCGAACCTGAACCCTGGTTCGATGCCTCCTGATGTAGATGGAATTTTCAACCTCTCGCGTTTCGACCTACGTAAAATATCTCCTTATATACGTGATATTGAAGGGGAGAGCGCAGGTGCTTTGTTAATGCGGGGAACCGAGATAACGAGAGGAGAGTTGGATTTCAAATCCACTTATTCGTTGAAAAAGAGCCGTTTGAATTTGGAGGGGACCGCGCAGATTACCGGATTGCGTTTGAAACCCGACGAGAAGTTTCCTTTGGTCGACCTCGTGCTGAAATTGCTTCGTGAGTCTGTATTCCGCCTATTCGAGAGACCGGACGATACCATTACACTGAATGTTCGAGTAACAGGGCGTTTGGATGATCCGGAGTTTCATTTTCTGGATGCCATTGTGGAACCGATGTTTCTGGGTCTGTTTGAAAAGGCGCAGAACTTGGGAGGCAATGTGAAGGATATCGTAACTGGAATTCTCGGCACTGCCATAGAAGGGGTGCAAAAAATAGTGCCGACGCAGAAGGATAATCGAACAACGCCCGATAAAGATTCCGCGAAAGAATTGGAGAGAGGAGAAAGCCAACTTGAGCAATTTGGGAAAAAACTCGAAAAATCTTTGCGAAAAGGTCTTCGCGGCTTATTCGGTGCCAAGTAATCTAATGAAGATACCCTATTTCTGAGACGCAGTGTCTTGG
>JAPOVV010000020.1 GCA_026707945.1 Gammaproteobacteria bacterium | reverse complement strand
AGGGGATTATATACCTATGCACATTAGCGCTTGACAACGCCTCTCAAATAGTGTACACTAAGTACATAAATGAGAGAGGTAAGACATGGCACAGAACGCCCCTGGAAAACACTACCGCAAGGGTATCACACTCATAGAAGCCGTGCAAAAGTTCGGTGACGACGCTTCCGCAGAAGCATGGTTCGTCGAGCGGCGTTGGCCGGACGGGATAGAGTGCGTATCCTGTTATTCCAAGCGAATCAAGACGCGCAAGCCTTCGGCGCGGCGCAAGACGCCAGTGTATCATTGCAACGACTGCAAGAAGGATTTCACAGTCAAGACAGGAACGATCATGCACGATTCGCGCCTATCTTTGAGCAAGTGGGCAATGGCATTCTATCTGTTCAGCACGAACCTTAAAGGCGTGTCCAGCATGAAGCTGCATCGTGACCTGGGCATTACACAGAAGTCCGCTTGGCACCTGGCGCACAGAATCAGAGAGACTTGGGACGACGCCTCCGAGAAGTTTGCCGGTGAAGTCGAAGTCGACGAAACCTATGTCGGTGGTAAAGAGGGCAATAAACACGCAAGTAAGAAGCTGCGAGCTGGTCGCGGTACTGTCGGCAAGACGGCGGTGATCGGCATGAAAGACAGAGAGACAAAGCAGGTTACAGCGCAAGTTATTGAGAACGCTGATAAAGAGACTTTGCATGACTTTGTGCAAGATAACACAAGCGAAGATACAATCGTCTACACAGACGAAGCGCGGGCATATCTGGGAATGCCAAGACGCCATGCGACAGTTAAGCACAGTGTCGGCGAGTATGTCCGAGACCAAGCGCATACGAATGGCATGGAGAGCTTCTGGTCAATGTTGAAGCGTGGTTTTACAGGGACATATCATCAGATCAGCCCCAAGCATCTGCATCGCTATGTGAATGAGTTCGAGGGACGCCATAACAGCCGTCCATTGGACACAGAGGCGCAAATGGCTCACTTGGTGAAAGGAGCGGAAGGCAAGCAACTGCAATACGATAATCTGATAGCGTAGACAGGAGAGACAATGTGAAGAACATCTTTTACGCTGGAAACAATTTTGACGGATTATCGGTTCTCAAACGGACAGGGCTAGAAGTCAATCTTGTGTACATTGATCCGCCCTTCGCAACTGGTCAAGATTTCTTGATGAACGGGCATCGTGCCAACAGCATAAGCAGTTCTGGCACTCTGGCATACACCGACACTGCCACCGGTGAAGATTATCTCGAAACCCTCCACTCCCAACTTGACCTGATAAAGCAGGTGATGGCACCGAATGCGTCAATCTACGTCCATATCGGCGTCAACGTCGAGCATCATGTTCGCTTGCTGATGGATAGCGTCTTTGGCAAACGCCACTTCCGAAACAGCATTACTCGTGTGAAGTGCAATCCGAAGAACTTCCCTAGACTATCCTATGGCAATGTGAAGGATACGATCCTCTTCTACTCTCATTCCAGTAACGACATGACCTGGAATCCTCAGCGCCAGCCATATACGGAGCTTGAACTTCTAAAGTTATATCCGCGTGTCGATAGCGAAGGTCGAAGATATACAACGACCCCATTACACGCCCCCGGCACGACAAAGAATGGCGCGACTGGCTCTGCATGGCGTGGAATGTATCCGCCAGAAGGCCGTCACTGGAGAGTTCCGCCGGCTAGACTTGACGAACTGGACGGGCTTGGCTTGATCGCTTGGAGCAAGACAGGCAATCCCCGGCTGATAAAGTATGCTGACGAGGCGGAAGGCAAATTGCCGCAAGACATCTGGTACTATAAAGACCCGGCAAATCCGATGTATCCCACACAAAAGAACGCCGAGATGTTGCGACGGATAATTCTAACCTCTTCGCATCCTGACGACGTGATATTGGACTGTTTCGCAGGTAGTGGCGAAGCGTTGATCCAAGCGCATTCTCTAGGGCGGCGGTTTGTTGGCATGGATAGCAGCGAATGGTCGCATCAAGTGATTCAAGAGCGAATGAGCCATGTCGATAAGGAATGGATTATCGCAGATGGAGTACCTGGACTTCGAGACATTAGAACGAGCAGAAAACAAGCTCAATCTACAGGCAATGCCAGACGAGATATATCGCAGGGATTTACGCCTAGCCAAGCGCGTCAGACACTATTCGCAGAAGTTTGACGTTCCCGAAGCTCGTTTCTGGGATGCGCTGGAAGCGGACCCCACGGGGCCGCTCGCCGCCACACTTGCCAAAGAAGCCCGGCGGCAGAACATCCATGAGAGAAGTGCTGCCGAGTTCATCGCTAAGATGCAGCATGTGCGTAGCTTCAAGCAGTTGCCGTCCAGCGGCGGCAATGCCCTCTACTTGAATCGAGACGGCGAGCTAGTGCAGGGGGCGACACTTGGCAGGGCGCGCCCGCCGTCGAAATCCATTGACTTTGAATGGCGCACTTGTGGTCTTCGTTGCATTGCTGCACAGAAGTACACGAAAGAAGGCGGCGGCAATCAAGACAATCAATTCAAGGAACTCGAAAGCCTATTACAGAATTGGTCGCAACGGACTAGAAACAACACTGCGCTTTTCGTGTTGGTTGACGGGACATATTACAACTCGACGCGATTGGCGCAACTTAACAGCCGGAGGCGATTACAGTCTCCCATGAGCTACGTTGTGAGTGTGAATGACTTAGCCGGAGTATTGATGCAGATTGCGAGTAACCTGACATGAGCAAATCACAGAAGAAGCCCGCACAGAAGCAATCCAAACGGCCGAAAGGGCGACCGACTGAGAAGGACTACCCTGAGCGGATAGATGCCGCGCCAGAGGAGATCGCAGAGATGGTATTGCGTATGCCGAACAAGAAGAGCGACGAATGGCGATACCTCAAGGAATAGGCAGCCCACTTATCACACATGGAACGGGCGGCTGCTCCACGTGTGATAGGTTTAGTGTGCATACGTATATAAGCCCC
>JAPOVV010000071.1 GCA_026707945.1 Gammaproteobacteria bacterium | reverse complement strand
GGATTAAGGCAACTGCCTTATCCTAAGGAGCATGGCGGCATGGGCGCTGATGTGCTTTCGTGTTGTTTGGCGGGCGAGGAGCTTGCTGTAGGTGACCTTGGTTTTGCGGTGAACCTGGATCAGACCTGGAAGCTGTCTCATATATTCGAAAAAGTAGAGCCTGAAGTCAGGGACCCCTGGATAAAACGCCTGTGTGAAGAACCAAGGTTCCTGGCTGCGATTTCCATGACGGAAGAAGGAGCGGGAACCGACCATCAGGGATATTACGACGATCCTTCCATCGCTCTTTACACGCGTGCGGAGAGAGAGGGCGGCAAATGGATCATCAATGGGAAAAAGCGCTATGTCAGCAATGGTCCTGTAGCGTCATTGTACGTATTGGCGGCTAGAACCGACCTCAGTAAAAACTTGAGAGAAGGCTTAACCGGCTTTCTGGTTCCAAGAGAGAACCCCGGCGTATCGATTGGCGATGTACATGAAAAAATTGGACAGCGTCTTTCGATGAATTCAGAAATCTTCTACGAAGACGTCGAGATCCCCGAGAACCACATAATTCTGGGTGAGGGGAACATGTTCGAAATCAGGGGCAACCTCCTGGCGATGGGAAAACCGGAAGCAGCCGCCACAGCCCTGGGTGTCGGACGCGCCGCGTTCGAAAAAGCGCTCGCTTACAGCCGTGAACGTGTCCAGGGTGGCAAGCCCATCGGCCAACACCAGGCGATAGAAACCATGCTCGCCGATATGGCGATGAATCTGGACATTGCGCGCACGTACATCTGGCGCACTGCCTGGGCGGTGGATCATCAAAAGCCCTATGATTTCACTCAAGGCTGGAAATGCAAAGTTTTCGCATCAGAGGTTGCCTTTGATTGCGCGCGCCTGGGAATGGAGGTATTCGGCGGAGCAGGCATCATGCACGACGCTCCCATGGAAAAATACCTTCGGGACGCCAGCACGTTCTTGCATTCAGACGGCACGAATCAAATCTTGCGGTTAAGAACGGGGCAAGCCTACGTCAAAGGAGTGGCCACGGCTTTTTAAGGGCTTGAAAAGGAGAAATTGAGATGACGCGCCGTTTGGATAAATGGCGACAGGGTGAATTGTTCGGTGAAACCGGGGAGTCGTTAAGTTCGCAAATCTCTCATTGGCTTGAAAAAGTACGCTCGGAATTCTCCGTGTTTGTATCGGATGAAGGTGTTGCAGAAATAAGAATGTTGAATGGCGTGGAAAAACCTCTCGCGGCGGATCATGCGAAGGAGCAATCAACACCGTTGAATCGCCGAGCTTCAAAAGAGATAGAAGAATATCTAAGGGGCACGCGAAAAAGTTTCAAGTTGAAGACAGACCTCTCCTCTCTCACGCCTTTTATGACCAAAGTACTCAAGGAGACGGAAAAAATCCCTTATGGCGAGACGCGCTCCTACGGCTGGGTGTCGAATCAGATTGGAAACCCAAAAGCTTCGCGCGCCGTCGGCCAGGCGCTTCATAGAAATCCCGTTCCACTTATAATACCATGACATCGAGTCATCGCGGGCTCGGGCGAGCTCGGCGGATTCGCAAGCAGCGTATCTTTGAAGTTGGCGCTCTTGGTCCATGAGATGAATCACAAAAATTAGGGCACGTGGATTTCGCTTGATGCGTCCCAAAAACTTGGGGGATGAAAGATGTCTGACAAGATGAAGGATTTTATCGACCAAGTACGTGAGATTGTACAGACTGGCGGTACCGAAGAAGAAGTAACGGCTCATGTTGTGACGGCCCTTGAGCCGATTTTGGATGAGCCGAACCTATTGAATGCCGATCAACTGTTAGTGAAAAAAGAAGGTTTTACGCTCAACCGGATTCATGTCGAACCGGATGAGAGCTTTTCTGTTGGCGCCGGTATATGGGATGTGGGTCAGACCACCCCGATTCATGATCATGGCACTTGGGGAGTGATAGGCATTTACAGTGGAATAGAGAACGAAGAGAGTTTTTTACGTGAAGGTCCGCGCGAGAGCGGGGCTCGTGTAAAGCTCACGCCCCTAGGTAAACGCTTGGCCGGGCCCGGAGATGTTTTCGTCTGCTGTACGAAGGATAAAGATGTGCATCGCGTAAGCTGTGCTTCGACTGAGCCTGTGGTGGGTATTCATGTCTATGGTGATGATCTCGCCAAGTTAACTCGCTATAAATATGAGGAATCAACCGGCGAGGTGAAATTGTTTGTTACGGGATGGGATTATGCAAAAACATCAGCTTGACTTATAAAAGCCGACTAAATCGATAATTAACGCCGCTCAATACCTTTTCCATCGAAGCAATCACCAGACACCTGCCTACCGAACACCAGCTACGTGATGAAATAAACACGCCTTCTACCAAGGCATGGGTTTTCTGTCCTGAAAATATCCACCGGTAGGCCCGTCTTTCGGCAACAGAGCGAGCCATACGGGTGTGTCTGCTCCCTCGTCTATTGATTTGGAGGCGCCCCGACCGCCCATATCGGTTCTCACCCATCCGGGATGGCAACAATTGACCAACACCCCGGTTCCCCGGAATTCACTCGCCAGCACTTTCGTCATCGCATTCAGTGCGGTTGTGGTGACTCTGTAAGCAGGAGAACCTCCTCCCATGCTGGCGAGAGAGCCCATGCCGCTCGAGACGTTCACGAGTCTGCCGGCGGAACTTTTTTTCAAAAGGGGTCCCATGGCCTGACATAACATCAATGGACCGTAAACGTTGGTTTCCATCATTTCCCGGAAGATATGGATGGGAACGTCCAGCCCCATCATTCCGGCATCTTTCCTGATGGCCGCGTTGTTCATTAAAATGTCTAGTTTTCCAAATTCTTTGGCCAAAAAACTGGCCAGAGAATCGATGCTATTCTCGTCGGTGACATCCAGGGGATGGAATATGATTTCCAGCCCCTCTCGTTTTAGCTGCTCTTTAGCGATTTCACCTTTGGAAACGTCTCGCGCCGTGAGGATGGTTCTTATCC
>JAPOVV010000095.1 GCA_026707945.1 Gammaproteobacteria bacterium | reverse complement strand
ACCCGTTCGAGTTACGCTCTCGTCATGACAGACACTTTGCTCACTCCGCAACGCCTGCTCGGCTTCGGCGTGGGCGCCGAATACACACGCGAGTCGTTGCTGGTAGGGAGCAGGTCTATCAACCGCTCGCGCGGGTTCACGGCGACAGCCTACCTAGCGGAAATCCTGAATGAAACATTTACCCTCGTGCCACAGGTGGCGCTCACATTGCTTGACAAGAAAAAGAAGACCTCCTCGACACCGGATGATAATGATGGAAAAGCGATGCGCACGCTGCTGTCTCTGACCATGCTCGGACAGAAGCAATGGGGCAAGGTAGAGCTAAGCGGGTTCGGCCAACTCGCCTTCACCAATGAATCTCCGATTGATTCCGGTGTTGACGCCATCTATCTCGGCCAGGCGATTGCAGGCGGAGAATTTGCGTTTGCTGTGAGAGCCGAGGCCCGTCTGTTCGTGGGCGCTTCGATGGGTTACGACCTAACGCGAAGCCAATCCACCAGTGATCGGCTCAGTTATGAAGGGAAGCTTGGTCTTCGTTCACCGTTGGGTTCGAAAGCCGAGTTCAGCCTGTCGATATCCACCAGCAGGAAAGACGAGGAAGAAACGACAAGCGGCAACCTTTTCGTGAAGTTTTTCTTCTAAGAGAGTCAGGGTCGACTAGAGACATCGAGATCAAGTGAAAAGGAGTTAAACATGAAGAACCTGATGATGAGGGGCAAACACAAGAATCGAAAATTTTTTCGAACTCGAATGTTTCATGGACTCGCTTTGGTTTTGTTGTTTGGTGTGCTGGCTGGGTGTATGGAAAAAGAAGTCGTTGTTGTTGAGGTGCCGAAGTGCGACTTGGAGCGGCTCCAAGCGAGCAGAAAGTTCGTGGCCGAAGCGTGGGCTGTGCCGGACGCGAATTTCAATTTCGGCGAACCACTCACCTTTCAGATGCGGGTAAGTTCGAATTCCTACACGACTATCTTCCATGTGAGCACGTCCTGCAAGGTGACGCGCTTGTTGTATAACGCGCCCATGAAAGCGGGGGCGATCGTCGATTACCCGTTACGGGGCAGTGGGATCAGGATCACCGTGAAGCCACCGGTGGGCCAGGAAGCTTTCTATATTATTGCTACACGGAAAAAGCTGGAGTTTCTGGCCGGTGCGGATATCCTGAGGGCCCAGGGGAGTGGAATCGCGCGCCTCGACCTCAACACAACACAGTTCTTCGAGAGGGTGAAGCAATTCCGGGACCGCGTAAATCCGGATGAGTTGAGTATTACTACGCTTAAGATATCGATACTCGCCAATCCGAATTGAGCAGGCATCCGACGTACGAGTGGAGTTGATAATAGACAAACTGGTTTAGGGCAATGATTTACAGCAAGAAGCTTTTCCGCTCAAACCAAAATGGAGGAAAAGAGCAATGAAAATCAAATCACGATTCAGTTCTATTGGAACCGTTGTTGTGGCAATGGTGATTGCCGTTGCGTTCCATGCTGCAGGAGTGGGCTCGGACTATGCATCAGCGGAGTCTTTTTTGAAGGATCTCGACATACGTCAGATGCCCATGGCGAAAATACAGCCTGCAAAACCGAGTGCGGCGAGCGCCGCGAGCCGTCTTTCCGTCAGCGCCAGCGTGGACCGGGCAAACCGCAAGTATAAGCACGGCGACAATGTCGTGCTCACGGTCAAGCCCACGGAGGACGCTTATATCTGGGTGTTCGACACGGGAACCAGCGGCAAGGTACATCAGATATTTCCCAACCGCTACGCGAAGAATAATTTCGTGAAAGCAAATGCGGTGCTTCGTATTCCGGGGAACGGTGCGAAGTATATGCTTACGGCTTCCCGTCCCAAGGGCGCGGAGTTAATCACGGTCATCGCATCGAAGACGAACGCCTCATTGACTGCGGAGATGATGCCCAAAAGTAACGGAGGCAGTCCATTTCTGGCATTGAACGGCACGGCGCAGTCGGTCGCGAAGGATTTATCGATCACTTTGCGCAAAAAACATCGTGTCTGGGCCAAGGCTCAACAAGTTTTTCTAATCGACTAGAAGTCAAATCAGCGCCTGGAGGGACACAGCATGAGACTCTCAGCGCGTATTCGATCGTTGTGTTCCGTATCCTTCTCCTCCATTGGGGTCGTGACCGCCGTTTGTCTGTGCTGGCTTGTTGTGTCGATACCGCTGGCGAACGGAGGAGAGATCGTCAGGTCGGACGACATTGTCCGTCAGATGAAGCCAAAACCTCGAACGAGAGGAATCGTCTCTGAGCCCACAAAGGCAAGTTCGAACAGAGTTGTTCTCCCGGCCATTCAATTCGAAATCGATTCGGCTCGCTTCACGCGCACCGCCCTGGCGCAGGTGAAGGAACTGGGAAAGGCTCTCAAATCCGACGTCCTCAGCCCATTTATTTTCGCAGTGCTTGGCCACACCGACAGTACGGGAAGCAGCGCATACAATCGAAGTTTGTCCTCAAGGCGTGCCCGCGCGGTGACGCGCTACCTCAAGTACGAAATGGACGTAGCTGGAGCACGACTGATCCAAGTCGGGTTGGGAGAGAGTTTTCCGATCGCCGGGATTCCGACGACGGACGCGAGGAACCGCCGTGTCGAAATCACAAAGTTGGGAGGCAGGGCGCCCGCCGAAGATGTCAGGCGTAATCGCAGGCGGGCGCTTCTTATTGGAATCGATAAATACCGTCACGTCTCTCCCCTGAACGGGCCGGTGAAAGATGCCAAGGACCTAGAGGCATTCATCAAGGGGCATATGGGATTCAAGAAATCTGACGTTCGGCTCTTGCTGGATAGAGAGGCGACAAAGAAGAACATTATGTCCACGGTAAAGGATTGGCTGGTCGAAGGGACGAATGTCGGTGATGAGGTATTCCTGTTCTACAGTGGTCATGGTTTTCAGCAACCCGACATGGACGGAGACGAAGCAGACAACCTGGATGAAACATTAGTCCCTGTTGATGCGTCAGTGGATGAAAGCGGCAAAATTAAG
>JAPOVV010000078.1 GCA_026707945.1 Gammaproteobacteria bacterium | reverse complement strand
ATCGCATCTTGGTAAAGCGGAGATAAACATGAAAATCCAACTGAAGGAAATCACCGTCCGCGACTTGGTCGAGGGTTACGCCGACGATGGGGAAGGCGGCTGGAAATCCCGGTCCCTCACGGTTTGTGATAAGATTTGCATATGGCACGCTACAGCTATTCCAAGACGACACCGGATGTCAGAGGGCGCAAGCACCACAAGAAATCGGATATGAGAAGGCACTCCCGATCAAAGAAAAAAAGCATCTTTCACAGGGTGCTTGTCGGCAAGGTGCGACCCGTAAGGGTGAAGCATCTTAAGCCATCTTTGTGATTGAATCAGGGTGTAGCTCAGTCTGGTCAGAGCGCTTGCCTTGGGAGCAAGAAGTCGGGGGTTCAAATCCCTCCACCCTGACCAATTAACAGCCAATAAAATTTTGTAATAAAACAACAATTTCAATAGCATAAGGGGTTGACAAGCATAGTGAAAATAGATATAATATGGGCAAATGAATGGAGTAATAAGTATGTCCCTAAAAATCAAAATTATTTTCACCTTCCCCTTTGTTAAAATCATCATTGAAATTTCCAAATAAACATGTAGTTGACCATTGTGAAGATTCACAGTTCCATTAATCAACCCGCCTCTTCGAATCCTGCGAGGCGGGCCAAATGCCCTGTAGTTCAATGGCAGAACGCTTGGCTTTGAATCAAGAGACGATGGTTCGAATCCATCCAGGGCTACCAATAGGAGCGAATTATGAAATGGCATAAGACAGAAGACAAACTGCCAAAAAGACAAACCACATACCTTGGGGTGTGGCGGACGCCGTTGATTCCAAGGGAAGGCACCAGCGTGATTAATATGGGTATATTCTTTTTCAGAAAGAAGGATGGTATGTGGTTTCTTCAAGCCCCGTTAGGGACCAAGATGACCCAGCCTCTAGTGCCTGAATACTGGGGCAAGATGCCCAAATACCCTGATTTCTCCGTGTAGCATTCCCACAAAATTTTGTGTGTTACAATCATCGCTAACTTATAGCGGGTTGGTGTAGTCTGGTAACACGTTGGGCTCATATCCCAAAGATGATGGGTTCAAATCCCATACCCGCAACCAGTTTCGCAAACTTTTGGACTAAACATCATGTACAGGTTGACAGATTAAACATACGAGGCAGTGGCAATTGACCTGCCCTGCCATGCCAGCATGGGGTCATTACTTGCTGGCTTGAGAGTTTGGGTGTTCTCTTACAGGGCTTCACTAGTACCCAAGGACAAAACGCCCATTTTATCCATTCAACTTGGGAAATATCATGAAGGCAAAACTACTTTTCATCCTTTCACTTTTGTTCTCAACCCCGCTGCTGGTCGGCACCGCCATTGCTTCTGATGCAAGCGATGCAACCGAAGCCGAAGCGACTGGGGAAGTGGCAGAGGTTGCTGAACCTGCGGAAGAGTCCGCAGAAGAGGAAGCGCCGGCCGGAGACGAACCGGCTGAATGATTGAAATCTGGATCTGGGCGGGGATTAGGTTCTCCGCCCATAACAAGGGAGAACAGCATGCATATTGAAGTAATTGGGCACCACTTGGTTTATAACGCACAAGAAACGGTTTGGCAAGGAACTTTGGACTTAGACGGAGAAGTAGTTGCGATTGAGATAGGCGAACATATCTCGGAACACGACGGGTCGCAAAAGTACCATGCTTACATTGGCGAAGCCTTGATACAGGAAACCGAAAGTTTGGAGAATGCGTGCATTGCACTGACGCGAATAATGAAACGCATGAAGTTCAGGCATCCAAAGTTAGATAGTCAACGGGCGAATTATGTAAGTAAAATTACAAACGCTGGGATGCACTATGAATGAACAAAATAACGGCATAAATGCGGCAATGGCGGATCAAGCTGCCGAGATAATGCAGGATTGTCTTGTGCGGGGTGAGGGGCTTGAGGAAGCCCTGAAAAAGACCCGAAACAAAACAATCCAAGATTATATCCGCCGAGAATGGGAAAAGATGGAGGGAGATCATGGCGACCTGTACTAATCGCCGTCCCCATTGCTGGGGGAATTATAATGAGCCATCCGCATTAGTGGATGACCTAGGAGAACAATGACTATTGAATGGTGGCATGCGCTTATCGCGGCCTCGATGTTAATTGGTGTTGGGGTCTGGGTCGTGAAGGTCGAGACCAGCCAGAAAAACTTCCGTCAGTTTATGGAAGAGATCAGGAACGACATAAAGGAGATTTTCATACGATTGCCCGCCAAGCCACTGTCTGAAACAAGTCAGCTGGCCCTGACGGACAAGGGGCGGAAAATGTTGGCGGAGATTGAAGGCGAGAGATGGGCGCTGGAGTTGGCGACTACGCTCACCGGGAAAGTGGATGACATGGACGAATACCAGATACAGGAATTCTGCTTCGGCTTTGTAGGGAGTCTCGATCTGACCGACGAACAGGATGCCAGAATAAGAAAGTGCGCTTACGAAAACGCTTCCGACAAGGAGGAGACCCTTATAGTGCTGGCCGTTGAACTGCGAGATGTATTGCTGGAAAAGATAGGGAAAGCCCCCATGCCCTAGATTTTGTCAAGGGAATTATATAGAACGTTTTGCAAGGTGAAGTTTATGCAGTGAGCACTGGTTTAGGGTGGGCTACTTGTGTAGGGTTTCTGTTGAAAGCTCCCTATCATTTTTCACCCATTCTTCCGTCTGCCGGTGCTCACCGCACAGCCTCTTGTTTTTGATTATTATTCTGAAGTATGGACATTTGCCATCTATGCTCAAGTCTTTCCCATCGTTACCCTTTCTAAATCGGATTATCTCAAACTGATTTGGGTTGTAGAGGCTCAAGAAAGTAATAGGAACACCCATTGCACCATCATAGTCAACTGGAATGTTGTTTCCCCTGCTGACCTCGATGGCGTTGTAATTGTCATAAGCCGGATATTCTTTTGACAGATACCGCTTGTACAGGATCAACTCTTCGTTACGCTTGGCAGGGTTTAGATTGGTGAACCAACCCGCGTTCCCCAACCTTCCCTTGCCACCCCCTTGGCAAACTCTTAGGCACTTC
>JAPOVV010000064.1 GCA_026707945.1 Gammaproteobacteria bacterium | reverse complement strand
AGCCCGGTCAATCCCCTTTTGGAGGTCTTTCATTTGCGCCCAAAAGACTACATTCAATCGCGCTTGGTCACTGCTTGCCATATTTCTCAATCAACCAGTTATGGGTTTCGATATCGGGTGCGTTAGCGCCAGCCTTACTAGCATCATGGGCTTTCTCATACCCCTTCGCTATCAGCGCCCAATCCATTAGGGTCATTCCCCTTATTTCATGCGGTCGGTATCCTGCCGATGCCGCCCCCATTATCAGTCTGCGGACTTCGACCTTGCGCGTTTTTTTTTAGGAGGCCCACCAGGCTTGTCACCCCCCGCGTCCGGGTCTAGCAAATCCCGTTCCTCTTTCTTGGGAATCAGGGTCGCCATCATAATTGACTCCGCAATATGCAGGTGCGGAATCATCTTCTCCGGGCCTTCCTCACGCATGACCGCATCGGCTTCCTCATCCTTCATTCCTCCGCCGACCAGCGCCAGCGCAATCAAGTCTCGGATTTGCCCTACTGTCGGTCTAAAGGATTCACCCCGCAGACCATCGAAAAAGTCATAGAAGCCCCGGGCATGGCGATCCTCAAACCGCTCAATCTCGGCGAGCCGAATCTTTAGAACTCGACTCTGCCCGCCTAGTTGAGCGGAGCAAGCACCCGGCCCCGGGTCTTTGACCAGTTCGCCCATTACTCGGAGCTAAAGGTCGGCTTGCCCGCAGAGGTCAGACTGATTGAGAATGTAAGCGGGCCTTGAGCCTCGCCGCCAAACTCAAAAGACTCAAGCAGGAAACTTCCCTCATAGGTGCCAAAGTTGGGAACGACCACCTGGAATGTTCCGATTGATTTATCGGCCAGTGCCAGATTCGCCAATGCGACCTCGGCCGCAGAGTCATTGAATCGGCCATCGCCGGAAATCGCCATCGACTTCAACCCGTTCAGGGTCTCCTGCCAAAGGTCGCCGTCCGGATCATCCGCGTCAGGGGTGGTTACATCGATTGGCTGATTATTGATAACCAGCGTCTTTGCGTTGATGGTGGCAATGAGCGTGTCGGTGGAATTAACTTCCATTTTCAGGAGCATCGCCCGTCCTGTCGCTTTAGGCATTGTACTTATTCCTCCTCATCGATTAGAAATGTAAATCCGGCGACCGCCAAATAAGTGAGATTGTCGCCTTGGGGTTGGGTACTCATGGTCTCGTACCTTGCTTCAATTAGAAACCATGTTCCGTCTGTGGTCAATCGAGCGCGTATGCCCGTTTCGTTCCGGTGCAGAATCTTGGCGATCTGCGATGCGGTCTCCACTGCCTTCTGTCTGTCAACCGACTCTCCCCGGTCTGCGGGTCTGTCTGCCAACTCGATACCCATATTGACCACCTGCCCCAAGCGGGCATCATCGTCATCGGGTCGCACCTCTATATTCGATATGCGGGCAAACGGGTAAGTCGGATTATCGGGCGGGGTGTCGTACAGGCGCATATCTTTGTCAATCAGACCCACTTCCAGGAAGTCCGAACCGCCATCCTGCAATAGCAGGAGGTCATCGTTCCCCTCTTGCAGACTCAATACCTCCGACTCCAGGCCTCCCCCCAAATACCCGGCAAGCGTGGCATCGCGGCGCAAGACCTCGATGACCGCCTTTTGCAGGTTCGGTAGTATTTCCCTACGCACCGCGATAGCCCCCCGCTTTCTTTACCGCGCTATTGAGCGATCGCCGCAGACTGTCATTGATTCGCTTGCGCATCAACTTCACAGTAGGGACGAAAAAGGGTTGCGCATCGTCCGTTCCCCGTTTCTTGGTTCCGAACTCGACATGCTTTGCAACCGCCCCACCCTTCCGAGCGCCAGCGAATACCGCCGCCTTGAGACCTTGAGCAAGCAATCGGTACTCGATGCTCCCTTTCAGGATGGATTGATCGACCGGGACAATCGAGCGCATGATGCCGACCATTTCCTTTGCCTTCCGCTCAACCGCCCGCCGAGTAGTCTTTTTCGCTTCGGTCGGAATATGCCTCATAAGGGACTGGACATTTTTCAGTTCCCTCTGGTTGATCTTGCTAAAGGTTTCCATTATGCGGCAACCCCTGCCTCTAATTGGATGGTCAGGTAGGCGTTGCTCATCGCCCCGGCAATATCAATGTTCCGCTTCATGCCGCCCGCCCCCCTAGCGATTGATTTAACATTCCAGTTGCGACCCTTGGCGACCAGCCGCCATGCCGCCGTAATTTGCTCGGTCTGCGAGTTCGCCCGAACTACCATCTGGGCTTTCGTCATGCCAGACAGGTTGCCCGCCGCTTGCTCGACTTCGCTCCCTGTCATTTCCTCAATCTTTGCCATGACCTTAAAACGCTCGGTGAATCCACCGCCGATCCCGCCCATGTCTCCGACCTCTGACCCTCTTGACTGGCAAGAAACCTCGTACTTGAATTGTCCGGCCGGAATCATGCCGCCGCCGCGCCCCATCGGTACTTATTCAGGATCGCAGTAGAACCGGAGGGAATCTCGGACAGGTTCATAGATACCAGACCTTCGCGGGCCATGAACCATTTGCCAATCATCATTAGCAAAGCCATTTTCAGATCTGCCGGAACATCGGCGGCGCTTGCCGCGCCTAGCGTGTACTCAACCTGCACCTTGCCCGGGCGGTAGTCTAGGTCGGTCGGCCAGTATGACCACTCGCCATCGGTATTGATCGGATAGACTTGCGCAATGGTGCGTTCCTTGACGAGACTGTAAAGGTTCGGGTTGAGCGTTTGGATTTCAGATTGCTCGTTTTCCGCGTACTTGATGGAGACCAAGTTATTGACAGGCCAACCCAATAAATCAATCGGGCTACTCCACTTGAAATTGTCGAAGGTGAGCAACCATGTCTGCGCGAGCATGGCGTAACCGATGCCGTCCGCTCCGCCGTCCACTTGGGCGATAGCGGCATCGATGAGTAAATTCAGGTAATCGTCCGTTGCGTCCGCAGTACCTAGATTCAGGTGAGTGCGGATATCAGCCGGGACGAGCGGCTTTAGGGTTGGGGGAGTCTTTACGCTTACAGAGTTCCAATCGGTCATGTCTGCGGATTCCTAATTC
>JAPOVV010000092.1 GCA_026707945.1 Gammaproteobacteria bacterium | reverse complement strand
CACGAATATGGCGACGCACCAAGTGGCGCCAAGGTTAAGTTTGGTCGCATTTTCAATTTGCTCGTCAATACGCTTCATGAGTGAAATTACGGCGCGGCCGGCAAGGAAGTACCAAAATAGAAGGAATGCAAGGAAAAGTACGCCAACAATAAAGTAGCGCGAGTCAGCAAGGTCAAATACCAATACCCCGTATTTGCTCAAGTGGGCGTTGGTCGCTATGAACCCGCAAAGATAGGTTCCAACTCCAATAGCCGATATCGCTTGTGGGGTTGTTAACGGCCAACCAAGGACATTTAGTTTCTCGCTCAATGTCCATCCTCCGGATTCATGCTCATCAATCCCTTAAGCGCCTGTTTTCAGACAGAAGAGTATATCCTGCAGCAGCGAAATGCTCGTAATTGATTGAAAATGTTTCAGGTATTGGTTTTTTCGAGTTTCGTTGAGGATTTGCTTGTCTGCAATACGTAATCAAATCGGAAGCGGTGGAATTCAAACCTCTGCGTATCTTAGGGCGTCTAGGGCGTAATCGTTCGCTGGTGGGGTGATAACTTAGTCGATGCCGAGGACATCTGTAGGAATTGCGTGGTGTAGCTAGCTTCATCTGTTGCTTTCCTGTTCCTCATCACCCCACAACCGAACGCATACGTTGCCACACCGCCCGACTTTCTATATTATTAACTAGCATGTTGGTTTCACTTACCCTCCAGCCAGCCCAAAACTCGTTGGAATAACGCCGCCCATACACAATCTTTGCCACTAACACGTGGGAGCGACATAGTGGCAATTGGCCAGTAAGAGAATGGTCACCTTCTTTTCCAGACGGATTAGCAAGCATGGATTTGTGAGAATTCAAGTACACATCGGCGAAAAAAAGAGCGTATTACGGCAATGTGAAACCTTGTTTAATGTGGAAATGCGTAATTTTACCTAGTTGAAGCATATTCCTTACTGTAAGGGCTTAATATGCACATCCACAAAGTCACAGTAAGAAATTTTCGGCTTCTGGCCGACGTGGAACTGGTGCTTGAGAAGGAAACAACTCTAGTCGTTGGGCGCAATAACAGTGGCAAGACATCGCTGTCGGAGGCTATTCGTCGTTTTTTAGTAGAGCAAACACCAAAGTTCCAGATCGAAGATTTCTCTAACACCTCTTATGACGACTTTTGCGAAGCGCTTAAAGCCAAGAAGGTAGGTCGTCAGGAAGATGAAGTTCGCGCTCTAATTCCATATATCGAACTCCGTCTCCTGTTTCGATACGATCCTGAATTGCCCGAACTTGGTCCTCTAAGCGATTTCGTTGTTGATCTCGACCCTGAGTGCAACGAGGCACAGGTCGTGGCGCGCTATGAACTGAGTGACGGCGCCATTGAGAAGCTGTTCGCCGATCAACCCGCTGACGAACTAACCGATGAAGCACGGCTGGCATTTTTTCAGGTGCTTCGCGAGCGTATACCTGATCTTTTCGTAGCCAAAATATGGGCCGAAGACCCAAATGACCACACTAACCGCAAGCCGATGTCGGTAAGCGCGCTTCGGACGCTCCTGAAGTCGGGTTTCGTGAATGCTCAACGTGGACTTGACGACAACACATCGAGAGATACTGACGTTCTGGCGAAAGTCTTGGAAGATCTCTTCTCTGCAGCGAAATCGCCAACCGCAGATCAGAATGACCAACTTGTTGCTGGAGCGTTGCAAGACGCAGTTCGCGACATCCAGCTGAGGATAAAAGACAACTTTCAAGGCGAGTTGCAGAAACTGATGCCGACCTTGCAAACGTTCGGTTATCCTGGCCTCGACGGTTCTGAAATTGAGGCAGAGACCACACTTGACGTTGAACGTCTCCTTTCAAACCACACCAAGGTGAAATATGCAGGCCATCATGGAATCCTGTTGCCAGAGTCTTATAACGGCCTGGGAATACGCAAGCTTATCTTCATTCTTCTGCAGATCGTCAGCTTCTATCGAAATTTCCGCGCAGAATCTTCCTCCCCGGGAGTCCATCTCGTTTTCATAGAAGAGCCTGAAGCGCATCTGCACCCGCAAATGCAGGAAGTATTTATTCGCCAAGTGTCGAGGATCGCCCAACAGCTCAGTACCCAAGATGGTGCTCCCTTTCCCTGGCCTGTACAGTTTGTCGTATCGACGCACTCGTCCCACATCGCTAACGCGGCCGGTTTTGAGGCGATACGGTATTTCCTTCCGACCTCCGTAGACGGTGGTGTTCGCCAAACCAAAATAAAAGACCTACGTGAGGGGCTGCGTGAAACGCCGGAGCAGCACAAGAGGTTCCTCCATCAGTACCTGACTCTGACACGTTGCGACCTGTTTTTTGCCGACAAGGCTGTACTAATCGAAGGTACTAGTGAGCGCCTGCTTCTTCCCGTGATAATTTCAAAACTGGAGGAAGCCGAGCCCAACCTGCCAAAACTGTCCAGCCAGTACATGACAATCATGGAGGTCGGCGGTGCTTACGCGCACATCTTTTTCGACCTTCTCGATTTTTTGGAACTGCGGACCCTCATTATCACCGACCTCGACTCCGTTGTCGCCGATGGCGGCGCTGCTTGTCCAGTACATGAGGGAACAGCCACTAGCAACGCCTGTCTCAAAACTTGGTTCGAAGACGACGATTACTCGTTAACTGCCCTTCTTGCAAAGGACGATACGGTAAAGGTTAAGGAGTTTCGACACATCGCTTTTCAGCGGCCCGAAACCGAAGGTGGGCCATGTGGCCGCACATTCGAGGATGCGTTTATGCTGGCAAATCCGACAATGTTCGGTATCGAGGACGGTCAGTCAGAAGATCAAGCCCTGTGTGCATGGGCCAAGCTCAGCAGACTCAAGAAGTCCGAGTTCGCCCTCAAGTACGCTATCGACGAAACCGGTTGGACCGCGCCTGGTTACATACTCGACGGATTGCGATGGCTGGCTGGCGTCGGTATTCAAGACTCAGACACGGAAATAGTCCAGAACGCTTCCGCCCATGTCCCCGAAGTTACGGCTGCTCACGATGGCTGATGTTGCGGAACTCTTGAATCCGGCTGAGGAGGCCAGTAATCA
>JAPOVV010000006.1 GCA_026707945.1 Gammaproteobacteria bacterium | reverse complement strand
GCGGGAGCTTTGGCCGGAATAGTGGACGGCATCGGCGGCGTCGCGGGCGAAGAACATGGGAACGGGCGCGAGGCGCATGACGGAGCCGTTACCGGCGCTGCGCTCGTGCGCCGGGCCAGAGTACGGCTCGCCGGTCTGTTCGAACCGGTCGAGCGCGGCGCTCGTGGTGTTGCCGATGTCGAAGCAATTGCCGGTGCTGCTCCAAAGTCCCTCGCCGCGCCAGCGTGCATATCGCTCGATTTGGTCCTTGGGATCGAACCGCTGACGTTGCACGAGGCTGTCGGCGAGACAGAGCGCCAGGGACGTGTCGTCGGTCCACTTGCCAGGGTCGAGGCCGAAGGGCCCGCCGCCGGTCATGTCGGAAATTGGCGCGAACGTGCCGGGCCGCTGGAACTCCAGCGTCGTGCCGAGGGCGTCACCGACGGCGAGTCCGACGAGAGCGCCGCGGAAGCGGTCGGGGGCCAGGTTGGTGGGTTTAGTCGACATGGACGATTGTGTAGGGGGCATTGAACGTGGTCGCGCGATATCGGGCCCAACTGTCCACTTAGTCTAGGTACGGATCCACGATCGCTGCCGTTTCTTTCGTCATGCGATGCGGAGCGATTAGCGTCCACATGCGAAGGATCTTCTGATTGCGGAGTAGAAAGTCACCGGTTCGCTGCCGTGAGTCTTCAACTAGGCACGCCCAGCTTTGAGTCGGTTGCAAGAAATAGCTTTCGTTTCTCCCTTCAGCGGCACGCCATGAGAAATAGTCTTTCGTTCGGTCCGGAACCATTCTATTGATCTCGATATGAGTGGCCTTTCTCCAACTTGGCTCCAACAAATGGCGAAGTTCGCGGCGAGCGATGACCTCTATCAGTACTTCTAGACTGTGGGAACTAAGCGTAAACGCGCCGAAATCTATAGGGTCGTCTGCAAACCTGAAGATTGTCTCCAACACCGCCGATAACGTGTAGTAAGGGGAGGCAAGGGGACTTTCCCCCTCTACGTAATCCCCGGCACTGGTATTCGATATCAGCGTTGAACTGAGTGCGTAGTCTAGGAGTTCTTCCGTTTCATCGATCCTACCTGCCTGTTCCAGTATCCAAACCATGTTGAGCAGGAACGGAATTGCCGAATCTCCCCACAGCCATAACCTGTCTATGTTGCTGACAATCAGATCGATGACTCTCTCATCGGGCTGATCGCTTGTACCTTCCGACACAAGATGCAATTCAAGGAATGCGATCGCGCCCAGAACGGTAGCGAGTCTGCCTCGGTACATAAAGCCGCCATCGCCCATTGGGTCGCCTTCAAGGAAGTAAGTGCGACACAGTGTTTCCTCCTTGAGCCGTCGAAGATTCTCAATTGCTTCATCGAAGGCGAGGTGAAAAGACTGCTGCCATCCTCTTTGGATTCCGTGTGATTCGGCATAGTTCACTATGGCGGCAGCCAGGAGTCCCCAAGCCTCAAAGAGTGCAAAATGGTTCTCTGCTTCTTGGTACGGTTTCAATAGATGCCCGAGGAGGACGACACTGCTGGAGACTCCGTGGATTCGATCCGAAGCCCTCTTAGCGTTCGGTTTCAGCACGGATCCGGTGAGAAAACGTGAAAGGGCTTCTTTATCTATGAAATCGCGACCATTTGACAAGCGGAGCTTTAGAAATGCGTCGAAATCCTCCAGGCTATTTGGCAGGAAGCCGCGCTGAGCGTCGACGAAATACTCAAGTAATTGATGGATCGCGATTACGTTCAGATAGGAATACTGCCGATTTCTTCGCTTGTTGTCTTCGTTTCGTTTGTCAATCTGATCCCGAACCTCGTCGATCACCTCCCCGTTGCACACCAGGTAAGAGATATGGTTGTCACACTTGGACACTGACGGATGGTCAAACGGCAATTCAACTAGCTCGGCAATCTCCCCTTTAATTGATCGCCAGGACGCTAGAGTGATCTTGCCTGTTTTGAGTTGGTAAGCATGGACCTGACCTGAATCGTCAATCGTGACGATGTCTTTCCCTTGCTCCATTGGGCCATGCCGCGAGCTGTACAGGACCGTATGTCCCTGAATCATCAGAGCTTGGCAAAACGGCGTCTGGTAGTTACGTTCGTTGGTATTAGTCAACCAGTTTTCTATGGCTCTCTCGATCACGCCATTCCTGCCTCTTCCTCTCGATAAGCTCGGCAAGCTTCTTCTTGTAGCACTGGTCTGTCTCCCATTCCTGCATCTTCGCTTTCAACCTTTCGCCTAGTTCGGGAGAAGCTAAGAAGGTGGGTAGTTGTGGTTCTCCGTGCTCGCTGAAGCCTATTTCCATGTTTTCCAGAACCTTTAGGTAGAGACTGGGAGTGATCTCCTGTCCGGCGGCGTCTACCACATTTCCCGTCCTTGCGGTGATCTCGTCTATATGTTCACGAACCATATTCAACTGTTGCCGGCCAAACTCCGGTGTCCGCTCCTCTGACCGAGTTGCGAGGTAATCTGGGCCTCGATCAATCAGGACCTGATAATCGACTCGCAATTCATCCGTGAGAGTCTTGTAAGTCGACTCTTCTGTTTGACCCGTAGCATCGGTCACTTTCAACTCGTCTCCTTCGAAATGTCTGACCGCCTTGATTTGAGACATGAGGGGGCCCTGTCTCAGGGACGCTCTAGCGTTTCTGAGCCATACGCTTTTCCATCTGCGCTTGATTTTCGGAAAGTCTGGCAACATTTAAGTGCCCGTACTCATTTGTCTAATTTCACGCTGAAGCATTCGTGAACCGACTTTGGAATCTGATAGTGGCCGTTTGAAAAACACGGAGGGCTGGCTGTCACGCGGTCGCCATCGGGTTGATTTGAGCTTTCCACCACTTCCAACCCTCAAACGATGTCTTTTTCTGGAGCCCACATCCGGGGTTGAACCGGAGACCTCGTTCTTACCAAGAACGCGCTCTACCTCCTGAGCTATGTGGGCAAAGCTCCCGACCTTATCATTTTGCAGCAGCGGGGGCCCTTCTGTCGCATTTCGCGGGTGGAATGTCGCACAATAGGGGAAGCGCCGGTTAGCCATAGCCTGCGTTGGAAACAGGCCGACGACGAATG